>NZ_AAMY01000012.1 GCF_000152905.1 Nitrobacter sp. Nb-311A
AAACTGGCCGGTTGTGGGTGTACGCCCGCGATGACCGGCCTTGGAACGGACCGGATCCGCCAGCCGCGGTCTATCTATACAGCCCCGATCGCAAGGCTGAGCGTCCCGCTGCTCATCTGGCCAACTTCAGCGGCATCGTTCAGGTCGACGGTTATCCCGGGTTCGATCGGCTTCGCGACGGCGGCACCATCCAGCTCGCAGCTTGTTGGGCTCACGCCAGGCGGAAGTTCTACGAGGTGCAGCAGGCGACCGCCTCGCCTGTCGCGACCGAAGCGCTGCGACGCATCGCCGAGCTTTACGTGATCGAGGCCGCCATCCGCGGCCAGACCGCGGAAGCACGGCAAAGCATGCGTCGATCAAAGTCGTTGCCTCTGGTCACGGCGATGAAAGCATGGCTCGAAATGCAACTCGCCCAAATCCCGCCGCGCGGCGGGCTCGCCGATGCCACTCGCTATGCCCTGAGCCGCTGGGATGCTCTTTGCTGCTTCCTCAATGACGGCCGCATCGAGCTCGACACCAACACCGTCGAACGCGCCATTCGCCCCATCACGCTCGGACGAAAGAACCACCTGTTCGCCGGATCAGATGGCGGGGCTCAGCGCTGGGCCACAGTCTGCTCCCTCATGACTACGGCAAAGCTAAATGACGTCGAGCCCTTCACCTATCTCAAGGACATCCTTGAACGCATGTCGGCCGGTCATCCCATGAGCCGGCTCGATCAGCTCTTGCCATGGAACTGGCGCCCGGCAACTATCCTCAACTAAGATGACGTGTCAGAAATAGACGCTTACGCTTTTTTCTGAGCACGCTACCCTTTTCATTCGCTCCAGTTTGTCTATAGATATTTGATAGACAGGAGAGCTTTCCTTGCCTCATTCTGCAATTGCCGTTTTCACCAGCAAAACACTTGAGACGCTGCTCGCACACGGCGGTTCCGGCCCCTGGGTAGGTGCGGAGCAACGCGTGCATCAGCAAGAATTTCTGGTCTGTGTCCGAAAGGAGAGGCCCGGCGCGGAAAGCCACGGCGGGGCCTTTTTGGTCGGTAAGATCAGTGCAGTCCGTAAGCACGGATTTGACCGACGAGGTCAACAGCGCTGGTTTTTCGAGATCAGCGAATTCGCCATCCCCGCTCTTAGCGGCCGATGGGAGTGGCGTAATCCGGTCAGGTATACAACCCTTGAGGAACTCGGGATTGAGCTAAAGAAGCTCAAATTCAAGCCTGCGCCGCCGGCCACGCAGACGATACCAACGCCGGACGCCATTTCTAGCGTCAAGCCCTTAACGATAGCCGAGGCCAAGGCGGGGCTGGCCGCGAAATTCGGCGTGAGCCCGGACGCAATAGACATCCACATCAAAGGATAATCGGGGGGCGCGTTAAGCATTGCGGGCATTGGTATGCCGCGCTACATTGCCATGTTTATTAGATATCTATAGATATGCCTGACGGAATACCCGGTAATCGCAGGCATCGATATGAATAGCCCACAGATCCAACACGTCGCGCCACAAAGTTTGAGGCCGTATGCCGGAAACGCACGCACGCACTCAAAAAAACAGATCAAACAGATCGCGGGATCAATCGAGCGCTTCGGATTCATCAATCCGTTGATCGTTTGTGACGGGGTGGCGATCGCCGGGAATGGGCGCTTGCAGGCTGCGCTGCAGCTAGGTCTTAAATCGATTCCGATCATCGTCGTGGAAAATTTGTCCGATGCTGACCGCCGGGCCTATGTGATTGCTGACAATCGGCTCGCGCAGAATGCAGGCTGGGACCCTGATGTTCTGGCGATCGAATTGCAGGGCCTTCTTGACCTTGGCTTTGACGATTTAGAACTGACAGGATTTTCACTCGGCGAAATCGACGGTATTCTCAGCGACGCCGCAGAGAAGAACCCTCTCGAGCCCGGCCCCGAAGACTCACTTCCGGAACATTTCGGAGCTGCCGTCTCGCGTCCAGGCGATTTGTGGATCCTCGGAGCACATCGTTTGATCTGCGGCGACGCTCAGAACGAGGCGGACTACGTCCGCGTATTGGCAGGAAAGCCGGCCGATCTCGTTCTGACAGATCCGCCCTATAACGTTCCTATCAAGGGCCACGTCTGCGGCTTAGGCAAGATACAGCATGCTGAATTTGCGATGGCCTCCGGCGAAATGTCGGAGAGCGAATTCAAACGTTTCCTCGCGACATTTCTTGCTCACGCTAAAGCTCATTCCAAGGCCGCGGCAATTCTATTCGTCTTTATGGACTGGCGTCATTTGTTCGAACTGACCGTGGCGGGACGCGAGAATAACCTGGAGCTGAAGAATCTTATCGTTTGGGCCAAAGACAATGCCGGCATGGGAAGTTTCTATCGATCAAAACATGAACTCTGTTTTGTCTTCAAAAATGGCGAGGGTTCTCACGTCAATACCTTTGAGCTCGGCCAGCATGGTCGCTATCGGACGAATGTTTGGGAATACGCCGGCGTCAACACGTTTCGAGCGGGTCGTTCAGGAGATCTGGCGATGCATCCAACGGTTAAGCCAACGGCGATGATTGCAGATGCCATTCGCGACGTGACCAAACGGGGAGCCGTAGTGCTCGATCCCTTCGCAGGCAGCGGAACGACGCTGATCGCAGCCGAAAAGACCGGACGCGCGGCGTGTGCCATCGAATATGATCCGCGCTTCTGTGATGTCATCATACGTCGTTGGCAGGCTTACACCGGTAAGGCTGCGACGCTTGAGGGCGACGCAGACACCTTCGAAGACGTTGAGCTGAAACGCGCCAGTTCCTCGACCTCCGAGGACAATGGCAATGGATGACGATCGCCAGCCTGAGGTCCTTCTCCCGGCCCCATCCTCGGATGACGCCACCGTTGGCCCTGGCCGCCCGCCGAAAGCAACACGTTGGAAAAAAGGAGGTCCCTCGCCCAATCCTAAAGGGCGTCCGCGAAAAGATTCCATGTTCGCAGACGTGAAGAGGCTATTCGAAGATGCATTGAAGCAGAAGGTTCCGCTGACGCGCAACGGCCGACGCGTGTACCTGGCGAAGGTTGAGCTGGGCTTTGAGCAACTGGCAAACCAGTTTGCCAAGGGTGATCGCCATGCGCGGCGTGACGTTTTCACGTATTCTGAACAGCTGGGCATTGACCTTACCGGAAAGGCAGAGGCTCTCAAAGAGACGCTGGCACCCAACCACCAGGAGATCCTCGGCGCCTATTTAGCCCGTCAACGATCGTCGGACGAACGGCTTAAAGATGAGCGCGTGATTGCGCCGGTCGATTTGCTCGATAACGACGCGGATGAAGTGCGCTAGTATGAGCCACATATCAAATGCCCTTGATACGGCAGAAATCCCTCCCCAGCTTGTGCTGCGCGCGGCGCTCGCCTGCGATTTCTGTGCATTTATTGAGTTTAGCTTTGGCGTCCTTCGACCGGGGACGCCATTTCGACCCAATTGGCACATTGAGGCGATGGCTCACAAGCTGGCTCAGATCGCCTCTGGCGAGGTCAAACGGCTTATCGTCACCCTGCCCCCGCGCAATCTCAAATCAATCTGCGCGTCCGTTGCGCTGCCTGCTTGGTTTCTTGGTCATCATCCCTCGGAACGGGTCGTCGCCGTTTCCTATTCCGATTCGCTCGCGAAAACCCACGCCAACGATTTCCGCAAAGTCGTGAGTGATCCGATCTATCAGGCCACGTTTCCGGCAATGAGGGTTTCACGCGATACCGATAGTGAGATCCATACCACGCTACGCGGGCGGCGCTACGCCACCTCGATCGAAGGAACATTGACAGGGCGCGGCGGTAACCTTGTCATCATCGATGATCCACTCAAACCCAACGATGCCCATTCGGAAGCAGCCCGTACTCGGAGTATAGAATGGTATCGCTCGACGCTGGTGACGCGACCCGACGACAAGATGGCCGCCCGCATTGTCGTTGTCATGCAACGCGTTCACGAGGAAGATCTGGTTGGTTATCTTTTGGACCAGGGCGGATTTGAGGTCTTAAATCTTCCAGCGATCGCGCAATCGGATGCCTCCTATGAGCTTGGCGCGGGTGGTATTTACAGGCGCCAAAAGGGTGAACTGCTTCATCCCAACCACGAACCGGCCGAGGTACTGCGCGATCTCAAGAAAAACATGGGATCCTATGCATTCTCTGCGCAGTACCAGCAGTCTCCTATTCCACCAGGTGGCCGGATCATCAAAAAAAGATGGTTCAAGAGATACGGCCAATTGAGTCATGAACCGCGCGATCGTATTCTCATTAGCTGGGATATCGCGCTGAGCGAAACTGAGGCCGGAGACTTTTCGGTAGGCGTCGTGCTGCTCTGCCGAGAGGAAACGTTTTATGTCCTCGATGTTGTTCGGGGCAAATTTCCCTTCGATCAACTCAAGCGCAAAATTATAGAACAAAAGCAAATCTATCATCGCTCAACATTAATTATTGAGGAGTCTCCCATCAGTCATGGCCTCATTCAATCATTACAGGAATCGCGCATCAATGTGGTCACGTTCCGGCCCGACAGAGACAAACGGGCTCGAGTGATTTCACAGAGCGATCTGTTCGAAGGCGGATCCGTGTTTTTTCCAACTACAGCACCGTGGCTCGAGGACTTTGAACATGAACTCCTTGCCTTTCCGGGCCGGCATGATGACCAAGTTGATGCTCTGATTCAGGGTATCGCTTGGCAGCGCGAAGGATTCGGCATCGCGCAGTCAGGGCGAACGATCGGAATGATTTAATGGAACGGCGAAGACCCGCGCTCGCGAAGTAGGTCATTAGGGACATCCGTCGTACGACCGCATAACAGTACTCGGCTGAGGGAAAGCGACGCGGTGAGGAGTCGATCGCCGCGCCGTACCGCCGCCAAGGCTTCACTGAGAGCCTGTATCAAAATTGGTCGAAGGGGTTTCTGCAAGCCGCTAAGAAGCAGCTTGCCGGCAAGACGGCGCGGACGGCCACCGGCGACGAGGTGAAAGTGAGAGCTTAGCATGATACAATCACGCTAACGAAAGGGAGATGAGGTCCGATGAGATCCGCGCCTTTATTGCCGAAAATGAAACGCGACTGAAGACGAAGGATTAGGGCCTGCCTCAAAGCTGGAGCTTGGGGCGCGACTGGCACGGAACAATCAGTTGTCATCCGATAACAGTTCCGAAACCATTCGCTCTGCCTGTCAAATCCGCTAACGATTTCGAAAATCGCTCGCTGCATAGTCGCCCGCGTCAAAAGAAGCGGGGTTCGTTGTATGAGTGGGAATGTTGACCTGGAAAACGTGCGTCGATATCGCACCATTGCTTCGCTCTATCGTCAGACCGCCGCGTTCCGTCCTGCGCAAAGATGGACGCTCCTGGCGCAAGCCTATGAATATGAGCGTCTCGCGATGACAGAGCTCGAAGCCCACTTCAACGGTTATGACAGCGCATCGTGGAACGTGGCTGCCACTGCGTGAGCGCGGTCGAAGAGCCGGCTTCCAATTTGTCGCGGTTAATGCATCCCCTCGGCCAGCCACCGAAACCGCCCCGTCTCTATCGCGGCGTTCGCTACCCGCTCAGCCGTCCAAAGATGCAAATCGACGGAGTCAGGCATCCTGAGGACTTTCGGCGCGCTTTGATAGATAAAGAAACAGCGATCGAACTGACGTCGTGATGAAACCGCCGGACATAGTATCGAGTTCTGCCTGTGGTGACCGGCTCTTGAACTGAATCCAGGCGACCTCGTTTGTGATCGGTTGCGGCAGCACCATATCCACATCACCTTAGAGCGGGGCTAGGGAAACGAATTCGCTGCCCGTCCCGGACAATCCCGTCACAGCTCGGGGACTGAAGGCTTAAGCTTTGAATGAACTTTGCGTCTGCCCGCGCATTAGCGGAGCAGTTAAGAAAGGGAGAGTTCAATGTCGAACCCGAATGACAAGGTAGACCACAGCTCAAAGGCCCCGCTGAAGTCCGACATGAAGGCAGGCGTTCAGCCCAACCAGCAGCCGGGCGTGAAGATCCCGAAGAAGGAGGGCGAGCACCCGGAAGGTACGCAAGACCAGGGCAAGAGCTGAGAGCTCGCACCTCCAAGAAGCCGCCAGCCTGCAGCCGGCTGGCGGCGCGAGGGCGATGAGCGAGAAGCTGCGCCCATTACACAAAGAAACAGGGGCGCAAATCTGAGACCGGGCAGTTAGGAACCCAGCCTGTACAACGCGGTTTCTCATTAGCATTTGGAAAACAATGGTGATCGTCATGTCGGATATTTTCAGATCATTGCTCAAGCTTTCAGCCGTTCCTGCGCGCTTTGGGTTAGTTGCTGCTGACGCTGCGGTGACCGTCGGAAAATCGATCGTTGAGCCGGAACAAACGCAGCAGAATCACTTTGCTCCGGCCGCGCGGTTTACCGCTGCGGAGATCAACGCCGCGGCGCAAATCATTAAAGCCAGCATGACTATCGGTCGAGACACGACCTTCCTCAATCTGCTTGAGCTCAATTTCCCGGAGGCGACTATCAGAGCGATGGCTGAAGCCGCATTGATCGCCGCGCGCGATGTTCGTCTCCAGGCCACCACCGGTACCGGTACCCAGCATTAAGTCCTGTATTCTAGGCGTCGGGCACTTCGGTGCGTGCTTGGCCGGCCTTCTCCTAACACTCTTGTAAGTAATTCAACAGCGCGTCACGTCTGCAAGTCTGATGGATACTCTCGCAATAGCGTTACATGGATCGCGGAAGTTCACAGCTAATCGCCGGAACTCTAAGCCGCCGGCTCCGTTTCCCTCGATGGAAATTGCGGTTCAAGAAGCGCGTCCTCAAGCTGAGGTAGGTGCCGCCGGCGATAAGCTGCTTATGTTTCACCAATGCGCGACCGCCGCCAGCATCGACCGACGGGCCCATCCGGACTCGAACCCCTTTCCTCAGCTAGACGTCCCAAAAAAACCCAACTTAGACGTCCCAAAAACACCCGCATTAGACGTGCCGAAAAAACCTGACCTGGACGCTCCAAAAAAACCTGATCTAGCCTAAGCGGTAACGCCTACCGGATCGCAGTCTGGCGAGCGATGCCGGGTGCTTCCGCTGATCGTCGGAGCACCCATACGTCAAGGCGCTTTCTGTCATTTTCAATTTGCCTCTCTTAGTCGGAGTGTGTGCCTGGACAATTCCGGGCGTGGACCAGCGACATACCGATGAGCGACTGGGTTGCCCTGGGATTTGGCGGCCTTTTTACGCTTGTGGTCGGAAGCGGATTGAATCGGGACTGATCTTCTACAGCAGCCGGGGCGGCTAGGATGTTGAGGCGTACCGAAAATGGCGTTCGAAGTAGTCCGAGACTTTCGATCGTCGATCCCCGGGTGCACTTGGGCGCCTTTCATTGCAATTCCTGTAGCAGCATCGAGCACAATAGAAAGCATCTTCGCCGATCTCGGAATGACGATCGCCTAATGTCATGAGTTCACTGGTCCCTCGCGGACAAAGGCTGGTCAGACACTACGCCGAATGCTCGTCGAGCACGGCGAGGGGCATCTCATCATTACGCTGCGCACCATCGTGGAATCATCCGGTAACGAACGCGCGCTGACGGCGGCCGGAATTCAGGGCGTGAGTGATCTCGTCCTGGCGCATGCGTCTTGGTCTGACCACGGACTGGCCTGGATCGAAGCGTTCTACAATATCGATTTGATCGAGCTCGCAAAGATTGCGAAGGCAAACCGCAAGGCGGTCCCGAAGCGTGAGGCTATGGCGGCGATGCTGTATGAGCGTTTGGCGCTGATCTTTGATCCGCCGCCGAAGCCAGGAAACATCGCCCATTCAAGCACACTAGAACGACGCCACGGTACGCTCATCTGCCGGCTACCTGATCAGGCGTCGGACTTTTCACCACGCGGCGGGAACGCCCACGCCCCATGCGTCTCCTTCTCTCGACACTCACGAGCGTACATCAACAGCGCATCACACGTCGCTGGTTGTTGATGGATCTGGCCAATCGCTCGGCCGGCTCAGCCTGCTCACGAAAACTCTGGATCATGTGCCACCTCATTTTAGGCACAAGTTGAGACTAAATGCCTTCGTTCCTCGAAGCATCGGCTCAGGCTTAATGGCGCGTAAATCCGAAAGGGTGGCCGACCCTCCGCACTGAAAAGGGAGGGTCGAGGCTAGCTGCGGTTGGCCCGCGCAGTGCGCGGTCGCGGTCCGGGCGAGTTGGCTCAAGCGTCGATCTCTTTCGCCGCCTCGGCCTTTGTGGCTCTTTTCAGAAGATCGCTTCGTTCGGCGGCGGCACGGCTTCTGCCTTTTGCCGCGTCTCTTGAGGCGCTTTTCGAGCGACTTGGTTTGTTTAACCCTGCGGCGTGTGCAGGTTCTTGTTACCGCCCAACTCGGGCTTGTGTATCGGCTCGTCTGGTCGGCCTGGAACTCCAGGAGACCGCGTGTGACGTGCACTGCGTCCTTCAGCTCTCCTCTTCCGCAATTCTTCGCACGCGTGCGCGTTCCCAAAATCACGCTCAACTAGTCAACGAGCTTCAGAGCGTCCTCGCCCGAGGGGGTTTCCACCTCCGGGTGACTTCCGCCACGAGATCTTTCGTACCCTTTTGCTCCATCTGTCCTCCTGGTTCAGTCCCAAGGCTCCCCTTCTAGAGCGTCTAGCGGGATTTTGAGAAAGCGTTTGCCATTGTTTTCTGGTTCGGGAAGTCGGCCACCCCGGATGTTCACTTGCATCGAATGCAGGATCAATTTGGGCATAGGCAGCTCGCGATCGCGTGCTTCGCGGAGCGCAACGAACTCCTCTTCGGTCTTTGCTTCTATGAGATGGCTGTTCTCAGCCCTCTGCTGGGCCACGGTGCTTTCCCAAGCAGGTTTCCTGCCACCGGGGCAGTAATCATGACCGGTGAACAGGCGCGTCTCGTCGGGCAAGGCCATGATGCGCTGTATGCTTCGCCAGAGCGCGGGAGCACTGCCGCCCGGGAAATCGGCGCGCGCCGTTCCGCCATCGAGCATGAAAATAGTATCGTGGATGAAGGCAGCGTCGCCAAGCAGGTAGGCGATGGAGGCTAGGGTGTGACCAGGGGTGAACAGCACCTCCACGTCCATGTTGCCGATCTTGAACCGCTCCCCATCAGCAAATAGCCGGTCCCATTGCGATCCGTCTGCCGGGCAACAGTCCGAAACGTTATAGATGCTCTGCCAGAGCTTCTGGACCTCAACGACCTTTTCACCGATCGCGGTCGGCACGTCTGTCCTGTCCTTCAAATAGCCAGCTGCTGAGAAGTGGTCCGCATGAGGATGGGTGTCGAGGATCCATTGAAGCCTAAAGCCCTGATCATCGACATAGCTCAGCAGCGCGTCGGCAGAGTGGGTCGCCGTTGCGCCGGACTTCGGGTCGAAATCAAGCACCGGATCGATGATCGCGCAGCTCTTGGTTTCGGGGTCGGCGACAACGTACTGAACGCTCGAAGTGCGCTTCTCGAAAAACCCCTTGACGAGGGGCCGTCCTGAAAGCCTCGGTAATGCTCGATCAGCCATTTTTTCCGTTCTCCTGAGGCGATAAGCGCGATGACGTCGCGCGATACGATGTAAAGACCGACGGCGATCACAAGATTGCAAAACGCGGCCCAAGGCCTGCTTCCCCGCCAGCGCGTTGCCGAGCGAAACGCGTGCAACTTCGCCCACGATACACTCCAATACGAAGAACGCCGCGAGAGGCGAACCGATGAGGCCTAAGATTGCATAGCTCGCCCCCATCGGCGCGCTGGGCGCTCCGGCAAGGGGCGGCGGACCACAATCGGGATGCGTTCCTGGATTGCGGATCCGGCACAAGAAATCCAGTCGAGCTAGAGACAAGCCTGTTCTGGCTGTTCGCACCCAGAATGGCCTGCCCAACCAAAATCAACAGCGGGCCTGATCGGGTCGGGGGTCATTGATTGGATTGCTACCACATAGTGCGCAGACAAGGCGGAACTAACGCCTCGGTATTCTCTTCATACCCGATCAAAAAGGAGCATTTCATGGCTACCGATGAGAGAAAAAAGCGCTGATTGGGAGCAACAAGGTCGAAGGGACACCCGTCTGCCGGTCGACACAGAGGTTACGCAATCGGACGGGAATCGGAGCCACCGCCCTCAACTTCAGCTCCGTGCGCAGGCTTTGGGCTAATCCATCGTCGGCACGATGGGTCAACATAGCTTCACCAGCTTGAGGTTAACAAATTTCTTGGAAGGCTAATGATGCTGGACACCAAGGGCCGTCAAACTTCCAATCGTGAACACGATGAGAAGCCAGGAAAGTTCATGCGTTTGTCGCCAGAATGCGATTCCCCAAAATCATGATAGAACCCGCTCAGCGCGAGCTAGATGGATTTGTTAAGCTTCTGGAGTCGTTTGGAATCAAGGTGCGTAGGCCGGATGCAGTCAACTGGAAACGCCGCTTCCGCACGCCGGACTGGCACTCGAGAGGTTTTGTTAATGCCTGCCCCCGCGATTCTATGCTGGTCATCGGCGATGAAATTGTCGAGACGCCGATGGCATGGCCGACCCGCTATTTCGAAACTCATTCTTATCGGACACTGCTGAAGGAGTACTTCCGCGCTGCCTCCTATTCTAAAAGATTGGGACATCTTGGTTGCGCCGGAGCCGAACCCAATCGAAGATCGGCTTCTCCAGATCACCTCCATGTGCGGTAAGTGGCTTAGTATGAATGTACTTACTCTCGACGAGAAGCGTGTTGTCGTTGAGCGACATCACACATCGATGATCAACGCGCTGGAACAGTGGGGGTTTGAGCCGGTACCTTGCGATTCTTACACTATGCCGCGTTTGGCGGTGCGTTTCATTGTGCGACGCTCGACATAGGCGGCGAGGTAGTCTGGAAAGCTACTTCTAGTTCAACGATTGGTCGATCCTTGGTGCCATTGACACCTCACCGCTGGACGTTTGTTTGCGGCGCGTCCTAAAACTGCATGGCACCGAGACATGGGAGCGGCGGGCCGCAAACCATATGCTGATTTGTCATCGTGACTTGCAGAAAACGATCGGCCTGATCCACGTCCTTCGATCATCTGCCGCCGCTCGGAGCGACATGCGCGCTCTCCATTTCTCCTATGATACGTCCCTAAGAAGCATTTTGAGCCGTCGAAGGTCGAACCCGGAAGATTGACCGCGCAGGCGATTAATGTCGCGCCGCTACCGCCTCACCGGAGCCGATGCAATTCGTCAACCATTCGCGGCGGTGATAATTGGTTCACCATCGCCGTTAAGCCCTTCTGACAATTCGTCGTGCGACTAATGCGTCATGATCGAAGACCAACTTCGACAGGGAGCGCGTCGGTCAGATTATTCTGGCCAGCGGGATCAGCATGGCAGCGAAGAAATCTCAAAAGAAAATCAGCGGTCGGACAACGACCGCGGCTGCCGCTGCTAATTCGATATCCATACATTGTCGGCAGCGTGATCAATACGGGCTTAGTGGCGATGAGTTCAGTTCAATCCTGCTTTGCCTCATAGCGACCAAGCGATTAATTTGAACCGCGCGGAAACGTGGTTCCAGGTTTAACCCGGTTCCGCGACATCAAGCTTAATCCCTGAGTTTCGTTGCGCCGGTTGTGGAGAGCGATAGCTTCCCGAAACCGGACATTGCCCTTCGTCCGGATCAGCGCTGGCGAGGCCGTCGGGCGAACATATACCGCTCGGCGGCTTCGTTCTGGAAAATGAGGATCTCATTTCACCACCGCTCAATCCGAACCTGACGCTACGCCACCGCTGAGCGCCGCGCCAAAGGGCCGACCAGAATTAATCATGAGGCGGTAGCATTCTCTGAGGGGGCTAGCGTGGATCCGAGACATTCAAACAAACCTGACCCTAAATGCCGTGAGACAGTCTTCAAACGGCGTGGTTTTGTTTAATTCGGCGGCGTATTCTGGTCATTTCTAGGCCTTGAAGGGATGGCGGGAAGGCCGCCATGCTTCTCGGGAGGGCGAGCACCATGAGTAGCATCTGAAAGGGCGGGACTATCGGAGGCGCGATTATCGTGCTGCTGGCCATAATTACGCGGCAATGAGCTACTTGGCTTTCAGTAACGCTAACCACGCAGCCGCCGCCGCGGTTGCCCTGTCCCATGCGATCTGTGCCGTGACGCCCGCTTGTAGGGCACCGACGAGTTGTCGGCAGGCGTATAAGAAAGTGGTTTCGGATTCCGCGATTTCGCCGTCAGTCTCTAAGTCTCTCGCTAGGCCTTCCACCAGCCAAGCGCGTCTTGGGCAGGCGAGCCTCTCGCAACCCTCAAAACCGAGACGGCTTAGCGGGCTCTAATCAAGCTTTCTTTCTCGCCCATCCGATCTTTGAGCCCTCACCACAATCGAATCGCTCGGAAGGTATTGAACCATAGGCTCAACGCCGGGTGCGGCAATCCTTTGCTTAAGACTGAGTGGATCGCGACGAGCTTGATGGCCTGTGCCGGCTAGAGGCCGGTGAGGGCCGACGAATGACCAGGTGCCGAACGACCCAGATCCTCATCGCGAGTGGCAGATAATCAGTGATCAGAAAAAATACGCATTGACCTCGGCCTTGCTCTGACTTGGAGTCCGGATCGGCTTGCTAGCGTCGCAAGCTTTTCTTTTGTTAGGCGATGTAACGGGCGGTCGAAGAAACGCCACACAACAGCGGCTAGTGCGAAAGCACCGGCGATAATACCCATGGTGAAGGCCGGATTTGTTGCTGTGGTGCGAGCGCCGTGAAGACAACGTAGCCGAGCTGCATGTGTAACAGGTAAAGGGGATACGTGATGCCGCCGGCGGCGAGCACGGCCTTT
This sequence comes from Nitrobacter sp. Nb-311A, assembly GCF_000152905.1. GTDB lineage: Bacteria > Pseudomonadota > Alphaproteobacteria > Rhizobiales > Xanthobacteraceae > Nitrobacter. The sequence goes on from NZ_AAMY01000012.1 coordinate 12,763, forward strand.
GCCGGCAGCGGCATGCGCTTGACCTTGGTCGCAAGAAGGACAAGCGCGAAAGAAATCAGACAAACGGCAACGGCCACCTTTGGGTCGAATGAACTGTCGGAATGTACGCCAAGCCGTTCAAGTTTATGGACGGTTTGGAATACCATTGTGCCCAGCGCTCGGCGTCCGCCCCTCCGCAGAGAAGGCGATAACAAAGCCGCTAATCGCGAAAAAAACGGGTACGCCGAGGAAACCGTATTGCGCAATCGGGGCTAACTCCGGAAGCGCCACCAAGTACGAGCCGTGCGAATAGGGGCCCAGAAAACGTAGTGATACAGAATAATGCCTGCGACAGCGGCGAGCCGCAGCAGGTCGAGGGCCGGTAGCCGCGAGGGCGCTGTCTGAATTTGCTGCACGAGCCTGATCTTCCAGAGCATGCACCACCCGCCCTATCGCTGAAGATCCCTTTAACACAACGATGAATGGGCATCCGTCACAGCAGGGCTAGTTCCTCCCCATTGCACGTTCCTACAGTGCCCGTGGTAACGAACGCCGTCTTTAGTCTTCGCGACATGCAATCTGCTCGACCAGGTTGACGACGCTGCGGCGGAGCTTTGGATCAGTGATCCGAGTGAATGCGCGGATCAGGGCTAGTCCCTGAGTTGTTGCGACAAAACTGGAAACGGAGTCAGGTGATGGCACCTGGCCGGGATCCTCGGTCGCGGAGATACGCGTGGGGCTACCCTCGAATAGAAAAGAAACCGGAACTCCAAGGATCTCGGAAATCTGCTTGATGCGACTGGCACCGACGCGATTAGTGCCTTTTTCGTACTTCTGAACCTGCTGAAATGTCAGCCCCAAAGCTTCCCCAAGTTGCTCCTGGCTCATGCCGAGCATAATGCGGCGCATGCGCACGCGGCTCCCGACATGCTTGTCAACGTAATTGGGCGACTTAATCGACATATCCTGGTCTCTTCGCCGGAAGGCCGCAGCGAGCTGTCGGTACAATCAGTTGCAGTTATCGTCAAATTCAACTCGATCACATGATGAAAATTCGAAGTTAATTCGTTATGGAATGGAATTGCTCGACTTGGCGTTAGTTCCGCTTCCCGATCGTCCTACGACTATGAAATAGGGTGGGGGTGCGGCTACGCCCCGACGTGCGCGTGCAACGATAGTGATCCTCGGGATACAAATCACGTAACGGTCATCGTAGAAGAGACGGCGCACTAGGCGCATCGCGTTGCAATTCATCGATCGCGCCTTACACCTGATACAACGCAATGGCGAAAGGCTGGCAGCGTGGTGAGCACCGGTTCGTTGTCCGCGGCGAAGCAATGGATTTCTCCGTTCCAACCGACACACCAGAGGGATATGCGCGGAAACGCTGCAACGGATCTATGCTCTTTTGATCGGCCGATTATCGAAGCGACAGCACGTGCCAGGTCAGAGCGCGTCCTGCGGTACCATGACGAGGGCCACGTCAATCTTCTCATTGTGATGATCATCGAGTCGGCGGATAACGAAAATGCGCTCGTCACGCCAGTGATCGAGGCCGTGCACCATGTGATGACTCGGCAATGCGCGTGGACGGAAAAGGGCTCAGAATGGCTCGAGGCGTTTGATCATCTGCCGCCGCTGATGACAATTCTCGAAGTTATGCGCGGGCTCGACCTTGTCCTCGAAACATCGCTTGGCAGTATCTCGGCATAATCCTGGAAAACAAGTTGAGGAAGCATTTCGAACCTGAGCCCCACTCAGAAGCCGCGGGTCGAGCAAAGTCTAAGGCCGAAATGGTGATCGCCGAGGGATTGTTCATCCTACAACACAAAGGAGAACACAAGACGTCTCGCATTACCCAGCTCGCCTTCGACAAGTTCGGGCTTAGTCCCACCAATTGCGCAAAGGTAATGAACGTATGGGGATCGCCTTTGGCTAGTGAAATGCCTCTCTCGTGTTGCGCTATATGAGCTCTCGGCGCCGTCGACCTCGCCGGCCGTTCTTGAAGCAATCGAAAATAGATTGCGCCTTAGAAAGAAGGTCAGGGCGCCAGAGATCAGGCGCTTACGAGCGACCTCGGGCTGAGGCTACCTCAAATCGCCGTCGCTTCAACGGTTGGAGAATATAATGAGCAAGGCGCCCGACGGCACCATTTGCATTGCCGCGCATGATGCCCCGCTGCGCGCGCGATCTTCAAATTATCCCGAGCCGTACCGGTCGCAGATGGCGAGGCGGCAGAAGAGGCCGCTTGGTGATCTGTTCGGAATTCGGAATTTCGGCGTCAACCTGACACGTCTTTTGCCGGGAGGTATGTCTTCGCTGATGCACCGGCACGATAAGCAGGACGAATTCATTTTCATTCTGGAAGGCCAACCCACGCTAGTGACGGATCAGGGGGAGTTCGAGCTCCAGTCAGGCATGTGCGCTGGCTTTCCGGCTAAGGGTCTTGCGCATCATCTGATCAATCGTACGGGATCCGACGTCGTGTATCTAGAGATCGGTGACCGCTCACCTGGGGATTCCGCTACCTATCCAAACGACGATCTTGAGGCAGTGCTGGATTCGTCGGGAGCTTGGCAATTCCTGCATAAGGATGGAAAGCCCTACACTGAGTGAAGCCAATCTCAGGGCGGCGGAATGGGATGGAACGAACCTGATCGGGCGCGTTATCTCGAGGTTGAATTGTTCCTCGCGGCCGAACGGAGCGTCACAATGAGCATATTTGGAAAGATCATGGGTGCCATCTTCGGCAGCCACGCCGAAGCTGCGACACCGGAATCAAAACCCGAGACAGGCGGCGGGTTTTCTGCGACCCCGGCCACCTCTACCTCAAATGGAACGGCCGCCGGCAGCTCTGTTGACGTTGCAGCCATTCTCGACAAGGCTGTAGCGAAGAAAAACGAACAGCTGGCCTGGCGAACTTCGATCGTTGATCTCATGAAGGCTCTCGACGTCGACTCCAGCCTAGAATCTCGCAAGGAGCTGGCGAAGGATCTGGGCTTTCCCGGCGACATGAATGACTCCGCGACGATGAACATTTGGCTGCATAAGCAAATGATGGCACAGCTGGCAGCTAACGGCGGCAAATTACCGCCTGATCTCGCCCGCGCAGCTTAGCGGGAGGTTCGCTTCGTTATTCATGCCAACAGGAGTTCGACAAGTGACAATTGGTACTGTGAAGTGGTTCAACGGGCAGAAGAGTTATGGCTTCATAGCACCCGACAACGGCGGCAAAGTTGTCTTCGTGCACATCTCGGCCGTGGAGAAGGCGGGCCTTGGCTCGCTCAACGAGGGCGACAAAGTGAGCTACGAGGTCGTTGTGAACCGCGGCAAGGAAAGCGCGGAGAACCTTCGGGTAAGTTGATCCGTCTGCCCGCCGGTCAAGGCTGGCGGGCGATCGCTAATCCCGCGGATGCAGGCGAGGACGTTTCCTTCAGTTAGCGGTTCACCGTTTACTCAGAGGGACCGCGTGGATCCACCGGCGGCTGCAATCCAGGCGACCTGGACCATGCGTCATACCGGGCCGCCTTTTCCGCCTGCTCGATCTTTTTCAACAGAGCATCACGAGCAGGGCCAGGCTCAAGCTTGTCGGCCTGCTCGCGCGTTTTATCAGCCCAGGCTTTAAGACGATTCTGAAGGGTGAGCTGCTTCGAACTACGACGTTCAGCCATCTGCACCTCCACCTCTTAACCCGATGGCAATTCTAGCGCCGAAGAAATCTCCCGGGCGAGCGGTTTCTTGCTGGATGCCACCTATCGGCGGTGCGGTGGATTGTCTCGCTCATCGCAGCTTGGCTGCGAGGCTCGCCGATGGAGCCAAGGCCGACGGATGTCTAAGCTGTACCCTTCAGAGAATCGATCATAGCGCGATGTTCTTTCGCTTCATCGGGCGGCATGTTGTGAAGTTCATCTTCAGAGAAGGCTGGAGCGGCTCGAATGATAAATTCGTCGCCATCAAAACTCCCAGCTATTAGCCGCGATCCATCATCAAACCAGTAGGACGTGAGACCATCGATCGTTTCGGTAGCGATCCGTCCCCAATGACCACGAGCTAATTCTTTCTGAACTGCTTCGATCTCAACTGACCCCGCTGCTTCCTTTTCATTGAGAAAATTTTCCGCCTTCCCCATGGCATTCACTCCGTCATCGAGGTCGTTGCGTCCATGCTAGTCCGAACCGGAGGCCGTGTCAGGTGATCTGAGGTTCTTGTATTTCGGTTCAGAGCTAGGAACGCGCGGTTTTCCATGGCGTTGCAGCCGTAAAGGAGCTTCTACATGCCATGTTCGTCCGCCTGCAAGCTGCTTCTCGTTGCGACCCTGTTATCGCCTGTATCTGCCCTTGCGCAGGGCGGTGGCGGAGGAGGAGGAGGGGGAGGGGGTGGTGGCTCGGCCGGAGGCGGCGCGGCGAGTGGCGCTTCGGGAGCAGCGGGCTCAGGAGCGGGCCCCGGCACGGGCAGTGCTCCAGCTGGAAGGGCCGGCACGACAGGCAACCGGGCTGGTGGCGCAGCGGGAGGCCGCATAGACGGCACCGTTACTCCAGGACCTGCGATGCGGGGGGACGATGTGATTCGCAAGGAAAACACACCGGGTCATTCCAAAGCTGACAAGAAGATCGACAGCATCTGCAGGGGATGCTGACGGTGGCTTGCTGCCGAACCGCGAAATGGATGTGACGTTACGGCTGAGGCTGCGTAGCAACGATCCCACAGCGTCAGCGTTGGCAGATATGCCCAACCTCTTCATCTATGCGATCGTTGTCGGCTTCGCCGTACTGATCACGCTGCTGGTGTTATTGTTCTTCTATCCGATCGTCATCTGAAAGCGGCGACGAGCGTCAACGCCAGAGCCTATTCGCTCTCACGGCGGAGGCGGGTCTCTTCAGCATCGTTCAGGATGATCAATGTGGGCGCGGATATAGGCCTAAACGTCACTTTCCAACTCAGCCTAATTTTCCTTCGAGACGCCTTGCTCATGTGCCGCCCTGAGCAGGTTGTTCGCCAACTGCCGGATTGGCGACCTCTTCTCGGCGCTGGCCTTCTTGCTCGTCCGCGTGAACGGCTCACGTCGAGCCAAAATTTCACGAACTCTTTTGCGCTGGGTCAACGCGCGCAACACTCTCCCGCCCGGGGGTTTATCTGAACGGCGTTGCCAAGTCCGGCAGATAAGCCAGCAGCGCGACCAAAGAAACAAACCCGACCGCAATGAAGAGAAGAGATAGCTTCTGAGGACCGCTGAACTCAGATTTAGGCTGACCTGGCACCGATAAACGAGGGCTAAGGGCTGGCAGGGCCGTTCGTTCCAAAGATTGTTTTGTTCCCGGCGGCTCCCACTTCGCCTTCAAAGATCCGGCGGGACTTTGGTCCGCGCAAGCCACCGGCGATCAATCCAAAAGAAACATGCCATAGAGCGAGACGACAAGAACGATTAAGCTACCGACAGCCATTATCATCAGAAAGTAGCGTTCGAGCAGTTCGGCACCTGAAGACATTGGGGCCCTCTGACAAGACCGGGACGCGGTCGAGGATGCTCTCACCGCGTCAGCATTTCCGGGTGAGAGTTTACAACCATTCTAACAGAAATCAGTTGCATGGAGCGGAATAATTAACTCGTAGAGGGATCGCCCGCTTCTCTCCGCAACTTTTCAGCCCATTCCCGGGTGTCTTGCATCGGCCTGCCTTTATCCCTGAAGCCGAGAGCCGCCAGCTCTGCGCGGAGCTGGTCGCGGTCTGTCACATGAGAAACTTGGGCCTGCTCGAAGGTTGCCAGGAGAACGCGTGCGTTATGGGCCGCGTCCGCGTGGCCGTCGCGCTCCAGCTCGGCCATGATCTCCTTCTGGCGAGCTATATTTTTCTCGCCAAGCAGCACATGCTCCTCAGCTTGCGCCAGATGCCGCACTGTCATTTCCCGCTCGTCCATGGCGACCAGCTTACATTGAAATCCGGCGTATGGGTCAACCTGACCCGGTCATTAGGTCGGCCCGCCCGGCAGCTCACAAAAAGGCCCGCCGGATGGATTACAGCGGGCCTTTCGGGTTCGGGAGTCGGTGCTCAGTCAACGCCCCGTTCCGACAGATCAAATGCGTAGCGCAAAAGAGCATTTCTATAGTGAGACGTTTGAGCAGTCGCTTTTTGAACCCTCAGCTGCGATTATTTTCCGGCTCCTGCCATTGCACGTCTTGCAGAGCACCCGAAGCGATAAGTGCCTCTAGGTCGTCGGCTTAACGATCATGGCCTTCCGCAAAACGAGCGAACGTATCCCGCTTCGCCGGATTGGTGGCGAGCTTGCTGATTAGCCGACATTCCTCGGCCTCTCTTCGGAGTTTTTCTGCCCATTCCCGAACATCTTTGATTTGCGAAGCCGCACGCCGGCGCCGCCGCCGTTTTCAGGGATGAACTGCGCACCGGCATCTTCGAGGGCACGCTGAATGGAGGCCGCGGTCGCTGGCCTCGGGATCGCCCTTCCTCGCTCAATGCTGTTTAACGCTGCCGTCGAAAGATTAGCCGCCTTGGCCAACCGGCGCGGCGGCGGAGCAGGCGGTGGAAGGCTCAACTATACGTGCGAGTCGACGTCCAATGCATGCTCGTGTACCGGCTGGCTAGACTGTGTCCTCATCATGGATGAATGCAGGACGCCGCCCGTAAACTCAGATGGCACTATTTGCAGCGGCGCTGCTCCCTGCACCTGCACCTGCACCTGCACCTGGCACTAGCTCTACCGGCTGCGCTGGTTCCTCGCAGCTTCTCCGCATAGGCGTCGCAAGTGCCATTCTTCTTGCAGGCCTGTGCGGACCGGATACCGTATCCAGGCATACATTAGGCAGAAACAGCGCAAGCAGACACCGCCACTTCCCCTGCTAAAGGAGCCCACGCTTTGGACCGCAGGCCACAGCTGGCTGCCGCATTGGCGGCGGCTCGAAAGGCAAGCAGCATCGTCGTTTTTAAGCTCGACCGGCTTTCCCGCGACGTGGCCTTCGTCTCGGGCCTGCAAGCCAAGCAAGTGCATTTCGTTGTACCTCTCCCCTCAATCATTCGATCGAGGGTATTCATATGCCAGGAAACATCGAAAGGCGCGAAGTCAGTATGACGGCTAGTATTCGGCAGGATCACTCCGACATGAACCGGTTCACTATAACGAAATGATCGATGGTGCTGCTCGACGACATGATGTTGGAACGCGGACGCTGATCGGTGCCCAGCACACCGGCTATGCCGCCGGTGACCGCTCCAACAGTCCCTCCCACCACCGCACCAACGGGGCCCGCGCTTCCTCCAATCATTATTGCACGGACCGGTAAATTGGAAACACCGTTCTAGTTCCGCTAGCAGGCTGTTGAAGAAGTGTCCCGTCTGGCTTTCGGGATGGCTTAATCGCCGTTGTGATGAGATTTGGATTGAGCTGTCGAGCAGTTTGGCGTGGCCGTGGGACGGGGGGTCATGCTGGCACCGCCATGAGCTTCGGCAGTCGCACCAGATTGTAAGCGGCGGCTGCGAAGGTGAAGGCCCATTCGACGCGGTCGCGGCCGCGGAAGCGGGTCTTGTCCTGGCGGGCGACCGTCTTGATCCAGCCGAAGGCTTCCTCAATGCGCTTGCGGATACGCTGGCTGACGGCATAGCCGCTGTGCCGCGTCGTGCGTCCGTCGATCTTCGGCCTCTCGTGTTCTGCGCCACGTGCGGCGTCACCTTCATCGCGCGCAACTCATTGACGAAGTCCTCCGTGTCATAGGCCTTATCAGCGCCAAGTGTGATGGCCAGGGGCCGGTCGGCGCGAGGTTCGATCATGTGCAACGCCGCCACCCGCTCGGCATGTCCGTCGGCCAGCGTCAGGCAGGCGTCGACCAACAGGCCGTGGCGGTTCTCCATCAGCCCATGACCCATGAAGCATAGCTTCGCCTCCTTGCCCTTGCCCTTCTTGTAGAGCCTTGCGTCCGGATCGGTGGTCGAGGCATGCGTGTCGTTAGTCCGCTTCTGGCCGTGGAAGTCGGCTTCGGCATTGCGCCCGACGCCGCCGGCCGGCGGCTCGCCAGAGCCGTCCTTCGGTTTGACGCTCTTCATCGAAGCCCAGGCCTCGATCAGCGTGCCGTCGACCGAGAAGTGATCTGTCGACAGCAGCTTCTTCACCTTGGGCTGGGCCAGCACCGCACTCAGGAATTTGGCCGCGATGTCGCCCTCAAGCAGCCGCTCGCGATTCTTCGAGAACACCGAATGGTCCCAGGCTGGATCGTCGACGCCGATGCCCACGAACCAGCGGAACAGAAGGTCGTATTCCAGCCGCTCCATAAGCAACCGCTCCGAGCGGATCGAGTAGAACGCCTGCAAGAGCATCGCCCTGAGCAACTTCTCGGGTGGGATCGACGGCCGCCCGAGTGGCGAGTACAGCGCCGCGAACTCCCGCTCCAAAGCGACAAGCCCTTCGTTCACCGTGACCCGGATGGCGCGAAGCGGGTGGTCGCGTCGAACCCGCGCCTCCAGATCAACGTAGCTGAACAGCTCGCCAGTCAGATTGTCACCACCGCGCACTCATCATCTCCAAATCGCTTCGGAGCAATAAATCATGCTCACAGCTCGGCCGCGACTGGCTTTTTCAACAGCCTGCTAGGTTCTAAACTGCGTGTGCCGCGCCGATTTCGTGAAACCATGTTGAGCCCTTAGCGTTGTCGCGTCACATGGGAGGCGACGATGGTTTCAACTGCACGCATCTTCTTCGCAGGAGTGGCAACGTCAGCAATATTAGTAGGAGTTGGATTTAGCGGTGGCATATTGCTTGGGCGAGCGGCGCTTGAACCAGTTCATCCGACGAAGACGGATCAACCAAGGTTAGCGAAGAGATCGCTTCCTACAGCAAGAGTAGTTTTGCCAGCACCTATGGAAATAGCTGACAATCCGCCCGCAACTGCTACTGCTCCCCACATACAACTAGCAAATCCCAAGACGTCTGAGCCGCAGAAGACGTCTTCAGGGGAACAGCCTCACGTCGCGTCCGAGAAGACCAACCAAGCTCGCATGCAGGATTTGAAGAACGCAGAGCAGGCAGAGCAAATGGCCAAAGTTGAGAAGAAGAAGGCTGAGGCTATCCACCAACGACGAAGGGCCGCTGCAAGCGATCGTCATCGGCGATATGCAGAGCGGAAGGCGCGGCAGGAAGCAGCGTCGGAGCAGCAAGCACAGGAACAACGCCATCAAGAAGAACGTCAGGCCCTCAATAAGCAGGCTGGACCATTTGGTCTGTTAGCGTTTGGTGACGGTATCGAAGTGCCGAGTCAGGCTAGCTTCTTCGGTAATTAACCCGGCATTGAAAGAGGCGCCCCTTTAACGGGGAACTTTCGACTTGGCACGATGTTACCTGCGAGCGATCCGAACAAGGAGACTTTGAATGAAGAACCTTTTGATTTGTGGTGCACTTGCAGCATTTGTTTTGAGCACGCAGGCAGCGGTGGCCGATCATGAGTTTTACATCGTTCAGGATGCCCACACCAAGAAGTGCACAGTCGTAGATACTAAGCCCACGACGACTACAACGACCGTGGTCGGAGATGGAACTGTCTACAAGACTCGCACGGAGGCGGATTCCGCGATAAAGACGACCAAGATTTGCACCGAGCATTAAAGGGTTATCAAGGGCGACCTTGGACCGCTATGAATCGATTTAGCTAAGAGACAATCTGGAGACGGCTCGGCAACGAGCCGTTTTTTTTGGCGTGATTACAAGAAAACTGACGGAAGAAGAAGCTAAGCAGATGATTGCGGCGAATATGAAGGAGTATAGCCGCCGACTTCTATTCCGCTGTGCGCTCGGACCAGGTCGAGCAAGACGCGATCCCAGTGGCTTAAACTGACTGACTAGGCTAACCCGCAGCGACTTGAGACCCTGTACTTCCTCTAGATTTGGGCAGCGTCCGTCGATTAAGGAGACGGACGATGCGCGCCTCGCGGTTTCACTGAAGAACAAATCATCGAGATTCTGAAGGAGCAGGAGGCTGGTGCGAAGACGGCTGAGTCTGCCGCAAGCACGGCATCTCGGCAGCAACCTTTTACAAGTTCCAGGCAAAGTTCGGCGGGATATCCGACGCGCCCGCCTGAAGGCTCTTGAGGACGAGATCGCTCGGCTGAAGAAGCTGCGGCGGCCGCTGGCGCTCGGCACGCGCAGGCCCATGCCGGACCGGGCCAACACAACATCATGGGCCGCGATCATCCGCCCACGATTGCCGGTCAGGGGCGTTCCAAGATGGAACGATCGGAAGCCGAGCAACAGGGCAACGCCACAAGAGGTCGCGCGGCGCGTTCTCATTTCGGGCTTCATGCATTTTTAGATTATTTTGTTGGGTTAAGCATATCGCAACTTGTTCGGGGACTACCCGAACATTTTGATGTCCCGAGCGCAGCCTATCGCCCAACGTTCTTCGTCAAGATTAGGAATCAAGCGCGTTCGGCATCAACCATGGATATCGTTTTAATTCTATTGTCTCTCAGCGCACTCATAGGCACAATTGCAGGCTTGCGCTTTAAAGTCTTTGTCCTTGTGCCTATCGCGTTGCTGATTGTTCTGGTCTCGGCAGCTGTTCTCCGCACGCATGGTTTCGGTCCCGGGAGCGGGATTGCCATCATAGTCGCGGGTCTGGTCGTGAACCAGGCTGCTTACGCCCTTATCCAGATCGGCTTGGGAGTAAATGCTTATGACCGATCATTTGAAGAAATAGCCGACGGCGAACCAGCCCCCGACCGCGAGCAGCATGTCGGCGATAATCACCGCGATCAAAAGCCGTCCCCATCCCGGTCTTTTCCTTCGCATAAAAATTAGCGCTCGGCGTATTTTCCAAGGGCTACTGTACCATTTTCGCTTGAAGCGCAGGCACGTTGCGTCGTGGTGGGACAATGCTTGGGTCATAACAAGGCACTTTGCGTTGTGATTTCACTGAACGCTCCGTTCAGAGCAAAGCGAGTGCCATTCGTTCGTGACGGACGCGCTGAGAGAAGATGGTGATGCTCCGGGGCATTAACGAAAATTCCTGCGAACAACGCAATCCCTAGCGGCTCGATTTGCGCGAACACCGCTCCGGCTTGGTTTTCTTTGAGCAGTCAAATTTTTACGACGGCGCAGGGCGGGTCAGTCGTATCAAGCTTCGGCGCGCCACCTCCTCTGCCATAACAACAAACGTGATCGTTAATGCTCGCCTGTTTGAATGCATCCGCAAAATATTATAATGAATGGCAATGCAATCGTATGACGTGGTGAGTCCACCACTCCTAGTTGCTGAAGAAACTGGGGCTACGTCCTGCGCGAGTTACCTGTCGTTCGAGGGATTCAAGAATCCCCCTGTGGAAGATGCTCCTCGAACAAGATGCCCGCCTATGGTCACAATCCCCACTCATCAAGGAAGCAAGTCTGATTCGATCATAGGGATGGGCAGTTGACCGGTTGGATTTGCGAGGAAGGAGCTGTTCGGAACGCTAAAGCTAGCGAGACGGGGCTGATTGCCTTGCTGATCGGATACACGGTTGCTGAAGTTGAACGCGATCTCATTATTGAAACGCTGCGTGCTTACGATGGCAATCGGACGCGGGCAGCAAAGACGCTTGCTGTTTCGGTTCGCACCTTGCGCAACAAGATCAACGAATATGAAGCCAAAGGTTTTGATATTCCCTCTTCGGTTCACAATCAGGTCTGCTAATCGATTTCAGCCTTCCGCTTCACAGTAGCTTGATGGCTTATCCGCTTCCTTCATCTTATCAATTTGTTTTAGCGGAGGGTCGCGCCTTCGATACTTGGCTCCGGCGCATTTCCAGAAGCAAAGTGGTTGACCCTTTGCAAGGCGTAGACGTAGTCAGGCGGTGGAATGCCTACGGTGAACTTGGGCAACAACTTTATAGCCCGGCTCACTCATCTGATATCGAATGAGGCCGCAAGCTAACGTGTTGGTGCCGCAGACGCGTTTAAGGCAGTAGAGCAAAAAGGAGCTGGCCGGCGAATGGTCCTATACTCGGACCCGCCGCTGGGGTCCGGTGCGGTCGATCAAGACATTCATTCCGGGATCGCCTGTACGGCTAAACGCGACCGCATCGATATTCCCTTAGCCCGCTCAGCACCTCGTATCGCCGCATTTGAACTTGTGCCTTCAATAGCAACGCGCGACTCCGGGCGGTCTTCGCCAGCTCCGAACGTTGCTCAGATGAGGGACGTTCAACAGTACCAAAGTAAGTAAACCTGACAGTTCGTGCATACGCTCGATTAACTATTTCACTGGATGGTGGCGCACATATCCTTAATTGAGCAATCCTGCCTTGTGCCGTGGAATCGCCATGCGTCGGTTTCCTGTTCTGATCGTCGCGGCTGGGGCTGTGGCCATGGCAAGTGGCAGCATCATCGCTATCGCAGCACAACATTTTCTCGGTTCGGCCGCATTCGAGCCAGCACCCGCTGCGAAGCCAGAATTAGTCACCGGCTCAATTGATTCGCGTTGGCCCAAACCGGGCGTAGAACGCCAGACTGCGGTCGCCGACGCTGCACCGGAAGTCGCTGCGCTGGAAGTCGAGGCAGCGCCGGAGCCAGAGAAGCGAATGGTCGTCGCCAAGCCCACCTGCAACAACCCGAATGCATTAGGCGTGTCGCGCACGGTGCAGATCGATACAATGGGCGGACCTGGCTTTGGTATGTCACAGTATCGCGACTACGACTTCCTACGGCCCGGCGAGGTAGTGTTGACTTTCGATGACGGCCCCTGGCCGGTGACGACACCGATGGTGCTAGCGGCCTTGAAGGCTGAGTGCTTGCGGGCCACCTTCTTCTCGATTGGCAAGCACGCCACCTGGCACCCTGAAGTGCTGAAACAGGTGGTGGCGGAGGGCCACACAGTGGGCTCGCATACTTGGTCGCACCAAAATCTTGCTCATAAATCGCCGCAAGAAGCTCAGGATGAAATCGAGAAAGGTATGAGCGCGGTAGCGACGATGGCCGGTACACCGATCGCGCCGTTTTTCCGCTATCCGCAATTGCGGCAAACCGGCAATCTCAAAGCATATCTTGTCCAGCGCAATGTCGCGGCATTCTCGATTGATATCGACTCGGAAGATTTCAAAATCAAGAAGCCTGACGTGTTGGTGGGATCGACGATGGCCAAGCTCAAAAAGAACGGCAAGGGCATTATCTTAATGCACGATCTGCATAAGTGGACCGCCCTTGCGGTGCCGGAACTGCTAGCCCAGCTCAAGGCGAATGGCTACAAAGTTGTTCACGTCCGCGCTAAAGATACGCTTAATACCCTACCAAAATACGACGCAATAGTCGCGGCGGCGCAGCCGGCCAAATCAAACAACGCGCGCGCGATTCCGCAGTAATACAGACCATCGACCGACTGAAGGCAACGACGGGCATACGCGTGTAACTCCGTCCTCACGGTGAGCAAGAAAAATTCCATTCTCGCGCTCCAAGCCCAAGTCATGCTGGTCCGTAACGGCAAAGGACTCAAGTGTCTCTTGATTGCAGCAATTATTGCGCTCGTCTATTCGCCCGCGTTCGTCATGCTCGTTCCCCTCTGGCTCTATTCCGTTCTCGAAGAACGAATCGGCGTCGCTAAAATCAACCCGCCGTGATTCCTAACCGTCAGTGAAGAGGCTGCGTCACCATCGTTGCTCATACTCGCCGAGTGCGATAGTTCGCTACGTCTAATTAATAACGGCCGCGACCTGGTTGACCAAAGGCACAGCTTCGTCAGATCGCTTGAGGGATTGCGACGAGACGTTCCCACGACTTCATTTCATCAACATCCCTTGTTAGCTGAGCTCGCACGGGATATTGCCGTTACCTTGCGCAAAAGGCGCGATCTGCTAAACTGCGCGTTTTATGATTGAAGGATCGAAGATTTGCCCACGAAGAAGACAGCTGTTAGCCGCGAGTGGACGAAGGACGACGTCCGCACTCTCAAGGCGCTTGCGAAGCAGACGGCAGGCGTAGCGAAGATTGCAAGAATGTTGAAGCGAACACCCGGCGCAACGGCAGCAATGGCAATAGCATCGGTGTGTCGCTAAGCACTCAATAACGATGCAAGCACTGAAACCAACGGATTGGATACTCTTATTCGTCCTGTTTATTCTTACGGTTGGGCCGCTTTGCTTGCGTCCGACGTTTTGGCATCCAAATGCTGAACGATTACTCGCACTCGCTGTGCTCGGGTTTGCCTTCTCTTTTGCCTATCCCCGTCGACTCTTGGTCATCTTAATTCTTCTTGCGGGCTTTCATTGCTGTTTTGAGTACCTGCAGCACTTCGTGAATTACAGGCACGCCACTGCGCATGATGTCGCGATCAAACTGGCAGGCGTAGGGTCTGCGGTGGTAGCTTTGTTTCAAAATTTGTCGACGACATCAGATTCGGCTAAGGCGACATCAATTCAGCACACCGGTCGGCAAACTCGAACGCGCGGAGATTGTCGTCCTTTCTCCATGGAGGGCCACGCGTCGCTGGCTGAAGAACAGCATGCACCGATGCTGGCCTAGTTATTGATGGCGACACACTCGAAATTCACGGGCAGCGCATTCGTTTATCAGGCGTGGACGCGCCCGAGTCCGATCAGCTTTGTCGTGGTGACGATAGCTTAAAGGTATCACTGCGGTGCGAAGGCTGCGAACGACTAGCTCGCTTCATTGCTGGCAGGCCGGTTAGTTGCAAGGGCGTGGACATTGACCGATATAAGCTGTCATTCGGCTCGCAAATTTGACCTCGTATTGGAGTGGGCCCCTGGTGCCGGACAGAATCAGACTGCTGATGTGACCATGGTCCGGATATATTGCTCCTCGAACTGCGCGGGGCTGATGTAGCCGAGCGCGGAATGCAGGCGGCGTTGATTGTAAACGTCGTCGATGAACCTGAAGCTGCTTGGCGATGTCGTCGCAGGTCTCGAACGCGATCGGATAGACCGCTTCGACTTTGAGTGTCTTCATGAAGCTCTCCGCCTTGCGTTGTCGTACGCGTTTCCGCGCCGGCTCATCGAGCCGACCAAGTCATGGGCCGCCAGCAATGCTTGATAGATACCAGACGCGTATTGCGATCCGCGATCCGAATGATGAATGCATCCTGGTCGCGGGCGCCGTCGCTCGATCGCCACCTTCAGCGCCGCGAGCGCGAGCCCGCGCTTCGATCGACCTGCCGATCGCATAGCCGATGACGCGGCGTGAGCGTGCGCTGGAGGCGGAAGGCGTGGAGATTGCGTTCCGGCGGGCACGTGAAAATTTGTTCGGAAGTTGGACAGGGCACGACGGTCAAACTTTACCGGCCCAGGTTAGCCACGGATGTTGCAGAACCGGAAACGAGCTTTCCGATGAACCTTCTCCTGAAGCAGCGCTTGAGGAAACATTTTTGGTGCTTGAAGACGATGAGGACGTCAGGAGCTATTCGGTCGAGATCCTGCGTGAGCTAGGTTATCGTGTTCTTGAGGCGCATGATGGCCTAAGCGCCCTCCGCGTGCTTGATCAGCACGCCCGCGTCGACATCCTCTTTACCGACGTCGTACTTCCCGGTGGAATGACCGAGGCTCAAGTTGCCGCGCATGCGAGGGCTTTACGGCCCAAGCTTAAAGTGCTCTTCACAACGGGATACGCCCGTAACGCAATTATCCACCACGGTCGATTAGATAAGGGCGTTCAGTTGATTACCAAGCCGTTCAGCTTCAACGATCTTGCAGCTAAAATTCGAGATGTTCTCGACAACTGAATTACAGCGCGCAGTAGAGTGACTCAGCAACGCCGACAGGGTCTGTCACGTTGCTTACATTTTCAGGAGCTGGGTCGCATTCAGGACAGTCACGTTCACTCGACGCTCAAGGACAGAATCACTGACGCATGAATCTCAAGCCGCCGGCGTCTCGCGCATGGAAGTCCTTGCAATGCACTTCTCCTCCTCGAGCGCGATCCAGTGGCTATGCTTATGGTCGTCCCGCCGGGGATGCACCAGTAGCGAGCCTGTCTTTGAAAGCCCCATCGCGCGCTGTCTTCTTTTCTGTCGCCTTCTCCCAGACCCCGAGTCTAGTCGAGGAACTTGTCATCGCCCGAGGCATTGGCGACCACAGGCGATGGAGGAAGCGACGGGACATGTGGTGGACAGTGATGAAGCAGGCTGCGAGCGATTGGTCCAGCCACAAGGATGCACGGCAAGGAGCCGCCCTCGCCTATTATTCGGTTTTTTCGCTGGGCCCAATAATCGTGATCGCCGTCGCCGTGGCTGGCCTTCTCTTCGACCACGATGTTGCCACTGCGCAGGTTATGTCGTCGATCAAGGATATGCTCGGTGACAACGGCGCGAAAGCAGTTGAAGCGATGCTGGCAGGCGCCAACCGGCCCGCGACAGGGATCGTGGCTAGCATTCTGGGTATAGGAGCGCTTCTCTTTGCGGCCATTGGCGTGGTGGTGCAACTGAAAGACGCTCTCAACGTGGTCTGGGAAGTCGAGCAGTCAAAGGAATCCGGGCTCTGGCACTTCGCCCGCAATTACGTGCTGTCATTTGCGGCTGTTTTGAGCCTAGGATTTTTGCTGCTGGTTTCGCTCCTGGTCAGCGCAGGCTTGGCGGCGGCAGGCAAGCACGCCTCTGCGTATCTTCCGGAAGGCGTGCTGCACGTTGTTACCATGCTAGTGTCCTTCGTGGTCGTAATGGTATTATTCGCGATGATATTCAAGTGGTTGCCCGACGTATCCGTAGGCTGGCGCGATGTTTGGCCGGGAGCGTTTCTCACCGCGATGTTTTTTGAAATCGGCAAGGCGGGGATTAGTTTCTACATCGGCAAGCAGGGACTGGAATCAACCTACGGGGCAGCCGCCTCGATTGTGGTCGTCCTGATCTGGGTCTACTACACGTCGCAGATCATCTTGATGGGCGCTGAAGTTACTCACAGTTATGCCACGCAGAATGGCTCTTTAAGGGAGGGTATGAAGCGGTTGCGCTCCTAAAGCAAACTCCGCCTCCGCCTCTCGTGAACTAGACTTCGCCTATCGATCGCTCCGGTATTTCGTCGGAGGGCAGTGAACCTTAAAGCTCCCGGCTGGAAGCCGGACCGACTAGGTCGGACGCCTTGCAAAAATGTTTAGAAAAAGAATCCGCACAAATTCAAACCGCACCCGCATCTTAGCTACGGGAAAACCTACCTCTTTTGGTTCGATTGCGAAACATCTACAGGAATCTGGGCCGCGAGATCGCGCGCCATTCGTAGATGTTCAAGAACGGTCGGCAGAGTTTCCGATGCAAACCGTTGCAGGTCGGCGTCTTCACCCTGCCCAATCTCCCAGGCCAAAAGCTGCGCCGTCTTCTGGTGTTCGACCGTTTGGTACGCGAGATAAGCGCGGTCAAATTGATGGCCATTAAGCTTATTTAAATCGGCTCGAGTTTTACCGTGTTCAGCATCGACGTTAGTCGGCAACGGGATGTTGCTCTTTTGCGCAATCGATTTGAGCTTAACGTTCGCCTTCTCATGGTCGTCCACCATACGCTCTGCGAACCGCTTCACCCCGGGATCTACCGCTTTACTTGCGACAAGCTTGCCGAGATCAACCTCAGCAAGGCCTCCCACTGCAGCAGTCTGAGCGAACAGCTGGTCCTGATAATTGCTTTGATTGGGTGAGGGCACACCTGCTTTTTCGGTTTGGGTATTTGGGGACCATCCTGCCGAATTGCCAATCTGGGCGCAGGCGTGCCAGGGCAGAAGGACCAATGCCGTGGCGATCAACACTTTTCGCATAGTTTCCTCCTGATTTGCGATCCTCAAAGGGTGAGGAGGTAAGCGACAAGCGCATCCTTGTCTTGCTGATTCAGTTTGGTACCTAGGACCAAGTTGAAGAACTCCACCGTGTCAGCGAGCGTGGGTAGACGGCCATCATGAAGATAGGGCGGAGAGTCCTTGATGCCGCGCAGGGTGAAAGTCTTGATTGGCCCGTCCGGAATGGCCACCATATCGTTTGACGTCTGGCCCACTTTATAGAAGCGTTCGAGCTTCAGGTCGTGCATGTTGTTGTCTGTGAAGGACATTGTGGGAATGTGGCATTCTGCGCATCGTCCCTTCCCCATAAACACTTGCTCGCCTCGCAGTTCCTGTTCGGTGGCCTTCTTGGGGTCTAGCCTTCCAAACGGATCGAGTTTAGGCGCAGGCGGAAAATCGATGATGTTTTGCATCTGCGCCATCATCGCAACTTGATTTGGGCGGTCCGGCAGATGCACACCTTTGCGGGTAGCGCTTACGTGATCGCCGTTGAAATAAGCGGTGCGCTGCTCGAACTCGGTAAAGTCCTCGACAGAACGGAGCGACCGCTTTGAGCCGTGGATCTGTTGGTTGAACAGGCCGCGCAAACTCGTGGTATCAAGACGGAACCGTTCCGCCTGAGGACGTACGTCTGGCGTTAAATGAAAAGCAGCATTGGTATGGAAGTTCGAGTGGCAATCCAGGCACGCAACGCCGAGGCTTGGTTGCGCCACCTTGCGATCTTCGGTTTGATTAAATTCTTCTTGCGGAAACGGCGTAAGGAGGAGCCTAAGACCTTCCATCTGGACTGGGGTGATGATGCCGTTCAGGTATTCGTAGAAATTCTTGATAGTCAAAAGATCGCCGCGTGAGACATCGCCCAATTCCGGGTGCGTCGTAAGATAGATCGGTGGTGGAAACTCTGGAGTGAGATGGTCGGGCAGGTCGAAATCCACATCGAAGCGTCGAAGGTCCCGTTGTTCGTCGTTAGCGATCTTGCGAATCTCGTTTTCGGGAAAGACCTGACCGCCGGTCGCCTGCTTGACGTGCGGCAACGGCACGAATCCTTTCGGCAATAAGTCGCGATCCCTGATCTCGTGCGGCTCTTTCGCAGCAAGGCTATCCCACGTTTCGCCACTAGGCAGCTTAACCCGTACGCCTCCCTGAACCGGCTTGCGGCCGCCCGACATCATGACCCCAGAGAGGGGCCGATCAGCGAGATCGTACCGCTGCTCCAGCAAAGCACGCTGGCGCTCCTTCACGGCCGGCTTCTGGGCCTCATCGTTTTGCTTGACGGCGGAGAACGGAAGCGTCGGCAGAGGCCGATAGGTTGTATCGGGCGGAAGCGGATCTGCGACAGCGGGGAAAGCCAAGACGGCGAGCAGTGCGGTCGATATCAATCCAGTTCCAGCTCTCAGCGACATTGACCGTTTTCCTTCTTACGAACGCGTCAACCGTTCCAACAGATGAGAGAGCAGTTGGTTGCATGTGATCCATCTCAATAGGAACGTTAGAGCTAGTCGCGAATTGGAGGTCGCTGGGTGACAATTGTTCCCCTCTCCTTCTCCTATTCCTATTACTGTACCCTCTAGGGCTTGCGAAGAGGACCAGAAAATGAGCGCTAAAGCCGAGGAAGACCTGATGGCGTGGCTTCGCAACGCACACGCTATGGAAGAACAAGCCGTGACTATGTTGGAGGCATTAGCCAGACGAACCGGCGATTATCCGGAAGTTAAGGCGCGTATCGAACGGCACCTAGGGGAGACGCAGAGACAGGCTGAAGCGCTGGAGGAATGCGTCAAGCGCCGCGGCGGCGACACGTCTACTTTGAAGGACATGGCCGGCAAGATCATCGCTTTCGGGCAAGGCATGAGCGGCATGTTTGTCGACGATGAGATCGTCAAAGGCGCGATGGCGAGTTACACATTCGAACATATGGAGATTGCGGCCTATCGGGTTCTCATTGCGGCGGCCGAGTCCGTTGGCGACGCGCAGACGAAATCTGTCTGCGAGCGGATCTTGAAAGAAGAACTTTCAATGGCGTCCGATCTGGAAGCTAGCTTGCCCGACTTGACGCGCAAATATCTAAGTCGGCAAGGGTCCTGACCATCTCAAGCATGGCCGCAATCCAGTCGCCTGCCTGCTCCCCTCATATTCTAAGGAAGACCACGATGCCTACGAAAGACTTGAACGGGCTGTTTCTCGATACATTGAAAGACGTTTATTACGCTGAAAAGCAAATCTATAAGTCTTTGCCGAAAATGGCCAAAGCTGCAGCATCTGACAAGCTACGAGCTGCTTTTGAAAAGCACCACGATGAAACCGAAGGACAGATCGAGCGCCTCGAGCAGGTGTTTGAGCTTCTCGGTAAACCCGCGCGCGGCAAAAAATGCGATGCGATCGAGGGCATCTTAGACGAAGGCAAAGAGATCATGGAGGAATATGAGGGCGAGCCGGCTCTAGATGCGGGTCTTTTGGCGGCAGCACAGGCAGTCGAGCACTATGAAATTTCCCGTTATGGCACGTTGAAAAGCTGGGCTATCAAACTGGGGATGAAAGACGCTGCCAAGTTGCTTGATCAGACGCTTGCGGAAGAGAAGAAAACCGACGACACCTTAACAAAGATTGCCGACACCGTCGTAAATGCTGAAGGACAGACTTAAAATCAGCCGACGTCATTTAAAAAGGATGGCAGGGAGCTGTTAGCGAACCTCGGGCCAGCCGAGCGAAATATCATGGCGCTCGCCACGAGCGCCATGACCGGCGCGCCGGTCGAGCCCAACGTGGTCTCGAGCATCGTGCAGTTGATCGTCGAGGCGTTCGTCGCCTTCGTGCTCGCGCACGGCAGCTACACCTTGTTCTGGAAAGCTTAAATCGAGGAACGGCGGGGCGGCGCTTGGCGTTGAGGATGTGCCGCCTTTTTCGAACCTGAAGAGCGGCAGAAGCGGTCTCGGACAATGCTCTCTGGCGGGGCTCCGGGGCCGCTTTCTTGACAAAGGCCCCGTCGGGGCCTTTGCATTGCGCGCCTATTTCATCACCTGCTCAAATTTTCCGGGACACAAGGCGCCCGATGCTGCACGCGCACCGGGGCTCGTGCCTCGATCCGTCAGCCGCTGCTTCGCGTCATAGGATTCTCCGCGCCTTCTTTCGTCGTTACGGTATCGACGTTGTCGTAATAGGAGTCGAGCTCCGCGCGCTTCGCGGTCCAATCGAACAGCTCTGAGCCGCTGCTGCCGAAAACGCTCTTCGGATAGCCCTTAAGCCGGTTGCCGCTAATGTCGCTGCGGTAGCCGTCGAGCTTGGAGTCGTGCCTGAGCAGCCTCCAGGGAACCGGGTAATGGTCGGAGCCCATGCCGAGGATCCCGCCGATGCTCAACACGGCATAGGCCGGCTCGCCGGTGGACTTATCGACCATGACGCATTCGATCGCGCCCACCTTCTTGTCCTCGGCGCCGTACACGGCCTTCCCGTTGTACTGGTCAGAGGAAACCAGGTTGCCGGAAGAACGCGCGCTGTCGGGAGCGGGCGGCGGGTTGTTATCGGCCATAAGAGATCTCCTTTTGGTTGGCATGCGGAACCCAACCCGCAAGTCAGCCCGCCGTTCCAAGTCCGCTGCGCATAGCCGGCGAGCTGCCGACGTCTCCCTTCGGAGCGCGGTTTAGGAACGCGCCGGCATGAACCGGCTTATACGACAGGCTGCGGCTACTTCCACCGCGGCCGGCACGGTCCCGCGGATACCTTCGCTAGGGGCATGCGGGGCCGTGCGCTCCGGTCCGTGTTGACGAGCGAGGGAACGAGCTCGGAACGTCTTCCCGGAAGATGGAAGGTGAAAACCTAGGAGAAGAGCGATGGCAAAGATGGAAGACGGGCGCATCGTCGAGACCGCGAGGGAAGCCCGGGGAGCCGAGCGCGGCCCCACGGTGCGCAACGTGCTGGTGGCCGGGACCGCGCTCGTGATAGCCGCATTCGTGATCATCTACATCGTGTATTTCGGCGGGAAGTAAGCGCGGACGTGCCTGCGGCTCCGCGCCGCGCTGCGGATAAGCTTTGCACCTGCAGCGCGGCGATTTCGCGTAGCAGCCCGCATGCGTCCTTGACTCCGCGTTCCCTTTACGTTCTTATTCGCCGGCCATCCACCGCCGACGAGACTTGCATGCCCGACCTTTCCTTCCTCCGCGCCGAGATCGAGCGCATGCGCTACCAGCTCCAGCGGCAGCGCAAGGAGATAAGGGCCCTCCTAAAGGCCGGCATCCCGACGAAGTCCGCTGAAGAGCTGCTGGAGCGGATGCAGGCGAAGATCGACGGCCTGTGCGCCGAACGCGATCGCCAGCGCGACGAGCAATGCATCAAGTATCCCGGCACCGACAAGCCCATTAGGGGAGTCTCCGAGCGGCGCTACCGTTGAGCGTCTACCGCCGCATCCCGCGGAGCGCAGACGGCACGCATCCGCACTGGGTCGCGCGCTCGAGGAGGAGAAGTGCATCGGCGAGAATTTCCGCGCGCTGCGGGCGTGCGACCAGCGCAGCTTGTCGCTCTCCCGTCACGGACATGTGGCATTCCGCGAGGGCCGCTGCTTCCAGGTCTTCATGTTCGCCGAGGAGAAGCCCGCCGAGATATTCCGCGCGGCATTCGGCGGCGAGCGATGTACCCGTCCGAAAAGGGAAAGGGCGCGCGGTGGGCGCAGTGGAAGAAGGAGACGAATGAGCAAAAGCCTAAAGACAGCCTTAGGCGCATCAATGCCTTGTGACTTGCGTGTGCGCGCTATTGCACAGAACATAACGGCCCGATGTGCGATTATGCATAATCACCGCACGGGTCGTGGCTTCTATCGGTGATGAGAACGCCCGCTCGCGCTCACGCCTTCCTGGCGTCGTTTCAAGCAGACTACATCGCTTCAGGACCGCCTCTCGGAGTTCGCCAATGGCGAGCGAGCCAAGGCGGAAGGCATGCCCGATAGCGCTGAACGGTACGACCTCCTCAAGGAGATCCGGCAGGCGGAGTGCGCCGCGAACATCGAGGCGTGGTCAACTCTCCCGGGCTCCAGCCGCCGAAATAGCCTACCGGAAAGCGACGACCGAGGGAACAGGAACGCCGGCGCCGATTTTGACTGCGCTTCGTTTGCCGCCCGGGCTCGCCGCTGGGAACCATCTTTCAGGCACGCGGGCGGTTCTTCTCGACTGAAAAATGCCTCGTCGAAGCGGATTGTCATCAGGAATAACATGATGGCAAGATGGAAGACGGACGCATCGTCGAAACCGCAACGGAAGCGCGACAAGCGGAGCGTGGCCAACAGTGCGCAATATGGTAATCGCTGGGACGGGCCTTTCGCCGTCGTGTTCATCCTCTATTTTGCGAGCGGAGGCTGAGCCCGCACGCGCAAGCGGTGACCCCTCTGATAGCCTTTCGCGGATTTTTGACTCTAAGCCTCGATCGAGGGCGCATATTCATCTGACGCAATGTGTTGGAAGCTCTACTTGACGCTTACGCTGTGCTGTGTCCCCTACGCCTTCCGCTGTGTTCGTGGGCAGTCGAGGAACGCTCCCCCTGGCCTTTTCCGCTCTGACCTTGCCCGCCGCTGCCCTGCCCGCTTTGTTTGCCTTGTCCGCCCTGATTCTGGTTCTGTTGAGCCATCTCATATTCCTGTCTTGCGCTACCGACGGCACTATCGCCATCGCCTGGGCAATGGGATCGGCGGGCCGGCGTTCCTAATCTATGGGTTACTTTTTGGCCGCTGCTGCGGAGGCTCGGACCTATCCGTCGCCCCGGAGTGATGAAGAACAGCCGTAGGACGACGTGCCCCGACGCGGCATAAAGGTACTATACTTATGGCAGGCCCGCAGCCACCGAGGAGCGCACGACGGCCCGAACCAACACCGAGGAAATAACCGAGGCGAGACCTAGCGAGTTAGAGGCGCTACTCCTCGATACCACAAGCTCGGGCGCACGACTTCATAGCTCCCTCCGGGAAGCGGCTTAGAGGGGTTTGGCTTCTAAATTGCGCGCAATGAGCAAGGTGAGCGATACCTGCTCTTCACATTCCAGTTCGTTCGCCTCGCGGCGCTAACTCCACTGTGGCCTTCAGCGACCACGGGAAGTGTCGCTTTTCTCGACCGCTGGCGGTCACGAGCGCGGCGTTGATGGACGCGCACAGAACGTCCTGAGCAAGATCAATGAATCCCTAGCACCTCTTCATCGGAGAAGAAGCCGCAACACAAGTCGTCAAAGTTGAACGATTTGCTGAGCGCGAATGATGATTTCCTCTTGGCGCAGCTCGGCTTCAAGCCTTTTCCGCAAAGCGCGCCAGAATTCAGTATCAAGACGCTCCGTCATCACCTCGACCACCGCGATATTGTCGCGCTCGATCGCGCTGCCGTCTCGCCACAGTCCCTCACCAGGAGCCCGGAGGAAACTCGTCACGCCACCGAACTTGCGCATCAGTTCTTTTAGAAGTTTTTCAAACCACTCCTGCGAAATCGGCTCGCCGCTTCCGGTCTCCTTAGGCAGAAGAATCTGCACGAGATGGGAGGCGCTCATGATAACGACCCTGCCCGAGCGCCACCAGGCCAGCTGTCCAGAACGGTCCCGGTCGTGACGCATTCCACCTGCTGGGCAAAGCGGTTCATATAGACATCCATCATCGCGTCATGGGTTTCGTCGGCGGAGCTGCAAAGCGCATCTGTCACGAGGATGGTGCGGAAGCCCCAGTCGATCGCGCCCAGCATGGTCGCGAGAACGCAGACATCGGTCTCGCCCCCGGTGATGATGATGGTGTCAACTTTCGCCCCGCACAGCTGCTGGTGCAGGTCGGTCCCGGTCCACGGCGAGTAAACATGCTTGTCAAAAATTCGGGCTGGCGGAACGAATTGCGCGAGTTCAGGGACCAGCCCGATCATTTCCGGCCCGAGCCGGTCGATGGTCATCGATTCCCAGCGCTCGTAATAGTGCCGCCACATCCCGACGCCGTGGCCCGGTTTTGCGGCCGGGATGAAGCGCGTAAAAATGGTTCTCTCAGGATGAGCGGACGCGATGGCAACGACATTTGGCAGCACGCGCGGCAGCCAAGGCATTTTCCATGCGGTGCTTTCTGCGAACATCCTCTGCATGTCGACGCAGATGTGAACGGCATTCTCGCCTGGCGCCCCGTAGCGGAGCTCTTCGCTCTTAGACATGGCTCGATCCTTGAAAGCCAGCTCCAACGGAGTCCTTTCAGGTTGGTTCCTGTTTCTGAGAAGGGTTGCGGCTGCAACCCTGCTAGCCCAGCGGCAATGAGCGGGGAAAGGCGGTCAAGGGTGCGGCACGCACCGAACGCAAACGAGCCTGCCCTTGACGGCCGAGGGGCACAGCCCCGCCTTTGGCGCGAGGGATCGTTACCTTGGGCCGAGACGAAGACTCGGGCGCATGACCGGCAGGACGCGCTAGAGCCCGGTCGACAGCGAAGCTGGCGGGCGCGCCGCGCTGAAGGAACCGCCAGGCTTTCCAGCGGGTTGGATATGCTCAACAACCCAAGGGAGACGAACTTGAAGAAACAACAAAAGGTCGGGCCAAGGCTGCCAAGCGAGAACTGATCGCACCGCGCGGTGACAAACGCTATATCCGGCGCGACGCGAAGGGCCGCATCGACGAAAGCGACGATGTAAGCCGGTCTCTCTCACAGGATCGCCGGCGTAAAGCCAAAACACCCGCCAAGGCGGGACAGGGTGACCGCGGCGACCGCAAGCCCGTCAAAGCCAAAGCCGCGAAGGCCAAGACCGAGACCAAGACGCGGACGCCGAAGAAAGCGAAAAAGTCGCGAGCGCGTAAATAGCTCGAAGCTGCTCGGTCAGCTTCCCGCAACATCCTAAAACGGAGCGCCGCTTGGCCCGCGTCTCGACCCTGCCAAAGCAACTGCAGCCGATGCTCGCGACCCTAACGGACGGTCCGTTCGACGACAAAGGCTGGATCTTCGAAGATAAGTATGACGGCTTCCGGATGGTCGCCAAAATTGCATCCGGCAAGGTTGCGCTCTACAGCCGCAACGGCAAGATCATCAGCCATAGCTACATTGAAGTCGCCAGAGCGCTGGAAGGCGTGAAAGGCGACGCCGTCATCGACGGCGAGCTCGTAGCTCTAGACGATGAGGGCGTCTCACATTTTCAGCTCTTGCAAAATGCCCTCCGGCGCCAGGCGAGGCTGCGCTATTTTGCATTCGACCTCATGTTTCAGGATGGTGACGACCTGCGCGGATTACCGCTGACCGAACGGAAAAAGCGCCTGAAAGCCATCCTGCCAAAACACAAGCTGATCGCCTTCAGCCGCGACCGAAAGACATTTGGGACGAAGTTCTTTGAGGAAGCTGAGCGCAAAGGCCTCGAAGGCATCATGGCGAAGCGTGCGGACAGCAAATATCAGTCGGGCGCACGGACGGACAACTGGCTCAAGATCAAGACCTCGAAACGTCAGGAGGTTGTTATCGCAGGCTTCACGGCTCCGAGAAAAACGAGGCCGTTCTTTGGCGCGCTGACGCTCGCGCTTCGGGACGGCGACAACTGGCGCTATATCGGCCATGTCGGCACAGGCTTCAGTCATGACACGCTTAAAGAGCTGCACGGGAAGCTCATCAAGTTGAAGACCGCGAAGTCGCCCTTCGGCAAAAAAGTAAAAGATGAAGCCGTCACGACATGGGTCAAGCCACAGCTTGTTGCAGAGGTAAAATTCACGGAATGGACAAGCTCGGGTGAAATGCGCCATCCCGTTTATCTCGGCCTACGTGACGATAAGCAGGCGACGGACGTCGTGGGTGAGCGGGAGCGGCCGCACGGCTGACGTCATTTCATTTTCCGCTTCAGAACGCTGAGCCGCCCGTCCCCTTCAAGCGTCGCCAACCTGATATCCGCGTAATCTTCGACCTCGTGTTCTCGGAGCTGCGCTTTCAGCTCATCCTCCGTAATCATCTCTTTACGCAGGTTTTGAGGAATAAGGCGCCCATCGCGAATAAGGGTTAGGCTCGGAGGGCTGAGGTACGGCCGCGTCCGGGGAAAACGCCAGGATAACCAGTCGAGCAGATATTCCCATGCGACAATCGTGAGAACGAGCGTGAGGCCTTCGGTGACCGAACCATAATCTTTTCCTAGGCCGTTTTGCGCCGCATCGGCAATCAGGACAATGACAAGAAGATCAGCGGGTCCGAAGTGGCCTGCCTGCCGCCGCGCCATGACGCGCAGGATGATAAACAGACCAAGATACATAAGGCTGCCGCGAACGATTACTTCCGCGAGCCCTATTGCCGGAATGAAGACGGAATTCCAGTCAACCGATAAACCCATGTAACGGCCCTCTCAAAAATCTTTAGAGCGTGGGATCGGAGTTCAGTCGAAACTTACGGCGTCCTTCAGTCGATCGAGAAAAACGCCCTGCCCCTTCAGAATACGCAGAAAGGCTTCGTCGATGCTAAACCAGGCGGCGCGGTCAAGCTCTGGAAAGCTCTGGTGCTTGCCTGAACGCGGCGGCCATTCCATTTCGAAGAGATTGCTTTTGAGCTTATCCGGATTCCACTTACCCTCGGCCGCCCATACATGCACCGTTTTGCCCCCAGGCTGTTTGGCCTTGCCAAGAGGGATATGATCATCACCCCCTCGGTGGCCTGTCTCCTCTTCGAACTCCCGCCGTGCGGCGTCTAGAAGGTCTTCGCCCGAAGCAACCAGACCCTTCGGAATAGTCCATGCGCCATGATCTTTCTTTTTCCAGAAGGGCCCGCCCGGATGCCCGAGCAGCACTTCAATACGTTTTCCTTTGCGCCTGAATAAAAGAATGCCGGCACTGATCTTTCTTGAAGAGGCGGCGCGGGCGTTCATTGCCGCACAGGTGCTTCCTGCGTCGGCGCATGACGGCCCGTTCGCCTGCGCGCCAGCCCACGTTTGCGTTTCGAAAGATGCGCGATTAGCTTTGGAAGCGTCATCGCGTTCAGGACGCGATCAGCGGACACTCCTCCTTTTCGCGCCATCTCCACGCCCCAGTGCATATGGTCAAGCTCAGGAATAGAATGCGCGTCGGGATTGATGCTGAAGATGCAGCCGAGCTCTAAGGCCTTCTCGTGCCATCGCCAGTCAAGATCGAGCCGCCAGGGATGCGCGTTGATTTCGATGGCGACGCCATACTTTGCGCAGACTCTCAGTATCTTCTCGACATCGATTTCGTAGCCAAGGCGGCGCTGAAGCTGGCGGCCCGTCATATGCCCTATAATCGTCGTGTGCGAATTTTTGATCGCACGGATTATTCTGTCCGTCTGCTCCTTCTTCGTCATTTTAAAGCGGCTATGCACGCTCGCCACAACGAAGTCGAATTTTTCCAGGATGCTGTCCGGATAATCAAGCGAACCATCCGCGAGAATATCCGCTTCAAGGCCTTTTAGGATACGGAACTGATTGCCATAGCGTTTATTGAGGCGGCCCGCTTCCTCGTGCTGCGTAGCGATCTCATCCAAAGATAAGCCGCCCGCGTAGTGCGCTGACTGAGAGTGATCGGCGACGCCAAAATAATCGAATCCACGCTTCCGCGTGGCCTCGGCCATCGTCTCAAGCGTTTCGGTGCCGTCTGACGCTGTGGTGTGACAATGCAAAATGCCTCGCAGGTCTGAATCCTGAACCAGCTTAGGTAGGTTGTGCTTCGCTGCCCGGTTGATCTCATCTCGCCCTTCGCGAAGTTCTGGCTCGATAAACTGAAGGCCTAGCGCCTCGTAGATATCCGCTTCGCTCGCGGACGCGACCAGCCTTTTGCGGCTATAAAGGCCGTCAGATTTGAGCTCGAATCCCTCTTTGCTTGCAAGTTCGCCCAGCTGCTCGATATGCGCGGCAGAGCCAGTCGCATTCAAAAGCCTCGCGCCAAAATGCTTCTTGTCGCTGACGATAATTCTGAGGCCTGAACTCTTCCCTTCTGATACGGCGCTCTTTCCCTGTGCCATGAGCGCAAGGTCGGAAACGAGTTCGCAGCCTCTGCGAAAATCACCGGCAATCTCGACGCGCAAGTATTCGGGATGGTCCCGCTTTACGGCCGCAAGGGCATGTTCGAGGAGAGACGCGGCCTGGTGAAGATGCAACTGGGTCTCCCCGCTGCGCGTGATGGCAAGGTTTTGGAGGATTTTGGTCTGCAGTGAAGCGCCAAGCCCTTTGACCGGGCGGATACGGTCTTCCTTTGCAGCGGCTTCGAGCTCTGCGAGCGAGCTTACGCCCAGTGTCTGGTAAAGCTTCATTATCTTGTCAGGTCGAAGGCCTGGAACGGCGAAGAGCTCAAGCACTCCCGCGGGCACTTCCTTGCGCAATTTTTCAAGGCTCGGGTGCGAGCCGGTCGCATGGAGCTTTGCCACGATGTCAGCAATGGACTTGCCGATGCCGGGGATGTCGGTGAGCGTTCCCGCTGCAATGATGCGATCAAGCGGCTGAGAGAGCGCCGTGAGACTGTCTGCTGCGCGCAAGTAGGCCCTGGTGCCGTAGGGATTGGCACCTCGCAGCGCGCTTCTATGCGCGTACTCGCGGAGAAGATTGGCGACGGTCTGTGGGTCATTTCCGGGCATGGCAGTCAGATCAAACGGACAGGCAGACAAGCGGTTCCCGGGTGTTCAGGTCACTTCGACTGCCGCGCCCGGCGCCTGATCCAGGCGGAGGAGGACGTCGCCGGAAAAGCGCTGGCGCATCCCTATGCGGTGATGCTGCCGCAATCCAACACTGAGCGCCTTCTTGAGACGCATCTGAAGCTGTTAGCCGTTCAAACCAAATCGAACTGACCCATTTCGAGGCCAGTACGATCCATCAAAAATGTATGGATTGGCTGCGCTAGAGCGGCGACTGAGATTGCCGAAGCTTGCGTTTTGGAAAGCCGAAAAATTCCTCCGGATGCCGTCGCAAACTCGCAGATTGAACCTGCTGGTACCGTTCTTAATGCCATCGTGTTTCTGCTGATCACCGTCACGCTGCTATTCTCGGATCTCTAAGTCCAGCCCCGAATACGCGATACGCCGAGCCGGACCCGCGCGTCCAGCAGGAACGATTCACCTGAGGGGGAGTTCGCTTTCCAACAACCATAAGGTGGTGAATTGCCATGACACGATCCGTTGAGGAATTGAGACGAGAGTCCGAGCGTAACCGGGCCGAGCTCGCGGCGACGGTCGATCGGCTGAGGGAGCAGCTCTCCGACACGGCGGAGGAACTGCGCTACAAGGTGTCGCCGCAAGGGATCAAATCGGAGGTTTCCGAATTCGTCAGCCGCAAAACTTATAGTTGGCTTGATGGGCTCAAGCAGCGGGCGATGGAAAATCCAATGCAAGCAATCGCCGCTGGGACTGCGGTTGCGGTGCCTGCCCTGCGGTTGGCACGGGGATTTCCACTTCCTCTCTTGATGATGGGTGCAGGCCTGGTCCTGACGTCGAAGTCCATGCGCGTCCGGGCAGCGGACGCCGCGGCTCCGGCGGCGGAAAAGGTCAAGGAAATGGCAGCGGAGGCTGCCTCGCGCGTGCGATCGTTTGGTGAGAGTGCCATTGACGCGGCGTCCCGGACAGGTCGCGATGTCGCCGACAAACTAAGCGAGGCTCAAGCCAAGGCGGCCGGAATGGCCGACAACCTGACCGACCGGGCGGCGCGGTCGACCGACAGAGTGAAAGCTAGCCTGGATACTGCATCGGAAACTGCGAAAGCTAAGATCGAACAGTTTAGCTCCACTGTACGCGACAAGGCTAATGCGGCCCCGGAAACCGCCCAACAGATGATCGGTGACAACGCCGCCCTGATTGCCGGTCTGGGAGTTGCGTTCGGAGCGATTATTGCCGCTTCCCTTCCCGCCACTCAGGCTGAAGCCGCTGTCTTCGGCAAGGCGAGTGTCGGGGTGAAGCGCACGGCGGGCCAGGCCGTCCAATCCGGACTAGAGGAGGCCAAGGACGCGGTGCTGTCGGCAGCCGATGGCGCAGCCAAGACCCTGTCCCAGGCGGATCTCGGTAAAACCGCTAGCCACATGACTCGGGAAATGTCCGACAAATTGAAGGAAGCCGCCGACGATATCGTATCCGCGGCGTTCAATCCAGCAAACCCAAGGAAAACCTCATGAGCGAATCTGATATCCGACAAGCTGTTCCTCCAAAGCCAGCCTCGACGTCCTCTCAACGTCTGAAGGACGAGATCGCTGATGCAGGCGCCGAGGTCAGTCAACGCGCCCGCGAGGCGCTGCGGGCCTCGA
Organism: Nitrobacter sp. Nb-311A; assembly: GCF_000152905.1. Classification (GTDB taxonomy): domain Bacteria; phylum Pseudomonadota; class Alphaproteobacteria; order Rhizobiales; family Xanthobacteraceae; genus Nitrobacter. The sequence continues at coordinate 43,645 of NZ_AAMY01000012.1, forward strand.
AGGACGTGGCGAGCGACACATTCAAGGAGGCCTCCGACGCTGCTGCGGAAGTTGCGGAAGGAGCCTCGGATCACTTCCGGGATAAGGCCCAGGAGCAACAGCGATCCGGAGCCGACATCATCGACCGGCTTGCTGGGAATATTCGGCAAGCGGCCCATGCATTCGAAAACGACGCGCCGTTTGCCGCGCGCGGCATCAATTCCAGCGCCGACTACGTGGAAGATGCTGCCGAGAAGATTCGCAATGGCACCTTCCGAGATCTCGTTGACGGGGCCTCCGATTTCGCGAAGCGGCAACCGGCTGCTTTCCTCGGACTGTCGGTGCTCGCCGGCTTCGCCGCTGTGCGTTTCTTTAGAGCTTCGGAAGACCATACCGCGTCGTCCCAACAGGAGGATGTGTGATGAGCACACGATCCGATTTTGGGACGATCTCAACCCTGCTCAGCGATGCACTTTCGCAATTCGCGAAGCTCTTCCAGAACGAGGTCGATCTCGCCAAGGCCGAGCTCGCCGAAAAGGTTCAGCGGGTTGGTTGGGCGGTCGGTTTCTTGGCGGCCGGGGCGGTGCTAATCATTCCCGCGCTTGTCATGGCCCTATTTGCGCTGTCGGCTGCGTTGATGGCGGCCGGCTGGTCGCCGCCGCTTTCCTACCTTGTCTGCGCAGTCGGTACCGCAGTGGTTGCCGGCGCATTATTTGCCGTTGGCATGAACCGGCTGGACGCGCGCAACTTGGCCCCTCGAGAAACGATAAGTCAGCTCGAGAAAGACAAGGCCGCCGTAAAGGACATGGTGCGATGAGCGATTTTTTGGACAATCTGAAGGAAGCCGTTGGGGCAAACCCGCTTTCTGCCACGCTGATCGGCGGCGGCGCGCTTTGGCTCTTGTTGGGTAACGAGAGGCTGAGAAGCGCGGCAGCTTCGGTCAGTGCGGCCACCGCACGCCCTCGCGCCGATACCAGAACTAATCTGCGGTCGAGCGCGCCCGAATTCGCAAACAGTCCGCAGACCGCTCGGGAAATGGACCAGGGGGCTGTGCATGGTGTGCATACGTTGAGTGAGATATCGAGCGCCGCATCGGGTGCCGCAAACACCATTAAAGATCGCCTCGGAGAAGGGGCGACTTACGCGCGAGAGAGTTTCAGCAAGGCAGCCGAAGTGCTTCCCCCAAAGGAGACCATCGCGAAGGTCCAATCCTCCATTTCCAATCTGATCGAGAGACAGCCGCTGGTGCTGGGGGCGATTGGTCTCGCGGTCGGAGTTGCCGTCGCAAGTGCGTTCACCGCGTCGGATCTTGAAAATGAGTGGATCGGCGAAGTCAGTGACCGCGTTAAAGAGGACCTGGAAGCACGTGCCGGATCCGTCTCTCACAGCGTGCGGGAGGCCTCCGACACGCTAAAGGCCACGTTTCGCGACATCGGATCGGAAGCCGCAGATCGGCTGAAGGAGACCGGCCGCAATGTGTTGGATGCAGCTCGTGAGAAGGCCAGCGCATAACTTCAACCACTCAATCCGTGAGCATGCAGGAGTGTTACGAGGGCTGGTCCCGGCTGTTTCAACTTCCACCGCAATTTCAGAAAGACACTACGCGGCTGGCGTCGTTTCTAAAAGCGGCTGCGTAAACCACGCCTTATGTTTTCGAATTTCGTCACCGCAGCTGGTACACAACGGAAATCTTCGATCTTCTGCGTTGCCACAGTAGTGCACTTTGCATCTCGGATCATCATGGTGCGCCGTCGCCGTGGGAGGTGACCGCACCTCACGTCTATATCCGGACGTATGCACCTTCTGGAAATTATGGTGATCATTACGCGCCGCAGGCATTAGCTGCGTGTGCGCGGCGGCTTTACAGAATCATCTAAGTGCATCAAACATATCAAGCGTGCGGCATCCAGAGGAGCCGCCCTCTTTTAATCATTATCGAAATAGACATAGATATTATGGCTTTCCGCAAGCAGTCGATAGGATGCCGTCGCCCTGCCTGGGCGTGATGTTGCAGAAAAGCCAAGCACATCCGATCGGTCGCCTAGCGCTTGTGCTGCGGTCGTGAACTAGACGAGTTCGAAGTCCTCGGTCGGGAACGGCCGCTTTGGGGTAGTCGGCGGCCCTGCATATCACTCCAGTTGTTCGGCCACAACTTTGCGGTATGTTCCGAGCGCGGCTTCTACTGAAGCAACGACACCCCAAATCTTACGCAGATCAGAAACACAATCGGAATTCGGATTGCCCGACCAGTTCGCCCTCTTTGCCGACGCGCCAGCTCTGCCCGATGGGCTGCGCTACGCTGCTACTGACGGCTTTCGATGCCGGCCAACACGCGGCTTTTTTTCTGGGTCGCGTCCGATCAGTCAATAGCGGAAATCGATACAAATTCCTCGCGGACGCGCCGGTGCAAGCGCAACTCGCGCGGATCAGCCGGGACAAAGCAACTTTCCAGGAGGAGAGCGAGAAGCTCGCAACAGCGTTCAATGAAGCTCACGGAGGCAGCGCGGCCGTCGGCGCCTTCCTCATCTTCTCGCTGTCCTGCTCGAGCGGTCAGCTATTTGCGCTTTTGAAATTCGAGGACGAAAAGGTCCTCAGCTACGATTACGATGTCAGCCGCGGGCGCTCGGGAAAGCCGAAGCCGACCTTCGGCGAAATCGAGCGGACCTTTGTCCAGAACCGCAACGCCTTGCAGAAGGCCGCCCTCATCAAACTGCGCAAGGACGGCAACGAGATCTGCGTTGTCGATCGTCAGAATCCACAGCGGCCTGCGGCCTATTTCGAGCAATTCTTGTTGGTACGACGCCAGCGGACGGAAGAAGAGCTGACAAAGACGATTATCAATGTCACACGCAACATCGCGCAGAAACATAAGGACGTGCTTCCACCAGATACGATGAAAAATCTTGCACAACGTCTCTATGATGCCAGCCAATCAGGCGGCTCCGTCGACGGCGAAAGCGCTGAAAATTGGCTAAAGAGCATTTTCGGACCACTGCCTGACGACAGCCCGGTCGTAAAAGACTTCAAAGCTGGGTTGAAACGCGAGGGGATGGCGGGAGAGTCGTTCGTACTCCAAAAGAATGCAATTCAAGCTCCCAGGAACCGCCGCGTCGAGACGGCGAGCGGAATCAAACTGACCTTCCCTGTCGGCCTGACGTCTTCAGTCGTTTCGGTGAATCGCGACAAAGGCGAGATCATCATCAAGGACACGATCACACTCGATGACTTCGAGCTCAACACATCTGGTCGAACGCGCTCGTGAGCTAGTCGCGAGCGGCGCCTCGGCGGACGAGCGTATTGACGCCCTTGTGTTGCGAGGGCGGCTGCCGTCTGCCGATGCGCAGGTGGCTTGGCTCGAATTCGCCGATGACGTCCCGCCGCCATTCTCGTCATTGCAAGTCTATAACCCAGCTCTCGGTGGCGATCTCGTCAGGGGTGATGACTTTGATCCGATGCGCGATGTTATAATCACACTTGGAAAGCCGGTCGCTGACGGCTGCGCTTTCTTTGTCTTCCAATCCGGCATTCCGCACTATTTGGCGCAACGGGCCGTCCTTCCACGTCTGGCGATCGTCGACTTTAATTCCGCTCAGGCATTTCACGCGCGAGGATTGGAGGTTGCTGCATGGGATTTGGCGCAACCGGTCCCGCCTCCAGAATGCTCGACTGGTCCGATCGACCCAAGCCGCTATGTTCGCGATTTTGTTCCGGACCGTGAGATCGTCACGGATCTCAATCCCTGGATGTTGGTGACCGCACCAGCAGCTTCATCGCCGGCGTATCAAGCATGGGAAGCGATTGCTGCGCGCCGGTTGCTGGGCGGTCTTGTTTCCCGCGCTTGGCTCGAGGACGGGCAAGTCTGGCTGCAGGCAGCAGCTACGCCTCCGATCTATCGCATCAAAGCTGATGATTCTGCCCTGCCCGGCACCCGTTCTCAGCTGACTGAAGCCGCTTCCTGGGTTTTTCTTTCCGGGACAGACATCGAGGCACGCCATCTCCTCTTTTCCGGAGAGCTGGCTCGGGCGAGGCGGCCTCAGCAAGATCTCGCCACGACATTGGATCAGGCGCTCGAGGCAGCCAAAGCTGCCTATGAGGCTCACGTCCAATCTTCGAGCCGCGAAACTCTGAAGGCGCTCGCCGATCTCCGCAAGACTGTTATTGATGAAACTCAGAAGGTCGCACAGCGGGCGCAGGATCTCGCAGCGACGCTCTGGCGCGACCTAGCCGTCTCCGCTGCACCATTCGTACTGAAGATCTTGGGCGATGCGACCAAGACGCCGGATCCCATCATCTCTTCTGCATTCTACTTCGCGGCCGCCGGATTCATCGGCCTGTCGTTCAGCCTGCAGTGGCGGATCAATGGCGCGTTCTTCCAAAGCCAGGCCGCCTCGCGGCGGATCTGGATGCAAAGCCTCTATAGCTACATCTCCGTTCGCGAACGGGAAGAAATCGCTGAAACGCCGATCGACCAGGCGATGAAGAACTACCGGGAGACCCATGGCGCACTGCTTGTTGTTTATGGGCTGCTGATCGTAGTTCTCATTGCCTTCGGCGTACACGCGCTGCAGGACGTGACGCCCTCAGCTTCGAACCCTGCCGCGAGCGTCGCGCCGAGCCCGGCAGCAGTCCCACCGCCTCCGGCAAAGCTACCGTAACTGCGAGACACTTCAGGATTTCAGCATAGGAGCGCACCTCCGAGCCATGCAATCTTATTCCCAGTGTGTTCGAGACAGCATCCTGCCGCTTTCGGTGGGAGATACCCTGCCGAAGGAGGAATGGTACTTCACCGGAAGTACCGAAGACCACGAAGAGCCCTGCGAAACCTGCGAGTTGTGCGGCCAAGACGGTCTGCGATATCACTTCGAAATTAGCAACAAATTCACGGATCAAGTTCTGCAGGTCGGGTCGCACTGCATTTTTCGATGCGCCCCACGGTCGCGGAACGCAACGACTTCGGTGACTTCGAAGTGTGTATAGAAGCCAAGTACACCATCTTTGGTCAGTCGCTCAATTTCGTCTTTGACGAATGTGAACTCATCGCGAGCACCCATGATCTTCCCAACTGCGCTCAAAGTATCACTTAATCCTATCGCCAATTGCCCGCCTGAATATCCCAGCGCCGATGCTCGGCGTGATGCGGAAAGAACCTGAGGAGCGTCAACCCGTCGCCTTGTATGGCGATATCGACATCACGATCAAGCTCTGCCCCGCCGGTTATTGGCGCCACTGTAAGCGATGTCGTTCGAGGGACCCCGTCCGGGTTTTCGGATAGGGTTCGCAGAATCTCTTTGGCCGATTGCTCGTAGATTGCAATCAGCAGATATTCGGGCCACCACCAGAATGGATGATCACGTCCCGCCCAAAATCGCTTGCCGCGATGCTCGAAAACCCAAAAATCCTGCACAAGGCTTTCGGGATCCAAGACATTCATGCTTTGCCCCGTAAGGCTGTTGCGTATTGCGCGCGCAGCATTGGTCGCACCGCAAAGAAGAAAGACCGACTCGTAGTTCGCATAGGCAATGACTCCGCTGGGCTCTCCTCGCCCACCCTCGCCTCGGAACCCACCATCCGGGGGATCGCCTCCGCTCCCTTTGTATCTTTGCGGCGCCGGGTACATAAGCGCGGGCTGAGGGGCCGGCTGCGGTGCATAGCTTGCCGCAGCGGAAAGGGAATGCGCGGCGACCACACCGAATGAGGTACCGGCCAGGACCGCTTGCGGGCTTGCGATCGCCAACGTGGACAGGCGCTTACCCGGGATAGTGCCAAATGCAATTGCGTAACCGCTAGCAACCTCCAAGTCGCCGCTCTTGGCGCCAATGATATGACGTACCTGCTCGTTGTATGCGTCTTGGGCAAGACTGAGGATTGGCTTTCGCTTCGCCTTTTGTTTCGACAAGCTGCCTTTCGCTTCAACGACGACGATGCTTTGCGGCTGAAATCCGTGCTTACCCGCTGGATCATAGACAAAGTCGGGCATTTTCTTTGTCGTACCATTTCCTTTGAGTTTCAACTTGAGTTCACGCGCATTTGCGGACCAGTAAAACCCCATGCGTTGCATAACGAGATCGGCAACAGCCGCTCCAACCTTCGCGGCAAGTGACGTTCGTTGCTCGTCAGCGAGGATATTGACTTTTGTCTTGAACAAAAATTCAGTGTCCTGCGGGTCAACAAACAAATTCATGTGACTCGCCAACAAAGCGCCATTAGCCCGAGCCAACTCTTGTCGTTCCTCGTGAGAAAGCTCCGGGACAGCAGACAGAAGCCCTGTCGTTCGCGCAAGCGACAGAACCAAGTCTGCCCAAGTGAACAACAAGGGGCTTGGACAGGAAAGCGCATCTCCTCCGCGCGTTAGATTCTGTCTGACGCGTATCGGGTTTAAATCGTTGATCTGTTTAGTCGGCGGACTCCAGCTCACAAATGCCTCGACTAGCTAAATGAGGTCACGATCCCTCAGAACGAATGGACCGCCGGTCTGAGCACTATCCCGAATGACCGAACAGAAACGGCTTTGACACCAGGACAGTGTGGCGGTCCCCACGTCGCACTCTTGATGACGTCGTCGATCACAGTCAATAGCTGCTAAGGGCCAAGCAGTTCGCCTATGCACTTTCGGTCAGCGACGAAGAGGGCACTTCGCTTCTGACGCGGATTACAAAACGAACCCCAGAAATACTGCACGTAAACAGGCTGCCCTGGCGGCGGCGAGACTGGCAAACTTGCTCAATGCCGCGCTAAAGTAAGATCTGCTACCACAATTCTGTACCGCTCGATTTTATTTCAGGACAATTGCGAACCACATTATTGGGGCACAACATGAAAACGCGATTTTTCTTCGCTTTGTTAATCCTCCTTGCTTCGCTCTCTTGCGTCCCTGCCAAAGCCACCGAAATCTCGGTCACCGGGTCACCCCTTGCACAACTCACACCGATATTCGGTACCCGGATCTTTTTCGATCCAGTACGGATCACAGCCGTGGTTGCTCTGCCTACCTATCAAGCACGGATTGATGCCTCGCTGCAGCGTCTTTCGCCGCAGATTTTCTTTCCATTACCATCCGCATTGGCCACGGACAAAGGCCCCAACAAGGAACCGGTCTCCCAGGTTCTCGGCATCTTCGCCAATTTGATGCCGGTGAAAGAAATGGTCGATGACGTCGTTGCACTCGCAGGTCGCACCCAATTGTTCAGCTCACCCTCCTCACCGGCCACACGGTGTGGATGAAGGCGGCCGCCATCGGATGGGTTACGCAAAATTATCTGCTTGGCGAAAATCCCGGCGCCGGAAGTTATGTAGGGCTTAGTCTTTGGCCAGGACGTCCAACTGCAGTCAAGGAGGACGTCGATACAGTACGCAAGCTGATCGAACAGCAACGTAACGGCAATCGGACGAAGAACCAACGATTTGGCAAATCTGTACCTGTGTACACATGCTTTGCGCACACTCACACTCAAGAGGACCAGACTCGATCAACGGACTACGACTAGGTCCTCCGGACAATCGTTCCGTGTCATTGAAGTCGGAACGACCGCATCCCGACCAACAGGCTGCCAAAATGTCGACGACGTTCTTACAAAGCCAGCGCCATCCAACGATGCATTGGTGTAGAAAAACTGAATTACTATAGATAGCAACAAAGCATAACATTGCGGCTTGTTGCGCTCTGTTTCACTTGACCATAGTGGTCTCTGGTTCTCCGGCACGGCTCTCATACGGGATTTTGGCATTTTGGCACGGTTAGAGACCGGGAGGTGAGGTCGCAGCGGCGCTGGGATGCCGACGAACAGACTTAATAGGGCGCTGTTATCTTAGGATAAGCGGGCCGGCACTCACTCAATGGCCGTGCTCCATGTCGACGGCACGATTTTGCCCATAGACAGGAGCATTTGAGATGAAAAAGCCCAAGACCGCTACACGCGCAGAGAACGAAGGGGACGTCGGGACGCCCGCCGCGACGGATCCGGGATGGGCCGATATCGACCGGATGTTCGCAGGCCGCGAATAATCATGCCAGTGCCTTCTTGAGAACTGGCGCGAGCCCTAGCGGCGTGATCGAGGTGCCTAGTGCAATGGGACCGGAACAGAGATCGATGCTCCGCAAAGCCTTCGAGGATCGCCACGCTGGCGCTGAGAAGGCGGGCAGCACTCTGATTTTAGACGGGGGCATGAAATGGTCCCCCGCGCAAATCTCGCCTGAAGATGCCGAGCTGCTGGAAACTCGCAAGTTCGGCGTGGTCGGGCTCTGCCGACTGTTTCAGGTGCCGCCGCCGATCGTGCAGGCATATGAAAACAATACTTTTACAAACGCCGCTCAGGCGGGCTTGTGGTTCGCCACCTTCTGCCTTGCGCCCTGGGCGCGGAAGATCGAGGCGGAATTTGTCCGTTCGGTATTCCCAACCGGCGGGCCTTACGAGCTGGAGCTGGACCTGTCCGGCTTCCTTCGCGGCGATCCCGAAACGCGTTGGAACGCCCACAAGATCGCGATCGATAGCGGCGTGCTCGACCCTGACGAGGTTCGCCAGATTGAGGGCTGGAATCCCCGGCCTGCTGGCCAGAAGCCAGTACCCGCGAGCGATGGAGCGCAGGGCCAATGACACGAGAATTCGCGAAGTCGGCGCCACCACGGAAACGGCTGTGAACTAGATCGATGGCTAATCGTCCTACGCCCATTACTCAGGCCAATGCGACCCGCTACTTTAAGGCGGCGGCTACGGCTGGCTATGGGCGCACTCGTTTAGTGATGCACCCTGACGGTAGGGTGGAAGTCATCGCAGAAATCGCAGAGACGACAGAAGCGTTTGAAGGTCCGCTGGAGGCGTGGAGGCGTAATGGTCAGGGCTAGGCTTCAGGGCATCAACACGGTCCGCAAGCGCCTCGCGGACGGATCCGTGCGACTCTATTACTACCACCGCGCCACGGGCCTTCCGCTGAGCGGCAAGCCCGGCTCGCCCGAATTTCTCCGCGACTATGGCTCGGCTGAAAAGACGATGCTCGATCGCCACTCTGGCATCTTCAACGGGCTGGTGCGCGACTACACATTGTCGCCCGAGTTCGAGAAGCTGAGAGACAGCACGCAGCACGAATATAGGCGCATGCTCACCAAGGCCGAACAGAAGTTCGGCAACATGCCGCTCGCCGCGCTTGAAGATCCCCGCGTGCGTCAAGATTTCATGACCTGGCGCGCCACTGTGGCCAAGGCTTCCGGCGACCGCGAAGCCGACAATCGCCTGAGCGTCGTGTCTGCGATGCTCACCTGGGGCATAAGGAACGGCAGGTTTTCAGCAACCACATTGCCGGATTCCGACGCCTGCACAGCGCCGATCGCTCTGACCTGATCTGGTTGCCCGAGCACATTCACGCCTTCATGGCCGTTGCGCCTGTCGAGCTTCAGCGCGCACTTATCCTCGCCCTTCACACCGGCCAGCGGCAAGGCGATCTGTTGCGTTTGTCATGGGGCAACTATGACGGCTCGTTAATTTCTATTCGGCAGGGCAAGACCGGACGAAAGGTCGAAATCCCCTGTACCAGAGCCCTGAAAAAGATGCTGGACGGCCTAGACCGCAACACGGCGGTGGTTCTCGCCACCAAGACGAAACGGCCGTAGACGCCTCGCTACTTCAAGGCGCAATGGGAGGCGGCGAATTTCATCGAATTTTAGCGATCTCTCAAAGCTGGCTTTTAAGGATTCAAATTATGTTGGCGTCATGAGCAGGCCGACCCCAACCTTACTCGCGCGCCTTCCCGAGGCTGCGTGTACCCGAAAAGTTGCGAAGGCGCTGACGGCGGCCATGCGGCCCGTACGGTAGCGGCCGCCCTCAAGCGACGGCCTCGTCGGGAAGCTTCAATATGGTCAGGATTTCCTCGTTCGGCAGAAGAAACGATTGCTCTTCGACTTCCAGGTCGTCGCCTCCTCTAACGTCAAACCATGCGTCGGCCGGCATTTTTCGGGGAAAAGCCTGTTCAGCGGCGCCTTTGAAGAGCATCTCGGCTGCGAATGTTTGGGGATCCAATTGCTTGGCCGGCACCCACCAAGGCTGGATCATCTTTGCCCTCTCGAACCAGCGACGCTTTTCCTTGTTGTGACACACGAGGACTATTGGAAATCGGTTCAGAACGGTCATCTTGAAGAGCGTTGCCGTCAGGCTGGCTTCGAACTCGCCCGCCAACTCGCGCGCAGCCGCCAAAGTCGGACGCTTCATTTTCCGAAGACGGGGTGTGACCATAAAATTCGGTAGGATCAGATCAGAAGCGAAGCCGTCAGCTTGACGTTCTGGATCCAAGGGACCGTTGGCGAAGTTGCAGACGTCGCTCTTGCCGCAGAAGAGAATCCGGCCGCGATGATGGTGCCAGTGGCCGATTTCGTGGGCTAGGGAAAAGCGCCGACGTTTGGGGCTGCTGCGGCTGTTGATGGAAATGACAGCCCTTCGACGGGTGCCCACAATGGTGGCCTCGCAACTGTCCATGGGACGGTAATTGACGACTGCACCTTTGGTCCAGGCGATCGCATCCAGGTCGATCTCCTTTGGTTCGGATATGCCGAGTTCCGTTAGCATCCGCTCCGCGGGAGTAGCGGCGTTCATTCCTCGTCATTCCCTTCGTTCTCGAGCGCCTCGAGCTGAGCCAAATCGTCCAGGGCGCCTTCTTCGTCTTTCTCCGAAAGATTTTTACCCTTGCGAGCGGCCATCATCATGCCCGCGACGTTTTCTCCGGCTCCGGATCGCATGGCAGCCAGCTTCCCGCGAACTCGCTCCCTGTCGATGCGAGAAACGGTTGAGGTTTGAGTATTCCGGTCCGCGACTGCCGCCTTAGCTTGCTCTAGGCGCAGCTTGGCACAGGACTTTTTCGCGTCAACGAAGACCGCGTCCATCTCGGCGATTACCTTCGCCTCATCGAGACTTTCCGAGGACAGTTCTTCTCGCAGCTGCGCCGGCGACATGTTGAGGATGTCCTCGTCGAGTGCATCAGATATCCGCTGCAACTGCTCATGCCCCGTTACCTTCCTGCTCATGATGGAAGTCCCTCCGGGAATTTCTTCTTCACCGCCTTCTTGATCCGCCTCATTGCGTAATCGTACGCCGCCTGGTCAATTCCGACTTCATCGCGCAATTCCTTTCCCTTTTTGCCGTCCGCCAGCGCCATGATCACGAATTGCGCCTCGTCGTCGCCATCCAGACACTCATAAATCGCCGCTACGGTGTCGGTATCCTCCTGCTCGATGAGGGCCGCCTCCGGATTGTGCTGGTTGGTCAAAACCTGCAGATCCGACAAGTCCCCGCTGCGGCCATCCTTCGCGATCGACCGCTCCCGCTTCAACTGGACCCGGCGATGCGAGGCCAGACTGCGCATTGTCTGGGCTAGGAATGCAATCAGCGACACGTCGATCGGACACCGCCGCTTCCCAGTCAGTGCCCGGCAGACCGCCTCATGATAGAGATCACCTTGCCGGAAGTCGGTGCCCGCACATCGGCGCCGCTCAATGAGCCAGAGCCGGATCTTTTCGTCCGCAGAAAACGAGGCGATCTGTTCCAACACCTCCTCAGGAGCGAGGTGCTTTGTGTCTTGCGGCTCACTTTCGCCGAGAACGTCGGTGTCGCTCATGCGTCCTCAGCGCTGCTGCCCGTGTATGCCGATCTCAATCTCGGATTCGGACGATCTGGAAAAAAATTAGGAGTCCGAAATCCCCGCCCAGCTCGGCATACGTGTGTGAGAGCGCCTTAACGAGGCTAGGTGGCTGGCGAAATATAGCAGAAAGCGATGCTAAATCAATGAATTACGTAGCAGAACGTGCGCAGTTGCGCCAATCCCAGCTTATGTTGAAGAGGCTTGTCAGCACCTAGAGCCGTCCGCATCCCAGCAGGACCTCGCCAAACAGCGCTATGAGGGCGTCGGAGGCTGGCTTGCCCGCTCGGAGGACTCGCTGCTCGCTTCGATCGAGATCCGGCTGCAGGGCTCGGTCGCCATCGGTACGACCGTCAAGCCGCTAGGAGCCAACGAGCACGACGTCGACCTGGTCGCGCATGTTCCCGATCTAGATGTCGCCGTTTCGCCGGCTCAACTCAAGCACCGGATCGGCGATCGCCTCCGCAGCAACGGATATTACGCCCCCCTGCTGAAGGAGATGCCGCGGTGCTGGCGGCTCGATTACGCCAATGAGTTTCACCTGGACATCACCCCGTCGATTCCGAATCCGGAGTGCCGTTTCGGAGGCGAACTCGTTCCGGACAAGACGCTAAAGACATGGAAGGCCTCGAACTCCATGGGTTACCGGGCCAAGTTCAACCGGCGTGCCGCGCTTCTGCCACGGATACGGCCCGCTCTCGGCATGACATTCGACAGCATGCGGAAGGTCGATGTCGAACCCTACCCCGAAAACAAGCGCCTGAAAGGCATCCTTCTGCGCATCGTGCAGATCGCAAAGCGCCACCGCGATCTGCTCTTCATCGATGACAACGATGGCGTGGCGCCGCTCTCAATCATCATCACCACGCTGGCCTCGCGGACCTATGAGATCTGCGCCACTAACTTCGAATACGATCACGAGCTCGACCTGATCGTCGACGTGCTGCGCCGGATGCCGAGCATGCTGGAGACCGGCACGTTTCAGGGACGCGCGGTGTGGTACCTCTGGAACCAGACCACCTCCGGCGAGAACTTCTGCGAAAAGTGGAACAAGTACCCCGAGCGGGCTATCGCGTTCTTCGAATGGCACCGCAGGATCCTGGCCGACGTCGAGCTGCTCGCCCGCGCGCAGGGGCTCGACCAGGTGCGGCGGCGGCTGGGTGACGTCTTCGGCATGGGCCCGGCCAACAAGGCGATGGACTCTCTGACCGAACGCGTGGACACCGCTCGCGCCACGGGCCGGCTGTCCGTCACCAAATCCGCCGGCCTGATCATGGGCACGACGGCAGCCAGCGCGACGCCGGTACCCGCGAACACGTTCTTCGGCGACAGGCGGTGATTCCGTGCGGCTCGGGCGACCGAAAGCGCTGACGATGGCGCAGCAATACGTCAATCTGCGCGGCAATCCCCTGAGCGCGGGAGATGGCCCTTTGCGGGCCAGCAGCTTCACCTGGATCTACGAGACCTCGCCGTCGCCGCTGAGCCGCGACTACCAGATCCGGATCGAAATGGCTTGCGGCCTCCCTCCAAGGGTCTTCGTCGATGACCCGGATATCGAGGTGCTCGCCTGCGGTCGCGACCTTCCGCACGTCTACCGCAATCCGACCCGGCTTTGCCTCCATCTGCCGCGCACGCGGGAATGGCAGCCGTGGATGAGGCTCGACCAGACCGTCGTGCCCTGGACGTCGCTGTGGCTGTTTTATTTTGAGGACTGGCTGGAATCGGGGGAATGGAAGGGCGGAGGCATGCATCCAGCCGACGCCCCGCGGACCCGGCAAAGCCGGCGTCGTTTGGGATTGCGGCAGCCCGTCGAATGCGACCTGGGGAGCGAAGGGTGAACACCGAGGCTCCCACCTACAAAATTCTGTCGATTGACGGTGGCGGAATCCGCGGCGTCTTTCCAGCGGCCTTCCTCGCCAAGCTGGAAGATCACCTCGACGTGCCGATCGGGTCCTACTTCGACCTGATCGCCGGAACGTCGACAGGCGGAATCATCGCCATCGGTCTGGGGCTGGGATTGTCCGCCAAAGACATCCTGCGGCTCTACCAAGAGCAGGGACCGTCAATCTTTGATCAGCAGCACGGCGTATTCGGCAATTTCGTGCGACAGCGATTGCGCGGGGCGATGCACTGGGTGGGATCGAAATACTCCTCGCAGCCGCTGCACGACGCGCTCGTCGGCATTCTCGGAGACCGCCGACTCGGTGAAAGTCGGACGCGCCTGGTCGTCCCCGCATGGCACCCCATGCTCGAGCGCGTCTACATCTACAAGACGGCCCATCACCCCAGGCTTGAGACCGATTACCGTGTGCGGGCGCTCGATGCAGCGATGGCCACTGCTGCCGCGCCGACGTTTCTGAAGCCTCACATGACAAACGACGAAATCGAACTGGTCGACGGCGGCGTCTGGGCCAACAATCCGATCGGCGTGGCCACGATCGAAGCGGTCGGGATGCTGAACTGGCCCGCGAACAGGCTGAAGATCCTCAGTGTCGGCACCATCAATGATGTCAAAGCCCCTCCGCGATGGAAGGGAAAGCTTCCGATGGCGTCATCCGTCGCGCGCCTTTTCATGGCCGGGCAATCTCACAGCGCGCTGGGTACGGCGAAAATCGTCACCGGCGACGGCCACGACCATCGCGCGATCTGGCGTGTCGACCAAACCGCGCCGGCGGGTCGCTACACGATGGACGACGCTGCGCGCATCGCAGAAATGAAGAACCGTGGTTTTACCGAAGCGCGGGAGCAACTGCCCGAGCTGCGCCGCCACTTTTTCGACCGCGAGGCCGAGCGGTTCGTTCCCTGCCACTCACTCTGAATGCGAGGATACATGCCGAAGAACATCCTGATCTTCTCCGACGGCACCGGTCGTCGCTGTTGGGGGCACTAAGCTACTTCCAACAGATGAAAAAAAGAACGGCTCGATAGATCTCGGAGTTCGATCAGGGCGACGATCTGTTGATTCAGTTCGCAGATCCGCTTTTCTCCATTCTGCATTTGTAGCTCATATTCCTTGAGAATTTTTTCGTCTGCCGGATCGCGCGTCAGTTGTTCATCGTGGGCTGTTCCGGAGGCGAGTGAGGCAAGATCACGAGCATTACTCACGCGGAATTGCAAAGCATCTCGCTCTTTGGTTGCGGACGCGATCGCGGCATCAATCGACTGGACAATCGAACCGACGCGCTTTTTATCGGTCTCAGCATCTCGTTGCCTAGAACGAACTTGAAAGAGTCTTTTCAATCTTGTCTCCTTATTGCTGGATAGGAATTTACCTCATTTTACTGATCGATTGAAAAAAGGTGTGGTGATGAGGCCCGCTCGGCAAAAAAAGAACTTGGGATCAACCGGTGGTTGACCCCACCGCGAAATCGGTCGCTATGCTCCTAGTCGGACACGCCGCAATTTGAACCCGCATGCGTGAGAACGAAGATCCTAGGCCCCTTCTATCGTGATTCTATATAAAAGTCAGAGCCATCAAATCTGGTGACCACCGGCCGGCCCCGTTACAATGGCCCCGCGATCAGGATCGTTTCGATTTTCTTCCTCGATGGCGTGCCCGCTCTTAAGAACTTAAAGCTAATCTGAAAATCCAACCTCGCCCAAGGTCCCCAGCTATCGCATTAAGCTTCAGAGGACGAACCAGCAGATCATTCAACGCCGTCTGACAAAGCGGCGGTGCAAATAATTCTCGTCCCACAATCGGTGAGGCCTTTCTTGAGATCGAGAGCGAGCATGTCCGTGAGGTCGGTCTCAGTCCCCACTGGCAAACGAGACGGGTCGCCTCCTCCCCTATCCAATCTGCTATTCGCAACACTCGCTTACTGCACCCAGGCCAACGCTTTTGGCGATTTCAAATGTGGCATAGTGAGTAAATCTCTACACCCGCTGACTGACAACTCGATCAGCATAATCATATGCTCAGCCTTGCGCCCTGGGCTCGGGAATGGAGCGTGGTGGCCATCAGGTTCTGGCCGATGGCTTCGCTTTGGTTACCCATGGCGGCCTGTCCCAAGGCGCCTGATTGGCAGCAGCATTCGGTGCGCGGCTTCTTCGCCGGTATCTTACGGAAGAAGCTCAAGCTGACGCTGACATCGGAAGCTGCTGATGCCGGTCGGATCTACAAAGTAACTGCCCGCACCGAACCGACCGGATCGATGCCTGACAAGGCCGCGGCCTGATGCCATGGCGCGAAGTCCAGGATCGCGCCAGCCTGTCAGTCGACGACTTACGAGATTGTCAATGGAAGAGGAGATTGCGCATCTCCGCAGTCCCGATCTTATCGGCTTGCAGTCCCGCTGGCAGAGTGTTGTGGAGCGGCGTCCACCCTCGGAGCACGTGCCCAATATTTGCTGTTCGGCAGTCTCGCCTATCGCATTCAGGCCGATGAGCTTGGAGATCTCGATGCTACGACGTTTCAACTTCTGACGCGTGCGGCTACCGACGGTCGCCCTTGCGATGATCGGCGTCCGCCGTTCCGCTGGCGAGACGTACCCCAGCCTCAGCGCACCGCACAACGCCGACGACGGACATAACGTCGTCGCGACAGACCTGACAAAACCGGCGGATTTTCGTCGTACGACGGCGCTCTTTGCCAATATTATTCGAACGGCTGCTGGCAAGATTTCCCTATGTTGAGCAGAATTGCAGCATTATCGCACGGAACGAATTTGCACGGTTGGTTGACGACTTTGCCGAATTGCCAAGGAGCAAAACAAGCGCTCCTCTGGCCTAGTTGAGCAGATTTTTTTGATGTCTAGCGAGAGCTGTCACATTCAAGTTGTAGCGCGCAGATTGTGGGTTTCATGAGAGTTCGCTGATGACCCCGCGAGAAGATATCGATCGTCAGCGCCCTCACCTGCTTCCGTCACGAACAGATGTGGCACTCGCTTTGCTCTGGACAGAACGTTCAGTGAAATCACAACGCAAAGTGCCTTGTTATGACCCAAGCATTGTCTCACCAAGATGCAACAAGTCTGATCCTCGAGCGAAAATGGTACACTAGGTATCAGGGAATATGCCGCCCGAAGGCGCTAATTCTCCGGCGGATGAAGCGGCCGGGATTGGGGCGTCTCCTGATCGCCGTGATCGTCATCGATTGTCTGCTCGCGGCCGGGGCCTGGTTCGCCGTCGGTTACATCATCCAATGATAGATCAGAAGCGCCGGACCTGACGCCCAAAAGCTCAACAAGGAGGTAGGCCGCCTGGTTCAGGACAAGACACGCGGCTACGATGACAATGCCACTCACGGGTCCGAAACCGTGCATACGGAGAACGGCCGCCGAGACGATGACAATCAGTAATGCGATAGGCGCAAGGGCGAAGACTTTCAAGCGCAAGCCTGCGGTTGCGCCGATCAATGCGCTGGTAGCCAGCAAAACAAGAGCGATATACATGCTTGATGCCAACGGCGATTGTTGTTCTCGTCCTGGCAAGAAGGATGGCCGATAGATGGCGCCGGCGACATGGAAGTGGCCGGGTAATCCCCGGACATATCGCTGCATGCTTAACTCGACAAAACAATCTAAAAGAAGCGTAAATTCTGCGATGTGGGCGTCGGCTGCTAGCCCTCGATCCACGCATCTTATTCTTCGCCGATGACTATCGTCTTTGCGACAGTACTCAATCTGCTCGCGCGCGATCGCAGCGCACCGTTTTCCGAGCTCAAACAAGGCTGAATTCTGTCAACGTAATGTCAACCCGCGGTTGGGTTTTCTACTTCTGGCGCCGCGCCAACCTTCACCTATTAAGGAAGGCGCCGGAACACGCGAGCATAACCGCCCACATGGCCACCACGCTCGGCGTTCCGAAGGTGCTACACCCCGAGCCAGCCGGCAATCAGGCCGCCGATCTGACCACGGTTGCGCCAGCTTTGCGTTCGAGCGTGGCAATCGTTGCTTTCAGATTGTCGCGCCTTGTCCGCAGAGCGCGCGCCAACATGGAATAGGCAGCGTCCTGCGGATCGAAAACCAGCGTTCGCTTTTCTTCGGCCAGAATTTCGCAATCCAGTAGCCCGACTATCCTATCGAAGTCGCTGATTAACGACGCCACCTTTGCATCACTGACGTTTTCATCCGTCGTAGCATCAGAAACGAAATGTTGTGCCATTTGAATACTCCCGGGTGCACTGCTTTGATACAACTCGTAGACCCAACGCGGATCATGAGGATGGCTTGGCAAGAAAGCTGCCAACTCGATTATTGAAGGGCTACCCTTCGCGGAAATGCTGATGACCCAGCCGATGATGGTCGTGATCGGCCAGAAGGTCGGCGCGTATCGCGACGGCATGGAAATCTACGGCCGCTCCACAGCCTCGAAGGACCGCCAGCTCGTCTCTGGACGACTGGTCGCACTACGATCTCTACGACAAAGCCCGAGCCGGTGCGTCTGGCGTTGGAAACGCTGGTGCCGTCCTTCAAGACGCATCTGAACGGTGCGCCGCCGCAAGCCGGCCCCAGGCGGCGGAATAAGCGCGCTTTTCTCTACGGAGCGGCGCCGGGTTCTCGCGCCGCTCCACGCAATTTGTGAGGACGGAAAATGACGAAAGTGCTTGTTCTCGGTGCGGGTGGTCACTTACGAGACATTCACAGTCGGAGGTTCCTAGAAATTTCTTTGTGTTGTAGTGCTCGTCAGGTATCGCATTGGAGGGCTATGGAACGGACGTATTTGTCATCTTCGCCTGCGACGGCGCGTCCGAAGAGATTCGAGCTCCTGACCCCCAGATTCGTGGTGCCGGTCCGAGATCGCCGACATCAACACCGAGAAACGCGCAACAAGATTGCTCAGAAAGAACTGGCTTTGCTGCGGCAACGGAGCATTACTATGACCGTTATAGCGAGCTAACAGGCTCGTCAGGATCGGGCCCCGCCGGCTGTTTTGGCCACTGCGGGGCTGCGGTGGTGCGGGCACGATGGATGCCCCGCAACCACGGGAAGATCCTGATGACAAAAGCCAAAGCAAAGCGACCGACGACCACCAGACGTGCCTCGAAATCGGATGCAACCCGGTCCATTAAGGCCAAACACGTTGACCCCAAAACAAAAATGCCAGCGGCCTCGAAGGCTTTGCCGGCTGCTGACTCATCCGTTTTGCCAACGAAACGTAGGGGCGCTCGCGCCGATTCCAAGCAAGCTCGAGTGCTCGCTCTGCTGCGATCGCCAGACGGTTGCACGATCGACGCCATCGTTAAGGCGACGGGCTGGCAGCCGCATTCGGTGCGGGGCTTCTTTGCCGGTGTCGTTCGCAAGAAACTCAAGCTCGATCTTGAGTCCGGTTTGGTTGACGAGGTCCGGCGCTATCGCATCAAACCTGCAGCCCATGAGATCGGCAAATCGGCTACGGCCGCTTGATCGATGGCCCCGCGCAGACAATCACGTCGCACCGTCGATGCGACCTCTCTTGAAATCGAGATCGCAGATCTCCGTGATCTCGATCTTAAGAGCCTTCGCCTGAGGTGGCGGGGTGTGACGGGTCGCTCGGCACCGATTCATCTGCCCAAGCATCTGCTGTTCGCCATGCTCGCCTATCGCATCCAAGCCGATGCCTTCGGCGATCTCGATGCGGGGATGGTGCAGATATTGAAGGCTGCCGTTGGATCAGAGGGATCGGCTGCTATCACCAGGCTGACCGACAAGGTCGATCAGCGCAACCAGGAGCTCACGCCGGGCGCCATTCTGACCCGCGAATGGAATGGACGGGACCATCGGGTCATGGTACTCGCCGATGGCTTTGCCTTTGAGGGCAAGACCTATGACAGCCTGTCCAAGGTCGCCTTTGCCATTACCGGCACCAGGTGGAACGGGCCGCGGTTCTTTGGCTTGAGGGCGGCAACGCAGTCTGCCCGACCACAATGACATCGGCCGGCAAATCGGTGTCTGGCAAATCCGTCCGGTGTGCGATCTATACCCGGGTCTCGACCGATGCCGGGCTCGATCAGGAATTCAACTCGCTCGATGCTCAATACGATGCTTCTGAAGCCTATATCCGTAGTCAGACGCATGCGAGCTGGACGCTGATCAAGACGCGCTATGACGATGGCGGGTTCTCGGGCGGATCGACCGACCGCCCTGCCCTGCAAAAGTTGCTCGATGATGTCCGGACCCGCAAAATCAATGTGATCGTCGTTTATAAGGTGGACCGCCTGACGCGGTCCCTGGCCGACTTCGCCAAGCTGGTTGAGCTGTTCGATGCTCATAACGTGTCATTTGTCTCGGTGACCCAGCAGTTCAACACCACAACATCGATGGGCCGTTTGACCCTAAATGTTCTTCTGTCCTTCGCCCAATTCGAGCGCGAGGTCACAGCCGAGCGCATCCGCGACAAGATTGCCGCCTCCAAGCGCAAGGGCTTGTGGGTCGGAGGCATGGTTCCGCTCGGTTACTCGCTCAACGAGGGCAAGCTCTCCATCCACGCGGACGAAGCAAAAACCGTCCGGCTCATATTCGAGCGCTACCTTGAACTCGGAAGCGTCAATCGCCTGGTCGCCGATCTCAAGAGCAAGGGACTGACCTCCAAGGTTCGCAGGCTCTCGACCGGTGCCGTCAGAGGCGGCGTTCCCTTCACCCAGGGGCCGCTGTTCTACATGCTGCGCAACCGGTTCTATATCGGCGAGGTGACATTCAAGGGTGAGGTGCTGCCCGGGCCGCAACCGCCTTTGCTCGAGCGATCCCTGTTCGATGCCGTCCAGGCGAAACTGGCCGAACAATGGTCCCATCGGACCAGAGCCAGGCAAAAATCCAAAGCACTTCTCTCCGGATTGCTGTTCGACGATGCCGGCAACCGCATGATCGCGACCCACGCAACCAAGAATCGGGTGCGATACCGCTATTATATCTCCCGACCGCTGCAGCGCGGCCACACAGATGAGCCCGTCGGATCCATATCCCGCGTCCCCGCCGATCAGATCGAGGCGCTGGTCACGAATACGGTGCGTGACCGACTAACAAAGTCCGGAGAACAACGGTCAGCGTCGCCGGAACAACATACTGTCGCTGCCCATGTTGCGAAGGTTGAGGTCCGCACCAAACACCTGGCCGTGACCATGAAGAGGATTGAAACGACGCCAGATCATGACCGCGAATTGGCTCAACACGACAATGCCCGCACCATGTCAGATCAAGGCGAAGTCATCCTGATCCCCTGGACTAAGCCGCCGATGCGCAAGTTCCGAGACGTGATCCAATCCGCATCCGCCTCAATCCGCCGAACACGACCGATCCGCGCCGAGCGTCGCATTGGCCTGATCCGCGCCATTGCCCGCGGTCGGCAATGGCTGGAAGAGATCGTCTGGGGACGATCAACCATCGAACAGATTGCGGTCCGCCATAAATGCAGCGCTCGGCAAATCAATCTGACCCTGTCGATGGCTTTCCTCGCGCCGCCACTGGTCAAGGCCGCCATCGAAGGTCGCCTGCCTCGTGGCATCGGCATCGCTGAGCTCCGCGATGCGCCGCCCGAATGGTCGAAGCAATACCTTAACATTGGACTGCCACCGCTCTGAACACACGCAACGAACCGATGTAAGCGCCAAAAGAAATAGCGCTCGTCACAGCAAAACAAATACCCATCCGTGCGCAAACGACCACTCGACTGGCATCTCGGGGCCAATGCCGCAATCCCGGATACGCGACGTCCGCCAGCAGGCCGTTCTACGGGCTGAATGGACCCCTGCCCGGAACGGGAATTTTCGGACTAGAGACAGCGGCCGAAAACCGGACAGACCCACGAACGGAGACAGCCACCCGCAAGACCAGAGTCAGAAAACCCCGCCAACGGCGGGCCTTTCCTATCAGTCTCTGTACTATGACAAAACAGCAGACTGGGTGGTGGCGGACGCAGTCAGATGCGAACGAGTCTCCAAGGGCCATAACAGGGAATTTCTTGCAAATTGCAGGTCAAAACAGGCTTATGATCGGCTTACAGTCACGACCCGATTGGAATTCTCCTGTGAATTCCGTTTGATGCGCTGTAGTCTAAGCACTTTCCTGTTATTCTGCATAACAGGCGTTAATTACGGGCAAACAGGCAATTTGAAAGCAGCATCAGGCATTTGAAAGCTCCGAACAGGCAGCGGTCCGGAGCGGAATCGCGCATAGCTTGAGCAGCGACACGCCTGTTGCGGTCAAACCTTGGAAAACCGAGCATGCTCCCATTGGTCACGTCCAGTGCTGGGTCCTCCTCGCCATGAACGATCCAGTCTCTGTCGCACCCTCGTCGCGGCTGGCCGTCGTTTACCGGCCAGTGAACGATCTCACTCCCGATCCCCGCAATGCCCGCACCCATCCGAAGCGCCAAATCGACCAGCTTCGGGCCTCCATCAAGGAATTCGGCTTCACCAATCCGATACTCATTGACCCCGAAGGCCACATCATCGCGGGCCATGGCCGACTTCAGGCAGCTCGCGCCATGGGGATTGCGGAGGTCCCGACGATCGCCCTGTCCGGCTTATCCGAGCCTCAGAAGCGCGCGCTACGAATCGCCGATAACAAGATCGCCCTCAATGCAGGCTGGGATCTGGAAATCCTGCAGCAGGAACTGGGCGAGCTCGCTTCGATCGATGTCGATATTGATCCCACACTGACCGGCTTCTCGACCGGCGAGATCGACGTTATCATCGCGTCCGCTCCCGATCCGGATGACGAGGTGATCCCTCCGGTTTTGGCGACGCCGAGAACCAAGCTCGGCGATATCTGGATTCTCGGCGAGCATCGGGTGGGATGTGGCGACAGCCGCGATGCCGAATTCTTGCAGCGGGTCATCGGCGACAAAAAACGCGTTGATGCGGCTTTCCTCGATCCTCCCTACAATGTGCGGATCGGGGGACATGCAGTGGCCGCCGGGAGTCATCGCGAGTTCGCGATGGCTTCCGGCGAGATGAACGAAGCCGAGTTCCGGTCCTTCCTGGCTGATACGCTGGGCGCCGCCGCGTCTGTCTCACGCGACGGCGCGGTCCACTTCGTCTGCATGGACTGGCGGCACATGGACAGCGTCTCGGCGGTCGGCGCCACCGTCTATGGCGCGTGTCTAAACCTCTGCGTCTGGAACAAGTCCAATGCAGGGATGGGATCGCTTTACCGATCCAAGCATGAACTGGTTTTCGTCTATCGCGTGGGAATGGCCCCCCATCTCAATATGGTCGAACTCGGCAAACACGGCCGCAACCGCACCAATGTGTGGGATTACGCCTCGGTAAACTCCATGCGGGGCAGCCGACGGGAGGATCTTGCCCTCCATCCGACGGTCAAGCCGACAGGGCTTGTTGCCGACGCCCTCAAGGATGTCACGCGCCACGGCGATCTCGTGCTTGATCTTTTTCTCGGCTCTGGAACGACGCTCATCGCCGCCGAGCGAACCGGGCGGTGCTTTCGTGGGCTCGACATCGATCCGGCCTATGTCGATGTTGCGATCGAACGCTGGTCAGCGCGGACGGGCCTCGCGCCGCGTCTGGAGAAGCCTGCATCATGAACAAGAAGTCATCCTCCCGGAAATCTCCGAATCCCGGCTGGTTTCCGAAGGGGCGCAGCGGCAATGTTAAAGGGCGCCCAACCTCTTCTCGGTCAAAGGCCTCGGTGTTCGAGGTCTTGGTAGAAAAGACCCTCACAGTAGACGGCCAAGGGGGCACCCGCGAGATCACCGTGGAGGAAGCACTTCAGCAGCGGACCTATCAGGATGCTCTGGCTGGCAAACGCATGGCCATGCGCGAGGTCGTGAAATGGATCGTCAAGCGCGAGGCTTGGCTGGAAAAGAACGCGCCAAGGCCTTCCCGGCAGGTGATCTGGCGTGACACTGCGCACGATCCCGACAATGCGGATGCCGCCCTGCTGCTTCTCGAAATCGCCGCGCACAACCCCGAGCGCGCAAACATCGGTGCGGATCGCGCACAGCTTCTCCTCGAGCCATGGGCTGTTCAGGCGGCGCTGCGCCGCAGGCGGGGTGGCCAACGCCTGACCGACAAGGAGTGTGACGAGATCCGACGCTGCACGCGCGATCCGAAGAGTCTGCGCTGGCCGCGGGGGACCGGCGAATGACGTCAGGCGATCCATCGGATGACACGGAGGAGAATTTTGTCGGGTATCGCCGACCGCCGCGGACCACGCGCTTTGCCAAAGGCAAGAGTGGCAATCCGGCAGGCCGTCCCCGCGGCCGCCACCGGGAAGCTCCCTATCAGAGCGTGCTAGGCCGAATGGTGACCATCCGGGAGGGTGGAACCACGCGCCGTGTCACGGCGGCCGAGGCGTTTCTGCTCCAGCTCGCAAAGCGCGGGGTCGAAGGCGACGGAGCCGCAGCCCGTGCATCGCTTTCCCTCATCGAGGAATCCAGGTTTCGGCAAGTTGCCCTCGCTCCTCTGCACATCAGCTGGGAAGGCGTGGATCCCGGGAGCGTCACCTCTGCATTGGAGCCGCTGCGAATGGCCAGGACACTCGATCCATACCGCTCGACCGCACGGATCGTCCTGGAACCATGGCTCGTCGAGGCCGCGCTTGCCCGTCTCCCGCAGCCACTCAGTCCCGCCGATCAACAGGTCATCGTGAAGGCCACCCGCACCCCGCACAAGGTGCGATGGCCAGCATGGTGGAGCGAGCACCCGTAAATTCCAAATCGAGCTTTGCTAAGATCCATCCCTTTTGCGTCAACCTGTGTCGCGACCTGATACTTCATGTCCAGCGACTTGCAAAATCAAAATGACGTAATTCCCTTTTTCGGAGCGATTCAAGACAAGGAGCCCCGATGTGGAAGCCTGAACACCGTCTGACGGCCGAGCGGCGCAACCTTCGGTGTGGGTCCGGCTGCCAATGGAAGGCGATCACCGCCGATGAGCGGCAGGCGTGGTGCGCTAGACCGGTCAGGCGCGCTCAGAAAGGGAGCGATACTTTCGCACCGACCTAATGATCGCCACTACTACGGTCGTAACCTCAACATTGTCCCGACCTTGGAGAAGCGCGAGATGGTGATCTCGAAGACCCCGCCACAGCCCCCCGTTACGAGGATTCGCTCAAAGGTGTGCGATTGCTCCCTGCATTCGCGGGCGGAAAGTGGCACTGGCCACGGTCGTAAGCGAACAATTTAAGGTCCCCTCGATCATTCGATCGAGGGGACTAATTTGCCAGGAAGCGCCTTATCGAAAAGGCGCAAAGCCATTTCGTCCGATGATGCCTAATCGATGATCTGCACCACACGACGCGTCCGTGGATCGACTAGCACAGTTTGGTCGTTCACAACGGTGTAGCGATAATTCGGTGCACCGTACTCAGCGGGAACGTCATAGTAGGTGACCCCAGCTTTTGGCAGGACGGCCCCAACGCGAACCGACTCGCGGTAATGAAACGAAGGATGGTGCTGCTCGACCACATATTGCCGGAAGCGCGGACGCTGATCGATACCCAGTATGCCGGCTACCCCGCCAGTGACGGCTCCGACTGCCCCTCCAACCGCACCACCGATCGGTCCCGCCGCTCGTTCACCTTCGCGAGCGCCTCGTTCCATGCCTCCAACCACGCCTTGGGCTATGGCTGATGCGGGCAAAATCAAAGCGATAGATATCGCGGCGATTTTGAAAAAAGAACGGATCATCAATTCCTCCTATCATTGGGGCGGTAGAGCAACTCGGGCGATTAAAGGAAGCCGTGCCGCGCGGGGCTTTCTCCATCTAAGAGCGAATGGCCCTTGCACCCCCGATAAGAATGCAAGCTCCGATAAACCCGGCAACGAGATAGCCAAGCCATCCGCCGAACGAAACGCCGACCAAACCGAGCAAAGCGCTGGCAACGGCGGCGCCAACAATACCCAAAAGGATATTCATAAGGATTCCGGTGTCGCTCTTCATAAAATTAGAAGCGATCCACCCCGCTAACCCGCCAATGATAATGGCCGCGATCCACCCAATACTCGCGTCGTTCATTCTGTAATCTCCGCTTCGTCCTGTGTCATGTAGCAGCGCAATTCCAAGAACAGTTATTGATCATTTGGGTTCCATGCCGCGAAAGGGAGTGCCGTGCAGTGACGGTCAATGAGCGCAGATAGCGGATCGGGAATGTGCCCCGCGGCCCCGCTAAGGAACAATCGTCCCGGTGCTCTTGTTGTAAGTCCACCTATCCAAGAAGGAGAAAGCATCAACGACCCGAACGGTCAAATCGACATCCCCAGGAGGTTGTAGCCGATCTCACCCTTGAGAACCGTCTGCTTAAAGAAAGCCTGAACGGAGATGGGGAGGACGAAGCATGAGGTGCCATGCGTCCGAGAAAGCCGAGATCATCGAGTTGGTCGAGCAGTCGCACTTACCGGCCAAGCGCACGTTGGACAAGCTCGGCATCCCCCGCTCCACGTTTTATAGATGGTACGATCGCTACCGCGAGGGCGGCATTGAGGCACTGTCAGATCACCGCTCTCGACCGGATCGAGCCTGGAATCGCATCCCGGATCGGCCAGATCATCGACCTGGCGCTGGAGCTTGCGGAACTATCGCCGCGGGAGCTCGCCGTGCGGTTCACAGATGAGAGAAAGTACTTTGTCTCGCGGAGGCTTCGGTCTATCGACTGCTGAAGGCGCATGACCTCATCACCAGCCCGGCCTATGTGGTGATCAAAGCGGCGAACGAGTTCAAGGACAAGACCACCGCCATCACCCAGCTCTGGCAGACGGATTTTACCTACCTCAAGATCACCGGCTGGGGCTGGTACTATCTGTCGACCGTGCTTGACGACCGTCGCCATGATCTCGTCGAAGGCAGCCCTCATTCCGTAGAGTTTGAGCTCACCCATGAGGTCGAAGATTTGGGTTCGTTCCATCAGATGGTCCTCCGGAGGTTGTCGTAACGGGCGCAATCGGCGATCGGCGCATGGCGGAGCGTCAGTGCCGCCGGCGTCATAATGTTGGCCGGTGCAGCGGGTTCGCGTTGGCGAGCCAGGATGTTGAGAACGACGTCAGCGGAATGAACGCCATGAGCGATCGCCTCGGCGCAGGCGGCTTCGACCGCCGACAAACCGTCCGTCAGCACCGCATTGAGGATGTCGACCATCTGTCGATTGCCGTCGTCGGTGCTGGCGAGCCTGCGCCGGATCCGTTCGATCGCGGCCGGCAACACCCAGTCCTTGAAGGGTGCGCCGTTACGTAAGGCCCCGGGTTTGCGCGCGAGCACCGGCACGTAGTGCCAGGGATTGTAGGTCGTCTCGCCGCGTCCGAACGATCGCGGATGCTCCGCAACGATGCGCCCGTCCTGACGGATCACGATGCGATCGGCATAGGCTTGAACTTCGACCGGGCGCCCGACGGCGCTGGCAGCGACCGAGTATTTGTTGTTGTCGAAGCGCACCAGGCAGGTCTTCGAGACCGATGCCGGCACCGCGTGGAATCCGTCGAACCGGCCAGCATAGGGAACGAGCTTGGGCCGCTCGGCTTCGAACACCTCCCAGACCGTCTGTTCGGCCAGTTCTGGATGTCGGTGCGCCTTGGCGTAGGCGATGCACTTATCCAGAAGCCACGCGTTCAACTCGTCCAGGGTTTTGAACCGCAGCCGTGGCGTGAAGAACCGTTCCCGGACCAGCCCGACCTGGTTCTCGACCTGACCCTTCTCCCAGCCCGACGCCGGCGTGCAGGCGACCGGATCGATCAGATAGTGGCTGCACATCTGCAGGAAGCGGCGATTGTAGCGGCGATCCTTGCCGACGAAGATCGTCTCTACCGCCGTCTTCATGTTGTCGTAGATGCCGCGGCTGCAGGTACCCTTGAACAGTGCGAACGCCCGGTCGTGGGCGTCGAATACCATCTCCTGCGTCTCCCGCGGATAGGCCCGCACGAACAGCATGCGGCTGTGGCACAGCCGGACATGAGCGACCTTCACGATCGCCGTCACGCCGTTGAGGAGAACGATCTCATGGCTCCAGTCGAACTGGTAGGCTTCGCCCGCCGCAAAGCTCAACGGAACATAGGCCGCCGCGGTCGATTGCCCGCGCTCCTTGCTCCAACGCCTGGCGTAACGCCGTACGGCATCGTAGCCGCCGTCATAGCCGCGTCCGCGCAACTCTTCGAAGATCCGGATCAGCGTCAGCTGTTCGCGAGCCGATTTGGCCGCGTTCGCCGCCAGCAGTTCATCAAGCTCCGCCGCCCAACGCCCGAGTTTGGGGCGCGGCTGGATCGAACGCTCATACTCGAACAAGGTCTTGCCCGACCTCAGCACCTTCCGGACCGTGTTCCGCGACACCTTCAGGTCACGGGCGATCTCCTTGATCGTCTTGCCCTTGATGAAGTGTTCGCGCCGTATCCGCGCAATCGTCTCCACGATCAGCATCCCCGACCACCTGCTTCATGACAAAGCAGGCAGCGCAACAGCCAACCTGTAGGGGGTCAATTTTGGACGCCGATCCCCCGGCTTACGGGGTCAATTTTGCATGCCGAATGACCATGGTGGTCTAGCCGCTCATCAGTATAGTGAGGTTTTCAGCTTGCGTCGCAAGACGGTCAGCTGATGTCGAAGCACTGCATTCTCAGCCTCAAGCCGGATGTTCGACTTGAACGGCGAGGCCAGCACGGCCAGAGCGAAGCAGATCAGCGCAATCATCGCGCCAACTTAGCCGATTCCGTCATTCGATAAACCCGGATAGGGTTTTCGGAACACACAACGGGGTTTAGACAAAAGTTACACCAAGCCGACGTTCGTCGCGCCAGATGACCTGACACTGCGCATCAAGTTCTGCATTTGGTACGCGCAAGGCAAACGCTGCTGGTAACGCGGGCGCATCCCACGTTTGTACCGTCGCAGACGTGGCCGTTAGGTGACGGACCTTGCACCGCAGGGACGTTCCATCCCAAAGAATGTGTCCCTGCTGAACGCTGAGCCGTGCCTTTGCCATACCCGCCCCCACGTGCCGCACAAAATTATTGCGAATCACGGAGACTAGTTGATTGCCGATTTTCGCCGCGAATGTGGCAAGCGAGGTGCTCATTCTGAGCAGATAGAATCAGGCCGCCGACTTCGCTTTCACTTCAGCCAACTTCTCTAGAGCGAGATCCTGCGCGGCCACAGCCTTACGCTCTCCCCGCTTTGTATCACCTAGGGCCCGGACTCATAACCAATAGCTGACGGTTGCGGCGATGCAGACGGCAGCCATGAAGTTGACGGCAAGACGGTCATAGCGGGTTGCGACACGCCGGAAGTCTTTGAGACGGCAGAACATGCGCTCAATGGCATTGCGATCGCGGTAGAGCACGGGCGAGAAGCAGTTTTTCCATTTGCGATTGGCCTTGGGCGGGATGTTCGGCATCGTGCCGCGTTGCTCGACCTGCTGGCGGATGGCATCGCTGTCGTAGCCCTTGTCGCCGTGCAGGATCGCGGAACGTGGCATCTCTTCGAGCAGAACCGCTCCAGCGGTACAATCGGCTATCTGCCCCCCGGTCAGCAAGAACGCGACGGGACGACACTCCACGTCGGTCAGCGCGTGGATTTTCGTCGTGCGCCCGCCGCGCGATCGGCCGATGGCCTGCTGATGTTCCCCCCTTTGCCGCCAGATGCGCATCGATGCGCCTTCACGGCCGAGCTATCGATCAGGACCTGCGCAGGAGGTCCACCAGCCGTTGCGAGTGCGTGGAATATGTCTACCCATACGCCCTTCGCTGCCCAGCGGACGAAACGATTGTAGAGTGTTTTGCGCGGACCATAGACCTCCGGCGCATCGATCCAGCGCCCACCGGACTTCAGAACCTGGATAATGCCGCTGATGACCCGCCGATCATCGACCCGCGGCTTGCCGCGCGTATCGTTAGGCAGAAGCGGCTTGAGAAGAGCGAACTGATCCTTCGTTAGCCAAAAACAATCGCGGCTCATGGAGCGCCTCCTATCGGAGACCGTGAATCACAAACTCAGCGCCGAAAGAATCATTTTTATGGGTCCCGACCCTAAGGCACAACTGCGATCGTACCGCGCTTGATGAGGCGCTTCAGGTCCTCCTTCCGACCGGAGCGAGCTACACAGGATTCCGGGACGGGCCTTCGAGCGGTTCAGACCCGGAACCGTCGCTTGTTCACTCCCGGTTTCCGGCTATGGCGGGCGCCGAAGCCTGAGCAGTGGGACTACGAGGTCGAGGCGGACTATCAGACCGGTCTGGCCCGGGATACAACCTCCGTCACCGACAGGCGCGACCTCGAGGTCTCGGCCTACTTCATTCATGCGCAGGCGGGCTATACCTTCAACACAAAGTGGCTTCCGCGAATCGTGCTGCAATACGATCACGCCAGTGGCGACAGCAGCAACCCGAATACCTACACCCGCTTCGACACTCTGTTTGGCGCTCGGCGGTGGGAACTCGGCCCAACCAGTCTTTACGGGCTGGCGCAGCGGTCCAATATGATTTCGCCGGTGGTGCGCTTTGAGATTACGCCGAGCCCGATCTGGGATGCGTACGTCGCCTACCGCCCACTCTTCCTGGAAAACCCCACCGACAGCTTCGCCGCGTCAGGGGTACGGGACCGTACTGGCCGATCCGGCAGCTTCGCCGGCCAGCAAATCGAGACTCGCCTGCGGTATTGGTTCATCCCGAACGCCCTGCTGCTCGATACCGGCGTTGACTACGTGATCAAAGGCAGATTCCTGCAGACTGCCCCCAACGCGCCTCCCACAGGCGACACCTTCTATGGCTATTTCCAAACGAGTGTCTTCTTTTAAAGGCCGTGCCGACTCAAGCTATGTCATCAGTGAATCGCGACGAAAATCGCCAGGCCCCCAATGGAGCGCGCCAGTATCGAATCGGCAATCAGGCTCATCACTGCCGAGATTCATAGACGTTGAGAAGAACGTTGATCATCGTCCGATCTCCGCGTTGCCGACTTGCCGCGCGGGCACATCGACATAGGCCCAGATCAGGACCACTGGCCACAACACGAAGCCGAGGAAGAGCGTGACCCAGCCGCCGACGGAGATGGCGGCTGCCCAGGGATGGCCGCGCCGGCCTACCCCGGCAGCATGGCGACCAGCACAACGACGGCGGTTGTACTGAACAACAGCACGACCAGGACGAGCCAGGCAAAGATATCGAGCGTGGACATGAGCCTCTCCTCTGCTCTATCAGAGCCGCATCTCGGCGGCGCCCATCAGCCCGCCGTTGAAGTCCTTCAGGATGTCGCCGAAGCTGAGGTCGATCTTGGCGGCGGGCAGCGGCGGCAGCGTTGATCCGAGCCCATCCTGAACGTGCTGCCCGGAATCCAGACCATGCCCTCCAGCCGAACCGTGGCGCTCTGCTCAGCGTTCGATGGGTGATCCGTCGCAGGCGGCGTCGACATGCTTGTTCTTCCGAACCTGCACGTCTTAAGGCCATCACTATCAGTCATGCCGCTAAGCGCTAAAACAGACCCCTCTGAACTCCCAGAACGCAAAAGAGAATGATGTTTGACCGATCATACGGAACTGCTGCCCCGAGTTATATGGGCGCTCGTGCGCGTCGGTGGGCCTCGATATTTTCGTGTCCGGACCTGTCCGGTCGGATCGCGTCAAACAACAGGCTGCGTGGCTTGATGACTGATGGCACTGCGGCGGGAATGGCCGTTTCGCAAGCTTAAGCGTTCGAGAGCGGCTTCAAAGCAAGAAAGCGACTTGCTTCAGCGGTT
The DNA here is from genome assembly GCF_000152905.1 of Nitrobacter sp. Nb-311A. Classification (GTDB taxonomy): domain Bacteria; phylum Pseudomonadota; class Alphaproteobacteria; order Rhizobiales; family Xanthobacteraceae; genus Nitrobacter. The sequence continues at coordinate 74,827 of NZ_AAMY01000012.1, forward strand.
CCGTTAAGGTGGTCTCAATGGGTGTGACCGATAAATCCCGCCGACTTAAGAGGGCGTCCCATGGACAAGACCGTCCACACGCATTCTCGGGTACCGGTTCTCGATCTGTTGCGTCTTGCAGCCGTGGTAGCCGTTATCCTTTACCACTATGGCTTTTGGGGGCCGGTCTCAGCGACCGGCATCTCACAGGTGGCCTTACCTGCATTGGCGCCGGTCGGACAATACGGATTTCTGGGCGTATCGGCTTTCTTTGCCATCAGCGGATTCGTCATTGCGTACTCGGCAGAGGGACGGTCATGGATCGGCTTCATCATCGCGCGCTTCAGTCGCATCTATCCGACATTTGTTCTCTGCATGACGTTGACGTTTACGGTCATGCTGGCGGTTGGCATCGGGCACGTCACGCGCTCACAGTGGCTCGCCAACCTATTCATCGCCGCACCATTCCTCGGCCAGCCCTATGTCGACACCGTCTACTGGTCGCTCGTGATAGAGGTGGTGTTTTATGGATGGGTCGCGCTGTTCATGATGTTGGGTTGGTTTCCTCGCCACATTGATGCCCTCATCCTCGTCTGGCTCGCAATCACGTTTGCGAACGAACTGACGATCGATGCACCGATCTTTGAGAAGGTCTTCATTGCCGACGATAGCGGATTCTTCGTAGTCGGCCTCCTGATCTACCAGCACTACCGTGGACGTCGCGGGACGCGATTCTGGAGTCTGTTCGCCCTTGCAATGGGAACGGCAATCTTTCAAGCAACGCACAAGCTGGAGCGGCTCGGTGCGCATCCGGATAATACGTTCGACCCGAGAGTCGTGGCAGCCATCTGTGTCGTGGCGCTGCTCGGCGTATTCCTCGCGACGCGCATCAAGCGTATCCCGCTCCCTGCCACTTCTGTGCTCGCCGCCGGTGGGATGACTTATCCGCTGTATTTGTTGCACATGGAGTTGGGTTACGTGATTTTTTCGGCGACGAAACCGCATGATCATGCTGCGATGGCCGTCACAATGATCGTCGCAGGCATTGCAGTTCTTGCGTGGGCAATCTGGCGATTTGTGGAGCCGTGGATGCACCGATTTGTCAAATCCAAGTTGGCCCAACTCGCCGCCCGTTTCGGATGGTCTTCATCTGGACCCCACTCCGATGGCTTTCCTAGTTGTCAACGGCCGACGCTTGATCCACCGGTAGCACCGTAGCCAATGGCGAAACCCGACGGCTTAAACTTCCTCGGCAAACCCTTGGACCGCAACAGCCAGGAGCACGCTTTCATGAAACAGTCCTGGTTGTTCTCTCCCGGCGAATCGACCTGGGCCATTTTCATCCGCTTGGCGCTCGCCGGCGTATTCATCCCCGAAGGCCTGCAGAAACTGACGCATGCCGACATTCTCGGTGCCGGCCGTTTCGTCAAGATCGGTATTCCCTGGCCGGAGTTCTTTGGGCCGTTCGTTGGCGTGATTGAAATGCTGGCCGGGATCATGTTCCTGATCGGCTATGCTTCGCGCGCGGCGGCCGTGCCGATCATCGTCATCATGATCGTGGCGATCATCTCTACGAAAATCCCAATCCTGTTAGGCCGTAACTGGTGGATATTCAGCCTCCGCCACCTGGATCGCTATGGTTTCTTAAGCTTCACTCATGAGACGCGCACCGACTGGGCGATGCTGATGGGCGCAATCTTCATGTTGCTGTCCGGATCAGGTCGCTGGTCGCTCGATGCGCGCGCTTGGCGACCGAAGTTCAGCCAGCGGAACGCATTAGCTGATGGTGAATGAGGAAAAGACCACCACGGGGTAACGCGAAGCAGGAAATGCAGAATTGCGCTCATACGTTAGCGGGAATGGGCTATCGCCAACTTGGCAACCTTGCCGCTTGAACGGTCGTTGCGTCGCATTACGCCGCGTGGGGTCGTCGCTTTAGTTTTTTGTGCTTGCGGTCTTGTCGAGTGCCGCGCGTAGGCCTTTGGCGAGCTTGATTGCATCGTCATTGGCCCAAAAGTGCATAAAGAAGAGCCTTGGCTGTTCGTCCAGCATGTGGCTGTGAAGTGCGGTGACTTCGATGCCGTGCGTGCGCAGCGCAGCTACCACCGGATTGACCTCATCGCCTGTCAGGACGAAGTCGCCGGTGATGGCAGCCTTACCACCGCCCGTCGGTTGAAAGTTGATTCCGATCGCAACACCCATCGGCCCGGCCGGTGTCAACGTCATGCCACCTTCGCTGACAGGATCGCGTCGCGGCACATTGAACTGATAGACGCCGCCATTGGTCTTACCCTTCACGCCGATAATTTGATCTAGCTGCGCAGTATCAAGGTCGACAGCAGGAGGTGGATTTGACGACGGAGTAGCTTGCAGCGGGGTCTTGCTTTCGGCGAGGGCGTCATGGAGCACGGTTGCAAGTTTGGCGGGGTCTCCATGCCCGGCCACATGCATGTAGAACGTCGCGGGGGTCGCCCGGAGCAGATGATTATGGATGGCCGTAATCTCGAGTCCGCCAGCGATCATCTTCAACATGACTGGATTGATTTCACTTTCCAGCAATACGAGGTCTCCCATCGCCATAGCGCCATCGTGAGCTTGCTTAAAAGCGATCCAGCCGCCGAGCGCTAAAGCTGGCTTGATGGTCACGCCGTCAAGGGTCACCGTCAAATCGGTTCGAGAGAAGCCATAACGATGCACGTCTTCGGTTACGGCCGGCTTCCGACCGAGTATTCCATCAACCTTCCCCCAGTCTACGCCATGATCTTGCGCGTAAGCGCTTCCATGCACCGCCATGAAGCAGGCGCTGATACCTATCAGCGCTGAGAGTACGTTTCGCATAAGAACTCCTTCTTAGGTCTTTCAAGGTCTCGTCAAAAACAGTTCGTCAGCGTTCATAGTTTAAATGATGCCCGCGAAGCGCAAGAATATGCCTGCGGCGCAGGAGGCTGCCAGGACAATGAGCATCCCCACTTTGAAGTGGAAGATTGCGGTAGCCGCTGCGAGTGAAAGGAGAAAAGCTGGAATATCGATGCTGCTCAGAACGGGTGCGTCGAACGAAAGGCCGAATTCGTGAACCTGGACCGTCTGGTGAAAGAGCGTGTGCAGTGCGAACCAAATCGATAGATTTAAGATAACGCCGACCACGGCAGCGGTAATCACCGAGAGGGCTCCGGCGAGCGCCTTGTTGCCCCGCAGGGCCTCGATGTAGGGCGCTCCGACGAAAATCCAGAGGAAGCACGGCGCAAAGGTCACCCAAGTCGCGAGCAGCCCGCCAAGCGTTCCGGCCACAAGCGGGGAGAGTCCGCTAGTCTCGCGGAAGGCGGCCATGAAGCCCACGAATTGGACGACCATGATGAGGGGTCCGGGGGTGGTCTCGGCCATGCCAAGACCATCGAGCATTTCCCGCGGTGTGACCCAGTGATAATACTCGGCCGCCTGCTGCGCGACATAAGCCAAGACGGCGTAGGCTCCTCCGAACGTAACCATCGCCATTTTACTGAAGAAGATTGCGATCTGGCTGAAGACGTCGCCAGGGCCCAGCGCGACAAGCAACGCAAAGACCGGAACGAGCCAGATTGCGAGCCAAGCCACAAGCAGTCGCAGCGTGCGCGTCGTATTCGGCCTCACATGCTCGGGAATGTCCTCGCCGAGCATACTGTCGATTACGGCAGTGGTCTTTCCACTGTGCTCCAGAGCCGCAAATTCTGGGCGGCCTAGTCGTGCGCCTAGGAAGCCGATGAGAGCGGCAGCGACGATGATCAGCGGGAACGGCGTATTGAAGAAAAAGATGGCAACGAACGCGACGCCTGCGAGAGCCACCATGATTGGATTGCGGAGCGCGCGCTTGCCGACGCGGACTACCGCTTGCGTCACTATGGCAAGCACCGCGGACTTCAGGCCGAAGAAAAAAGCCTCGACGAACCTCACATTCCCGTAGATCGCATAGATATAGCTAAGGCCCATGATGGCCACGACGCCCGGCACGATGAACAGACCGCCCGCCACGAGACCTCCGACTGTCCTATGCAAGAGCCAGCCGATGTAGATGGCGAGTTGCTGCGCCTCAGGCCCGGGGAGCAGCATGCAGTAGTTCAAGGCGTGCAGGAACCGGCTCTCGGAGATCCAATTCTTCTCCTGGACCAGAACGCGGTGCATGACGGCAATCTGGCCGGCCGGTCCACCGAAGCTCAGAACGGCCACTCGTATCCAAACGAGAAGTGCTTCGTTTAAGGAAATTCCGTGCCCCAATGCCTCGGCGCCAGTCTTTTGATTCGCTGCGACGTCGGTCATGGCTTCACCTTGTTGGTCGGCCAATTATGGGTCTCCTTCGTCGCGTCGCGGCACCACCGGTAGAACGCATCGTAGAGAAGAAGACCCGCATTCAATTGTTCGAGGTCGTCGTCGAACATGCGTGACAGGCCCAGCGAAGCTGCTAGAAGGCCAGGCGCCTCCGGAGACAGATCCGGCCGTGCAGTATCGGCAGCGCGAACCATCGCCGCCAATCGCTCCAGCGGCGGCGTCGCAAGCCCAAACTCCTTCACCATGACATCAAAGGTACAAAGTTCGCCTCGATGGCTCCAAAACGTATCTTCAATGTCGAAGGGAGTAGCATCGAAGCGCTCGGCCACAGCTTCCACCTCGGCCGGCGTCACGAAGAGAAAAGCTGCGTGAGGATCGACGAAGCGGCGGATCAGCCATGGGCAAGCAATGCGATCGATCTTCGGGCGAGATCGCGTGACCCAGACTGTACGCCCACGTCCGTCCCGCCTGGGGATCTTGTCAGCAGGGATTGTTGGCAGCTTTGCCTTCTTCCTACCCAGATGACCACCTTCCAGGATTTCGGCGGCGACATTGCTGCACCGGAGCCAGGCCGCGGTTCCCTCACTAAGCTTTTGGCCTTTATTGCCGATCACGACCACCGATTGTCCGTTCAGACTTGGCGCCCATTGCTGAAGGTCAAGATGCGAGCGCTTCACGGCGCTTGGGATCAGGCGCGGGTCGCCAGAGAAGTCTTCATCTAGGCGGACATCGATCAGCGTCGGCGCGCCCGCCGTCCCGATCAGTCGTGACAATTTATCGGATGAAATCGACGTATATGATGCTGACATGTTGCGCCCTTGGTGTTCCAGGACGCGATACTTGGGCATGTCACCTCGCGGGGAGATCGCAGATCCCCGTGCCCTGAATAAAAAGCCTATTCTCGAAAGTGTCAACGGTCATGCAGCTAAATCGATGGCACCCAACGTCAGCGTTTGCGAAACCAAGCTGGACTTGCCCGGATTTAGTGGAGAGGCTGTCAGTCTGTGATGGCCATTTCGACCTCGAATGATGCCGGCGATTTGTATCCCAGAGCGGAATGTCGCCGACGTGGATCGTAGAAGCCGTCGATATATCGGCCAAAGGCCAATTCGGCGGCACATTCACATTCTAGAGAAACCTTGACTGGCCATGGCCACCTCGACCGGCGCGCGCTTGCAATGAAAGGCTCGCGCACCGCTCCTTGGTGGCCTCTCCGCATTCCTTCCGTAGGTGCTACGGGCCGGAGTTTATCGCCAAGGCAGTGCGAGAGTGGCTTGCAGCTGTCGGCGCCAAGACCGCGTTCATCGAGCCGGGCAGCCCTTGGGAGAACGACTGCGAGAGCTTCAACTCGAAGCTTCGCGACGAACTCCTCAACAGCGAGATCTTCTACAGCCTCGCCGAGGCAAAGGTCATCATCGAAGCATGGCGGCGCTACTACAACACCGAGCGGCCTCACTCATCGCTCGGATACAAACCACCGGCGCCAGAGGCCATTGTCTGGTCTTCAAAGCCAGCCGGATCGCTTCCACCAGCAGCGCAAGCAATGGCCGAAAAACCCATCATGCATTAAGACTGAAAGCGGACCACCTCACAGGGGCAGTCCAGACGCCCCTACGACCTACCTTGCTTGATCTGATGCCCGCAGGGCCGCTCCTTGTCCTTCAAGCCATAGTTTTATCTCCGAGGCGGTCACGGATCCGACGCCCGGCTCGGCCATCAATTCCTCCCAAGTGTAAGCGGTTGCGATCACGTCGAGATTGCGACCGCGTTTGGCAACGGTCCTGCCGCCGAGCGAGGCGTGGCGGCCATGAAGTAACGCCTCCACGGCCTGACGCGGAAGGTTGCGGCGCGGAGCTTTCTCGCTCGGCTTCGGGCAGAACGCCCGCACATCGTGCTCCTCGATATCGAGCTGCGCGGCGATGCGGCGATGATCCATACCGAGCGTGCGCAGAATCGTCACCTCGTCGCGGAGCCATGAGAGGAAGCGACGCCGGTTGTAATCGCGTTGAGGCGGCGGCGAATCCTGCTGGACGGAGAGATCATCCTTAACCAGCGTCAGCATGGGCACTCCTGATTTGGTGGATGTTTGACTCAACTGCGTTGCAACCCTGGCCTGTCTTTTGATTGGGCATGATCGCGTCAAACCCGGTTCTCTCGATTGTCGCTATTTTGCGAGTTCTGTTGCGCGCGCCAACGCCGGACCGAAGCCGTTGAGCGAGACGTTGAAGGTGACGGCCTCGTTGCTGGAGAGGTTGAGTGAGGCGACCACGAGTTTCGTGCCCTTGCGCATGGCGTCGGTGGCCGCGGCGGGGAAGTTCACCGGCAACAGGCAGCCCTGCGGTACGCAAGTGGAGAAGCGCAGTCCCTTGCCGAGGTCCTTGTCGTCGAGCTTAAGCACCGCGCCGGCATCGAGGTTAAGCCCGAACGGCATCAGGATGGTGCCATCGACCTTGCCGCCCACGGCAGGGTTCAGTTCGATGGCGTAGACGCGCCTGCCGGTTTCCTTATTGCCCTGCGCCTGCGACAATAAGCACTGCTTGCGCCGCTCGATGATCCGGCAATCGACGGTCCAGTCGCCGAAGGTCTCGTTCACCGACGAGGCCCCGTTCGGCAGCGTTGCCGCTGATGTGGCCGGCTGCTGCACCGCCGATTGCTGGGCCTGAGCCGCAGTCATCGTTATTGCGATGGCGGCGGCAAGGGTGAGCAGGCGTGTTTGTGCAAGATTGGCTGACATACCGGCGATCATCACGATCACGACTTCTAAGAAATGCTTCCCGTAACGCAGCGTCTGTCGCCATATAAGCAGTGATTGGGCCACAGTTCACGACGTATATGGGTATCAGCCATATTGACCACATTGATCGCCGCGCGGCAGTTTGCCGACCATTCGTAGTGAACGGCTAAATCACCAAGCACCACGGAGAGCACCGCGCGGGTTGATCAGGTCGGCGAAGGCTGAGCTTACATTGCGCATGCCGCCTCCGAAGTACCCTGATTTGTTCGCCCCACCTGCCGTCGAACGTCGAACGTTATGGTTCTCGCTCATCGAACAACCACCATTTGAACAGCCGATGCTCGGCGCTACGCCTGCTTCAAACGGTCAGAACCTCGCTGTGGCCTGCAGCCGGAACACACGCGGTGATCCGGGCATAAGGTTATTGTTACCATCTGCGGTCGAGAAGTATTTTTGATCGAACAGATTCTCGATGTTCAGCTGAGCCCGCCACGTCGGGTTCAAAGTCAGGATGACTGCGGCATCAACGCGCGTAAATTCCGGAAGGCGGACGGTGTTGTCGGACGAGGCAAAGAAGTTCGAATAATGGATCACGCCTATACCGCCGGCCCACATGGGATCGAACTGATATTTGTTCCAGACGGAGAAGGTATTATAGGGAACGAGCCCTACGCGGTTTCCGGCAACAATCGTTGCCGAGAGATTGTTTGCAATCCGCGCATCCGTATAGGAATACCCACCAGTGACCTGCCAAGCATCCGTGATGTAACCGGCAAGGGACGCCTCAAAGCCACGTGTCTTTGTCTGCCCGTTGAGGAGAAAGAACCCAATATTGACTGGATCCGCGATACGTTGGTTGGTCCGATCGAGATCATACACAGCGGCGGCAAACTGAAGCCGAGGCACGATATCGTACTTGACCCCAATCTCGGTGTTCACAAATTTTTCTGGCGCTGCGATCACCAATCCGGGATTGAGCGAGCTGAACTGATCGCCTGCGCTCGGCAGGTACGACACGCTATAGCTGCCGTAGATCGACAGATTGTCTATCGGTTTGTAAACGATGCCCACACGCGGCGACACCAGATCGTCGACCCGGCCCAGCACCACGTTGGTCCGCCGATCTCGTGACGAGAGGTCGAAATGATCGAACCGCACGCCAGCGATCAATTGCAGATAGCGGGTGATTTCAATCTGATCCTGAAGGAAGGCCGCACCAAGATTGAGGTTGTAGGTATTGTTTGCATCCGTAGTGCCGTTGTTTCTGAACGTCACGGGCACATAGGAAACAGGATTTCTTGGATCGACCGTGATCGTCGAAGCCACGCCGTTGAAGAAGCCGCTTTGACGAAAGTTCAGACCGCTCTGACGACCGAGCTCCCCTCCGAATAGGACCGTGTGGCGCGTCCAACCGGCATCGAACTTATAGGTTACGTCTGTTCGATTGAAGAGGTTGGATCGGTCCGTTTCGTTATTGTAAGATGAAAGATTGCTGGATGTACCAGCAAGGTTAACCGCGCCCGCATTGGCGCCGCCACCCGGAAAAACGTTCTGATAGAACTTGTTGTAATTCGCCGCTTGGGTAGCGTTACGGACTGCGAATCCGTTTTCGAAATCGTGCTCGATAATCGCCATACCAATATCGACGTCAGCGATTGCATAGCTCAGAAGAGGATTGCCGAAAAAGGTCGATGACGACGTGTCGTATGGAAATCGCGGAAATGCGTTGCCTGGGCGGATCTGCGAAGGGACGCCACGATCAACGGTCCGATTATCGTGCAGATGCTCATAGCTCAGCTTGACCGTCGTGGTATCGTTTGGTGCAAAAGTGACGGTCGGATTGACTGCCCAGCGATCGAGATGGACAAAATCTCGGTAGCTGCTGGTGTTTTCATACATTGCATTGAAACGGGCCGCCCAATTCTCATTGATGGCCTGCCCGATGTCGGCCGTCATGCGCGCGCCCGGATAGGAATTTCCCCAGACCGTGAACTCCCGAACCGACGTGCCATCGGCCTCCTTCAACACTCTGTTGACCACGCCGCCACCGCCGCCACGTCCGAAGATCATAGCATTGGGGCCCTTCAGAACCTCAAGCCGCTGGAGATTGTAGACATCGCGGAAATACTGCACGTCGTCCCGAATTCCATTTGTGAAGAAATCCGCATTGGTCCGCTGTCCACGGATTACGAGATCGTCTCGATGGCCTTCACCTTGATGGTAGATCACGCCCGGCACGTACCGCGTGGCCTCGCCGATCGACAGGATGGCTGTGTCCTTGATGAATTCCTTCGTCAGCACGGTGACCGACTGGGGGATGTTGATGAGAGGTGTGTTCGTCCGTGTTGCAGTGGTCATGCTCTGGGTGATGTAACCAGATTGCCCTGTCTTAGCGTCTTGGCTGTTCACGCTCGGCATATGTTTAGGCGTGGGCGCGGAAGCAGCGACCTGGCGGCTCGACCTTACAGTTCTCGGTGCAGCAGTTGACGCGCGACGACGCCGGGGCTGTGTCTGCGTTGGCGCATCAATCGTCACCTTCGGCAATATCGTGTCGGACGATCGCGATTCTTGTGCAAACGTGGAGCCGCTGTCCGCCAACATTCCGGCGCCAAACGCGACCGCGGCGCTCGTTGACAGAAGAAATGAGCGCCAACCAAAGCGCGCGACCCAGCAACCCACGTTAGTCATAAGATGTATTCCCCCGAATCCCGATAATTCCCCGCGTGCTTCTGCAAGAGTAGAATTAGGTGAGAATTAGATTGTATTTAGAATACATCGAGATTGAAACCAGAACGGTTGATAAAGGCCGACAGCCAGCTCTAAGCGAGTGGGAGTTCGCAAATAGCGATTGACTTTCGAACCCAACCCACAAGCCAACGGTTACAATGCGCCTGCTATTGATCGAAGACGATGCGATGTTTGGCAAAGCGCTGGTCCGAGGCCTTGGGCAAAACGGCATGACTGTGGATTGGATCCGCGATGGGTCCGACGGGTTAGCTGCGCTCACGCGCGCGGAGCACGCCGCGGCGCTACTCGATATCGGGCTTCCGGAGATGTCGGGATTCGAAATCCTAAAGGCAATGCGAAGCAGCAGGAGAATGCCGCCCATCCTCATCATAACGGCGCGAGATCACGTAGAGGATATTGTGGCAGGCCTCGATCTCGGCGCCGACGATTACCTCATAAAGCCGTTCGACCTTCGTACCCTGCTGGCCCGGATTCGAGCCGTGGTCCGACGAACAAATGCTCGAACAAGCGCATTGATGACCAGCAAGGACATTGCCCTGAATCCATCCACTTACGTCGCGACCTTCCGAGACGTCGAAGCAACGCTGTCCGCCCGTGAGTTCTCGGTGTTGTATGCTCTAATGGAACATCCCGGAACCATTCTGTCCCGCTCGCAAATTGAAATGCGAATTTACGGCTGGGGCGAGGAAATCCAGAGCAACGCCGTCGATGTCGTCATACACGGCCTACGAAAGAAGTTCGGCAAGGACATGATCCACAACATCCGTGGAGCGGGCTGGGTGGTTATCAAAGGCGAGTCATGAATTCGCTGCTGAGGACAATACTCGCTCCGATCACGGCCTTGCTGGCAGCTTTCTGCTTGGCTGCCGCAGCCGCATCTTTCGTCTTAGTAACCTACGAAGCTAACAAGTTCCTCGATGCTCAGTTGCAGGAAATTGCGATCAATACCAGTAAAAAAACGCCAATGGACTTTGAAACGGAGGATGAAGACCGGCTCGTGGTCCGCGTCTGGGATCTCTCTGGGGCCATTGTTTACCACGGCGGACCTTCAGTCGACATACCTTGGACGCACCAACCCGGCTTGGCCGATGCTGTCGTAGATGGTCAACTGTGGCGAGTCTATCGATGGAGCACTGCCCACCACAACGCTCTGATTGCTCAAGCCTGGAGTGCCCGCCGCGAGATTGCGGCGTTTGCTGCCACGGGCGCCGCACTTCCTTTACTACTGGCCGTGCCGCTCGCATGGCTTCTGATACGTTGGTCCATCGGACGAACCCTGCGCGAATTTCACCGCCTATCATCCGCAATCGGCAACCGAAGCCTCGAGGTGCGCGAATCCCTTCAGTCCAAGGACATACCGACCGAGATCGTTCCGCTCATTGCAGCAATCGATCAACTTGTGGAGCGCTATCGTCAGGCATTGGAAATCCAGCGACGTTTTGTTGCCGACGCCGCTCACGAACTCCGGACACCCCTTGCAGCGTTGCAAATACAGACCGACAATTTGCTAGCATCTGATCTCAGTGAACAATCCAGAGAATTGGCAAACGAACTCGGTGATGGGGTACGACGATCGTCTCATATGGCACATCAGTTGCTGGAAATGGCCAGATCTGAAGGCAGTCCCGCGGTCCGCAATCGAACAATCGACCTTGCCGCTCTTATCACCTCAATCTTGACAGAGTTTGTCACCTCGGCAAGCGCAAGCGGAATCCATCTCGAGAGAGACATCGTAAGCCCTGCATCAGTTGATGCAGACGATACCGCGGTTCGAAAAATTCTGTCGATTCTTATCGACAATGCGATTTGCTATTCATCGCGGGACAGCGTGGTCACGGTGAAACTCTCTCTCACTGAGAACCAGCCACGAATAGACGTAACGGACAGCGGACCCGGCATCCCTAATGATATCATGCCTTTCATCTACGATCGTTTTTATCGAGGCGCGCCGCAGACGATTGAAGGAAGCGGTCTTGGTTTGGCGATCGCCAAAGCGGCTGCGGATCGCAACAACATCCGGCTGTTCCATCAGAGACGAGCAGACGTTCAAGGCACAGTCGCCACAATGATTTTCAACCAGTGTTCTGCGGAGGCTCGGCACTTAGAGCTTTCCGGTCTAACCATCAGTGACGGGGGTAGCTCTTTCGGAACCGAACAGCAAGGTGGTGTGCAATCGCTAAATCCTTTCGTCGGATTTATGACCTAATCTTTGCCTCCAGCAAGCATCTATCCTGACGGAGACAAGCGGAATTCGCTTCGCATCTTTATTTCTGGGTCCAGTGCATGGTAGGGACGACTCCGTATCTGGAATGACCTTCGATTTGCGAACAGCGGTTCTAAATCGTGTTGAAGGCTTCAGCGAAAATACTGAGCGGACAAGATGACGGCATCTATCAAAAATCGCATCCGATATCGGGCGGGGACTATAGCAGCAATGTTTAGAGTTGTCCTATTGGTGCTGCCGATGGCAGCCGCGCTGGCGTTAACGTCTCTAGCGTCGGTTGCGATTGCGCAGCAGACCAGCGCGCCGCATCCGACGGCACCATCCGCGCAGACGCCGGCATTGTCTGCACCGGCAACGACGGTTCAGGCGCCCTCGTCGGTCTCCGGCGCGCCATCGTCCTCGAGTGCACCGTCGCCCTCGAACGCGCCGTCGCCCTCCACCGAGGCCGCGCCGTCCCCCGCCGGTGACGCCGGCGCCAACCTGCTGGAGCAGGCGTCACCTCACGACCTGTCACCGTGGTCGATGTTTATGTCGGCCGACATTATCGTCAAGCTGGTGATGATCGGTCTTGCGTTTGCCTCGCTGGTGACGTGGACGATCTGCATCGCGAAGATGGTGGAGCTGTCGCTGGCGCGGCGCAAATTGGGCGCGGCGCTGACGCAGATTGGCGAGTCACGCTCGCTGGCGGAAGCGCAGATGGCGCTCGGCGCAAAGGATGGCGTGCTGGCGTCGTTGCTGGCTTCTGCGATGCATGAGGCGCGGCTGTCGGCCGGAATTTCCAGCGATGCCGGCATCAAGGAGAGAGCAGCGTCGAACTTCGCTGAAATCGTCCGCGCTGAATCCCGCCGCATCCGGCTCGGCATGGGGCTGCTTGCGACCATCGGCGCGACATCGCCTTTCGTCGGCCTGTTCGGCACCGTGTGGGGCATCATGAACAGCTTCATCGGGATTTCGAAGGCGCAGACCACCAACCTCGCGGTGGTGGCGCCTGGCATCGCCGAAGCCCTGCTCGCGACTGCGCTCGGTCTCGTCGCGGCGATTCCGGCCGTCATCATTTACAATCACTTCGCACGGGTGACGAAAGGCTATATCGAACTCGTCAGCCGCGCATCGGGATCGGCCGGTCGGTTGCTGTCGCGCGATCTGGATCGCACCCATGTCGGTTCGATCGGCGGGGCGCGGTCGCGCGCGGCGGAGTAGGCGATGGGCGCATCGATTGCAGAAGGCGGTCTCGACGACGACGAGGATTACGCTGAAGCGCACGAGATCAACGTCACGCCGTTCATCGACGTCATTCTGGTTCTTCTGATCATCTTCATGGTGGCGGCGCCGCTGTCGACCGTCGATCTTCCGGTCAACCTGCCGACGTCGAGCGCGACACCGCAGAAAAAGCCTGACAAGCCGACCTATGTCAGCATCAAGGCCGACCTTGCCGTCGCCATCGGCGAAACCATGGTCAAGCGCGTCGATCTGGTGCGGACGCTGGACAGCACACCGAACATAACCAAGGACAGTTTCATCTTTCTGCGGGCGGACCGCGCGGTGCCTTACGGCGACCTGATGGACGTGCTGGAGATCCTGCGCGCGGGCGGCTTCACGAAAATCAAGCTGGTTGCGCTCGAGGGCGTTCCGGACGCCCAGTCCGTTCCGGCCGCGGCTGACGCAAAGCCCTGACCATGTCTGAGATCATCGCAGAGCCACCGCCGTCCCGCCGTCTTTGGGCCTTGTCAGCCACCGCCGCGCTCGCGATCCATCTCGGTTGTGTGGCGCTGGCGGTGGCTCAGATGCAAACCGACGAGTCGGACGATGATCTCGGCGCGCCGGCGATCGAGATTGGACTCGATCTGTCCTCGCCGCATCGTGAGGCGACCGACCTTCCGCCCGGGCCGGACACCGACGCATCCGTCGCCTCGCCCGCGCTTGCCGAGCAGAAGGCGGTCGAGAAGGAAACCGATCTGCCCAAGGACACGCCGACGGAGACCGATGAACCGGATCGGATCGTCACCGAGAACGAGTCAAAAAAGCCGGTCGATGACGACCCCGAAAAGGCTGCGAAGCCGACGACGGCCTCGCAGGAATCGGCGGCCTCTGAAGCGACCGCGATGCCGAGCGTTGAGAGTGCCCAGGAATCGGAGCGTTCGGTCGCGCCGCAGCAAGGCACCGGCGCAAGCGCGCGCCGAATCCTGGCCACCTGGCAGAAGGAATTGGTGGCACATCTCGACAAGCACAAGCGCTATCCGCCTGAACACATCCAGAAAAACGTCGAGATTCTCGTCAACTTCGTGCTCGATCGCCTCGGCCATGTCGTGTCGGCCACCATCGTGAAGGGATCTGGTGATCCGGTCTTCGACAACGCCGCACTCGCCATGATGCACCGGTCCGATCCGGTGCCGCCACCCCCGCCGCTGATCGCGGACGAAGGATTGAGCTTCACGCTGCCCGTCGTCTTCCGCGTCAAAGGAAAGGGATGACACCAACTTCGTCTCTCTCGTCTACTTTGGTCAAGCTGTAGAAAGTGGCGGCGCCGGATGCATTCTTGGGGCTTCGATTGGATTGTCGGAGCGCCTGCTCCCATTAGATTGAGATTCCTGCAGAAAGGACTGGCATTCGTGGGCAAAGCGAGCATTGCTGTGGCGTGAGATGGCCCTTGACGGCCCCGCAGCGCAACATGGCTGACGGGGCCTTGGATGGTGCGACGCTGATGTCGCATCATTTTGGAGGGTCTATGCAGAAGTCATCCCGCAATCGGAAGCCACCATCGAACCGCCGCCGACGCGGTAAGGCCCTCACCACAACGAAGGCAGCAAGAACAGCACCTCGTCCTGTGAGAGAGCCGACGAAACGACGTCTAACGCTTCCCTTAAGCTCGGCTCAAGCGGGCGGCGTGGTCAGAGCATCTGCTGAAGCCAACAAACGGGCGAACAAGCAAACAAAACTGCTCGATCTTCTGAGGCGCCCGGCTGGTGCGACCATTGCGACGCTCGTGGAAGTGTCAGGCTGGCAGCAACATTCGGTACGTGGGTTTTTGGCCGGCGTGGTTCGCAAGAGGCTCGGGCTCGAGTTGGTATCAAGCCTTGAAGCCGATCAGCGCATCTACCGCATCGTTGCAGCGAAGCAGGCCTGACGATGGCTGAAGCCTTGAAGGGCGAGCTCGCGCGTCGTCGCGATCTCAGTGGTCGGCGACCGCAGTCTCGTGGTCGTCGCTCAAGCTGGTCCGCGCTGGCGCATCTTCCGAAGCATCTGCAGACAGCCATTGTAAGCTATCGGCGACAGGCAGATCAGTCGGGCGACCTCGATCCGGCGATACGCCAGTTCCTTGATCGCATCGGCGAGAAGGAGACGTCCGACTCCATCATGGCCAAGCTCGTCGCCTTCGACCGGGGACAGGTCGAGCTGAAGGCAGGTACCATCCTGTCCCGTGAATGGAACGGCATCACTCATCGGGCGATCGTCGTTGACGATGGCTTCCTGTGGGACGGCACACGGTACGACAGCCTTTCGGCGATCGCCTTCGCCATCACCGGCACCCGCTGGAGCGGCCCCCGCTTCTTTGGCCTTGCGCGACGTAGTGGCACCAGTACGCGCAACGATAATAAGAAATGTGTGTGCCCAACTGATCGATGACCGGCAGCCAAAAAAGCTGCCTCACTCTGAGATAAGCAGAGTCGAAAGGGGACCGCAAGTTACGAGTGCGATTCGACACTCGCGATGAAATGCGCAGAGCGGTCTGAACTATCCGGATAGGGCGCTGTCTCGCCCACGCCGGGTTACCACAGGACCTATGATGAGGAATACGAAGCCTGTGTCTGAAGCCTCGGACTTGAAAACGTGAACTCTCGCAACGAGACAGCGGAGAGCAAGGTGCGTGATCTGGATCGGCTGACTGAACCGGTCTGGGCATGTCGTGTCAGCGGCATGGCTGCGAGCATCTCGTCATCACTCGCAGACAGAGCATCCCGGGGTAAAGCAGGTCATCTACGGGTCCATGGGTTATCGATCGGAACGTCGGAACCCACGCACAGCCGCCGGTCGGTAGCGGGCCGGCTAGCCCTTCGAAGTCCGGAGATGGCGGGGCGTGGGGGCGGAGATCTCGTAGTAGTCCGAGGTCGGGAAAGCCGGCCACATGGCGAAGGGGATCAGGTGCCAGGTGGTTTTGCGACGAAGGAGGAATGAGCAGTGGACACTGTTTATCAGGCTGACAAAGTCTGGCTTCTCGACATTCAACGCAAACTCCACACGTGGAGTCGGTCCAACCCTGACGATGCGTGGCGGGACATGTGGAACTGGTCACCCAGCCACAAAACCTCCGCCTTGCATGGAGACGGGTCGCGAGCAATCGCGGCGCGCGCTCATCGGGGGTGGACAAGGTGACTGTCAAACACATCGAGACGCGCATCGGCGTCGAACGCTTCCTCACCACAACACGGACGATGCTGCTGGATGGCAGCTATCGCCCGCAAGCGGTACGACGCGTCATGATTCCGAAACGCGGCAGGCCGGGCCTATTCCGACCGCTGGGTGTGCCGACAGTGCAGGATCGCGTCGTTCAAGCTGCGCTCCTGCAACTGCTGGAGCCGATCTTCGAGGCGGTGTTCCTGACCGTCTCGTATGGCTTCCGCCCAAAACGGGCCTGTCGCGATGCTTTGGAGCATATCCGCAACGCGATCCGACCGACCGGGCAGAAGACCGAAACCGATTGGCCCCGTCCACCCTATCAATGGGTCATTGAAGGGGACATCAAAAGATGCTTCGACAACATCGATCACCACCATGTCATGACATGCCTTCGCCGGCGTGTCTCGGACCGGAGGGTGACACGACTCGTCAGAGCCTTCCTGAAAGCGGGCGTGTTGTCCGAAGGTTCGCTCGTGCGAACCAAGGCCGGGACCCCGCAGGGTGGCGTGCTCTCGCCCTTGCTCGCCAACGTCATGTTGGATGGCATCGAGCGTCGGTACGCCAAGTACGTCGTGCCTCGCCTCACCCGCGATGGCAAGCCGTATGCCCGCCCCGGCAATGAGCTGCGCAAGTTCCGCCACTATGAGCGCAAGGCGGGACGCGTGGTGTTCTTGCCCATTCGATATGCCGACGATTTTGTGGTGCTCGTCAACGGGACCGAGGAACAGGCCCGTGCCGAAAAGGAAGCCTTGGCTGTCTTTCTGCGGGAAGAGATGAAACTCACGCTCGCCCCGGAGAAGACGCACGTCACCTCGCTCACCGAGGGCTTTGAGTTCCTCGGTCATCGTGTCCGGCTACGCTGGGATGACAGGTGGGGCTATTGGCCTCGCGTCGAAATCCCCAAGGCCCGGGTCAAAGACTTCCACCACCGCATCAAGCAGCTCACCACCAGAGGGCGTTCTCGTCTGTCCTTCCAGGAGGTCATCGACGCCCTCAATCCGGTCTTGCTCGGTTGGGGACGCTTCTACCAGCATTGCTACGGAGCCAAGCAGGTGTTTGCCCGCATCGATCATTATGCGTGGGACCGCCTGCGGCGCTGGCTGCGTAAGAAGTATCCCAAGACGCCTCGCCTCGTGATCCGTCGCCGGTACTGGCGGCGGCTTACAGGTCGTCCTCGATATCGATGGGTCGATCAACGTCCCCTCGCCATCGTCGCAGACCTCAAGGTTGAGCGTCACGACCTGCTCAAGATGCGGATGCCCGACTACGCGTATCCGGCATGGGAGAGCCCGGTGCATAACGAAAGGTGCACGCCGGGTTCGGGAACGGGGGTTGGGGAAACCGGCGGGGGCAATCCCGACATCGGCGCCTCGCCCCCACGTTCGCTGCGGGATAGCACGGTCGGTGGGGAGGATGAGCCGTGAGGGCGGGAAAAGCGTTGGCCCGAGAGCTCGTCCGGTGCGCGATCTATACCCGGGTCTCGACCGACAATGGCCTCGACCAGGAGTTCAACTCGCTGGATGCCCAGTATGAGGCTTCCAGTGCTTATATCAAAAGCCAGGCCCATGCCGGTTGGGTGCAGGTCAAGACCCGCTATGACGATGGTGGGTTCTCCGGAGGATCAACCGACCGGCCGGCGCTGCAGCGCCTGCTGGAGGATATCCGGGCCCGCAAAATCGATGTCATTGTGGTCTACAAGGTCGATCGTCTGACCCGCTCGCTCGCCGACTTCGCCAAACTGGTCGAACTGTTCGATGCCCATGGCGTTTCGTTTGTCTCGGTGACCCAGCAGTTCAATACCACGACGTCCATGGGACGCCTGACCCTCAACGTTCTCCTGTCCTTTGCCCAGTTCGAACTGTCCGTCGTCAGAACATTTGGCCCAGATGGCTGCTTGATTTAGCGGAGTGTGGGCCTCTGGTTGGTGATGTTAAGCGGCGAGCTTGCGGTGTTGCAAGCGCCTGAATTGGATTGTCTGTCGTTTGATCCTTTCGCGTTGTTCGATGATGGCAGAGGCCCTACCGAAGTAGGCGTCGGCCGGCGTGACGTTGCCGAGACTCTCGTGATAGCGGCGATGATTGTAATGTTCGACGAAGGCCTCGATCTGGTGTTCGAGATCGCCGGGCAGGAAGTAGTTTTCCAGCAGGATGCGGTTCTTGAGCGTCTGGTGCCAGCGCTCGATCTTGCCCTGGGTCTGCGGGTGAAGCGGCGCTCCGCGAACATGACTCATACCGTTGGCGCCGATCCATTCAGCGAGTTCGGCCGCGATGTAAGACGGCCCGTTGTCGCTGAGCAGCTTTGGCTTGTGCAGCACCCTGGCGCTGTCGCAGCCTGATGCCGTTGTCGCTGAGCAGCTTTGGCTTGTGCAGCACCCTGGCGCTGTCGCAGCCTGATGCCGTGAGCGCCAGTTCCAGTGTGTCGGTGACATCCTCGGCCCGCATGGTCGTGCACAGCTTCCAGGCGATGATATAGCGGGAGAAGTCGTCGAGCACGGTCGACAGATAGACCCAGCCCCAGCCGATGATCTTGAAGTAAGTGAAGTCGGTCTGCCACATCTCGTTGGGCCGCGTCGTCTTGTCCTTGAACTCGTCGGCAGCCTTGATCACCACGAATGCCGGGCTGGGGATGAGATCGTGGGCCTTGAGCAGGCGATAGACGGTGGCTTCCGAGACGAAGTAGCGCTTCTCGTCGGTGAATCGCACCGCCAATTCGCGCGGCGACAGCTCGGATTGCTCCAGCGCCAATTCGATGATCTGAGCCTGGATATTGTCGCCGATGCGGTTCCAGACCCGGCTCGGCCGGGAAGGACGATCCTCCAACGCTTCGAGCCCGCCTTCAAGGTAGCGGTCATACCAGCGGTAGAAGGTGCGCCGAGCAATGCCGATTTGATCGAGCGTCTTCTTCGCGGGAAGATGCGACTGCTCAATCATTCTGATGATCTCAAGCTTCTCAGATGCGGGGTATCTCATTCGTCGTCGCCCCCATCCGCGATCATGCTTTTTTTGAGCAGACGGTTCTCCAGCGTCAGATCGGCAACCGCCTCTTTCAAGGCACGGGTCTCACGGCGCAGGTCCCGAACTTCACCGGTCGTCGCAGCACGAGCCGTGTCGCCAGCTAGTGGTTTGATTCATTCGGACGATTCCCAAATCGACCGAAGCAGTTCAAGCTTTCGGCATGAGAGCAGGCATTGTTATAAAAGTCACCCGGGCGGACCGTCATCGGCTTGAAGCGATCGTCTCGGATCGCAGCGCGCCTCAGAAACATGTGTGGCGGGCCAACATTATTCTTGCCACCGCTGACGGCTGTGGCACCGCCGAGATCATGCGCCGCTCGGGCAAATCGAAGCCGGTGGTGTGGCGATGGCAGGCGCGGTTCATGGCGGATGGCGTCGTAGGGCTGACGCGCGACAAGACGCGCAAGCCCGGGAAACCACCGCTGCCGACCGGCACCGTGCAGAGAGTGGTAGACTTGGCGCTCGGGCCTGCGCCGGGAGAAACAACCCACTGGACCGGCCGAATGCTGGCGAAGGCCGCAGGGGTGAGCCTGCGCTCGGTGCAGCGTATTCTTGAAGCCCACCAACTCGCGCCGCATCGTATCCGCACGTTCAAGCTGTCGAACGATCCGAAGTTCGCCGAGAAACTCAAAGACGTCGTTGGCCTCTATGTCGATCCTCCCGCCCATGCGGTCGTCCTCTCGGTCGACGAAAAGAGCCAGATTCAGACGCTCGACCGCACCCAGCCAGGGTTGCCGATGAAGCCGGGCCGGGCCGGTACGATGACCCACGACTACAAACGTCACGGCACCACCACGCTGTTCGCCGCCCTCAACATTCTCGACGGCACCGTCATCGGCCGCAACATGCAGCGCCATCGTCACCAGGAGTTCATTCGCTTTCTCAATACGATCGAGGAGCAGGTCCCGGCAGGGAAAGTAATCCACGCCATCATCGACAACTATGCAACCCACAAGCATCCGAAGGTGCGCCAATGGCTGGCACGCCATTCCCGCTGGACGTTCCACTTCACCCCGACCTCTGCATCCTGGCTCAATGCGGTCGAAGGCTTCTTCGCCAAGCTCACGCGCCGTCGCCTCAAGAGAGGCGTGTTCCGATCCGTCGTTGAACTGCAAGTCGCCATCAACCGCTTTGTCGCTGACACAAACGCCAATCCCAAACCCTTCGTCTGGACCGCCGACCCAAAGCGCGTCCTGGCCGCTGTCAAACGCGGGAAGCAAGCGTTAGAGTCGCTCCACTAGCCGCCGTTTGCCGGCTTCCAGGAATTCCTTCGACCAGGTGTAGTAGAGGCTCTGGGCTATCCCTTCCTTGCGGCACAGCTCGGCTATGCTGTCTTCGCCCCGAAGCCCATCCAGCACGATCCGGATTTTGTCCTCTGATGAAAAGTGCCGCCGCGTCGCACGGCGGATATCTTTGACTACGTGTTCGGCGGAGCGTTTGCCGCCAGTCGACTTCGTGCTCATGTTCGTTCCTTCGTCTGCGACGAGAACCGAACACTCCTTAGATCACACCATCAATTCTGTGCCATAGGCGCTGATCCCGGACACAGGGGCGCTGACGGCAAGCACTCTCCGCGAATATAACTTAAATACAGTTCGCCAGCTTATGGCTAGCTTCATCTGTTTCCCGGATAAACAAGTTGTCGATTTCATAATGCATCTGCCAGAAATGCATCTGGGGAAGCGCCATGCCGCGCAATCTAATTGTACTAATGAGTCCATGCTCCCGGCGAGAGTAATGTATGGTCTACAATACGTTTGGATGGGATACGGTTTACGTCATTGACGTAAGCCTCGTGAACGCGGCTTTACGAGCAGAGAAACTTCCAGCGCTTAAGTATTCTTCCGATGGCGTCGAGATGACCGGGGCCATGGGATCCATGCAGATCGTCTCCGGCGGCAGCGGCAAGTTGTTGCGTATGTCGTTTCAGGTCACGCAAGGTTCTCTTGTTTCAAATGCTGTCGGCAATGCTTCTCTTGATGGAGTGACGCTCGTCGCCGATCTGGAACTGACCTTGCTGCCGAGTAGGGTGCCGACGTCGCAAAACCTGGTGCCGGACATTAGGCAGGTCAGTTCGCAGACCGGCCCCGGCCTGCTGACCCCGGTCAATCTGCTCGATCCGGGCAAGCATCTTAGTCCCGCGCAGCATGCGCTGGTATTTGCTTTGTTGCCGCAGTTTCTGGTGAGCGTAGCCTCGCAGATCACTTTCGTTCTGGCGACGGTGAACTTTGCCAGGCCAGCAACGGATTCCTGGCTCGCGCCGGTCAAGGCCGACTACGCGTTCATGCACAAGAACGATGGCAGCAACTATCTCGGCATTCTGGCGGTGACCACCGATCGCGACGTGTCCCAGTTGCAACGGACCATCGATGACCAGATCGTCTCCGGATCAAACAATGCCGGGCTGTTCATCGCCGAGTCGCTCTTTATGGAAAATATCATCGTTCCGGTTCTG
Source organism: Nitrobacter sp. Nb-311A (assembly GCF_000152905.1). Classification (GTDB taxonomy): domain Bacteria; phylum Pseudomonadota; class Alphaproteobacteria; order Rhizobiales; family Xanthobacteraceae; genus Nitrobacter. Next base: position 96,674 of record NZ_AAMY01000012.1, read on the forward strand.
GAAAGGGCCTATCCAGATGCCGGAACATCGAACTTCTATTGGACCGGACGTGAGATCAAAGCGCGCCGATCGTTCGGAGCCGGGTCGGTCAAGAAGGGCGCCATCACGTATCATCCGAAGATCAACTCGTTCGACCTGATGCTTGTCGGTGGGGCTCTCGATACATCGTTGTCCGGAGACTGTGACCTGAAAGCTGGAATCCACATGAGCTATGACGCCAGCTCCAGTAATTCGTCGCGGTTCGACACCAATAACAAGCTCCTGACATTTGCGTCCGATCCTCATCCCCGTTTTCACAAGGACGTGCATATACCCTGGTACTGGATCTTCGGCGGCTTGGTCGTGGAGGCAATCGTCCAGTTGGTGGCTCGCCTGATCGGCAACGCGATCGCCGATGCCTTGCAGGGACAACAGGGCGTCAAGCTGGCGCGAACCCCTCCCGCATCGATCCAGTGGAGCCACACCACCAACATCGATGTGAAGAGCGCCGGTCTCAACGGGTTGTTCTACATGCAGGGAACGGTGGCGCAGCAATGAGTGGCCGCGCCTGACTGCCGCTGTCGGCAGGGTTATGGAAACGGGGGAAGATGGATGACCGCTGCGGCAGAAAAGATTGTTGTTCATCCCAGCAAATATGCCATCCGGATTCACGATCCGGACCCGATGCCGGAGCCGGCGCCACCTGCATCATCCGATGTGCCCATTGCGGATACACTGGGCTGGGACACGGTGTTCGCCATCAACCTGCCCCATGTGAACGACGCCCTGCGACAGCCCGGCTCAGCTCCCGGCGACTTCAGCCAGATCTTTTCCTCTGCTTACGCTATCGCCGGCATCTTCGGGACGTGGCAGGTAACGATGGGCGGAGACGGTCAGGACATCTACCTGCTGGTTCCAGTCGCTAACGGCACGCTTGATTTCAATGGCTCGACCTATGATATCGCCGGCGGGCTGGCGACAGTCATGATCAATTTCGATTATGTGCCCGGTGTTCCGAAAGCCGCACCGATCCCTGGCGACGCCAAGGGGATATCCCATCAACTGGAAACGAAGACGACGACATCGGACCCGACCAACCAGCCGATAGCCGCCGTCGTCCAGTTTGTTTTCCCCGAGGGAAGCAAGGCGAGCGGCAACACGCCGACCAACCGGGCGCTGGTTCAGGGTGCGCTGACCCAGTGGTTCATCGATAATCTGGAGCGATTTCAGCATGTGTTCTCCACGGTGAACCTCGCGGAGAAGGCGGACAAGGCGAGCTTCCAATGGCTGAAGCCGTCGCTTACGGGGTATGCCTATGCTGACGGCACCAAACCGGAGAACAGCCTGCTGGGCGTGCTGACGACGACCCAGCGGCGCTCTATCGCCGATCTCAGCCATCAGATCGCTCCCAGTGCCATCCCTTCGGGGGCCCAGTCCGGCTTCCTGATCAGCGCCCAGCTGTTCTTAAAGCAATCCGTTCTTCCCGGGTTGCCGCACGCCTTCAAAAAGGCATCGGCAAGCGATTTTCAACTGACCAATCATGGCTCGGAAATCACCCTGGCGCCCGGGGTGAGCGTCGACGTCAACGATATCGAGTACGGCGGGACCACCTACCACCCCAAAATGTCTTCGTTCAATCTGGTCATCAACGACACGGAAATTGTGACGAACATGGTCGTGGACGTGGATGTCTCGCCGGGCATCAGCGTCACGATCATGATGACCAATTACCAGACCCTGACGCTCGTCACCAAAACCGACGGCACGCAGACGCTCGGCTACAAGGCCACGCGGCCGCCCAGGCATACTTATGTGAAGCACGTAGCGGCGTGGGTCAAAATCACGACCGCGATCCTCTCGCTTCTGGTCGCCATCATCGGCGCCGTGGTGGCCGGGCCGGGGGCAGCGCTTGCAGATGCCATCATTATCGGAATCATCGTCGCAATCATTATCGGAATCATCGTCGGTATTGAACTGATCATCGAAGACGTCATCGCCAAGGGCGTGGCGGAGGCCATGCCGTCAATCAATCCGATGGTCTATGCCGCGACAGATCCGATTGTCTGGCCGACGGCTGCATCGTCATTCACCCTCACATCGGCAGGGCTCAACGGCGCGCTCCAGTTCGGAGGGACGCTGAATTTTCCAACTCCGCAAGGAACGCCGTTGGCGCTGGCGCCACCGTTGAGGGGCCGGAGGAGCAAGGCGACAAAACCCAGGAGGTCATGATGGACGCACGCGTTCTTGAAGCTCACGACAAACCGCTGGTCTTTAGTTTCCCCGATCTCGACGAAGATTTGCGGATTGAAGCCCTTGAAAAACACGACCGTCATGGAGCGGCTTTCCTGACGGCGCAGTCCGGCGGCGTCAATCCGCCACCCAGGGCTGATACCCTGGGTTGGGATACGGTATTCGCCATCCGAATGCCCGATGTGAACAAGGCCATCGTAAAGCAAAAGACGACACCGCCTACATTCTCTGTCAGCAACCCGCTTGGCGAAGGCTCTTCTCTTTCCGGCAATTTCGCCGCCTGGCAACTGACCACCGGTGCAGATGGAGAAAATGTCAATGTGCTGGTGCCTGCGAGCTCCGGCACGTTTATCTTCGGGGGCAAGAACTATGATCTGACCGGCGTGACCGCGACGGCACAGTATCATCTCAATGTGATCCCACCGAACGCACCTCCCACCAAGCCGACAAAAACCGGCACCAAGCACAATATTGTTGTCAGTGACCAGGCGCCCGGTCCCAACGTTTCCGCGGTCTCCGTGGTTTTTATCGACGTTCCGGCATCGACTTCGGTCAAATGGCCGAGCGGAATGTCAGTAGAGGCGGTGAAGGGGCTTCTCCTTGCCGCCATGGGGATTTACCTCAACGCCAACATAAAGGATTTCACGCAGACTTTCGCCGCCGTGGACCTCAATATCATGGCGGATCAGGGGACACTCCAGTGGCTGTCTCCGGCCCTGACCAGCTATGCCTTCGCCGATGGCGGGACGGTTGAAAACAGTTTCTTCGGCGTGCTGACATTGACGAGCGACATCGGCCGAGCAGAAAATCTGAAGCATGAGCTGGCCGCCTCGGCAATCCCGACCAACCAGCGCTCCGCCTTCCTCATCAGCCAGCAGTTATTTTTGCGCGAGGCGATTTTTCCGGGGCTGCCTCACGCGTTCAACAATGCCAGCACGTCCGATTTCAAGCTCGTCAACAACGATACGGAGATCATCAATAATGGCTCCGGCAAGGTGGAGCTTGATTCTGTGAAGGTCGGGGCGATCGATTACCATCCCTATATCGAGAGCTTCGATCTGGTCATCAACACAACCGAATTTCACACGACCATGGAGGTCAAGGTCAATATTTCTCCGGGGATCGACACCTACATCACCATCAACACCTGGCACGGCCTGAAACTCGAGAAGAAAACGAACGGCAAGCAGACCATCGGCTTCAGCGAGACCCGGCCATATTCTGCGACCCACAGGGTACACACAGCGCCGGGGGTCATCATCACGGAGGTGATCGCCGGCATCATCGTTTCCGTTGTCGGCCTCGTGGTCGGCAAGATCGTCGATACGCTCGCCAAGCGCATCATCGTCGCGATTATCGTTGCCATCATTGCCGGGATCATTACGGCCATTCAGTTGATCATCACCGAGGTCATCGCCAAGGGCGTGGCCGAGTCCATGCCGGAAATCGATCCTCTGGTTCAGACCGGGACAAGCCCGATCACCTGGCCGACCCAGCAATCGCAGTTCGCCATCACCGCGGTGCAACTGAACGAGTCGGTGCAGCTCAGCGGTGATCCCGGATTTGCCTGATCAAGCTGCCCCCCGAATCTCTTCAACAGGTCTCGGCACTTTCGAGTGCCCGGACCTGACGATCTGCCCCTGAACCGGCGTGAAAGGTGAAACGCAATGGAGTTGAAAAAAGACATCAGCAACCCGAACGTCTTTTCAATTGCAGAGGGCGTGGTCTACGATCTTCCCGAAGCTCCGCTGCGTGCCCCGGAGCTCGCTCCTGTACCCGCTTCAACCTTCGGCTGGACTCTGGTCAACGGGCTCGCGGAGGCGGAGGTGAACACGGCCTGGGCGGCAGATCAGCCTGCCGCAGCCACCGAGTTTTCCTTTGATCTGGGCGACGGCATCAGCGTCTCGGGGACTTTCGGGAAGGTCTCGATCTATGATGGAGGGCCGCAAGGGCTGCAGGGCAGCGGCCGCTATCTCTATATCGCCATGCCCCTGACCAAAGGCGTAGTAACTCGCAGCGGCGCGAGCGAAACGGTTTCGCCCGGCACCTTCGTAGTGCAGGCGCCGCTGGCCTTTTCGCCGCCGATACCTGCTTCGGCCGCGCAAACGGCTTCCGGTACGCAGCATGTTCTCGGAGTCGACTGGACGGAGACGGCGTCAAGCCCTGCCATCATCGACTATCTCTATTCGGGCACCGGCTCCCTGGGACCGGTGCCTTCCGCCTTGTTGCGGGCCGGGTTCGGTGCCTGGCTGCAGAGGGCCGCAGCGGGTGGGCAGTTGCCGAAGCTGAACAGCGCGACTGTGACGGTCAATAGGACGTTCAGTCGTTTTTCCTGGCTGCAACTGGTCCAGGCGTCTTATGCCTATCAGGGGTCGAGCGCAGATGCGCCCGGTATCCTTGGGATTCTGGGCGGGACCACATCGCCCGGCGCCTTCCACGTTCTCGCGCCGGATGTCATTCCCTCAGGCAGCAGCGCCGGGGTTCTGATCGGCAGTCAGGCGTTCGTTCAGGATGTGCTTCTTCCGGCGGCAGCCGCAGCCTTTGACGGGGCCAGCCCCGACGACTTCGAGCTGCTGAACGATGACACGTCCGTCTCCCTGAAATCCGGCAAAACCCTGAAACTGCCTCCGGCGACGGTCGAGAGCGGCAATTATGATCTGACCGTGACGCAGTTCTCCATCACGCTCCAGAATCAGCAAATCGTCTCCTTCGTTGAAGCGAGAACGGAAGTAGAGCCAGGCGTAACTCTTTTCGTTGACGTCACTCTGTACAATGGACTGGAACTCATCACCAAAGCGGACGGCTCCCGTACCCTAAATTACACGGTTACGAGAACCGCGAATGCCAGCCACCGGATTCACAATTCGACCGGAGCCATCATCGGCAAAGTTCTGATGTCGGTCATATTGACACTGATCTTCTCCGTCTCCGGCGCGGTGGCAAAAACTCTGGGCGAGAAAATCATGCTTCTTATCCTCGCCACTATCATCAAGGGAGCTGTCACTGCGGCGCAAAATATACTGCCGGACCTTTTGAAGAATGGTGTCAAGGCCGCCTTGCCGTCGATTGACGAAATGATCGATACCCTTGAGTCATCGGTTGTCTGGGCCGGGAAGAGCGGTAAGTCATTTGCTCCGTCCGGGGCCCGGCTCAACGAATCGATTCAAATCTCCGGATCGTTCAAGTGACGGATGGCAGGCACGGCGCAGATCACCGATAGAACCGAATTAAAGATCCCCTCGTCAAAATAGCCATCGGTCCTCAGATCCATTCGGAAATACCGTGCAACATAGCGCTGATTCATGAGCCGGGACAAATGGCCGTTACCGAACTTCGGCAGCCATATCGGTGAGTCGTCATCGCGACCGTCCCTCGCCGACATGCTGTCAGCAGTTGCCGACAGCAGCATGCTGTCCAAGGTGCTGCGCGACCCGGCCAGCCTGAGTTCTGTTGCGCGCGCAGGTGCACCGCTCTCGTTGACGCTGTAAGAAATCGAAGCTTACGGCTCAAGCGCGAGCTACCGTTTTTTATCGGTTTTGTCCGCCGGTGAACCGTTCAAAGGTGTCATCGAATCCCACCTCGTCGTCATCAGACTGGTCGGCACGCAGTAGCGTAATCGAATGTCCGTTAGCCTGCCACAGGGTCTGGGCTGACAATTCGATGGCATGCTGGGGAGGGTGCAGCCAATCATCTGGCGCAACTTCATCGAAGCCGGAGATCGTTCCTTGAACGGGTTGTCCCAGGTCGCATTGTTCGCCAGCAGTAATTGAAAGGCGCGGAAACTCACGCCCGCAGGCAGCATATAAAAAGCGATTGTCCCTGCAGAAGACGACGGCGAGGTCGTCCGGATGTAGCTCGACGAATCGCCGGGCTGCCGCCTCCCGGCTGATGTCGAATTCTTTTGCCATCGCCACCACCTGTGCCAATTTCGCGTTTCCGCACAGGAAGGGCTTCAGACGGTTTCGGGGCGTGAGAAGTTCGATAGCGAAGGAGTTGGCCTCGCTTTCCTGCCGCCGGTGGCGGTCGCCGATTTTGTCGCCGCTGGATAGCCTCATGTCCTGACGAGTACATCGGAAGCCGCCCACTGAGGTTTGCTCGTGGGTCGGATTGAGAAAGTGCAAGAGCTCATGGCTTAGGCTGAATCGCCTGCGTTGCCGATTCGATCTTGAATTCAGCAACACCCTGCCACGGTCCCGTTCCGGCATTGTGACAAGCGCGGCTTCGAGATTGGAGAGGGGCTCCTCGCGAATTTCATCGATGTCCAGAGCCGCGGCTATCTCGTAAATGGGAACGGCCCCGTTGAGGCCCGCCAATTGGTCATGGATGGCCTGCGCCAGACGTTGCGGGTTGAGCCCCACCCTCTATCGCCATGCGGTCCAGCGCAACCCGCGGCATGCAGGGAAATCCCGTATCCAATAGCCATCTCGATGGCATGAATGTCGTTGCCACCACGGCGCAGCCGATCGAGATGCTTGAGCGCGTTGAGGTCATCAACGGGCTGACGGGCGCATTTTACGGGCCGGCGAGTCCAGCCGGCATGTTCAATTTCATTCAGAAGCGGCCAACCGATACGTTTTATGACCGCTTCAGCGGCAGTCATGCGACCAGTTCGGCGCTGTTGGCCCACGGTGATTTCGGCGGGCATGTCGGAGAAGCAAAGAATGTCGGCTATCGCATCAACCTGCTCAAGGTGTTAATCGGCGTCGAACTTGGCCCCGTGAACTATCGGCCACAATTCCTTGTCGCAGTTGACATAACCTGCGCCGGGGTGGGGTCAACACCGGCGCCTATCGTGACCCCACTCCGCCGAAGCTTTCTCAATTTCCATCAGGACGTTACTGCTCATCCTTCCAGCGACGTGACCCCGGCGCCGATTCACAATCGGTTTTCCATGCCTGTGACAATGCAAAGCCGCCGACCGGATAAGCACGGTCCCTGCAAAAAAACTCGCCGTCGCTGAAAAACACATAAATTGGCTCCCCTGAATTTCTTGGGCTGTGACCCAGCCGTTCCTCAGCTAACCTTTCTGGCCAATCTTATCGCTGGCCGCCTGCATGGCGCTGTCTGGACGGAGCAGCGATAGCCAGAGCGCTTTCCGGGGTTTGAACCATTGGCTGGCCCAGAACACTAATCGTTGGCGGGCGACCTAATGGGTCGTTACACTAGTAGTAAAACTGGGGAAATTGCCTGCCTCAGCGTAAGTAACTAACGCCGCTTGGCCAACATACTAGGCTCGAGCGGCGTTTGTATTTGGCCTGAACGGTTTCGTAATTGGCCTGCTGATCGCGGCAATGTTCATCGTCTCAGGACGTCGTCTCGTCCGATAGTCCGGCACGCCGTTCCAAGCGCTGCAGCCGAACTAAAATCTGATCTAATTGCTGTCGGGTGGCTCGGTCGTCGAGGTGGATCGACGTTATGTGCTGATCCAGCGCGCGCTCACCCGATTCTCCACGGTGACAATCTGCTCTTCACTACACTCCACCCCGGCCATCCGCTCCTCAACCGTTGATGCGTCTAATCATGCAGAACCAGCGAAAAATAGGTAAATGAAGGGCGACGCCTTTGTTATCAGCTTCAAGCCAAACTGAAAATAGGTCGGAGGGCCCGACCTGCGTTGATCCAACTCCGGCCTCCCCCGAGGCCGGAGCTGTCGAGAAGCCAGGGCTACTCCTGCATTGGACCGCCGGCCCACCGTTGCTTTGGTAAACCGCGCCGGGCCGTATTATTCGGTCACCACCTTTGCCGCCAGCGCGGGATTTTTCCGCGAGCACTTCACGCCCAGCGTGTCACGTCCTGTCGGGCAGTTCGACTTGACGCGAGCCCTTACGGCTAGCCACAAGCTTCGATGAAATCTTGTCTTGGCGCAAATCTTACAGATGTATGCATGTTAAACGATCGAACCGTCGGCAAGAGCCCCGGCGGCGAGCATCTTGGTGGAGGACCTCAGGATGGTCCGCATCTTATTACTGTCATGTTCGTTGCTACTTGCGAGCGAATTACCGGTGTCATCCCTGGCATCCCAACAAGGTAAGGATCATCCTTATCATCCGCACCACATAGATGCATTGCCGCCCGAAGCCCGTCACTATATAGCGACAATCTGCAAGGGGGCGGCCAAGGCGCAGCATTATTTCGGGACATATTCTCCAACCGAGAGGCGCTGGCGGATACACATCGAATATCTTCGGTGCGACGGCCTCGGCGGTTTCCGACGAGGACACCAATGTCTGGATGTAGATTTCGTCCAAGTAGGCTCACGATTCCGGCTTGCCTCAAAGCAATACCGTGAATGCGACTTCTGAGATGAGTAGCTGGACCTCATCGGGAAAAGCCACCCACTACCGAAACACTCCGATCAGTCTCGGGTTGCCCGGATACCCGAGAACCATGCCCGCCGAACGGCGTCTAGCGTCGGGGCCGCTCCGGGGGTTTGTGCTAAAAAGTGCGATATTTATCAATGTTATCAAAGAGAGTGGGATTCGAACCCACGGTACGTCGACCAAACGGACGAGGTTTCGAAAGAGCAGAGATTACTGAGAAACCACTGGCATTGCTAGGCGATTGGAGCGTTACTGTCGGCGAGTTTAGTGCCTTTTTCGGCCACTTCATAGCCTGCCCCGCCGGTATAATTGCCGTGACGGGGCTTCGGTGGTGGCAGCGATGATGCTGCAGCAACCGGAGACGTCACATGGCCAAAACAAAACCTCGCAGAACACAATCTCGATCAGCGGTGGCACCCCGGCGCGCAAAATCAGCGGGCCGTGCGTCGACGAAGACCGCCAAGGCTGCAGCGGTCAAGAAGCTCGGGTCCGCACCAGCTCGATCGTTGGATCCGCCAGTGAAGCATCGCGCCAGCAGCAAGCAAGCTCGGGTAATTGAGATGCTGATGAAGCCGGAGGGCGCAACGATTGGCGACATAATGAAGGCCACGGATTGGCAGCAGCATTCGGTGCGCGGCTTCTTCGCTGGTGTCATCCGGAAGAAGCTCAAGCTAACGTTGATTTCCGAATCGGCTGAAGCCGGTCGGATCTACAAAGTCACTGGCAACGCCGCGTCGACCGATTCGAAGCCTGGCAAGGCTGGGGCCTGACGCCATGGCGCGAAGTCCAGGATCGAGAAAGCCTGTCAGTCGACGGCTTACGAGATTGTCAATGGAAGAGGAGATTGCGCATCTGCGCAGTCTCGACCTGATTGGCCTACAGTGTCGCTGGCAGAGTGTGATGGGGCGGCCAGCCCCGGAGCACCTACCCAAGCACCTGCTGTTCGGCATCCTCGCCTATCGCATCCAGGCCGATGCGCTTGGGGATCTCGATGCTGCGACGGTTCAACTTCTGAAGCGTGCGGCTACGGTGCAGTCTTTGAATGAGGTTTTGCCACTGGTAGCGGCACAGGATCAGCGCAAGCAAGCCATGGTGCTCGGCACTGTGCTAACCCGGGAGTGGAACGGGCAGCTTCATCGGGTGATGGTCGTCGAAGGCGGCTTCGCTTTCGAGGGCAAGACCTTTGACAGCCTGTCTGGGATTGCATTCGCCATCACCGGCACGAACTGGAATGGACCTCGCTTCTTTGGTCTGCGCGCCGGAAACGGCAAGAGGCTACGAACATGAAGCCGGCTGGCAACCGGGTCGTCCGGTGCGCGATCTATACGAGGGTATCCACCGACTCCGGCCTTGATCAGGAGTTCAACTCGCTGGATGCTCAGTATGACGCGTCCCAGGCCTATATCCGAAGTCAGGCGCATGCAGGCTGGTCGCTGGTCAAGGCGCGCTACGACGATGGCGGCTTCTCTGGCGGAACGACCGACCGTCCTGGCTTGCAGCGGCTGCTCGCGGATGTCGTGGCCCACAGGATCCACATCATCGTTGTCTATAAGGTGGACCGGCTGACCCGCTCTCTGGCTGACTTCGCCAAGCTGGTCGAACTGTTCGATGCCAACGGCGTCTCGTTTGTCTCGGTGACCCAGCAGTTCAACACCACCACCTCGATGGGACGATTGACGCTCAACGTCCTTTTGTCCTTTGCGCAGTTTGAGCGGGAGGTCACCTCGGAGCGCATCCGCGATAAAATCGCAGCCTCTAAACGCAAGGGGCTATGGGTCGGCGGCATGGTGCCGCTGGGTTACATCCTGAAGGATGGTCAGCTTCACATTCACGAGAAAGAGGCCAATATCGTTCGGCTGATTTTTCAGCGCTATCTGGAACTCGGCAGCGTCAACCGTCTCGTAAAAGACCTGAAGGAGCGAGGCTTTAAGTCCAAGGTCCGACAGCTGGCGTCAGGCGGAACGCGAGGAGGTGTGCCGTTCACGCAGGGACCGTTGTTTTATATGCTACGGAACCGTTTCTATCTCGGCGAAGTCAAGTTTAAGGGCGAGATTCTACCTGGACCTCAGCCCGCCTTACTGGGCCGTGAACTGTTTGACGCTGTTCAACAACGGCTGACCGAACAGTGGTCCCATCGCACGACGACACGTATTCGAACCCGCGCGCTCCTTGCGGGACTGCTCTTTGATGACGCGGGCCATCGCATGATCTTGACCTACTCCAGTCGGGATCGCGTTCGACATCGCTATTACGTCTCGGCGCCCTGCATCCGGGGTCAAGCGGATGAGCCGGTTGGCTCTGTCACCCGCGTGCCTGCCTCAGAGATCGAGGTCACAATCTCCAAGGCGGTCATCGCGAACACGGACATAGATGAACCATCCTCGAACGAAACGTTGTCTCGAGAAACCCTTGAGCGGTTTGTCACCCGCATTGAGGTTCACACGAACCAGTTGGCGATTCATCTAAGGTCTGACGAAAACGATCATCAAGGAATCAAGCGCCGCCACGATCCCGATCCAGATGAACCTCACGCTGTCACCTCGCGCACCGTGCTCGTGCCTTGGAAGAAGCCATCAAAGCCGGCCCGAAAGATCTTGCTGCCAGCGAATACGCCAGAGCATCGCGCCAGACCCATGAAGGCTGACCGCCGGTCGGCTCTGATCCGAGCGATCGGCCGCGGCCGGCTTTGGCTTCAGGAGATCATCGACGGCCGCGAGACGATCGAAAGCCTCGCCGCTCGACAACATTGCAGCAACCGACATATTAATATGACCATCTCCCTCGCCTTCCTGGCGCCGACCCTTGTGACAGCGGCCGTCGAAGGACGATTTCCGCGCGGAATCGGTATCGCCGCCCTCCGCGATCCGCCGGCTGAATGGTCACAGCAGATGAGGCGCCTCGGCCTGGAACCGACTGGCGCTGCCGGTTCTGCCAATCGGTAAACCCACCTTTCTCCCTTCGCCCATTCCAGGAACGGGAAATTGCGCGGCAGAGACAGAGCACGATAACCACCCCAGACGGGTCACAGAGACAGCCTCTCCGCAGATCAGAATACGAAAAAGCCCGCCAACAGCGCGGCTTTTTGGTCAGTCTCTGGAAAGGTGAAAAATAACAGACTGGGTGGTGGCGGACGCAGTCAGATGCGAACGAGTCTCCGCAACGCAATTCCCTGCTATCAGGGAAATAACAGGGAATTTTACGAAATCGCTGCTGCCGGAAGCTGTTTTGCCCGGGTATTCGCACGAAGATTCAAAGATTTGGAGGCGAATTCCCTGCTTTGCCGAGCAGGTAATTTTCAAAGTCGTAACAGGGAATTTTGAGCAACGGATCAGAGAATTCGTACGCATCCATTTCTCGCATATGTGGAGCACCCCGCCAGGCAAGAACTATTTCGAACGGCTCATCACACGGGAACGGTGCAGTCATATGTCCGGCCTTTCAGCACGGCTTGAACTGCTGGCCTCGATGAAGTCCCCCGACGCGAGGGGCTAATCACACTTACGCGCTATGAGCTGCTATGCGAGAAACGGCCTGCCGCCCGGACTGGGACATCCGTCCCGGCGCGTCCGAGTCGCATCAGCAACACAGACAAAGGTTTGAAATGAACAACGCGTGGCAACCGATCACTACAGTTCCAAAGAATGACGACCGGGTTCTAGGGTCGGGACCCATAAAAATGATTCTTTCGGCGCTGAGTTTGTGATTCACGGTCTCCGATAGGAGGCGCTCCATGAGTCGCGATTGTTTTTGGCTAACGAAGGATCAGTTCGCTCTTCTCAAGCCGCTTCTGCCTAACGATACGCGCGGCAAGCCGCGGGTCGATGATCGGCGGGTCATCAGCGGCATTATCCAGGTTCTGAAGTCCGGTGGGCGCTGGATCGATGCGCCGGAGGTCTATGGTCCGCGCAAAACACTCTACAATCGTTTCGTCCGCTGGGCAGCGAAGGGCGTATGGGTAGACATATTCCACGCACTCGCAACGGCTGGTGGACCTCCTGCGCAGGTCCTGATCGATAGCTCGGCCGTGAAGGCGCATCGATGCGCATCTGGCGGCAAAGGGGGGAACATCAGCAGGCCATCGGCCGATCGCGCGGCGGGCGCACGACGAAAATCCACGCGCTGACCGACGTGGAGTGTCGTCCCGTCGCGTTCTTGCTGACCGGGGGGCAGATAGCCGATTGTACCGCTGGAGCGGTTCTGCTCGAAGAGATGCCACGTTCCGCGATCCTGCACGGCGACAAGGGCTACGACAGCGATGCCATCCGCCAGCAGGTCGAGCAACGCGGCACGATGCCGAACATCCCGCCCAAGGCCAATCGCAAATGGAAAAACTGCTTCTCGCCCGTGCTCTACCGCGATCGCAATGCCATTGAGCGCATGTTCTGCCGTCTCAAAGACTTCCGGCGTGTCGCAACCCGCTATGACCGTCTTGCCGTCAACTTCATGGCTGCCGTCTGCATCGCCGCAACCGTCAGCTATTGGTTATGAGTCCGGGCCCTAGTTGCCAGCGGAACTTGGATCCGCGGGAATCGACAGCGTTTGCCACAAGCGTTTCCGTGCTTGGTCATATGGGACGAGACCGAGTGGCTCATCTGCGACAATGAGGGGCCGCGATCTGTGATACATGGTCCGAAGTACTGGATGCCGGTTCCGCCGGTCGAGAACGCATAAGCCCACCGCGTGGCGCCCGCTTGCATCACCTTGCGAACAGTGTGACAAATATCCCTCTCCAAGATGGAGCTGAACATTGACGATTCAGGTAAATGACGTCGACGCGTTAAAGAGTTACCTTGAAGCTGCAATGGGTCGGGCGAAACATCATCCGGGAAACGTGGATGGTGTGATTTTGGCTCTTACGGGCGCGATCGTCTGGAAAAAAGATGCCGATCCTATTGAACCGATGGGGTCAGAGGGAGATAAGAAAAACGTCCTTTGGGTGAAATTCAACGGAATCCGATACGCGTTTTCGTACAATCACACCGCACGAACCGTCGAGCTTCGCAAGGACCGCACAGATGGCGCGGTCCTGTATTCGTTCTCGAACGCGACCCCGTACGCAGATATCATTTCTGCGTTCGATACACTTAGGCCATAGGCTGCGATAGATGCCGCTTTTGATCGGTGCCAGATGCAGGGGTGAAGGCAAGGTGCAGCAATGCTAAGGGACGATCGGGATAGTGGAGGCGGCCCTCCGCGTCGTACAGGTCGGAACGTGCTCGGCGAGCCAATTCAACCCTGTTCGATCAAGCCAATGACGGGATTTTATCGGGACGGCTGCTGCGACACTGGGGCAGAGGACATTGGCAGTCACACGGTCTGCATCGTGGTGACTGCCGAGTTTCTCAATTTTTCCATATCGCGCGGCAACGATCTCTCGACACCATTGCCGGAGTTCGGTTTCCCAGGCCTGAAACCCGGTGACCGGTGGTGCTTATGTGCACCCCGCTGGCAGGAAGCATTTCAAGCAAACCAAGCGCCGCGAGTGGTCTTGCGCGCCACTCATGAGGGTGCGCTGACATATTGTTCGCTCGCCGATCTCAAACGTTTTGCAATGGACCTAGCGTGACCACCCAACGACGTCATGATGCAGCAACATTACAAGCGACACGTAGCCGAGTTCATCAACGATGAGCAGCTTCACCGCCTGCAATTCGCGCTGCAGCTTCAGCCGCCGCTTCTCGTCGCGTGCCTCCATCAGCTGATGCACCAATGCGGCCGCGGTGGTGAAGGCCAGAAAATCCCTTCTGGCAGGCGGCAAGACCAAGGGCGAGCGCGACATGGGTCTTGCCGGTGCCGCTGTTGCCGAGCGCGATCATTTCTCGCGGCGCAGAATGAACTCGCCTCGGACGAGCTCGAGCACCACCATCTTGTGAGGCCGGGAATGACCGTGAAATCGAAGGCGTCGAGGCTCTCCACGGCGAGGACCCGGCCAGCTTGGGTTCTGTTCCGCGCACGGGGCGTCACCACTCTCGTTGACGCTGTAAGGAATGGAAGCTTACGGCTCAAGCGCGAGCTGACGTTTACCGGTTTTGTCGACCCGTGAGGCGTTCAAAGGTGTCATCGAGTCCCGCCTCGTCGTCATCAGACTGGTCGGCACGCAGTAGCGTAATCGAATGTCCGTTAGCCTGCCACAGGGTCTGGGCTGACAATTCGATGGCATGCTGGGGAGGGTGCAGCCAATCATCTGGCGCAACTTCATCGAAGCCGGAGATCGTTGCTTGAACGGGTTGTCCCAGGTCGCATTGTTCGCCAGCAGTAATTGAAAGGCGCGGAAACTCACGCCCGCAGGCAGCATATAAAAAGCGATTGTCCCTGCAGAAGACGACGGCGAGGTCGTCCGGATGTAGCTCGACGAATCGCCGGGCTGCCGCCTCCCGGCTGATGTCGAATTCTCTTGCCATCGCCACCACCTGTGCCAATTTCGGGTTTCCGCACAGGAAGGGCTTCAGACGGTTTCGGGGCGTGAGAAGTTCGATAGCGAAGGAGTTGGCCTCGCTTTCCTGCCGCCGGTGGCGGTCGCCGATTTTGTCGCCGCTGGATAGCCTCATGTCCTGACGAGTACATCGGAAGCCGCCCACTGAGGTTTGCTCGTGGGTCGGATTGAGAAAGTGCAAGAGCTCATGGCTTAGGCTGAATCGCCTGCGTTGCCGATTCGATCTTGAATTCAGCAGTATCCTGCCGCGGTCCCGTTCCGGCATTGTGACAAGCGCGGCTTCGAGATTGGAAAGGGGTTCCTCGCGAATTTCGTCGATATCCAGAGCCGCGGCTATCTCGTAAATCGGAACGGCCCCGTTGAGGCCGGCCAATTGTTCATGGATGGCCTGCGCCAGACGTTGTGGATTGAGCCCCACGTCCTCTATCGCCATGCGGTCCAGCGTAACCCTCCTCATCCGTTCGTCCTGCGTTTGAGCAGCGACTTCATCATGTCATCCAGGATCGCACGCTCGCTGGCATCGAGCTGCTGGGCTTGTCTGAACATTCGCTGGAGTTGCCGATCCGCATCAGGCGATTCGACATCTTCCCCGACCAGAAACGCCACCGACACCCCGAAATGATCGGCCAGGCGCGTGACCAGGGCCATGGATGGATTGTCCGCCCTGCCCTTTTCCAGTTCCCAGATATGAGCCTTCGAGACCCCGACCGCCTCGGCAACATCTTGCAATGATTGGTCTTTCGATCTGCGTAGCTTTGCTACCCGCGTTGCCAAACTGCTCATTTTTGCTCTCGATCTGGAATTTTCCCGTTCATTACAGCTTACGTAACCGTGGTGCTATTGTAAAACACGCCGTCGTTTTATATATCTTACGACATCGTCTTTTGTCGGAGCCCGTCCTTATGCCTAAAGCTCAACTCGAATATCTTTCGATCGGCGCGCTTCGCCCGTGGCAACGCAACGCACGAACTCATTCGCGGAAGCAGATTCGGCAAATCGCCGACAGCATCCGCAAGTTTGGCTTTACCAATCCGGTGCTGGTCGATCGTGAAAATTCCATTCTCGCTGGCCACGGACGGGTTGCTGCCGCTGAACTGCTTTCAATGAGTGAGGTACCCTGCATCAGACTAGAATCGATGACCGCAGCGGAGAAACGGGCCTACGTCATTGCCGACAACAAGCTGGCGCTGAATGCCGGTTGGGACGAAGAAATCCTGGCGGAAGAGCTCAAAGCGTTAAGCGAGCTCGACCTTGACTTTGATCTTACGCTGAGCGGGTT
>NZ_AAMY01000010.1 GCF_000152905.1 Nitrobacter sp. Nb-311A
ACTTATCCAGAAGCCACGCGTTCAACTCGTCCAGGGTTTTGAACCGCAGCCGTGGCGTGAAGAACCGTTCCCGGACCAGCCCGACCTGGTTCTCGACCTGACCCTTCTCCCAGCCCGACGCCGGCGTGCAGGCGACCGGATCGATCAGATAGTGGCTGCACATCTGCAGGAAGCGGCGATTGTAGCGGCGATCCTTGCCGACGAAGATCGTCTCTACCGCCGTCTTCATGTTGTCGTAGATGCCGCGGCTGCAGGTACCCTTGAACAGTGCGAACGCCCGGTCGTGGGCGTCGAATACCATCTCCTGCGTCTCCCGCGGATAGGCCCGCACGAACAGCATGCGGCTGTGGCACAGCCGGACATGAGCGACCTTCACGATCGCCGTCACGCCGTTGAGGAGAACGATCTCATGGCTCCAGTCGAACTGGTAGGCTTCGCCCGCCGCAAAGCTCAACGGAACATAGGCCGCCGCGGTCGATTGCCCGCGCTCCTTGCTCCAACGCCTGGCGTAACGCCGTACGGCATCGTAGCCGCCGTCATAGCCGCGTCCGCGCAACTCTTCGAAGATCCGGATCAGCGTCAGCTGTTCGCGAGCCGATTTGGCCGCGTTCGCCGCCAGCAGTTCATCAAGCTCCGCCGCCCAACGCCCGAGTTTGGGGCGCGGCTGGATCGAACGCTCATACTCGAACAAGGTCTTGCCCGACCTCAGCACCTTCCGGACCGTGTTCCGCGACACCTTCAGGTCACGGGCGATCTCCTTGATCGTCTTGCCCTTGATGAAGTGTTCGCGCCGTATCCGCGCAATCGTCTCCACGATCAGCATCCCCGACCACCTGCTTCATGACAAAGCAGGCAGCGCAACAGCCAACCTGTAGGGGGTCAATTTTGGACGCCGATCCCCCGGCTTACGGGGTCAATTTTGCATGCCGAATGACAGTCGTATCTTGCGGCCCAGGTCTCGGTGCTGACGGGCAGGGGCTGGTGGTTTCCGCTGTTCTTCCTGATCCCGGCGGGACTGCATTTCGGGGCCGTGTGCATCTACAGCATGTTGTGGTGCAAGGGCTGCGCCTATCCGCAACCGTGGACCATTGCCGCGCTCCCGTCGCCGCTGGATCAATGGGAGGGTGCTATCGTCGGTTCGCTGTTCGTTGGGAAGGCGGGCGCGTGGATCATCGGAGGGCTGAGGAAGTGAGCGAAGCGAAGCGGTTCGACGATCTCCC
This sequence comes from Nitrobacter sp. Nb-311A, assembly GCF_000152905.1. Classification (GTDB taxonomy): domain Bacteria; phylum Pseudomonadota; class Alphaproteobacteria; order Rhizobiales; family Xanthobacteraceae; genus Nitrobacter. The sequence continues at coordinate 1,221 of NZ_AAMY01000010.1, forward strand.
GCCTCGAACGAAGGATTTTCTCTCCAATCTCCGCGACGAGGAGATCGATACCTTGAGCGACGGAATCCGGCTGGTCAATGCGATCAGGACGGTCGGCACGTTCATGAAGTGGGTTATCGTCGGGCTGATCGGCATCCTGGCCGGCTTCGTCATGGTCGGGGAGTCGATCGCCAAGATCGCCGCCTGGCTGCGGGGTTGATCGTCGTGCTGGATCATCGCAGCGAATCCGGCTTGCGCTGAATTGGGACTGCCGACCTTCGATCGGGAATTGGGGGCCGTTGACCGGCAGTCCCTTGCCGGAAGTGACGCAACCGGCACCTTGATCATATCCGCAAATATCATCGGAGACACCATGCGACCAAACGTCATTCTGGCGGCGCTGTGCGCTGCCCTGGTGCTGGCCGGCTGCGGTCCGTCCGGCCCGAGCGAGGCTGACATGGCCGGATGTGCCGTGCGCAGCGGAGGTCCGGCGATCTCAGCTCGAGAGGTTGCTGACTGCGCTCTCGACCGGGTTGAAATCAGGCAAAGGCGAGAGCGCTGAGATTACCCAAAAAGGCCCGCTGCTTGGAGGCACAGCGGGCCTTTCGGGAACGGGATCGGATCTGCCGGGCAATCAACCGTTCCGGCCATATAATGCAGTCAAGGGGATGTGGTTTCAAAGAAAGCCCGCGGGGATATGGCGGGACAGGTCTGGCCCGCGCTCACAGAAAAAGGCCCGGTCAATCCGGGCCTTTGACGTTTACCAGTACCCATAAGGGCCGAAGTACGGTCTGTAGTATGGTCGGTAGTACGGGCGATAATATCGCGGTCCATAGTACACCGGGCGCGGGCCATAATACCCATAAGGCCCGCCATAATAACCGGGACCGTAGTAGGGCGACCCCGCGGCCGCTGCAAACGCTAAAGCACCGGCAGCCAAACCTAAGCCGATGCCTGGACCGCCCCACCCTCTATGACCACGCCAGTGGGCCTCGGTAGGTGCGATTGAGGCAGCCATAATGGCGCCGACCGCCACGGCCGCAAGAATGAGTCTACGCATTGAAACATCCTCCAGTTCTACTGACGGGCTATTAACCCCCGCCCCCAAGGGGGACTTGAGTCTCGTCCGGTTCCGGGGGTCAATTCATGCAATTGCCGGGTGGTTCTGAACCGCCCCGGGTTTGCCGGAGGCCGTTTGGTTTAAGTTATGCCGCCATGGCCGATTGTTCCAGCATGGCGTAGTAGCGTTGCTCGGCTTCGGCGGGCGGGATGTTTCCGATGGGCTCCAAGAGCCGTCGGTTGTTGAACCAATCGACCCATTCCAGCGTTGCGAACTCGACGGCCTCGAAGCTACGCCACGGTCCGCGTCGGTGGATCACCTCAGCTTTGTAGAGGCCGTTGATGGTTTCGGCGAGAGCATTATCGTAGGAATCGCCGACACTGCCGACAGACGGCTCGATGCCAGCTTCAGCCAGGCGCTCGGTGTACTTGATGGATACGTACTGACTTCCTCTGTCGCTGTGGTGTACGAGCCCGCCGCGATGGACCGGCCGTCGATCGTGCAGGGCTTGCTCCAGCGCATCGAGCACGAAGCCGGCGTGCGCCGAACGTGATGCCCGCCAGCCGACGATCCTGCGGGCATAGGCGTCGATGACGAAGGCGACATAGATGAAGCCGGTCCAGGTGGCAACATAGGTGAAGTCGGAGAGCCAAAGCGCATTCGGCCTCGACGCCTTGAACTGGCGGTTGACGTGATCCAGCGGGCATGGCGCCGCCTTGTCGCCGATCGTGGTCCTGACCGACTTGCCGCGGATAACACCGTGCAAGCCCATGGTCCGCATCAATCGTGACACCGTACAACGGGCGATATCGAAGCCTTCGCGCTTGAGTTGCCGCCAGATCTTGCGCACGCCATAGACGCGGAAGTTCTCATCGAAGACGCGCCGGACCTCGATCTTCAGGATGACATCCTGCCTGGCGCGCGCCGACAGCTTGGCGGGATCACGCCGTTTGGCGACATGGGCATGATAGGTCGAGGGGGCGATCGACAGAACCTTGCAGATCGGCTCGACCCCATGCGCCGCGCGATGATCGTCGATGAAGGCGATCATGGCTTGGACCGGCGGTCGAGCTCCGCCGTCGCAAAATAAGCGCTTGCCTTGCGCAGAATCTCATTGGCTTGCCGAAGCTCGCGGTTCTCACGCTCAAGCGCCTTCAGCTTCTCCGCCACGTCCGTTGGGACGCCTGCTCGCTTGCCGCTGTCGATCTCCGCCTTCTTCACCCATTCCAGCAGGGTATGGCCGGAACAGCCAATCTTGGGGGCTATCGCCTCAATCGCAGCCCAGCGGGACGGATACTCGCTGCCGTGATCCAAAACCATTCGAACCGCTCGGGCCCGAACCTCCGGTGAAAACTTGTTCGTCGTCTTGCTTGTCATGGCTCCATCCTCTCAGGAGTTGGAGCCTCCGGCAAACCCGGGGCGGTTCATTCCGAAAAAAGCGCCGCGAGATCGAGTTCACGATGAAGCGGCTGCGCAGTGCCGATTGAGCGCTGCGTTACCCGAGGCCCCAACCAGTAGTTAAGGCCTGGTTAAGTTGCACTTGAAATTGTGATTTGGAGTTCCCATTTCGGAACGATATTCGGCTTTATGGGCCGGATATGCAGCGGCCCGGAGGTGGTGAGACACCGTCCGGGCCAAAACCCACCTTGCAGCGGGGTTGTGATCACATGCAGTTTAAATGGGAGTTTGCCCCCACCTGTCAAGTGGTCACTTGGTCCTGCTGCATACGTCGAAAGTACGTAGCGAATGCAGTACGCGCTTAAGGTCTTTGAATATGAGCAACAAGAGAAGTTTCGGGTCATCGACCGTGACGGTGAACCCTGGTTCGTTCTGAACGAGGTTTGTAAGCAGCTAGGTATTGCGAATGTCTCCGATGCCGCACGCCGACTAGATGGCGACGAAAAGGACGACATCGATATTGTCGATGTCGCTGGACGAAAGCAAAAGTTCATCGTATCAACGAGTCAGGCCTTTATTCCGTGATCCTCACGTCGCGGAAGCCGGAGGCCAAGCGCTTCAAGAAGTGGATTACCTCAGAAGTCCTGCCGTCGATCCGCAAAACGGGTGGTTATGGCGGTAAGGTCCCGGCCTTTATTCGGCGTTACAACGACAATTGGAACCGGGTTACAGACGGGTATTTTTCCGTAATCGGAGAACTCGCGATCAGGCTGTGGGGACGTCTAGAAATGGCCGGCCACACCATGGCAGACCGGGCACCGGACGGGAAACAGCTCCGACCGGACAATAGTGTGGGTCGGTTGTTCGCTGATTGGCTCAAAAAGAACCATCCAACGCTGGTTGGCAATATCTCGTATTACATCCACAAGACACCGGAGTGGGAAGGGGAGGCGCGCCAATATCCGCGATCCATGTTGCCGCTATATCTCGATTTTGTGGACAAGGTTTGGATTCCGGCACATGCGGAACGCTACTTTAGCGAACGCGATCCTGCCGCGCTGCCGTACCTGCCGGCGCTACTGCCGCCTACACCATCGATGCCGACTATTCCAAGACCATCGCGGCGGTTCAAGAAAGCAAGCTGATCAAAACTCAAACCCCGCTCCGGCGGGGTTTTCTATTTACGGCGGGCCGGCAGCGTCGTCTCCACGATTGCCAGGATCATTTCTAAGTCGCGCTTCATGACGGCCGCATCGTCGCTCTCTAAGGCGACGCGGGCTAGCGTCCGGATATCGACCAAGGCTTCCTCTGGACCGAGGGGCGGTTGGTCACTCATCAAATCCCCCTGTGCCATCAACTCTCTGGCGGTTTAGGCTCGTCTGGTGTTTGTCCCAAAAGCTTTGCGATCTCGGTGATGCTCTCGGCAGGGTTATCATCTTTGCCGAGTAGCCCGAGAAGCCGCTTGTCGCGTTCTTCATCCAAGATGGCGTTCGTCGCAATGACTGCTTCGAGGTCGGCGGCAAGCTTTTGATAGGTCGCCGCAAGCATCTCGAAGACTTCGCGCTTCTTGTCGTTGAGAGCGGTCTGGCTGATCGTGACGCAATGCTCGGAATCGGCGCGAAGCTTGTCCAGATAAAGCTTCAGATCCTTCATGGCTCCCGTTTTCCTGTCGCGGTTAAGAGTGTACGGAACTTACCCCGCTTCGTGCGCGCTTGAAAGTTCCCTTGCGCGGCAGCTTCACCGATTTCTCGCCAACTTCCGCTTTCGCCTCTTTGGCTCTTCCTGCCGTCCGGGTTGGCGATCGGCGGCGGGGCTTCTCTCCGAATAATACGGCCTTTGCGAAGCACACCCGCGCCATGAAGACGAACGGCCCGCCGTGCTCCGCTGCCTCCTGCAGCACCCTCGCGGCAAGCTGCCAGGGCTCGGTGTTTCCGACCTTTCGCGGCAGGCTGACCGCGTATTCCGCGGCCTCGCCGATGGTGCGGATGATCCGGCCGTCCGGCATCGTGATCGGATCCTGGAAGCGGCGGAACCAGCTTACTTTAGCCACGAGGCGTTTGCCTTCACGAGGTCTTCGGTTTGATGCCAGCGGGCGATCTGCTCTCGCGTCAGCGACGCATAGAACTTCTCCCACGCGGCCCTGAACCTGTTCTTGGCGGTCTCCAGGCTGTCAGCCGTGCCGTTGCACCATGGCGGGATCGGCAAAGGCGGGTTGACGTGCCACTCCCACATTTCGCCGCGCCCGGATCGTTCGCTGGCTAGTCTGATCCGTCCGACGCTACGAGCGTCATGAATGACGCAATAGTCGTCTTTCAGCTTGTCGCCAGCGATAACTGTGGGGTGGAGCAGGAGGTCCATAGCCCGAATCTAGGAGGGCCAGCGCGGAATCCTAGTGCCCTCAGGCATCTGAGGTACCGCTCAGGCCACCCGGAATGCAAACTCCAGACCGGGGGGGGAGATTGACGGAAACCCTCCCTCGCTTCGAACCCTCGATAGGGCTTACAACCCTTTAGCAAACGGCTCTGAGGGACTTTCCAGCGCACCGTTTATGGTATAGGGGAGTACCCTATGGCGCACATCAAGTCCAGCAAGGATAAGCTCCTCGGTCGCGTCCGCCGCATTTCTGGACAGCTCGCCGCGATCGAAAAAGCAATCGATGGCGAGGCTGGCTGCTCGGCAATCCTGCACCAGGTCGCGGGTGTGCGAGGCGCGGTGAACGGACTCATGGACGGACTGATCGAGGACCATATCCGAGAGCACGTCGCCCGCCCTGACCTGTCGGATGAAGCGCGCTCCTCCGGAGCCGAGGAGCTGATAGAGGCATTGCGGTTTTACGCGAAGTAGGGACCCGAGGATATTGAGCGCCCATTCGAAGATCGACGCCTTGAGCCACGAGCATGTGTTCTTGGGTGTCCAGCATGACGAGAATGCGCGCCGCACCCTTTGGGTGGTGGCGCTGACCGCCGTGATGATGGTCGGCGAGATCATTGCCGGCAGCATTTTCAACTCGATGGCGCTACTTGCGGATGGCTTCCACATGGCTACCCATGCAGGAGCGCTCGGCGTAGCTGCTGTCGCCTATGCCTTCGCGCGCCGCCACGCTCATAACCGCCGCTTCTCCTTCGGCACGGGGAAGGTCGGAGACCTTGCCGGCTTCGCCTCGGCACTTGTGCTTGCGCTAATTGCGCTCGGCATCGGAGTGGAGTCGGTTGGCCGGCTTTTTGATCCTCGACCGGTCGCGTTCGGCGAGGCGACGCTAGTTGCTGTCGTCGGCCTTGCAGTCAACGTCGCTAGCGCTTTCTTACTTTCGGGTGGACAAGGGCACCACGGGCACGGTCACCACCATCACGACCATGAACGTCAGGCGCGCCACCACGATAACAACCTGCGCTCCGCTTTCGTCCACGTTATGGCCGATGCGCTGACCTCGGTTCTAGCAATCGTTGCCCTGTTAGCCGGTCGCTATCTCGAATGGGTCTGGCTCGACTCAGCCATGGGAATCGTTGGTGCGATCGTGATCGCGGTCTGGTCATGGGGACTTCTGCGCGACACCGCAGCCGTACTCCTCGACACTTCCGACCCGCACATCGAGGCTGAAGTTCGCGAAGAGGTCGAACGCGAGGGCGACGCTCGAATCACCGACCTACATGTCTGGCGGGTCGGGCCAGGCGCTCACGCGGCGATTGTTAGCGTGACGGGAGTTGTCGACGGCGAAACGGTTCGACGTCGTCTGCGGCCCGTGCACGAGCTTGTTCACCTTACGATCGAGACGCGTTAGACCGTCGAGAGATCCTGCCAGCCGCTCATGCGCTCACTCTTTCCTGTACCGTGGGAAGGTGCGGGAGACGCCCAAAATTCCCTTTCCGTATCAATGGATCAAAACCTCCATTGTGCGGGCGATACGTGTTGATTTTACTGCGGTATTCCACTTCTTTCGAGCGCACCATCAGATAAATGCGGATCGAAAACATTGGCCCTGCGCCTTGCGGTCAAAACGGCATGTGCAATCATTACGTTGCGGCGGAGCCTGAGTGACCGATCCTGGGCAGGCGTCCCGACTCGGGAAACCGTCGTCCTTCCTCGGTCAGGGACCAGGCGATGCTTTTGGAAAAACCCGCCATGATCGACCGGGGCTTGATCAACCCGAGAGCTTCCAATTTATCCCGGATGACGATCGCGCTGTTGTCGCTAAGTTCACAATAATCGGACGTGTGAAGTTTCTGTCGATACCAGTATCCGACAAGTTCGCGAACGTATGCTTCCGATGGGCTCTTGAGGAGATAGTCATAGAGCCCGGCGAAAAGATCACCCAATAAAACTAGCTGCGATATCTTGTCCGGCGCGCCTTCTTCCGTTCGATAGATCAGCAGTTCCACGGTAACTGAATCGGCCAAACCTGGAATCGGATGAGATGATGACTTGTCGCTATCGAGATCGGCAAGCTTCTGACGCAGATCCGCATTCTCGATTCGCAGCTTTTCCAATTCCTGGAGAAGCTTCGGATTGATGGCCTGGTCCCCACGTATCCAGCCCACGCCGGGTTTCAGATTCACGGCAGTCGCGACGGCCATTACAACCTTCATGCAAAGGTCGTTTTCGTCGCTCCAGAATTCGACGATGCGACCGGTCTTCAAACGGGCTTTGAAGGCATCCAGCTTTGCTTTTAGCGGTGCTTCCGGTTCGACCGTGCCGATCGTTATGTCGTCCGGCTTTTGCGAAAGGAACGCAAGTATCGGGATGCCTTTTGATTGCGCATATTCAAACGCATCTTCCGTGAAAGTCAGTTCATCGCCGGACAGCGAGCCGTAACGGCGGCCAACGAGCATGATATAATAGTCGCTGCGATCAATGATCCGCTTGATATAGTCCAGTTGCTGTCGATCGGTTATTGGAAACGATTCCATGCCCGCGGGCATATATCCCGCTTTTGCAAGCGTATTGCTGACGGCCTGACGCTCCTTCAGATCGGCGTCCGCCGAAGCAATGAAAATCTGAAAAACCCGGTCCACCAGAACGTTTCCTCATCGCGGATTTGACCCTGCGCTGCCGACACCCAGGATTTGTCAATCATGTGTCATGTGGCTGGGATAAGTGGAAGGCGTTTCGGGTATCTCGCGGGCCAGCCCGATACGGGTGTTAATCTTTTGTTTACCATGCGGCTCATAGGCTTCGTTCATGATGATCTCGCGCAGCAACACTCGTAACGATATCATGTCGCTCGAAACCGCTGCGGCGGTTGCTCGCGGCGGCTTCGCCTGCATCTTTTCATCTTCCGACGAGTACGAGCGAGCACTCATTAAGGAGCGTCGCGCCCGAGGCCGATATATCTTCTCACGAGGCGGCTGGTCGACGACGATTTTGATTGCTCTGCTGATCACGATCGTCGGCATGGTTGTCTATTGGACGTAGGAAGAGCAGGGCCCGTGGACCCAGAGGGAGATCGCTGGTCAGGTCATTCGCGTCCACGGTCGACCGCCGTTTTTCTGCGAACAAAACACCCGATCTTAACCGTTATCGGCTCGGCAGGTGGCGGGACGATGCTCGAGTGCTAGAATTGGAGGATGATCCGGCTTGTCACAGTCGCCTCCGTGATGTCCACCTACCAGAAACCGGCGGTCGTGGTGGATCCTAATAACAACGCTCAAACCGACCTTTGGGCGAGCCGGCTGAACGTATCCCGCGAGAGGCTGCTGGAAGCTGTCCTGGAAGTAGGACCCTCGCTGGCGGCCGTGCGGCGGCACCTCGAAAAGTAATAAGGTTTTCGCGGCGACTACGCGCCGTGTATGCACCATATATTGCCTGAAGCGTCGGGCCGAGGCGCAACACCTTGGCCGCTTTGATTCGATGTGCTATCTGGCGGGAGTTCGCTTCGACCACCTGCTATTGCTGTTGCGTCCGTGCATCACGGGCTGCTCTGCCGAGGGTATTTTTGCATGGATTCGTCCGCCAGAACCGCGTCCGCGCCCGATCCTTTCTTTGCGGCCACCCTGGCCGAGGCCGATCCGGAGATCACCGCCGCGATCAACGGCGAGTTGGGCCGTCAGCGTCACGAGATTGAACTGATTGCGTCGGAAAACATCGTCAGCCGTGCGGTTCTGGAGGCGCAGGGTTCGGTGATGACCAACAAATATGCCGAGGGTTATCCGGGCGCGCGTTATTATGGCGGATGTGAATGGGTCGATGTCGCCGAAACGCTGGCGATCGAGCGGGCCAAAAAGCTGTTCGGCGCCCGGTTTGCCAACGTCCAGCCGAATTCGGGCAGCCAGATGAACCAGGCGGTCTTTCTGGCGCTGCTTCAGCCAGGCGACACCTTCATGGGGCTCGACCTCGCTGCTGGAGGCCACCTGACGCATGGCGCGCCGGTCAATATGTCCGGCAAGTGGTTCAAGGCGGCACACTACACCGTACGGCGTGACGATCATTTGATCGATATGGATGAGGTGGCCCGCCGCGCCGAGGAGGTCAAGCCGAAGCTGATTATCGCCGGGGGCTCGGCCTATTCGCGGCCGTGGGATTTCAAGCGCTTTCGCGAGATCGCCGACAGCGTCGGCGCGTATCTGATGGTGGACATGGCGCACTTCGCGGGCCTGGTTGCGGGAGGCGTTCATGCCTCGCCGGTACCACACGCGCATGTGACGACGACCACGACCCACAAGTCGCTGCGCGGACCGCGCGGCGGTCTGATCCTGTGCAATGATGAAGCGCTGGCCAAGAAGTTCAATTCGGCCATCTTTCCCGGATTGCAGGGCGGTCCGCTGATGCACGTCATCGCCGCCAAGGCTGTAGCGTTCGGCGAGGCGTTGCGGCCGGACTTCAAGCTTTACGCGAAGAACGTCGTCGAAAATGCCAAGGCGCTGGCTGAAAGTCTTCGTGGCCACGGTTTCGAGATCGTCTCTGGCGGCACAGACAACCACCTGATGCTGGTGGACCTGCGGCCCAAGGGACTGAAGGGCAACGTTTCGGAAAAGGCGCTCGTTCGCGCTGGACTGACCTGCAATAAGAATGGCATTCCCTTCGATCCCGAAAAGCCGTTCGTGACCTCAGGCCTGCGCCTCGGCACGCCCGCCACCACCACGCGCGGCTTTGGGGTGAGCGAGTTCAAGCAGGTCGGCGGCCTGATAGCGGAAGTGCTTACGGCCATTGCACAATCCGAGGACGGCAAGGCCCCACTGGTCGAGGCGGCGGTGAAGGAGAAGGTCAAGGCGCTGACGGATCGCTTTCCGATCTATCAGGATTAGATGAAGTCGCGTCTGAAGTTCGGTGACGCTTCGAAGCGTCATACGTGGGATTAACTCACGCGCTCATCTCCTTGAAAACAATAAATTAACGGGATGTAGAGAGCCCAGTAATCCCGGGTTCCGAACGACCATCCCGGCGATGGTCAAGGTGAGTTGAGAGATGCGCTGCCCGAGCTGCAACAGTTTGGATACGCAGGTCAAGGATTCCCGGCCGACCGAGGATTCAGCCGTCATCCGGCGCAGGCGGGTCTGCATGGCTTGCAATTTCCGATTCACGACGTTTGAGCGGGTGCAACTGCGCGAACTCACGGTCATCAAGCGCAACGGTCGGCGGGTGCCGTTCGACCGCGACAAGCTGGTACGCTCGTTGCAGATCAGCTTGCGCAAGCGGCCGGTTGAACCCGAGCAGATCGAAACCATGGTCTCGGCCATCGTCCGCGAACTCGAAAGTGGCGGTGAGGCCGAAATTTCGTCCGAAACCATCGGCGAGATCGTCATGGACCACCTGCGAAGCCTTGATGATGTGGCCTATGTGCGCTTTGCCTCGGTCTACCGCAATTTCCGCGAGGCCAAAGACTTCGAGGCGGTACTGGGCGAACTCTCCAGCGAGGACGATGCGCGGCGGGTACCGCTGCGCAAATGATCTTCCGCATTCTGGAAGAGCAGAACGACGCCTGCCTCCGGACGGAGAAAGCAGCCGACCTGCATTTCATGCAACTGGCGCTTGCGCTGGGCCGTCGCAGCCTGGGCGCGAGCGCGCCTAACCCGGCTGTGGGCGCCGTCATCGTGAAAAACGGTGTGATCGTCGGTCGCGGCTGGACTCAGCCTGGAGGACGCCCGCACGCCGAGGCCGAGGCGCTGCGGCGGGCGGGAGAGGCGGCGCGCGGTGCGACACTATATGTCACGCTGGAACCGTGCTCTCACGTTGGGAAAACCCCGCCATGCGCCGATGCCGTGATCGCAGCCGGCATTACCCGCGTTGTGTCCGCGATCGAGGATCCCACCCCCGAAGTCGCAGGGAAAGGTCATGCCCGGTTGCGGGCTGCCGGCATATCCGTGGAGGTCGGACTTTGCGCGGATGAGGCGGCTCACCATCACGCCGGGCATTTACGGCGGGTCCGGGACGGACGCCCGCACATCATTCTCAAACTCGCGATGTCCAGCGACGGAATGATCGCTGCCGCTGGCGGCATTCCGGTCGCCATTACGGGCGAGGCGGCGAAGGCGCGGGTGCATCTGCTGCGCGCGCAATGCAGCGCGATTCTGGTCGGTATAGGCACCGTACTGGCTGACGACCCCATGCTGACCTGCCGGCTTCCCGGGATGGAAACGCGTTCGCCGCCGCGTGTGGTCCTGGATCATGCGCTACGCATCCCGGAAAGCAGCCGCCTTGTTCAATCCGCGCATGAGACTCCGCTTTGGATCATGACCTCGGAATTCGCCGAAGCATCAAGGGCGATGAAACTCGGCGCGGCCGGCGTGCAGGTGATGCGCGTCCCGGTCGCGGCTGAAGCGCCCGGGCTCGATCTCCTGGAGGTTCTCCGCGCGCTCTCTGAACGGGGAGTCACCCGGCTGATCGTCGAAGGCGGAGCGCGCATTGCAGCGTCGTTCGTCGCGGCGGCGCTGGTTGACGAAGCGTGGCTGCTGAGCGGTCCGGATCCGATCGGCGACGACGGCGTAGCCGCGCTCGGGGCCTTGCCGCTGACCGCCATTACCGGGTCGCCGCGGTTCAGAATGCGTGCGTGCGAGACGCTGGATCAGGACGCTCTCGCGATTTACGAACGTGTCTAAAACGTGTCTAAATGGAGTTACGTTTGAAGCCGTCGTGCCCGTCCTTTGGCCGGGCGTCTACCTCTTTCGGCCGCTGCGGACGTACTGGATTTGGAAGGCTCTGATGTTCACCGGCATAGTGACCGACATCGGCGAGATCGAAAGCGTGACGCGCACGGCGCAGAACCAGCTCCACCGTCTCCGCATCCTCTGCCACTATGACCAAACCACCATCGCGGATGGCGCGTCGATCGCCTGCAACGGCGCGTGTCTGACGGTCGTTGCCTCCGGTGTCGCTGGCGGCTCGACCTGGTTCGATGTCGATGTCGGGGCGGAGACGCTCAACGTGACGACGGCAAAGCACTGGGCCGTGGGAACACGGCTTAATCTTGAACGCGCGTTGAAGATCGGGGACGAGCTTGGCGGCCACATTGTCGCAGGTCACGTCGATGGAATCGCGACCATACTGACGCGCGACGATCAGTACGGCATGGCGCGTTTTGAATTCTCCACTGCTCCGAAGTTGGCGCGTTTCATCGCCGTCAAGGGCTCGGTGACATTGGACGGCGTATCGCTGACGGTGAACAGCGTTCGGCACGAGGCGTTTTCGGTGCTTACAATTCCGCGCACGCTCGGCCTTACCACGCTGGGCGACTGGCGCCAGAACAGCGAGGTCAATATCGAGGTCGACCTGATGGCGCGGTATGCCGCGCGCCTGAACGAGATGAAAAGCGATTCATTGACGGAAGCATGATACGCGGGCTACTGGCCTCCTTGGCGGAACGAATACCGGGTAAGCCCGGCACGGCGAACCGGAGCAGTTATGGCAGAGGCAAGACACGCCCCGCTTAAGGATCAGACAAGCGTCTCCGGCGCACGTGTTTTGATTGTGGAGGCGCGATTCTACGACGATATCCAGGATGCGTTGCTCGAAGGAGCAGTCGCCGAATTGCGATCCGCGGGCGTCCGTCATGATGTCGTCACCGTTCCGGGCGCTCTGGAGATTCCCGCGGCCATCACCTTCGCGCTTGATGCGGCCGAGCGGAGCGGCGAGCCTTACGATGCCGTGGTTGCGCTCGGTTGCGTGGTGCGGGGCGACACCATTCATTTCGAGATCGTCTCGATGGAATCCGCCCGCGCGCTGATGGATCTGTCGGTGCAGCGTCAGGTCGCTCTCGGCAATGGCATCATCACCGTCAACACCGATGCGCAGGCGTGGGCGAGGGCGCGTGCGGGCGAATTGAACAAGGGCGGCCATGCGGCGCGAGCGGCATTGACGATGCTGCGGCTGAAACGCCGGCTGGCGAAGGCGTAAACAGAGCGATGGCGGACATCAAGGCAAGCTTTGACAGGAAAGCAAACAGACGCGGCGCGGCGCGGCTCGCCGCGGTGCAGGCGCTGTATCAGATGGAGATAAGCGGCGCGGGCGTCAACGATGTCTTTGCAGAGTTCGATAGCCACTGGCTCGGTAACGAAGTCGAGGGCGACAGATATCTTCCTGCCGAAGCCGCCTTCTTCCGAGACGTGGTGGCAGGCGTGGTTCGCGATCAGGTCAGGATCGATCCCTTGATCGACGATGCGCTGTCGAAAGGTTGGCCGTTGAAGCGGATCGCCGCGATCCTGCGCGCGGTGCTGCGCGCCGGCTCGTACGAACTGGAGCATCGCAAGGACATCCCGGCGCGGGTCGTCGTGTCCGAATATGTCGATGTCGCGCACGCCTTCGTTGAAAATGAGGAAGCCGGTATGGTCAATGCGGTGCTTGACCAGATCGCGCGCCGTTTCCGCGCCGCCGAGTTTACTCGCTAGAGCTTTTCCGCTTCTGATGGAATCAGAAGCGGGCTCTATGATTTTGATTTGACGCGTTTTCTTCACGCGAACCGGCGTCCACTTCGCTTGAAAACGCTATAGCAACGCGTATTCCGCTGCGGCGGCGCGGATAAGCCTCGACGAGTCGAAATATGTCCGGTGAAGACGATCTGATCGCTCGCTACTTCAAGCCGATCGCGACCGATCCGGGCGCGCTGGGGCTCGCTGACGACGCGGCTGTCCTGAGGGGCGGTAGCAATGATCTCGTGGTCACAACCGATGCGATCGTCGAAGGGGTCCATTTTCTGAGCGGCGATCCGCCGGAAACGGTCGCCAGGAAGGCGTTGCGTGTCAATCTTTCCGATCTCGCCGCCAAAGGGGCGACGCCCGCCGGATTTGTTCTGTCCCTGGCATTGCGTGAGCAGGATGAGACATGGCTCTCGGCATTCGCGAGCGGCCTTGCCGAGGACGCCATCACCTTTGATTGTCCGTTGCTCGGCGGCGATACCGTCGCTACTCCGGGACCCCTGACGATGTCTATCACGGCCTTCGGTCGCGCGCCGCCTGATCGAATGGTTTTGCGCAGCCGCGCGCAGCCCGGTGACCGCATCGTTGTCTCCGGCACGATCGGCGACGCCACGCTCGGGCTCGCCATTCTCTCGGGCAAAGCGACGGTTAACGACGCCGCTATGCGTGAATCGCTGATCGACCGGTACCGGATCCCGCAGCCGCGCGTCGGGCTCGCAGAGGCCGTCCGAAACCATGCGCGCGCGGCGATGGATGTTTCCGATGGCCTGGCTGGCGATCTCGTAAAACTCTGTAAGGCGTCAGGAGTTTCGGCAATCATCGATGCCGCCGCCGTTCCGCTTTCTGAAGCTGCACACGGACTCATGGAGCAAGGGCAGGCGAGTTTCATATCCGTTGTGAGCGGCGGCGACGATTACGAGATTTTATGCACGATCGCGAAAGATAGCTGGGATCACTTCGCGCGGGAGGCACGAAACGTCGGCGTCGCCGTAACACCAATCGGAGAAGTCATCGCGGGCGACGCGGCTCCGAAATGGCTTGATACAAAGGGCGAGGATGTCGCGCTGTCGCGGCTTTCCTACAGCCATTTCTGAAATAGTGGCGGCGCAGTCCTACCGCATGCCAAAATCCGCAGCTCTATGGAGCGCGATGAAGACAAAATGGTGCGGTTTTCGCCCGCATCATGCTTCTCAAAGCATTGAAATCATAACATTCATGATCTTGGATCAGCTCGCTCCAAAATCATCGTGATCTGGCGTTTTCGAGCGGAAATCTGATTCGCATGAAGAAAACGCGTCACGTCAAAAAGACGGAGGCTTTCACCGTTCCGTGGTGAAAGTCTCCATCCGGGCGTCTTTTGCACTGGAAGGCTGGTTCAGGTGCCGCTGCCGAACCGACGTGACCACCACCCCGCGCGGCGCGGCCGGGCTTCGTCCGATACTTGCGGAGGAGGCTGTTGAGACTCTGGCGTTGCTGCTTCCGGTTGGCTTTGAATGACGGGAACGGCGGGCGGTGACTCTTGCGAGGCGAAGCTCACCTTTTCACGTACTGTCGAGCGACGGCAAACGGCTTTCTCGGATTCCGAAACGTTTTCGTTTCCGGCCTCAGCCGTGCTGCTCGTCGCGTCCGGGGCAAGCTGCTGCGGCTCAATTTCAGCCTCTGAGGAACCGGTCTGTGTTTCCGGCGCGATCGACACCGAATCCAGGTCCGCGACAGCCTCGACGACTTCCGGTGGTGACGTCGGGTTCAGTTCGTCAGAAATCGAGTCGGCAGGACTCGCACCGTTGCTGCCGCGACGGCGGCGGCCACCGCGCCGCCCCCGACGCCGCGGGCGCCGCTCGTCTCCATCGGACGGCTGATCGGCTCGCGCCTCACTCTCCTGCGCCGGGGCGTCCTCTCCATCATTTTCGAAGTCGTCGGTCATAAAGCGTGCCGCAGCGAAATCGGCGGCAATCTGGACGCTGTCCGGACCGTCGACCGTTTGCGGGGGCTGGTTGTCGTTCGCTTCGCTAGAGCGTTCCCGCCGGGATCGGCGTCGCTTACGCTTGCGGCCTTCACCCTCGGTTTCCCCGCCCGCCCGTTCGTCGGCGCGAGTCTCGGCGTCATCGGCCTCGACCTCGGCTTCCACATCGAGCGGCTGCTCGTCTTCCTGGGCCTCTTCCGCCTGTGGTGGGTATGTGGCGAGTTGCGCGGCCAGCAGCGCTTTTGCAGCCTCCAGGGTGTGTATCTGCTCGCCGCGATCAATGACAAAGGATTGCTGACCTTCGAGTGAGGGGTCGGCGACCACGGAAAGACCAACCTTGAAGCTGTGTTCGAGGGCCCGCAGATGCCCCCGCTTCTGATTGAGCACATACAACGCAACGTTAATGCGCGTTCGCACGATAAGATTGTGCGTTGCACCTTTTATCAGGACTTCCTCGAGACTGCGCAACAACTGCAACGCCACCGATGGTACCGAGCGCACATGGCCGGTGCCGCCGCAGTGCGGGCAGGGCTCCGTCGAACTTTCCAGCATACTGGCGCGAATGCGCTGGCGTGACATTTCGAGAAGACCGAAGTGCGAAATGCGTCCGACCTGGATGCGCGCGCGATCGTGGCGCAGACACTCGCTCAGCTTACGCTCCACCGCGCGGTTGCTTCGCTTCTCGTCCATGTCGATGAAATCGATAACGATCAGACCGGCAAGGTCACGCAGCCGCAACTGCCGAGCCACTTCCTCCGCAGCTTCCAGATTGGTCTTGAGCGCGGTATCCTTGATATGATGTTCGCGGGTCGAGCGACCTGAGTTAACATCGATCGATACCAATGCTTCGGTTTGGTTGATGACGATATATCCGCCGGAGCGAAGCTGCACCGTCGGCAGGAACATCGCGTCCAGTTGGCTCTCGACGCCCATCCGCGAAAACAATGGCTGGCAGTCGCGATATTGCTTCACTGTGCGGACGTTGGATGGCATCAGCATCTTCATGAAATCGCGCGCTTCATGGTAGCCGGCTTCACCGGCCACCTGGATCTCGTCGATTTCCTTGCTGTAGAGATCGCGGAGGGAGCGCTTGATCAGCGAGCCTTCCTCGTAAACAAGTGTGGGAGCTTGGGACCGCAGGGTCATGTCGCGTACGGTTTCCCACATGCGGATCAAATACTCGAAATCGCGCTTGATCTCCGATTTGGTGCGCGCAGCGCCAGCGGTGCGCAGGATGACGCCCATTCCCTCGGGGACATCGAGATCCTGCACCACCTCCTTCAGCCGCGAGCGGTCCTGCGCCGAGGTGATCTTGCGGCTGATGCCGCCGCCGCGGGCCGTATTGGGCATCAGCACGGCGTACCGGCCGGCCAGTGATAGATAGGTCGTCAGCGCTGCGCCCTTGTTGCCGCGCTCCTCCTTGACCACCTGCACCAGCATGACCTGACGGCGCTTGATGACTTCCTGGATTTTGTACTGACGGCGCGGCCGGTAGGCCCGCTCCGGCACTTCCTCGAGCGCGTCGTCGCCGCCGACGGATTCAACCTGCTCCTCTTCTTCGTCATCATCAATACTATCATCTTCGACGCGAACGCCGTCCCCATGGAGTTCAACCTCATGAGGGTGGCCGCCGGCGTGGTCGGCGTTCTCATGATCGTGCTCTTCGCCGTGCGTTGCAGGCGCCTCATCAGTGGAGATGGTATGCTCGTTTCGAGCGCCGTCATCAGCAAGCGGCTCGATGCCTGTCGCGTGATCCGGTGCTATCGAGGGCAGATCTTCATCCGGTGAAGACGCAATCAGGTCGTTGCCGGTGTGCTCTGGAATTTCGTCGCGATGTTCGCGGATCACATCGTCGGAATCAGATGTGCGAGCGAAGTCGTGCGCCTCCTGTAAATTGTCATCATCGGTTTCGTGGTGGTCGGAGTTGTATGGGGAGCCTGATCCGACGTCGTGCGCAGCGGCGTGCGTGTGATCGCGCGGGTCAGGATGTAAGGGATCGTGGTCTCCGTCATCCGCGTTAGGATGATCGTGATCCTGCGCCTCCTGCGCCTCGTGGTATGGGCTCAGGTGGTCGTCGTCCGTTGCCGAGTCGTCAGGCGGCGGGTCAGACTGCGTCGTATCTATCCCCGCGACCTCCCGATCCCCATCCTCGACGACAGCGCTTTGGACGCGTTCGCCGTGATCTCGCCGGCGGGAGTTGCGATGCCGCGAACGGCGGCGATTGGGGCGATCTTCAGATTCTTCCTCTGCCTCGCGATGAGCGCGCTCGTCGGCTTCGATCAGCGCCTGACGGTCGGCGACCGGAATTTGATAATAGTCCGGATGGATTTCGCTAAACGCCAGGAACCCGTGCCGGTTTCCTCCGTACTCGATAAAAGCGGCTTGCAGCGAAGGCTCGACCCGGGTGACCTTGGCCAGATAAATGTTGCCGCGCAGTTGTTTGCGTTGGGCGGATTCGAAATCAAATTCCTCGACGCGGTTGCCGCGGACCACCACCACGCGGGTTTCTTCCGGGTGGGTGGCGTCGATCAACATCTTGTTGGGTTTGTTGTTGGGCATTTTGAAGCTCTTGGAGGCGGAGGGCGCATGGCACGGCGCGCGCATTTCGCACGGCCGGGTAACGCAACGGTCCACCTGATTGGGGGGTGAGGGGAAGGCTGCGCGATCTGGAACGCCTTACCGACCTTGATCCCGACGAGACGCGATGCGCGAAGTTTTCACTTCGCCTCGGCGCAGTCTTTGCGGAAAATGCAGTCAGCTTTTCAGTATGGCGCATCAGGCGTCGGCCCGTCTGAACAGGTTGGCGGCAAAAACACCGCCACGTATCTATCTTGCTGCCGGACCGACGCGGCGCCAAAGCACCGGTCGGTTGTCGTACCGCGTGGCCGCAGGGCCGGGACAATCGGTTACGACCTCTCCAGCCGCCCCCGGGTGCGAAATGGTAACCTGGGAACGGATGCTTCCCAAACCTGAAAAACACTCTTCAATTGGGCCGCGCGTTGCGCTGGCTGTGGAGGGATCAGGAAACGCCGGAACTTCGCACAATCCGAAGCCCTACGCTGCACCGGGAAGCTGAACGCGACACAGCCTTGAGTTTAACCGTCAGCATTAACTTACATACGTGGATTGTCTGCCGCTTGCAAGGGAGAGCATCGCCGCCCAGGCAACGTCTTCCGAGCAATAGCCGTTAACAAATTAAGTCCGGATTAACCGTACGGTTCTATTGCGGTTGAGGGCAGCTCGGAGGCAAGGGTTCGTTGGCGGGCCGCGCAAATCAAGGAATCGTCTGGCTAAGCGCCATAGCGCTATTGTTTCCTGGCGCGGCTTCACTTGCCGTCGGGAACGATTCCGTTCGCCCGGAGGTCGCGGGCGATTTTCCGGTCGCCTCCGACGTGCGGCTCGCGGGCGACCTGAAACAGACCCGCTTCATTCTCGATCTCGATAAGAAAATCGATATTCACGCCTTTCTGCTGACCGATCCTTATCGGGCCGTGATCGATATTCCCCAAGTCAGTTTTCGCCTTGCAAACAAGGCCGGGGAGGCCGGACGCGGCCTGATCAAGGCGTTCCGCTATGGCTTGGTGATGCCGGGCGGATCGCGGATCGTCTTCGATCTCGCGGGACCTGCAAAAATCGAGAAAGCTTACGTGCTTGACGCCGCGAACGGACAGCCCTCGCGCCTGGTTGTCGAACTGGAGGCCGTCGACCGTGCCGCATTCAACCGCCTATTGACGAGGTCGAGCAACCCCGAGCCGGCGAAAGATGCCGATTCTTCAGGTCCCGTTGCCGACAAGCCCGCCAGCTTGACCGGGCTCGCAGACGGGCGTCTCGTGGTCGTTCTCGATCCTGGCCATGGCGGAATTGATAATGGAACCCAAGCTTCAACGGGAGAGGCTGAAAAGGATCTGGTGCTTGCTTTTGCGGTGGCTTTGCGCGACCGCATAGAGCAGGGCGGCAAGTTCCGTGTGGTCATGACGCGGACCGACGACACCTTCATCCCGCTGGCTGAGCGCGTGCGGGTCGCCCGGAACAAGGGCGCTGCATTATTCGTATCGATTCATGCTGACGCTTTGCCACGCCACGAGGGCGATGCGCGGGGCGCAACGATATATACGCTGTCGGACAGGGCGTCGGACCGCGAGGCGGAACGGTTGGCCGAAGCCGAGAACAAGGCGGACGCCATCGGCGGTGTCGATCTGACCGAGGAGCCGACCGAGGTGGCCGATATCCTGATCGACCTCGCACAACGGGAAACACGCACGTTTTCAAATCGCTTCGCTCAGCTGTTGATGAGTGAGATGAAAATCTCCACCCGGATGCACAAGCACCCGCTGAAGTCAGCCGGATTCAGGGTGCTGAAAGCTCCCGATGTACCGTCGGTGCTGGTTGAGCTCGGTTATGTTTCGAATAAAGCAGATCTCCGCCAGATGACGTCGGAAGAGTGGCGTTCCAAGACGGTCCGTTCGGTCGCGAAGGCCGTCGAGACATTCCTTGCGAAAAGGACGGTGTCAGTCGCCCCGACGGACCCGAAATGAAAAGTGGCGCATTGTCGGTGGGAAGCCCTAGTTTGGACACAGCGTCCGCCCTATAGAAAGCTGTCGTAAGTTTGCAGAATCGGCCAGAGCCGGCATACCTAATCTGCGGCTGCTTCGACGAACGAAACGCGTCCGGGCGGCGACATGGCTTGCGGTCGCCGATATCGTCAGGCCCGGGTAACGAACGGACATTCGATAATGCGCTTGCTGCTGCGATTCACCGGCTTTCTGTTTGCAGCGGGAACCATCCTGTTTCTGGTCGGGGTCGCGGCAGTAGCAGGATTGATCTGGCATTTTTCGAAGGATCTGCCGGACTATTCCCAGCTTCAGAATTATGAGCCGCCGGTGATGACGCGCGTCCATGCGTCCGATGGTTCGTTGCTCGGCGAGTACGCCAAGGAGCGCCGGCTCTACCTGCCGATACAGGCAGTGCCGAAGCTGGTCATCAACGCGTTCCTGGCTGCGGAGGACAAGAATTTCTATGAACACGGCGGCATCGATTACCAGGGGATGCTGCGTGCAGCGCTGCTTTATGCTCAGAATTACGGGACCAACAAGAGACCGCAGGGCGCCTCCACGATCACCCAGCAGGTCGCCAAGAACTTCCTTCTGACCAACGAGGTTTCCTTTACCCGCAAGATCAAGGAAGCGTTGCTGGCGATGCGCATCGAGCGCGCCTATTCCAAGGACAAGATCCTCGAGCTGTATCTGAACGAGATATATCTCGGTCTTGGCGCCTACGGCATCGCGGCTGCATCGCTCGTGTATTTCGACAAGTCGGTCAACGAATTGACCGTTGCCGAAGCCGCATATCTGGCGGCTCTGCCCAAGGCGCCCTCAACGCTGCATCCCGTCAAGAACCGTGAGCGCGCGATCGAACGACGCGACTATGTGATCGACCGGCTGCTGGAGAATGGCTGGATCAATCAGGCCGACGCGGAAAGGGCCCGCAAGCAGCCGCTGATGGTCGCGAGCCGAGCCAATGGGGCGCATACCTTCGCCGGTGAATATTTCGCTGAGGAGGTGCGGCGCGATTTGTTCGAGCGCTATGGCGAAAAGAAGCTCTACGAGGGAGGTCTGTCGGTCCGGACGACGCTTGACCCTGAGTTGCAGGTGATAGCGCGCAAGACCATGGCGAATGGCCTCGTTACGTATGACGAGGCTCAGGGCTGGCGTGGCCCGGTGAGCAAGCTCGACATCTCCGGCGATTGGGGGGTGAAACTCGCCGAACTCAAGTCGCTGTCCGATATCTCCCCGTGGCGAATGGCGGTCGTGCTCGAGTCCGACGACAAGTCCGCGCGGATCGGCTTCCAGCCCAGGCGCGAGCTTGGCGGCGCCGTCAGCAAGGAGCGGCAGACGGCCTTGATTACGCTTGACGGGGTGAAGTGGGCAAAGGCCGCGTCCGGGTCCACGCGAGGCCGTACGCCGACCAAGGTGTCACAAGTGCTTTCGCCCGGTGATGTGATCTATGCCGATCCGCTGATTGCAAAGGATGGCAAGATCGTCGAAGGGGAATACCGGTTGCGCCAATTGCCCGAAGTATCCGGCGCGATGGTGGCGATGGATCCGCGGACCGGCCGGGTGCTGGCAATGGTCGGCGGCTTCTCCTTCGATCAAAGCCAGTTCAATCGCGCCACGCAGGCCTACCGGCAACCTGGCTCTTCGTTCAAGCCGCTCGTCTATTCCTCGGCGCTCGACAACGGTTATACGCCTTCTACAGTTGTGGTCGACGCGCCCATTGAGATCGATCAGGGGCGTGGCTCAGGCGTTTGGCGTCCGGAAAACTACTCGAAAGAAAAATACTACGGGCCGCAAACGCTTCGCAATGCGCTGCGGCTCTCGCTCAACACCGTTACGGTTCGTTTGGCGCAAGATATCGGCATGCCGCTGATAGGCGAATACGCCAAGCGCTTCGGGGTTTACGACGAGCTGCCGAACTATCTGTCCTATGCCCTGGGAGCAGGCGAGACCACGGTGTTGCGCATGGTGACCGCTTATTCGATGTTCGACAATGGCGGCAGGCGCGTGAAGCCGACCTTGATCGACCGCATTCAAGATCGCTACGGTCACACCATCTACAAGCACGACGCGCGGGAGTGCCGCGGCTGCGATGCGCCACAAGGCTGGAAGAACCAGCCCGAACCCCAGTTGATCGATCATCGCGAGCAGGTGCTGGATTCAATGACGGCGTATCAGATCACCTCAATGATGGAAGGCGTGGTGCAGGCCGGCACTGCTACGGTCATGCGCGATGTGGGCAAGCCGATCGCCGGCAAAACCGGCACGACCAACGATCAGAAGGATGCCTGGTTCATTGGATTCTCGCCTGATCTCGTCGTCGGCATCTATGTCGGATACGACAAGCCGCGCAATCTCGGCCGTAGGGCGACTGGCGGACATCTGGCGGCTCCGATCGCGCGTGATTTCATGAAGGTTGCGCTTGCCGACAAGCCGGCTACTCCGTTTCGGATTCCTGCTGGCATCAAGCTGGTTCGCGTCGATGCCAAGACCGGTATGCGCGCAGGGCCCGGCAGCGGCAAGACCATCCTTGAAGCTTTCAAGCCCGGCACCGCGCCGCCCGACAATTATTCCGTGATCGGTGTGGCTGATGCAGACGGACGCGAGCCACAGCCGCTGCCCGACGCGGACCGCAGCTTGTTTCGGCCCGGCACCGGGGGGCTTTACTAGTCCTTCGCCGCTTCGCGGGAGCGGAGAAGACTCTATCTTTCTGACCTGAAGTGCTTTCTTTACACGAACCGGATCCATCCTCGGGTCAGGCCCGTGAGCATGCTTCGCTTGAAAACGCTATGGTCCGGTTCAACTTGGACCGGCTCCAGCCTTATGGTTTTGATGAGTACGATTGGTTTTGATGAGCACCATCCCGTTTCTACTTTGCTCGCGTAGCCTTTCCGGTATGTTCATCTTCTACACGATTGCGCTTTGCGACCTTCGCAGCTAAATCAAAATCACCAACCGTCGTTGATAATGTGGGGCCGCAGAAAAAGCCATGCGCGCTGAAATCGAAAGACTTGTCGAAGAGATCAAGCAGTCAGTCGGGCTGCTGAGGAGGCATCTTTGACATCGAAACATCGACGGCGCGTCTGGCGGAGCTGAACAAGCTCGCCGAAGATCCAGACCTCTGGAACGATCCCCAGAAGGCTCAGAAACTGATGCAGGAGCGAACGTCCCTGGAGGATTCGCTGACCGGTATCGGCAAGGTCGAGCGGGAGCTGGAGGACCAGATCGGCATGATCGAACTCGGCGAGGCCGAGAATGATCAGGCCGTCATTACCGAATCCGAAAACGCACTGAAGACCCTTAGAAAAGAGGTTGCCCGCCGCGAGCTGGAGGCTTTGCTTTCGGGAGAGGCGGATCGCTTCGATACTTATCTCGAGGTTCATGCCGGCGCGGGCGGAACCGAAAGCCAGGACTGGGCGCAGATGCTTCTGCGCATGTATGCACGTTGGGCGGAAAAGCGTGGTTTCAAGGTCGAGTATCTCGAAGAAACTCCCGGCGAAGAGGCTGGTATCAAATCAGCGACGGTTCAGATCAGCGGCCACAACGCCTACGGCTGGCTCAAGACCGAGGCAGGCGTGCATCGTCTCGTGAGAATCTCACCGTTTGATTCCAATGCACGACGCCATACGTCGTTTTCCAGCGTAGCGATTTTCCCGGTTGTGGACGACAGCATCAAGATCGACATCAAGGAATCGGATGTCCGCACCGATACCATGCGTTCCGGTGGAGCGGGTGGTCAGCATGTCAACAAAACCGAATCGGCGGTGCGGCTGACACACATCCCGACCGGGGTCGCGGTGGTTTGTCAGGCCGGGCGTTCGCAGCACAAGAATCGCGCGCAAGCCTGGGACATGCTGCGGGCAAGGCTCTACGAGATCGAACTCAAGAAGCGGGAAGAACAGGCAGCCGCTGATCAGGCTGCCAAGACCGAGATCGGCTGGGGCCACCAGATCAGATCGTACGTCTTGCAGCCCTACCAGATGGTGAAGGACCTCCGAACCGGAGTGCAAACGTCGGACACTTCGGGCGTACTCGATGGCGACCTCGACGAATTCATGGCGGCGACACTGGCCCAGAGAGCCTTTGGCACCACGCCCGGCGCCGTCGAAGACGTCGAGTGATCAGACATGGTCGTCGACGAAATTCTCGTCAAAACCATGCATACGAAGGGCCCATTGGAGACCGACCACCCCGCCTTTGATAGGCTGAATGAGCCATAGCGCCATGAGCAAGGTCACCGGCAGATAGATCGCCCATTGAACGACCAGCGGCGGCGCAAACTCTTTCTCGATCATCAGCGCCAGCGGCACTACGATGTGGCCGACGACGACGATGACGAGATAGGCAGGCAGGTCGTCGGCGCGGTGCGGGGTAAAGTCGAGTCCGCACTCCGAGCACTTGTCGGCGGTTTTCAGAAAGGAACGAAAAAGCTTGCCTTCGCCGCATCTTGGGCAGCGGCAGAAAAAGCCGCGTCTCACCGCGGCCCAGGCGTTGCGCTTTTCGCCTTCCCGGGTCCAGGTTTTAGCGGCTGTGCTCGCGGTATCGGGAGGAAGCGCCGTCATGATTTGCCCTTCTTCGGTTTGCCGGCCTTGCTCCTGCCCGGCTTGCGCGACGTCTCGCGCGGTTTGCGGCCCGGATGGACCTTCAAATCAACTTCAGGATGGCGTGCGTTCTGACTCCGCTTTGTCTTTGCTTTCCGTCCACCGCGTGCGCGGAGGGAGCGCGACCCTGCCTGAACTCCGGACAACAGTTCGAAACGCAAAGCGCCAGACAAGGGTATAGCTTCTACCAGACGAACCTCGACCACGTCACCCAGCTTGTGCGTGGAACCGCTGCGTGTGCCCACGAGAGCATGGCGGGCCTCGTCATATTTGAAGTATTCCGTGCCCAACGAGCGGATCGGGATCAGACCATCGGCGCCGGTGTCGGTCAGTTTTACAAAAAGGCCGGCGCGGGTCACTCCCGAAATCCTGCCCTCGAAGATATTTCCGATGCGATCGGCAAGGAAATGCGCGATCAGGCGATCGGCGGTCTCGCGTTCCGCCTTCATGGCGCGACGCTCGGTGACGGAAATACGCGCCGCAATTTCAGCCAGCGTCTCGGCGTTGTCGGAATCCGGCAATGCGCCGTCGCCAAGGCCGAGCGCCCGTATGAGGGCGCGGTGCACGATCAGATCTGCGTATCGCCTGATCGGGGACGTGAAATGCGCGTAGCGCCGCAGGTTGAGGCCGAAGTGGCCATAGTTCTCCGCCGAATATTCAGCCTGTGCCTGTGAACGAAGAACGACTTCGTTCACCAGCGATTCCGAGTCATGGCCTTTCACCTGACCGAGCACCCGATTGAAAAGCTCAGGCCTCAGTGTGCCGCTTTTGGCGAAGGAAACATCGAGCGTTCTCAGGAATTCGCGAAGGTTGTGAACCTTTTCAACCGTCGGTTCGTCGTGAACACGATAGATCAGCGGCAGCTCTTTCTTCTCCAGCATCTCGGCTGCGGCGACGTTTGCGAGGATCATGAATTCCTCGATCAGCCGATGCGCCTCGAGCCGGTCCGGCACGATCACACGATCGACCGTTCCGTCCTTCTTCAGCAAAATCTTGCGCTCGGGTAGTTCAAGGTCGAGCGGATCGCGCTCATCGCGCGCCCGCTTCACAAGTGCATAGGCAGCGTAGAGCGGTTTCAAAATTGGTTCGAGTAGGGGGCCGGTGATGTCATCGGGGTTGCCGTCGATGGCGGCTTGTACCTGCGCGTAGTTCAGCTTCGCCGCCGAGCGCATCAGGATGCGATGAAAAGTATGCGAACGTTTGCGTCCGTCGGAGCCGATCACCATGCGTACCGCAAGCGCGCCTCGCACTTTGCCCGGAATCAGGGAGCAGAGGTCATTAGAAATGCGCTCCGGCAGCATCGGGACCACGCGGTCAGGGAAATAAACCGAATTCCCGCGCGTCAGCGCCTCATGATCCAGCGCCGATTCAGCCCGCACATAATAAGCGACGTCGGCAATGGCGACGGTGACGATCGCGCCGCCTTTGTTGTTTGGATCGTCGTCCGGCGCAGCGTGAACCGCGTCGTCGTGATCCTTCGCATCGGGCGGATCGATGGTGACGAGTGGCAGCGAGCGCCAGTCTTCACGGCCTCGCAGAGTTGCGAGCTTCGCAGCGTCTGCCTCGCGTAGCGCGGCCGACGAGAACGCTTGAGGGATGTCATGAGCGTGGATCGCGATCAGGCTGACGGCCTTTTCGGTTGCGAGCGAACCAAGCCGCTCCTTCACCTTGGCGGAATCAAGTCCGAAACCGCGGGTTCGCACCAGTTCGACACTGACGAGATCGCCGTCCTCCGCGTCCGCGCTGTCGGCTTTCGCGATGTTCAATTCACGCCCCGCCTGCTTCTTGTCGACCGGAACGAGGCGGCCGCCGCCTTGGGGCAAGGCGCGATAGATGCCGAGCACACGCGCGCGGGTGTGATCGATCACTCTGATGACGCGAGCGCTATAGCGTTCGGATTGGTCGGGCTCGATCGCTTCGATGCGCAGCAGCGCACGGTCGCCGACGCCGGCCACGGTGCCGGGCTTTGCGCGGCGCGGAACGTGAATGCGGATTTTCGGAGGGGTGCCTGCTTCCTCGTCCCACTCGGTGGGCGTCGCCAACAGTTCGCCGTCGCTGTCGCGTCCGGTGATGTCCGCCATCAGCGTCGGCGGCAGCGTTTCCGCCTGACGCAGCTTGCGGCCTCGTTTGACGATGGTGCCGTCGTCCGCGAGATCGCGCAGGATTTTCTTCAACGCGACGCGATCGGCGTTCTTCAAGCCGAATTCGTGGGCGATCTCGCGCGTCCCGGCCCGGCCGGGATGCGCGCGGATAAAAGCGACGATGGTCTCACGGTCCGGAAAATTCCTGGCGCTGGGTTTGCTCACGTCAGCCGTTCTTGCCAGCGCTCTTTTTTGCGGGCGGCTTCACGTTGAGCGGCGGCTTGGCCGCAGCGATCGAACCACGCGCTTTGCTCACAGCGTCAGACTTCAGCTTTGTAGAGGCCTGTTTCGAAGCTGCCTTCTTGGCCGGCTTTTTTGCTGCCGCGCCGGTTTTGCCGGCCTTTTCAGTTTGCGCGGGCTTGGCTTTCTTCGCCGCACGTTTCGGCTTGCCGCCGCCCTTGGCTGCGCGCTCGTCGATCAGCGCAATGGCCTCCGGCAGCGTAATGGTGTCCTGCGTCTTGTCGCTGGGAATTGTGGCGTTGATGCCGCCTGCCGCGACATAAGCGCCATAACGTCCGCTTTTCACGGCCACGGGGCCTAGTGTCGGATGATCGCCGAGGGGCTTGCCGGGATCAGCGCCAAAGCGCCGGCTCGGTCCCTTGGCAACTTTCTCCGCGATCAGGGTCACGGCGCGGTTGAGGCCGATGTCGAACACCTCGTCGCCGGCTTCAAGACTCGCATAGGTTTTCTCATGCCGGACGAACGGGCCGAAGCGGCCGATGCCTGCCGTGATCGGTGCGCCGGTCTCCGGATGCTTGCCAATCTCACGCGGAAGCGAAAGCAGCTTCACGGCTAGGTCCAACTCCATGTCGGCGGGCGACGTATTTTTCGGGATTCCCGCGCGCTTCGGCTTTTCGCCCTCTGCGTAGTCGGTAGCCTCGCCGAGCTGGATGTAAGGTCCGAAGCGGCCCGACTTGACCGCGACATCGAGGCCGCTCTCCGGATCCTTTCCGAGAACACGGTCTCCGCCGGCGTCGCCGTCGGCGGCGAGGGGACGGGTATAGCGGCAATCCGGATAGTTGGAGCAACCGACGAAGGCGCCGAACTTTCCGGCCTTGAGGTTCAGTCGTCCGGTTCCGCAGGTGGGGCACTGGCGCGGATCGCCGCCATCTTCGCGCGGCGCATAGATGTGCGGCCCAAGCATGTTATCGAGCACATCAAGCACTTCGGAAACGCGGACATCCTTGATTTCATTGACCACGCCGATGAAGTCGTCCCAGAAATCCTTCAGGACCTGCTGCCACGATATTTCGTTGTTCGAAATGCGATCGAGCTGTTCCTCGAGATTGGCGGTGAAGTCGTACTCGACATAGCGCGCGAAGAAGTTCTCCAGGAATGCGATGACGACGCGGCCCTTGTCTTCGCCATAGAGCCGCTTTTTCTCGAGTTTGACGTAGCCGCGATCCTTGAGCACCTGCAGGATCGAAGCGTAGGTCGAAGGCCGGCCGATACCGAGCTCCTCCATGCGCTTGACCAGTGAGGCTTCCGAGAAGCGCGGCGGCGGTTCCGTGAAGTGCTGGGTAACGCTGAGGTCTTCGCGCTTCAACGCTTCGCCTTCGCTCATGGCGGGAAGGCGACGGCCGTCCTCGTCTTCCTCATCGTCGCGGCCTTCCTGATAAAGCGCCAGGAAGCCATCGAACTTGATGACCTGACCGCTGGCGCGCAACTCCAGCGTGCGCGCCCCGGCCCGGGCCGCAATATCTACCGTGGTCCGCTCCAGCTCTGCTGATTCCATTTGGCTGGCGATGGTTCGGATCCAGATCAGCTCATAAAGCCTGGCCTGATCGGCATCGAGACGCCGCTTCATATCCGACGGCCGGCGTGACAGGTCGGTCGGCCGGATCGCCTCGTGGGCCTCCTGAGCGTTCTTGGCCTTAGTCTGATACTGGCGAGGTGCGTCCGGCACGTAGGCGTTGCCATAATCCTCGCCAATGACCTTGCGCGCTTGCGTGATCGCCGAGCCATCGATCTGCACGCCATCCGTTCGCATGTACGTGATGAGGCCCGTGGTCTCGCCGCCAACGTCTATGCCCTCATAGAGGCGTTGCGCGATCCGCATCGTATGCGCCGGTGCGAAGCCGAGCTTGCGGCTGGCCTCCTGCTGCAACGTCGAAGTGGTGAAGGGCGCCTGGGGATTACGTCGCGCCGGTTTGGCTTCGACCGTCGATACGGTGAAGTTCGCTGCCTCGATCGCCTTCCTGAACTCGTCGGCCTCGGCGCCGCTTCCGATGTCAAGCCGTTGGATTTTCTTGCCGTCCGCCCCGACCAATCGTGCTTCGAAGGTTTCGCCACGGGGTGTGGCGAGTGTCGCCACCAGCGACCAGTATTCGCGCGGAACGAATTTCTCGATCTCGAGTTCACGGTCGCAAACCAGGCGCAGAGCAACCGATTGAACGCGGCCGGCCGATCGGGCGCCGGGCAGCTTGCGCCACAGTACCGGAGAAAGTGTAAATCCGACCAGATAGTCGAGCGCACGGCGCGCCATGTAGGCATCCACCAGCGCGCCGTCGATCTGGCGCGGACTCTTCATGGCTTCGGTCACGGCTTGCTTGGTGATGGCGTTGAAGACGACGCGCTCGATCTTCTGGTCCTTCAGCGCGCGCTTCTGTTTGAGTACTTCGAGCACATGCCAGGAGATCGCTTCGCCTTCGCGATCAGGGTCGGTGGCGAGAATGAGCTTGTCGGCCCCCTTGAGCGATTTGGCGATGTCATTGAGTCGGCCGGCGGCCTTCGGGTCAACTTCCCAAATCATCTGGAAATTAGCATCAGGATCAACGGATCCATTTTTGGCCGGAAGGTCCCGAACGTGGCCGAAAGACGCTAGCACCTCATAGGAAGCTCCCAGATACTTGTTGATCGTCTTCGCCTTTGCGGGCGACTCAACAATGACGATATTCATGTTATTCCAATATCTTATTGATAAATTTCAAACCGATTCGCGAGAGACGCTCCGGCTGTTTCGGGGCGAACATGGGTGCAGCATGGCGCGAAGTCAAATAGACTTATGTGAAACCCCTCAGCCCGTTTACATCTAGAAATTGTATTCGACATAGAATATAAATCTATGGTTGTTTTATCGTGCAAGGTTAGGGGCGCTCGATGTAGTTCCGCCCTGGCATGATGAGAAGGGTTCTCGGGGGATGATGGGACGACCAAACCGGAGCGAGAAATCTAGCGATCACGAGTCGCGCTTGGGCGAACCCGCCGGCGACGGTGGTCCGAACGAAGCCGCGCGCTATCTGGCTGGTGCGGTTGCCAATCTGGCGCTGATTGCGCGGCGTCATGGGCTGGACACCCTCTGCTTTCTGCTCGATATGGCGCAGATGGAGGCTGAAGATATTGTCCGACTCAGTGCCGCGCGAGATCAAGGCTGACAAGACGGCACGATCCGGGTGCCACACGTCAGGCCCGAGCCCAGAAAGAGCTTCATGGCGCTTCCGGAGCATGATCCCGAAAAGTGGAAACCGGCTTTCGGAAAAGATCATGCTCAAACAAGAAGATGAGCGACAAGTCTGATTCAACGCAGTTGAAACAGACTCTAGCGAAGCTGGTCCTCGGTCCTGGCTCGAGGATGGAATCCGGATCGCGTGAAGAAAACGCGCCAAATCAGAAGGCCAAAGTCTTTCCCCGTTTCTGTGAGGCGGTGAAGGACTTTAATGAAAAGCAGGTCGTAACGCCGGTTGGCTTCCCGGAATGGCGCGTTTCGCAGCGCTTGCATCGATCGAGATCGATTGCAGGTTGTCATCAATAGAATGACGCGTCCCATCCGCTGGCTGGATTTGCTGCGGTAGAGGAAGAGCCGCGCGGAGCGGCACTGCGGGCTTCTCCTGGATCGCAAAAAAATTCCGTGCGGGGAGTGGAAACCTGCCGGTGACGTTGTCGATAGCGGCCGTCGATTGAGGCGGCCAAGCGGCTTTTCCCTGCAACAGTGGTACGGCTTCGCGAACGAAGCGCTGAGACCGGTCGAAAACCTCCGGCAAAAGAAGGAGCTGTCCTTGATTCAAGCGCGAGCTGGAGATTGCCGGAGCAGGGAGGGCGCCGGCATCGGCAAAGCTGAAAGCCGGCACCTCCGGCGCATGCGGGATCGCGACAGTGGCCGGCGCAGAATGCATCCGCCAATTTTGCGGTTCCGTGGCCGTCTTCGGCCGGTTCGGCATGGTCGGCACGACGTGAACGATGCGGTAGCCCCGCTCCTTCAAAGTTCGGAGGATCCTAGGAAGCGCAGCTACTGTCCGCGCCTGGATATCGTGTAATAGCAAAATACCTTTGCCCTTGGCTTCGATGCGGCTGATTGCGAGTTGATAGACGCGCTCGGCTGAGACGTGCCGCCAGTCGTCAGCCGGGAAATCGGCACTCCAGAGTTGAATGCCATTCGAAGCCAAATAATCCTCGACGCCCTTCGCCCGCAAGAGACCGGGAATCCGCATGAATGGGGCCACAGCCGCAGGATCGCCCAATGCCACTGCCGCCGAAGCAATCCCGTCGTCAATTTCCTGTCGAGCGCGTTCGATCGGCATCCGATTCATGCTGAGCAGATGATTCTGCGAATGCGTGCCGATGGAATGTCCGGCCGCAAGCACTCGGCGGAGATATTGCGGATAGTCGCGCGCCATCCGTCCGACCGTGAAGAAGGTCGCCTTTACGCACTCATGAGCGAGGATATCGAGAACCTGGAGGCTGTGGGGCGGCAACGGGCCGTCATCGAAGGTCAGCACCACTTCGTGGTCGCGAAGCGGCAAAGTTTCCTGATACTGCATGGTGCCGATACGTGGATGTTCCCGAGGGTCCACGACCAGCGTCCGAGAAGTTCCGAGGGCATTGGGATTGCCAGGGCAATCGCCGGCCAGAGCTGGGAAAGCCGGAAACTCAAGCGTGGCGGCGAGCAGACCGAGCCAAAGAATCCACCGGAGCCTCCGCCGGAGTCCTTTTGATATCCCTGCCATTCGAGAACACCTTCGCACCATCCATTCCGGCCGAAACTACGGGCCGCCGATGAATGCAGCCTTAACTCATTAGCGGACGGTGTTCAGGATTATTGTCGGCGTTCACATGCTCGTCCGTCCTTTTCGGCCCGGTACGACGTGCCCGACGCGGTAATCGTTTACGCGCATGTTTACGCGTGTATCGCTGTGTTGAGTATAGTCTATTGGTGAACACAGGTCCCCCTCCTGTTCATCGGACCTTAACGCACATCGCGGAGGATCTATGTCAGTCGGAGGGGTAATGCAGCGTTTGCGTTTGAAAGCTGACGGCCGGATCGTGGAAATCCGCGATGGGAAAGAGTTTCCGCTTTCACCTTCCACTCATATGGGCGCCGCTTCGAATGTTGCGCCGGCCTTGGTGCCTGAAGTCAGAAGCCTGCGTCGGCGGGCGCGGCTAACCCAGGTCGAGTTCGCCGCGCGGCTGGGCGTTCCCGTTGAAACCATTCGCAACTGGGAGCAGGGCAAGCGGATACCGCGCGGACCCGCGCGCGCGCTTCTCGCAGTCGTTGCACATGCGCCCGAAACCGTGTTCGCCGCTCTCGATGGTCATATCGACTGAACGTGCGTGCGCGGTGCTGGAAGGCAATGACGCACACATTCCGGCAATCGGATTGGACCCTGAAATTTCGCGAGCGGACCTTATGCGCGTCTCGTGAAGCAGGTGCTTAAATTCGAGCTGTCGTCGAACATCGAGATTTCGAGTCCCGCTTCTGGTTCAATCAGAATCGGAAAAAGGCTCTAACTCTCCGGACGTGCGATGACCGCCGCCGTTGATTTCGGCCGGAAGATCACGCATGGATTCGAACTTCCTCTGCTCGCCGGCCGATGACATGTTCTTCGTGTTGTCCAAAATCCTGGGCTTCGTCGCATTTCCGTCCAACGCGATCGCACTCGCATGCGGCCTTGGTCTTTGCCTGACTGCGATAAGATGGCGTCGCACGGGCCTCGGCTTGCTGACGGCGGGAATCGCCGCGCTCCTGATCTTCGGCTATTCGCCGCTCAGCAACGTGTTGCTGTTGACGTTATCTGAACGGTTTCCGCCGTGGCATTTTGACGGCCGCGCCCCCGACGGCATCATCATCCTCGGCGGGTCGATCCAGCCGCCGCTCTCCGTCGCTCGACAAACAGTGGAGATCGATGGGGCGGCGGAGCGGGTCATCGGTGGGCTTGAACTGGCGCAGCGTTTTCCCGAGGCACGTGTTGTCTACAGCGGGGGAAGCGGTCAACTGACCGAAGGCTCCGCCCGGGAGGCGCCGATTGCTGGTTCTCTGTTCGAACGTTTTGGGATTACGCCGGAAAGAATTGTTCTCGAAAACGAGTCGCGGACCACTTATGAAAACGCACGCTTCAGTCGGGAACTGGTCGCTCCGAAACCCGGCGAGCGCTGGTTGCTGGTGACATCGGCCTATCACATGCCGCGGTCGATCGGCGTGTTTCGCAAGGCGGGCTTCGAGGTCGAACCCTATCCGGTCGACTGGCGCACGCGGGGCTGGATCGACGCGTGGAGGCCCTTCAACAGGCTGACAACGGGTCTTGCCTGCGCCGATATCGCCGTCCACGAATGGGTCGGCCTGCTGGCGCACTGGATGGCGGGCCGCAGCGACGCACTCTTTCCAGGACCGCGGCGATAAATAATGAGGCGTTCAGTCCAATCGCGGTAAGCCCACCCTGTATACCCCGCGAAAGTCCAGGGGATCGGCCGGCTTGCCTCTGCGATAAATCACGAGACGTCCGGATTGAGCCAGCGCCACCGCCGCGCGCCGGATCGGCATCATCAGATTGCGCCAGTCAGATTCCGCGGCAATTGCCTGCGCAAGCTCCGGCGCGCTCAGCGTTCTGGTAACGTCGCGCGTCAAGACCTTCAGAATGTCATCTTCAAGGCGGAGCGTCGAATGCGAATCTTGCGTGGTCATGGATCAATGCCATGTCGCAATGACGGATGCTCTGCAAGAGCGATCCTCCGGTAGTATGGGGACTCACTCGAAATCATTGCACACGGAACCAAGATCGCTCGTTATGATGGCGGCATGGGTAGTGCGACTGGCGGAACGATGAAATCGCAGGTGTTCATACGCTCCGCCGCTGCGTCTATTGCCGCTCACATGGCTTTGGCAGCCAGCCTCTTCTTGGCCGAGGCGCCCCCGTTCGACGACGTTCCGCCGCGGCTGATGGCGGTCGATATCGTTTCGTCGAAGGAGATTCATTCTCCCGCAAAGGAGGATCTTCCGAAACCGTCGCAAACTAACCCGCCTGATAGCTTTGATAGTCCGGACAATAAACCGCAAGCAGATACCAAGGCTGCCGAGATTCCGCCGCCATCGTCCGATGCGCCCGAACCAGATATCAGCTCGAAATATGGGGTTCTGCTTGGCTTTCCGGCGAGTCAAACCGACGACGACAGCGGCGCCGCGGAAGCCATCAGGGCGGATATTTCGGCGATGGACACCGCGCAGTTCCGGCGTCATTTCAAAACCTGTTCGAAAATGCCCGCGTCGGTCTCGCCAAGCGACAATATTCGCATCGTGCTGCGCGTGCCGTTCACCATCGATGGGACAATCGCCGCGCCGCCTGCCTTGATCGAGGCCAGCGCGTCGGCGAAAGGGCTTGCCTTGATGAAGGGCGCGATCAAGGCGCTGATGGCGTGTCAGCCTTACGCAATGTTTCCGCCAGACAAATACGACCAGTGGAAGGTCCTTGATCTCAGCTTCACGCCGCGCGATTTCTCGGGCAGCTAAACGCAAGGACTGTGGCGCCTATGGCGTGGTTCGGCGGCGTGCGTGGTTTGCCGATGCAGGAGCAGAATTCATGACGCTGGCGCTCGTGATCGGGAATAAGAATTATTCGTCATGGTCGATGCGGCCCTGGCTGGCGCTCAAGGCCAGCGGTATCGCCTTTGAAGAGCGATTCATTCCCCTCTACACAAACCAAGCCGACAAACAGCGCATCCTCGATATAACCCCCGCCGGCAAAGTTCCGGCACTGATCGATGGCGAGGTGACCATTTGGGATTCGCTTGCGATTATTGAGTATGTCGCCGAACGGTTTCCGGAGGCAGGTTTGTGGCCGGAAACCCCCGCCAGCCGCGCGCACGCACGGTCGATCTCGGCGGAAATGCATTCCGGCTTTTCGGCGTTACGCCGCGAATGCGGAATGAACTTGCATCGGCCGATACGCGCAAAGCCACTTTCCGACAATGCCCGCGCCGACATCGCCCGTATCCAGGAGCTTTGGACAAATTGCCGTCAGAGAGCCGCGAAGGCCGGGCCGTTCCTGTTTGGAACTTTCGGTGCGGCCGATGCCATGTATGCACCGATAATCCATCGTTTCCGGACCTATGCGATCGATGTGTTCCCCCCGGTGCGGGAATACATGGATGCGATGATGGCGCTGCCTGCCTTTCGCCAGTGGACCGAGGAGGGGCTCGCAGAAACCCTGGTGATCGAGAAATTCGAGATCGATTGAGTTCGCGTCCACGCAAGGCCCAACCGCCGGCCGGCCCGTCAGTTTACCGTCACCGGACGGCAGACCGCGCCCACAACCCTGACTCGCGAACTCCTTCGGGTAACAACCTCAATGCATTTACGTTACTGGAAAATCTGCGAAATTGGCCATTTCGCCGTGTCGTTTTGACTCGCCAAGCGCCTCGGCTGCGTGCTATAGCAGCCCAAAAATCCTGACCGGCTGCACGCGCTGTAGCGCGGAAGGGTCAGTATTGGCATCGATGGAGAAGGCGTTGAAGCATAAATTTCTCGTTGGAGAAACAGTCATTTTCACGGCGAGCAACGTGGCCCGGCCGGCTGCGAGCGGCACTTACGAAGTGATCCGGCAGCTTCCCACTGATGGCGACGACTTTCAGTACAGGATCAAAAACTCAGCCGAGGCTTTCGAACGCGTCGCAAAGGAAAGTCAGCTCGCCGCTTGCTGAAAACAACGGCACCATTGAGCTAGTTTGCCCAGAAACCTCCGCAATGGATCGATTCGGGCCGATTTTGCCGTATTCCCGGATCATGGAGTAGCGGGGCCGCATTGTCGTTCGCCGATTGTTTATGCCGGCCCCACGGTTCGGCATAAGGGCATCGAGCATGAACTGGACATCACTCGATCAATTCTGGCGTTCGCCGGCATTCCCCACGGGGCTGACGCTCGCCGCGGCGGTTTTCTTCGCGTTCATTTTGTTTCTGACGCTCATTCGTGCCGAAAAGTCGGTTGCAAACGGCGTTTTGGCGATCGTCACGTTGCTGGCTATCGGAGTTGCGGCGGCTGTTTCGCTTCGCGGCTTCGACTCGGACGGAGGGCGGTTGGATTCGAAGAACCGGCACGCACCGGCGAACGTTGCGATGCCCGCGTTGTCCTGTATCGATGGGCTGGCTGGCGAATTGGTTGAAAGCGCATGCGAGAAGGCGCTGTTCGGTATGCCCGATGCGGCGGCGGCCGCTGTTTCCTATGTCGCTTCGGAAATCAGCAGACTAAAATCGTTCGGCGACGTCGCTACCGCCAATAGCGCCATGTCGCCGGAATTGGAGGCGCTGCGGCGGGCGATCGAGCGTGACCGTTATGGTCTGGTAGCCCATGTGCTGGTTGCGCGCGATCATTGCCAGCCATCAAACTGTCCTGCTTTTCAGTCGCTGACTGATCACAGCCGGATCGCAGCGAACATGGAGGAAGAGCTCTACGAGAAGCTGGTGACGCGTTACGCATCATCCTGGAACGGGGCAGCGGCAATGACGCAGACCGCCGAACCCGATACGCCGCCGACGCCGGCGCTCGCATCGGAGCCCACCGGCAAGCCGACGACCATCGACTATCCGACCGCCGCATCCATTCCGCCGGTTAATATCATGACGCCCGAGCCGGCGACAGGTACAGCGGCGGCCGCGCAAACGGTTCCGAAGCCGCGGCCGGCCGCGAAAAAGCCGCCTGCACCGAAACCACACACGGCGCCGCCCGTTCGTCTTACGCCCGCGCCATCAGCGCAGAACTGACGTATCGCCCCAATCGCTGACATGCATCTGAACCTCGTCAAACTTGCTGTGGGCTGCGAATCCATAAATGAGCTCAAGAGCTGGATCGCCGAGCGCATGAAGCAGGCGATCCGGAAAGGACTGCCGCCCCATCATATCCATGTCACGCGGATGACACCGAAACGCGGCGAAGAATTGCTCGCGGGCGGTTCGCTTTATTGGGTCATCAAGGGCGAAATCGCGGCGCGGGAAAAGCTGATCGGCATCGAGCCGTTTCGCGACGGGGAGGGCGTCGGTCGATGCCGTTTGGTCATGGAGCCGGAGGTGGTCGCGGTCAGGCCGCGCCCAATGCGCCCGTTTCAGGGGTGGCGCTATCTATCGGATGCGGATGCTCCTCCCGACCTCGGCAACAACTCCGCGAGCGTCGCGGCGATGCCTGAGGCGCTGCGCCGCGAGCTGCGCGATCTGGGGTTGCTGTAGGCCGGAACAAGCGGGCGGGTGGACGAGAGCCTTTTCGAGCGAAGCATGTCCTCGGCTTGACCCGGGGATGGATACCGGTTCGCGGACAGAAAACGCATTAAATCAAAATCATAGAGCCCGCTTCTGATTTAGAAGTGGAAGATTCTAAACGCCGATATTATCGATCAAACGGGTGGTCCCAATTTTCGCCGCGACCAGGAGCCTGACTGGACCATCCTTTATCGAGTGGATTGGTGACAGCGTCTCGGCGTGGCGAGCTTCGAAATAATCCAGCGAGAAGCCCGCGTCCTCAATCGTTTCCGCCGCATCGGCCATGACGGCCTCGAGATCCTTGCCATTCCGCAACTGCTCAGCCGCTTTCTTCATGGTGCGATAGAGCGTCGGCGCAACGGCGCGCTGCTCGATCGACAGGTAGATGTTACGTGACGACATCGCGAGCCCGTCTCGTTCGCGCACGATCGGAATTCCGATAATTTTCACGCCGAGATCGAGATCGGCCGCCATTCTCGTCACAACCTTGAGTTGTTGGTAATCCTTCTGACCAAACAGGGCAATATCGGGCCGGCATTGGATGAACAGCTTGCCGACTACAGTCGTGACGCCACCGAAAAAATGCGGCCGGAAACGATCTTCAAGACCCGCCGTGGCCGGTCCTTCAGTCAATATCCGCGTTGCGAAGTCCTGCGGATACATTGTTCTGACGTCCGGATGCCATACCAGGTCGACCTTTGCATCGGCGAGTTTGGCCAGGTCGGCCTTCCAGGTTCGCGGGTACGATCCGAAATCTTCATGCGGCGCGAACTGGGTCGGGTTGACGAAGATCGAAACAACAATCCTGGATGCGCGCCGCTTTGCCTGACGCAACAGCGCCAAATGTCCTTCGTGAAGCGCACCCATGGTCGGCACCAGGGCAATGGTGGCTCGCCGCGCCCGCAGGCGCTTCAAGGCGAGGCGCAGCGAGGAAGGCGTGCGGACGACGGCGGGGGCGGTTGGCATTTGCTGTTCGGCGAATGGATCTCAGGGCGCGCGCTTTGCTGCCGCGAAAAGCGGACCTTATCAGGCTCGATCCGGCATCGCCATCAAACGCAGCCGGATTTCGAGCGATTGAGATGGCGACGGCGTGCGATGCTAGCCCTGTGGGCGGCGCCATGCTGTAACGCAAACGTCGTTTTCCGCATCGAGCATCCGGACCTCGCGAGGCTGAAGTCCATGTGCCTCCAACACGGCTTGCGGAGAACTATCAGGAACGCCAGGAAAGCAGCCTTCGCCTCCTGGCAATCTCACGTGCGGAGCTTCCGACAGCCAGAACGTATCATAACGATCGAGAAACATTTCGAAAACTAAAGGTCCACCGATGATCGCGGCCGTTCCGGCGCGCACTCCGGCATGGGCGCAGGCCTCATCGAATGACGCGCCGGCGGGATTCCATAAGATCGCCTTTTCGTTTTCGGGATCACGTTCGAGGCCGGCGACGCGATGGGTGAGTATGATCCTTTTGCGAAGCGGAGAGTTGGGCTGATCCTCAAACGAATTGCGCCCGTGAACGACGACAGCCGCGCTATCTAGTCCTGACGTGAAGAATTCGAGGTCGCCCTTGAATTTCAGCGCCTTGGGTATCACTCGGTTGGCGTCGGCAAGCATTCCGTCAGCCGACACGATAACGTAACCTTCGACACGAAGCATTTTGCGTTCCGGATCGCCGCGGACTATTCGGAAATCGTCTGGACGACGCTGTTGACCGGTCGGGAACTCACGGTCGGCAGCTTGGTGTCCTTCTTCAGTTCATCGTCATATTGCGCAAGTGTTTCGACCGGCGCCTTGGCCTTCATCTGCACGACCTTGTATCCACCGGCTTTCAGCCTGCGTAGAATCTCCGGTAGCGCCTCGGCGGTATGTTTCTGAAAATCGTGCATCAGAATGATACCCTTGCCGACCTTGTCGAGCTTCTTGAAGATGTTGTCGACCACCTGTTGGGCCTTGTGCGACCTGAAGTCGAATGAGTCGACGTCGCAGGAAAAGATCGCGATATTTCGTTCGCCGAGGTAGGTCACCATCTCCGGCGGATGCTGCAGTGCCGGAAAACGGAAAAACGGAGCAGGCGCAGTTTCGAGCGCCCATTTGACGGCGCTGAATCCTTTCTCGATCTCATCCTTGCGCTGCGCCTCGGACAGCTTCTTGTTGTTGAGATTGGCATGCGACCAAGTGTGTGCGCCGACCGTGTGCCCGGAAGCCAGGACCTGTCGCAAGATCTCGGGATGATATGTCGCGTGCTTGCCGATCGAGAAAAAGATGCCGGTGGTACATTGATCGGCAAGCGCCTTCAGCACGGCAGGCGTATTTCCGGGCCATGGACCATCGTCGAACGTCAACACCACTTCCTTGTCTCGCAGAAAGTCGAGTTGCTTGAAATGCTCGAAGCCGAAACCCGGACCGCCGGTCGTATCGATTTGGACCACGCGCGCAACACCGAGTGCATCGGGGCTTCCGTTACAGGCGACCTGCGCGCGCTTTACCCGCGCGGGAACCGGAGCGGTGGCCGTGGCAACATTCTGAGTTCCCCTGGGCGCGGGCGTCTGCGACCAGGCGACCGTGATCGCACACAACGAAACCGCACCTGCTAGGATCAGCCCAGTCGCCATGCGCATCTCGATCACCCCCAGAGGTCTCGCGGTTGAGTCGCCGCATCGTCATTCTAGCGCAGCCACGGACATCCTTTCACGGAAACGGCGTTTATCCCCAGTTGGGCTGCTTCCGCCGGAAAGCAATATCGCCGGGCCGAACCCGGAAGCAGCTGCACCTCCATTTCATCGCAGCCGGACGATGAAATCGGTGCCTTCCCCGGTTTCACCGCCTGCAATACCTTGATCGGAGACAACGATGGAGTCTCCTGTTGAAAGGGCAGCGGCGATTTTCGTCATGACGTTCTCTGGTAAGGAGATACGGTTCAACGCGTCGGCAGCGCTATCCGGAACGGGAGCCGGTCGGGCCGCTATGTCGAGCGCGTTCGTTTGCCCGCCAGATCGGCTTTTGCGACCGTGAACTCGATCGGCGCGATGCGACAGCGCCGGCAGCGACACCACCGACCATCGGAAATCGGCCTTGCCGCCCTTGACGGCCTCCGCAGTGAAAACGTGTGTTCCCAGGGGCCGATCGCTCGCGGCAATCGTGATGGGAGCATCAAGGATCGGCAGAAAATTCTGCCGAACATAGATCTTGTTGTCCTTACCGCTGACAAAGACCGCGATACGAGCGCTGCGCTTCAGGGCGGGGATCGCCATAGGTCCGGCTTCTTCAGCCCTCGCCGGAGGAGACTGCGCTTGATCGTCCGGCATTGTCTGGGTTCCGGCCGGGGACGAGGCCGTTGTATCTCCACCAGCCTTGACCGCCGCCGTTACCGTAACCTCGGCGTCCCGCGCTTTGCCCGCATCGGCCTTGACCGGCTCGGCGGCGGTCTGGGGCGTTACCGTGATGGACTCACCGGTGACAGGCAATTTGGGTGCAATCGATGAAACCTGGACTGGCGGCATCGCGCCGCTGGCGTCGGAGGCTCTCACCTCGGCCGGCGCGGGCTCGGGCCGGCTGGTTGTCAGCAGCGGGTGCGAAAAATGAGCGGGCGTCACCTCGCCGGGCGTAATGATGACTCGAGCGCCGATCCTGGTCCAGTTCCACATCTTCACTGCAAAGTCCAAGGGCATTCGGATACATCCATGCGACGCGGGATAGCCTGGAAGCACACCCGCGTGCATCGCGATGCCGGACCATGTGATGCGTTGCATGTAAGGCATTGGCGCGTCGCTGTAGATGTTCGAGCGATGCCATTTTCGCTTTTGAATGACGCTGAAAACACCCATTGGCGTGGAGTGGCCACGCATTCCGGTCGAGACCGGTGTTTCGGCGAAAAGCCCGTTGGCGTCATAGACCTTGAGCGTTTGCCGCCGGATTGAAACGGCAATGATGATCGGGCCATTTGGCTTCCGCGTGACTTTGGCCGTCGATTCTGGCTTTGAGAGCCGGCGATGTTTGGCTCCATGCGACTGCGGCCTCGTAACGGGCGGCTGGGGAGGTTCTTCGATATAAAAGTCCGGATAGTCATTCTGCCAGAACCCCTGGCTGTGCGCGGGTGATCCGAATCCGATCAGGATAACGATCACGAGTCCAATCCCGAGGCGTGCCGGGCAAGGACAGGTGCCCGCGCGAACCGAGGAAAAGCCGGCGGACAACAAATAACGCCATACCGCGCGCGGGAGGGGCCAATATTCACTCACGCCTTCATCCTTTAGCGTTTCAGATCATTTCCAACCGCTATGCGTCGGTTCCCCGACTAGCTTACTCTTCATAATGCAAAATCCTTCACACGAATCTAATTCTCGGCTCGCTGGATGATCAGTATCTTTTCTCGGGAACTTGAAGAACCTACATAGGCCGGAACGCAGCAAACGGAGCTAACTGATGACATTTCGAGCTCAGATTGAGGATGAGACGCGCCAAATGGCTCGGACCCTTTTGGCCCTCATCATCCTTACGATGGCGGTGCTCACCGGAACTTACGCCCATGCAGCGGACGAGCCCGACCTGATCTTTCGTCGCTCGACGGTTTTCAAGCTGCTGACACCGAATGACAAGCTTGCGACCTATGGCGTCGATGATCCTGAGATCGAGGGCGTTGCGTGCCATTTCACGGTACCCGAGAAGGGCGGCATCAAGGGGTGGCTGGGAGTGGCAGAGGAAGTCTCGGATATTTCGCTATCCTGCCGCCAGATGGGACCGATTCGTTTCAAGGACAAGATGAAACAGGGCGAAGACATGTTCCGGCAGCGGCGCTCGCTGCTTTTCAAGAAAATGCAAATCGTACGGGGCTGCGACGCGAAACGAAATGTGCTGGTCTATATGGTTTATTCCGATCGAGTGATCGAGGGCTCACCACAGAATTCGACGTCTTCGGTGCCTATCATGCCATGGGGTCCCTCGGATACAAGCGTGCAAAAATGCGGAGATTTCATTTCCGATTAGAACATGATCCCGAAAAACGCAGACCGGTTTTCGGATAAGATCATGCTCAATCAGAAAGGATCGGAGGCCTGCTCGGAGGCAGGTGTTCCGAACCACGACTGTGGTATGCATTCACCGCTTTGAGCGTATCCGCGATATGCACTTGCGTGTCGGAACGACGCCCGCCGGGGTCAGTTTCGTGCCGGAGATTTCCTTGATCTGCCCTGCTGGACAGGATCCATCGTCGACAAGAATGCGTTCGCCAAGTCGCGGACCGACGATGTCGCTCTCTCGCATAACTTGCGAAGCGTATGCGGCGGACGCCGAAAGAATCAAGGCACCAACTATCAAGAAAAGCAGATCGCGATTTTCCGGCATCCGGCATCCTTCATAGCAACGACAGTCCGCATTTTTCGTAACGCGATTTTCAACGCTGTGAAGACGCCAGCAAGGGCCGTCGCAAGAGTACTCACATCAATCCGGAGTTAGAGCATGACCCCGAAAAGTGGAAGCCGGTTTTCGGAAAGATCATGCCCAAACAATAAAGATAAGCGACGGGTCTGATTCAACGCAGTTGAAAAACAGACTCTAGCGCATCTTCAGGCGATTCCCTCAGAAGAATAGCACTCTTGCGGCTGCCGCAATTCCGACTTGCGTTAGAGTCGCTTGTCGTTGGCAAATCTGCGGACCACGCGGCGCTCGACTACGACCGAGCGCAATGCGCCTTGCTCACCCGCAATCAGGCGCGTCATAGGTGACCGCGTCACAGCGCGAGCGGCCTTCTTGACCTCGGCGTGAACAATATCGAACGGCATTCCCATCAGCGATGCCGCAATCTCCGCCTGCGAGTTGAGATCGTCGGTAATCCCGGTGGCCGCGAAAATGGCCTCCTCCAACGTCGGTGGGTCGCGGCGAACCCGCCGGATGCCATATTTTGTATTCCAACCTTCGCTCATCGTTCGCCTCAATGGTTGCGCAAACTTGGCCCATGAAAACGTGACGTGAAGCACCTCAACACCACCCAGGAAGCAGAAAGTACGACAGACTCTTCCTGCTTCAGGAGACTCGGTTCTGTGTCTCATACGGGATCCGGAGCGGCAAAACAGCTATGCATTTTGACGCGCCTTGCACATTGCCAAGTCGAGCACAAAGCGGCATGCAGCCGCGCCTTTGCTCAAATCCCTGCATGGTGTCGTAGTGACCTGTGGGATCAGTCAGCGATCGGCATCGTTTGGGACGATGGCTGAGGCCATCGCTTCAGCGCGTCCCTACCGGCGTCGGTCAAGGTATAAGTTCCGCGCTCAACGCGGTCGAACCATCCATAGACATTGTGAAGAAGGATCTTTCCGGCGTCCGGATTTTCCATTCTGAGATCCCTCACGCGGCATGGACCTGTAGCCATGGCGGCTGCACAACTCAGCGCCTGCTGGCGATACGCTGTCATGATCGGTATCCGCGTGCTGCCGCCGGCAACGGGATCGCCCTTGCGGCGTTGGTGCTCCATGAC
The DNA here is from genome assembly GCF_000152905.1 of Nitrobacter sp. Nb-311A. Lineage (GTDB taxonomy): Bacteria > Pseudomonadota > Alphaproteobacteria > Rhizobiales > Xanthobacteraceae > Nitrobacter. Next base: position 44,676 of record NZ_AAMY01000010.1, read on the forward strand.
CAGGCGAGAGCGCTTCTTTGGGTTGCGGCGCGGACTGACAGCGGAGGGGACCACCAGCACTTCAACGCTCCCGTGGTGTGTCACCCCGAGCATTCCAAATCCGAGCCTCCGGCACAGGTTGCGATAGCGCGCGTCGCTCTCGCGTCCCTTGCCGCGCATCGACAGTCTGGCGGCAAGCCAGACCTCATCGCATGCGCCGGCGCGCTCGACGCCTTGCAGGACAAGCTCCAGATTGAAGCTTAGCTTCAGCTCGCCGATCACGACGACAGGCGGCTCGCCGCCGCTGAGCGCAACCAGATCGCAGCCGCCGACTTCGCCCTTAACCGTGAGACCAAGGCTTTCGAGATGACGTTTGATCGGAAGATAGAGCGATGTTTCCACGTTGCGCGCTCGGGCCGACTCAATAGCCGGAGCTTATCAGCTCGTCGGCTCAATCGGCGATTCAGAAAGGTTTTTGAACAGGCCGAGCCGAAGATCTTTGGCGTAATAGATCATATCGCCGTCGGCGCTTACCGTGCCGTCGGCAATCGCCATCACCAGCTTCGAACGCATCACCCGTTTGATGTCGACCGTGTAGGATATCTTGCGGGCATGCGGCAATACCTGACCTGTAAACTTCAAATCGCCAAGACCGAGCGCGCGAGCCCGTACATTTCGGTCGCGGCCAAGCCAGACCAGATAAAATCCGACCATCTGCCAAAGTCCATCGAGACCAAGACAACCTGGCATCACCGGATCATTCTGGAAATGACAGTGGAAGAACCAGAGGTCCGGTTTGATGTCGAGTTCAGTGCGCACCAGCCCGCGCCCGTATTTCCCGCCGTCTTCCGTGATCTCCGTGATGCGATCAAACATCAGCATCGGCGGCAATGGAAGTTTGGGTTCGCCGGGGCCGAACATTTCGCCGCGGCCGCAAGCCAGCAAGTCCTCGTAGTCATAGCTGCTGCGAAGGCTAGGCATTCGATGCTGATCTCCGCCGAGAAGTCCGAAGAAGGGAAACCGCAAAACCAAGATTGGGGATCGTTGTTACTACCCGAGATGGTATTTGTAGCATCATCACACGCTGCGATAGAAGTGCAAGAGTCTGTGAAGCTGGGTTCTGAAAGCCCTTTCGAGCGAAGTGGATATCAGTTCGCGTGAAGAAACACGTCGGATCAAATCATAGAGCCACACTTCTGATTCCGTCAGAAGTGGAAAAGCTCTAGGTCCGCATATTGTTATATATAATTATATATAGCGATGGAAGCGCGCTTCAAACGCGGCCACGCACGGGAAGCAGCGCTCCGGTGACGCCGCTAGCCGCATCGCTTGTCAGAAACAGGATGACATTCGCGAGTTCATCCGCTGTCACCCACGTTGCGAAATCCGCTTTGGGCATGTCCTTGCGGTTGGCTGGTGTGTCAATTGTCGAGGGCAGGACGGCATTGACGGTCACCTTGCCTTTCAACTCGGAAGCAAGCGCTTCGGTCAGTCGGTGCACGGCCGCTTTCGAGGCGGCATAGGCTCCCATGCCGGCACCGGCCTGTATCGCTCCGGTCGCGCCGATATTGACGATGCGTCCGGCGCCGGATGCGACCAGATGCGGGATCGCGGCCCGCGAGGTGTTCAGCGCGGTCGTCACGTTGATCGCGTAAAGGCGCTGCCAGGTTTTCGGGTCGCCGTCGGCGACGGTTTCGAACGCGAACGCGCCCGCAACATTAACGAGAGCGTCGAGGCGGCCGAAATGCGCAGCCGCCGCATCGACAGCGTGCAGAGCTTGCGCGGGGTCGGTCAGATCAACGCCGCCAAGTTCGATCCGCTTGGCGGTTGCACCGCTGCTCGCAGCAGCCCGATTGATGCAGGCTACCCCGGCGCCGCGCGCGATGGCGGATTCCACAACCACCTTGCCCAGCGCGCCGGAGGCTCCGGTGATGGCGATGACCTTTCCTTGCATTGAATGATCCTCCAGCCGGAATGGCTGCAAATGAGGAGGGCAGGCGTCAACCCTGCTTCACCAGCTTGTCCTGCGTCCGGGTCGCGAAATCGGAGGCGTCGTGGCGCTCGTGAAGCTGGCTTGCGGGATCACCGGAGGTGCGGTTGACGATGCGGCCGCGCTTCACTGCGGGCCGCGCGGCGATCTGCGCCGTCCAGCGTTGCACGTTCTTGTAACTTTGGACGTCGAGGAAGGTCGCGCTGTCGCCGTAAAGCCTCCCCTCGGCCAGGCCGCCATACCATGGCCACACCGCCATATCCGCGATCGTGTATTCCTTACCCGCAAGATACTCATTGTCCTTGAGCCGGCGGTCCAGCACGTCCATTTGCCGCTTCGTTTCCATCGCGAAGCGATTGATGGCGTATTCGATCTTCTCCGGCGCATAATGGTAGAAATGCCCGAAGCCGCCGCCGAGATAGGGCGCGCTGCCCATCTGCCAGAACAGCCAGGACAGGCATTCCGCGCGCGCCGCCGTTGCCTTCGGAATAAACTCGCGGAACTTCTCGGCAAGATGCAGGAGGATCGCGCCTGACTCGAAGACGCGGAACGGCACAGGTCTTGAGCGGTCAATCAGCGCCGGAATCTTCGAATTCGGATTGACCTCGACGAAACCCGAACCGAATTGCTCGCCGTCGATCTGGATCAGCCACGCGTCATATTCCGCTCCGGTGTGGCCGCGCGCCAGCAATTCCTCGAACATGATGGTGACCTTCTGGCCGTTTGGCGTTCCCCGCGAATAAAGTTGAAACGGGTGTTTGCCGACAGGCAGCACCTTTTCGTGAGTCGCACCCGCGGTCGGACGGTTGACCGAAGCGAATCTGCCGCCATCCTCCTTGTCGAAGGTCCAGACTTTGGGCGGCGTATAGGGGGCGTCGGTCATCAAGAGGCACTCCGGAAGCGCGAGTATGATAGTGAGACAGGTGGGATACCGCAGCTATAGCGTTTTCAAGCGAAGTGGATACCCGTTCGCGGAAAAAAACGCGTCAAAACAACAATCTAGGGCTTCGCTTCTAATTCAATCAGAAGCGGAAAGGCTCTAGTAGTTAGGCTTGAATTTGAATGGCCGCAAGCGGGGAGCAATCGAGAAGCGCTACCGTTTGTGACCGGCGCTTTTGAAGCGCCGGACATCAGATGTTTTGAGAACGGACCATGAAGGCAGAACGCTCCCGCCAAATGAAGCGGACCATACTCACGATCGACATCGGCGGGTCCCACGTCAAGATGATGACGAGCAACGGCCGTATAAAATGCGAATTCGAATCCGAGCCCGATCTCACGGCTAAGGAGATGGTGCGCAAGGTCAAGGCGCTGACGAAGGATTGGTCCTACGACGTCATTTCGATCGGCTATCCCGGCCCGGTCTGCGGCAATCGCCCACTGCGCGAGCCCTTCAATCTCGGCGCGGGATGGAAGGGTTTCGATTTCCCGAAGGCGTTCGGCAAGCCGACCCGTGTCGTCAACGATGCGTTGATGCAGGCGCTCGGCGGGTATCGCGGCGGACGAATGCTGTTTCTGGGGCTCGGCACCGGGCTTGGCTCGGCGATGATCGTGGATGGCGAACTGGAGCCGATGGAATTGGCCCACCTGCCGTATCTCAAAGGAAAGACTTACGAGGATTACGCCGGGAAGGCGGGACGCAAGCGCCTTGGCAACAAGAGGTGGCGCAAGCATGTCGCCGATATCGTCGGGCAGCTTACGGCCGCGCTGGAGCCGGACGAGGTGCTGATCGGAGGGGGCAACGTCAAGCATCTCGACAAGCTGCCGCCTAAATCGCGTCGCGGCGATAACGCGGATGCGTTCGAGGGCGGGTTTCGGTTATGGGATCAGACCGGTGTGGACGCGCGGGCAAGGGTGCGTTAAGCGCTTCCTGCGCGTGGGGCTTGGGCCGGCGGCGACGGAGGTTTGAACAATGAACGATTTCAGGGAATGGCGCAACTCGACGCGAGAATACAATGGATCGCCGAATATGAGCAAACGCCGCAAGACCATCTATGTGACAGGCGGCGCGCTACTGCTTGTTGCTTTCTTCGCCGGATTGGTGGTTATCAAACAGCTCGGCATTTGATGGGCTTGCCGTTGATGAGCCTGCTGGGCTTGTGCGATAGTCTGATCGGCGATGCCGCCTTGGTGGGCGCCATCATTGCACATCACGCCGCATGATCCGGGCGATGCGTGACGTCGCCGCGTCCAGCCAGAATGCCCGCAATCGAAATGTCCTCGTCGAGGTCGTTCCAGTGCAGCCCGACGCGGCTGATCTCAACCTTGTCGCGTTGCGCGGGTGTCGCCTTCAACAGCCGTGGAAACCATGCCAGCGGTACGCCGACCGTACGGCCATCGGTCAGTTCGACCCACATCGTATGTTCGTCGAAACGAACGCTAGATGCCGAAATGCTCATGCGAGGCTCTCACGATCAAATCGCGGTTTTCCGCAACTATGTGCAGAATATTCGAAAGTTCGCGCGAGTTGAACCCGTAACTTTCCGCTATCGAGATGTCGGGTGCGAGCCATATTTTGGCGTCGCAGCCACGTCCCCTGACATGCACATGGATCGGCTCCGGCGGCTGTCCCTCGTTTGAAAAGAAATAATAGCGAAGACCATCCTCCCGAAAAGACCACCGGCATGGAAAGTCACCGTGATTGCGTTCCACTTCAACTTCACGAACACCCCGTGGTGCTTCCGCACGTATCACACTTCATGCAGGTGCCGTTGCGCACCAGCGTGAAGTTGCCGCACTCCGAGCACATCTCGCCCTCATAGCCCCTTGCTTTCGCTTCCGCGCGGCGCTCGGCCTTGGTCGGTGCGGTTGCATGCGCGGCGGCCTTGCCTCTCTGTTGCTGTTCCAGCCGTTCGGTCGGCGAGAGATCGTGCTCGGTTTCCTGCTTCCGCGCGGTCGCGCCTTCGAGCGTGTCGCCGGTGCGCGAGGAGGAGAGGGCGGTCACGTTGGTTGCCCCCGCACTTCGACCGTCTGCGGCGAGGGGAGAGGGAGAAGAGCCCCCGCGCATCACGACGAGATTCTCGGTGCGCGAGCGGGTCAGGCCCTTGGAGACATAGCGGGTGGCGTGCTGGCCTTCCGGCGTCTTGCCTTCGACCACGCCCTTGCCGAGCGCGTCAAAGCCGGTTTCCGACGGATCGACATGGGCGAGGTCGTAGCGGCCCATGTAGCTGACCGCGAGTTCGCGGAACACGTAGTCGAGAATCGAGGTCGCGTATTTGATCGAATCGTTGCCCTGCACCGGTCCTGCCGGCTCGAAGCGGGTGAAGGTGAAGGCGTCGACATATTCCTCCAGCGGCACGCCGTATTGCAGACCGAGCGACACCGCGATGGCGAAGTTGTTGATGAAGGAGCGTAGCGCCGCGCCTTCCTTGTGCATGTCGATGAAAATTTCGCCCAGGCGGCCGTCGTCGTATTCGCCGGTGCGCAAGTAGACCTTGTGTCCGCCGACCACGGCCTTCTGGGTGTAGCCCTTGCGGCGGTCCGGCATCTTCTCGCGCTCGCGCAGCACGACGATGCGTTCCACCAGCTTCTCGACGACCTTTTCCGCCACCTGCGTGGCGCGCGCGGCCATCGGCTTGTCCATCAGCGCCTCGATCGCGTCGTCATCACCGTCATCGTCGGCGATGAGTTGCGAGTTGAGCGGCTGGGACAGTTTCGATCCGTCGCGGTAGAGCGCATTAGCTTTCAACGCGAGCTTCCACGACAGCAGATAGGCCGACTTGCAGTCTTCCACGGTGGCGTCGTTCGGCATGTTGATGGTTTTCGAGATCGCGCCCGAGATGAACGGCTGCGAGGCCGCCATCATGCGGATGTGGCTTTCGACCGAGAGATAGCGCTTGCCGATCTTGCCGCAGGGGTTGGCGCAGTCGAACACCGGATAATGCTCGGCCTTGAGGTGCGGCGCGCCTTCCACCGTCATCGCGCCGCAGATGTGCACATTGGCGGCCTCACACTCGCGCCTGCTGAAGCCGATCGCGGCGAGCAGGTCGAAGGCCGGCGAGGCGAGGGCGTCGGCGTCGACGCCGAGCGTGTCGCGGATGAAGTCTTCGCCGAACGTCCATTTGTTGAAAGCGAACTTGATGTCGAACGCTGTCGGGAGCGCCTTCTCCACCTTCGCGATGGCCTCGTCGGTGAAACCCTTGGCTTTCAGGGTGGAGACGTTGATGCCCGGCGCGTTGGACAGCGAGCCGTGACCGACCGCATAGGCCTCGATCTCGGCGATTTCGCTCTCGCGATAGCCGAGCGCGCGCAGCGCTTCCGGCACCGCGCGGTTGATGATCTTCCAGTAGCCGCCGCCGGCGAGCTTCTTGAATTTCACCAGCGCGAAGTCGGGCTCGATGCCGGTGGTGTCGCAGTCCATGACCAGGCCGATGGTGCCGGTCGGCGCCACCACGGTAACCTGTGCGTTACGGTAGCCGTGCTGCTCGCCGAGCGCGAGCGCATCGTCCCACGCCCTGGTCGCATGGGCGATGAGGTTCGCTTGCGGGCAGGAGGCATGGTCGAGCGGCACCGGATTGACCGCGAGCGCCTCATAGCCATTGGACTGACCGTGCGCGGCGCGGCGGTGATTGCGGATCACGCGCAACATGTGGCCGGCATTCTTCTTGTGGCCGGGGAAGGCGCCGAGTTCGCCGGCCATCTCGGCGGAAGTCTTGTAGGCGATGCCGGTCATGATCGCGGTCAGCGCGCCGCACAGCGCGCGGCCTTCCTTTGAATCATAGGACAGGCCCATGGTCATCAGGAGGCCGCCGATGTTGGCGAAGCCGAGCCCCAGCGTACGGAATTCGTAAGACAGCTCCGCGATCGCCTTGGACGGGAACTGCGCCATCAGCACCGAGATTTCCAGCACCACGGTCCAGAGACGAACAGTGTGCTCATAGGCGTCGACATCAAACCGCCTCGAAGCGGTGTCGTAGAACGTGATCAGGTTGGCGGAGGCAAGGTTGCAGGCGGTATCGTCGAGGAACATGTATTCCGAGCACGGATTCGACGCGCGGATGTCGCCGGACGCCTTGCAGGTGTGCCAGTCGTTCATCGTGGTGTTGAAGTGCAGGCCGGGATCGGCCGAGGCCCAGGCGGCGTAACCGATCTTTTCCCAAAGCTCGCGCGCCTTGAGGGTTTTCGTCACCTTCCTGTTGGTGCGTCCGATCAGATTCCAGTCGCCATCGGTCTCGACCGCGCGCAGAAAGTCGTCCTTCAGCGATACCGAATTGTTGGAGTTCTGGCCGGAGACGGTGAGATAGGCTTCCGAGTCCCAGTCGGTGTCGTAGACCGGGAAGTCGATCTCCTTGTAGCCTTGCCGGGCGAACTGAATGACGCGCTTGATGTAATTGTCAGGAACCTGGGCGCGGCGGGCGAGCTTGATCTCACGGCGCAACGCCGGGTTCTTCTCCGGCACGAAGCAGTCGTCACCCGAGCCCTCGCAGTTGACGCAGGCGCGCATCACCGCCTTGAGGTGCTTCTGGTTGATCCTTGAACCGGTGACGAGAGCGGCGACCTTCTGCTCCTCCTTCACCTTCCAGTCGATATACTGCTCGATATCCGGATGATCGGCATCGACCACCACCATCTTGGCGGCGCGGCGCGTGGTGCCGCCGCTCTTGATGGCGCCGGCGGCGCGGTCACCGATCTTGAGGAAACTCATCAGTCCGCTGGAGCGGCCGCCGCCCGAGAGACGTTCGCCTTCGCCGCGCAGCCGCGAGAAGTTGGAGCCGGTGCCGGAGCCGTATTTGAACAGGCGGGCCTCGCGCACCCACAGATCCATGATGCCGCCTTCGTTGACGAGATCATCCTCGATACCCTGGATGAAACAGGCATGCGGCTGCGGATGTTCATAGGCCGACTTCGACTTGGTCATCTTGCCGGTCTTGAAGTCGACGTAGTAATGGCCCTGGCCGGGGCCGTCGATGCCGTAGGCCCAATGCAGGCCGGTGTTGAACCACTGCGGCGAGTTCGGCGCCACCATCTGCCGCGCCAGCATGTAGCGCAGTTCGTCGTTGAAAGCCCGCGCGTCGTCTTCGGAGGTGAAGTAGCCGCCTTTCCAGCCCCAATAGGTCCAGCAGCCGGCAAGCCGATCGAACACCTGCTTGGCCGAGATTTCTCCAACGATGCGTTCGTTCTCGGGGAGGGCGGCGAGCGCGTCGGTGTCGGGGACCGAACGCCACAGCCACGAAGGGACCGTTTCCTCCTCGACCCTCTTAAGGCGCGCCGCGACGCCGGCTTTCCGGAAATACTTCTGCGCCAGCACATCGGAAGCAACCTGCGACCAGGATTCCGGCACTTCCACATTCTCGAGGCGAAACACCACCGAGCCATCCGGATTCCGGATCTCGCTCGTGGTCAGCCGGAAATCGATCCCGGCATAGGGTGATTGACCGTCCCTGGTGTAGCGCCGTTCGAATCGCATTGTTTCGTCCCCCGTAACAGTTCGTCACCGCTTCCAGCGGCATCGGCGGTTTCCATTCGCGAACTTCGCGTCCGCGGTTTGGCCGATTAGAACCGGCCCTATCTGGAGTCCGATTTCCCGCCCCGGACCTTACGGCCCGAAGCTATTCCGGACTCAACGCCTCGCATCCCCATTTGCGCCGGCTTGGATCCGGCTTTTGGCGTTCCTGATGCCCCCAGGCTCAGAGCAGACATTATCCACCCTCCGCTGCCTCCCCGGCGGACGGAGCGTCCGATCTTGATCCCCTTCAGGAGCGGCCGGCGGAAACCCAAAACCACTTGCGCCGGACAGGATCGAAGCTAGGGCGACTCCCTTGCGCACGTCAAGGATTAGTGCGGAGCCGTGAATCAAATACTAAATATGGTGAAAAAGGAAGAAGCCAAGGATCGAACCGCGCCTTGAGTCACTTCAAGTATCAGCGAGTCTTCAAGGATTCCCAATTGGGAAATTCTTGAAATAGCCCTGCTCGGATGAATTTCGCCCGCTGTTCACAAGGCAATTCTTTATTGCAGACGAGGGATTGCTAAAGGCGCGACTCACGACGCGTGACAGACCCGTCGGCCGATAGCGTGGTGTGCCGGGACACGGCGAGGGGATCTATTTCGTGACTTCCGCTTCGTGGCGGAGCATCCGAACGCCTCAACAGGGAGGACAAAACAAAGGAGCAGTGCTTTCGCACCGCTCCTGAATATCCAAGTCCTAGAGCCCTTCCGCTTCTGATAGAATCAGAAGCCGGCTCTATGATTTTGTTTTGTCGCGTTTTCTTCACGCGAACCGGTGTCCGCTTCGCTCGAAAACGCTCTAGGTGTTGGGCCGTTATGGGCAACGATGGCGTTTGCCGTCGCGGCCTAAATAGGTTCCGGACCGCACGTCGTATGATTTGAACCGCCGTCGGCAATACGAGACATCCCTGCCGCTGCTTTGGACGGCGGTCGGGCCATCGTCGTAATATCCGTAATCGGAGTACATGGGGGAGAATGAATAAAAGGGCGATCCCCAACCGCCGCCCCAACCCCAACCGCCACCCCAACCTCCCCAAGGGCCGCCCCATAAGCCGCCGCCAATAAAGCCGGGATAAAACCCACCGCCCCAGCCCCAACCACGGCGCCAGCCAAACCCGCCGCCGCGCCAGCCTCGACCCATGCCCATATAATGTCCGCCACGCCAGCCTCGGCCCATGTGATGTCCGCCGCGCCAGCCGCCGCCACCGCCTCCGATGCTAACGCCACCGCCCGCGAATCCCTGGGCCTTTGTTCCCAATCCCTGAGCAAAGCTTGGCGACGTAATGGCCAGTGGTGCCGCAACGGCTATGACGGCCGCTGCCAGTACTGGTTTGAAACTGAACATATCGCAACTCCATGTCGGATCTTTGTAATTGAGGCTCGCTCACGAACGAAACGTGGCGATAGGCGGAGAGTTCCACAACCGGCTTTATGGAATGTTCCATCTCCGGCGCACGAATTCAGCCCCAACGAACACTTCTTATGAAATAACATTCAGGATTAGATATATAAGAACAAATCTTCATACTTAAGTTTATCGTTCACAAGATCGCGCCGCGGTGCGTCATTCGGCCGCTGCATCTGCTCTATTTCGCTTCGGCTTTCCTGCCTTCTCCAGCACCGGCTTCAAAAAATCCCCGGTATGGCTGCGCGGCGCTTTCACAATGTCTTCCGGCGGTCCCCACGCCACAATCTCCCCGCCACCGTCTCCACCATCGGGGCCAAGATCGATCACCCAGTCCGCGGTCTTGATGACTTCAAGGTTGTGTTCGATCACCACCACTGTATTACCCTGCGCGACCAGTTCATGAAGAACTTCAAGAAGTTTCTTTACATCATGGAAATGCAGGCCGGTTGTTGGTTCGTCCAGAATGTAGAGTGTGCGGCCGGTCGCGCGTTTCGACAGTTCCTTGGCGAGTTTAACGCGCTGCGCCTCGCCGCCGGACAATGTGGTGGCCTGTTGCCCTACATGAATGTAGTCAAGGCCAACGCGATGCAGCGTCTTGAAGGTTTCGCGCACGCGCGGTACCGCCTTGAAAAATTCGGCGGCTTCCTCGACCGTCATGTCGAGCACGTCCGAAATCGACTTGCCTTTGAACAGCACCTCCAGCGTCTCGCGATTGTAGCGCTTGCCCTTGCAGGTGTCGCAGGTGACGTAAACATCAGGCAGGAAGTGCATCTCGATCTTGATGACCCCGTCGCCCTGGCAGGCCTCGCAACGCCCACCTTTGACATTGAACGAGAACCGGCCTGGCGCGTAACCGCGGGCCTTGGCTTCCGGCAGTCCGGCGAACCACTCACGGATCGGCGTAAAGGCGCCGGTGTAGGTTGCTGGATTGGAGCGCGGCGTGCGCCCGATCGGCGACTGGTCGATATCGATGATCTTGTCGATATGCTCCAGGCCCTCGATACGGTCATGCGGCGCGGGAGGATCGCTCGCATTATTCAGTTTCCGCGCGATCGCCTTGTAAAGCGTGTCGATCAGCAGCGTCGACTTGCCGCCGCCGGAAACACCAGTGATGCAGGTAAACAGGCCGAGCGGAACTTCCGCGGTGACGTTCTTGAGGTTGTTGCCATGCGCGTTGACCACCTTGATGGTGCGGCGATGGTTCGGCGGCCGCCGATCCCGCACCTCGACAGCCAGTTCGCCGGTCAGATACTTGCCGGTCAGCGACTTCGGGTGGCGCATGATGTCGGCTGGCGTGCCCTGCGCGACGATATGGCCACCGTGAACGCCGGCGCCGGGCCCGATATCGAGCACATGGTCGGCGAGGCGGATAGCGTCCTCGTCGTGTTCGACAACGATGACCGTATTGCCGAGATTGCGCAGCCGCTTCAGAGTTTCGAGCAGGCGGGCATTGTCGCGCTGGTGCAAGCCGATGGAAGGCTCGTCCAGCACATAGAGTACGCCGGTCAGGCCTGAACCGATCTGCGAAGCAAGCCGTATGCGCTGGCTCTCGCCACCGGACAGCGTGCCGGAAGCGCGCGACAGCGTGAGATAGCTGAGACCGACATCAAGCAGAAACGACAGCCGCTCGCGGATCTCCTTCAAGACGCGGCCGGCAATCTCGTTCTGCTGCGCCGAAAGCATTGCCGGAACCGCCTCGAACCATTCGCCGGCACGCCGGATCGACAGTTCACTGATCTCGCCGATGTGCCTGTTCCCGATCCTGACGCACAGCGCCTCCGGCTTGAGTCGATAGCCCTTGCAGGAATCGCATGGCACATCGGAGAAGTATTTTCCAAGCTCCTCGCGCGCCCATTCGCTTTCGGTCTCGCGATAACGGCGATCGATATTGGGGATAATGCCCTCGAACGGTTTCCTGGTTTCGTAGCAACGTACGCCGTCTTCATAGGAAAACTTGATCTCGTTGTCGCCCGAACCATGCAAAAGCGCGGCCTGCGTCTTCTTCGGCAGGTCTTTCCATTTGGTATCCAGCGTGAACTTGTAGAATTTTCCGAGCGCGGTCAGGGTCTGCAGGTAATAGGGCGACGACGATTTCGTCCAGGGTGCGATCGCGCCTTTGCGCAGTGTCAATTCCCTGTTCGGTATGACGAGATCTTCATCGACATGCTGCTCGATACCGAGGCCACCGCATTTTGGGCAGGCGCCGTAGGGATTATTAAATGAAAACAGCCGAGGCTCGATCTCCGGGAGCGTAAAGCCGGACACGGGACACGCGAACTTTTCCGAGAAAAGGATGCGTTCGGGGCCGGCGAGTTGAGAGTGAATCTTTGCGGCCTTCTTTATCCCGGATTCTGCCTGCTCCTTCCCCCCTTGAGGAGAAGGGTTGGGGCGGGAGGCGTCCTCAGGCGCCGGCGCCCGTAGCTTACTCCCCTCCCGGCGCTTGGCGCCGACCTTCTCCTCAAGAGGGGAGGTGACAGAAAGAGAAGCGGCGGGAGCATCCGCATATTCGATCACCGCCAAGCCTTCTGCGAGTTTCAAGGCAGTCTCGAACGACTCAGCCAGCCGCTGGCCCAGGTCCGGCCGCACGACGATACGGTCGACCACCACGTCGATGTCGTGCGGAGTCTTCTTATCCAGCGCAGGAACATCGGCGAGTTCATAGAATGCACCGTCGATCTTGACGCGCTGAAAACCCTTCTTGAGATACTCCGCCAGCTCTTTTCGATATTCGCCCTTTCGGCCGCGAATGACCGGCGCCAGCAGATAGAGTCGCGTGCCATCGGGCAGCGCCAATACCCGGTCGACCATCTGCGATACTGTCTGGCTTTCGATCGGCAGGCCGGTCGCGGGCGAATAAGGCACGCCAACGCGCGCCCACAGCAGCCGCATGTAGTCGTAGATCTCGGTGACGGTCCCCACTGTCGAGCGCGGATTCTTCGAAGTGGTTTTCTGTTCAATGGAAATCGCCGGCGACAGCCCGTCGATCTGATCGACATCGGGCTTCTGCATCATCTCCAGAAACTGACGCGCGTAAGCCGACAGGGATTCGACATAGCGGCGTTGACCCTCGGCATAGATGGTGTCGAACGCCAGCGAGGATTTGCCGGAGCCGGAGAGGCCGGTGAACACCACAAGCTTATCACGCGGGATCTCGAGATCGACGTTCTTCAGGTTGTGCTCGCGAGCCCCACGAATCGTGATGGCGCGACTCGCGGGACTCAATTGTTGCCGCTTCGCCTTGATGACTTCGTCCATGACAGGGCTTTTCCGGGGCGCAAAAGCCGCGCCGCGTTTGAACGCGCCACACGGACGAAATCCCGGAGTGACGTCGTTTGTGGCAGTCTGTGGGAACGTAGATAGAACGGCGCACGATTTCCAGAGGGCGTCAGCGATCATCCCCGGTTTCATCAGGAGAGACAGCCCGGCCAGGATCGGCATGTTGCCTGCTGGCGCGTTTTTCTGCTTGCGACACCGGCGCTCAAACAAAAAGGCCGGCAAAAGCCGGCCTTTCAAAGTTTTTCAGGAAAGTCGGATCAGATGCGATCAATACCGCGCAATGGCCGGGCCACCCCAGCGGTAGTTGATGCGCGCGGTGACGAGGTCCACGTCCTGGCTGATATTGTCGGTTCCAAATAGCGTACCGGCTGCTCCGGCTACGCCATTGTTGATGAAGGTCGTTCTGCTGTTGCCCATGAAGATGTGATCGTACTCGAATGCAAGCGACCAGTTTGGCGCGAAACCATACTCCAGGCCGACACCGACCGTAGCACCCCAGCGGGAATTATTGACGTCGTTGGTCACCTGAGCACCGGTCAGGGTAGCAAGGCTCCGGTATCGGTTGGACGTCACGGCGGCGCCGCCCTTCACGTAAAGCAATGTGGCATCCCAGGCGTAACCGATCTGGCCGGTGAATAGGCCGAAGGCGCCGAGATGGCTGTCGTTGGTGAAGGCTGGGAAGGCGAGGCTGGCACGGCGACCGCTCAGATCGGCCCAGTTGCCCTGCGCTTCAAGGCCGAACACCCAGTTGGTGGACTGCCAGCGATAGCCGATCTGGCCACCAGCCGTGCCTCCGGTCGCATCATGGCAACCCTCATTCGCTACGAAGGCACCCGCGGGCGTGGTGAAGTTCCAGCAATTCCTGCTCGATCCCCAACCACCGTTCGCACCGATATAGAAACCGCTCCAGTCGTAAATCGCGGCCATCATCGGAGGAGGAGCCTTCGTATAAGTACGCGGGGCAAGGTCGGCCGCGGTGGCGGGCGCCGCGCCAAGGCCAATAGCAAGAGCACCGACGGCCCCGATCAGTAACTTGTTCATTTCAAATCCCCGGATTTGGCTTTATTTTCAACAACTAAGGCGCGAACGCTGGTCGTTACCCCGAATTCATGAATCACTATACGCTTTGGTGTGGCAAAATGCCGTCTCTCAAATGCAACACTCCAAATCAAATCAGTCTGTTCCGCACGCGGTGCGCCTCTTTAGAGATGCGTCCCGATTTTGCTCTTGTTTCCCGTTGAGAACAAATAACGAACACTGTACTGATACGCCGTCGGTGGATAACCTGGCGAATAGCCTCTCGGCGCAACGACGGGAGTGTAGGTTGTTCGGATGCCGTCACGGCTTGACTTGAGGGGATTTGAGCGGCAACGGGGCTAGCGTCGGCTTTGGGCTAGCAATATCGGGACGGGGACATTGGAGAGCGGCGATGGCGGGTAGCGTGAACAAGGTTATTCTGATCGGCAATCTTGGCGCCGACCCGGAAATCAAGCGGACCCAGGATGGACGGCCGATCGCCAATCTGCGGATCGCCACCTCTGAAACCTGGCGCGACAGGACCAGCGGCGAGCGCAAGGAGAAGACTGAGTGGCACCGCGTCGTGATTTTCAACGAAGGCCTCTGCAAGGTTGTTGAGCAGTATCTGAAAAAGGGCTCGAAGGTCTACATCGAGGGGCAGTTGCAGACCCGTAAATGGACCGACCAGAACGGCGTCGAAAAATACTCGACCGAAGTTGTGCTACAGAATTTCAATTCGACTCTGACAATGCTCGATGGCCGCAACAGCGGTGGTGGCGGCAATTTCGGATCTGACGATTCCGGCGGCGACTTTGGGTCCGGGCGTCCGTCCGGCGGTGCGCCGCGCCGCGCCGTGGCCACGGGCAGTCACAACGCCGACATGGACGACGATATTCCGTTTTGAGGGAAGTCCCCCGCCTACGAAAATATTGAAAATGTCGCTGGCGCATTCGATGCTGGCCCGCCCACCCGAAACGAACACGTTGAAAGCACTGCCCCGCCGGTGATGAGCCGGCGGGTTTCTCTTGCATTCAGTCATTGGTTGGCATGTGATCAACGTCCTTAAATGTTTTGGAGATGACCAACGTGGCGACTGGTACTGTGAAGTGGTTCAACGGGCAAAAAGGCTATGGTTTCATTCAGCCCGACAGCGGCGGCAAGGACGTCTTTGTCCATATTTCGGCGGTGGAGAGGGCCGGCCTTAACTCGCTCAATGAAGGCGACAAGATATCCTACGAGGTCGTCGCCAACCGTGGCAAGGAGTCGGCTGAAAACCTTAGGGTAGGTTGACCTTTCTACCCGCCGGTCACGACCGGCGGGTTTTACGTCGGACGCAAATGCGTTCCGCGCTCCCGCTTTCTTCAAGGGCGCTTATGTTAGAGCGGATACACACCAGGAGATTTTTGTCGGATGTTCATCGCCATGAATCGGTTCCGCGTCATCAAGGGAAATGAAGCGGCTTTTGAACAGGTCTGGCTCTCGCGTGACAGTTATCTAGCGGACGTACCTGGATTCGTTGAGTTTCATCTGTTGCGTGGACCTGAAGCGGAAGATCACACGCTATATGCCTCTCACACGATCTGGCAGAACCGCGGCTCCTTCGAGGCATGGACGAAATCAGAGGCGTTTCGAGCCGCTCACGCCAGCGCGGGAGGCAATAAGCCTCTCTATCTAGGTCACCCTCAATTGGAAAAATTCGAGACGCTTCAGACTGTGACCAGTTCTGCAACCCAGCGCGGGTAACCGCAGAACAACGACATGTCGCGCTCGTGCTGACGCAGCCCAGCCACTTTTAAGCGGCCGATTCCGCCAGTGAGGACTGGCGGATTTTGCGTGAAGAAAACCCGTCAGATCAAAATCATAGAGAGCCCCGCTTCTGATTCGATCAAAGCGGGAAGGCTTCAGAGCATGATCCCGAGATGTGGGAACTGGTTTTCGGAAAAGATCATGCTCAAACAAATAGATAAACGACGAGTCTAATCCAACGCAGTTGAATTCAGACTCCAGAGCCCGGAAGCTGCGCTCCGATCCCGGGAATCGATCCTACTTGATCTTAGCTTCGCGAAATTCGACGTGTTTGCGCGCGACCGGATCGTATTTTTTCTTGACCAGCTTGTCGGTCATGGTGCGCGAATTCTTTTTAGCTACGTAGTAAAAGCCTGTGTCAGCACTGGAAACGAGCTTGACCTTGATGGTGACCGCCTTGGCCATGTGCAAACCCTTGATGTCGGGAAAATGGAAAGCTGGCCCGCATCAGGCCTGCATTTAGCGGGCAAACTAGCCCCGAAACATCGAAAGTCAAGGATTTCGAAGTTCACGACGCTAAAATCGGTCCCACCCGGCGTTGGCTCGCCGGCGCCCGGTGTTTCGGGCGCACTCCACATCTGATTCTTGAATCGATTGTCATCGTATTGTCCGCTTTTGTATATTTTTCGGATCTTGTTCGTTTAATTTGTATGGAAGGCGACAGGATTGAAAGAGATGTGCTTCGACTGGGGCTGGTTGGCCATTTAAGTATGAGCGGAGCGCCAAGTGTGGCTCCAACGCCCCAGCCACAGAGTTTCCGCTGAGTCTGCCCCAAAGGGGTTTCCTTATTACCCCGACGATGAATATGTTTCGCGCGGGGGACTCGAGGGGGATCCGGCGTAGAGTTCCGCCTCGTGTGCATCTGGTTAAGATGAAGAATGGAACTTCGCGGATGGGTGGTGTGAGACTGGTGGCCGGGGCCGCCGTGTTGGCTCTTGCGACGGCGTCACCGGGGGCGGCGACACGGGGCGTTGCCGACACCATCGAGTCGGCACTTGTGCGATCGTACCAGAGCAACCCTCAACTCAACGCGCAGCGCGCCGCGGTTCGTGTCACCGATGAAAGTGTGCCCCAAGCCCTGTCGGGCTATCGGCCCAGAGTCGCCATAACCGCGAGTGGCGGCTATCAGCATAGCGACCTCACTGTTAGCCAGGGTCTGCCGAACCAGGGTTTGGTGGGCAACTTGCAGGCGAGGCTCAAGGGTGATCGGCTACCTGTGTCTGTCGGCGCCACGGTTTCACAGACGCTCTTTGACGGTTTCCAGGCTGCTAACAGGACCCGTGCGGCGGAAGGACAGGTTTCGGCCGCGCGCGAGGGATTAAGAGTTCTCGAGCAGACCGTTCTCCTCTCTGCGGCAACCATCTACATGGATTATCTGCGGGATTCCGCCATTGTGGAAGTTCAGCGCAGCAATGTCCGCGTGCTCGAGGAGACGCTGAAGCAGACGCGTGATCGTTTCAATGTCGGCGAGGTGACCCGAACCGACGTGGCGCAATCGGAGGCGCAACTCGCCGCCGGCCGTACGCAGCTTATGGCTGCTGAATCCACCCTCACGACCACGCGCGCGAATTTTCGGCGCATAGTTGGCAACGAACCCGGGCAATTGGCGCCGGGGTCGCCGGTCGATCGCTACCTGCCGGCAACGCTCGCAGGCGCCGTGGATCTTGCCCTTACCCAAAATCCCAACGTAACCGCGGCGATGTATGGCATCGACATCAGTCACTTGCAGATCAAGGTTGCAGAGGGTGCGCTGTTCCCGAGTCTGACGCTCCAGGCCAGCGTGCAACAAGGCTATGATCAGCAGCTCACGATACCGAAACAGCTTTTCGCATCTGCGATCGCACAGGTGACGGTGCCGATCTATCAGGGCGGCGCTGAATATTCGCTGATCCGCCAGTCCAAGGAAACGCTGGCCCAACAACGTCTCACTCTCGAACAGGTTCGCAATCAGGCGCGCGCCAGCGTGGTGCAGGCGTGGGGCCAGCTCGTCGCGACCAAGTTGCAGGTGAAGTCGGCCCAGGCTCAGGTTGAGGCGTCCGAGATTGCGGTCAACGGCATCCGCGAAGAAGCCAAGGCCGGGCAACGGACCACGTTCGACGTGTTGGTCGCGCAACAGACGCTCGTCAGCGCCCGCGTAGCGCTGGTGACAGCTCAACATGATCGCGTGGTCGCTTCCTATGCGGTTTTGAATGCCGTTGGTCGACTGTCGCCGCAGGTGCTGAAGCTAAACACCACGGTGTACGATCCGAGTGTCCACTACCATCAGGTTCGCGACAGTTGGGCTGGTATGCGTACGCCGGACGGACAGTGATCGCGTCGACTGTGGCCGCGTCCACAGTCCCGTTGCTTGCAATCAATTGTTGCCATGCCGTACCCTTCCACAGGATCGGGAAGCGATTCGGACCACAGTCGGCGTTTATCGGATCTTGCTGCGGAAGTTCGGGCGAAGAATTGGGGTCGCCACCGGTTCGCAACGCTTTCTTGGGGAATAAATCCGGTTGCGATCGAAATCGACGCCGCACCTCGGAAAGTCCTTCATCGCTTGAGGCCAGGGCCGCGACAGATGTGGAGTTGGACATGACGCAACCTGCAAAGGTCCCGGAGCCCTCTATGGAGGAGATTCTGGCGTCGATCCGTCGCATCATCGCGGATGATGAAAAGCCCGCGGCGGCTGGAGGCTTAGCCGTCGCTGAGACAGCTGTAGCAAAACCTCAATCCACCCCTTCCGTCGCTAAGCCGGCCACTCCCGCGAATGCTGACGGCGCCAATAGCCAGGACGATATTGACGCGATGCTTGCGAACCTCGACGCCGCAACCACCGAGGAGGAAGTCCGGCCTGCCCAGGCTGACGAGGTTTTCGAACTAACGGATGAAATGGCCGTGCCGAATGCTCCGCAGGCGGCTTTTCAGAAAATCGAGCCTCAGGACGATTTGGAATTCGCCGAGGCTGCACAGGCCGCGACTGCCCCGCCGGATCCTCCTGCTGTCGCTCGTCCGCCCAATCCAGATGCCGCACCGGCAGCGCAAATTCTGTCGCATTCGACAGTGTCTGCGGTCGAAACCGCTTTCAACTCACTTGCCAGCACCGTGTTGACCAACAACGCTCGCACACTAGAGGATCTGGTCAAGGAGATGCTGCGTCCGATGCTGAAGTCCTGGCTCGATGACAACCTGCCGGGGTTGGTGGAGCGCATCGTCAAGGCTGAAATCGAGCGGGTCTCGCGCGGGCGCCCGTAATCTCCGTCTACGGAGCCGGAACAGCCCGGCAGCCCTCGAAGCGGAAGGTCGAACCGGCCCCTGATGCCTGGAACCTACCTCTGCGTTCCGGAGCATTTTCCGGCGAGAGCATGATCCCGAAAAGTGAAAACCGGTTTTCGGAAAAGATCGCGCTCAAACAAAAAGATAAGCGACGATTCTGATTCAACGTGGTTGAAACAGACTCTAACGTGGTTGAAACAGACTCTAAAGCATTTTCCGACGAAGTGGATAGCGGTTTGCGTGAAGAAACCGCGTCAAATCAAAATCATAGAGCCTCGCTTCCGATTCAATGAGAAGCAGAAAGCTTTAAGTGAAGTCTCGTAAGAAAATGCTCTCGATCAAATAACTGGCGCGTATTTTGATCGCAAAGCCGGTATCAACTTTCGCGGAATACGCCAAGGCCGGTTTATTCGGTGGTCTTGTTGACTTGATGCGCCCTGAAAGGCTTTTAGAGTCAATGGATTTATTCCCTGCATCGACCTGAACCGCCCTGACTGTGATTGCCATGATCGAAAAAACTTACCAGCCATCTGAAATTGAATGTCGAATGTCCCGCGCTTGGGAAGAGGCCGGCGCGTTCGAAGCTGGCCGGCCCGAACGCCGCGAGGCTGAGCCGTTCACGATCGTCATTCCACCGCCGAATGTCACAGGCTCGTTGCACATGGGGCACGCGCTGAACAACACCTTACAGGACGTGCTGTGTCGCTTCGAGCGGATGCGCGGCCGCGACGTTCTATGGCAGCCAGGCACCGATCACGCCGGCATCGCGACCCAGATGGTGGTGGAGCGGCAGTTGGCGGAACGGCAGGAGCCCGGCCGCCGCGACATGGGCCGGGCCAGGTTTCTCGAGCGAGTTTGGCAGTGGAAGGCCGAGAGCGGCGGCGTAATTGTCAACCAGTTGAAACGGTTAGGAGCGTCCTGCGATTGGTCGCGCGAACGTTTCACCATGGACGAAGGGCTGTCACGCGCGGTCGCCAAGGTTTTTGTCGAGCTGCATCGCGCCGGCTTGATCTACAAGGACAAGCGGCTGGTCAATTGGGACCCGAAACTGCTCACCGCGATCTCCGATCTCGAGGTGAAACAGGTCGAGGTCAAGGGCAGCCTGTGGCATCTGCGCTATCCGATCGAAGGCAAGGCTTTCGATCCGAGCGATTCGTCGACCTTTATCGTCGTCGCCACTACACGGCCGGAGACGATGCTGGGCGATACTGCCGTCGCCGTGCACCCTGACAACGAGAAGCTCGAACACTTGATCGGCAGCAATGTCGTGCTGCCCCTGGTCGGCCGCATCATTCCGATAGTTGGCGACGACTATGCCGATCCGGAGAAGGGCACAGGCGCAGTCAAAATTACTCCGGCTCACGATTTTAACGACTTCGAGGTCGGAAAGCGCCACCACCTGGCGCAGATCAGTGTGCTCGATCGTGAAGGCCGGCTCATGCTGTCCGGCAACGAGGACTTTCTGCGCGACCTGCCCGAAGGGGCGTTGATGCTGGCTGACGCGTTCGACGGCATGGATCGCTTCGCCGCGCGCAAGGCGATCGTGGCGCGCCTTGAAGAGTCAGGTTTTCTCGACAAGATCGAGCCTTATGCGCACATGGTGCCACACGGCGACCGCTCCAACGCCGTCATCGAACCATACCTGACTGACCAATGGTACGTTGACGCCAAGGAACTGGCTCGGCCAGCGATGGCCGCGGTGCGTTCGGGCGAAACAACCTTCGTGCCGAAAAACTGGGAGAAGACCTACTTCGAGTGGATGGAGAACATCCAGCCCTGGTGTATCTCGCGGCAGCTCTGGTGGGGTCATCAGATTCCGGCCTGGTATGGTCCGGACGGCAAGGTGTTCGTCGCGGAGACGGAGGCCGAGGCGATCGGTCATGCGCTTGGCTATTACGTCGAGCAGGGTGTGATTACAGCGGAGCAGGGCGCCGAGATGGCGCGCGATCCAGCGAAGCGTGATGGCTTCATCACGCGAGACGAAGACGTGCTCGACACCTGGTTTTCTTCGGCGCTGTGGCCGTTCTCGACGCTCGGCTGGCCGGATAAGACGCCGGAGCTGAACCGTTATTATCCGACCAACGTGCTCGTCACCGGTTTCGACATCATCTTCTTCTGGGTTGCCCGAATGATGATGATGGGCATCCACTTCATGCAGCAAGCCCCGTTCTCGACGGTCTATATCCACGCGCTCGTTCGCGACGAGAAGGGCGCCAAGATGTCGAAGTCGAAGGGTAACGTCATTGATCCCCTGCATCTGGTCGACAAATACGGTGCGGATGCCCTGCGCTTCACGCTCGCCGCGATGGCGGTGCAGGGCCGCGATATCAAGCTGTCTCCGCAAAGGGTCGAAGGCTATCGCAACTTCGCGACCAAGCTGTGGAACGCTTGCCGCTTCGCCGAGATGAACGAGTGCGTACTGCCGCCGGACTTCGATGCGACGGCTGCAAAGGAAACGCTCAATCGGTGGATCGTCCACGAGACCGCGCGCGCGACGTGCGAGGTCACCGAGGCCATCGAATCCTCTCGTTTCAATGACGCCGCCGGCGCACTCTACCGCTTTGTCTGGAATGTCTACTGCGACTGGTATCTTGAACTCGCAAAGCCTGTCATTTCGGGCGAGGACGGCCCCGCCAAGTCCGAGACTCGCGCGATGGTCGCCTGGGCGCGCGATGAAATTCTGAAGCTTTTACATCCGTTCATGCCGTTCATCACAGAGGAGCTATGGGCGGTGACGTCGGCGCGGACTCAACTGCTGACCCTGACAGAGTGGCCAAACAAGGCTGATCTCACCCGCAAGCGGCGGACGTTGATCGCGGCTGCCGATCCCTTCAGCGGGTCAGAACCAGTAACCGATCTGCTGGAACCCTACTTCCGTGACGACGCCGCCGAAGCCGAGATCGGCTGGGTGGTCGATCTTGTCACAGCCATTCGCTCCGTCCGCGCCGAGATGAATATTCCACCTGCAACTCTGGCGCCGCTGGTGCTCGCAGGCGCATCCGACGAGAGCAGGGCGCGGGCACAGCGCTGGAGCGACGTCATCAAGCGGATGGCCCGGCTTGCGGATATTTCATTCGCAGACAAGGCACCGGCAGGCGCCGTGCAACTGCTGATCCGCGGTGAAATTATCGCGCTCCCGTTGAAAGGTATCGTCGACGTCGGCGCTCAGCGCACGCGTTTGGGGAAAGAAATCGCCAAGGCTGACGCCGATATCAATCGCGTCGATTTCAAGCTTGCAGATCAGAATTTCGTTGCCAACGCGCCCGAAGACATCGTCGAGGACGAGAAGGAAAAGCGGGAAGCCGCAGCCGCGCGCAAGGCGAAGTTCGTCGAGGCGCTGGAGCGATTGAAGGCCGCTGAGTGAGTGTTGCGCGGTCGTCATCACTGCGCCCCTTGACTCTTTTATGGCTTGGGGGCGTAGGGCTGCGGCTGACGATCCTTGCGGTGCCGCCGGTACTGGCGCTTATCATTTCCGATCTCGCGTTGTCGGGAACCGAGGTCGGGATTCTCAATGCGATTCCGGTCAGCCTGTTCGCGCTTGTCGCGGTGCCAGGATCGCTGCTGATCGCGCGCGTCGGCGCTGTCAGGGCGCTCGTAGTCGGCCTCCTGATCGCAGCAGTCGGCTCGGCGCTACGCGGTTTCGCCATCGACGCAATGACGCTGTTCGCTGCGACCGCGCTGATGGCGGCGGGCGTCGCCCTGATGCAGCCGGCGTTTCCGCCGCTGGTGCGGCAGTGGGTTCCTCGCCGGATTGGTTTCGCCACGGCCGTCTACACCAACGGATTGCTGTGCGGCGAGATCTTTCCGGTCGTGCTCGCCGCGGGGACCGTGCTCCTGCTGGGAGGCGGGTGGCGCGGAAGTCTCGAACTTTGGTCGATCGCGGCGGCAGCGATCGCACTGATCATCTTTGTCGCGCGGCCGGACGGGAGCCATGCATCCGCTCAGCTGAGCCGCTGGATGCCGGACTGGCGCGATCCGCTGCTCTGGAAAGTCGGCCTCGTCGCCAGCGCGAACAACCAGCTTTACTTCTGCACGAATGCGTTTCTGCCGGGCCTGTTGCTGCAAAACGGCCAGACGGAGCTGATCGGGCCTTCGCTATCGGCACTCAATCTGGGGCAGTTACCGGGTTCGGCCCTCCTTATGCTGATGGCGAGTCGTCTGGAGCGGAGGAGGTGGCCGCTCGTTCTTTGCGGCGTGCTCGGCCTGCTTGCTGTCGTTGGCGTCATGACGACGACAAATCTCTGGATAATCATCGGCTCAGCGGCGTTGGTGGGCTTCACCTGCGCCGTGGGCCTGACTCTTGTGCTGACGTTACCGGCCCTGCTGGTCGCTCCCGATGACGTTCCTCACAACTCAGCCGGAATGTTCACCATCGGTTACGGGATCGCCATGCTGATTTCCATCATTGGCGGGGTGGTCTGGGATTTTACCGGCAATGCTGTCTTTGCGTTCGTGCCGATCGGTCTTGCCGTCGTACCGATGGTCGTACTGCCGCTGGGGATCGATTTCAGGACCCAGCGCTCTTGAAGGGCCTGCTGAGGAATTTCGATCCCTTCAATCCGTATCGCCAGGGCAAGTCTGCCGCCTTGGTAATGCCGATGCGCACGCCGGCGACGACTTCAACCTCGTTTGTGCGTTGGAAGAGCGCGATGGGGGACGCATCGAGCGGCAGCGCATTATGCGCGATCGATATGCCGAGCGCCTGGCATAATCTGCCTGGCCCCGAACACAGGAAACGCTCCTCATGCAGTCCGCGCCGTCGCCGCATCGCCGCAATGCCGTGGGTCGGCTGCACCGCGCGGATCAGAACCGCGGCAGCGGAGCCATCCATTTCGCAGACAAAGTTTACACACCAGTGGATGCCATAAGAGCGATAGACATAGGCGAATCCGGGCGGGCCGAACATCACCATGTTCCGAGGGGTCGGTCCTCGATAAGAATGCGCCGCCGGCTCGGTGTGATGATAGGCCTCCACCTCGACGATGATGCCGCCGATGCCTTCGACCAGCAGCGTCGCGCCGATCAGGTCGGGAGCCACGTCATGCACGCTGCGACTGAAGAACGCACGCTTGAGCGGTTTGCCGAGAACAGGCGGATTTGGGCTGTCGGATGTCAGGTTTGGCGTCAGTTTCATGCGGCAATCGGAGCGGACGGGTGGCTTCGGGATATGTTACATAATCTGGCTGATCTGGCGAAGCGGGTTGCGGCCCTGCGCCGCGCGGATTACGTAAGACCTTCCGTATAACCGGATCATTCAATGGTTGTCATCCTCGATACGGTTTCCGCCAATCCGGTTCGGCCGAGGCATCCGGAAAAGATCAACCGGCCCGACGCGCTTTCGCCGCCGAAGCCGGACTGGATTCGCGTGCGCGCACCGAACACGCGCGGCTATGCGGATACGCGCCGGATCGTCAAGGAGAACGGACTGGTCACCGTATGCGAGGAGGCGGGCTGCCCGAACATCGGCGAGTGCTGGGACAAGAAACACGCCACCTTCATGATCATGGGCGACACCTGCACCCGCGCCTGCGCCTTCTGCAACGTCAAGACGGGAATGCCCGGCGCGCTCGAGACGTCCGAGCCCGAATATGTGGCCGAGGCGACGCGCAAGCTGGGGCTGGCGCACGTCGTCGTCACATCCGTTGATCGCGACGACCTCGACGACGGAGGCGCGGAACATTTCGCGCAGACCATTCGCGCGATCCGCGAGTGCTGCCCGACAACCACCATCGAAATCCTGACGCCGGACTTCCTCCGCAAGAAAGGGGCACTGGAAAGGGTCGTGGCGGCGAAGCCCGACGTCTTCAACCACAACCTCGAAACCGTGCCGTCGCGATACCTGACGGTGCGCCCCGGTGCGCGCTATTTTCATTCCATCCGCCTGTTGCAGCGAGTGAAGGAAATCGATCCGACGCTCTTCACCAAGTCCGGTATCATGGTTGGGCTCGGCGAGGAGCGTCACGAAGTCTTGCAGGTGATGGACGACTTGAGATCCGCGGATGTCGATTTTCTTACCATCGGGCAGTACCTGCAACCGACCCGCAAGCATCACGCCGTGATGCGCTACGTCACACCGGAGGAGTTTTCAGGCTACGAGACCGTCGCTTACACCAAGGGCTTTCTGATGGTGTCGGCGAGTCCGCTGACGCGCTCGTCGCATCACGCCGGCGAGGATTTTGCAAAGCTGCGGGCCGCGCGCGCCGCGCTGGAGCGCTAGTCGCGCGTCTTATGCAGCGCATCCTCGTCTTGGGATCGTCAGGGTCCGGAAAATCCACATTCGCGCGAAAACTTTCGGCGATCACGGGTATCCCCGTGATCTCTCTGGACGCCCTGTACTGGAAGCCCGGATGGATGCCGTCGGAGGACGCCGAATTCGATGAGCGCGTGACCGATGCGGCGAGTGCACAGCGCTGGATTATGGACGGCAACTATCTTTCGCATGCGGGTGGGTTGAGGCGGGCCCTCGCTGACACAGCGATCTGGTTCGATCTGCCTCGCAGAACCTGTATGATCGGCGTTATGATAAGAATTCTGACGAGCTACGGGCGGGTGCGGCCGGAGATGGCGCCGGAATGTCCGGAGCGGTTCGATGCCGAATTTCTCCATTATGTCTGGACCTTCCGTCAGATGCAGCGACCGCGGCTGGCGGGTTTTCTTCAAGGATTGCGCTCCGATCAAACTCTCATGCGCTTCACGCGCCGGTCTGACGCGGATCGCTATCTGCACAATCTTTCCGCATCAGGGAGCGTTCACTGATGCCGACGTTTTCCAGCAAGCGCCGCGTTCGTCACAGTGCGAACGAGATGTTCGATCTCGTGGCGGACGTCGAGCGTTATCCGGAATTCGTTCCGTTATGCCAATCGCTGAAGGTACGTCAGCGCACCACCGCAGCCGACGGCAAGGAAGTCGTAGTTGCCGATATGACCGTGTCGTTCAAGCTGGTGCGGGAGACCTTTACGAGCAAAGTGACCCTGGATCGGCCGAACCTCAAGATCTTCGTCGAATATCTGCGCGGGCCGTTCAGCCATATGGAAAATCGCTGGACCTTTGCACCGAAACCGGATCAAGGCTGCGATGTCGGATTCTTCATCGCCTATGAGTTCAAGAGCCGGATGCTGGCGATGCTGATGGGCGCGATGTTCGACACCGCGTTCCAGCGCTTCGCCGCAGCATTCGAGAAACGCGCCGACGCTGTTTACGGTTCGCCGAAGGTGGTGAGCTGACGCGATGAGGTCTTATAGCGTTTTCGAGCGAAGTGGATACCGGTTCGCGTGAAGAAAACGCGTCAAATCAAAATCTGAGGGCTCTGCTTCTGATGCCGTCAGAAGCCAAAACTCTACGTTTTCTTTGGAGAAGGTTTGACCGGTCCTGTGGTGCGCCGACGCTCGGAAGTACGGCGCGCGGGTGTACGCGCTGCTCGCAGCCGCAATCGGCTGACGCTTTCGCGGCGAACTTTCGCAGGCGGCTTCGGGCCGCGCGCCAATTCCATCAGCATCCGCAGGGCTTCGACAACCGAACGTTGCCGTACTGAACTTCGACCGATGGCGCCGAAGCGGCATTCACGATGGATCAGGCGGCCATCACGCGCTGCGGCAGCGAAATGAACCAGTCCCACGGGTTTGCCGGGCGTCGCACCGCCGGGACCCGCGATTCCGGTGATGGCGACGGCAAAATCCGTGCCCGCGCGCTCCAACGCGCCAACTGCCATCGCGGTTGCGGTTTCCTTGCTGACCGCGCCGAAACTGTCGAGCGTCGTGGCCTTGACGCCAAGCATCGCGCGCTTGGCGTCATTGGAATAGGTGACGAAGCCACGATCGACGACGTCCGAGGAGCCGGGAATCTCGGTCAACGCCCCGGCGACCAATCCGCCGGTGCAGGATTCGGCCGTTGCGACGGTGAGCTTGCGCATCCGGCAAAGGTCCAGCAGCGAACGCGACAGGGCGCGTACGTCGCTGCCGCTCATGTCAGGTGTCCCGGCCTTGGTCGTTCCAGGGCAGACGGACAGTGGCGCTGGCGGTCGCCGCGATTCCTTCCTCACGTCCGGTGAAGCCGAGCCACTCGCTGGTCGTCGCCTTCACGGCGATACGCGAGACCGCGACGCCGGTGATGTCCGCGATGCGCGCGCGCATCTGATCGCGTAGGGGCCCGATCTTAGGCCGCTGGCATATCAGGGTGACCTCGAGATTGGCGATGCGGCCACCGCGCGCCGTAACCCGATCGATAGCATGCTTCAGAAATTTTTCGGAAGCCGCGCCCTTCCACTGCGGGTCGCTGGGAGGGAAATGCGAGCCGATGTCGCCGTCCGCGAGCGCTCCGAGAATAGCGTCGACCAGCGCGTGCAGACCGACGTCGCCATCGGAATGCGCCAGGAAGCCGCGATTGTGCGGCACCTTCACGCCGCACAGCATGAGATGATCGCCCTCGCCGAACGCATGCACGTCGTAGCCGGTGCCGGTTCTGATGTCACCGAGGGAGGCTGCAAGGCGCGCTTCCTCACGCACGAAATCTTCGGGAGTTGTTAGCTTCATGTTTGCAGCATCGCCTTCGAATGTCGCAACCGTCAATCCTACCCACTCGGCGAGCGCGGCATCGTCGGTAAAATCGTCGCGGCCCTCGTGCGCCGCACGACGGTGCGCATCGAGAATCATATCGAAATGGAATGCCTGCGGCGTCTGCGCGATCCGCAGCTTCGCACGGTCGGGAGTCGCGTTGACCGCGCCGGATGCATCGACCTGTTTGATGGTGTCGGTAACGGGAACAGCGGGCACCGCCGCGCCGGCTTTGTCCGCCGCGTCAATTGCGCGGCTGATGAGCGCCGGTGTTACGAAGGGGCGGGCGGCATCGTGGATCAGCACAATATCCGGCGCGTCGGACGCCAACGCCTCGAGGCCTGCGCGAACAGAGGCCTGGCGCGTGGCCCCGCCATTCGCCGGCGAGCGGTAGCGGAACCCGCTGGCGGCCTGATTGAACATCGAAAGGTCGTCGGGATTGAGCACCGGCTGAACGGCAAAGACGTCGGGGTGTTGGCAGAACGCCTCCATCGCCCGCGAAATCACGGTTCGTCCGCCAATCGTCCGGTACTGTTTGGGGCCTCCGGCACCGGCGCGGAGGCCGCGGCCTGCGGCAACAATGATGGCAGCAGTTCGTTTTGAGATAGGCATTGCAATCGCTATGAAGGAATCAGGTATTCGAGCAGGCCCTTACCATGACGGTAGCAAAAACTGCAGGAGTCCCGATGGATGGGATGGCGAATTTATTCGTTGCAGCGCAGTTGCAAGATACCGGAAACTGGCTATTGTATAGGCACAAATCTATTTTGCCTAATAAATAAGCTGATCCTTGAGTGAGTTGTTAGAGCTGCGACGGAGTAGTTTGGACCATGAGTGCCAGTCCCACAGGTCCAGCGCCACCATCATGTTCCAGATCATTCGCGGTGGGACATATTTCGATCGCCAGTCCGGTTCTTCTGGCGCCGATGTCGGGAATTACCGATCGACCGTTTCGGCGTCTTGCCGAATCGCTGGGGGCAGGGCTCGTCGTTTCCGAAATGACCGCCAGCGACGATCTCGTCCGTGGGCGGCCCATGTCCGTACTCCGCTGTGAGGCTACCGGTTACGGACCGCACGTCGTTCAGCTTGCCGGCTGCGAGGCCCGCTGGATGGCGGAAGGCGCCCGGATCGCCGAGGCGGCTGGCGCCGACATCATCGACATCAACATGGGTTGTCCCGCCCGTCACGTGACAGGCGGCCAGTCGGGTTCGGCTCTCATGCGCGATCTCGACCATGCCCTACCGTTGATTGAGGCGACGGTCGGCGCGGTGAAAGTGCCGGTCACGCTCAAGATGCGGCTCGGATGGGACGATCGCTCGCTCAATGCGCCAGCGCTCGCGCAGCGCGCCGAATCCGTCGGTGTGCAGATGATTACCGTTCACGCTCGTACGCGGTGCCAATTCTACAAGGGCTGCGCCGACTGGCAGGCGGTGCGAGCGGTGAAAGAGGCGGTCCGCATTCCTGTCGTGGTCAACGGCGATATTACGTCGTTTGAAGCAGCCGTCGCCGCGTTAAAGGCGTCAGGGGCCGATGCCGTCATGGTGGGACGTGGCGCGCAGGGCCGGCCCTGGATGCCCGGCCAGATCGGGCGGCGGCTCGAAACCGGCGTCGAAGAACCGAATCCTTCGCTCGCGGATCAACTGGCATATATCCGCGCGCTCTATGACGACCTGCTCCTGCACTATGGCCTGCGCATCGGACTTCGTCATGCGCGAAAACATCTCGGCTGGGCACTCGATACGGCGGCAGCGCTTCGTGCTGTACCAACACCGGTCTTGAAGACGTGGCGGGGTAAAATTCTAAAGGCCGAGGATCCGGCCGGCGTCCAGCGGTCCCTGGTGGATGCGTTCGAGGAATTCGCTTGGAGTGCTGCGGCATGACGTCGACCGCGCAGCACCCGCGCATCGCGTCCGGCGAGGCCATTCTCAACGCCCTGCCAAACCCGGTGCTGCTCGTCGCGCCTGACGGTCGAATTGTCGACGCCAACATGGCGGCAGAGTCCTTTTTCGAGATGTCGAAGCAGTTCCTGCAACGCGAAGCGCTGAAGCAGCTTATTCCCTTCGGCAGTCCGCTCCTGACGCTGATCGATCAGGTTCGCGACAGCGGTGCTCCCGTCAACGAGTTCAGGGTTGATCTCGGCACGCCGAGGATCGGCCGGGATCGTCAGGTCGACCTGCATGTCGCGCCCCTGGCGGAATGGCCGGCTCACGTTGTGGTGATGATCCAGAAGCGCACCATCGCCGACAAGATGGACCGGCAGTTGACGCACCGCAGCGCGGCGCGCTCGGTGATTGCGCTTGCGGCCATGCTCGCACACGAGATCAAGAATCCGCTCTCGGGCATTCGCGGCGCGGCGCAGCTTCTCGAACAGGGGTCAACTCCGGACGACCGGATGTTGACCCGGCTGATCTGCGATGAAGCGGACCGCATCGTCACACTGGTCGATCGCATGGAGGTGTTCGGCGACGAACGTCCGGTGACGCGTGGGCCGGTCAACATTCACTCGGTGCTCGATCATGTCAAACGGCTTGCGCAGTCGGGCTTCGCGCGAAAGGTGAGGTTCACCGAGGATTACGACCCCTCGCTTCCTCCGGTTCTCGCCGACCGGGATCAATTGATTCAGGTCTTTCTGAACCTCGTCAAAAATGCCGCCGAAGCCGTCTCCGATCTCGGAGAGGAAGGAGAAATTCAGTTCACGACCGCATTCCGTCCAGGCTTGAGCCTTTCCCTTCCGGGAAAAAGAGCGCGGGTTTCGCTGCCGCTGGAATTTTGCGTCAAGGACAACGGTCCCGGCGTAGCAGAGGATCTGCTTCCGAACCTTTTCGATCCATTCGTCACCACCAAGCAGACCGGGAGCGGGCTCGGTCTTGCGCTGGTTGCAAAAATCGTTGGGGATCACGGCGGCATCGTTGAATGCGAGTCGCAACCGCGCAGGACCATCTTCCGTATCCTGCTGCCGATGTTCAATTCCGGTCCAATACACCAACTCGGCAATGACGCCGCCGCGTCCGGAACGCCGCCACGCGTCGCACGCCATCCAGCATGAGGACACAATGCCTCCAGCCAACATCCTTGTCGCCGACGACGATGGAGCCATCCGAACGGTGCTCAATCAGGCTTTGTCGCGTGCTGGATATGACGTGCGCCTGACCGGTAACGCCGCAACGCTGTGGCGATGGGTCAGCCAAGGCGAAGGAGATATCGTCATCACGGACGTGGTGATGCCGGACGAGACCGCTTTCGACCTGTTGCCTCGTATCAAGAAGATCAGGCCGAATCTGCCGGTCATTGTGATGAGTGCGCAGAACACTTTCATGACGGC
Source organism: Nitrobacter sp. Nb-311A (assembly GCF_000152905.1). GTDB lineage: Bacteria > Pseudomonadota > Alphaproteobacteria > Rhizobiales > Xanthobacteraceae > Nitrobacter. The sequence continues at coordinate 75,728 of NZ_AAMY01000010.1, forward strand.
GGTCCGTGCTTCCGAGCGCGGCGCGTATGAATATCTCCCCAAACCGTTCGATCTCAAGGAGTTGATCGCAATTGTGGGCCGCGCGCTCGCTGAGCCAAAGGAGCGCGCGGCCAGCCGCAACGACGAGGACGAATGCGATTCCCTTCCGTTGATCGGTCGATCTCCCGCCATGCAGGAAATTTACCGTGTGCTGGCGCGGCTGATGCAGACTGACCTGACCGTGATGATTTCCGGCGAGTCCGGCACCGGCAAGGAACTGGTCGCGCGCGCGCTTCACGATTACGGCAAGCGACGTAGCGGTCCCTTCGTGGCCGTCAATATGGCGGCCATTCCCCGCGACCTTATCGAATCGGAGTTGTTCGGTCACGAACGTGGTGCGTTCACGGGGGCAAACGCCCGCGCATCGGGCCGTTTCGAGCAGGCGGAAGGAGGGACCCTCTTTCTCGATGAAATCGGCGATATGCCGATGGAGGCGCAGACACGTCTGCTCCGCGTGCTTCAGCAGGGTGAATATTGCACCGTCGGGGGAAGGACCGCCATCAAGACGGATGTCCGCATCGTTGCCGCCACCAACAAGGATCTTCGTATTCTGATCCAGCAGGGGCTATTTCGCGAGGATCTCTTTTTCCGCCTTAACGTGGTACCGCTGCGTCTGCCGCCGCTCCGCGAGCGCATCGAGGATCTGCCGGATCTGATCAGGCATTTCTTTGTACTCGCCGAAAGGGATGGGCTGCCGTCCAAGAAGCTGGACGCGCTTGCGCTCGAGCGCCTGAAGCGGCACCGCTGGCCCGGCAACGTCCGCGAACTGGAAAACCTGGCGCGCAGGCTCGCTGCGCTCTACCCGCAAGATATCATTACCGGTTCGGTGATCGACTGCGAACTTGCATCGCCTGCGGTGGGTTCCGGATTCGGTGGAAATAGTATCAACGGTCTCGGTGGTTCCGTGGAGATGTATCTGTCATCGCTTTTCTCCAGCTTTCCAAATGGGCTCCCGCCGCCGGGCTTATATCACCGCGTTCTCAGGGAGATCGAGGTTCCGCTCCTCACCGCCGCGCTGGCCGCAACCCATGGCAACCAGATTCGGGCAGCCGACCTTCTAGGTTTGAACCGCAACACGCTCCGCAAAAAAATTCGCGATCTGGATATCCAGGTCTACCGGTCCGGTGGGTAGGCACGGTTCCCATTGCTCACCGGCGAAGTGACGACCCGGCGATCATTTGCTGTTCGCGCCTGATACTCGCGCCGCGGAAATGTCCCAATCGTGCAACATTGTTGTAAGATTGCATCAGTTCGCTGGTTTGACCGACGCCAGCCAAGCTCATTTTTTCGCGGATGACCACAGCAGACACGCCGGTTCCATCACACGATCCGACACTCGCCCAGTCGCGCGGCTGGACCATGCGCCGGCTATTGGCTCCGGTCGCGATCGGCCTGGCATTGCTGTCGGCATTCCTGACGTTTGTGGTCTTGGTTCGTCTCACGCCGATCGAGCCGACCCATCGAGTTGTCATCACGTTTCTGCTGATAGACGCGGGCATCATCCTTCTGCTCGTCGGCATTATCGCCCGCGAGGTCTGGCGCGTCGTGCAGGCACGCCGCCGGGGTCGCGCCGCGGCGAAGCTGCATGTGCAGGTCGTCAGTCTGTTCTCGATCATTGCCGTGCTGCCGGCGGTCGTGGTTTCGGTCGTCGCCAGCGTTACGATCGATCGCGGACTCGACCGTCTGTTTTCAGGTCCGATCAAGGAGGTCATTGAAAACTCACGGATCGTTGCGCATGCCTATCTGCATGAGCACGCTCAGCTCATACGCGGCGACATCCTGGGCATGGCCAACGACGTTTCCAACGCGCGACCATTGTACGACCAGGACCGCGTGACATTTCTTCAACTCCTGACCTCGAGCGCGAAGGCCCGCAACCTTCCGGGCGCGATGCTGATCGATAAGGAAGGTCATCTGCTGGTATCGGCGCAAACCGGCATCAAGCGAGCCTACGACACACCGAACCCCGACATTCTCAAAAATGTGAACGAGGACGATCCGCAGATCGCGGTGATTCCGGAGGCGAACTATGTCGCTGCCGTCATTCGCCTGCGCGCGTTTGAGGACACCTTTCTTTACGTCGCAAGACTGCTCGACCCTTACGTCGTCGCGCAACTGAAGCAGACCGAGTCGAGTGTTGCCGATTACGCCACGATCGAGGCGCGGCGCCTCGGCATACAGGTGGCGCTCGCACTGATGTTCGCCGTGATCGCGCTGACCATTCTGATGGCATCGGTATTGCTTGGCCTGAACTTCGCGGACCGGTTCGTCGCCCCCGTCCGCCGCCTGATGAGCGCCGCCAACCTGGTGTCCACCGGCGACCTGAACGTTCAGGTGCCCGTCCTGAAATCCGAAGGGGACTTGGCGCAACTCGGCGAGACATTCAACAAAATGACCGCCGAGTTGCGTACCCAGCGCGACGAACTTATTAACGCGAGCGGCCTGATCGACAGCCGGCGCCGGTTCATCGAGGCGGTATTGTCGTCGGCCAGCGCCGGCATCATCGGAGTCGACGGCGCCAACACCATCCGCATTCTGAACCGCTCGGCGGAGAAGCTGATCGGCCATTCAGAATCGGAAACTTTGGGCCATCCGTTATCCGAGGTGATTCCCGAGCTGAGCGATCTCTTGCAGACGGCGAGGGAAGGGGCGCAACGGCTGGTGCAGAGCCAGATCATCCTCAATCGCGACGGCAATGAGCGCAACATCTCGGTGCGTGTCAGTGCCGAGCAAACCAGTCATTCTAGGGATAGCTACATTATCACGCTGGATGATATCACGGAGCTTGTAACCGCGCAGCGCACTTCGGCCTGGGGCGACGTGGCGCGACGAATCGCCCATGAAATCAAGAATCCGTTGACACCGATCCAACTCTCTGCCGAGCGTATTCGCCGCAAGTTCGGAAAGGCGATCACCCAGGACAAATCGATCTTCGAGCAGTGCACCGATACCATCGTGCGTCAGGTCGAGGATATCAGGCGGATGGTCGATGAATTTTCGCGTTTCGCGCGAATGCCGAAGCCCGTCATGGAAGGAGAGGATGTCGCCGATACGGTTCGCCAGACAGTTTTCCTGATGCGTGTCGGACATTCCGAAATCGATATCGAGGCCGACATCAAGCAAGAACCGCTACGCGCGCAGTTTGATCGGCGGCTGATCTCGCAGGCACTGACGAATATCATCAAGAACGCGGCCGAAGCCATCGAGGCCGTGCCGCCGGAGGAGCTCGGAAAGGGCCGGATCGATGTCATCGCCGCGCGGGAAGAAGACGACATCGTCATTGACGTGATCGACAACGGCGTCGGCTTGCCGAAAGTTGCGCGCGCTCGGCTGCTGGAGCCTTACGTCACGACGCGTGAGAAGGGCACCGGTCTTGGCCTTGCGATCGTGGGGCGCGTCCTGGAAGACCATGGTGGAAAGCTCGAGCTCAACGACGCCTCCGCAATACGGCCGGACGCGCGGGGAGCCTGGATGCGGTTGCGGTTTGCCGTAACGGGACGAGCGAATGCTGGAACCATTAGCAAGGATGAAGCGACTAACAGCGATACCTTGACCGGAAAAGAAACAAAAACTGCGGTTGCTACCGGCGACTGACGAGGCGGATCCAATTCATGGCACACGACATTCTGATTGTGGACGACGAGGCAGACATTCGCGAGCTCGTTGCAGGCATCCTGGAAGATGAGGGTTTTACAACCCGAACTGCGCGTAACAGCGATGAAGCGCTGGCGGAGGTTTCGAGCCGTCGTCCGCACATGGTATTTCTGGACATCTGGCTGCAAGGCAGCAAACTTGACGGGCTGCAACTGCTCGAAATGATCAAGCAGGACAGCCCCGATATGCCGGTCGTCATGATCTCCGGTCATGGCAACATCGAAACGGCAGTCGCGGCCATCAAACGCGGCGCCTACGACTTCATTGAAAAGCCGTTCAAGTCCGATCGCCTGATTCTGGTGGCGACCCGTGCGCTGGAAACGTCACGTCTGAAGCGCGAGGTGCGCGAATTGAAGCAACTCGCGCCGGCGGCGGGCTCGCTGGTTGGACGCTCGCCATGCATGAACCAGCTTCGGCAAACCATCGAGCGTGCGGCGAAAGCCAACAGCCGCATCATGATCGTCGGCCCGTCCGGATCCGGCAAGGAACTGGCTGCGCGAACGCTTCACAATCAGTCGAACCGCGCCGATGGTCCGTTTGTTGTCATCAACGCCGCTGCGATTACGCCAGAGCGAATGGAATTCGAACTGTTCGGCGTCGAGCAGACCGACGGTCAGCAACCCCGCAAGGCCGGCGCTCTGGAAGAGGCGCATGGCGGGACCTTGTTCATCGACGAGATCGGCGATATGCCGCGCGAGACGCAGAACAAGATCATGCGGGTCCTGGTCGACCAGACCTTTCAACGCTCAGGCGGTGCGACCAAGATCAAGGTGGATGTGCGCATCATCTCATCGACAGCGCGAAACCTGGAAGAGGAGATTGCCGCAGGCAGGTTCCGCGAAGACCTTTACCATCGGCTATCGGTGGTGCCGATCCGTGTTCCGCCCTTGTCCGAGCGCCGCGAGGACATTCCCGAACTGATTGAATGTTTCATGGACCATATCTCCGCCGCGAGTGGGCTGCCCAAGCGCAAGATCGGCGATGACGCGATGGCGGTGCTGCAATCGCATGTCTGGCCGGGAAACGTCCGGCAACTGCGAAACAACGTCGAACGCGTGATGATTCTGGCTGGCGGGGGTCCCGAAGTCATCATTACCGCGGATATGTTGCCGCAGGATGTCGGCTCCATGGTCCCGGCAATGCCGTCAGGTGTCAATGGTGAGCACATCATGGGCTTGCCGCTGCGCGAAGCTCGCGAGGTTTTCGAGCGAGACTATCTGATCGCCCAGATCAGCCGTTTCTCTAACAATATCTCTCGAACCGCGGAGTTTGTCGGCATGGAACGCTCGGCATTGCATCGCAAACTCAAGGCGCTCGGCGTCAACTAGAACTCTGGGGCGAACTCGCCACATGCCGCGAATTGCTTATGTCAACGGCCTATATCGCGATCTGCGCGATGCCTGCGTCAACGTCGAGGATCGCGGCTATCAGTTCGCCGACGGCGTTTACGAGGTTTGCGAAGTGCGCGGCGCGAGGCTGGTTGATTTTTCGCGGCACATGACTCGATTGCAGCGTTCGCTGCGCGAGTTGCGGATCGCCGAACCGATGCCGGTCGCGGCGCTCGCCATCATCATGCGAGAGGTGGTGCGCCGGAATCGCGTGACGTACGGAATGGTGTATCTGCAGGTGACTCGGGGGGTGGCACGGCGTGATCATGCATTTCCGCCAAACCCTGTGAAGCCAAGCGTCGTGATTACAGCTCATGCGCTCAACTACGAGAAGAAGCAGCAAATCGCCGCGACCGGAATCAAGGTGATCACGCTGCCGGAAAATCGTTGGCCGCGGGTGGATATCAAGTCGGTTTCGCTGCTGCCCAACGTGCTGGCAAAGCAGCAAGCGCGGGAAGAAGGAGCCTATGAGGCGTGGTACGTCGACCGCGACGGATTCATTACCGAGGGTGCGTCGAGCAACGCCTGGATCGTGACGGCGGACGGCCGCGCCGTCACCCGGTCGGTAGACGTCGGCATTCTCGCGGGCATCACGCGGGCTGTCCTCATGGACGTCATGAAGGCTCTTCAGATCAGCCTGGAGGAACGCCCGTTCACGCCTGAGGAAGCGCGCGAGGCAGCGGAGGCTTTCGTAACTTCGGCTACTCAGGTCGTCATGCCCGTCGTCGCGATCGACGGTCAGGTGGTGGGAAATGGTCAGCCGGGCGGTATTACAAGGCGGCTTCGGGAAGAATTCCACCGCTTTTCAGCATTTTCCTGATGGTTTTTGTATATCCGAGCGAACCCATGGCCTGAACCGGCTTGCGTAACAGCATACTCTGCCTTCTAATCCAGCATTGCCGGGGCCATGAGGAGGACTCAGGGGGAGCCGGCGGCCATGAGACGCCCGGAGGGTCGTTTCCGGCTCAAAAAAGCAAAGTTAAACTGCGGGATAACAAAAATGGCGATAGACCGCGCACAAAACCTACAGGACACTTTCCTCAACCACGTTCGCAAGACAAAAACGCCCCTGACGATCTTTCTCGTAAACGGAGTCAAACTACAGGGAATCGTTACTTGGTTCGATAATTTCTGCCTTCTGCTGAGACGCGATGGCCATTCGCAACTGGTCTACAAACACGCGATTTCGACGATCATGCCAGGTGCTCCGATCCAGTTATTTGAAGGTGGCGAGGACGCTCCGCTTTGAGCAAGTATGTGAAAGTTTCCTGATTGGAACCCCGCCAATTAGAGGGGAGCATCGACCCATCGGGGTCGATTCAGGGTCAACCAACCGGACGAGCGATCGTTATCGGTCCCTATCTGCGAGCGCGGGGCGATGCCGAGACGCGGGCAGGACGCTCCCTGCGCAATACCAATGCCCGGCTGGATGAAGCCAGCGGTCTGGCGAGGGCAATCGATCTTCATGTGGTTCAGGCGATAGTTGCTCCCGTCAGCCAGATCAGGCCCGCAACCTATCTCGGCAAGGGCAAGGTCGAAGAGTTGAAGGGCTTGATCGCGGCCGATGGAGCCAGTCTCGTGGTGATGGATTGTACGCTGTCACCCGTTCAACAGCGCAATCTGGAAAAAGCTTGGGGCACAAAAGTGCTGGACCGGACGGGCTTGATCCTCGAAATCTTCGGGCGCCGCGCAAAGACGAAAGAGGGCGCGCTTCAGGTCGAACTCGCTCATCTTAACTATCAGCGTAGCCGTCTCGTGCGCTCCTGGACTCATCTTGAACGGCAGCGCGGCGGCTTCGGCTTCATGGGTGGCCCCGGCGAAACCCAGATCGAGGCCGACCGCCGCCTGATCGGCGATCGCATCGCGCGACTGGAAAACGAACTCAAAAAGGTACAGGCGACGCGGCGGCTGCATCGCGCCGGGCGACAACGCGTGCCATATCGCGTGGTCGCCCTCGTCGGCTATACAAATGCTGGCAAGTCGACGCTGTTCAATCGATTGACTCGCGCCGACGTTCAGGCGGCGGACATGCTGTTCGCGACGCTCGATCCCACGTTACGCTCGCTTGCGCTACCCCACGGCGGGAAAGCGATGTTGTCTGACACCGTCGGATTCATATCCAACTTGCCGACCCAGCTCGTCGCTGCGTTTCGCGCGACGCTGGAGGAGGTGATGGAGGCGGACATTATCCTCCATGTTCGTGACATTTCGCATGAAGATACGGAGCCGCAGCAGCACGACGTCGAAGCGGTTCTGCATCAACTCGGCATCGAGCGCGGAGGAGCGGCGCGCATTCTCGAGGTCTGGAACAAGATCGATCGTTTCGATGTGGACCAGCGCAAGGAATTAGAGAACATTGTCGCGCGCCGCTCGACTGATGTGCCGTGTTTTCTCGTCTCCGCCGAAACAGGCGAAGGCGTCGAGACGTTGCTCGCGGCGATCGAGGATCGGCTTGCGGCAACACGAACCACGCTGGATTTGTCGGTCGATGCCTCGAATGGTGCGGCGATCAGTTGGCTGCATCGCAACTCCGAAGTGCTCGCCAAGGAACTGCGCGACGGCCGTTACGACATGACCGTCCGGGCCGATGAGACCAAACGAGACATACTCGTCAACCGATACGGCGCAGTACCACGTCCGCTTTAGAGCATAATCCCGAAAAGTGGAAACCGGTTTTCGGATAAGATCATGCTCAGTTGAAAGGCAGTAAACCAGAGTTTGATTCAAGGCCCCGTTGAATAGGACTCTCATGAGCTGCTTCACCTGTTTCCTCTTCGCAAAGCAGGGACGCGCAGAACGGTCTTGACCGGCAAAGCCGCAAACTGTTCCATGCTCCACCAATCTCTCGAATGCCGCAGGAGATCTTCTTGAGTTATCAGAATACATCTCTGCTGATCGACGGGAGGTGGCGCCCCGGCGTCTCCGGCAAGAAGATCGCCGTCTTCAACCCTGCTACCGAAGAGCAGATCGGAACGGTCGCTCATGCCGATCGTGCCGATCTCGACGAGGCGCTCGCGGCCGCTGATAAAGGATTCAAGATCTGGCGAGCGGTCGCGCCTTTCGAGCGCTCCAAGATCATGCGTAAAGCGGCAGCCCTGATGCGGGAGCGGGTCGACAGCATCGCAACGCTGATGACCATGGAGCAGGGTAAGATTTTCGCTGAAGCCAGAATGGAGACGCTGGTTGCGGCCGACATCATCGAATGGTTTGCGGAAGAGTCCCGACGGGCGTACGGCCGCGTGATTCCGGCGCGCGGGCCGGGTATCTACCAGATTGCGATCAAGGAACCGGTCGGTCCTGCGGCGGCATTTACGCCGTGGAATTTCCCCATCAATCAGGTCTGCCGCAAATTGTCGGCCGCGCTCGCCGCCGGCTGCTCGATCATCGTCAAGGCGCCCGAGGAAACGCCGGCGTCTCCCGCCGAACTGCTCCGCACATTCGTTGATGCGGGCGTGCCAGCTGGCGTCATCAATCTTGTATTCGGCGTACCTGCCGAAATCTCCGAGTATCTGATCCCACATCCGATCATCAGGAAAATATCGTTCACAGGCTCGACGGCGGTAGGGAAGCAGCTCGCAGCGCTCGCCGGACTGCACATGAAGCGCGCGACCATGGAACTCGGCGGTCATGCGCCGGCCATCGTGTTCGACGATGCCGACATCGCAAGCGCGGTCAAGATCATCTCGGGCGCCAAATTCCGTAACGCCGGCCAAGTTTGCATCGCGCCGACGCGCCTTCTCGTGCAGGACACGGTATACAAGGATTTTGTCGGCAGGTTTACGGAAGCCGCCAGGGCGATCAAGGTCGGCAACGGACTTGATCCTGAATCGAACATGGGGCCTCTCGCCAATTCGCGCCGCGTGTCCGCCGTGGAAAGCTTTGTTCAAGATGCGGTCGGGAAGGGCGCCAAGCTCGCGGCGGGCGGTCATCGTGTCAGCAACAATGGCTACTTTTTTGAGCCGACGGTCGTGACTGACGTGCCGAAGGATGCCCGCGCTATGAACGAGGAGCCGTTCGGCCCGCTGGCGCTGATCTCGCCGTTCTCGAATTTCGATGAGGCCATTGAAGAAGCGAACCGTTTGCCATATGGCCTCGCGTCCTACGCGTTCACCAGTTCGACCAGAACAGCGACCGCCATAGGCGCCGCGATTGAAAGCGGCATGGTTGCAATCAACAATGTCGGTCTCGCTCTGCCGGAGAACCCCTTCGGGGGCGTGAAGGATTCCGGCTACGGCTCAGAGGGTGGAATCGAGGCGATGGAGGCCTACCTCATCACCAAGTTCATCAGTCAGAACGGGGTGTGAGAGCAGCCTCGTGATCGATACTCTTGCGGCGATTTCCCTCTGCCTTGTGGGAGAGGGAAGTGGGCATGGCGAGCGCCTCAAGATGGTGTGAGCGTCGGTTGAGAACCCTCTTTCTCCCGTTCCTTCGCCTCGTTCCACAACGCATCCATCTCCGCAAGAGAGGCGCTCTCCAGCGAGCGGCCCTTGGCCGCGAGCGTCTGTTCGATGTAGGTAAAACGCCGCTCGAATTTCGCATTGGCTCCACGCAGCGCCATTTCAGGATCGGCATCGACATGACGTGCAAGGTTGACCAGTGCGAACATGAGGTCGCCCGTTTCCGACGCGATCTCGGACTTGTCGCCACGGTCTAGCGCCGCTTCGATCTCGTCGCATTCCTCGCGAATCTTGTCGAGTACGGCACGGGGATCGTTCCAGTCGAAGCCCACTGTCGAAGCCTTCCATTGCAAGGCCATCGCGCGCGCCAATGCGGGCTGTCCGGCCTTGATGCCGGTGAGCAGACCCGAGGCCGGCGTTTCCTTCACTGGCTTGCGCGCGGCGCGCTCCGCCTTTTCTTCCGCCTTGATGCGCTCCCACGTTCCTTTCACATCTGATGGCGCGATGTATCCTGAGTCATCGGGAAATACATGCGGATGCCGTCGGATCATTTTGCGCGTAATCGCTTCGACCACATCCCCGAACGAAAAGGCGTCCTGCTCTTCGGCCATGCGTGAGTGAAAGACAACTTGCAACAGCAGGTCGCCAAGCTCATCGCAGAGATCGATCAAATCGTTGCGCGCGATCGCGTCCGCCACCTCGTAAGCTTCTTCGATGGTGTAGGGCGCAATGGTGGCAAATGTCTGCTCGAGATCCCACGGGCAGCCGGTGCCGGGCGTTCTCAATTGCTCCATGATATCGATCAGACGTGAAATATCGCGGGAAGGAATCATCGGTTCACCGGTATCGAGATGGACAAGAGCCCTTCCGCTCCTGGTAGAATCCGGAGCGAGGCTCTGTGATTTAACTTGACGCGTTTTCTTTACGCGAGCCGGTATCCACTTCGCTCGAAAACGCCATAGCTTTTTCTCTATGCCGGAAATCGCGCCGCCATCCCAGCAGAAAGAGGCAGTCGGCCACGCAATCCCCACTGATTGGCGCGGCTGCCGCGGGATGCTATTGGCATCGCCATGATTGATGAAGCCACTTCACGTACCGCACTCGTGCTGTTTTCCGGAGGTCAGGACTCCGCGACGTGCCTTGCGTGGGCGCTGCAACGCTTCGCACGGGTCGAAACGCTGGGTTTCGACTACGGTCAGCGCCACGCCATCGAACTTAACTGCCGCGACAAGCTGCTCGCAGGCATGGCATCCCTGCGTCCGGATTGGGCGAAAAAGCTCGGCGAAACCCACACGCTCGCCGTTCCCACGCTGGCGGAGATTTCCGATACGGCGCTGACCCGCAACGTCGCGATCGAAATGGGCGAGGGCGGATTACCCAACACGTTCGTGCCGGGACGCAATCTGGTGTTTCTGACTTTCGCGGCGGCGCTGGCCTACAGGCGCGGCGTGACGGATATCGTCGGCGGCATGTGCGAGACCGATTACTCCGGCTATCCCGACTGCCGCGATGAAACCATCAGGGCTTTGCGCACCGCTCTCAATCTTGGGATGGCCACGCGGTTTGAACTGCATACGCCGCTGATGCGGCTTGACAAGGGCGCGACCTGGTCGCTTGCGCATGAACTTGGCGGAGCTGGATTGGTCGATCTAATTCGCGAGCATTCACACACCTGTTATCTTGGCGAGCGGGGCGCGCGACACGCGTGGGGTTATGGCTGCGCCACGTGCCCGGCCTGTGAGTTACGTGCAAAAGGCTGGCGCAAGTACGTAACCCAAACGGTTTAATTACAGTCTGTAACCGCGATGCCGAACTCAACAGGCCGACAGAAATCCGGTTACCCTGACCCGTCCTCCGCTTGGTGCCCGCCGGGCATGTTATAGTGTTGCAGTCGACTTGATGCCCGCGAGCGTGTTAGACAACGAACGTTGCTTGAGACGAGTACGCCCTTGATTCTTACCGTCACAAATCAAACTCATAGCCTCTGCGCATCGCGTAACAGGTTTGCGGCAGTTTTTTTGATTGTGACCTACCTATTGTCGGGCATGTTGCATCAGTCTTTCGACGTGGATGTGACTTCTCCGGCAGGCCAGATCGTCCTTTCAACAGCCTCGGTCCCTACGGACCCCAACGCTCCGCCGGGAATACACGCTGATCATCACTGTCATGGATGCTTTCCGGTCTCGCTGCAAGATCCGCCGTCGCTCGCTGTTATGATCGAACATCACGCCGCCACGGTGCCGCAAGGTCTTACGCAGGCCTCCGATCTTGTCCCGGGCATCGATACCCCACCACCGAAGTCCTGAGCTGAACGTATTCACGGGCGCATCGGCGCTCTGATTCCGTTATTCGCCAGGATCTTCCATGCTATTAAAGTCCGCCGCGCATCTTGCGTGGGCGATGGCGCTGCTGATCAGCCCCCGGCTGATGGCGCCGTCGTATGCGCAAACGCTTACGTTGAAGGCCGCACTTCAGCGCGCGCTCGCTGCCAATCCGCGTTTGACCGCCGCCGGGCGTGACGTCGGAATCGCAACCGGGCAGGGTATTCAGGCCGGTGTGCTGATAAACCCCCAAGTATCCTATCAACAGGACAACTCGCTCGGTTCCGGAAATTATCGTGGAACAAAGTCGGCGGAAACCACGCTGCAGATCAGCCAGTTGTTCGAGCTTTTCAGCAAGCGCAACGCACGAATTGCCGTGGGCCGGGCCAGCGTGGAAGCTGCGGTAATCCAGCGCAAGGCTGTTCGTCTCGAGGTCCTGTCCGAGACGGCTGTCGCCTTTTTGAATGCCCTCGGGGCGCAACGAAGGATCCAGATTCTCGACGAGCAGATTGCTGCAATCGACGCGCTGACGCCATTGCTGCAGCGGCGGGTAGAGGCTGGCGCGTCGTCATCCGCTGAAATCGGCCGAGCAGACGTCGCATCCGCATTGATGAAAGCAGACCGCGAGCGGGTTCGGGCGAGGCTTGCCAGCGCCCGGCGCGAACTGGCAGCACTGATGGGAGACACCTCGGCCAAATTCCGGTCCGTTGCGGGACAGTTGGATCGTTTAGGCCGGCCTCCGTCCTTCCAAGCGGTTGTCGCAGCGATCGACGCAAATCCACAGCTGACTCGTTGGACCGCGATCTACGCCCGGCGTAATGCCGAGCTTCTGGCAGCGCGACTGAAGCCTTATCCCGACGTTCGTGTCAGCGCGGGCTGGCGTCATTTCAACACGACCAATGACGACGCCGTCATACTCTCGCTTTCGGTTCCCATCCCAATATACGATCAGAACCAGGGCAACATCCTGTCAGCGCAGGAAAACCTTGCGAAAACCAGGGTCGAACGTGAATCCAATCGCAACACGCTGATTGTGCTTGCAGGACGCGCCTATGACTCGCTGCAAGGTTCGTTACGCGAATTGAAAGTGCTGCGCGAGGTCGCGATTCCGAAATCCCGCAAGGCTGCCGATGCGATCTTCGAAGGATACGGGCAAGGACGCTTTTCTCTGCTCGAAGTGCTCGACGCCTTGGCAAATGTCGTCCAGGCGCGCCTGCGTGAACAGGAAGCACAGCAGAACTTTCACGTCGGCGTCGCCACCATTGAAGGTCTCGTCGGCAATCCGTTCGCATTGACGCGAGGGACCGCTCGATGAAGACATTTGCGATAATCGTATCGGCTGTCGCGGTGCTCGCTGTCGCGGGCGTCGGCTACCGAGAGATGCAACTGACAGAGCAAAGTTCTCCGGCATTGCATACAAGACACAATCAGACGGAGACGCGGGAATTCGAACGAGGATACGTCGAAGAGGATGAACATGGTGCCAAGCGTATCCTGATCAGCGATGTCAAACTCGCGGCCGCTGGGGCGGTCCTTGCCGAGGCCGGCGAGGCGACGCTCAGGGATACATTGTCTTTCAACGGCGTATTGAGGGCCAACCAGGAAACCGTTGTTCAGGTAACGCCGCGGTTTCCAGGCATCGTGCGATCGATCAGGAAACGGATCGGAGACGCCGTCGCAAGTAACGACCTGCTTGCGTCGATCGAAAGCAACCAGAGTCTTACTGTCTACGACCTGAAGGCGCCGATCAGTGGCACCGTGATTGATCGTCAGATATCGCTCGGGGAGTATGCCTCGGAACAGAAGCCTGCTTTCGTCGTCGCCGACCTGTCAACGATCTGGGTCGACCTTTCGATCTACCGCCAGGATCTGAAACGGGTCCGAACCGGAGACGAAGTGCTGATCGATGCTGATGACGGCGGAGCGGACATCAAGGGGTACATCTCTTATGTTGCGCCGGTTGGATCGATCGACACGCAGACCGCAATCGCCCGGATCGTTCTGGATAATACCGATGGACGCCTGCGTCCGGGACTGTTCGCCACGGCCCGGCTTGTCCTGACAAAGCGCAGTGTGCCGGTCGCCGTTCGCGCCGGCGCGATTCAAACGCTCGAAAACAGGACAGTCGTCTTCGTTCGCGAGGACAAGGATAAGATCGAGGCTCGTCCGGTCGAGGTTGGAGAGTCCGATGCAAGGTTCGTGGAGATTCGAGCCGGCATGGCGGCGGGGGAAGCCTATGTGGCTGAAAACAGCTTCGTTGTGAAAGCCGAGATGGGAAAAGGCAAGAGCGATCATGAGCATTGACGCGGTCCTTACCTTTTCCATTCGCCAGCGCTGGCGGGTGATATTGTTCGCGCTTGCAATCGGCGTTTATGGGGCGTGGAATTTCACCAAGCTCCCGATCGATGCCGTGCCTGACATCACCAACGTACAGGTTCAGATAAATACCCGCGCTCTGGGTTACTCCCCGCTGGAAATCGAACAGCGGATTACGTTTCCTGTCGAGACCGCGATGGGTGGTCTTCCGAAACTCGAATACACGCGATCGAGTTCGCGTTACGGTCTAAGTCAGGTCACGGTGATTTTTCTCGACGGAACCGACATATACTTTGCGCGCCAGCTCGTTAATGAGCGCATTCAGCGGGTACGAGACCAGTTGCCGCCTGGCGTCGAGGTCGCGATGGGGCCGGTGTCGACGGGTCTCGGTGAGATCTTCATGTACACCGTGGGAGCCAAACAAGACGCGCGGACGCCAGGAGGCGACGAATTCACTCCCAGCGACCTGCGTACGATTCAGGACTGGATCATCAAGCCACAACTTCGTACCGTTCCGGGCGTTGTTGAGGTCAACACCATCGGCGGACACGAACGCCAGTTTCATGTATTGCCGGATCCTGGACGCCTGATAGCCTACAATCTCGGATTCCGAGATGTGATGACGGCGCTCGCCGCCAACAACGCCAACGTCGGCGCGGGCTATATTGAACGCAACGGCGAACAGTATCTCGTACGCGCGCCGGGGCAAGTCGCTAACATCGCCGAGATTCAGGATATCGTTATTGGATCGCGTGGCGGCATTCCCGTTCGTATCCGCGATGTTGCCGAAGTGAAGGAAGGTAAGGATCTACGGACAGGAGCCGCCACGCTTGACGGTAAGGAGACCGTGCTCGGAACAGCGATGCTACTGATCGGCGAGAATAGCCGCGCCGTTGCGAAGCAGGTCTCAACCAAGCTCCGTGAGATCGGTCGATCGCTTCCTGACGGCGTGGTCGCGCTCACTGTCTACGACCGGACGAATCTCGTCGATGCGACTATCAGAACCGTTCAGAGAAACCTGATCGAGGGCGCACTGCTCGTCATCGCCGTGTTGTTTTTCATTCTTGGCGACATTCGCGCTGCTCTCGTGACGGGATGCGTGATTCCCTTGGCCATGCTTTTTACCATCACCGGTATGGTGGAGACGAAAGTCAGCGCAAATCTGATGAGCCTCGGCGCCATTGATTTTGGCATCATCGTCGACGGGGCCGTGATCATTGTCGAGAATTGCCTTCGGCTTCTTGCAGAAGAACAGCGCAAGGCAGGCCGACTTCTTCGGCTCACAGAACGCCTCCGAACGGTCTTTAATGGTGCGCGGGAGGTAATCAAACCCAGCCTGTTCGGTACCATGATTATCGCCGTCGTGTACCTGCCTGTGCTGACGCTGACTGGCATCGAAGGAAAGATGTTCACGCCAATGGCGTTGACGGTACTGATGGCGTTGCTAGGCGCCGCGACCTTTTCGGTGACGTTCGTTCCTGCCGCGGTTGCGATCGTCGTTACCGGCAAGGTTTCCGAACAGGAGAGCATCTTCATGCGAGAGGCGAAGCGGCTCTATCTGCCGCTGCTCGATAGGGCAATCCGCTATCGGAATCTGATGGCGTCTGGTGCCGTGGTCACTGTCCTTGCAAGCGGTCTCGCGGCGACCCGAATGGGTGTCGAGTTCATTCCGTCGCTCGATGAAGGAGACGTCGCAATCGCCGCGATCCGCATACCGGGGACAAGCCTGACCCAGTCGCTGGATCTCCAGACGGCGCTGGAGAGCAGGATCGGAAAGATTCCCGAGGTGAAGAATTTTTTCGCGCGTACCGGTACTGCGGAAGTTGCCACCGATGCGATGCCACCATCGATCTCGGATGGCTATGTCATGCTCAGGCCACGTCGGGAGTGGCCGGACCCTTCGAAACCGAAATCCAAACTTGTGGAGGAGATTGAAAGCGCCGCGAACGAGATTCCTGGTAGCAACTACGAAATCTCACAGCCGATTCAGTTGCGGGTCAACGAACTGGTATCAGGTATACGTAGCGACATCGGCATCAAGATCTTCGGTGACGATCTGGACATCCTCCAGGGCGCTGCGAAACAGGTACAGGCTGCGATCAAAGACATTCCCGGTGCGACCGACGTTAAAACCGAGCAGGTGTCCGGTCTTCCAATTCTTACGGTCAAGCTCGACCGCCAGGCGTTGTCGCGCCATGGCCTCAGCATCGCCGAGGTTCAGAACGTCGTGGAGATTGCCATCGGTGGCAAGAGTGCCGGGAAACTGTTCGAGGGTGACCGGCGGTTCGACATCGTGGTTCGCCTTCCTGAAAACCTTCGGGGAAGTTTGGAATCGATCCGTGCCATTTCCATTCCGCTGCCTCCCGCAGAGAATGAAGTAGCGGGAGCGACGAAAGCCTTATGGTCGACGTCATCTGTGCCGATGCGATATGTGCCTCTGTCGTCTGTGGCAACAGTCGATGTCGCGCCAGGTCCTAACCAGATAAGTCGCGAAAATGGCAAGCGTCGTATCGTTGTCACCGCTAACGTTCGTGAACGGGACCTTGGGTCATTTGTGGCTGACGCGCAGCAAGCAGTCATGGAAAAGGTCAAACTGCCGCCGGGATATTGGATCGGTTGGGGAGGGCAGTTCGAGCAACTCGTTTCTGCTACCAAGCGATTGATGATTGTGGTGCCGCTGGCGCTGACGCTGGTGTTGCTGCTGTTGTTCATGAGCTTCGGATCGGTCGCCGATGCGCTGCTGGTATTCAGCGGCGTGCCCCTAGCCTTGACCGGGGGTGTTCTGGCGCTGCTGCTACGCGGTCTTCCGCTGTCGATTAGTGCTGGCGTCGGCTTTATTGCACTGTCTGGCGTTGCAGTTCTGAACGGCGTAGTCATCGTCGCGTTCATTGAACGACTACGGCGCGAGGGAAAGCCAGTGGTGGATGCCGTGTATCAGGGCGCGTCGACCCGGTTGCGGCCGGTTCTGATGACGGCGCTGGTCGCCTCCCTGGGGTTCGTCCCAATGGCGATTGCGACCGGGGCGGGCGCGGAAGTACAGCGGCCATTGGCGACGGTCGTGATCGGCGGCATCATCTCGTCGACGATTCTGACGCTGCTGGTGTTGCCGGCGCTGTATATCCTGTTCCGGAAAGACTCCGAGCCAGCCGCCGACACATGATCCGCCGTACGTTAGCGGCTTGCCGTCAGGAAAGACGGCGCAGCTGTCAAAACAAATCCGGCTCAAGGCTAACCCCGAGCCGGAAGAGTTTCATTCGCTCACGGCGCAAAGAAAACCGAGAACGTGACTTATCACGCGCCGTCAACCGCATCTACTGCGTCGAGAACTCTTGCAGAAAAGATAACCGCGGCCCCGGCGTTCATTGCAACAGCAACTCCGAGCGCCTCGGCGATCTCATCGCGCGTCGCGCCCTCTTTTACCGCCTTTGCCGAGTGAAAGGCGATACAGCCGTCGCAGCGCGTCGTTACCGCGACAGCGAGCGAGATAAGCTCGCGTGTTTTCTCATCAAGATGTCCCGTCTTGGCGCCTGCGCCGCCGGCCATCCGATAGGCATCCACAGTATCAGGTGAAAGTTTGCGAAGTTCACCGATACGTGACGACAACTTGTTCCTGACATTAACCCAATCAAGCATTACATAATCTCCAGTTCGATGCGTGCTTAGACAGACAGGTCTGTTCAAGCTAATGCATCAGTGGCCACTGTCAACAGCGTTTCTGCGCGCGTCCAGCGGCAACAAGGTTCTGCGCGTCTCGCATGACAGAAAGAAGAGTGTGGGCGGAACGCAGCAATGACTTGCAATATACGTGCTACCGTTGAATCTGACGGGTACAAATCATGGGCGCTTCTTTACGGAGCGAAAATAAGCGGATGGGAATAAGACATAATAAGAAAGCAGAACCCTTGCCCGGCGCGGTTCGCGGCAGATCGCTAATTGACAGATCAAAGCGTCGAACCCTTGGTGTTCGAGAGCGCGTTCTCGCAACGGCTGATGATCTTTTCTTTAGAGAAGGAATTCACGAAACGGGGATCAATAAGCTCATTGATCAGGCTGGTGTTGCAAAAGCCTCATTCTATTCGGCCTTTCCGAGCAAAGACGATCTCGTGGAGGCCTGTCTCGAGTCGCGTCATAAGGCCTCTCTCGAACGGCTAAGGAAAATAGAAATCCGGACTGCCCCGTTAGAAACAAAAATCAGCGACGTATTTGATTTGCTGTTGGACGTCGCGTCGAAATCGACCTTCCGGGGTTGCCTATTTGTCGTTGCCGCAATTGAGCAGCATGGTCGGAACTCCTCCGCGCCTCGCTGGGTTCGAATTCACAAATTGGCGGTGCGCGATACGTTCGTACGGATGCTTACCGCTGCTGGAATCAAGCCAGCGAGGGAAATCGCTGAACAACTTTCCATCCTATATGATGGCAGTCTGGTCACTGCGGCGGTTAGGCCTAGGTCGGGTGCGATTCAACGTGCGCGCCTGATGGCGGTCTCGCTGATTCGTAACGCGCCTCGGACTCACTAAGCGCAACCAGATGCGCAATTGAAGCGAGTTTGATGGCGTTGGGAAGTTGTCGTCACGTTTGTCCCAACGGATGGGGACCGCACGATTATGCTTGCTCTCATTGAAATCGCCGGCACTCGGCGGACAGCCGCGCGATCCTGAGCTGCGGGAAATGCGGCGGCTTCTCGGGGACGCGGAATGAGCGCGCCTACGTACGCGCGTATGCGGTGGTACGTCATAGTTTCGGGCAGGGGTTCTATCACGCAGCAACGCAGACGCGGCTAGTGACAAGCCAAAGCCTCAGCAACAATCAAACGCGGCTCACAATCCGCTCCCTGTATAATTCGCATAAGGTATATTATGGAATATTTACGGGACGATATTTTGTTCTCATTCTTGCTAAAAACATCAGACACTTAGCTCCGGAAGATGCTCGCTCAGATTATTGGCGCGGTCCAAGCAGTATTATGGCGGCTCCTATAAGGCAGACCATAGCGCCGATGAGATCCCACCTGTCTGGCCGAAGACCTTCCACAGACCAGAGCCAGCCAAGCGACGCGGCGATGTAAATGCCGCCATAAGCCGCGTATGTGCGCCCAGCGGCTTCGCTATCCACCAATGTCAGCAAATACGCGAACAGCGCCAAAGAGACCATTCCCGGCGCAATCCACCAAACCGACTTTCCAAGGCGCAACCAGGCCCAGAATGCGAAGCAACCGGCGATTTCCGCAATGGCGGCGCCAACGTATGCAGCGGGTGTTATCACTTCGCTCCGTACCTCCGATCGGCGCGTCTTTCTGGAAAAGGCGATCTCAGCCCTGATCCGTCAAGCCGGATCGATCGTCAGCCGCATCCCGTCGTAGGCCGGCATGACATTCTCTGGAAGCTCGTGCCGCAGGATCTCGTAATCCAGATCGGAATGCATATTCGTGATTACGGCGCGCGCTGGCTTGAAGCGATCGATCCACGACAACGCGTCAGCGACGCTGAAATGAGTGGGGTGTTGTTCATAGCGTAACCCGTCGATGATCCAGAGATCGAGGTTCTCCAGAGCAGGCCAGCTCTCCGGCGGTATGTCGCAGAGATCCGGCGTATAAGCAGCGTCGCCGATCCGATAGCCCAGCGCCGTAATTTGACCGTGCTGCACCAGAAAGGCCGACAACGTGAGCGCGCCGCCGCTGCCATCGATGGTTCGGCTTTCGCCGGCCTCGATCGAGCGTTGCTCGAGGATCGGCGGATAGTAGCTGCCTTCGGGCGTGACAAAGCAATACGAAAAGCGCTGCATGACATCCACGGCGGTGGACTTATTGAGATACACCGGAATCCGCCGCCGCTGATGCAGTACCACGGAGCGAAGGTCATCGATCCCGTGAGTCTGATCGGCATGTTCGTGGCTTAAGAACACAGCATCGATATGATCGACGTTGGCGTCGATTAACTGCTCGCGCAGGTCAGGCGAGGTGTCGATCACGACACGCGTCATGCCCTCCTTTGAGGCGCGTTCGGCCATAAGCGAGCAGCGGCGGCGGCGGTTCTTCGGATTCTTGGGATCGCAGGCGCCCCAACCCATTGCCGGACGTGGCACGCCAGCGGACGAGCCGCAGCCGAGAATGGTCAGCGTCAGCGTCATGCGGTTGCGTCCGGGCGTGGCACCTTCGAGAATAGCCGAAAGAAGTTCTCGGTGGTTTGTCGCGAAACTTCGTCGAACGAAACGCCGCGTACGTCCGCCAGCACCTTCGCGGTCTCCACGACATAGGAGGGTTCGTTGCGCTTGCCGCGAAACTTGCCGGGGGCAAGGTATGGCGCGTCGGTCTCGACCAGAACGCGATCCTCCGGTAATTCCGTAGAGAGCGTACGCAACGCATCGGATTTCTTGAATGTCAAGATTCCGGTGAAGCCGATATACAATCCAAGCGCGACCGCCTTCAACGCAAGTTCGCGGCCACCTGTGTAGCAATGCAGCACCGCGCGGAACGCGCCCTTTGTCATTTCCTCTTCAAGAATGTGGCCGCAATCCTCGTCCGCCTCGCGGGTATGGATCACAAGCGGCAAACCGGTCTCTCGCGCGGCGGCGATATGAGCGCGAAACCCCCGTGCCTGAGCATCACGCGATCCATGTTCGTAAAAATAATCCAGCCCCGCCTCCCCCAGCGCGACGACTTTTGGATGCTGTGTGAGCGCGATGAGTTCGCCGACGGAAATGCCGTCTTCCTCGTCGGCATGATGCGGATGGGTGCCGACTGAGCAATAGACAGTCGGAAAACGCTCCGCGATTGCGAGCAATTTCGCCTGCTCCCTGACCCGGGTCGAAATCGTCACCATGCGCCCTACTCCCGCCGCTTCAGCGCGCGCGACCACGGCGTCGAGTTCATCGGAGAAATCGGGATAATCCAGATGGCAATGACTGTCGACAAGCATCAGTGTTTAACAGTTCAGGCCGCAGTCGGTTCGACATAACGCGGGAATACCGGGACGGGCGGCGGCAGCATCGTGCCTGGCTTGATCCGGACATGACCGCCGAGCATCGCAAAATTCCGTTCGTCGGTGGGTATCCCCAGTATATCGAGCATCTTCGCGCAGGCTTCTGGCATCGCAGGCTGGGCCAGGATCGCGATCTGGCGCACCACCTCAGCGGTAACATACAGCACCGTCCTCTGCCGCGCCGGATCGGTCTTGGCCAGAACCCAGGGCGCCTCGCCGGCGAAATAGCGGTTGGCTTCGGCAACGACGGCCCAGATTGCATTGAGCGCCTGATGGATCTGCTGCGTCTTCATCGCCTCGCGCGCGACCGCGATCATGCCGTCCGCCTGTGCAAGGATCGCCTTATCGGAATCGCTGAAATCGCCGGGCTCGGGCAGAACGCCGCCATGCTGCTTGGCGATCATCGACAGCGAGCGCTGCGCGAGGTTGCCGAAGTCGTTGGCGAGGTCGGCATTGATGCGCGCCACGATCGCCTCGTGATTGTAGCTGCCGTCATGTCCGAAGGGCACCTCCCGCAGGAAGAAGTAGCGCATTTGATCGACGCCGTACTGCGCGGCAAGGCTGAAGGGATCGACGACATTGCCGACCGACTTCGACATCTTCTCACCACGGTTGAATAAGAAGCCGTGCGCATACACCCGCTTCGGCAACGCAATTCCCGCCGACATCAGGAAAGCCGGCCAGTAGACCGCATGAAAGCGGATGATGTCCTTGCCGATGATGTGGACGCCGGCCGGCCAGAAGCGCCAGTTGCTCTCGTCCTCGTTCGGAAAGCCAACGCCGGTGATATAGTTGGTCAGCGCATCGACCCAGACGTACATGACGTGCTCGGGATCGTCGGGAACCTTGATGCCCCAGTCGAAATTGGTGCGTGAGATCGACAGATCCTTCAGGCCGCCCTTCACGAAGCTGACAACTTCGTTGCGGCGGGAGTCCGGACCTATGAAGTCCGGCTCGCTTTCGTACAGGGCAAGAAGCCTGTCCTGATAGGATGCAAGCTTGAAAAAATAGCTCTTCTCTTCCACCCACTCGACTGGCGTCCCTTGCGGTCCGCGCCGCACATTGTCCTCGCCGACGATCGTCTCGTCCTCTGCGTAATAAGCTTCGTCGCGCACCGAGTACCAGCCGGAGTAGTTTGACAGGTAGATGTCGCCGTTCTCGGCCATGCGCTTCCAGATCTCCTGGACCGAGCGATGGTGTGCGGATTCCGAGGTGCGAATGAACCGATCAAACGAGATGTGCAGCGTCTCGTCGAGTTTCCGCAGCAACTCCGCGTTTCGCGTGGCGAGCTCAAGCGCGGATATGTTTTCCCGCTGCGCCGTCTGCACCATCTTCTGGCCGTGCTCGTCGGTGCCGGTCAGGAAGAACACATCCTTGCCGTCGAGCCTTTGAAAACGCGCGAGCGCGTCGGTGGCGATGGCCTCATATGCGTGGCCGATGTGCGGCGCGCCGTTCGGATAAACGATGGCCGTGGTGATGTAGAACGTATTGGTTCGGGATGAGGCCGGGCGCGGAGGGAGCGATGCTGCCGTCGTCGCATTGACCTTGGTGTCGGCCTTGGCCTCGACCTTGCGTGGGGCACGCGGCTTTGCCTTCTTTAACGGAGGCGTGGCGACGGATCGCTTCGGCGCAGCCTTTTTTTGTGTCACTTTCTTCGCCGCGGTTTTCTTTGGCGCGACCTTCTTAGCCGCTGTCTTCTTCGCCGCGACCTTCTTCGGGGTTCTCGTCGCCGGCTGCTTTTTAACCACTTTCTTTGCAGCTTTCCTGACCGTTCTCTTGGCCGTTTTCTTGACGGTCCTCTTCTTTGCCGCCTTTTTAGCCGTCTTCGGCGCGCGCGCTTTCGTCGTCGCCTTCGCGCGGGTCTTTTTGCGTTTGGTGGTCTTTCTGGCCGACGCCTTGCTGCGCGCCTTCGCTGGCGGGTTACGGCCGGTGGCGGCGGAACGCGACTTGCGGGTTTTCACGCGAGGTTTTTTGGCCGGTTTCTTCTTAGCGGGAGCCACCACAAATTCCTTATGAAGCAGGCTGGAGGTCGAGAACAATCATGGGCGGAATGTTTTACCGCGTTGCTTCTGCGAGAAGCCCGAACGCCGAAAAAACCAGCGGTTTTCGCTCGAGATTATAGGTCTCCGTTTCGCGCGCGGCGGTGTTTATCTTTTCCCATACCTCCGCGAGCCGTGCAAGGCGAGGAAGATCGGCGTTCACGTCGCCGGTACGGAGTCGCTCGCCGATCCAACGGTCCACGCTATCGATGAAGGCGCTAAGCGCGGCGCGATCGCTGCCGCTGATGGCGTCCCCCAACGCGTGGAGTTCGCCCGGGTCGACTTGCGGCAGGCGGTTCAACAGCGCCATCGTCCGTTGATGAAGCTTCAGCGCGCCGCCTCCCAGGAGCGCCAGCGCCCGCGCGACGCTTCCTTCGGCCGCGCCGGCGACTTCCTGCAAGGACGCATCGTCAGGCGCGATCCCTACCGCTGCCGCGGCCGCGCGGATCACATCGCTCGCCGCCAGCGGGCGTAGCATCAGCTTGCGACAGCGTGATTGCATCGTCGCCAATACCCGCACCGGAGCATGGCTGACCAGAAAGAACAGCGACCGGTGCGGCGGCTCCTCAAGCACCTTGAGCAGAGCATTGGCGGCGTTGGGGTTGAGTTCGTCGACCGTATCGACGATGCACACCCTCCACCCGTTCCCGGTAGCAGTCGAGCCGAAGAAGGAGATGGTCTCGCGAATTTGCTCGACGCTGATGACCGTGCGCATAATGCCCTTTTCGTTGGGCGTCCGCTCCAGCGTCAGGAGCCCACCATGCGTGCCGGCCGCGACGCCGCGCGCAACCGGATGCGCCAGGTCCAGCTTGAGCGTTTCGGCCGATTGCACGTCGGACATGGCCGGATCGCCGTGAGCTAGCACAAACCGCGCCATCCGATAGGCCAGCGTCGCCTTGCCGATCCCCGGCGCGCCGCCGATCAGCCACGCGTGAGGAATGCGACCGCCACGATAGGCGTCGAGCAAAGTCCGTTCCGCCTCGCCGTGACCGAAGAGCACGGCGGTTTCGCGCGGGTGTGGGAACGGCATTTCCACCGTGGCCGGGCGAGCGATCATGCGCGTGTGACTTGCGTGGCAGTGTCCGCTATCAGCATGCGTTCGCGCAGCGCCGCCCATATTCTCGCGGCCACTGTATCGAGATCGGTGTCGGCATCGATCACCACGCAGCGTTGCGGGTCATTGGCCGCGATTTCGCGATAGGCGTCACGGAGCTTCCGATGAAAAGCAAGGTCCTCCGCCTCAAAGCGGTCCGGCGCGCCGCTGCCACGGCGAGCGGCTGCGCGCTGCAAGCCTACTTCAACGGGGACGTCGAGGATCACCGTCAGGTCAGGCTTGAGATCGCCGATGGTTACCCGCTCCATCGCGTTCAGCACGCCGGGTAGCACGTTCCCCAACTGCCCCTGATAGACGCGGGTCGAATCGGCAAACCGATCGCAAAGCACCCAGACGCCCTGCTCCAGCGCGGGCCTGATTACGGTGCGAACATGATCATCGCGCGCCGCCGCAAATAGCAGAGTCTCAGCGTCAACACCGAGCAGTTTGCCCACTCCCGACAGGACGAGGTGTCGAATAATTTCGGCGCCGGGCGATCCTCCGGGCTCTCGCGTGACGATGGCATGTTGCTTGGCCGCCAGAAGACGTTCGGCGAGAATCTTAATCTGCGTGGATTTGCCGGACCCCTCGCCGCCTTCGAAGGTAATGAAACGTCCGCGCTGCGGGTCGGCTTTGGGCGTGGCCTCGGCCATCAGAGTCTCGCGACACCCGAGCGCACGATTCCGACGACAAGCTCGATCGCTCCATCCAACGCGCGACGCATGGTCGAGCCGACGCCAACGGCTTTCGTGGCATGGACCGGCATCTCTACCGCCACTTCCTTGCCTCGCCAAACCTTGATCACGCCGATCGGTTGCTCAGGCGCAACCGGAGCACGGACCGGCCCGGTATAGACGATGCGCGCGAGTAGTTTGTCGTTGCCGTTCTTCTGAACCATGACCTGGACCGGATCCGATGCGGCGATCTGAACGGAGCCGCTATCACCGCCAAATACCTTGGCATAGCCGACCGGCTGTTCGGCAGCAAACAGGGTCCGGATTTCGAAATTTCGAAAACCCCATTCCAGCAGTTTCTTGGCGGCGGTTGCGCGGTCGTCGGCGCTTTCGAGACCGTTCACCACAACGATCAGCCTCGTGCCGTTTTGAACCACCGAGCCGACCATGCCGTATCCACCCTCCTTGGTGTAGCCGGTCTTGAGCCCGTCAGCTCCGTCCATCGCAGTGAGAAGCGCGTTGCGGTTCAACTGACGAATT
This sequence comes from Nitrobacter sp. Nb-311A, assembly GCF_000152905.1. GTDB lineage: Bacteria > Pseudomonadota > Alphaproteobacteria > Rhizobiales > Xanthobacteraceae > Nitrobacter. The sequence continues at coordinate 101,166 of NZ_AAMY01000010.1, forward strand.
TTGTTCCAGGTGAACTCGCGTTCGCCGAACAGCTTGTAAAAATCCGGGTACGTCAAAATGATGTGGCGCGCCAGTACTGCGAGCTCTCGAACGGTCATCTTATTGTCAGGATGTGGGAGACCGTTGGAATTAGCGAAGGTGGAGCGAGTCAGACCCAATTCTCGTGCTCGCGCCGTCATCTTTTCCGCGAAGGCGCTTTCGTTGCCGGCGATACCCTCCGCGAGCGCCATGCAGGAGTCATTGCCGCTCTGGATGATCGCTCCATGCAGGAGATCCTGGACCGAAACGCGGCTGTTGATCGCGGCGAACATGGTCGATCCGCCAGAAGGCGCCCCACCCTTGCGCCAAGTGTTTTCGCTGATGACGTACTCGTCCGTGAGCTTGATCTCGCCTTTCCTGATGGCGTTGAATACGACTTCCGCCGTCATCAGCTTCATCATGCTGGAAGGCGCACGTAGTTCGTCTGCGTTTTTCTCGAAGAGTACGCTGCCGCTTTTGGCTTCGACCAGAATTGCGGTCGGGGCGCTGGTTTCGTAGATTTCTTCTTTCTTCGCGCCCTGGATGCTGTTGTTGGCGGCCAGCACGATTCCGTCCAGGCCGATCGTGAGGACGGCGACAGCCACCAGACCGCGCCAGGCGAACCCCCCGCGTCTGTCGGGCGTGGAAGAACTGGTTGTCATGGTGCGGTTCCGGCTAGGTCCCTTTATCAATTGGAGTGATCGCGAACAACATCGGGCCGCGCCTCTGGCAGCCGGATAAAATCAAAGCAGATTTTTAGCGTTCTCGATAGGTGAGCGACCGCTTAATAGAGCCCTCGGGCGGAGAGTAGCTCGCTCGGTCCACGCTGGTCTACCGGCGCATAAGCGGCGACCGGGCGGATATGGCCTGTAACGTTGCCCTCGCCGTATGAAACCTCTCGCGCGCCTTCCAGAGCCTGCGGATGCGCCGCGGTGCGTCCGGGCGCAGACATTTCGGAATCCGCGCTGATCGATGCGACGTCCATCGTGGTATGGTCGGGCGTATAGGGCCGGCCTCGTGGAGTCGGGATATCGCCGCTGATCGAGCGTTCGGACGGGGCAAGTTCGGGAACAAACGGCCGCGCTGAGGCGATCCTGACGGTGGACGGTGATGGTGCAGGCACGCCTGTTCGCAGGGTTGCCATCAATTGCCGATCATCAGAACCTTCAAGCGGCGCGCGTCCGACATATTCGACACGCACCGCAGCGACGCCATTTCGCTTGAACTCCAGCAGCTCGGCCGCCTTGTTCGAGACATCGATCAGCCGGTTACCGTGATATGGACCGCGATCGTTGACGCGGACCACCAGGGATTTTTTGTTGCCCAGGTTTGTCACTCGGACATAACACGGTAAGGGAAGGGTCGGATGCGCGGCGGACAGCGAGGCCATATCAAAAACCTCGCCGTTGGCCGTCAGACGGCCATGGAAGGCGTCGCCATACCAGGAAGCTAGCCCCTCGGCACGGTATTTGGTGTTTTCCTCGGGAACGTAAACACGTCCGGCGACTGTATAAGGCTTGCCGACCCGATATGTCCCACCCCCCTTTGGCACCGGCTCGCCGGAGGCCACCACACGAGGGCTGCTCGAAACTCCATACTTCGGATCGATCCGGCTGAACTTGCCTGATGAGCTGCAATTGGCCAGCATCAGGCACGCGCCCGCGACGGCTACGGCGCATGCAGCATGCCCGATTCGATCTGAACTTGATTTCCCCATTCGTCCCCAAGACCCGGTCTCTGGCGAACTGCCTTACTCCACCGCGCCGGTCAACATGATACGGTCCATAACCATACCAAGGCGTGAATATATCGCAGAGTAAACAAGGCGGAAATGGGGTGAGCCCGGCGGGGGCGAAACGGGATGGTAAATCAAAGGTCGCGACTCGAAACGCCGGAGACGGCCTCGGCAATTGGCGAATCGAAAGAAATTCCGATCCGGTTCTGCTTGATCCAGATGACCCGGCAAGGCCGAATCACCCGGTCCTTTTCGGTCATGAGCTGGAAACGCGACGGGACAACGGCCGGATTTGGAACTTCGAGGGCGGCTCCCTGTGGAGATGCGTTCAACAGCCGGCACCGCATGCTCAATCCGCCGGTAGAAATGTAAGCCGGCTCGTCGATTTCGACGCGCGGATGTTTGCGGCGGTCTTCCGTTGGTGAGTTCATTGTCTGTACGTCCGCGCGCATATTCGTTTTTACAACGTCACTATGATCTTATCCGAACGCCTCGCCCTTGCGGTGACGGATGGTTGTATCGTGGTCAGCCTAATGAAACACCGATCGCAAGAAATTCCGACATGTTCAGGCCGTATCTTCACCATGTGCGGGAATTACGCCACGTGTTTCGTCGCGGCGATGGTATTGACGCGGGGTCGCGATACTCCAAAAGCATCCAGCGGCGACTTAGGGTCGTACAGGAGGAACGTGGGGAGCTGTTTAAAACCGAGATTGGCAATTTAGTTATATTTCGTAAAGCTTCTATTATGCAGCTGACCGCCTGTCGAAGGGATCGGCGGCGTCCTTACAATCTTCCTTCGTTCCGATATCAAGCATGAAACGGACACCTCTCTGCATTGCGCTCGTGCGAGGGGTACGCTAAGCGGTCGAAATTCCTGTTGGAAGGGTGGCCGAGTGGTTTAAGGCACCGGTCTTGAAATTCGCTAACGGTCGTCCGTTCTCGTATCGTTCGATTGCGAAATGTCCTTATTTGTTGGGCTTTTCTGCAAGTGCGGCCCCGCTTGCTGCCTTCCCGCCCTTCCCCGTGATGGGGAGTTGGGTAGCAAAATGGTAGCAGGATGTTCGCTACCTGTTCGAGCGGCACGGCATTAAGGGCGATGCCGAGCCGAGTTGAGCACCGCCGCAAATCGCTAAGGATCACCCTCCGCGCTTTCCTTGCCGCGGTTCGCGACGACCTCGTAAGAGACTTTGGCGCCGGTCTCGAACGAAGCATTTTTCGCGTGTCACGAAATTAAATTGAAACGCTTTGTTGCTATATCTTCCCGAAAAATTCTAAGGGAAGCGTCAGATGGTAGTCTTGATCACGGGACTGGCGTTGTTCAGCGCAGCCGTATTCGTTGCTCATGCATATGATGCCCTCCGAGTGCAGTGAGTACCGGGGGGATATAGAACAAAAGAACCCCCGCCTGCTCATCACAGGCGGGTATCGTCGAACCGCTTTCAAGCGGTCAGTGCTGTGTCGGCGGACCAGCGTAGATGATTGCCAGCGACGTCTTGAGTGCGTCTATAATCTGCCCGATCTCCTGCTCCGACAGCGTGTCCAAGATATCGAGGATGCGCTGCTCGCGAGCCGTCAGAACACGCGGCGGCTGGTTCGGTTCGGCGGCTGTCGCCTGGATGCGCTTGCTCCTGCTCATAGCGTCGCCTCGTCGATCTCCCGGTCGAGCGTGTCGCCGTGCGCGCCGCTTCGGGTCCAGCCCAAACTCGGCTCGTCGTCAACGCCCGGCTCAGAGCCGTCATGCTCGTCCTCGAAGTCGCCTTGAAGGCCATCGGTGTGGCCGGTCGTGGTCCAGCCAAGCGAATATTCTTCGTCCGCTTCCTGGCCATTGCCGTAGTCGGCCTCCAACTCGTCGTCGTATTCGCTGCGGGGCGTTGTACACTCGTCCGCCGTCACGCCGCAGAACGAAAACTCCAGTTCGCGGTCGTCGCACGGAACGTGTAGCCGTCTGTCGCGTCCGTGAAGGCGATCAGCCTCTCAATTTCCTCGGATGCCATTTCCCGCAACTTGCGGACTCGCTGGTGCGTTTTCTCTGCTCGCCGCTGTTGGGTAGCCGGTTGGGGCGAGATCGAATTCACGGCCAAATCTGGCCGAATGACGTGCATGTTCATGGTGGCTCTCTGGATTGCCGGCTTGTCACGGCCGGGTACCAGCGGACAGCGCTGGCGCCGGGAGGGTGACAACACCGCCAGAGACGATGCGCAACGGCCTTTCCCTTGCGGGTCTTATATAGCCGCCGCTCTCCCGACATAATGCGCCGGTCGCGCCGGCGGCTATCGGCACGTTTCTATCGATGGCGATGGAAGATCCCGGCAAGGATCGCCTTGCCATCGCTCTGGTGCCAAACAGGCCCGGCAAGGCCTTTGGCGGGAGTTGTCACGCTCCGTCCGCATCCTACCCTGATTTGCTAACGAAATCACCCCCTCCAAGGGCAGCTTTGCTGCGCCTGCAACTTGCGGTAGCCTTCTAAAAAAAGGGGGTGGCTCAATGGGGGTAGAAGATATCGTCGTTTCGATCACGACGCTGGTCGAGGCTCGGCCATTACAGCAGCCAGTGGGGCCTATCGTCATTCCTCCGCAGGATGATGAAGTTGACCCAGACACGGACCCACTCGGCTATGCCGAAGGCCAATCGTTTATGATCGAGTACACCGACGCCAAAGGGCAGCAGTCGCGGCGGCGGATAACCGTTTACGACATCGTTGCGGGCCGCAACGGCATCCCGTGTCTTCGAGCGCGATGTCATGAACGGAAGGCAACCCGGCAGTTTCGCGTTGACCGGATCCAATGCTGCATCGATTTTGATGGAGAAGTGCACGACGACGTTCCAGAATTTATGGCCGAAACATTCGGCATGCCCATCCGGGTCGCCCGCACCCGGGAGACCAGCGAAAGCGAGAATCGATGGCCTTCAATTGTCGCGTTGCTGAGGAACGACGCTGTCCTCCTGTCCTCGCTTTCGCGAGTTGATGGCACGCTGAAGTCGTCTGAAGTAGATGAAGCTCTTAACCATCTGGCCAACATCGTCGAGCGAAACAACATCTTCCTGACAGATACCGAGGTTGCGTCGATAAGAACCTACATCAAGCGACTCCGCCCAAACTCTGAAGCTATCAGCCGCTCGCTGGTCGGCATAAGAGCGTCCGGCCCCGACCATGTGCGAAGTTTTCTCATCGCTGCGAAAAAGGTGATCGAGGCTGACGCCATTCTCCACACCTCTGAAATCGCTTTAATCAACGACATCGCGCGAGAATTTATTGGAGTCGAATTGACATGACGAGCATTACAGTCAGCTCCCCTTTGCGTTTCCGCGCGTCTGCAGCCCGCGGTAGGCTTCTCCGAAACGGCGGGGCTGCGGGGAGCTTATGGCTATCGAAGACTTGGTTGATGATTTCTGGCGCGAAGCGCTGACGGCCAATCTTACCACCGGACCGCAGGCTCAAGCAAAGTGGGTGTCATTTGTCTACGATTTGCAGGCCTTGGACAAGGGGGGTCCGCCTTATTTCGCTTATTCCGCTGACGCGCCGGGATTTCGATGGGTGAAGCTCAAGCGAAAACAAAAGCCCTTCTGGCCAAGCATCCATTTTGCTGCTTTTGCGGTGGAGCGGAACGGTCAACAACAATCGACCATCAGCCCGCCCGCTCCTTATTCGATCGAAAGCAATGGCCGGAGGGCTATGCATTCCCGGCCTGCTATTCCTGCAACCAGGAAAGCCGCAAACATGAAAACGTTTTGGCCCTTCTCGTACGAATCAACGCCAGCAGCGTAGGCTACACCGAGGCCAGACGACATGAGTTCCAAAAGTATATCCGGGCCATGAACAATAATTTTCCGGATCTGCTTCGAATACTGACGTCTAACGAAAAGCGCCAATATTTCCGGAATGAGAGGCTGCCACGCCCCAGAGGTATAGGTCTGTCCAATCTTCCGATGGTCGGCATCGGGTCAGACCTGGCCAATGAGTCCGTCAACAGTGTGATGAAGAAGCTGCTCAAAGCACTGCACTACAGACACACTGGACACATCTTGCCACGAGGCGGATCGATAGAGCTCAAGTGGATTACCAATGCGTACCTTCACACGCTCAAGGAAGATCAGGAGTTTATTGGTTCTCTGACTGGCGTCCCGACGCTCACACGAAATGGAACGGACCTTTCCAGCCAGTTTTCTTATCGGTATGGGATCGACCTTGAAAAACTGGTGTCGGCATTCGTTATTGTCTTTCGCAACTCATTGATCGGAATTGGTATTGTTGCTCATGATGAGCGAATCTTTCAATGCGAGGCGGACCAAGCCAGCTGAAAAGCGTCACCGCTTCCTATCCGTGAGCGGGATCGTCGTGTGCCCCATGCCGTGGTAGCAAAAGCCTCGAGACGGAGAATAGTCTGATCGCCTTTGTGCCCGTCGCCTGGCCCGATGCGTCCTTGCCGTCGGATTGAAATCGACGCGATGACGGCGCCCAGGAAGGAAAGCGCCGCGTCCGAATGTGATAACTCAACTCGACTACTTCCCGTTTTGTGCATTGCCTTTCATGCTCTTAATCACCCTATCGAGCCGATCTTTTTGAATTGACCTGAGAATGAACGGCAGCGTCAACGACGCGAGAAATGCAAGTACCCAGTCTCACAAAGATTAGACTGAAGAAGCACGTTTGAGTCCAGTTATTCCATCCGTAGCCTCGTAAGGCGCTATCAGCATTAAAAACTCGCCAATATCTTCGGTGAATGCGCGTCGGAATCGTAGAACCACCATTCCGACGCCCTTTCCCGCTAACCCACCGCCTGCCGAACCTGTTACGACGCAGCGACCTTGAGGAGCTTGATCGCTTCGAAGTTGTTTACGTCACCGCCGACGCGCCGATACATGTAGAATCGGACGTTGGGCTTGTCCGTGTATGGATCGCGCAGCAGCCGATCGCCGCGACGGTCGACGATGGTGTAGCCTTCGCCAAAATCGCCAAAGGCAATCGGATACGTGCCGGCCTCGACGTCTGGCATGTCCTCGGCCAGGACAACGGCATGACCGAGCAGCATGGGCGGCTGGCCTACTGCGATCGCGTTCTGCCAGACATATGCCCCATCGACATCCTTGAACTTGCGCACCATGCCGGCAGTACGCTTGTTCATCATCCACACCGCCTTGTCGCGATACTCGCCCTTCAGTTCGCTCTGCAGATCGATCAGGCAATCGGCTGGCGAAACGGTTGCGGTCGCTACCTTAAAGCCGGCGGCGTCGGCCGTCGGCACATACTGGAGTGTCCCCCACGCGCGAGTGTCGTCGTCGGTGGATGCGGTCGGATAGGTGAGGAAACCACGCGGCCGCAGCACGCCGTCGCCATTGAAGAACGCGGACGTTTCCATGCGGGTGAACTTCTTGCCGCACTTGTCGACGAGCCATGCGCCGATGTCGATCGATGAATCATCGAGCAGCTTCTGTGTCACCTTGGGCATCGCATAAATTTCCCGAACCGGGATTCTCAGCTTTCCAAGGTCAGGCGTGTTGGTATCGGGGCGGGCTTGCTTTTCACCGACCCAGCCGGCATCCGGCTCGTTGATGTCAACCAGCTCTTCGAACGAGTCGCTACCGATGGTGACGACGCGAGCGAAGCGCCGTAATGGCGACGATTCGAAAACGCGCGTTGTGATCGAGCTGGAAAGTGTCGGATAGACTGCATAGCCGCCTTCAGGGTCGGATCCGACCGACATGCCCTTGGTCTGAATCGCTTCCTGAATGCCCGCATGGTCGCCGGACTTGATGTAGGTGCGGAACGCCTCGCCGATTTCCTTCAACTCATGATCGTCATTCTCGCCACCGCGAGCACCGCCAAGAGCTAACCGATTCAGCCGAGCCTCAAGCCCCTCTCGTTCCTTTTTCTCGCTGTCGAGTCTGTTGTCGATGTTCTTACGAAACTGCGCTATCGCATCGCCCTGCTCGTTGAGCAACGTGCCAAGTTCGGTCAAATCCATCTCAGTATCCCCGTAGGTGTTTCGGGGAAATATAAATCTCCGACGCCTACACTTCCTCGGATTTATCTAGTTTCCGCCGAAGTTTCCTTCTAAGGCGGTCCCTCATGGTATCGACCTGATGGGCCGGTGCATATAGCTGCGCTGCCCGCTCGCAAGCCCTGTGGACGCTTTGCGAGACACCGGCTTTGAAAAGCCCTTCGGCATACTCGAGCGCTTTTGTGTCATCTATAGCCTTGCGACCGGAATGTTTGCCGGTCAGAATTGCCGACGCTGTGCGCAGCCGGCCGTCGCCTGTCCGTTCGGCAACGGCATGGCACAATCTGGCTATGCGCTCAGAGATATCTACTTCAGGCATTACCCTGACATTCCAAGTGAGGCGCTGCTTCCAGTTCGTCGGCGACGCCTCGAAGCCAGGCCGCTACAGAGGCCGCGCCACCATCTGCAAGCGCCGCCTGAACGCCGACGCCGATCAAAGCTGTTGCTATTCCGTGCTCGCAAAGATGGCCTCGAAGTCGTCCAGCCAAGTCGGTGAGCCGCGCGGCAAACTCCCGCGTCAATTCCTGCTGCCTTTCGTCGTATCGATCGGTCATCATGGTTCCTTTCAGGGCAGATCATTCCCTCGCGCGCGCGTGAGAGAAAACTGTATTTGCAATAGCGTTGTGGGGGGCCGCCGGTGTGCGGCCTGGAACCTGCAGAGATTTCATACCCCCGCCCCTAGCCGGTAAAGCCGTGACGCGTAATGACACATTATGACACATTTTTCGGATAACCCTCGTGACGCGCGCGTGTACACGGGTAAACAGACTTATAAGGGGAAACGCGTCATTATGCGTCACGCGTCACTCCCCTTGACCATCGTCCTGAGCCGAACAAAGCGGAAAGCGCGAGTGCCGACATTCGGAATGCGGTAGGGCTCAAAGCCGCGCCGCTGCATCGATTGACCGAACGACTTCTTGCTGCCCGGCTCATCACCGGCCTTGTGAGCGTATTCCGCCCATGACTCGAATAGATCGGACGAGCGGTCCCATATTCCGTTCGGGCCGCGATCTTTCTTCACCTCGCAGCAGTCCTCCAGCCACTGCCCCATCAAGTCTTGATCGGAGAAGTAAGCCGCGGTCGCCGCGTTCACGCTCTCGGGCCGGCAAAGGCCGTTGCGCTGCCAGTCTAGGCAACCCTCGATCATCCATTGCAGGATCGCCGGTGCCTCGATCATTAGCTTGCGCTCCAGATCGCGATCCGGCGTCTCGGGGCTGTGAATGACGGGAATGATGTTGAACCGCCGGCGCGCGGCGTCATCGACGCTATGCAGCACCGGCTGGTGATTGCCGATGATGGTAAGCTTGAACTGCGGTTTGAACGTGAAGAAGTCCTGCCGCATGAATCGAGCGGTGATCGGATCGCCGCCGGTCATCTGCTTGATGCGAGCCTCGGCCCAGGCTCGGCCTTCCTCGGTCTCCGAGGCTGTGACGATCCGAGCGCCACGAAGCATCGCGAGGTCAGTTGGATGCTGCGCATACTTCCCGGCCGAGAAGGTTTCCATCGCGGCCGTGGTTGCGTAGTCGTTCATGATCGACGTGACGATGTTGATGAAGACGGATTTGCCGTTGCCGCCGCTACCATGCACAAAGGCAAGCGCGTGCTCGCGGGTAATCCCCGTGAGACAGTATCCGCACCATTGCCGCAGAAAGCGGATCAGATCGACGTCGCCGCGGGTCGCCTCGTTGAGAAACCGCTTCCATAGCGGACAATCCTGATCGAGCGGCGCAACGGATGTTGCCTTGGTGATCCCCTCATCCTGACGGGGCTCGTGCAGTATCCCGGTTTGGAGATCGACGGTGCCGCCCGGCGTACCGAGTTTCCATGGGTCGCGGTCCCAATAGCTGGCGGTGACCGCGACCTTGGGATCGACCTGGGCAAATCGCTCGACCGCGTTCGCAAAAGAAACCTTGCTGGTGAGATATCGGCCCCGCTTGTCCTGATCCTCTGCCAGCTTGCGCGCCAGTTCGCGAGCCCACTGAAATGCGCACCCGGTATCATCCCGCTTCCAAAACACGCCGTTCCACCGAAACCACGCGCCGGTCGTGTGGCAGTAGCGGAGATCGCCGCAATGCTCGTCGACGAACTCCATTGCAGCCGAATCCTCGGTCACGATGTCATTCGCCAGCGGTTCAATTCGTCGCGTTTTGATGTCTTCGTGGTGCGGGGGAACGGCGGTGGTCATCTACGCATGGCCCTCCATGCATCGTTGATGTCGTTGCCAATACGAGACGAAACGATGTTCACCGGCTTCCTGGCCGCGAGGTAGCGCTTGGCGCAGGTCTTCACGGCGCGCCTGCTCGTCGGGTCGTTCTCTTCAAGGATCGTGATTTCTGCCGGCCGTTTCAGAACCGGGAATGTCTTCACCGCGACGCTGGACCCGAGCGCCCAAGCCGGTCGATAGCCAGCCTCGCGCGCTGACATGACCGTCTCGACGCCCTCGCCTATCGTGATTGTGTCGCCGGACTCCGGGTCCAGCTTGATCGCTGAACCTTTGGCAATTCCGAACATCTTCCGATCGATCTTCTCGGCCGTGTCGCTGTTCAGATAGGTCCGGTGGATTCCTGTCGGCTCATCCGTCTCGATATTGCGTAGCAGGCAGACCATGCCGGGATAGCGGGTCTGCGGGCCGTAATAGAGCGCGGCATGAAAGCGGATGACGCGGCTGGCAATTTCGGCCGGTAAAGAAAGCCCGCGCTGCTCGCGAAGATATCGCTCAACAAGCGTCCCGCGCGGATCAATCGATTCCTCCCATATGCGCAGCGCGAATGCCTTGTTGCGCTCTTTTTTAGGATCCGGCCCGGAGTCGGTGACCGCGAAAGGCGTGGCCCGCTCTCGTCTCTGGCCCGGTCCCCACGGCTCGAGCCCGAGACGCTCACGAACGTAGTCGCGGCATTCCTTCCAGTCGTCACCGGCATGGCCGTAGACCATAAAACCGGCAGGCGCCGGTCGGTTTAGGGTAATGCTAAGCGAGCGATCCGCCTTGCTGTGTCCTGGTCCGGGCACGTTCACGCTGGCGCGACTGATAACGTCGCCGCCCATGATCCGGGCGATGGTGCGGATATCCATCAATCACCCGAATTTATGTCGCATCGTCCGGTCGGGTACCGAGCATCTGCCGGAGCGGTGAATAAGCGCTCGAACGCAGCGGTTGGCACCAAGAGGCGCTTGCCGATCCGGATAGTTGGAATGTCACCGCGCCGCGCAGCTTCGTAGGCAAGGTTGCGGCTAACGCCGAGCCGCTCCGCGGCCTCCGGCACGGTAATTGTCAACTTGGCTGGCGTCATTCCCTGCATCTCCAATTTCAGGCCAGTGAGCACCTGACGTGCTCACGTAGTGTCATGTATGACACTATATTCGGAATGATGTCAAGGAAGTCGTTTCACTTGTGAAACTATAAGTCTCGTGCCATGCTGTCCCATCAAGCAGCGGAGATATCGATGGCACGAAAGCCTACAGAGTTGGCGCCGATCATGACGCGCATCCCGGAGCACCTACGGCGGCGTCTGGAGCAAGATGCTGCCCGCAACGGTCGATCGATGAACTCGGAAATCATCCACAGGCTGGATGGATCATTCCACTCCGAGATCCAGAACCTTCTTGAAGTGATCGTGAACGCGACGTTGGGGGGCCGCGAGCCGAAATGGATCACTCCCGAGCACGGCCGCGAGATTAAATTTAGCCCCTCAATCAAAGCGCTGATGAAACAGCGCATCGGTGGCTTTATCGACTCGCTGCCGGAATGTGCCGAGTCCACTCTGTCCAAGGAGGAGTCCGAAGAGCTCTGGCAGATGGTGCAAGCCGAACAAGAGAAAATTGACGAGCAAAAGAAGCGGCGCAGCAAATGAAGGGGTCAATCCGCGAGCGCTCCCCCGGCCATTGGGCCATCATCCTCGAGCAACGTGACGCCGCCACCGGTAAGCGCAAACGCAAGTGGCACAGCTTCAACGGCACCAAGCGGCAAGCGCAGGTCGAATGTGCGAGGCTCATATCCGCTATGAAGGGCGGCACCTACATCGAGCCCGATAAAACCACGCTGGCAACCTTCCTCGATAAGTGGGTCGATCACATCAAGGCACACGTTTCGCCGCGATCGCACGAGCGCTATGCCGATATCGCACGAACATTATTCCGCTGCTCGGTGGCGTCACGCTCAACAAACTGCGGCCGGCACAGATAGCGGAAGCCTACGCCACCGCACTGGCCAGCGGCCGGCGCGACGGCAAGGGTGGCCTATCACCTCGCACCGTCCACCACATGCACCGCATCCTTAAACAGGCCCTTGGGCAGGCCGTGAAATGGGAACTGCTCAACCGAAATCCCTGCGATGCCGTTGACCCGCCCAAGGTCGAGCGCACCGCGATGCACACCTTTGACTTGCCGCAGACGGCCGCACTTATCGACGCCTTGCGCGGCACGCGGATGCTGATTCCCGCGTTGCTGGCGGTGCTATGCGGTTTACGGCGTGGCGAACTGGCGGCCCTCCGGTGGCGTAACGTCGATCTCGGTGCTGGTCAGATTGCCGTTGTCGAGAGTGCGGAAGAAACCAAGGATGGCGTCCGCTACAAAGAGCCCAAGAGCGGCCGGGCGCGCACCGTGGCGCTATCGTCAACAATGATCGATGAGTTGAAGGCGCACCGGGCAAGACAAGCCCAGGAGCTTCTAAAGCTCGGCGTTCGCCTGTCCAGGGATTCGTTTGTGGTGGCTCAGGCTGACGCCAGCCCATTGAAACCGACCAGCATCACACATGAATGGGTGCGCCTCCTTGGCCGGACTACCCTGCCCCGTATCCGGTTCCACGACTTGCGCCACGCCCACGCGACACACATGCTCGCCAGCGGCGTTCATCCGAAGATCGCCAGCGAGAGGCTTGGCCACAGCAAGGTCGGCATCACACTGGATCTGTATTCGCACGTCCTGCCGAATATGCAGGCCGATGCCGTGGCGCAGGTTGACGATGCGCTACGTGCCGCCATAAACAAGCGCACCAAGGACATTGGGTAGCAAAGCGGTAGCAAATGGCCTTTTTCGATAACCGGCCTCGCGACGATAGCTAAACAATATCAATCTGTTGGAAGGGTGGCCGAGTGGTTTAAGGCACCGGTCTTGAAAACCGGCGTGGGTGCAAGCCCACCGTGGGTTCGAATCCCACCCCTTCCGCCAGTAAAGTGTCCTCACCATATCAAGCTAATACGCATTGTCGAGAGAAGTGGCTGTGCCGCAGTCACTTCCTCACCTTCAACGGTTCAAATCAGTCCGAGCCGTTGCAGATCAATCCGTGGAATTAGCGGGGAATATGGCATGGAATTGGAGGACATTTCTTATGGGGAAACTCTCTGCTGCCACCGTCAAGGCCGCAAAGTGTCAATCGGCTCGCAAATTTGACCCCGTATCGGCGTTCAATTTTGACCCCTTCGCGCGGCGTGGTTTGAGGGTAGCGCTCGACTCGTCGGAGCTGGCCGGGATTGCGGAGACGAGACGAGCGCGGGTGGCGTGATCGTCGTCGCGGCTTTTGAAGCGCCAGCTGTCGTTACCGGTTTCGACGATGTCGCAGTGGTGGGTCAACCGGTCGAGCAGCGCGGTGGTCATCTTGGCGTCGCCGAACACGCTGGGCCATTCGCCGAAGGCGAGATTGGTGGTGACGATGACGGAAGCACGCTCGTAGAGCCGGCTGACGAGATGGAACAGCAACTGGCCGCCGGATTGGGCAAAGGGCAGATATCCGAGTTCGTCGAGCACGATGAAGTCCATCCGGGTCAGATGTTCGGCAAGCCGGCCCTGACGTCCGTTACGGGTCTCGATCTCGAGGCGATTGACGAGGTCGACCACGTTGTAGAAGCGACCGCGGGCGCCGGATCGGATGCAGCTTCTGGCGATTGCGATGGCCAGGTGGGTTTTGCCTGTGCCGGTGCCGCCGACGAGCACGACGTTGCGCTGCTGGGCGATGAAGCCGCCGCCGGCGAGATCATTGACGAGCGTCTGATTGATCGGCGTGCCTTCGAACTGGAAGTCATCGAGATCCTTGGCCAATGGCAGCTTGGCGATGGTGAGCTGGTACTTGATCGACCGCGCCTGCTTCTCGTTGATCTCGGCGCTGAGCAGGTCGCCGACGATGTGCTGAGGTTCGTGCTGGCGCTTGACGGCCGTCGCCATGATCTCGTCGAAGGCAGCCCTCATTCCGTAGAGTTTGAGCTCACCATGAGGTCGAAGATTTGGGTTCGTTCCATCAGATGGTCCTCC
>NZ_AAMY01000009.1 GCF_000152905.1 Nitrobacter sp. Nb-311A
CCTTCTTTGTCATTCGGCATGCAAAATTGACCCCGTAAGCCGGGGGATCGGCGTCCAAAATTGACCCCCTACAGGTTGGCTGTTGCGCTGCCTGCTTTGTCATGAAGCAGGTGGTCGGGGATGCTGATCGTGGAGACGATTGCGCGGATACGGCGCGAACACTTCATCAAGGGCAAGACGATCAAGGAGATCGCCCGTGACCTGAAGGTGTCGCGGAACACGGTCCGGAAGGTGCTGAGGTCGGGCAAGACCTTGTTCGAGTATGAGCGTTCGATCCAGCCGCGCCCCAAACTCGGGCGTTGGGCGGCGGAGCTTGATGAACTGCTGGCGGCGAACGCGGCCAAATCGGCTCGCGAACAGCTGACGCTGATCCGGATCTTCGAAGAGTTGCGCGGACGCGGCTATGACGGCGGCTACGATGCCGTACGGCGTTACGCCAGGCGTTGGAGCAAGGAGCGCGGGCAATCGACCGCGGCGGCCTATGTTCCGTTGAGCTTTGCGGCGGGCGAAGCCTACCAGTTCGACTGGAGCCATGAGATCGTTCTCCTCAACGGCGTGACGGCGATCGTGAAGGTCGCTCATGTCCGGCTGTGCCACAGCCGCATGCTGTTCGTGCGGGCCTATCCGCGGGAGACGCAGGAGATGGTATTCGACGCCCACGACCGGGCGTTCGCACTGTTCAAGGGTACCTGCAGCCGCGGCATCTACGACAACATGAAGACGGCGGTAGAGACGATCTTCGTCGGCAAGGATCGCCGCTACAATCGCCGCTTCCTGCAGATGTGCAGCCACTATCTGATCGATCCGGTCGCCTGCACGCCGGCGTCGGGCTGGGAGAAGGGTCAGGTCGAGAACCAGGTCGGGCTGGTCCGGGAACGGTTCTTCACGCCACGGCTGCGGTTCAAAACCCTGGACGAGTTGAACGCGTGGCTTCTGGATAAGTGCATCGCCTACGCCAAGGCGCACCGACATCCAGAACTGGCCGAACAGACGGTCTGGGAGGTGTTCGAAGCCGAGCGGCCCAAGCTCGTTCCCTATGCTGGCCGGTTCGACGGATTCCACGCGGTGCCGGCATCGGTCTCGAAGACCTGCCTGGTGCGCTTCGACAACAACAAATACTCGGTCGCTGCCAGCGCCGTCGGGCGCCCGGTCGAAGTTCAAGCCTATGCCGATCGCATCGTGATCCGTCAGGACGGGCGCATCGTTGCGGAGCATCCGCGATCGTTCGGACGCGGCGAGACGACCTACAATCCCTGGCACTACGTGCCGGTGCTCGCGCGCAAACCCGGGGCCTTACGTAACGGCGCACCCTTCAAGGACTGGGTGTTGCCGGCCGCGATCGAACGGATCCGGCGCAGGCTCGCCAGCACCGACGACGGCAATCGACAGATGGTCGACATCCTCAATGCGGTGCTGACGGACGGTTTGTCGGCGGTCGAAGCCGCCTGCGCCGAGGCGATCGCTCATGGCGTTCATTCCGCTGACGTCGTTCTCAACATCCTGGCTCGCCAACGCGAACCCGCTGCACCGGCCAACATTATGACGCCGGCGGCACTGACGCTCCGCCATGCGCCGATCGCCGATTGCGCCCGTTACGACAACCTCCGGAGGACCATCTGATGGAACGAACCCAAATCTTCGACCTCATGGGTGAGCTCAAACTCTACGGAATGAGGGCTGCCTTCGACGAGATCATGGCGACGGCCGTCAAGCGCCAGCACGAACCTCAGCACATCGTCGGCGACCTGCTCAGCGCCGAGATCAACGAGAAGCAGGCGCGGTCGATCAAGTACCAGCTCACCATCGCCAAGCTGCCATTGGCCAAGGATCTCGATGACTTCCAGTTCGAAGGCACGCCGATCAATCAGACGCTCGTCAATGATCTCGCCGGCGGCGGCTTCATCGCCCAGCAGCGCAACGTCGTGCTCGTCGGCGGCACCGGCACAGGCAAAACCCACCTGGCCATCGCAATCGCCAGAAGCTGCATCCGATCCGGCGCCCGCGGTCGCTTCTACAACGTGGTCGACCTCGTCAATCGCCTCGAGATCGAGACCCGTAACGGACGTCAGGGCCGGCTTGCCGAACATCTGACCCGGATGGACTTCATCGTGCTCGACGAACTCGGATATCTGCCCTTTGCCCAATCCGGCGGCCAGTTGCTGTTCCATCTCGTCAGCCGGCTCTACGAGCGTGCTTCCGTCATCGTCACCACCAATCTCGCCTTCGGCGAATGGCCCAGCGTGTTCGGCGACGCCAAGATGACCACCGCGCTGCTCGACCGGTTGACCCACCACTGCGACATCGTCGAAACCGGTAACGACAGCTGGCGCTTCAAAAGCCGCGACGACGATCACGCCACCCGCGCTCGTCTCGTCTCCGCAATCCCGGCCAGCTCCGACGAGTCGAGCGCTACCCTCAAACCACGCCGCGCGAAGGGGTCAAAATTGAACGCCGATACGGGGTCAAATTTGCGAGCCGATTGACACTCAGGCAAGAGCCTTGCCGGTCGACCGCAACTCGAACTGGCGATCGAGCAGCTGCGCAAGGGTGACCAGCTGGTGCTGGCCGAATGGGACCGGGCCACGCGATCGATCTGGGACGGGCTGCACATCATCAAATCCGTCATTGAGGCCGGCGCCACCATCCGCGTGCTCGACCGATCTTACATCGACCTCGACACCCCGATGGGGAAGGGGTTCATGGCGCTGTTCTCCGCCATGGCCGAGGACGAGCGCGAGCGCATCCTCAAACGCACCAACGAAGGCCGCCGCCAGGCGAAGGCGCGCGGCGTGAAGATGGGTCGCAGACCGAAGCTCAAGGCTGTGCAGCTCGCTGAAATCCGCGAGCGCCTGGCCAACGGCGAATCCCAGGTGAAGCTGGCCGAGTCCTACGGCGTTCACCGTTCAACAATCGCAAGGAGTCAGGCATGACCGCTATCGTACTCACCCGCATCGACGCGACCCAAAATATGCAGCGGTTTTACAAGCTCGACGTGCAGCCCGATTTGTTCGGGGGCTGGTCGCTCATTAGGGAATGGGGACGCCTCGGCCGTGCCGGACAGGTGCGCATGGAGAACTACCCGACGCGCGGCACCGCCGACCTGGCCATGGTCGGCCACTACACCCGGAAAGCCCGCAAGGGGTATCATTGAGTAACAGCGGCATTTACCTGAAACGACAAAAGACCCGACTGCCGGTTGAGGCAGCCGGGCTAGTTGTGGGGGAAACAGACCCAGAGCGGGCCTGAATACCGCCAGGCAGAGGTCTCTTGCCGGCGATTCATGACAGCCCCGGTAGGGGCCAAATCACAGCATCCACTTAACATCCATTTCAGATACATGTTTTGCGCTATATCAATAGGCATCATCGCACCAGCAGCAGAAGCGTCACTGCAAACAGCACAGCATCCACGAGCACACCCGACGGGCTCTCGCCCATGGTCGGCCATTACAGCCGCAAGGCCCGCAAGGGGTATCACTAAGAACCCTGGACGAGACGTAGTATCTCTGCGCGCAACGACGTTTCGTCACCGCCAAAACTTGCAATCATCGCCTTTAGCAAGGCGTCGGGATTAAGATTGTCGATGTTCAACGGATGGCCTGCCGTATCGGCTAGCAGTGCGAAGAACGTCAGTTGCGTGCGGCCGTTGCCCTCACGAAAGGCATGGATGGCGTTTAGTTCGGTCAGAAAAGTTGCGGCCTTCCCGGCAAAGGTCTCGGTCGTCAAGCCTCGCAAATAATCATCGGACTTGAGTTGGCTGAAAAGCTTGGTTGCTTCGGCCTCGATATATTCAGGGTAACAAAACTGGCTGCCACCTTTGGCGATACGCACCGTCCGTGGCTTGCCCGCCCACTCAAAGACATCCTGGAATAGATGATAGTGGACGGCGCAGTAGTGCGGAAAATCCAGCGAGCCGGTCGGCAGGGACTCGGTTGACCGTTGCGCACTTATTTCGGCCTCGAAATCCTCAAGCTCCTGAGCATCGGTAAGGCCAAGCTTGTTCCGCAGGACGGTCGAGCCCTCATAAGTGTAAGGGTCGTCTATCGCATCGTACATGCGCCGGGCACCTAACCCTTGCGCTTGTACGCATCGATAATGGTTTTGCGGGATTCGCCGGGCGACAGACCTTTTGCGGCCGACATGGCCGCGCGTTTTTCCATTGCGCCGGAAAACCGAATACCCTCGACCGAGCTAATCTTCACGAAGCTAGCACGCCCGACCACATAGCCGGCACGGGGCAGGTTCTTTCCGGTCGGTTTATTATCTCTTGCCATGGCGCATCCTAACACAGACGGCGATAAACCACTACAACCGCAAAGCTGGATTTATTTGGTGGCTGGTCGCTCATCCGGCAATGCTCTCGGCCGCGCCGACCAGGTGCGCATGCAGAACTTCCCCACGCGCGACACCGCCGATCTTGCCATGGTCGCCATTACTCCCGCAAGGCGCGCAAGGGGTATCAGTGAGGGACCTGGACGAGGCGTAGTATCTCACTTCATCGCAGTTGTTTCAGATCGGTCATGAACAACGTCATGCGTTCTCGGAGTTCGGCAAGCTGGTTCTTGGAGCATTGCCCCAGCTCTTCAGCCGCGCCCATCACCTGCTGGGACGCGTCATGGATATGGCCCATGTGATTGCCGATCACGCCAATGCGCTCCGCAAGGCCAGCGTCGCCATCCTTTCCATCTGCAAGGATCATACTGGAAATCTGCTGCGTCGCGTTTTTGATGCTTGATACCTTCTCGACAATGCTTTCCGTCAATTTGGCGGTTTTCAGGGCGAGTTTCTTTACCTCGTCCGCTACAACACTGAACCCGCGTCCGGCATCTCCCGCCCGTGCCGCCTCTATGCTGGCGTTGAGCGCCAGCATGTCGGTTTCACCGGCGATGGTGCGTATGAGATTCACCACTTCGCCGATGGTGTCGCTACTTTCCACGGCGGACGTGATACTGCCCCGGGTACCGTCGGCCATTTGCACGATGGTCAGCGTCTCGCGCTTGGTTTCGTCGGCATTGGACACCATGTCGACGGCCGTCTGCTGGAGCATGGAGATGGCCGCATCCATTTCCCGGCTAACTTCAGTGAGCTTCCTTTCCAGTTCCTCCGCAAGTGTCGTGAAGCTTGCAATGCGTTGCGCGTCTTCCTTCATGGCGGTGTTGATGGCGATGGCGGTACGGCTGATGCTTCCCTGCATGCCCTGGGGAAGAATGCGCCGGAAGGAGCTGTTGCCCGTCATACAGGCTGAGGTTTCGCGCACGAAGGCATCCACGTGATCCGTATGATCGTTGACGGCGTTGGCCAGATCCCGGAGTTCGGGTTGTGCCTTCGGCCGGGTAAGCCGTACTTCGAAATCGCCGGTGCACAGGCGGCGGCAGTCCGCAATGAGACCGTGGAGCGTGTTGAGATGGCGTTCCGTAGACCATGCCATGCCGGCCACGCCTGCCAAGCCGGCAATCATCCCCGCTGCGGCGATGCCCGGCCCGGCGGACGGCCAAAGCCCGCTGCCTGCCGTAAGGCATAGTCCGGCGAAGGCCGCGCCCGCTCCGAGCCTATTTGAGGAGCGAAAAGATAAATTCACCGTAGCTCATTCCTTTTTGTTGGAGCATCGTTTGAAGGAAGGCCACACCGGCTTCCGCTTTATCCTTGGGATTGGAGAATTTCGCCTCGGCGTCGCGCATGGATGCGTAAAGCGGCTCCACCACGTTTTTCCGGACGTTTTCATCCACAACCCGGCGGGTGGAATGGTAGCCGATGATTTTGCCATTGGCGTCGTATGTCGGGGTGACGTGTGCCAACACCCAATAATGGTCGCCGTTCTGGGAACGGTTCACGATGAAGGCGAAGACTTCCTTGCCTTCACCCAGCATATCCCATAGCAGCCGGAATACACCGTGCGGCATGTGGGGATGGCGGATAAGACAGTGCGGCGCCCCGACCGTCTCTTTCTCGGGGTATCCCGCGAGGCGCAGGAATACCTCGTTCGCATAGGTGATGTGCCCCTTGAGATCGGTCTTGCTGACGATCAGCTCGTTAACGCCGAACGGGCGGGCCACGCCGGTCAGGGTCTGCATTGTTTCGCGAAAGCGCACGTGGGCCATCAGCGCGCACCCCCTGAACACTGTGTTGCGAATGGAGCCTGGCACCCTGTCCCAACTCGGTGGTTTGCAACCGGCGCAGCGATGAATTTCATAGGGCCATGCTACGGCGTTCTCGCGTATACAGGCAGCGTCGGTATCGGCTTCATGCGCGGATGTGTGGCTTGCTGGTCGTCCCACGCCACACCGGCGTCGACGGGTCAGGGCAGGGAGCCAGCGCTGCCGCAAGGCCCGCAAGGGGTATCATTGAGCGGGTTGCGGGCCGCGCTCTCATCTGCTCATGTTTTAAGCAGTTACGCCCGCAGCACGTTGACGGATTGTATGCCGCCTTCCCATGGTAGGCGAATGAACCGGCAGGCCATCGTACAGAATACTGAATCCGATCGAGAGCGTGTTCGCAACTATGGCCGCATAGCGCTGCCGGCGGAAAGGGAATGAGGGCAGATGAACGCCGTCGAGATTGAAGAGGCCATATCCAGGCTTGCCGAACAGCCGTTCGATGCAGCGGAATTTCCGTTCGCCTTCCTTCAGGCCTTCGGCGCGAAGGAAACGACGCTGCGCAAACTGCGCAAGGGCGAGTCGAACAAATCGGACTTTACCGGCCCCCTGGGCGGCGTCCTCCAGCGTGACAATATTCATATCGCGGTCGCCGCCCCTGGTGAGGTGACAAGCACGCTTGCCGCGCTCCGGGACAATCCGGCTACGGCGCGCTGGAAGGCGAAGTTCGCGCTGGCGACGGACGGGCAGACGTTCGAGGCGGAGGTGTCCGGGATCAGCACCTATGGCACAGAATTGATGGTGTGATCTAAGGAGTGTTCGGTTCTCGTCGCAGACGAAGGAACGAACATGAGCACGAAGTCGACTGGCGGCAAACGCTCCGCCGAACACGTAGTCAAAGATATCCGCCGTGCGACGCGGCGGCACTTTTCATCAGAGGACAAAATCCGGATCGTGCTGGATGGGCTTCGGGGCGAAGACAGCATCGCCGAGCTGTGCTGCAAGGAAGGGATAGCCCAGAGCCTCTACTACACCTGGTCGAAGGAATTCCTGGAAGCTGGCAAACGGCGGCTGGCTGGCGACACGGCTCGTGCTGCGACGACCGGTGAAGTTCAGGACCTGCGCCGTGAGACCCGTGCCTTGAAAGAGGCGGTTGCCGATCTGATGCTGGAGAACCGTCTGCTCAAAAAATGTATGATCGCGGATGGGGGCGACGACGAATGAGATACCCCGCATCCGAGAAGCTCGAGATCATCAGGATGATTGAGCAGTCGCATGTTCCCGCGAAGAAGACGCTCGATCAGCTCGGCATTGCTCGGCGCACCTTCTACCGCTGGTATGACCGCTACCTTAAAGGCGGGCCCGAAGCGTTGGAGGATCGTCCTTCCCGGCCGAGCCGGGTCTGGAACCGCATCGGCGACAATATCCAGGCTCAGATCATCGAATTGGCGCTGGAGCAATCCGAGCTGTCGCCGCGCGAATTGGCGGTGCGATTCACCGACGAGAAGCGCTACTTCGTCTCGGAAGCCACCGTCTATCGCCTGCTCAAGGCCCACGATCTCATCACCAGCCCGGCATTCGTGGTGATCAAGGCTGCCGACGAGTTCAAGGACAAGACGAAGCGGCCCAACGAGATGTGGCAGACCGACTTCACTTACTTCAAGATCATCGGCTGGGGCTGGGTCTATCTGTCGACCGTGCTCGACGACTTCTCCCGCTACATCATCGCCTGGAAGCTGTGCACGACCATGCGGGCCGAGGATGTCACCGACACACTGGAACTGGCGCTCACGGCATCAGGCTGCGACAGCGCCAGGGTGCTGCACAAGCCAAAGCTGCTCAGCGACAACGGGCCGTCTTACATCGCGGCCGAACTCGCTGAATGGATCTACGCCAACGGTATGAGTCATGTTCGCGGAGCGCCGCTTCACCCGCAGACCCAGGGCAAGATCGAGCGCTGGCACCAGACGCTCAAGAACCGCATCCTGCTGGAAAACTACTTCCTGCCGGGCGATCTCGAACACCAGATCGAGGCCTTCGTCGAACATTACAATCATCGCCGCTATCACGAGAGTCTCAGCAACGTCACGCCGGCCGACGCCTACTTCGGTAGGGCCTCTGCCATCATCGAACAACGCGAAAGGATCAAACGACAGACAATCCAATTCAGGCGCTTGCAACACCGCAAGCTCGCCGCTTAACATCACCAACCAGAGGCCGACACTCCGCTAAATCAGGCAGCCATCTGCGCCAAATGTTCTGACGACGGACAGCGAGTTTTTCATTGTCGGCGGCCAAGTCGCCTATGTCGCAGAAGTCGGCGCGGAGTTCATGACCGAATACGAGCGCCGTGACAGCCGGTTGCGCGTCATCTACGATAACGGCACCGAAAGCGACGTGCTGTTGCGGTCGCTCCAGCGCGCGCTTCACCGTGACGAAGCTGGGCGGCGCATCACCGACCCCGATGCCGGGCCGCTGTTCGCGGGCGAGAGCGAGGAAGGCGACCTTGCAAGCGGCACCATCTATGTCCTGCGCAGCAATTCCGAAAATCCGGTCGTCGCCGCCAGCCGTGACGTGCTCCACAAGATCGGGGTCACCGGCGGTGACGTTAAATCACGCATCGCCAACGCGAAACTCGACCCGACATTCCTGCTCGCCGATGTGGAGATCGTCGCTACCTACGGCCTTTACAACATCAACCGCACCCGCCTCGAAAATATCATCCACCGCATCTTCGATCCGGCGCGTCTGGACATCAAGATTAAAGACCGCTTTGGCAACCCTGTCATTCCGCGCGAGTGGTTTCTTGTGCCGCTGTTCGTGATCGATGAGGCCGTTGAGCGCATCAAGGACAATTCGATTGGGGAATATATCTACGATCCGAAAGCTGCTCGCCTGGTAAAGCGCGGTAGCGGCGAATGACGACTTGCGCGGCCATAAGGCCGCCAGGATCACCTGCGGCGAAGCGCACTTCAAAGCGCTGGCAGGTATACGTGGTGCCTCGTCATGCGACAGCCAGAAATAAAGCGATGAAAAAAAACCCCGTTGAAACGGCAGCTACTGAGAGAAAGCACCGCTCAACGAAATCGGTTCTGAGTGGAGACATTGCGCCACCCTCGATTCGAGTAATCTCTGAAAGCAGATCGTAGTGAGGTAATACGAAAGTATGCGCCTAATTTGGCGGAGATGCGAGTAATAACTCTTTTACTTGAGAAATTTTTTAAGGCCGTGCCGCTCACTCAAAACCAGCCTTTGGCGCACTTCAATCATGGCATACGTTTTTCTCATCGGTCTTGCTGTTAGCTTTATTGTATTGTTGGGCGCGCTGATAATTTTGGTCTTCAGCCTTTGATTCCTAATGAAATTGGGAAAGGGCTCAAAAGCGCGATTGAGCGTATGTCGCTCGCTATCCCGCAACCTTAGCTGCGGCCAATAAAAAAGCCCCGCTCAACCACGGGGCCAAGCCACCCTACCACAAGTCGCGCGCCGGTATCTAAGGAAAATGGTCAGCGCATGCGTTCGGCCGCGGTGCGGCCTCCGCAAGCGCCCGACCTTTCCTTGGGTATAAACTGAAACAATGAAAGCATACTCCCCATGGCCTCAACCACATGGAGCACTACCGTCACCATCAAGAACAACAACGAAGCCGTGCAACAGATGCGGACCGTACTCCGGCGCAACCGTACTGCCGTGCCGTACCGCAATGGCGATGTTGTCGCCCGTTACCTGCGGCACCTCATCGACAGCGGCAATGCTTCTGGCGGCATACAGGCGGAGGTGGCCGCGTTACGGCCCTGCGCCGTCTCTTCGCGCCGCAAGGGCCTTGAACAGGAACTCAATTCCTTACTGGCGCCACCTTCGCCCCGGCTTGTGCAACGGCTTAAACAGCTCGCCAGTTGTACCTTCGGCGCCCTTGTGTTGCTCGCTCTTGTCGTGACGTTTGCGGGGTAACCATGCAACAGCCCACCATCCTGCACGGCGACTGCATCCAGACCATGCGCGGGCTTGCCGGCGCATCCGTCGATTTCGTGCTGACAGACCCGCCTTATGGCGTGCGCTACCGTTCACGCGACGGCCAGACGATTGCCAATGATAACCATCTGACATGGCTTTACCCGGCCTTTGCCGAGGTTTACCGCGTCATGATGCCGGGCTCGCTGTGTTTTAGCTTTTACGGCTGGAACGCGGCGGACCAATTCCTGACCGTCTGGAAAGCCCTTGGCTTCCGAGTGGTCGGCCATGTCGTCTTTGCCAAGCGGTACGCGGCATCGCGCCTGTTTCTGGCGCACCGGCACGAGCAAGGCTATTTGCTGGCGAAGGGCAATCCTGTCTTGCCGCAAAACCCGCTGCCGGACGTGCTGCCCTGGGCCTACACCGGCAACCGGCTGCACCCGACGCAGAAACCGGTCAAACCGTTGCAGCGCCTCATCGAAACCTTTTGCAAACCGGGCGGCATCGTGCTTGACCCGTTTTGCGGTTCAGGGTCAACCCTGCTCGCCGCCAAACTCTCCGGCCGTCCGTTCATCGGCATCGAGATTGACCGGCAGCATCATGCCACGGCGCTCAAGCGATTGACGGCCGCATGACACGAATCCCTTGAGATGTTACAAAGGTATCTAAGGAAAAAAGAGCGGCTGCTGCGCGCGGGCCGCTGGCGCGGCCCGTGCTCGCATCCGCCGTTGTCCCCGCTCCCCGCATCATCCCAGTTCCACACCCGGCACCACATGCGCTTGCAGGTAACGGACATCGCCCCGCCGGGCATCGTAATAGTATAACCGGCCATCGCGCAGCCTTGTCGGCCGCACCGGCAGCGCATCGTACTCGTCGTCGATCTCAAGCATCGAGCGCGCCGTTACGCTGCTCCCGCAGCGCAGCACCAGCCTGCATCCGAGATTATTGCGCAAGGCGCTGGGCATCTGGTCGTCCGTGGCTTTTTGCAGGGCGCATGTCAGAATGATCCCGAACGCCCGCGCCCGGCGGGCCAGGCTGAGCAGGCTCGCGGACAGCCGCCTGGCCCTGGCCTTCTTTTCCTTGTCGTCTGCCGTGTCGATTTCCGTTTGCAGCTCCGCGAACTCATCAATGACGAGGGCGATCCTGCCGTGGGGCCACAGCTGCCAGCGGTTTTCACGCATGACGGCCGCGCGCTCGCGGGCCACCTCGTTCAGCCTGTCGACGACACGCACCAGGTCGTCGAACTCCCACACCACCTGGGCCTTGCTGTTGTCCCGGTATGTGTTGAACTCAACGCCGTCCTTGAGGTCAACCAGGATGACCTGCTCGAACTCCGGCAGCGCCATCATCTGATGCACCAGCAAATGCAGCAATACGCTCTTGCCGCTGCCCGACACGCCGACGCAAATCGTGTGCTGCAACTTGCGCACATCGACCATGAAGGTGTCGCCGGTTTCCACCTCGGTGCCGAACACGACATTGCCGGCGACGACGCCGGCGAAAGGTATCGGGCCCGAAAGCAGGCGCTTGCGCGCGGCCTCGCGTTCCTCCGCGATCCTGCGCTCCGCTTCGCGCACGGCCTCCTGCCGTTTCCGTTCCTCGGCCTCGCGCTGATTTTCTACATCACGCGCCGTCGCCAGCACCACCCGCCGCAGCTGGTCATACAAAGCCTCCGGCGGCTTCATCTCATTGAGCCAGTCGCGCAGCTGCGCCTGCTTTCCGGCCTGTAGTGCGGCGACCACACCCTTGGCGTCGGCCTCGACCGCCTGCTTGAACCTTGCCGCAAAGACCTCCACCGCGCGGGCGGCATCCTGTTTTGCCTTCTCGATCGCGCGCACCTTTTCCTGCATCGGCTTCACGATTCCCGCATACGCGGCCTCGGCGTACTCCATCACCTCGTACAGGATGTATTCGAGCATCTGCTGATTGAGGATATCGTCGCCGCCGCTCACGCGGTAGACATAGCCACGCGCGACCCCCTGCGGCAGCACATAGCAGAACGTCATCCGCTCATGACCAAAATACGAGCCGAGGAACGGATAACGGATTGTGCGCCGGAACGCATCAGGCAGGCCGCGCAGTTCGTCGGGCACGTTGCACTCCTGCCAGCGCGCGCACGAAGCGATCTCGTTTGTGCGCTTGCCTGTCCAGGTCGGCACAGGCCGTGGCTTCCGAAACAGTCCGAACATTGCTCTCTCTCCCCCGCGGCAAAGGGCCACGCTCCCCGCGTGGCCCCGTTGTCGTTCAGCGCTTCCACGCCCTGAACAGTTCGAGCAGCTTCGGCGTCAGCTTGATGTCGCTGTCGTAATGCGGCGCCGTGCCGATGGGCTGCGGCCGCAGCCGGTCAAGCTCCGCGTCGGAGAGCTTCACGCGCGCGCCGGATTCGTACTCGACGTACTGCTCCGAGGTTTCGACCAGGCCGCGATGCAGCAGCCGGTACAGCCAGGGCTCGCGGCCGGCGTAGTTCGTCGGCCGGGGCTGGTGGATTTCACCTCTCTCCTCAAGCTGGAAGACGGTACGCCGCACCAGGCTCCCCACCTTTACCTGCGGAATCGGCGGCGGCTCGCCCAGCGCCTTGTAATACGCCACCACGCACTCATGGTCGAAAAGCCCGCTATCCTTGAGCCGATGACCGATGGGATGCTCGTTGTGCGCATTGCCGCGATGCATGTCGCGCAGGAATTGTGCGCGGCTGATTTCGCCGCGCGCGACCTTCGCCTGATAACTGTCACTCATTCTGAGTTACTCCGGGTTACAGGGGGCGACCGGGCATGATTGCCCGGCCGGTAGCGGTTGCAATGTCATGGGCTGGCGGTGGCCTGCCGCGTTGCTGCGCGCCCGGCGCCGCGCTGATCGGCGCGAAGATCGCGGAGGAATCGGAAATACACGTTGCGCTCGACCGCGACGAAATCGACCGCGAACTCGATGTCGCTGCCTTCCGGGTATGCCTTTACGCACTCATCAAGCGCGGTGCCGTCCGGCATCTTGATATTGATGATGTCCATCGAGCCCTTGGCGGTGCGCTTCAACATCTGCACCGCCACTGATGTTTTGCCTTCAAACGTCGAAGGCTTCAGCGCGAGCACCTTGCCGCGCGCAATCAGCTGTCCATCTTCACTCATGTTCAAAACCTTTCCTTTTCAGTTTTTCTAAACGGCGGAATCCTCGGTTGATGCTTATGGCGGCATGGCGAGCCTCCCCTGCGGTTCGTCGAACGAGCGGCCGACCAGGAAGTAATCCGCGTCAAGGCCGCGAACCCGCCAAACGTAGACTTCCGTGCAGATGAACCGGCCGAGGTCGCGCGGCCCGCGCGCGTCCTCCGGCTCGACGTCTTCGGGATACTCGCCGAACTCCAGTTCGGGCACGTCGTCGTCATCGGCGCCGAGGTTCTGCGACATCGACAATATGCGGCGGTTCTTCGTGGCATCGAGGACGGCGCGCAGCGGCACATGGTAATGCGGCTGCAAACCCCGGCCGTCGCCGAT
Organism: Nitrobacter sp. Nb-311A; assembly: GCF_000152905.1. Lineage (GTDB taxonomy): Bacteria > Pseudomonadota > Alphaproteobacteria > Rhizobiales > Xanthobacteraceae > Nitrobacter. The sequence continues at coordinate 13,528 of NZ_AAMY01000009.1, forward strand.
GTCATACGGCTCCTTATGCCCGGCGCCGACCATGACGGGGCGGCCGCCGCGCGGTATCACCAGGCTGGACGGCTTGGTGTCGTATTTCACGGCCTCGCGCAGGCTCTTGCGGCCTTCAGCGTCCATTGGCGCTTTGACGCCACGCAGCACGCGCACGTCGACGACCGGCTGATAATCGAGGCGCCGCCGCTTTCGCCAAAGCTCCGCCCACTTCTTCTGGTCAATGTAGAACTTGCGCTCGCGCCAGAAATACTCGGCCGGGACAATCAGCAGCGCATGGATATGCGCGATCCAGAGCCAGCTGACGGGATTACGGGCCAGCTCGACCTTGCGCACCCAGGCGAGCACCGCGCGCTTGACCGCCGCAGTCAGCATCAGCTTCGGAAAATCCCGTATCAGGTCGCCGACCGCCGTTTTCAGCTCATGGGCAGGGACAGCGCGGCCGAATGTCAGGGTCAGCATCAGGGCCTGCGAGCCAGGATGCTTCGCCATCAGCTTCATAATGCGCCGCTCGACGCTTGCGGCATGGCGCCGGGCATCACGCCGCTCGCGGTCAGGACAGACTGGCACGCCGCATTCGTGCGCGGTAAAGCGCACGCCGTTCTCATGGATGTGCTTATAGATTTTGGTGCAGCAGTTGCGCATGCGCAGCGCCAGCTCTGGCTTGCCGACGGCATCGAGGCCTTTGGCAATCACCTCTTTGGTCAGCTGGCGGAATCGCCGCGCTTCGTTACCCTCGCGCTTGCCCGCGTCGGGCAGGTCGCTTTCGCCGTCATCGAGCGGTGGGCTATCGGGATCGCGCGCGAAGTGCAGCGCGTCGGCGCTGATACTCTGCGCCAGGGCGTCCCAGCTGTAGGCCGAGTCGGTCACGGCTACGCTGCCTGATGGTCGAATACGCTTTCAGCTCGGTGCGGGCGCCGCCGAAAATTCAGCAGATGCGCCAATGTGTCGATCGGCACCCGCACCAGAAATGAAGTTACTGAATTATCGCGGGTATCCCGATCCCGCGCCGTGACCGAACCCACAACCTGATTGCAGTTAAGGAGCCGTCATGGGCGCACAAAAGGGCAAGGACCTGCTTCTGAAAATGAGCGACGGATCGAGCTTCGTCACGGTGGCGGGGCTACGCAGCCGCAGGATCGCGTTCAACGCGGAGATTGTCGATATCACGAATGCGGAATCGACCGACCGCTGGCGCGAACTGCTCGCGGGCGCAGGGGTCAGGCGAGCGTCGCTGTCGGGCCGCGGCCTGTTCAAGGACGCCGCGTCGGACGCGCTGGTGCGTCAGGCGTTCTTCGACGGCGCGATCAATGATTGTCAGGTGGTGGTGCCGGATTTCGGCGCCATCGAGGGTCCGTTTCAGATCGCAAGCCTCGAATTCGCGGGCGAGCACAATGGCGAGGTGACGTTCGATCTCGCGCTCGAATCCGCAGGCGCGCTGACGTTTACGGCGCTGTGAGACGAAAGGATTCAAATGCCCAACAAATATCGTGGTGAGATCGGCGCAGAGCTTGGCGGACGGCAGCGCACGCTGGTGTTGACGCTGGGCGCGCTGGCGGAGCTTGAATCCGCGTTCGGCGCCGGCGACCTGATGGCGCTCGCGGAGCGGTTCGGTTCGGGCCGGGTGTCGTCGCGCGACCTGATCCGCATCATCGGCGCGGGCCTGCGCGGCGCGGGAGAGGCCGTCAGCGATGACGATGTGGCCGTGATGACGGTCGAGGGCGGCGCCGCCGGCTTCGTCAGGATCGCCGCCGATCTGATCAGCGCGACCTTCGATGACGGCGCTGCGCGGTGAAGCCGTTTCCGTGGGCGGCGGCGATGGGATTCGGCTTCGGCGTGTTGCGTCTTGCGCCGGATGTTTTCTGGCGGATGACGCCGCGCGAACTGGCGCAGGCAATCCGGGCGATCCGGGGGCCTGCGACCGCGCCGCTGGTTCGTGCCGAACTCGACGATCTGCTGGCGCGGTTTCCCGACGCGCCGGGCAAGGGAGGACGCGATGACTGACGATACGAGTCTCCATGAGACATCTCGCACGCTCGACGATCTCACAAGCAGGACACAGGCGCTCACGATCAGCGCAGGCGGCTTCGCGCGGGCAATGACGCAGGCTTTTTCGTCGTCGATCACCGGCGGCAGGCAGTTCGACGACGTGCTGAAGACGCTGGCGCTGCGGGTCTCCAGTCTCGCCGTGACGGCGGCGTTCAAGCCGCTGACGGCGAGCCTGACCAGCGGCATCTCCAGTCTGTTCTCTGGCCTCGCCGGAAGCATCGGCTCGTTCGGCGGCGTGCAGGCCCATGCTCTCGGCGCCATCAAGCCGTTCGCGGCCGGCGGCGTGATCGGCGCGCCGAGCTATTTTCCGCTGATGGACGGCGGCGTCGGCCTCGCCGGCGAGGCGGGACCGGAAGCGATCATGCCGCTCACGCGCGGACCTGACGGCCGGCTCGGCGTGTCCGGCAAGGGCGGCGGCAACACGATCACGGTGCAGATCGCGACGCCCGACCTCGACGGCTTCCGCCGCTCCGAGAGTTACGTCGCGGGCCAGATCGCGCGTGCGGTGGCGCGGGGACAGCGGAGCCTGTGACGCATGACCAGCTTCCATGAAGTGCTATTTCCGCTCGATGTCGCGCTGAAGAGCGCGGGCGGGCCGGAGCGGCGCACCGACATCGTGAGTTTCGGCTCGGGCCGCGAGGCGCGCAATGCGCGCTGGGCGCAGTCGCGGCGGCGCTTTGATGCCGGCTACGGCGTCAGGACGCTGGAGGCGTTGCAGGCCGTCGTCGCTTTCTTCGAGGAGCGGCGCGGCAGGGCTCTACGGCTTTCGCTGGCGAGACCGGCTGGATTGCTGTTCCGCGGCGACCGGCAGCGTTATCTCGCCGCTCGATCAGGTTATCGGGATCGGCGACGGAACGATATCGACGTTTCAGTTGATCAAGACATATGGCGGCGCGTTCGCGCCTTACGCACGCGCGATCGGAAAGCCCGTGAACGGCAGCGTGCGGGTCGCGGTCGCCGATGGCGAGGTTGCGGCTGGGTCGGCCTTCACCTGCGACGCCGCCACCGGCGTCGTGACGTTTCTCCCCGAGCACACGCCGCCGCCGGGAGCGGCGGTCACCGCCGGATTCAAGTTCGACGTGCCGGTGCGCTTCGATACCGACTATCTCGAAGTCGATCTCGCGACCTTCGCCGCCGGCGCTATTCCGAAGATTCCGCTGGTCGAAATCAGGTTGTGACCCGTCACCCTCCCCTTGAGGGGGAGGGTCGCCGCGAAGGCAATGGGCGGCGGAGTGGGTGATCGATAGTTCTCACACCTCACTCCACCCCACCCCGATCCTCGCTACGCTCCGATCGACCCTCCCCCTCAAGGGGAGGGTGAAGGAAATCACATGCGTTCTGTTCCCTCCGCGCTTCAGGCCAAACTCGACTCCGGCGCGACCACGCTGGCGCGCTGCTGGATCGTGACTCGCCGCGACGGCGTCGTGCTCGGCTTTACCGATCACGACCGCGATCTGACGATCGGCAGCGTCGTCTGCCGCGCCGCCACCGGCTTCACCGCTTCGGAGGCGACCAGCCGGTTCGATCTCGCTGTCGACGGCGCCGAGATATCGGGCGCGTTCTCGGACGATTCACTGAGCGAGGCCGATCTTGCCGCCGGCCGCTACGATGCCGCCGAAGTCGCGACCTGGCTGGTCGATTGGAGCGACGTCTCGCTGAGGATCCTGATCGCGCGCGGCACGATCGGAGAGGTCCGGCGCGAGGGGGCTGCGTTCACCGCGGAACTGCGCGGACTCGCGGACGCGCTGGCGCAGGATAGCGGACGCCTGTTTACGGCGCGGTGCGGTGTCGATCTCGGCGACGGGAAATGCCGTGTCGATCTGACCAGCTCGGCGTTTCGCCGCAGCGGGATGGTCACGGCTATCGAAGGAACGTCGATCATTGCCGTCTCTGGTCTTTCCGGCCTTGCGGCCGGCTGGTTCACGGCGGGACGATTGAACTGGACCGGCGGGGCCAATGCCGGCCTTGCGATCGAAGTCAAACAGCACCGCGTCGTCGCAAGCGAGGTGCGATTGTCACTGTGGCAGGCGATGGCGGAGCCGATAGCCATCGGCGACAGCTTCGTGATTACCGCCGGTTGCGACAAGAGTTTCGCGACCTGCCGCGACCGCTTCGCCAACGCCGACAATTTCCGGGGCTTTCCCCAGATTCCCGGCAACGATTTCGTCGTCAGCTATCCGCTGCCCGGTTCGCCCGACAATGGCAACGGCAGCAAGGCGCTGTGAAGGAGCCGCCCGTGACCTTCCCCCGTATAACCCGCGCGGCCATCGTCGCGGAAGCCCGCGCCTGGATCGGCACGCCCTATCGGCATCAGGCCTCGCTGAAGGGCGTCGGCTGCGACTGCCTCGGCCTGGTGCGCGGCGTCTGGCGCAATTGCATCGGCGATGAGCCGGAAGCGCCGCCGCCCTACGCGCCGGACTGGGCCGAAGCAAAAGGCGACGAGACACTGGCCGCGGCGGCGCTGCGTCATCTCGTTCCTGTCGCGCGCGAGGGTTTCGGGGCCGGCGATGTTCTGCTGTTCCCGTGGCGTGACGGGTTCATCGCCAAGCATGTCGCGATCGCGTCGAGCGAGCGCACCATGGTCCATGCGCATGACGGCGCGGCCGTCTGCGAGATCATCCTCGCGCCATGGTGGCGGCGGCGGCTGGCTTATGCATTTCGTTTTCCCGGAGTCTCGGTCTGATGGCAGCGCTGGTTCTTTCCGTTGCAGGCGGCGCAGCCGGCGCGTTGTTCGGGCCGGCGGGTGCGATCGCCGGGCGTCTCGCCGGCGCGCTGATCGGTAACGTCGTCGATCGCAAACTGTTCGGGCCGGGCAATCAGACCGTCGTCGGTCCGCGCCTCGCCGATCTCGATGTGATGGCCTCGACCGAGGGCGCGCCGATTCCGCGTGTCTACGGTCGTGCGCGGCTGTCGGGCCAGGTGATCTGGGCGACCCGGCTTGAAGAGGTCGTCAACAGCGAAACCTCGTCATCCGGCGGCAAGGGCGGCGGCCTGTTCAGCGGACCGAGCACGACGACAATCACCTACAGCTATTTCGCCAACTTCGCGATCGGTCTTTGCGAAGGCGTGATTGGCCGTGTCGGGCGAATCTGGGCCGACGGCAGTCCGCTGGATATTTCCGGCCTGACCTTCCGGGTCCATCGCGGCACCGAGGATCAGGCTCCCGACGATCTGATTGTTGCTAAAGAAGGGGCGGGAAACGCGCCAGCCTATCGCGGGCTCGCTTATGTCGTGTTCGAGCGGATGCCGCTGGCAAAATTCGGCAACCGGATTCCGCAGCTTTCATTCGAGATCATCCGCCCCATAGGCCAGCTCGAACAAATGGTGCGCGCGGTGACGCTGATCCCCGGCACTACCGAATTCGGCTATGAGCCGTCCGCCATCGTGCGATCGCTCGGTCCGGGTCAGTCGGCGCCGGAAAACCGGCATGTGGCGAATGCCGACTCCGATGTGATCGCGGCGCTCGACGATCTGCAGGGCATGTGCCCCAATCTCGAAAGCGTGGCCGTGGTGGTGGCGTGGTTCGGATCGGACCTTCGCGCCGGAAGCTGCGTCGTGCGTCCCGGCGTCGACAACGCGAGCAAGACCACGCGCGGCAGCGATTGGTCAGTGGCGGGGGTGACGCGGGGAAGCGCTTACGTCGTGTCGCAGGTCGACGGCCGTCCGGCATTCGGCGGCACGCCGTCCGACGCCAGCGTGAGACATCTGATCGCGGAGCTGAAGGCGCGCGGCCTCAAGGTCACGTTCTATCCCTTCATCATGATGGATATTCCGGCCGGCAACAGCTTGAGCGATCCGTGGAGCGGAGCCGCGTCGCAGCCGCCCTATCCCTGGCGCGGCCGCATCACCTGCGATCCCGCGCCGGGCCAGCCGGGCTCGCCGCAAGGCACCGCCACGGCGGCAACGCAGGTCGCCGGCTTCTTCACCGGTGGAAGCTGGAACTACCGCGCCATGATCCTGCATTATGCGAGTCTCGTCGTGTCGGCCGGAGGCGTCGATGCGTTTCTGATCGGCTCGGAGTTACGCTCGCTGACGCGCGTGCGCTCGGGGGCGGGCGTCTATCCTGCCGTCGATGCGCTGGTGACGCTTGCGGCGGAGGTGAAATCCATCGTCGGCTCGTCGACGGTCGTGACCTATGCCGCGGACTGGACCGAATATGGCGCCGATGTCGTCGACGCCGGCGCGTCCGAGGTTCGCTTTCCGCTCGATCCGCTGTGGGCGTGCAGTGCGATCGACGCCGTAGGAATCGACTATTATGCGCCGCTCGCGGACTGGCGCGACGAGGCTGGGCACCTCGACTCTCACATCGCGGCTTCCACCTATGATCTCGGCTACCTCGCGGGCAATATCTATGGCGGCGAGGGGTTCGATTGGTATTACACCGATGGCGCCGCGCGCGCCGCGCAGAGCCGTACGCCGATTACCGACGGACTTGGCAAGCCCTGGACGTTCCGCGTCAAGGATATCAAATCGTGGTGGTCGTCGGCGCATCATGAGCGGGTCGGCGGGGCCGAACTCTCAAGCCCGACCGCGTGGGCGCCGCAAGGCAAGCCGGTCTGGCTGACGGAGGTCGGCTGCCCGGCGGTGGACAAGGGCGCCAACCAGCCGAACGTGTTTCCCGATCCCAAATCGTCGGAAAACCATCTGCCGTATTTCTCCAACGGCAGCCGCGACGATCTGATCCAGCGCCGCTATCTGCAAGCCTTTCTCGGCAAGCTGGATCCGTCGTTCGGCGCGGCGGATGCCGACAATCCCGTCTCGTTGATCTACGGACGGCGGATGATCGAGCCGTCCGCGATCTACCTTTGGACCTGGGATGCGCGACCCTATCCGGCGTTTCCCGCCGCGACCGAGGTCTGGAGCGACGGGCCGAACTGGCAGACCGGGCACTGGCTCACCGGCCGTCTCGGCGCAGCGCCGATGGACGCGCTGGTGCAGGCGCTGCTTGCCGATTGCGGCGTCACCGACGCCGACACCTCGGCGCTGCGTGAAGCTTGCGATGGCTACGTGGTCGACCGACCGATGTCGCCGCGCGCCATGATCGAACCGCTCGCCGGGGCTTACGCCTTCGATGCGTCCGCTACGGACGGAACGCTGCGTTTCGTGTCGCGGGGCGGAGTCCCTGTTGCGGAATTTTCTGAAGACGATCTGGTGCTGGCGGACGATGGCGGGCTGGCGCGGCTCACGCGCGCGCAGGAAACCGAACTGCCGCGCGAAGCGCGCTTCGGCTTTACCGATGGGACGGTTGATTACAGACGCTCTGCTGTGACCTCGCGCCGGCTGGCCGGCGGCTCGAACAGGAGCGTTCATTCCGATCTTGCCGTTGTCAGTGATGACGCGGCGATGGCGCGCCGGACCGAGATCTGGCTTCAGGATTTGTGGGCCGGCCGCGAAAGCGCCGGGTTCTCGCTCGGCCCGCAATGCCTGTCGCTGACGCCGGGCGATGTGATCGCGGTGACGGTCAACGGTCGGCGGCGATTGTTCGAAATCGGCGCGCTGCTCGATGCCGAAGCGCGGCAGGTTACCGCCCGCAGCATCGATCCCGAAGTTTTCTCCGTGCCGCTGTCGATTCCACGGCCGACGCGGCCTGCGATTCCAGCGGCGCTCGGACCGGTTCAGGTTGCCGTGCTTGATCTGCCGATGATCGAGCCATTGGAGCCGCCGGTCCTGACGCGGCTCGCCGTCTTCGCCCACCCTTGGCCGACGTCGGTGACGGTCTGGACCTCGCCTGACGGCGCGGGTTTTCAGCCGGCCGCGATCATTCCGGCACCCTCGACCTTGGGCGAAACGCTCGATCCGCTACCGGCGGGAGCCTCGGGGCGATGGGATCACGGCAACGTTTTGCGCGTGCGCCTCTACGGCGGTGCGCTCACCTCGGTGTCTGATGCCCGCGTGCTCGCCGGCGCCAACGCGGCGGCCGTGCAGAACCCGAACGGTGATTGGGAGGTTTTGCAGTTTGCCAATGCGGAGCTGGTGGACGCCGGCACCTATGAACTGTCACGCCTGTTGCGCGGGCAGGCCGGCAGCGATTACGCCATCGCTGAGGTGTTGCCGCCGGGCGCACCCTTCGTCCTGCTCGACACGCGTCTTGCGCCGCTGGCGAAAGGGTTGAACGCGCTGGATCGTCCGATGCTGGTGCGCCTTGCCGCCGCCGGACGCAGCCATGACGATCCCACAGCCGTCGCGCTGACGGTGACGCCGCGCGCGACGGCCCTGCTGCCGCTGTCGCCGGTTCATGTGAAGGCGGCCCGCGAGAGCGGCGGTGTTCGCATCTCGTGGATTCGCCGGACCCGCATCGACGGCGATGGCTGGGGTATCGAAGTGCCGCTGAGCGAGGATGTCGAAGCCTATACGCTCGACATTCTCTCAGGCGGCGCGATCGTGCGCAGCATCGCATGCAGCGTTTCGGAAGCGTTTTATCCCGATGCGGACGAGCTGGCGGATTTCGGCGCGCCTCAGGCAAGTCTGCATCTTCGCGTCGCGCAAGTCTCCGCGACCGTCGGCGCCGGTCATTCCACTGAACTCACTCTCACCCTCTGAGACGCCATGACAGACACACCGAATCTCGGGTTGCCGTATATCGACGGCAGCCAGGCCCAGAAGCACGTCACCCATAACGAGGCGCTGCGCATACTCGACGCGGCGGTTCAGATCGGCGTTCTCGATCTGACGCTCACCGCGCCGCCGTCGAGCCCGGCGGACGGTGAGCGGTACGTCGTCGCAAGCGGGGCGACCGGCGACTGGGCCGGGAAGGATGATGCGATCGCGACCTGGCAGGACGGCGCCTGGGCGTTCCTCACGCCGAAAGCGGGATGGTGTATCTGGTCGGCGGCGGATGAGAGCCTGTTCGTGTTCGACGGTTCCGCCTGGCAGGGCGCGGGCGGTACGGCATCGCTCGATAACGTGGCGCATCTCGGCGTCAATACCGCCGCCAGCAGTCCCCAACCTCCTCAGCGTCAAATCCAACGCCGCGCTGTTCGCCGCCATCGACGCCGTCGACGGCGGCACCGGCGACATGCGACTTCAGGTCTCGAAGGAGGGTTCGGCCAACACGGCGTCAGTATTTTTCTCGAACGGCTTTTCGGGGCGGGCTGAATTCGGGCTGGTCGGCGCGGACACCTTCAAGCTCAAGGTGTCGGCGGACGGCTCAGGCTGGATCGAGGCCCTCGATATCGATCAGGACACCGGCAACGTGACGCTGGCGCGCGGGCTGGCGCTGACCGGCGTTGTGTCTCCCGCGCAGATCACGGCCGATCAGGATGATTATGCTCCGGCGGGACTGGCGGCCGCGTCGGTGCTGCAAATCAGCTCGGACGCCCCGCGCGGCATTTCGGGCCTGGCAGGCGGGGCTGAAGGGCGCTGTCTCATCGTCATCAACGTGGGCAGCCAGCCGGTCACGCTGCTGAACGAAAGCACGTCGTCGTCGGCGTCGAATCGTTTTTCTCTCGACAACGACCTTACGATTTCCGCGAAGCAGGCTGCGATCCTGCGTTACGACGGCACCGCCGCGCGCTGGCAGGCGATCGCGGGCGGGATGGCCGGGGCAGGGGCTTCCGGGGGCGGCTTCCTCTCCCCACCGCAAGGTCGTCTGACGCTTGCGAGCGGCGTGCCGGTGATGACGACGACGCAAAGCGCGAAGACCACGCTTTATTACGCGCCTTACACCGGCAACCGGATTCCGGTCTATAACGGCGCTGAGATGGTGCCGACGGCATTTGCCGAACTGTCCGTCGCGACGACGGACACGACCTATAATCCGGCTGCCATCGGCGCCGGCAAGGTCAACGATTGGTTCGTCTGGGACGACGGCGGCACGCTGCGGCTCAGTCATGGTCCGGACTGGACCGACGATACGACGCGTAGCGCCGGGACAGCATTGACCATGGTCGATGGCGTCCTGCTCAATGCAGTCGCGATCACCAACGGCCCCGCCGCCTCGCGCGGAACGTATGTCGGCACCACCCGGAGCAATGGTTCGTCCCAACTTGATTTCCTCCTGGGGGCGTCAGCATCCGGTGGCGGCGCGGCGGTCGTCGGTCTGTGGAATATGTACAACCGGCGGCCGGCGCAGCTTTTCGTGCAGGATTCGACTGCGGGCTGGGCCTATACGAGTGCGGCGTGGCGCGCGGCGAACAACAGTGCCGGCAACCGGATCGCCTTCATATGCGGCCTGGTGGAGGATGGAGTCCAGGCGAGCTATGCAAGCCTTGCTTTTTCCACTTCGAGCGCCGTTCAGGTCGGCGTCAGTATCGCACTGGACGCGACAAATACGATCGCAGCGAATGCGACGAGCTTCACGACGTATTTCGCGGCCGGAATCAACAACCAGATTTCGTGCATGGCGAATTATTCCGGGTATCCGGGTCTCGGTTTCCATTACTTGCAGGCGATCGAGTACGGCGGGACCAACGCCTTGTTCACCAGCGCCAGCGGCCCGACCCGTTCAGGTCTGAGCGCGACGATCTGGTATTAGAGCGTTTTCAAGCGAAGTGGACACCGGTTCGCGTGAAGAAAACGCGACAAAACAAAATCTGAGAGCCCGCTTCTGATTCTATCAGAAGCGGGAAGGCTCGAGGGCGGACGGTTGGCCCGCCAAATCAAGCGCACCCGATTCCGCGAAAGACTCCTCCGTAAGCCATAAGGATCCTGTTCAATGCCGAACGCAGCCTTGGCCGCGAACGCTCCCGCCATGCCCGAATTCGGAGCCGCGCTTCGCAAGCTCTGGCCGCGCGGCAACAGCAAAATCGCCGGGCTGGTCGAGAGCATCACAGCAACAGCGCCGGCCGTATTTGACGAGTATGAGATCGTCACGCGGCCGCTGATCGCGCGTGTCATGGCCCAGATCAGCCATGAATGCGGGGCCGGGACGACTGTGATCGAGAACCTGAACTATTCGGCGGTCCGGATGACCCAGGTGTGGCCGTCGCGGTTTCCGAATGTGTCCAGCGCCGCGCCTTATGCCCATAATCCGCGCGCGCTTGCCAACAAGGTCTACAACGGCCGCATGGGAAATCGCGCAGGCTCCGACGACGGCTGGAATTTCCGCGGCCGCGGAGCCGTTCAAACAACGGGAAGGGACGGCTATCGGCGGCTCGCTGCGGCGACCGGTCTCGATGTCGTGACGCACCCCGATCTGGTGAACGATCCGGTGCATTTTCTGAAATGCGGCGTCGCGGATTTCGTCAACTGCGGATGCCTTCCGTTCGCGCGAAGGGACGACGTGCGGGGTGTCACAAAGCGGCTGAATGGCGGTCTCATCGGGCTGCGGGACCGCAAGGCATGGCTTGCGAGATGGAGGCGCGGCCTCGGAGTTCATTAAAGGAAACATCTTTCATGCTCTCTCAAATCGTCGGACCGGTGGATTTCGATTCCGCCGCCGTGCTTTGCGTTGCCTTCATCTGCCTCTCCATCGTTGCGACGTCGCTCGCGGTCACGCGGCGCAGCCGTCCCGTCCTCAATCAGGAATTTGAACTCGCGAAGATCCGGCTCCGGAATGAGGACGAAGCCAACAAGCGGCAGACTGACGCCAAGCGAGACTGCGAGCTGGCCAGGATGGCGAGCGAGCGCGAGATCGAGTTCAAGCGCATCGACGCCAATCTGATTACTTCGCATGCGCGTGTTGCAAGCGAATAGAACGCCCGCCGCGCGACGGCCTCGCGCAATTCTCAAGACATCAATCGGAGACAAGATATGACATCGGATTCGGTGTGGCAGATCGTGCGCTACCTGCTGATCGCGGCCGGAAGCTTCGCGACCGGCAAGGGATGGGTCACCGCGGATCAGGTGACCAGCATCATCGGCGCGATCGGCACGCTCTTTACGGTGGCATGGGGACTTTACGTCAAGGCCGACACCAGGGCGGTCCGCTCGGCCACCGCCGCGCGGCCCGACGTGCCGACCGTCAGCGCCGCGACCGGCGCGGTCAAGTAATCCAGACAACAGGAGTTCTCATGCGAAAGCTCATCGCCGCGATAGCGGTCGTTTCCGGTTTGGCGTTGGCAGGTTGCCAGACCGTCGCGTTGCCGTCGCTGAATCTGAATACGACCGTTTCGCTCAACACGGTGTACGGCATCGAAAACGCCTTTGGCGTCGCGGTGAATGCCGCCAATGCCTACAAGGCGCTGCCGCTTTGCCGGACCGGAACCGAGCCGGGGGTAGCCAACATCTGCGCCAAGCGTTCGGTGGTCGAAAGGTTGCAATCGGCGATGCGCAAGGCGCGCCTCGCCGTCAACAATCTGGTCGCGTTGCAGAGGGCCTATCCGTCCGTCGACATCACCAATGCGCTCGCGGCGGCGCAGTCGGCGCTGATGGTCGTCCAGCAGATTCTCGTATCAGGAGCATAGCGCATGGTCACCGTAGCAGAAGTGGCAGCCGCTCTCGCGGCCGCTGAAGCCATCGTCAACGCCATCATCAAGGTCGCCCCCGCGATCGAGCAGGGCGTGGCATCTTCGATGCCCTATGTTCAGGCCATCGCCGGCCTGATCGGCGGCAGCAATGCAACCGCCGACGAGATCGATGCGGTGCTGGCCCGGATCAACGCCGAGGTCGACGAGTTCCTGAGGCCGCTGCCGCCTGATGATGGTTCGACCACAACATGACATGGTTGAGCAGCGGGGGCACAGGCATGCCCGCTCCGGCGGAAAGAAGACCTTAAGCGGGTTTTGCCGTTCATTTGCCATTCACGCGGTGGCGGTTCATCTTGACAGAAGGAATCAGGAGCCCGCTTTGCGCCTTCTCGTCGTCGAGGATGATCCGGATCTCAATCGTCAGCTCGCGACCGCGTTGACCGACGCCGGCTACGTGGTCGATCGCGCGTTTGACGGCGAGGAGGGACATTTCCTCGGCGACAGCGAACCTTATGACGCGGTGGTGCTGGACATCGGCCTGCCGAAAATGGACGGCATTTCCGTGCTCGAGGCTTGGCGCCGCGGGGGCCGCACCATGCCCGTCCTGATTCTTACCGCGCGAGACCGCTGGAGCGACAAAGTTCAGGGATTCGACGCCGGCGCCGACGATTATGTCACCAAACCGTTCCATCTCGAGGAAATCCTGGCGCGGATGCGCGCACTGCTGCGGCGGAGCACAGGGCATGCCCAGTCCGAACTGACCTGCGGGCCGGTGACGCTGGATACCCGCACCGGCCGCGTCAGCGTCGGCGGCAATCCGATCAAGATGACGTCGCACGAATACCGCCTGCTGGCCTATCTTATGCACCATACCGGTCGGGTGGTGTCGCGCACGGAACTGGTCGAACATCTTTACGATCAGGATTTCGATCGCGACTCCAACACCATCGAAGTTTTTGTCGGCCGCATCCGCAAAAAGCTGGACGTCGATATCATCCAGACGGTGCGCGGGCTCGGCTATCTGCTGACGCCGCCGGCAAATGCGCGGTAGGAAATTTCCGGGCCTCCGTTCCAATTCGCTGGCGACGCGGCTGTTCCTGTCCGCGACAGCGTGGGTTGTGGTTGTTTTGCTGATCACCGGCGTGGTGCTGTCGTCGGTCTATCGCTCGGCATCCGAGCGCGCCTTCGACCGTCGCCTCAACCTCTATCTTCGCACCCTGATTGCCGAAGTGGCGACGCCTGACGAGCCTGCCGACCGCCAGTTCCAGTCGCTCGGTGAGCCGCTGTTCGATTTGCCGTTATCCGGCTGGTACTGGGAAGCTGACCGCGCCGATCCGGACAAGAAACAAATCCGCGCGTCACGCTCGCTATGGGACAAGAAGCTGCCGAAGCTGGAGGATCAGGGCATTGCGCTTTCCTCGTCCGGAATCCGCGTCGGATATGTCGACGGGCCGGAAGGGCAGACCCTGCGCATGGTGGAACGGCCGGTCGATCTCGGCGCCGACGGCAAGTTTCGTGTCGCCGTGGCCGGAGACGCCACCGAAATTTTCAATGAAACGCGGACTTTCGATTATTACCTCGGCGGCACGTTTGCCGCGCTCACGATCGGATTGCTGCTCACCACGATCTTTCAGGTGCGGTTTGGTCTTGCTCCGCTGAAACGCATCTCAGATGCGATCGCCGACATCCGATCCGGCCGCGCTGAGCGGCTGGAGGGCGAATTCCCCGTCGAAATCGCGCCGCTCGCCCGCGAGACCAATGCGCTGATCGATGCCAACCGGGAGATCGTCGAGCGTGCCCGCACCCACGTCGGCAACCTCGCGCACGCGGTCAAGACGCCGCTTTCGGTTATCATCAACGAAGCCAGCGCCCATGAGCGCGATCCCTTCGCCGTGAAAATGCTCGATCAGGCCCGGATGATGCACAATCAGGTCGCTCACCATCTGGAGCGCGCCCGTATGGCCGCGCGACTCACAGTCGTTGGAACGGTGACCGATGTCGCCCCCGTCGTCGAGGCGCTGCGCCGGACCATGGGAAAGATTCATCGCGACCGCGATGTCGCTATCGACGTCGATGTCAGTCCGGCGGCGAAGTTTTGCGGGGAGCGTCAGGATCTTGAGGAGATGGTCGGCAATCTCGTGGACAATGCCTGTAAGTGGGCGCATTCGCGGGTGTTCATCAACGTCTCGGTCCGCCCGCCCGCCGGAGCGGAACTCGCGATGTTGCACATTACTGTCGACGATAACGGTCAGGGTCTGTCGGATACCCAGCGGGTGCAGGCCTCGAAGCGCGGGCGCCGACTCGACGAGACCAAGCCCGGATCAGGATTGGGCTTGTCGATCGTCACCGATCTGGCGGCCCTCTATGGTGGTCGGCTGACGCTGGATAGGGCGCCGACCGGGGGACTGCGCGCCGAGCTATTGCTGCCGGCCGCTTGAGTCTGCATTCGCTAGAGCATGATCCCGACCCGAAGGGCCGCGTCAGCGCAAACCCGACCCGAAGGGCCGCGTCAGCGCAAAGTGGAAACCAGCTTTCGGAAAAGATTATGCTCAAACAAAAAGATAAGCGGCGAATCTGATTCAACGCAGTTGAAGCGGACTCTAATGGGTCCATGCCGCAGTCCCGCCCGAATTGCCCGCTCCTGTGCAACCGGATGCGAAAGCGTCCCGGCGGGAGGGCGCCGGAGGAGGGCATGAGCAAGACGAATACGCTATTGGTTATCGCGGTGGCGCTCGCTCTCGGCGGTTGCGACGTGACGGGTTCCGGTGGTCTCGACGCTCCGGGCATGACGGCATTCGCAGGCTTCAGGGAAGGGGCAGGCGCCCCCATGGCCGCGGCGACGGCGGCGGCACTCGGTGGATTGATCGGACCGAAACTCGGTTCCGCCCTGGATGATAACGACCGTCGCCTGGCCTATCAGGCGCAGATCGATGCTCTTGAGCGTGGTGCGCCGGGCGCGCCGATTGCGTGGCGCAATCCGGAGACCGGTCGCCACGGCAATATCGTCGCCGGACCGGAATATGAGGTGGAGGGTGCGACGTGCCGAGGCTATTCCCACACCGTCACGCTCGCCGGCGAACCTCACACCGTGCGCAAAACCGCTTGCCGGAAAGCTGACGGACGCTGGGGTGCAATTGGCTGATTCGTAAGGCCGCGAGTTTGAATCAAATCAAAGCCTCGCTGACCTGTATTCAACCCTCCAACGAGCCCCCTTTCGCTTCCGATGGAATCCGCAGCGGAAATACGATTCGGTTTGACGTATTTTCTTCACGCAAACCGGTATCCCGTTGTCTCGAAAGTCCTCTCGCCTTGCGCAACGCATCCTTAAGATGGCCTCTGATATGACACGCTAGAGCCTTCCGGCGCCCGCGCGATCGTTCGCGCGAAGATGTGCGAGCATGGACCAGACCTCGATCGAACGGCTGAAGGACTATCTTGCGCAGCTTCCGCCGAAATCGCAGGCGTTGCTTATGCGGGAGTTCCAGCGCGCGGCGGAGCGCGGCGAAGACGCCGCGGTCGCCAACCTCGTACTCGGTGAGTTGCGCCGGATTGTCCGCAGATCGGATGACAGCGAGCAGCGGAGCGAAGATCCAGCCCGGCATCTGTTCCGTCCTCTGGACCCGTTTCTCGTGGAGGACGGCGTTGCGCTGCGCCCCGGGCAGATCCGGCGCACCTCGCTGATGCCAGTCTGGCAGTGGCTGGCGCGCGAGGGTGCATCGGATGCCGCGCGTGCGTTCGAGGCAGTGTTGGCGAATCAAACCGGATCGGCGTCCGAAATCGAAGCGGCCGCGCGGACGTTCCAGCCGGTCGCGGCAGCCGCCATCCAGCGGATTCTCACGGATCGTTCCGACCTGGACCGCCAGCGCGCGCTTGGCCGCATCGGCGCCCCCAGCGTCGTTGAAGATCTGGCCGCAATCGGAGCGGTTCTGAACGCGCGCGATGCTCTCGACACCCTGAATATCCGGCTGCCGAGTTTTCTGCGCGTCTTCGGCGAGTCGCAGATTGCCACCGTGATGACTGCGCTCAATGCTCCCTCCCTGCAAACGCCGCTGGCCTTGCCGTTTGCATTGTCGCTGGTGATGCAGCGATTGTCCGCATCGTGGCAGATCATACGCCTGGCAATCCGGGTAGCGGGTTCGGACGACGAGATACGAGTGGCGGCGACGCCTTATGGCGTGGCGATCAAGATGGCGCTCGACGATCTGTCGCAGATTTCCGCAGTCCTGCGGGCCGATATCCGGCGCGGCCGGTTCGAGAATGTCTCTCAACACTTGAAGACCTTGCACGACGGCGTTCGCGGGCTGCGGACCGAACTGGATATCCGCGCCGATTCAAACTGGGGCCGTCAGCTCGCGGCGATCAGGGTGGTCACTTCCGAGGCCCTGCAATCGGAAATCGAGAGCGTCTCCGGCCGGGTGCGGCGTCTGCTGCGCCAGCGGCCCGACAAGGACATTCCATCGGGTGCGCAACTCGACGCGATCGAGGTCGAGGAAACCGCAGCGCTGATCGATTTCGTCGCGGTGTGCCGGACCTACGCCAGCGAACTGGCTATCAACGAAGTCACAATGCGGACCTATTCGGATTTGCAGCATTACGTCGAGCGGGGTGCTGAAACCCTGGTCGAATCGCTTCGCAGCGGTGATGAGCGGGTCCGCGCGTTCCGGCAGCAGCAGGTCAAGGCGGCGATCCGTTTCTGCGAGGTTCTGTTCGGCCAGGACTATTCGTCGATGATGAGCCGGGCGGCGGACCACGCACTCACGGTCGAACGCAAGTCGTCGCGGGCCGGGTAAGCGGGCGGGGGCGTTTCCGAATAAACACCGTCAAATCATGAGGTTGTGGATGTTTGCCGCCGATTGTGCCGCAATTGTCAATTGCGTCCTTTTCCCAGTCGTGATGTAACCCGGCCATCGGATCGGCCGTTTCCGTCGCCGGTCCACCGGAACCCTGATGAGATGACGTTGTGGTTTGTGTTCGCGCTGATGACCGCTGGAGCGGCTTTTGCGGTGCTGTGGCCCCTCGGTCGGTCGAGCAAGCGGCGAATCTCGGGTGGCAGCGAGACCACAGTTTACCGCGATCAACTGGCCGAGGTCGGGCGCGATGCCGCGGCGGGCCTGATCGGTGAGCCGGAGGCGGCCGCCGCGCGAGTCGAAATTGGACGGCGGCTGTTGGAGGCGGCTGATGCCGAAAGCCATCAGCCGCGCGAGTCGAAACTCTGGCTGCGTCGTGCGGTGGCGGTCATAGCGCTGGTCGGGATACCGTTGCTGGCGCTCGTGGTTTACCTTCCTCTCGGATCCCCGCAACTGCCTGATTTTCCGCTGGCTGCGCGCATTCAAACGGCCGATGCGTCGCAATCCCTCGGCACTCTCGTGGCGCAGGTCGAATCGCACCTGGAAAAAAATCCCGCCGACGGCCGGGGCTGGACCGTGCTGGCGCCGGTGCTCGCGAAACTCGGCCGCTTCGACGCCGCCGCGCGCGCCTATCGCAACGTGATCACGTATGAGGGCGAAACCGCGCAGCGCCGGTCCGATCTCGGCACCGCGATCGCCGGGGCTGCGAACGGCATCGTTACCGCCGAAGCGAAGAAGGAATTCGAGCGGGCGCTCGCCTTGAATCCCCGGGAGGCGAAGGCTCGATTTTTCCTTGGAATGGCCGCGCAACAGGACGGCCGCACCGCCGAAGCCGTGACGATTTGGAAGGCCCTGCTGGCCGACGCGCCTGCGGACGCGGAATGGCGTGCGACCGTGCAGGAAGCGCTGGCGCAGGTCGGGGACGGCGCGCCTCGTCCGACCGACGAAGCCGTGGCCGCGGCGAGCGACATGAAGGAAGCGGATCGCTCCGCGATGATTCACAGGATGGTCGATCGGCTAGCGGCGCGCCTGAAGCAGGACGGTAACGACGTCGAAGGGTGGTTGCGGCTGGCCCGCGCCTATATGGTGCTCAATCAGCCCGAGAAGTCGCGTGCCGTGCGCGATGACGCGCGCCGCGCGCTCGGGCAGAATGAAGCAGGTTTGCGCCAGCTCAACGAAGGGTTCAAGGCGCTCGGGATAGACGGATGATCGAGGTATTTGCTTTGCGCGCAGGTGAAATATGACTCGCAAGCAGCGGCGCTTGACGATGATCGTCGGATCGCTCGTGGTGCTCGGCATCGCTGCCGGGTTGGTGCTGAATGCGCTACGCGATTCCATCGTGTTTTTCTCGACGCCGATGATGGTGTCGGAGAAGCATATTCAGCCGGGACAGCGCTTCCGGCTGGGAGGGCTGGTGCAGACTGGCTCACTGGTCCGCGGTGAAAATCTCGCGGTCACATTCAAGGTGTCTGACGGAAGCGCGACGCTGCCGGTGGCCTACACGGGCATCCTGCCCGATCTGTTCCGCGAAGGGCAGGGTGTGGTCGCCGAGGGCGCGCTCGATAGTTCGGGTGTGTTCCAGGCCGACACCGTGTTAGCCAAGCATGACGAGACCTACATGCCGAAGGAGGTCGCGGATGCCCTGAAGAAGCAGGGACACTGGAAGGACGATTATGGCGCGCGGGCCGGAGCTGTTGAAGCGTCGGGCAAGCAGGAGGTGTCGCAATGATCGCCGAGGCGGGACATTTCGCGCTGGTGCTGGCGCTCGGGCTCGCGCTGATCCAGTCTGTGGTTCCGATTATCGGTGCAAGACTGCATGACGGCGCGTTGATGAACGTGGCGCGCTCGACCGCGCTCGCGCAATTGCTGTTTGTCGGTGCTTCGTTTTTCGCGCTTGCGACGCTGTACGTCGTTTCCGATTTCTCGGTCGTCAACGTTTTCCAGAATTCCCATTCGCTGAAGCCGCTGATCTACAAGATCACCGGTGTCTGGGGCAATCACGAAGGCTCCATGCTGTTATGGGTGACGATCCTCGCGCTGTTCGGGGGGCTGGTCGCCGCGTTCGGCAATAATCTTCCGCTGACGCTGCGCGCCCATGTGCTGGCGGTGCAGGGCTGGATCGCGACCGCGTTCTACCTGTTCATTCTGCTGACATCGAATCCGTTCATGCGGATCGCGAACCCGCCGATGGAAGGCCGCGATCTCAATCCGGTGCTCCAGGATATCGGGCTCGCGGTGCATCCGCCGATGCTTTATCTCGGCTATGTCGGGTTCTCCATCGCGTTCTCCTTCGCCGTCGCCGCCCTGATCGAAGGCCGCATCGATGCCGCCTGGGCGCGCTGGGTGCGGCCATGGACGCTGGTGGCGTGGATTTTCCTCACTCTCGGCATCGCGATGGGGTCCTACTGGGCCTATTATGAACTTGGCTGGGGCGGCTGGTGGTTCTGGGACCCGGTAGAGAACGCCTCGCTGATGCCATGGCTGGCGGGAACGGCGCTGTTGCATTCCTCAGTGGTGATGGAAAAACGCAACGCGTTAAGAGTATGGACCATCCTGCTCGCGATCCTGACCTTCTCGCTGTCGCTGCTCGGCACCTTCCTGGTGCGCTCGGGCGTGCTGACGTCGGTCCATGCCTTCGCCACCGACCCGACGCGCGGCGTCTTTATCCTGCTGATCCTCTGCACCTTCATCGGCGGCAGCCTGACCCTGTACGTCTGGCGTGCCTCCGCGTTGAAGCAGGGTGGATTGTTCGCGCCGATCTCGCGCGAGGGTGCGCTCGTGCTCAACAATTTGTTTCTGACGACGGCCTGCGCCACGGTCTTCATCGGTACGCTGTATCCGCTGGCGCTCGAAGTCATCACCGGCAACAGGATTTCGGTCGGGGCGCCGTTCTTCAACCTCACATTCGCGCCCTTGTTCGTCCCGCTGCTGATCGCGGTGCCGTTCGGGCCGCTGCTGGCATGGAAGCGGGGTGATCTGCTCGGCGCTTCGCAACGGCTGGTCGCCGCCGGAGTCGCCAGCGCGATCGCGGTGGCCGTGCTGTGGGCGTGGACGCGGGGCGGCAGTACGTTCGCGCCGCTGGCGATCGGACTGGCGGTGTTCGTGATTGTCGGCGCCCTTTGCGATCTCGCCGAGCGCATCAACCTGTTTCGGGCGTCGCTGCCGGTGTCGTTTCGCCGGGCGAAAGGATTGCCCCGTTCGGCCTGGGGTACGGTCTTCGCCCATGCCGGCCTTGGAGTCGCCTTGATCGGCATCGTCTGTGAGACCACCTGGAACACCGAATACATCACTTCGATGAAGACGAACGATGTGGCACAGGTCGGTGGTTACAGTCTGACGTTCGAGGGTACGACGCAGCAGCAGCGATCCAATTATCGCGAAGATATAGCGCGCTTCACCGTTAGCCGGAATGGGCAGCCGATCGCGGTGATGACGCCGTCGAAGCGTAACTTCACGACGCGCGCGGCTTCAACCACGGAAGCGGCGTTGCTGACGCGGGGCGTGAGCCAGCTCTATATTTCGCTTGGCGATGCCTCCGCCGATGGATCGATCGCGGTGCGCATCTACCACAAGCCGATGGTGCTGTTGATCTGGTTCGGGCCGGTTCTGATGGCTTTCGGTGGGGTGCTCTCGTTGTCCGATCGCCGTTTGCGGGTTGGCGCGCCGAAACCGGCGAAGGCCGGCCGCGTACTTCAGCCGGCGGAGTAAGGCCGCCATGCATGAACCCATGCAAGCATTATCATCGTTGCGCAGACGGCTTATAGCACCGAGCAGGCTCCTGCCTGTTGTCGGCGCCGCGCTTTGTTTGGTGCTCGTGGCGGTATCGTCCGCTCATGCGGTGCAGCCTGACGAGATCATGTCCGACCCGGCCCAGGAAGCCCGCGCCCGCGACCTGTCGCGCGGGTTGCGCTGTATGGTGTGCCAGAACCAGTCGATCGACGATTCTTCAGCGCCGCTGGCGCGAGATCTCCGTCTGTTGGTGCGCGAGCGCATTGCCTCCGGCGACAGCGATCAGCAGGTGCTGGATTTTCTGGTGGCCCGTTATGGCGACTTCGTTTTGCTGAAGCCGCCGTTCGAAAGGAGTACGCTGCCGCTCTGGCTTCTGACTCCGCTGCTTCTGGCCGGCGGCGGACTAGCGCTTTGGGGATACAGCAGGCGGCGGGCAAAGGCGATAAGGGCGGCCCAGGATGCGCCGCCGCGATTGAGCGAGGAAGAAGAGGCCCGGCTCGCGAAGCTGATGGCAGCGGAACGTCCTGCGGGTGAGGAGACCAGGGCGTGAGTCAACTCCGCCTCTTTGGGTTGACATGATCGCATCCTGAACCGGTTTCCCGATTTCTCACAGAGCGCTCTGTCGGGCTTCCGAGCGAAACGCACGCAGCCACTTCTCGGAAGCGGAAGTTTTTTTGGTGTGCGCCAAACCGCCGCACGAGGCGCTTGGCATTGTTACGAAACATTAATTCCGCGGCCAGCGCGCCGTAAGGCGCAAATATCCATCTTCAGGGACATGAAGTGCTGACGTTCGGCACTATATCAAACCTGTCCTCTGGAGATCGCCGCATGACCGACTTGCCGCCTTCCAAGTTAAACCCCACTCGTTCCGGGGTCACCGTGCGCAAGCTCGCGTTGATGGCGTCTGTTTTCGCGGGCGTCGGCATGGCCCTGTACGGGTTCAGCCCCTCCGCAGATAAGGCCGAGCTTTTTACCAGTCCTGCTTATGCGCAGGTGAACGCCGACGTGAGCAAGGTCGCGCAGCCTATCGGCTTTGCCGACATCGTCGAGCGGGTGAAACCATCGGTGATTTCGGTCAAGATTCGTATGAAGGACAAGGCGGAAGCCGACGGCGAGGAATGGTCGTTCCAGCCGGGGTCGCCGATGGAACGGTTTTTTCGCCGCTTCGGCGGACCGGACGGTCTGCCGCCGGGAATGCGCGGCCGGCGCGGCCATGGCTTTGTGACGGGGCAGGGCTCCGGCTTCTTCATCTCGGCTGACGGGTATGCGGTGACCAACAACCATGTCGTCGACGGTGCCGACAAGGTTGAAGTGACGACCGACGACGGCAAGACCTACACCGCCAAGGTGATCGGGACCGATCCGCGCACAGACATTGCCCTGATCAAGGTCGAGGGCGGCTCTAATTTCGCGTTTGCTAAACTGTCGGACGACAAGGTGCGGATTGGTGATTGGGTTCTCGCGGTCGGCAACCCGTTCGGTCTTGGTGGCTCGGTGACCGCCGGCATCGTGTCGGCCAGCGGCCGTGACATCGGTACCGGCCCCTATGATGACTTCCTCCAGATTGACGCCCCGGTCAACAAAGGCAACTCCGGCGGCCCGGCTTTCAACATGAAGGGCGATGTCGTCGGCGTGAACACCGCTATCTATTCGCCGTCCGGCGGTAGCGTCGGCATCGCGTTTTCGATTCCCGCGAATACGGTGAAGAGCGTCGTCGCTCAGCTCAAGGACAAGGGCTCGGTGAGTCGCGGATGGATCGGCGTCCAGATTCAACCGGTGACGTCCGATATCGCCGATAGCCTCGGTCTCAAGAAGGCGGAAGGGGCGTTGGTGGCGGAGCCGCAGTCCAACAGCCCGGCGGCCAAGGCAGGTATCCAATCCGGCGACGTCATCACAGCCGTCAACGGTGACCCGGTCAAGGATGCGCGCGAACTGGCGCGAACCATCGGCAGCTTCGCGCCGGGAACGTCGATCAAGCTGAACATATTGCGCAAGGGTAAGGACAAAGTCGTCAACCTCACCCTTGGCACCTTGCCGAATACTGTGGAAGCTCGGGCTGATCACCATGGGGATCGCGGCTCGTTGCACGACAGCGATATTCCGCGGCTTGGCTTGACGGTTGCGCCGGCGGGATCAGTGGCGGGCGCTGGCGCGGAAGGTGTTGTGGTCATCGACGTGGACCCGAGAAGCCCGGCGGCCGATCGCGGATTTAAGGAAGGCGACGTGATTTTGGAGGTCGCGGGAAAGAGTGTGTCCAACTCGGCCGATGTGCGTCAGGCGATCACATCGGCACGCGCGGACAACAAGAACAGCGTTCTGATGCGAGTTCGCACCGGCAGCACGGCGCGTTTCATCGCAATGCCGATTGCGAAAAGCTAAAGCATGAGGCGGAAAGGGAGACCGGTTTCCGGATGAAATCATAAGGCTCAAGCGGATCTGACGCAGTTCGATCAGACGTGATGTGAGAGCCTTGCAAGAGATGGGAAGCGTCGCCGGCATCAGTCGCCCCCGCCGACGGCACTTTCCGGGGGACGGGTCAAAAGCCCGTTCCCTTGAGTTACCTTCCGATCGAAACAGCCCCCCTTCGTCGGAAGGACTAGGGCGGTGGAGTTGCCCCAAGCTTCACCGCCCGCTTTTTGCGTGGGCCTGGTCTTGCACTCTTGCGCGCGAGGGACCGGCGCGCCATGCTGATGGAAAGACAACCTTGGACAATTCCCGTAACCAAATGCGCCTGCTGATCATCGAGGACGATCGCGAGTCTGCAGACTACCTCGTGAAGGCGTTTCGCGAAGTCGGACATGTCGCGGAACTCGCCGGCGACGGTGAGGAGGGACTCTCCCTTGCCGACGGCGGAGACTACGATGTGCTGGTGATCGACCGGATGCTGCCCAAGCGCGACGGACTTTCCGTGATCGGCTGCCTGCGCGACAAGGGTATCCAGACTCCAGTGCTCATTCTCTCTGCGCTCGGCCAGGTTGACGATCGCGTCAAGGGCTTGCGCGCTGGTGGCGACGACTATCTGCCAAAACCATACTCATTTGCCGAGTTGCTGGCGAGGGTGGAGGTGCTGTCGCGCCGCCATGTCGGCCGGGCTGAGGAGACTGTCTATCGCGTCGGCGATCTCGAACTCGACCGGTTGTCGCATCGCGTCGTGCGGGGTGTGGAGGAACTGACGCTGCAGCCGCGTGAATTTCGTCTCCTGGAGTACCTGATGAAACATGCGGGTCAGGTCGTGACTCGAACCATGTTGCTCGAGAATGTCTGGGATTATCATTTCGATCCGCAGACCAACGTTATCGACGTGCATATTTCGCGGCTGCGGTCCAAGATCGACAAGGGCTTCGAGCAACCCTTGTTGCATACGATCCGGGGCGCTGGATACATGATCCGTAATGGTGTTCACTCATCCCGCGCTTGAAATCATTGACATCCATTGCAGCGGTTTCGAGCGGAGCGTGTCCTCAAGCTTGGCTTGAGGACGGAGAATAAACCCGCATATGGTGAACAGGCGTCCTGCGAGGACAAGTCACGGAGATTGGCGGATCATTACAAACACCTCATAAAACTGGCCTATTGGTCACTCGCCGTGTCTGTTAGACTTCCGAATGATCGATGGACGGCAAGAGTGATGATTCCGTGACGGCGTTGGGCAAGCTGTTCCGTACTACGGCGTTTCGGTTGACGTTAGTCTATCTGCTGTTGTTCGCGCTGTTCGCGGCCTCTCTTCTCGGATACTTCGCCTGGAATACCCGCCGCCTGATCACCGATCAAATCGCGGCGACGGTGAGCGAAGAAATCGGCCTGCTCACGGGCGTGTTTAACCGCCGTGGCTTACGCGGATTGGTTGGCGCCATCGAAAATCGGGCGCTGCGGCCGGGCTCCAATCTTTATCTGGTGACGACGCCGGCAGGACTGGCGGTCGCGGGCAATGTCGGGTCGCTTCAGCCCGGCGTGTTGCAGACGGCTGGCTGGGCCGAAACGGCGTATCGTCGGCTGGACGAGCAGGACCAGGCCCATCACTACGCGCTGGTGCGCGTGACGGACCTGTCAAACCGTTTCCGGCTTCTGATCGGCCGCGATCTGGAGGAGCGGCATCGCATTATCGGCGTGGTTGCCTCGGCCGCGCAGTGGTCGCTGCTTGTCGTCGTGGTCCTCGGCCTTTGCGGCGGCATCTTCGTGGCGAGGCGCGTGCTGCGCCGGATCGACGCCATGACCGGGACCACGAAGCGCATCATGGCTGGCGATTTGAGCGGCCGGCTTCCGGTCGGTCGTAGCGGCGACGAACTCGACCGGCTGGCGGCAAATCTCAATGCGATGCTCGAGCGCATTGAAGCGCTGATGAATGGATTGAGAGAGGTGTCCGATAATATCGCCCACGATCTCAAAACGCCGCTGACGCGGCTACGCAATCGCGCCGAGGAAGCGCTCGCCAAGTCCGGCAATGAAAACGATTATCGCGCGGTATTGGAACAGACGATCGAGGAATCCGATAGTTTGATCCGTACCTTCAACGCGCTCTTGATGATCGCTCGGGCGGAATCTGGACATGCGTGCGACAACATGGCCGATTTCGACGCGGCGGCGGTTACGCAGGGAATTCACGAACTCTACGAGCCGTTAGCCGAAGATAACGGGTTGAGACTTCAGGTTCAGACCGAGTTTGCGCCGCTGCATGGCAATCGCGAACTGATAAGCCAGGCACTTGCAAATCTCGTCGAAAACGCGATCAAGTACGGACAGCCGAGCCGGGCTGCGCAGCCGCTCGATGCGAATGAGGCCGCGGCCGACAGTACGATACTGATCGAAGCACGCCATCGCGGCGATCGGGTTATTCTCGCCGTGACCGATCATGGCTGCGGGATTCCCGAAGCTGATCGGAAGCACGCGGTGGAACGGTTCGTGCGGCTTGAGGCCAGCCGGACCCTGGCGGGATCCGGGCTCGGTCTGAGTCTGGCGTCCGCGGTAGCCACGCTGCACGGCGGCGATCTCATCCTCGAGGATGCATCTCCCGGTCTGCGTGCGGTTCTGTCGCTCCCAGCGCGAAGCGCCTCAGGGCTTGCAGCACCGGCGGTGGACGTGCAACAGACTGATGCATGATTTCATCCGTTAAGGACGACGCAGATCCGGCCTGCTTGGCGGCGCGTCTTGCGGACGGGCCCAAGCTGTTCGCTCCTTTTGAAGCCGAACGCCGGCTCGAGGATTGGCTGTCCGATCTGACACCGCAGCAATCCGGCGAGATCAGGATGCTGGCCGGTACATTTCCGCAGGTCAAAGCCGTCCTGCTCGGCATCGCGGAGTCCTCGCCCTATCTTTTTGATCTGATGCGTTCCGATCCCGACCGGACGATTCGCCTGTTCCGAGGCGACCCCGAAGGCTATCTCGGGCGGCTGATCACGGAAATCCGGGAAGCGGCGCAGGCCGCCGATGAAGCCGACGTGATGCGGCGGCTTCGAAACGTTAAGGCCGAGGCGGCGCTGTTGATTGCGCTCTGCGACATCGGTGGAGTGTGGCCGGTCATGCAGATCACGGCCGGATTGACCGATATCGCCGTTGCCGCAGTCCAGAGCGCGTTGCGATTCCTGTTGCGGCAGGAAACGGGACGCGGCCGCCTGAACCCTCCTGACATCGATCAGCCGGAAGGAGCCAGCGGCCTTGTGGTGCTCGCAATGGGCAAGATGGGCGCCGGCGAGCTCAATTATTCCAGCGACATCGATTTGATCGTGTTTTTCGATCTTTCGGCTCCGACGCTCGCGAGCGGGATTGAGCCGCAGCCCTTTTTCGTACGCTTTACCCAAGGGCTTGCGCGCTTGCTGCAACAAAGGACCGGTGACGGTTACGTTTTTCGGGTCGATCTGCGCCTGCGACCGGATCCCGCCTCAACGCAGGTCGCGGTCTCGACCGCCGCCGCGCTTGACTACTACGAGCGGGAAGGACGGACTTGGGAGCGCGCCGCCATGATAAAGGCGCGGCCTTGCGCTGGTGACCCTCAGGCCGGCGAGGCGCTGATCGCGGAGATATCGCCTTTTGTCTGGCGCAAGCATCTCGATTTCGCGGCTCTAGCCGAAGTTCATGACATGAAGCGGCAGATGCAGACCTTTCGTGGGCAAAGCGAGGTCGCGGTCGAGGGCCACAACGTCAAGATCGGACGCGGTGGTATCCGTGAGATCGAGTTCTTCGCGCAGACGCAGCAATTGGTGGCTGGCGGACGGCATCCCGAATTGCGGGTGCGTCCCACGCTTGACGCGCTGAGTATTCTTGCCTCAAGCAACTGGATTACCTGTCAGGCCAGGGATGAGCTGACCGCTGCGTATCTGTTTCTGCGGAGGGTCGAGCATCGCATCCAGATGATCGCCGACGAACAGACTCACGTTCTGCCCGCGGACGCCGAGGCGATGGAGCGGTTCGCTCGCTTCCTGGGGTTTGAGGATCGGGCGAGTTTTGCTGCCCAACTGCTCGCGCATCTGGATTGCGTTCGGGGGCACTACAGCCGGCTGTTCGAGGGCGACCCCGCCGGCACGGTAAACATCCCCGTCGCGGATTACAGGGCCGGGCCCGATGACCCGCGACTTCTCGATCATCTCACGAGGCTCGGCTTTAAGCAGCCGAGAATGGTTGCCGACACCGTCAGGCAATGGATGGAAGGCGGATATAGGGCCCTCAAGGTCGAGGCGACGCGCACCGCGTTTGAAGCATTCGTGCCGGCGCTGATTGACGGTCTGGCGCGCGCCGAAGAGCCGGATAGCGCCGTGGTGACGTTCGATAGTTTCCTGCAGGCGCTGCAGCGCGGCGGCCGGCTGATATCGTTGCTGAGCCAGAACAGGGATCTCGTCGCGCTGGTTGCCCTTGTACTTGGTGCGGCGCCACGGCTTGCCGACATGCTGGCTCGGCGGCCGCAGATCATGGATGGGCTGATTGATCCTCGCTTTTTCGGCGCCATGCCCGATCGGCTGGAGTTGTCCGCGCGGCTCTCGGCCACGCTTCAGGATGCGAATTCCTACGAGGAATTTCTCGACCGGATACGGCAGTTTGGCCAGGAAAGCCTTTTCCTGATCGGTACCCGCATTCTGTCCGGCACCGTATCCGCGCGGCAGGCGGGGCATGTGTTCGCCGATGTCGCCGAGGGCATCGTGGATACCGTGCATGGGCTGGTGAAGCACCAGTTCGCAAACCAATACGGCCAGATCGCCAGGCAAGAGACTGCGATTGTTGCGATGGGCAAGCTTGGCGGTCGCGAAATGACTGCATCGTCCGATCTCGATTTGATCTTGCTGTATGATTTCGATCCCGACCATCCGGACTCCGACGGAGCGCGGCCGCTGCACGGCGCGCAATACTTTGCGCGCTTTACCCAGCGTCTCATCAGCGCATTCACAACACGGACAAACTACGGCGTTCTCTATGAGGTCGATATGCGGTTGCGCCCATCCGGGCGCTCTGGTCCCGTTGCCTCGCATATCGATTCATTTGCTGAATACCAGGAGCATGAAGCATGGACCTGGGAGCACATGGCGCTTACGCGGGCGCGGGTGATTTCGTCGTCACCCGATTTTCGTGCGCGGATCGAGCGAGTCATTCGTGACGTCTTGATGCGACCGCGCGATGCCCGCCTTATCGCCAACGATGTCGCGGAGATGCGCCGCGCGATTGCGCTGGAAAAAGGCGAGGACGATATTTGGGACCTGAAGAATGCCGCTGGAGGCATGGTCGATATTGATTTCATCGCGCAGTATCTTCAGCTCGTTCATGCGGCCGATATGCCGGACATTCTCAATGTCGATACCCAGCAGGCGCTTGATAACGCGCAGCGGCTCGGCGTCCTGTCGCTGCCGGATGCGGAAATCCTGCGGCCAGCAGCGCGGCTCTATCACGATCTGACCCAGATCTTGCGGCTCTGCGTCAGCGATAAATTCAAGCCGGAAACGGCAGGCGACGATCTGCTGCCGGTGCTGGCGCGAGCGGGGGACGCCCCCGACTTTTCGGCACTCGAAGCGCAGGTTCGCGATACTCAGGCCGATGTGCGTGCCGTATTTGTCAGATTGTTGGAAAACACGACCTGAGCTGCGGCACAGATCGCCGTTCGCGCCTGGCAGTGACGGGGCAGGGTAACCCGGACGACGGTCCCCACACCGGGTTTCGAGCGAAGCTTCATCGAGCCATTGTGCAGGTTGACCAGCGACTTGGCGATGGCAAGGCCAAGGCCGGATCCCGCATGCGTTTTTGTCAACTGGCTTTCGACCTGTTCGAACGGTTTGCCAAGTTTGCGGAGTGCATGTGATGCAATGCCGATTCCGGTGTCGGCAATTGTCAGAGTTATAAAATTCTCGAATATTTTGCTTCGCGCCATGATTCGCCCGCCGTCGGGCGTGAATTTGATTGCGTTGGAAAGCAGGTTGACGAGGATCTGCTTGACCGCGCGACGATCGGCAACGATGGAGATGCCGTCATTGTTTCTGAGGTCGAAAGTCAGGCTCTTGTCGCTGGTACGGCCCGAGACGACCCGCAGCGATTCGTCGAGCACCCCGGTGAGATCGAACGCCTCCATGTCGAGATTCATCCGACCGGCTTCAATCTTGGACATATCCAGGACATCATTGATGACCTCGAGCAGATACTGGCCGCTGGTTAGAATGTCGCGGCAGTATTCGCTGTACTTCTTCGAGCCGAGGGTTCCGAACATGCCGTTGCTCATGATCTCGGAGAATCCGATGATGGCATTGAGCGGCGTTCGCAGTTCGTGACTCATGTTGGCGAGAAATTTCGATTTCGCTCGATTGGCGTCTTCGGCGCGATTTTTCTGGTCCGCATACTTCTGCGCCAGGTCCGCGAGTTTGAGGGCCTGTCGCTCGAGCGTTGCCTGCGTCCGTTTAAGGTCAATAACGGTTGCCCGCAGTCGAAGATCGTTTTCGACGAGCTTCTGCTCATGCTCCTTGATCCGGGTGATGTCGGTTCCAACCGACACATAACCGCCATCCTTGGTGCGGCGTTCGCTGATGTGAAGCCAATTGCCGTCAGCGAGCTGTACATCAAAGGTGTGCGCCTCCGATGTAACCGTCCCTGTTTCAGGCTGCCGCGCCCTGATTTCGGGCATGCGGCCGACCTCGACGACGGTTTCGTAAGGGGTGCCGACCACAACCGCGCTGTCCGGGAGCTTATGGAGCCGCTGGAAATGGGAGTTACAAAGAACCAGACGGTCGTCCGCATCCCATAGCACAAACGCCTCGGGAATCGATTCAATTGCGTCCCGCAGCCGGAGATCGGCTTCGACCGATTTCTCCGCGAGGCTCTTCTGTTCCGTGACATCGACGGCAATACCGATCAGATGGGCGCCACCGCTCGCATTTTGACTGAGTTCGCAGCGGACGCGCAACCAGATCCAGTGCCCGCTGCTGTGTCGCATTCGGAAACTCTGATCGATGTGATCGATTTTTCCCGAGATGAGCTCGTCCGCGATTTCGAACAAATCAATATCCTCGGAGTTGACCAGAGAACTCACCTCACCGAAGGCGAGAAGGTCGCTGCGGCTTTCCAGCCCGAGCAGAGTGAACATCGATTGCGACCAGAAGATCCGGCCACGCGACAGATCCCAGTCCCAGAGTCCGCATCGGCCACGATTGAGCGCGGTATCGATGCGGCCACGGACCGCATCATTGATCAGATCACCTTCGCGAGCTCTGGTAGATTGCCAGTGAAAGGCAAAGCCCAGAATCAGAACCACGAATCCGGTCGTGGCTGATAGGGTGATCGATAACGCGGTGTCCGGGCGCCACACCGCGTCGGCTTCCTGGATGACGGTCACCTGGCCCAGCAACGATCTGATGGCGCGCTGGACCGCAAGCGCGCCGCTGCCATCCAGCAGGACGATGTCGGCGACGCTCGCAGGCGACATGCCATGCAGGGCTGGCGATTGTGTGATGCCGATGAGTTCGAGTATCCGGCTGCTTTCGCTGGACGTTATTCCGATCGGTATCCGAGCGAGAACGCGCTGATCGGCACCGGTGACGATGATATGGCGGCCGGCGGCCACGCCCCACGATGGAATGAGTTTTGGCAACAGGTTCTGGAAGCGCTCAATGGAGGCGGGACGATCCTGATAGACGACGCCGGCATGCTCAAGCCGTTCTGCCAGGAGATCGGCAAGCGCCAGCAGATCGTGTTTCGTCATCGCTTGCTTTTGCCGCGTCTGATCGATGA
Organism: Nitrobacter sp. Nb-311A; assembly: GCF_000152905.1. GTDB lineage: Bacteria > Pseudomonadota > Alphaproteobacteria > Rhizobiales > Xanthobacteraceae > Nitrobacter. The sequence goes on from NZ_AAMY01000009.1 coordinate 44,690, forward strand.
CCTGCACCAGGGCGCCGACGCATATGGTCACCAGGAAAGCGATGATCAGGGCTGGGACGGCACGTCGAAGCACGGGCTCGGCAGTCAGCAGCCTGCGATAGGCAGGTTTCGCGATCGATTGCGCCAATCCCTTGATCGAATCGGATTGAACGCAAGCGCTCGCCGCCTGAGCGCGCGCCATGCCTTTAGCCCCCGTGTGAATTTTTCCGCACACTTGATCGGAGTGATTTTTGACTTCTCCGAATCACTTCGATTTGAATCTACTTTTCCGAATCTGTCGAGAGTCAACGATTTGTTAACAGGAAAAATTTTGACCAACAGAGAAGCGCAGAATCCCGCAGAGGCCGCTGACTGAGTCCGAAACGGGAACATGGGACAGCTGCGGGATTCAGCTTTCGCGCGGCGGCTCCGCGTGGCTGATCACGCGCTTAACGCTCGGGAACGCGTGGCGCAGAGCCCTTTCGATTTCGTCGACGCTGTCGTGCACCTTGGCGACACTCATCGACGATGCAGCGCGGCAATGGAAGTTGACGATTTCGCCGGCTTCGGTGTCTCTGACTCGCACGTTGTGAATGTCATGGATCTCGCCATCGGCGGCGAAACCAGACAAGGCTGTCCGGATGGCATGGACGCGCGTGGGGGCCGCATCGGTCCCTAGCGGAAGCTCCGGCTCCAACGGCTCGATGTGAGTATCCACTTCGACATCTGCGCCGAATTCGTGACGAATATCATGCTCCAACCGATGCGCGATTGCATGGGCATCCACCAGCGCCATGTCGCCGTCGACCTCGAGGTCGATGCTGACCGTCAGCTTTTCCCCAAGGTCGTGCACCGTGACGTGATGAATCGCGAGCCCCGCATTGCGGGCAATCACCATGATGCGTTCGCGTACGCTTTCGTTGTCGCGGGCGACCGGTATCGCAGTGAACGTCAAGTCGGCGTCGCCGAGAACTCCGGATACCGCGTCCTGCACCTGCTGCTTGATGGTATCGATGCGGTCGATCGGATAGGTTCGCGGCACTTCAGCGATAACGTCGACGAAATGCCGGGGGCCGACCATTCGTATCCTTAGCTTTGCGATGCCGACCACATCCGGCAGCGCCCTAATCGCCGCCTCTGCTCTTTCCGCAGCACCTTCCGGCGCACGATCCAAGAGAGTTTCGATGGTAGCGCCTCCGAGCCGTAAACCCAGAAGGGAAATCAAGACGGCGACACCGATCGCAGCAGAGGCGTCACCCCACGCATAGCCCAGTCCCGACAGGGTCAGCCCGATGATAACCGCGACGGATCCAAGGACGTCTGAGGCGAAGTGCAGGGCGTCGGCCTCCAGCGCCTGACTGCGCGTGTCGAGCGCGGCCCGGTGCAGCGCGCGGGCGCGCCAGGCATTGACAATAATGTCCGCAATCAGCACGACGAACGGAATGGCGGAGAGGGTCGGCGGCGGCGCGCCTTCGCGCAGATGAGCGTAGGCCTGCACCACAATGCCACCGGCAAGGACATACAGCATGGCAATGACACCAAGGGCCGAAAGGCTCTCGATCTTGCCATGGCCATAATGATGTTCGGCATCGGCGGGACGATCGGAAATCCGCACCACAATCCACGTGACGATGGTGGCGACCAAATCGATCGAGCCATGCAGGGCTTCGGAAATCAGCGCCAGACTGCCGATAGCAATGCCGACCACGAGCTTGATCGTCGCCATGCTTGCGCTGGCGATTATCGAGATGGCGGCGACTTTCGTTTTCGACTTGGAGGCAGGGGGCGGCATCCGCGGGGTTTAGCAGCCTGCCACCCAGGATAAAAGCGCGGGCTGATTGCGCCAGAGTCTGGTTCAACTGCGCTGAATCAGACTCGTCGCTTATCTTTTTGTTTGAGCATGATCTTTTCCGAAAACCGGTTTCCACTTCTCGGGATCATGCGCTGGCGCCTTTCATTCGCAGACTTTTCGTTATTACGAATTATTCTGATTAGAATGCGGTTAGCTACCGCTGGCGATGCTCGTGTGAGATTACCGGGATATTGATCCACGCAATCGCGTGGTAAGCCGGCCGATCGCCGCAGCAGCGGCAAGGCCGAGACACGCCGCCGCGGCATCGACCATAAAATCTTCCAGCCGCGCATGGCGTCCTGGCGCCCACAGTTGCATAATCTCAAGAAGGCCGATCAAGAGGATAGTTGCCGCAGCCACGCGTAGTCGTCGTTGGGGAAACGAGAGGCCAACCGCGAGACCAACCAAAACGAAGGCGAGGGCGTGTTCACCGTCTTGTCCGAGCGGGGCATGCGGACGATAGCGCGCCGGCCCGAGCGTCGCGAACACGACCGCCGTAATCAGAACGAGCGCGCCGATCCGGAAGAGAATCTTCATTGCAGGCGCATAGCACAATTTGCCGCCACGGGAAGGCCGGGCGAATTCTCAACCGCTTCACATCTGCGGCACGCCAGAATTGAAGCGTTGCTGGCGGTGGCTGCGGGGCAAATCCTGCCCATCGCACAGGCCGCGCGGACCATGAGCCGTGGTTTCGCCTGCAAATGGCGGGGGACAGCTGGCCCTATACTTGAAGTAAGCTGTTATAAATTCCACAAGACGCGTTTTTTTAGTTGGATTTGGAAATATTGTTTTTCGGGCCGAATCAACAGACAGGATCGATGATGGCAACCCAGATGACGAAATCGCAGCTCGTTGAGAAGATCTCGGCTCAGGCCGGATTGTCCAAAACGGACGTAAAAGGTGTTCTCGAGGCGCTTGCGACGACAGGTTACAAAGAGCTTAAAAAGACCGGTGTCTTTTTGCTTCCGGGTTTTGCGAAGTTCGTGGTGATCAAGAAGCCGGCGACCAAGGCGCGCAAAGGAACCAACCCTTTCACCGGCGAGCCCATGACATTCAAGGCGAAGCCCGCCCGAAAGGTCGTCAGAGCGCGGCCGGTCAAGGCTGCGAAAGACGCGGTGTAATGCAGGGGCCCTTCGGGGCCCTTGTTGTTCCGGCCCCGGGTTCCGTTTTTGAGAACTGCCGGCTTGTCCCCTGGTGCCGATTCGGCTCCAGGTTTTTGTCGCGATCAGGCCCGTCGGTGCGTCAGCCTCTCCATTGCGCCGCCGCATGTGGCGCAATGAATCCCTGTGCGTAGCCAGTGTCAGGCGACGGATATGTTCCAGATATCCTCGGCATATTCCCGGATCGTGCGATCCGACGAGAACCAGGCCATCCGCGCGACGTTGAGTATACTGGAGTGGGTCCATTCCGGACTGCCCCACTTTGCGTCGACCGCGCGCTGCGTCCGGTAGTAATCGTCGAAATCGGCGGATACGAGATAATAGTCGAGAAACCGCAACGCGTGAGCAATGGGACGGAAGCGGGAAACGTCATCCGGCGAAAATGCGCCGCGCTCGATAGCTTCGATCACACCGGCCAGCTTCGGCGACGACGCAATGACATCGGTTGCATCCAGCCCCATGACACGGCGCTGCACAACTTCATCCGCCTTCATGCCGAAGATGTGAATATTCTCTTCGCCGACATGTTCGGCAATTTCAATGTTGGCGCCGTCGAGTGTTCCAATGGTGATGGCCCCATTCAGCGCGAGCTTCATGTTGCCCGTTCCAGAGGCTTCCATGCCCGCGGTAGAAATCTGTTCCGACAGATCGCTCGCGGGGACGATCACTTCAGCAGCGCTGACGTTGTAGTTGGGGATGAAGACGACCTTGAGAAGGTCTCTGATTCGAGGATCGTTATTGATCACATTTCCAATGTCATTGATGAACTTGATGATGAGCTTGGCTTGTTTATAGCTCGCGGCGGCTTTTCCGGCGAAAATCTTGACGCGCGGCGTCCAGTTGCCCTGTGGGTCGGCCAGGATGGCCCGATAGAGCGCGACGGTCTCGACCGCGTTGAGAAGCTGGCGCTTGTATTCATGGATGCGCTTGATCTGGACGTCGAACAGTGCAGACGGGTCGACGATTATCCCGAATTGTCTGGCTATGATCTGGGCGAGCGCAATCTTGTTCGTTCGCTTTATAGCCTGGAATTGCTGCTGAAATGCAGGGTCATCCGACAGCCGCTCCAGCATTCGTAAGCGTTCGGGTTCGTCGAGAACTGCGGCTCCACATGCAGACTGTAACAACGAGGTGAGTTCTGGATTGCACTGATGTAACCAGCGGCGGAAGGTTATTCCGTTGGTCTTGTTCGTGATGCGATCCGGATAGAGGCTGTTCAAATCGGCAAATACAGTCTCACGCATGAGTTCGCTATGCATGGCTGAAACGCCGTTGATGCGATGAGAGCCGACGAATGCAAGATGACCCATGCGGACACGGCGGCCGCCGGTTTCGTCAATCAGCGACACTGAGGCTTTGGTATGCGCGTCCGCCCCGAAGTGCCTTTCCGCGGCCGCAAGATGATCTGCATTGATCCGATAAATAATATCGAGATGCCGCGGCAGCATCCGTTCGAACAGTTCGACGGGCCATGTCTCGAGCGCCTCGGGCAGCAGCGTGTGGTTGGTGTAGGAGATTGTCTTCGTCGTGATGTCTAACGCATCGTTCCAACCGATATGATACTTATCCATCAGCAGCCGCATCAGTTCGGGAACAGCGAGGCTGGGATGGGTGTCGTTGAGCTGGATTGCCGCATGGGACGGCAGCGACCGGAGATCACCGTCGGTGTAGAGATGGCGGTTGAGAATATCCTGCAACGATGCGGAGACAAAGAAATACTCCTGGCGCAGGCGCAACTCGCGCCCGGCTGGCGTTTCGTCGCTTGGATACAGGAATTTCGATATCGCTTGCGCCCGCGCCATCTCCGACATCGCGCCGAGGTGATCGCCGCTGTTGAAAGTATCGAGGCGCATTGGATCGACCGCGCGCGCGGACCACAACCGCAGCGCATTGACGTGACGGCCGCGCCATCCGACGATCGGCGTATCGTAGGCGATCGCCTGGATGGTCTCATCGGGTATCCAAAGGGTCCGGCCCCTCTGGCCGTCCTCCTCAACGCGATCGAGGCGTCCACCGTACTGGATGTCGAACACCACGTCACTGCGCTCGAATTCCCACGGGTTTCCTGAGAGCAACCACTGCTCGGGAAATTCTTCCTGCCATCCGTTCGAGATGATCTGTCGAAACAGCCCGTGTTCATAGCGAATGCCATAACCTCGTGCTGGAATCGCGAGCGACGCCATGCTTTCCATGAAACATGCGGCAAGTCTGCCGAGGCCGCCGTTGCCGAGCGCGGCATCCGGTTCGACATCGCGCAAATCGTCGAAGTCGATGCCGAGATCCTCGAGCGCCGTTCGGAATGGCCCCATCAGAGACATGTTCGTCAGCGCGTCGGTCAGCAACCGCCCGATCAGGAATTCAAGCGAGAGATAATAGACGCGCTTAGCGCCATGGTTCTGGGTGGCGCGGTCGGACTTGAGCCATTGATAAACGATACGGTCACGCAGCGTCAGCGCGGTTGCTATGTACCAGTCATGGATATTGGCATGCTTGACGTCCTTTCCCGCCATCAAAGCGATCTTGGCCAGTATCGCGCTCTTGATGTCCGCGACGATGTCGTCGTCTTCAAGTTCGGACCAAGCCGACGCGTCTCCTTGGAGGCCGCGAGGTCGCTTTGGCGAAATCTCAAAAACCATCCAATCTCCTGATCTGTTTCCGCCTGGAGCCTTTCCGCTTCTGAAAGCGGGGCCCTATGTCTGGAATCAATTGGCGGTTTGCAGAACTGACTTTGTTTCTCGATTATATCGTTCTTGTTCCGTCTTTGGAACCTTTGTTCGCCGCTGCCGAGACGGCCATCGCTCGATGTCAAAAAGGCTCGATATCATGGCCCTCTATGCTTCGCCGTTCATGAAGACGCGGGGCAATACCCATGGTTACGACATCCCGTTGCAGCATAGTCAAAAGTGACGCCGGGCATGAGTTGAGGGCGATAGGTTGCAAGCGGAATGCTCTGACCATCAGGTCGCTCCCATGGACCAGAATACCGACCATGCCGGCAGGCGCGCCAGCAACTCGCCCCCCCAAATCGAGCGCTCCGCCATCGGGGGCGTATCATCAGTAACGTTATGATCCGAGATGTTCGCGCGAAGATTCAACCGCGCGCCGTTTCCCAGCGACCAGCGTGCGAGCAGCAGACGGTCGTCCTGACGAAGCTCAGCGAAATCGAACAGTGCGTTGCCAAGATGCGGTAGGAGTTTATCCCGGCGAACCTGCAATAGCCGTTTGATGAGTGTATGACGTGACGGGCGTTGGCCCGGATCAGGCCAGGAAAGAACCGCCGATTCAAATGTAGACAGTGCGAGGGGATCAGGCACGTCGTCGCCGAACATTTCGTAAGCGTCGGCGAATTCTCTCCGCCGGCCTGCTCGCACGGCATCGGCGAGGTCGCCTTTGAAGTCGCAAAAGAAAGGAAAGGGCGTGGTTGCTCCCCATTCCTCGCCCATGAACATCAGCGGCGGCATGGGCGCGAGCAATGTGATCGCAAGCGCCGCCTCGATCGCGCGCGCGTCAGCAGACCATTCGAGACGATCGCCCAGCGCGCGGTTGCCAATCTGATCGTGGTTCTGAAGGAAGTTCACGAAAGCCGCCGGGGGTAGTCCGCCGATCCGCTCCCCGCGAACTCGCCCGTTGCGATGAGCAGAGGGCTCGCCCTGGTAGGCAAAGCCCGCATGGAGTGTTCGCGCGAGAAGATGACGTGGATGTGCAACGTAATCTCCATAATAGCCGTGGGTTTCCTGAGTGAGGATGACATGCCAGGCGTGATGGTAGTCGTCGTTCCACTGCGCGCGATACTTCCCGTCCGGCGCTCCTGGAGAAGGATTGAGCAGACCCGCGCGGTTATCGTCGTTCTCCAACACGAGGTGGATATGGCGTCCGTCTTGCCGTGCCAGAATCCCGATAGCGCGGCTGATATCGTTCAGGATTGATGGCTCGCCTGGTTCCGGGATGGCATGCACCGCGTCGAGGCGAAGGCCGTCAAACCGATAGTTGCCGAGCCAGTGCAGCGCATTATCGATGGCGAAGGCGCGAACCTCGGGAACGCGATAATCGATCGCCGCTCCCCAGGGAGTCTTCGCATCACAGAAAAACTGCGGTGCGTATCGCCCTAGATAATTTCCTTCCGGACCGAAATGGTTGTAGACGACATCGAGAAAGACCATCAGGCCACGCAGATGAGCCTGATCGATAAGTTCTCTCAGATCGTCCGGCGTGCCGTAAACATGATCAGGCGCATACCACAGCGCGCCGTCGTAACCCCAATTTCGCGACCCAGCGAAGTCGGCGAGCGGCATCAACTCGAGGGCGGTGATTCCGGTCGACACCAGATGATCGAGCTTGTCGATCATGGCCCGATAGCTGCCCTCAGGCGTAAAGGTACCGACGTGGCATTCCAGGATGACCGTTTCATGCCAGGGTCGTCCGCGCCAGTCGGTTGCCTTCCAGTGGAAACGGCGGTGGTCGACAAGTTCGCTCCGGCCGGATACATCATCGCGTTGAAAGGATGACGCAGGATCCGGCACGTCCAGCTCATCGTCGATCCGGTAATGATAGCGCGTACCGGCCCTTGCCGTAGCCACCTCCGCGACAAACCAGCCGCCGCCGTCCTTTTCCAAAATATGTGGGGTATCGGTGACGAGGGTCACTTTGCCGGCCGCAGGCGCCCACAGCCGGAACGTTGCGCCATCCGGCGTGAGAACAGGGCCGAAGCGGCCGGAACTCATGGTTGACCTGCAAACGCGATGACGCTGCGAGGCGGTGCTTGCAGGGTCGCGTTAGGATGGTGCGGGGCGACCTCGGCATCGTTGCTCATTGTATGAAGTACGATCGACCAAGTTTTGTATTCTTCCAGATCGGGAATCCTGAACTCGATCGGCTCCGACGCGGCGTTGAGGACGACGTAAAGCGCCTGCTGATGGTGCTCCATGGGTCCAAGCACATAGGAAAGAAACCTTCCTTCTGGGAAATTCCAGTCAGCCTCGGTCATTTCGTTGCCCTCCGGCGTGAGCCACAGCACGCCATACGAGCTATCTATTCTTTTTCCCGTCACCCATTGTCGTGACCTGATTTGCGCAAAGCGCCTTCGAATTGCTGTAAGGCGTCCGACAAGGTCGGTCATGTCGTTATCCTTGTCGCCCAGATGGCTCCAATCGATCCAGCCGATTTCGTTGTCCTGACAATAGGCGTTGTTGTTTCCGCTCTGGCTGTTGCCAACCTCGTCGCCCGCAAGAAGGAGCGGCACTCCCTGGGCCAGTAACAAGCATGCGAGCTGGTTTTTGCGAAGCTGACGGCGAAGCGCCTGGATCGCAGGATCGTCGGTCGGTCCTTCGTGGCCACAGTTGTTGCTGAGGTTATCATTGGAGCCATCGCGATTGTCCTCGCCGTTGGCTTCGTTGTGCTTCTCGTTATAGGAAAACAGATCCGCCAGTGTGAAGCCGTCATGGACGGTGACGTGATTGACGCCGGCGCGCGGTGCGCGGTCGTCATGATTGAACAGGTCGGACGATCCTGTCATGCGACCGCTGACGTCGCCGATCAGATTTCCTTCGCCGGCCCAGTAACGGCGCATTGTGCTGCGATACCGGTCGTTCCATTCCGACCATTGCGAAGGAAAGCCGCCGACCTGATAACCGCCGGGACCGACATCCCATGGTTCTGCGACGAGCTTGACATTGGCGAGAACGGGATCTTGCCGGATTGCATTGAAAAAAGCGCTGTTGCGATCGAAGCCGTGAGGGCCTCGCGCCAGGGTGCTTGCGAGATCAAAGCGGAAGCCGTCGATATGACAGACTTCGACCCAATAGCGGAGCGAATCCATGACCATCTGGAGCACACGCGGGTGGGTCAGATTTAGAGAATTGCCGGTGCCTGTGAAGTCGTCGTAGTAGCGAGGATTGTCTGGCATGAGCCAGTAATAGGAGGCGTTATCGATGCCGCGGAATGACAGAGTCGGGCCGAGGTGATTTCCTTCCGCGGTATGATTGTAGACGACGTCGAGCATGATCTCGAAGCCGGCGTCATGAAGACGGGCTACGGTCATGCGGAATTCATCCAGCGCCGCGTCCTTTGCGTAACGCTGCTCCGGTGCGAAGAACGAAATGGAGTTGTAACCCCAGTAGTTGCTTAGCTTGCGCTCGACAAGGTGGCGGTCGTCGACGAATCCATGAATCGGCAGAAGCTCGATGGTGGTGATGCCCAGGCGCCGCAGGTGATCGATCATGGCCGGCGCGGCTAGCGCACCGTATGTGCCCCGAAGTTCTGGAGGGATATCCGGGCGCGTCTTGGTCAAGCCTTTGACGTGAGCTTCATAGATGATCGTGTCTTCCCAAGCCACACTGGGCCGCGGTTCACGCCTTCCCCAGTTGAAGGTCTCGTCGATGACAGTAGCTTTCGGCATGGCGCGGGCGTTGTCGCGTCTGTCGAAGGATAAATCCTCACGCGGACTTCCGGTACGGTAGGCGAAATGGGCATCGCTCCAGACCAATCGTCCGCTAATCTTTTTCGCGTAAGGATCGAGCAGCAGCTTGTGAGGGTTGAACCGATGGCCGCGCTGAGGATCGTAGGGACCATAGACGCGATAGCCATAGAGCTGCCCGGGCGCGACATCGTTCAGATATCCGTGCCAGACGTTCTCGGTGTGCTCGGGCAGGGCGATGCGCTCGATCTCCCTGCGGCCCTTGCTGTCGAACAAACAAAGCTCAACCTTTTCCGCATGGGCTGAAAACAGCGCAAAATTCGTTCCGCGGCCGTCCCAGGTCGAGCCGAGGCGGACATGAGTGCCTTCCGAGATCCGCCTCATGCTGTTTCCGGAACCAGAAAGATCACCCCGAGAGGCGGCAGCGTCAGGCTGAGCTCGGGAATGACTTTTCCTGATGTCTCGACCACGCCGTCGTTCCCAACGTTGCTTCCTCCATAATGGGCGGAGTCGGTATTGAGGGCCTCGCGCCACCGGCCGGCAAATGGTACGCGCACGCGATAGTCGCGATGGACAGTTGGTGTAAGATTCGCGATCACGAGACAGCGTGCTCGTCCGCTTTCGCCCTTTCGTATCCATGCGAAGATGCTGTGATCCGCGTCGTTGGCCACGATCCATTCGAATCCAGCGGGATCGCAATCGAGTTCGTGCAACGCCGGCACCTCGAGATAGAGCGCGTTGAGATCCCGGACGACAGCCTGAACTCCCTGGTGCCGGGCTTGATCGAGAAGGTGCCAGTCGAGCGAGTGATCATGGTTCCACTCGCGCTCCTGGCCGAACTCAGCTCCCATGAACATTAACTTTTTTCCGGGGTGCCCGAACATGAAAGCATAGTAGGCGCGCAGATTCGCGAACCGTTGCCAATCGTCGCCCGGCATGCGGCCAAGAATTGAACGTTTGCCGTGGACCACCTCATCGTGGGATAGCGGCAGAATGAAATTCTCCGAGAATGCGTAGTGCAGTCCGAACAGGATCTGATCATGATGGTGCTTGCGGTAAATCGGGTCCTTGCCGAAATAGCTCAACGTGTCATGCATCCAGCCCATGTTCCATTTGTAGCCGAACCCTAAACCGCCGAACTCAATCGGTCGCGAGACCTGGGGCCATGCCGTCGACTCCTCAGCGACGGTTGTGGCGTTCGGAAATTTTCCAAATACCTCACGGTTGAACCGGCGCAGAAATTCGATAGCTTCCAGATTTTCCCGGCCGCCGTGTTTGTTCGGAATCCAACCGCCTTCGGGGCGGCTGTAATCCAGATAGAGCATCGACGCGACAGCATCGACGCGGAGACCGTCGACGCCGTAGCGATCGAGCCAGAACAGCGCGTTGGCGACTAGAAAATTGACAACTTCCGTGCGGCCGTAATTGTAGATCAGGGTATCCCAGTCGAGATGGCGGCCCTGCAATGGATTGGCGTGTTCATACAGCGACGTTCCGTCAAAACGGCCAAGCCCGTGCGGATCGTCCGGAAAATGTCCTGGCACCCAATCCAGCAAGAGGCCGAGTCCTTCGCGATGGCAGGCATCGACCAGATGCGCGAAATCGTCCGGCGTACCGAAGCGGCTAGTCGGGGCATAGAGGCCGGTCGGCTGATAACCCCAGGAACCGTCGAACGGATGCTCATTCACCGGCATCAGCTCGATATGAGTAAATCCGAGGTTGCGTGCATAGCGCGGCAAGGTCTCGGCAAGCTCGCGATAGGATAGCCAGCGATTTCCGTCGCCACGGCGCCATGATCCGAGGTGAACTTCATAAATCGAGATGGGCGCATTGTATGCATTGATCGAGATTGCCAGTGGCGTCGGGCGTGGCAACGCGGCCTCGTCGAATACGATCGACGCCGTGTTGGGTCGCACCTCGGCCGCGAAGGCCATCGGGTCGGATTTCAGCGGGAGCAGGGAGCCATCCTGAGCCGTGATCGCGAATTTGTAGCGATCGCCCACCTTTGCACCGGGTATGAACAGTTCCCAATATCCGTTCCCTCGCACGCGCATCGGATGCCGGCGTTTATCCCAGCAGTTAAAATCACCGACGACAGTCACGGCCCGAGCGTTTGGCGCCAGCACGACGAATCCTATTCCGTCCACACCCTCCATCGCCATGGGATGAGCGCCAAGCCTCTCATAGAGGCGCTGGTGCGTGCCTTCTCCGAGCAGATGGAGATCGAAGTCGTCTAGAATGGGCGCAAAGCGATAAGGGTCCTCAAGTTCAACCATGTCCGCGCCATACCGGGCACGGAGACGGTAGCGCTCCGCCCCGTCCGGCAAGTCTCCAAGGAAAAGTCCAGCGTCATGAATGCGCGTCAGCGCGATCTCCTCGCCAGCCTCATCGACGAGGCGAACTTCCGACGCCTCGGGTAGATAAACACGAACCACATTGCGATCAGTCTCGCGGTGACAGCCGAGATAGTGAAAAGGATCGGAATGCTGTCCTTCAACAATGGCGCGTGCTTCGGAAGACAGTTCTGTCATGCGCGGTCTCGCTTCCTGTTGTGCAGCACCCGCAGTGCGCCGTCCAGCGCCACCCGTAGCCAATCCGGACGATGCGCCAGCTCGTAGTCGATCTCATAAATCGCCTTTTCGAGCAGGAAGAACTGCAGCATCCCGTCTTCATCGTTCTTGTCCTGTGGCCAAAGTCGAAAATCGGACATCGCTTCGCGATAGGAAGCCAGAAAGGTCTGCGTTGCCTCGTCGCGCCATGCCGACAAGGCTTCCGCCAATCGTCCATCGTCGTCCGCTTCGGTTTTAAGAACCCTTTCTTGCGCCGACGTCACGGAATAGTCGATGGACCGGATCAGTCCGGCGACATCGCGGGCCGCCGGCGCCTTCATCCGCCGCTCGGAAAGGCTCCGTCGTGGTTCACCTTCGAAATCGATGATAAAAACATCGTCACGTACTACCAGAACCTGCCCGAGATGAAGGTCGCCATGATGCCGAATATTGTGCATCTGAATCGATGACGGAAGCAGCCTGGTAAGCAAGCTATGCAAAGCGGGGCGGAGACTTTGGATTTCTTCGACAAGAAGCTGGTCCGATTCCAGTAGCTTTGTCTGAGCGAGGCGGTCAAACGTTTGCTCCGCATGTGTCATCAGACGATCGATGAGATGAGCGACGTCGGAAGCAGTCACAGGCTCAGGACGAAAATTCTCGATATCGTCGCGACTGGCCAGCGCCATGTGCATTTCCGCGACGCGCTTGCCAGTTTGCACCATGTAGCGCTGATAGGCCGCCTTTTCTTCAAGCGCGGGAGCGGAATAGACCGCCCCGACGAGCCGCTGCTCATCGACAAAGCGATCCAGCGCGGCGCTAGTGACGGTCCATGCGTCACCCTGATTACCGACGAAGGCATGAACGATAGCGATGGCGGTCTCGACGTCGGGTCCCGTCAACTCAACGCTGCCAAGCAAAGCGGGCGTATTGGCAAATCCGGCGACATCCGTCAGGAAACGTCCAACTTCTACTTCGGGATTGATGCCATTTTCGATCTTTCGGTAGAGTTTCACCACGAACTTCTGATCCACCAGCGCGGTGCTGTTCGATTGTTCAGTCTGAACCGCTCTCACGTTCTCAATCGGCTCTTCGGCTATCGAAGCCATCCGCTCGGTAGGAACGTGAGCAAGCCGTAGATTGCCTTCCTCGAAGGTTGCACGACGGCGCAAACCCTCGATGATGCCCGCGATCAGATCACTCTCATAGGCGGCATCGATCAGGGTTCCCTCGCGCGAGCCTTGCCGCACGGCGGCGATGTTTTTGACGTCATAGTTTCGGCGGTCGAGCCGATCCCACCGGATTCGGATTGGCATCGCGTATCGTCCCGATTTCCCGCGATGGGAGACATCGAAGATCACGAGCCATGGCCTGGAAACCTGATCTTCCATGAGTGGTACTGCCGCTGGCACACGTGCGATGATGGAGCCAGCGGATCGCTCCGGGAACCAGCGCGAGCGAGCGAGATAAGAGGGCAAGACGTCACGCTCGAAGATCAAGCGTGTTCGCGCCAGAGACATCCAGGTCGCACCTACCGGAACTACCAGCGTCTCGTAGTCGGGTATGATCACGGTTGCGACGTTCGGGGACGATGGCTTTTCATTGAGCCGGAACCAGTAGAATCCATAAGGCGCGAGCGTGATCAGATACGGTAACTCGCCGATATCGGGAAAGGTCGTTCGTCCCAACATTTCAAGCGGCGAACGACCTTTCCAGTGCGACAGATCGAGTTCCGAGGCTTGTGCTGATCGCGACAGGTTGGCGACGCAAAGCACGACCTCATCGTTGTATTGTCTCACATAAGCAAGAACGCTCCGGTTCGAGGAGCGCGCAAAGGACATCGTTCCGCGACCGAAAGCGTGGCTGGATTTTCGCACAGAGATGAGCTTTTTCATCCAGCTCAATAGCGAGGAAAGACTCCGCGACTGGGCCTCTACATTGACGGACTCATAACCGTAGACAGCATCCATGACAGGGGGAGCATAGAGCCGCGCAGGATCGCAACGGGAGAATCCACCGTTACGATCCGGAGTCCATTGCATCGGGGTGCGAACGCCGTTGCGGTCGCCGAGGTAGATGTTATCGCCCATCCCGATTTCATCGCCGTAATATATGATCGGCGTTCCCGGTAGCGACATCAGCAACGAGTTCATCAGCTCAATCTTGCGCCGGTCGTTATCCATCAAGGGTGCAAGACGGCGGCGAATACCGAGATTGATGCGCGCGCGAGGATCTGCGGCATAGGTCGACCAGAGATAATCACGCTCGATATCGGTCACCATTTCGAGCGTCAGTTCGTCATGATTTCGTAGGAACATCGCCCACTGACAACTGTCGGGAATATCGGGTGTCTGTCGCAGGATATCGGTGATCGGAAATCGGTCCTCCTGGGCGATCGCCATGTAGATGCGAGGCATCAAGGGGAAATGATAGGCCATATGGCACTCATCGCCGTCCCCGAAATAGAACTGAACATCCTCGGGCCATTGGTTGGCTTCGGCTAAAAGTACTTTCCCCTTGGCGTAGGCATCAAGCTCAGCGCGAATATGCTTGATCACCGCGTGCGTTTCGGGAAGATTCTCATTGTTGGTGCCCTCCCGCTCGCAGAGATAAGGAATTGCGTCCAGACGAAACCCGTCGACGCCTGTGTCCAGCCAACGTTTCATCACCTGAACGACAGCTCGGACGACCCTCGGGTTGTCAAAATTAAGATCCGGTTGATGACTAAAGAAGCGATGCCAGTAATAGGCGTTGGCTTCGGCGTCCCAAGCCCAGTTCGACTTCTCCGTGTCGGTAAAAATGATTCTGGTGCCTTGATATTTTTTGTCGGTATTGCTCCAGACATACCAGTTGCGCGCGCTGGATCCTTGCGGGCTGCGCTGGGCGCGCTTGAACCATCTGTGCTGGTCGGATGTATGATTTATAACAAGCTCGGTAATCACGCGCAGGCCGCGCCGTTTTGCCTCCGAAATGAACCGGCGGAAATCCTTCATGGTGCCGAAATCGGGATTGATCGAGCCGTAATCGGCGATGTCATATCCGTCGTCGCGTCCCGGTGATGGATAGAACGGCAGCAACCACAGAGCGGTGACACCGAGTTCCTGAAGATAATCGAGCTTGTTAGTCAGGCCTACGAAGTCGCCGATGCCGTCGTTGTTACTGTCGGCAAATGCTTTGACGTGGAGCTGATAGATAATGGCATCCTTATACCAGAGGTCGTCGGTCTGGACGTATCTGTCAGCATCGATATGCGACATCTTGTTCATAACGGGCCTCACGTCAGACACCGAAACAAAAGCGCGGGATCGCGTAATGGATCGAGCCTCAACCGTACTCCGCCCCACTCTATGGCGTGACGCTCGCAGGTCATGAGGTTTTCGAGTGCAACGGGAGCGCCCGATCCGTTCGCGGTTTCCATCCGGATTGAGTCGAGCGGCAGCCAAAATTCATGGCTCTCACGTGACAGCGCGATGGCGCCGACGACAGTGTTGGAGCCATCCGCGGAATGCTTGGTGAAAGCGATGATCTGATCATTGTCGACGGGGAGGAACCGCAGATTGCGCGTTTGTAGCAGCGCCGGATTGGCGCGTCGCGCCCGGTTCAGCGCAGCGATGTAAGGTTTGATATTTCCGGGTGCATCCCAGTTGCGAACCTTGATCTCGTACTTTTCCGAGTTGAGATATTCTTCCCGCCCCGGAATGGCTTCGTGCTCCAGAAGCTCGAAGCCGTTGTAGATTCCGTAGCTGCCCGACAGCATTGCTGCCAGAGCAACCCGGGACTTGAACATCCAGGGCTCGCCACTTTGCAGGTGGTAAGGCAGGATGTCCGGCGTGTTGACGAAGAAGTTGGGCCGGTAATAGTCTCGCTCAGGATATCCCGTCAGCTCGCTAAGATAGGATTCGATCTCCCTTTTCTGGGTGCGCCAAGTGAAGTAGGTGTACGATTGTGTGAATCCGAGCTTGGCGAGACCCTTCATGACCTTGGGTCGGGTGAAGGCTTCGGCGAGGAAGATGACGCCAGGGTCCTTCGTCTGGACCTCTCGGATTAGCCATTCCCAGAAATTGAACGGCTTGGTGTGCGGATTGTCGATTCGAAAGATGCGCACACCCTGATTGACCCAGAACAGGATGACGTCGCGAAGCGCGTTCCACAGTGAGCCCGCGTCTTCGCAACCGAAATCGGGATTGACAATATCCTCATACTTTTTTGGAGGATTTTCCGCATAACGCATCGAACCATCCGGACGCCGCTTGAACCAGTCGGGATGCTGGGTGAGCCAGGGATGATCGGGCGAACACTGCACCGCAATGTCGAGCGCGATCTCCATGCCATGAGTTTTGCAGGCGGCGATCAAGTCCCGGAAGTCGTCGAAAGTGCCGAGCTCGGGGTGGATCGCATCGTGCCCACCTTCCGGTGAGCCGATGGCGTAGGGGCTGCCAGGATCGCCTTCGGCGGCGGTTAGAGCATTGTTGCGTCCTTTTCGATTGGTCCTGCCGATGGGATGAATCGGCGTGAAGTAAAGGACGTCAAATCCCATGGCCGCGATGTCGGGCAGCCGGGCAATGCAATCCCGGAAGGTGCCGTGCTGGCCGGGAACGGCACTCTGGCTGCGCGGTACCATCTCGTACCATGCGCCCGCGACGGCGAGGGCGCGATCGATCGTCAGTGGGTAAAGCCGGGAACGCGTGAGATCGGACCGGGCGCAGCCTTCGGCCATGGCGCTCGTCAGTTCCGGAACGAGCAGGCTGGCGGCGTTACCCTTTTGGAGAAAGTCTTCGCATTGACGGAGGATGATCGCCGTCGCTTGCTTGCTGCCATACTGCGCGCGCGTCAGCAGCGCGGCGCCTTCGAGCGCATCGAGGGTGATGTCCTGACCGGCCTTCTGTTTGAGTTCGAAATCGCGCTTCCATGTGGCGAATTCGTCAGTCCAGGCTTCGATGGCATAGACGTAGCGTCCTGGTTCGGCTGGCGCGAAGCTGCCGAACCAACGATCGTTATCGTGCTTGGCCATCGCCGATCTTTGCCAGTCACGATCCTGCTCATGTCGCCAAATCAGCTGCGCGACGATGACGTCATGCCCGCTTCGGAATATGTCCGCCCAGACATCGACGGTATCACCAGCAAGGCGCTTGACGGGAAACCGTCCGGCGTCGATGCAGGGATAAACGTCTTCGATATGAAATGCGCCGGCGGTTGCGCCTCTTTCGTCTCCACATACCAGCATGTTTTTTTGCGTCGATACGGACATTCACGCGCCGCTAACCTGCTGATGAATAACGAAGGACCCGGAAGATAAACCCCGGCGTAGCTGCAAAGTTCCCTATGGAACCGCCCTTTCGTTCCCGAGTTTGTTCCATCTGTTAGAGGGGGCCTCGGCGCCATGCCGGGTTGGGTCGGCGATGGATATCTACTCAAAAGCGCGCGATCTGGGCATCAATTTGGACTTTGTCGACGGGTTGGGCCGCCGTCATATCCTGGACGATGATCGATTGCGTGTTTTTGTTGATAGTTTGCCAGCGCCTCCGCGCCATCGTTTCCTGAAGCAGCCCGTGGTCATCGCCGCCAACGTGGCCAGGATTCGCATTCCCGTCGCGACCGAGGCGAACGGCATCGCTTGGCGACTTGTGGAACGCGATACGGTGCTCGCACAAGGGTATGTAGCTTCTGCAACGATCGATATCCGGCATCCAATAGCGATCGGCACTTACCGACTGGAACTCGAAAGTAGCAATGGCGCTCTCATCGATTCTGTTCCCTTATTGGTTACGCCTGAAAAGGCCTTTCAAGGCTCGTTCGAGCGGGTCTGGGTTCTGTCTGTTCAGCTGTACGCCCTGTCATCGTCGCGTAACTGGGGAATTGGTGATTTCACGGATCTTGCCTCGCTGATCGAACTGACCTCGGATTGGGGATGCCATGGTATCGGCCTCAATCCGCTTCACGCGCTGTTCGATGACCGTCCTCTCGAACGCAGTCCCTATGCGCCAAACAGTCGGCTGTTTCTCAATCCGCTTTATATCGACCCCGAGCGGGTTCCGAACTTTTCGAGCGTGTGGCTAAGGCAGCACCGCGAAGAGCTCGATCGGGTCGGGGAGGGCGAGCTGGTCGATTACGCTGCGGTCGCTAAACTGAAATTCGGAGCATTCCGCTATTCGTTCTCGAAGTTTCAGCATGATCAGGCCGCGCAAGCCGAATTTGAAATCTTCAGGAAGGAGCGCGGCGAACTGTTGAAACGATACGCTTGCTTCGAGGTATTGCGGCGGCAGTTCGGTCCAGCGCCCTGGTGGCTGTGGCCGGAAGAATGGCGCCGCCCGACTCATGCCGGAGTTCAAGCCGTATCCAGCGGTCCACAGGGCGAGGAAGTGAAATTCGTCGAGTTCATGCAATGGTGCGCGGCATCTCAGCTACAGTCATGCGCCGATCTCGCCGCTGAACGCGGAATGGCGGTCGGGCTTTATCTGGATGTTGCCGTCGGTGTTCAGGCCGGCGGGTTCGACGCCTGGAACGAGCAGACCGCTATCTCGCGCGCGCTTTCAGTTGGAGCGCCGCCCGATCAACTAAACACGATGGGGCAGGACTGGGGATTGGCAGGATTCAATGCTGCTGGTCTTGAGGCGAGTGACTTTGCACCGTTTCGGGACATGCTGCGCGCTTCGATGCGTTTTGCGGGAGCCATACGGTTGGATCATGTGCTCGGTCTCAGCCGGCTCTACTTGATACCGGCCGGCGCATCGCCTCTGCACGGAGCATATGTGGATATGCCGTTGCAGGCTATGCTTGGGGTTATCGCGCAAGAGAGCGTCGGTCAGCACTGTATTGTCGTCGGCGAAGATCTTGGAACGGTCCTGGCGGGATTTCGTGACACTCTCGCGGCCTGGGGCGTGTGGTCTTACAGGGTGATGATGTTTGAACGCAGCAGCAGCGGCGCTTTTATTGGGTCATCGGAGTATGCCAAAAACGCGCTCGTCACCTTCACGACCCATGACCTTGCATCCTTCGCTGGCTGGCAATCGCATTCCGATCTCAGGGTTAAGCGGGAACTGGGGCTCGATCCCGGCGAAACCGACGTGGAGCGGACGAATGCGCGCCATGCGCTCGAATGGAAGCTCGGCGAAGAACATATCGCAGCGAAGAATTTTCTCGGGGTCGCCGAATTTCTCGCGCGCACGCCGTCCCGCATTCTTGCGATTGCGCTCGATGATTTGATCGGACTGCAGGATCAGCCGAATATTCCAGGTACGTTGAACGAGCATCCCAACTGGCGGAGGCGAATTCCAGTCAAGCTGGACGATCTGGACCGACGCATCGATCTCGACGCGCTTCGGCGCGCGCTCCGTGAACGCTGAAACAGGGGAGGCTCAGGGATAGCCGTGCAGCATCAACCGGTCTGCGCGGACTTCCCAGCTCTCAAGCCGGTTGAGAAAGCTCATCCCCAAAAGATTGGCTTTCATCTGGCCGCGCGGCACGACGAGCGCCGGCACGGATCGCTCAACCAGCTTCCCGACTGCGAGCCGGTCGAGCGTCAGGCGTGCTGCGCGCGCCCGCCCGCCTACGGTCTCGACATCCACATCGTAATTCAGCAATTCCAGCGGTAGTCCGGCAGCCTTCGCCGTTTCGTAGGTGAGGACGACGGACGTTGCGCCGGTGTCAATGATCATCGACGTTCTGACGCCGTTGATCTTTGCGTGAAGCGTGAAATCGCCGTTCTGTGCTCGAGGAACCTGAACGCTCCGCGGGGGTCCCGCGGCGGCCTTGCGCAGCATTGTCGAGACTAACTGTCCCGCAGCCGATATTCGTGCCGGATCCCCATAGGCGACCACCGCTCCGGCGGTCGCGGCCAACATTCCGATCACCAGCAGGATACGGATCACAACGCGCCCCCCACGTTTTCGAACAGACCAAAAATTGGAGTCGCCATCATGCTCTCAGACCCGTGCCGGCGTTCATGATCGGTTTGTTTCCCGGGCGGCGTTTGTCGTCGGCTGCGGCATCGTCCGCCTGCGCGGGTTGAAGCGGCGGACCTTCTTCCGCCATTGGCGCCAGAGCAGACATCACGCGTTCCGGCGGAAAGGTAACGATGACCTCCGTGCCAACACGGAGCTTGGATTTCAGCGTGAACGTACCGCCGTGCAGGTCGATCAGGCTCTTTGCGATCGGCAAACCAAGGCCCGCGCCTTGCTCGGCGGATTTGATTGAATTCGATCCCTGTCCGAACGAGGCAAGCACAATCGGGATTTCATCCTCCGCGATTCCGGAGCCGTTGTCCTTGACACCGAGGTATTGTCCGCCTGAAGCGGTCCATCCGATCTTCAGCCAGATCTCTCCGCCTTGTGGCGTGAACTTGATCGCATTCGACACCAGATTGAGCACGATCTGGCGCGCGGCACGCTCGTCACCCCAGATGCGAGGCATGCCTTGTTCGAACACCTCATGAATTGTGATGCCGCGGTTGGAGGCCCGTAACTTCAGCAGATGGTGACATTCGGTCACGACATGGACGAGAGATACGGCTTCTTCGTTGAGTTCATAACGGCCGGCTTCGATCCGCGACAGATCGAGAATCTCATTGATCAAATTCAGGAGGTGAACGCCCGAGTTATGAATGTCCGCAGAATATGTCTTGTAAACCGCAACCGCGTGCTCGCCGAAAATTTCACTCTTCATGACCTCGGAAAACCCGAGGATGGCATTCAGCGGCGTACGAAGTTCGTGACTCATTTGAGCCAGAAATCTGGATTTCGCCACGTTGGCCGATTCCGCGCGATGCCGTGCTTCGTCCGAAATAGCTTTGGCCTGCTCAAGTTCGCCGATCAGAGCATCCTTCTCCGCCCGTGCTTCGAGTGTCGCCAGCGTCGTGGAATGCAGGCGATGGGCGAGCAGTGCGAAATAGCCTTCCGCAGTCAGCGCTAGAATGGCAAGAATGTAGCTGTTGAAGCTGCCGCCAGTCGCGAACTTCAGTGCGATTGCCGATGTCACGGGGGCGGTTGCGGCCAGGGCGGCAATTGGCAGACTGGCTGAGAGCATGCTTGATACCGCCACGACCAGCAGCATCAGAAACATCATCAGGGTATTTGTGACCGGATCCGAGCCGGCAGGATGCACCAGAATTGTCGTCCAGCACAGGCCATACAGGAGATCGAGCAAAATGAAACGAGCGCGCCATTTGCGTGTGCTATTGGCCGACGACGGCGCCTTGAGATAATTCTTGCAGTTGTAGATGATGACTGCGTGAATGCAGAGCATTCCGAATGTCCATGCCGCCGCGGCGGCGGGCTCCATCCAGAATCCGAAAAGCACGCCAGTCGCAACCAAAAGCAGCATCACGACAAACGATGCCGACAGTGGTGTTTGCGCATATTGCCGGAGCAGTTCGTAATCGAACGCCGGCCGGGTTCCGCTTGTCGAAGTCAAGCGGTCGCGCGCTTCGCGGACCCGCTGCGCGGTTGCGCGCCGATGACGCGCGGACGGTACAATCGCGGGAGCGACCGGAAGCTGGACGACTTCAGGTTTATCGGCGGGGGTACTCATCAACCAACACAAATCCTGCACGCGGCCGCGCGAGTCGTTACTGGTCTATTTCTCGCGCCAAATCCTTAAGGGCTGCCTTAAAAAGCGGGGTTATTCGGTTAACCGGAAGTTAATCCGCTCGACACCCTTTTAACCTGGCGGCGATCGATCGGGGCGGGAACCGCCGTGATCGGCCAGCCGTTACCGTTCGAGCCGTGCCAGAAGGCTGGACGTGTCCCAGCGGCGGCCACCCATCTTTTCGACTTCCGAGTAAAAGGCGTCGACAAGGCTTGTGACCGGTAGGCTTGCGCCGTTGCGCCGAGCCTCAGAGATGCAAATCGAAAGGTCCTTGCGCATCCATTCGACGGCGAAGCCGAAATCGAACCTGCCTTCGTTCATCGTCTTGGAACGGTTTTCCATCTGCCAGGATTGCGCAGCGCCCTTCGAGATCACTTCGACGACCGCATCAACGTCGAGCCCTGCCTTCTTGGCGAAGTGGATGCCTTCCGACAATCCCTCCACAACGCCGGCAATGCAGATCTGGTTGACCATCTTGGTCAATTGACCGGCCCCCGCGGGGCCGAGCCGTTTGCACATTCGGGCATAGGCGGCAATGATAGGCTCGGCGCGGGCATAAGCGTCCTCCGCTCCGCCGCACATCACAGTCAAAAAGCCCTTCTCGGCGCCGGCTTGGCCCCCGGAAACCGGGGCGTCCACAAAGCCGAAACCGCGTCTGGTTGCCTCGGCATCAAGTTCGCGCGCGACCTGAGCGGAGGCAGTCGTATGATCGACGAAAATTGCTCCCGGCTTTATGCCGGCAAAGGCGCCGTCTGCGCCGATCGTGATCGCCCGTAGGTCGTCGTCGTTGCCGACGCACGCCATCACGAAATCCTGACCTTCGGAGGCTGCTTCCGGCGTCGTTGCGGTTTTTCCGCCGAATTTTTCGGTCCATGCCTTGGCCTTAGCCGGCGTTCGATTGAATACGGTCACCTCGTGGCAGCCCTTTGCGACGAGATGTCCTGCCATGGGGAATCCCATGACGCCGAGGCCGAGAAATGCGACTTTAGCCATGACCGAGTGGAATCCTGAGGGTTCATTGAATAAGGCAGATAAACGCATCGCGATGAAAATCGGACTGTTCTCAGCATAGCTCGTGAGATTGCAGCGGCAAGGGCCGAAAGCCGGAAGAAGCCCGTCTGCAAGGCGGTACTGTGACGAACGATTCCAAGACAATTCAAAACGCGTTAGAGTGAATGGGATAATCATTTTCCGGCCTGGAGGGAAAAGGGAGCGCGCGACATGAGCGTTGGGATGCTCGATCATTTCAATATCCGGACCCGAAAGCTCGCCGAGACGGTACGGTTCTACGAGGACATTCTCGGTCTGACGAAAGGGGATCGACCCGACTTCGCGTTTCCGGGCGCGTGGCTGTATAGCGATGGCAAGCCGGTAGTTCACCTCGTCGATATCGCGCCGACCTCCGAGCCGCAAAAGCCGGATTCCGGCGTTGTCCATCACATCGCTTTCGCAAGCCGCGATTTCAGCGGCATGAAACAGCGCCTTCAGTCGAAAGGGGTTACGTTCAGGTCTCGTGAGGTCCCCGGCGGATTCATCTGGCAGATTTTCGTCAGCGATCCGAACGGCGTGTTGATCGAACTCAATTACAACGCGGCGGCTGAACAGGTCTGATCTTTCCGGCCTCGACTGGATGCGGTGGGTGGTGGCCGCCGGTTCGCCCGAGGTTTGCCTTCTCGATAGCCACAGCATAGGCGTTGACCAGGCTGCGGCGTTTAGCCATGTAGAATCCGCTTTCAAAGCAAAGCGCGCCGACTCCGGAGAGACAAGTTGAACGTAACACCGCAGCAAGTTCTGGACCGGCTGGCCGGTGTCCTGTCTCCCAGCGGCGTGGCACTGACCGACGCCGGTGTCCTGTCGGAAATCGCTATCACCGGCGGCAAGGTATTTTTTTCTATCAACGTCGAGGCGGCGGAAACCAAGATGTGGGAGGATGTTCGCGCCAACGCCGAAGCGGCCGTGCGCGCGATCCCCGGAGTGTCGGTTGTGATGGTCGCTCTGACAGCCGAACGAAAGCCGGACAGCTCCGCCGCAAGTTTATCGCCGCGGTCGGAGCAAGGGATTCCGCACGTGTCGACACGTCGATCGCCGCAAAATCCGTTATCAAATTCGCCGATGGCGCGGCAGGCGGATATTCCCGGAGTTGCCGCCGTTATTGCCGTTGCATCGGGCAAGGGCGGCGTCGGCAAATCGACCACCGCCCTCAATCTCGCACTGGGATTGCGGGATTCCGGTTTGCGTGTGGGACTGCTCGATGCGGATATCTATGGCCCCTCAATTCCGAGGCTGACCGGTATTTGCGAAAAGCCGCAATTGACGGATGACAAGAAGATGGCGCCCATCGGGCGGTTTGGCCTTGCCATTATGTCGGTCGGCTTTCTGATCGAGGAAGAAAGTGCGGTGATCTGGCGTGGCCCGATGGTGACCTCGGCGATCCGGCAGATGCTTCGAGATGTGGCCTGGGGCAAGCTCGACGTTCTGGTCGTTGATATGCCGCCGGGGACCGGCGATGCTCAGCTGACGCTGGCTCAGAATGTGCCGCTCAAGGGTGCTGTCATCATTTCGACGCCGCAGGATTTATCGCTGATCGATGCACGGCGTGGACTTGCGATGTTCAGAAAAGTCAATGTGCCGGTTCTCGGAATTATCGAAAACATGAGTTTCTTCCAGTGTCCACATTGTGGAGCGCGAAGCGATATCTTTGGCCATGGGGGCGCCCGGCACGAGGCGGAACGGCTGGGAGTCCCTTTTCTCGGCGAAATCCCGCTTCACATGTCCATTCGCCAGACTTCCGATTCCGGTCATCCGGTCGTCGAAAGCCAGCCTGACGGACCTCATGCGGCGATCTATCGCGTTATTGCCGAAGGTATTCGTGACCGGCTCCACGATGCGGCCGCTATAGCCAGGTGATCCGATTCCAGGATTTGCATTCCGCCATGGCAGGAGGCTTGCAAATTTCAGAATCAGAGTACCACTAAGCTTGAATTTTTGGTCTTGCTTCACCCTTTGGGGTTCGATGCAAGCCACGCAGCGAAGGGGCAGATCCACGCCACTGCCTGCGCGGGAAGCTCAACGAAAGATTGTCATAAGGGGTCTCTCATGAAACGTCGTGATTTTCTGAAAGGTTCGGCGGCCGGTGCCGCTGTCTCGGCCGTAGCCTCGCCGGCGATTGCGCAATCGGCGCCCGAGATCAAATGGCGCATGACCTCGAGTTTCCCCAAATCGCTCGACACGATCTACGGCACCGCCGAAATCTTTGCCAAGCAAGTTGCGGAGATGACCGACAACAAATTCCAGATCCAGATCTTCGCGGCCGATGAGGTCGCTCCCGGATTGCAGGCGCTCGATGCGACGGCCAACAAGACGGTCGAGATGAGCCACACCGCCTCATATTATTATGTTGGAAAGGATCCCACCTTCGCGATTTTCGCATCGGTCCCGTTCGGGCTCAATGCGCGCCAGCAGAATTCCTGGCTTGTTCAAGGTGGCGGCAATGAGCTTGCAAACGAGTTCTTCAAGAAATTCGGCGTCATCGGATTTCCCTGCGGCAACACCGGCACGCAGATGGGCGGCTGGTTTCGCAAGGAGATCAGGACCGTGGCCGATTTGTCAGGCCTGAAAATGAGGATCGGCGGCATTGCCGGTCAGGTCTTGCAGAAGGTTGGTGTGGTGCCGCAGCAGCTTGCCGGGGGTAACGTTTATCCTTCGCTTGAGAAGGGTACAATCGACGCGGCCGAATGGGTCGGCCCGTACGACGATGAAAAACTGGGTTTCCAGAAAGTCGCAAAATATTATTACTATCCGGGTTTTTGGGAAGGTGGGCCGACGATCCATGCATTCTGCAATCTCGAGAAGTGGAACACGTTGCCGAAGAGCTATCAGGCGATATTGATGAACGCGGCGGCGACTGCCAATACATGGATGGCGACTCGCTATGACATGCAAAATCCCGCCGCCCTCAAACGGCTCATTGCAGGTGGCGCCCAGCTTCGGCCGTTCAGTAACGATGTTCTCGACGCCTGCCTGAAAGCCACGAACGAATTGTGGAGCGAGATTTCGGCGAACAACGCGGACTTCAAGAGGGCGATCGATGCGGTACAGGCCTATCGATCTGACGAGTATTTGTGGTGGCAGGTGGCCGAGTATACCTATGACACATTCATGATCCGATCGCGGACGCGCGGCTGATTGCATTTCGACGCTATGTGATTTTGACGCGGCTATTGCCGGTTGGTCGGTACCGGACCGAAATCAAGTGGTGCGACATCGATAATCGGAATCTCGATCTTGATCGTATTGAGATCGACGGCTGTCGATTTGCCGAGCAAGCTTGTCACGGTCGCGGGGAACGCGATCACGAGGACCACCATGATGATTTGCAATCCGATCCATGGCACCGCGCCCCAGTAGATGTCTGAACTCTTTACCTCTCGCGGGGCTACGCCGCGCAGGTAGAACAGTGCAAAACCGAATGGGGGGTGGAGGAACGAGGTCTGCATATTGACGCAGATCATAATACCGAACCAAATCAACGCCGCGTCCACTCCGACGACGGGAGCGAGAAGTTTCTGGGCGATGGGAGCGATCATTGGCAGAATGATAAAGGCGATCTCGAAGAAATCGAGGAAGAACGCCAGGAAGAAGATGAAGACGTTGATGAAGATGAGAAAGCCCCATACGCCGCCGGGCAGCGATGTCAGCAGGTGCTCGAGCCACTCACCGCCGGATACTCCGAGAAACACCACCGAGAAACAGGTCGAGCCGATCAAAATGAACGTCACCATGGTGGTGAGGCGCATTGTCGATTGATAGCCCTGTTTGATGAGGTCGCGGAGCCCGGGGATGCGGACGGCTTCCAGACAAATCCACACGACCGCGAAATAGGTGACGGCGAACGCGATCTTGAAGGCGAGTCTCTCGGCCACGAAAATTCCGACGAGGGTTCCGATGCCGCCGGCAATTGCGCCGACGATCAGGACTTTTCGGCCAGTGCTGCTGAAATCCTTGTGATGAATGGTCGCCAGCACGATAGCGCCGACGGCGCCCATTGCACCTGCTTCCGTCGGAGTCGCAAGGCCCAACATCATGGTGCCAAGCACGACGAAGATCAGGACGGCGGAAGGAATGATGCCCATCAGGCACTTTCGCCAAAGCGGCCAGCCGGTGAGCGTGCGGGATTCCTTTGGCACCGGTGGGACATGATCGGGCTTGAAGAGACCAAGCAGGAAAGTGTAGCTGGCGAACAGCATGATCTGGAGCAGCGCAGGTCCCCAGGCGCCGAGATACATGTCGCCGACCGATTTTCCGAGCTGATCGGCCAGAACGATCAGTACCAGGGAGGGTGGAACGAGTTGAGTGATGGTGCCGGATGCCGCCAGCACGCCCGTGATGTAGCGAATGTGGTAGCCGTAGCGCATCATCACGGGCATGGAGATGAGCGCCATGGCGATCACCTGAGCAGCGACCGTGCCGGTGATGGCGCCGAGGATAAACCCGACAAGTATGACCGAATAGCCAAGGCCGCCGCGTATGGGTCCAAACAGCTGGCCCATCGAGTCGAGCATGTCCTCCGCAAGGCCACAGCGCTCAAGCACCGATCCCATGAACGTGAAGAACGGAATCGCGAGCAGCAGCTCGTTAGACAGCACGCTCCCGAACACGCGCCCCGGTATGGCTTGAAGGAAATTCAGATCGAAGAAGCCAAGATGGATCGCAAGGAATCCGAATGAGAGTCCCACCGCGGCCAGTGTGAAGGCGACCGGAAAGCCGATCAACATCGCCAGAACCAGGCCGCCGAACATCATCGGCGGCATCATTTCCAGCGTGATCATTGAGTCGGTCTCTCGTAAGCCGCATCAACCGTGACAATCCCAAGTAGCGCCGCGATCCGCTTAATCACCTCCGAGATACCTTGGAGCGCGAGCATCACGAATCCGAACGGGACGACGAGCTTGATCGGCCAGCGCACGAGACCGCCGGCATTTCCTGATACTTCACCTATCGCATAGGACTGCATGAAGAAAGGCCACGACAAATAGCTCAGCAACAGGCAGGCCGGAATGAGAAGGAAAAGGGTGCAGATGAGATCGAGCCAGAGTTTGCCGCGTTCGGACAGGAGCAGATAAAAGATCTCGACGCGGACGTGCTCGTTGCGTTTGAAGGTATAAGATGCACCGAACATCACGAAGATGGCGAACATGTACCATTGCAATTCGAGCCAGCTGTTCGAGCTATAAGCGAAGGCATATCGGATCATCGCATTCCCGGCGCTCACCAGGACGGCAAGCAGCACAAGAACATTGCATACGTAACCGACCTTTTCATTGAGCCGGTCGATGGCCGTGCTGAGGGCCAGTAACGGACGCATCGCTTCCTCCTGGCGGCCGCCGACCGCGATCGCTGAAACCGAACTCTGAACCCGGCATTCTCCGAAGCCGCAACAACAGCAGTCGTTTGTCCCGGATGGTGGGAATACAGCGGTCCGCTAGATGCCGGCAAAATGAAGGTCGCCGCACCATTCCAATGCTACGTTGCCGCCGTCAACCGGACCTTTGATCGTTTAGGGGGAGCGGGCCCGCCGAGCGGTCATGGCGTTTCCGAGCGAACCGGAAAGCGGACCTTGATGGAGCCCTTGAATGGTCATCGCGGACATGGAGGGATTCGGATGAATCTCCTCGCATAATAGATCACCGCCTCCTCAAGGCGTTCGCCAACATTCGCCTCGGGATACGGTCAAACGGGCGGGTATCTGAATTCGCTACCCGCCGGTTACACTCATGTGACGGCTCACACTCGGACGGTTGTGGCGATCGATGATAAAATCGTGGCCTTTCGGCTTGAGGCCGATGGCGCGATCGATCGTTTCGTACAACAGATCGTCGGTGGAAGATGCGCGCAGCGGTCGGCGCAGATCGGAGGCATCTTCGTGTCCGAGGCAGGTATGCAGGGTACCTGTGCAGGTGATTCGGACGCGGTTACAGGACTCGCAGAAATTGTGGGTCATCGGGGTGATAAAGCCAAGCTTGCCGCCGGTCTCGCTGACCCGAACATAGCGGGCGGGACCGCCAGTACTCTCTTCAAGGTCGGTGAGGGTGTATTGACCTTCGAGCCGAGCGCGCAACATGGATAGCGGCAGATACTGATCGGCGCGGGATGCGCCAATATCGCCCATCGGCATGACCTCGATGAGAGTCAGCGCCATGTCTCGACCGTGCGCCCATTCCATCAGGGATGGAATTTCGTCCTCGTTCAGGTGTTTGAGCGCGACCGCGTTGATCTTGACGGCAAGGCCCGCAGCTTGCGCAGCGTCAATGCCTGCCATGACCTTCTGAATGTCGCCCCAGCGCGTGATCTCGCGAAATCTGGCTGGGTCAAGCGTATCGAGCGACACGTTGATCCGTTTTACGCCGCAATCCCGAAGCTCATTCGCGAAACGGGCCAATTGCGATCCGTTTGTCGTGAGCGTCAGCTCCTTCAGCGCTCCCGATTCGAGATGGCGAGACAAGGAGCGGATCAGCGACATCACGTTACGGCGAACCAGCGGCTCCCCGCCCGTCAGCCGCAGCTTGCGCACGCCCTTGGCGATGAAAGCCGAGCACAGACGATCAAGCTCCTCCAGCGTGAGCAGATCCGCCTTGGGCAAAAAGGTCATATCCTCCGACATGCAATAGAAGCAGCGAAGATCGCAGCGATCCGTTACCGACACGCGCAGATAGCTGATGTTTCGGCCAAACGGGTCGATCATTTTCCGGGAGTCCGAAGTCTCGGCGGGGGCAGAACAACCGGTCATTTAATTTGCCTTGTTGTAACGGCGTAAGAGGAATTTGTTTCTCTTCTAATGTAAGCCTGTTCTGGCCGGGGCACAATGTGCCGGCTCTGCTGCGGTGCGCAAGAAATCCACGAAGGATTAACGCGCCGGAGCAGGCCGAGACGGCGCGTGAACGCCTCGAAGGCGGCGAACCGCCGAACCCATCAGCTGGACCATGGAGCGGAGAAAATCCCGGCTATGGGTAAATCGCGATCTCGGTCCCGCTCGATCCGAACGGACGGGTCAGCCGGTTACGTTCAGCGTCGCGGCTTGCAGCGCAGCGACGGCGTCCGGTAGCTCCTTCATGTGGCTGATGACACGATCGGGTTTGAGTTCTGCGACCGGGACTTCAGTATAGCCGAACGTGACCCCGATCACGGGGATCCCAGCCCGGCGCGCCACCCCTATGTCAGGGCCTGCATCACCGACCATGATAGTGGTCTGCGAGCTTCCGCCCGCCCGCACGATGGTTTGCCGCAAAATCGCAGGATCGGGTTTGGACACGCCAAAGGTGTCGCCGCCGCAGATTGCAGAAAACCGCGAACTCAACCCTAACTGGTCGAGCAGCAGCTTGGCGAGCGCTTCCAGCTTGTTGGTGCAGACGGCGAAACGATATCCTCGCGCCGACAGCTCGTCGAGCGCCTCGATAAGTCCCTCAAACGGACGCGATGCGTCGGCGATATGCGCCGTATAGTAGTCAATGAAGTCACCCATCATCCGCGTCACCTCATCGGGTGTCGCCGAGCGGTCCTCATGCTCAAGGCCGCGTTCGATCATGCGGCGAACACCCGCGCCAATCATCGAGCGGGCTATTGGCAACGACACCGTGCGCAGGCCTTCGCGGTCCAGGACGAAGTTGAGTGCGGCGGCGAGATCGGGCGCGGTATCAACCAGCGTCCCGTCGAGGTCGAATACGACCATGGGAGAAGAGGATGACATGATGGTGGATCGGTATCCGCCTCCCGCTCGACATGCAAGGGCGAAGTGCGGCCGGACTGGTTCAGAAGTTCGCTTCATTGCCCCATCGAGTCCGTCAAGCGAACTTCTGAACCTAAACCACACTAGAATCATAAAGTTGCCAGTGTCTCTTTGATTTTCGAAGTTCGCATCAAAAGTTGCGGCAAGGGTATGCGAACTTCGGAATCGGGACACTAGGCTGTCCGAAACAGGGACCCCTGCGAAATATACCGAACGCCCTGTTCCTTCCGGCCAAACGCCGCTAGTAACCATCCTGGGAATGCTTCGCCGCACGCGGCGAGGCGGCGCAAGATCGAGGTCCTCATGACGTTGGATGCATTGAAAAGACAGGCTGCGGCGCGGGCCCTTGAATATGTCGAGGACGGCATGAGACTGGGGCTCGGAACCGGATCTACCGCCAAGCACTTTGTCGAGCTTTTGGGCGAGCGTGTGCGCGGCGGATTGAAAGTTGTGGGCGTGCCGACATCGGAAGTCACGCGGGCCGACGCGGAGCGGTGCGGTATTCCTCTGACCACCCTGGATGACCTCGACAGGCTCGATCTGACGGTTGATGGCGCCGACGAAATTGACGCCGATCTAAATCTGATCAAGGGGGGTGGCGGGGCGCTTCTGCGCGAGAAAATCGTGGCTGCGGGATCGGAGCGCATGATCGTGATCGCGGACGAGACAAAGTGGGTGGCCGGGCTCGGCCGTTTTCCCCTGCCGATCGAAGTCATTCCTTTCGGGCTCGCCGCAACGCGACGCGCGATTACGGAGGTGTTTGCAAAAGCCGGCGTTTCTGGTGAACTGGTCATTAGAAAGCGGTCAGATGGCCATGCTTTTGTCACCGATGGCGGCCACTGGATTTTTGATGCCCATCTTGGGCAGATACCCGATGCATCCTATCTGGCCGGACTGTTGAATCCCATACCCGGCGTCGTCGAGCATGGCCTTTTCATTGGTCTCGCCGGGGTAGCGATGCTGGCGGGTGCACAGGGAATTCGCATTGTCGAGCGGCGTTAGCGCCGCAACGAGGAGAATTGAGATGAGAGGTTTTTCAAAGTTTCTGCCTGTAGCTTGTCTTGCCGTGGCGCTGGCGATCCCAGCCCTCGCGCAGGCGCAGAAGGCCGGCCAGCCGACGCCGGCCGCCATCGCCTCGGCCAAGGAGCTTCTGACGCTGAAGCACGCGGGTGCGATGTACGCAAATGCCGTTCCGAGCATGGTCGAGCGGACCAAGAACACGCTCCTTCAATCCAACCTGAACTATCAGAAGGACCTCAATGAGGTCGCGCTTGTCGTCGCCAAGTCGCTGGCGGGCCGTGAGAAGGAGATCGGCGACGGCATGGCAAAGGTTTATGCCAGTCATTTTACCGAGCAGGAATTGAAGGACCTTGTCACGTTCTACAAGTCCACCCTGGGACAGAAATTGATCACCCAGGAGCCCAAGGCGATCGAAGAGAGCATGAAATACATGAACCAATGGGCGCAGCAGTTCGCGGATGTCGTCAACGGCCAGTTCCGCGCGGAAATGCGCAAGCGCGGCAAAGAAATCTGAGTTCGATCGAGTTGGAGCATGGATGATTTCGATGTCGATCTGTTTGTCATAGGTGGCGGTTCTGGCGGAGTGCGCGCCGCGCGCATCGCCGCCGGACACGGCGCACGTGTCATGGTCGCCGAAGAATACCGGATGGGCGGCACTTGCGTCATCCGGGGCTGCGTGCCGAAGAAACTATTGGTCTACGGCTCTCATATCCGCCACGACATCGAAGATGCCGTCGGTTTTGGCTGGTCGATTGCCTCCGCGACGTTCGACTGGCCGACGCTTATCGCTAACAAGGACAAGGAGATCGCCCGGCTCGAGGCGGTTTATTCGTCTACCCTCGAGAAGGCGGGCGTACGGGTCGTCAAGACGAGGGCAATATTTGAGGATGCGCACACGCTCCGGCTAACAACCGGTGAGACCATCCGTTCGAAGCATGTGCTGATCGCAACGGGAGGCGCGCCCAACCACGGCCGTGCCATTCCCGGCATCGAGCACGTGATGTCTTCCAACGAGGTGTTTCATCTTAAGGAATTGCCGAAGCGAATAGCGATACAGGGCGGCGGATACATCGCGCTCGAGTTCGCCTGCATCTTTGCCGGGTTCGGCAGCGATGTGACCCTGATCTATCGCGGCGACAATATCCTGCGCGGCTTCGACGATGACGTCCGTGCGCATGTGCGCGCGGAACTGGAAAAAAACGGCATCACGATTCTGACGGGCTGCACAGTCGAGAGGGTCGATCGGCACGGCGACGAGTTCACGTCTCATTTATCGAAAGGGTCGAGTGTTGCCTCCGACCAGGTGCTGTTTGCGATCGGCCGGCATCCCAACGTTGCAAACCTGGGCCTCGAGAAAGCGGGCGTAGCCATCAATCCAGAGAGCGGCGGTATTGCCGTGAACGGCTTTTCGCAAACGAATGTGCCGCACATTTATGCGATCGGCGATGTTACACACCGGCTTAATCTCACGCCGGTCGCCATCCGCGAGGGCCACGCTTTTGCGGATTCAGTGTTTGGGAACAAGCCAACGCGCGTGGATCATGCCGACATTCCGACTGCCGTGTTTTCCCAGCCTGAAGTCGGAACAGTCGGCCTGACAGAAGCGCAGGCGAGGGCTGACCATGCCGTCGATATCTACAAGACCACGTTTCGCCCGCTGAAGGCGACGTTATCGGGCCGCGATACGCGCATTCTGATGAAGCTTGTGGTGGATGCCGCGACGGATCGCGTACTCGGCTGCCATATCGTCGGCGAGGGCGCGGCCGAAATGACGCAAATTCTCGGTATTGCCATCAAGATGAAGGCCACCAAGGCCGATTTCGACGCCACCATGGCGTTGCATCCGACTGCGGCTGAAGAACTTGTGACGATGCGGACGCGAACCGCTCACTATGCGCGTGAGGCGGCGGAGTGAAGCTGTCCTTGATAAGAGGTCTGCGACCGGGTTCGGCGGGAATCCAGGAATAAATCTGGGGTTCGAAACATTTCCGAAATTGACGAATCCGTGCGGCGCAAAACCCATGGTTACGCCTAAAAGGCGCTGAAACGAAATCCTTTTATCTTCAATACCTTGGTTTGTGAAACCTTCTGCCAACTGGCGCGGAGGGGTCTGCCTGTGTATATAGGGCAAAACGTCGCCATCCTGGATAACTGGCGGATTTTTCCTCAGAGCATTTTCGCTTCCGATTGAATCAGAAGTGAAACTCTGGATTGTTGTTTTGACGCGTTTTCTTTACCGAACCGGATTCCATCCTCGGGTCAAGCCGAGGACATGCTTCGCTCGAAAACGCTACAGGAGTTGACCCGATGTCCGAGCGGTGGACACCCGATAGCTGGCGCACCAAGCCCGTGCAGCAAGTTCCGGCCTATCCGGATACGAAGGCATTGGGCGAAGTCGAGGCGCAGCTCGCCACGTTTCCGCCGCTGGTTTTCGCGGGTGAGGCGCGCAACCTGAAGAAAGCCTTGGCCCGAGTCGCAAACGGCGAGGCTTTTCTCCTCCAGGGTGGCGATTGCGCTGAGAGCTTCGCCGAGCACGGCGCCAACAACATCCGCGATTTCTTCCGTGTGCTGCTCCAGATGGCGGTGGTTCTGACCTATGCCGGCGCGTTGCCGGTGGTGAAGGTCGGCCGCATTGCCGGTCAGTTCGCCAAGCCGCGCTCGTCGCCGGTGGAAACGATCGACGGCGTTGGGTTGCCCAGCTATCGCGGCGACATCGTCAACGACATCGCCTTCACTGAGCAGTCGCGAATCCCGGATCCGCATCGTCAGATCATGGCTTACCGGCAATCGGCGGCGACGCTGAACCTGCTGCGCGCCTTCGCCACAGGAGGCTTCGCCAATCTTGGCAGCGTGCATGAGTGGATGCTCGGTTTCATAAAAGATTCGCAGCAGTCGAGGCGTTACAAGGAACTGGCAGATCGTATTTCCGACGCGCTCAATTTCATGCGCGCTTGTGGGCTCAACCTCGAGAGCCATCCGGAACTGCGGGCGACTGATATCTATACCAGCCACGAGGCGCTGCTGCTCGGCTACGAGCAGGCATTGACGCGGGTCGATTCGACGACCGGCGACTGGTATGCGACGTCCGGCCACTTCATCTGGGTCGGCGATCGCACCCGTCAGCTCGATCATGGCCATGTCGAGTATTTCCGTGGCATCAGGAACCCGATCGGCCTGAAGTGCGGTCCGTCGCTCAAGCCTGACGAACTACTGAAGCTGATCG
Organism: Nitrobacter sp. Nb-311A; assembly: GCF_000152905.1. Lineage (GTDB taxonomy): Bacteria > Pseudomonadota > Alphaproteobacteria > Rhizobiales > Xanthobacteraceae > Nitrobacter. Next base: position 79,246 of record NZ_AAMY01000009.1, read on the forward strand.
ACGTGCTGAATCCCGACAACGAACCGGGGCGTCTGACGTTGATCGGCCGCTTTGGCTCGGACAAGGTGGCAGATTATCTGCCGCAACTGATCCGCGCGGTGAAGCGCGAGGGCCGCGCCGTCGTGTGGTCGTGCGATCCGATGCACGGCAACACCATCACGTCGACGAGCGGTTATAAGACCCGCCCGTTCGATCGCATCCTGTCGGAGGTCAAGTCGTTCTTCAGCATTCATGCCGCGGAGGGCACGCACGCCGGCGGCGTTCATCTGGAGATGACCGGGCAGAACGTCACCGAGTGCATCGGCGGCGCGCGAGCGATCAAGGACGAAGATCTCAATGATCGCTATCACACCGTCTGCGATCCGCGCCTGAACGCCGAGCAGTCGATCGACATGGCGTTCCTGATCGCCGAATTGCTGAGGCACGATCGCGAAGGCAAGGTCAAGCCGATTCCAGCAGTCTCCGGTTTCTGAGGCGCTGCGTCCCGGAGGCCGATGATCGTGGTGCCCGCAACAAGACCGGGAAGGGCGTGTCTGTTTCCTGGCGAACCGGTGGGCCAGTTCGCGGGAAACCGCTATAAGCACGTCAAATTGCAGCAAGCGGGACCGGCAGGTATCAAGCGTCCATGACCGAAACAACCTTCAAGATCACGCTCGGCCAATTGAATCCGACGGTCGGAGATATTGCCGGCAATGCGGCCAAGGCCCGCGCCGCGCGGGCCCAGGCCAAGGCCGACGGGGCCGCGCTGCTGGCGCTTCCGGAACTGTTCATTGCCGGATATCCGCCCGAGGATCTGGTTTTGAGGCCGGCGTTCCAGGCTGCCTGCCGCGAGGCGATCGAAGATCTGGCGCGCGAGACCTCCGACGGCGGACCAGCCATGCTGATAGGTACGCCATGGGTCGATGATGGCAAACTCTACAATGCTTACGCGTTGCTGGATGAAGGGCGGGTCGCGGCGATCCGCTTCAAGGTCAATCTGCCGAACTATGGCGTGTTCGACGAGAAGCGCGTGTTCGCGCGGGGACCGGTCGGGGGGCCCTTGAAAATTCGGGGCGTGCGGATCGGCGTGCCGATTTGCGAAGATACCTGGGTCGAGGAATCCGCCGAATACGAGAACATCGTCGAGTGCCTTGCGGAAACCGGCGCGGAAATTCTTATCGTTCCCAACGGGTCGCCCTATGCGAAGGGCAAGAGCGACATCAGGCTGTCGATCTCGGTCGCGCGCGTGACCGAGAGCGATCTGCCGCTGGTCTATCTCAATCAGGTCGGCGGCCAGGATGAACTGGTGTTCGATGGCGCGTCTTTCGTGCTGAATGCCGATTGCTCGCTGGCGGCGCAGTTTCCGGCCTTCGAGGAAAGCATCGTCACCCTGCAATGGACAAGGTCTGCGGAGGGGTGGCGCTGCACCGGACCGGTTGCGCCGCAGATCGAGGGTGACGAAGCTGACTATGCCGCCTGCGTGCTGGGATTACGCGACTATGTCCGGAAGAACGGATTCCCCTGTGTTCTTCTCGGGGTGTCGGGTGGAATCGACTCGGCGTTGTGCGCGGCCATCGCCGTCGATGCCCTCGGAGCCGAGCGCGTTCGCGGCGTCATGCTGCCGTCCCGCTTCACGGCGCAGGTCTCGCTCGACGATGCGGCAAGGCTCGCAACGGCGCTCGGCATTCGCTACGAGGTGCTGCCGATCGCGCCGGCGGTGGAAGGTTTCGAGAAAATTCTCTCAGCTACGTTCGCGGGATTGCCCCGCGATACAACGGAGGAAAATCTGCAATCCCGCGCCCGCGGCACGCTTCTGATGGCGATCTCAAACAAAACCGGTGCGATGCTGGTGACAACCGGCAACAAGTCGGAAATGTCGGTGGGTTATGCCACGCTGTACGGTGACATGAACGGCGGCTTCAATCCGATCAAGGATATCTTCAAGACCGAGGTTTTCCGGCTGGCAAGCCTGCGTAACGCCTGGAAGCCGGACGGCGCTTTCGGTCCATCGGGCGAGGTGATCCCGCCCAGCATCATCGCGCGGCCGCCGACGGCCGAGTTGCGCGAGAACCAGCTCGACCAGGATTCGCTGCCGCCCTATGAGCTACTCGATGCGATTCTCGAACGGCTGGTCGAGCGGGAGGAGCCGCTGGCGTCAATCGTCGCGGAAGGGTTCGACCGCGATGTGATCGTGCGGGTCGACCGCTTGCTGAACGCCGCCGAATACAAGCGCCGTCAGGCGGCGCCGGGCGTCAAGGTCACGCGCCGGAATTTCGGACGCGACCGGCGCTATCCGATCACCAACCGGTTTCGCGATTCCGGCAAATCATTGCCGGCGCCGGATGAGAATCTCGTCTCCCGCGCCAGCCGGAGTTCCGCGGAAGCCTTTGAGGGATGACGAAATAAGAGCATGACCCCGATCCGAAAGGGGGCGCGATTTTCATCCCGTTCTATTGCGCGGGAATGAACCTTGGCCCCACCGACCGGATCGGCTTGTTTGACGGTGTTGAGGCGGTCGGGGTCGTATCTGCGGGGGGGCTTTGGGGCGTATCGGCTTTCGCTGCCGAGTCCTTCTTTTGCGAGCCTGCGTCGCCGGTCTGCGGCGACTTCTTCCGGGTGCCGTCTTCCGTGACGATGATGTCCCCCTGCTGGGCAGCCGCGGCCTTGTCGTCGAGTCCTTTCAACGCCTCCGCCCATGTCTGGCCTGCCGCCTTGCAAGAGCATGACGGATTAAACTCCTGACGGTACCGAAATGCGTTCGGCGAGGAGGAATAAGGCTGTCCGCTGATAGAGACGGCCTGATTCATGTCCTCGCCGGGGTTACGATACGCGTAGAGCGCGGCGTCCGTCGCGGGACAAAGGTTCTTGCAGGTTCGCTCATCGTCGGGAAACCGGCTCGGAGTGGTGGCGAACGAGATCGGAAAGTAAAAACCGTCGCACGAACGGACACAGACGGTCCGATAGGTTCCGGATTGCAGACCCGAATCGACGGGCGGCAGGATCGTCTGATTGTCAGGGTGGTTGCCGAACAGGTCATCGAAGAAGGAGCCCTGGTTCCGCGCCGCTGCGGCATATTGCGGGCCGCAATTGTTCTGCGCCAGCGCGATCAGCACGGAGCGACGCTGATTGTCGCGCTCGGGGCTGGCGCCGCCGCCGGCTTTCAGTTGCTCCAGGTTGGTGGTGATTTGCTGGAGGTTGGTCCGCATGCGCTGGATTTGATGGGTGATCGGTCCGCATTGCGCCGACTGGGCGTTGAAGAGCTGGAAGAATCCTGAACTGTCGCAGCCCATGCGGCTCGCTTGTGCGATGACACGTTCGAGCTCGCCCTGCTGCCGGCCCGCCGCGCCCTCATAGCGCCGGATCTGTCCGGCTCGCGCCGGATCGGCGCCGCCACGGTCAATGCTCGCGAGTTGCGCCTCGAGCCTGGGGCAAATCGGATTGATCCCTGGCTGGGCACCCTGCGCCAGGGCATTGGCGGTCGCGCCCGCAATGCCGGCGGCGCAAGCCAGTATTCGCATCGTGCGGGCAAACAAAAGGTCAGGCATGGTCCGTCATCAAAGCGATCCAGGAGCGATTCTGCAAATTTGCTCTACGAAGAGGAATTGTCTTCCCGAACGCAGACGCGCCCATCGCGGTGACTTTGACGCAATCCAGACGAGCCTGATCGCGTCGCGAGACGCTGATGGTACAGGCCGGATGAGTTGGTCAGAGGACCGATCGCCAGCGTGGCTTTGTCATATCCCCTTCTCGCGGCAGCGTCACGTCGTTTCCGAGGCGCGAGTGTGGCGGCCTCGGCGCCACATGGATTTTCCCACTATGAATCGGAGCGTCAGCGTTGGCAGGTAATCGCGACGTAGTCGTTGCAGCCGCTGTGCCGACAGGAATTTGTCGACCCACGAATCGAATCCGTCATCTCCTCGGGCCGGACGCGTCTGTAAGCGATCGCCTGTGCAAAATCGCGTGACCGACAGTAGGAGTGTGCGGCGTAGGCTCCGCAGCTTTCGCTTTGGGCAAGGCACTGGTCAACGCCATATCCGTCGGCCTGGTTGGCAATGATGAAAACGCGGCTGTCCGCCCATGCGATAGTCGCAGAAAGAGCCAAGCCTGCCAGAATTGCGGGAAAAACCCGCGCTACGGGAAAAATATGCATTATATACCGGAAAAAGAGAAAGGCCGTGACAGAGTCGCCACGGCGAATGGCAGGCGATTTCCCGGCAAAATAAGGCGTTTGTGGGGCGTGGCCTTGACGCCGCGCCACCGGCTGTTCATGTTCGCCGGAATGAACGGTTCCCTCGCTATTTGTGGCAGTTGCCGCAACATTTTGAGCTAGCGATTCGCTGGCCGAGGCCGTCTTTTCTCACAATAGAGTACCGCGCGCCCCGGCCACCAGCGAGCGGAACGGATTTGTATTCCCGCTGCCCGGCGGCAGCGGTCTCGGAACGGATTTCATGGAACTGCGCCTTTACGACACCCTGACCAAACAGAAGCGTGTTTTCGACCCGATCGATCCTTCGAACGTACGGATGTATGTCTGCGGTCCGACGGTCTATGACTTTGCCCATATCGGCAATGCGCGGCCTGTCATCGTGTTCGACGTGCTATTCCGCTTGCTGCGGAATCTCTATGGCGCCGACCATGTCACCTACGTCCGCAACATCACCGACGTCGATGACAAGATCAACGATCGCGCGGCGCGCGATTTTCCGGGCCTGTCGCTGAACGAGGCGATCCGCAAGGTTACGGAAAAGACAGCCGCGCAGTTTCAGGCCGATGTCGCCGCGCTCGGCTGCCTGCCGCCGACGCACCAGCCGCGCGCCACCGAATTCGTGCTGCCGCGCGCCGACGGCAAGACCGACATGGTGACGTTTATCAAGCAGCTCATCGCGCGCGGCCATGCCTATAAAGCGGGCGGCGAGGTGCTGTTCGACGTGCGGTCGATGCCGGACTACGGCGCGCTGTCGGGCCGCAGGCTGGAGGAGCAGAAGGCCGGCGCGCGGATCGCGGTGGACGAACACAAGAGGAATCCGGCCGACTTTGTGCTTTGGAAATTGTCGTCGGAGAACGAGCCGGGCTGGGACAGCCCGTGGGGCAGGGGGCGGCCCGGCTGGCACATCGAATGCTCGGCAATGAGCGCGGCCTATCTCGGCGAGGTCTTCGACATTCACGGCGGCGGCCTCGACCTGATCTTCCCGCATCATGAAAACGAGATCGCGCAATCGCGCTGCGCCCACGGCTCGCACGCGATGGCGAACTACTGGATGCACAACGGCTTCCTGCAGGTCGAAGGCGAGAAGATGTCGAAGAGCCTCGGCAACTTCGTGACGATCAATGAGCTTTTGACCACCGGGAAGTTCGGCGGACGGAAGTGGCCGGGCGAGGTGTTGCGGCTGAATATGTTACGTACCCACTATCGCCAGCCGATCGATTGGACGACCAAGGCTTTGGAAGAAAGTGAAACCATCCTTCGTCGCATCTGCGGTAGGATAAAACAGTTTGACGATGCGCGTCGCGGAATGGCGATGAAAGAACGATCGGGGCAACCGAAGCTCTCACCGGAAATATTAGAAGCGCTCGTTGACGATCTGAATACTCCGTTGATGATCTCGAGGGTTGGTGAACTCAACCACGACGATGCCTTTGATCAGGCGCTATTGTCTATTGGTATCGACGTATTTTCATACGCACGCTGGCTGCGCTCGCAGGAGCAGCAAGCAGGTTCGAATGTCGATGAGTTGGTCGCTGCTCGCCTTGAAGCAAGAAAACGAAAGGACTTCAAGGAATCCGACCGCATTCGTGACGAACTCGCCGCCATGGGCGTGGTACTGAAGGACAGCAAGGACGCTGACGGCAAGCCGGTGACGACATGGGAGATCGCGCGATGACGAAAACGATTGTCCCTCACCCGGCGTCTCGCTTGCGCTCGCCGCCACCCTCTCCCGCGAGGGGAGAGGGGAAGAAGGAGCCTGCGCGATGAAGGGGCGCGAGAGGTTCAAAATCCTTGTCAAGGAGAGGGACGGAGGACGTGGCGCGATGACCGAGCCGCGACCTATGCCCTCTCCCCTCGCGGGAGAGGGTGCCGAGCGCCATCTGCGCGAGGCGGGTGAGGGGGCGCCCCGAAAAACAACCCCGCGGAGCTTGCGCGCGCGGATGACCGATGCCGAGCGGAAGCTCTGGTTCGCGCTCAAGGACCGGCGCTTTCAGGAACTCAAATTTCGGCGGCAAGTCCCGGTCGGACCTTACATCGCGGATTTTCTCTGCTTCGATCGGCGGCTCGTCGTCGAGGTGGATGGCGGCCAGCACGCGGAGTCGCTGCGTGATGCTGATCGGGACCGCTGGTTTACTGACAATGGCTTTCGCACGCTCCGGTTCTGGAACAATGACGTGCTGTCGAATCTGGAAGGCGTGCTGACTGTCATTTCCGAGGGAGCGGCGACCCCTCACCCGGCGTCTCGCTTGCGCTCGCCGCCACCCTCTCCCGCAGGGGGAGAGGGAAAGACGGAGATGTTTTGACGCGATGGGGCAGTCGCTTCCCAAACCTGCGCTACGGCCGATGCTGCCCACTGATGTTCCTGTGCTGGCCGCGATTTTCATTGCCAGCATCGAGGAACTGACCGGCGACGATTATAGCGAGGCGCAGCAGAGCGCGTGGGCGGCCGCCGCTGACGACGAGCACAAGTTCGGCGCACGGCTCGCGCGCCAGCTGACGCTGGTGGCGACGCTTCGGGCTTCGCCGGTCGGCTTTGCTTCGCTCAAGGGCGCCGATCACATCGACATGCTCTATGTTCATCCGGGGGCTGCGAGGCATGGGGTTGCGACCACGTTATGCGATGCGCTTGAAAAGCTTGCTGGCGCGCGCGGCGCCACCGCCCTGACCGTCGAAGCCAGCGATACGGCCGAGCGATTTTTCGCCAAGCGCGGCTACGTCGCGATGCAACGTAACTCGGTGACGATCGGCGACGAGTGGCTGGCCAATACCTCGATGAAGAAGATACTGGCTGCGGGAAGCTCGGCATGAGCCGCGAACGCCTCTATCTGTTCGACACCACGCTGCGTGACGGCGCGCAGACCAACGGCGTCGACTTCACCTTGCAGGACAAGCAGGTGATCGCGAAGATGCTGGACGATCTCGGTATCGACTACATCGAAGGCGGCTATCCGGGCGCCAATCCGACCGATACCGCGTTTTTCTCACAGAAGCCCGCATTTCGCCATGCGCGCTTCACCGCTTTCGGCATGACGCGGCGTCCCGGACGATCGGCTTCCAATGATCCCGGACTGGCCGCGCTGATCGCTGCCGAGGCGGATGCGGTCTGTTTTGTCGCGAAATCGTCCGCCTATCAGGTCAGGGTCGCGCTCGAAACCACGAACGACGAAAACCTGGCGTCGATCCGCGACAGCGTAAAGGCAGCCACGGCAGTCGGTCGCGAGGTCATGGTGGACTGCGAGCACTTTTTCGATGGCTACAGGGAAGACCCGGCGTTCGCGCTGGCCTGCGCCACGGCGGCCTACGAGTCCGGCGCGCGCTGGGTGGTGTTGTGCGACACCAACGGCGGCGCCATGCCGGATGAGATCGAGGCGATGGTTCGCGAAGTGACGACGCACGTCCCCGGCGACCATCTCGGTATTCACGCCCACAACGACACCGAGCAGGCGGTCGCCAATTCCCTAGCCGCGGTGCGTGCAGGGGCGCGGCAAATTCAGGGAACCCTGAACGGCCTCGGCGAACGTTGCGGCAATGCCAATCTCTGCTCGCTGATCCCAACGCTGAAACTGAAGAAGGAATTCGCCGGCCTTGTCGAAATCGGCGTGACCGAGGATCGGCTTGCTGCCCTGACACAGGTGTCGCGCATGCTCGACAACATGCTCAACCGTGCGCCAAACCGGCACGCGCCTTATGTCGGCGAAAGCGCGTTCGTCACCAAGACCGGCATCCATGCGTCTGCGATCCTCAAGGATCCCGCGACCTACGAGCATGTCGCGCCGGAATTGGTCGGTAATCGCCGCAAGGTGCTGGTGTCGGATCAGGCCGGCCGCTCGAACGTGCTGGCCGAACTGGAGCGCGCCAACATCGCGTTCGACAGGAACGATCCGAAGCTCGGGCGGCTGGTTCGGGAGATGAAAGAGCGGGAGGCCGCTGGCTACGCCTACGAATCCGCCAACGCATCGTTCGATCTGCTGGCGCGGCGCACGCTTGGGCGCGTGCCCGAGTATTTCGACGTCGAGCAGTATGATGTCAATGTCGAACAACGCTACAATTCCCACGGCAAGCGCGTCACTGTCGCGATGGCGGTGGTGAAGGTCAGAGTTGACGGCCAACCTCTGATTTCGGCCGCCGAAGGTAACGGTCCGGTCAACGCGCTCGATCTTGCCTTGCGCAAGGATCTCGGCAAATACCAGAAATACATCGAGGGGCTTAAGCTGATCGACTATCGCGTGCGTATCCTCAACGGAGGCACCGGCGCGGTGACGCGGGTGTTGCTCGAGAGCGAGGATGAGGAGGGCGAGCGCTGGACCACGATCGGCGTGTCGCCCAATATCATCGATGCGTCGTTTCAGGCCCTGATGGATTCGGTGATTTACAAGCTGGTGAAGTCCGGCGCGCCGGCGTGAAGCGTTCCGCCGTCCTTTATGGTTATTAGAGTCTCTTCAACTGCGTTGAACTCAGACTCGCCGCTTATCTTTTGGTTTGAGCATGATCTTTTCCGAAAACCGGTTTCCACTTTGCGCTGGCGCGGCCCTTCGGGTCGGGATCATGCTCTAGCTACAGCCGGTCGGCGACGTCGGCCGGCATGTGTTTCGAGTCCAGCGTGCCGCTGGCGGCGATGCGAAGTTTCGGCAGGATGTCCTCCACGCGGTCGGCCTGCAGGACATTCACCGCGAGCGTGGGCCGGATGAAGGCGGTATCCCTCATGTGAGCGAGCAGAGCGAGCAACGGCTCCCAGAAACCGTCGACATTTGCCAGCATGATCGGCTTGCTGTGTCGCCCGAGCTGCTGCCAGGTGAGCTGCTCGACCAGTTCCTCCAGCGTGCCGACGCCGCCTGGCAAGGCGACGAACGCATCCGACCGCTCGAACATCAGGCGCTTGCGTTCGTGCATGTCATGGGTGACGATCATCTCCTGAACGCGAGACAGGGCATGCTCGCGCGCGGTGAGGAAATCCGGAATGATGCCGGTGACGGTGCCGCCGTGGTCGAGTGTCGATGTTGCGATGGCGCCCATAAGGCCGACCGAGCCGCCGCCATAGACTAGCCCGACGTTGTTCCGGGCAAGAGCTCTACCAAAATCAACGGCGGCTTCGACGAAGTGGGGATTTGTACCGGGACCTGAGCCGCAATAGACGCAGACCGTTTTGATGGTGTTCATGAGAATCGATGTGGCACCGTAAAATCTCAGCGTCAAGACTGACCGCTGCCGTGACAGCTTAATACGGCTGGCTTGTGCCGTCATCGCAAAAGGAATCGGCGGCTGAGGGTGTACGCGGCATCCAGACACCCTATATAAGGGCCCTTTATGAGTATGATCCGACGATATGCGAGGCGGCCGCCGTCATTTTCCCGTTCAGGTGCGCCGGATGGCTGACGCGGCTTTCCATCAGGCAACCGTGCCGGCAAACCGGTCAGATGACCCCACCCGGAACGCGACTCTCGGCAGGGCGCTCTTGCATCTGTGGCCCTACATGTGGCCCGGAGACCGCGCCGACCTAAAGATGCGCGTGGTCTGGTCGCTGGTGCTGTTGCTTGCAGCAAAGGTCGCGACCCTGGTCGTTCCCTTCACGTTCAAATGGGCGGTCGATGCGCTGAGCGGTGTGGGAAGTGCGCCCGTGCAGCCCGACAACTGGGCGATGTGGCTGATCGTGTCGCCGCTCGCGATGACGCTGGCTTACGGCTCCGCCCGCGTGCTGATGGCGCTGCTGACCCAATGGCGCGACGGCACCTTCGCCAAGGTTGCGATGCATGCGGTGCGCAGGCTGGCTTACCGGACGTTCGTCCACATGCACGAGCTGTCGCTGCGGTTTCATCTCGAACGCAAGACCGGCGGGTTGACGCGCGTGCTCGAACGGGGCCGCAACGGCATCGAAGAGATGGTGCGGCTCGTCATTCTTCAGCTCGTTCCGACGGCGGTCGAAGTCGGATTGCTCGCCGGCGTTCTGCTCTGGCAATTCGACTGGCGCTACGTTCTGGTGACGCTGGTGACTGTCCTGGTCTACATGGCCTTCACCTATAAGGCGACGCAATGGCGTATCGAAATCCGCCGCCGGATGAACGACTCCGATTCCGACGCCAACACCAAGGCGATCGATTCGCTTTTGAACTACGAGACGGTGAAGTATTTCGGCGCCGAGACGCGTGAAGCGGATCGCTACGATCGGTCGATGGAGCGCTTCGAGACAGCGAGCGTGCAGACCTATACGTCGTTGGCGATCCTGAACGCAGGGCAGGCGGTGATCTACACGGCCGGGCTGACGTCGGTCATGATCATGTGCGCGATCGGGGTGCGCAACGGCACGCATACCGTCGGCGATTTCGTCATGGTCAATGCCATGATGATCCAGCTCTACCAGCCCCTCAATCTCATGGGCATGGTCTATCGCGAGATCAAGCAGGCGATCATCGATATCGAGAAGATGTTCGCCGTGCTGATCCGCCGTGCGGAGGTGCAGGATCGTGACGGTGCGCAGCCGCTACACGTCGAGCGCGGATCGGTGAGATTTGAGGATGTGCGGTTCGCCTACGATCCGCACCGTCCGATCCTCAAGGGCTTGACGTTCGACGTGCCCGCGGGAAAGACGGTGGCCATCGTCGGGCCTTCGGGAGCCGGAAAATCGACGCTGTCGCGGTTGCTGTTCCGCCTTTATGACGTCTCCGGCGGCCGGATCCTGATCGACGGTCAGGATATCCGCGATGTGACGCAGGAATCGTTGCGCGCGGCGATCGGGATGGTGCCGCAGGATACCGTGTTGTTCAACGATACCATCCGCTACAACATCCGTTATGGCCGCTGGGACGCGACCGATGAGGAGGTCGAGGCTGCCGCCCGGACGGCGCAGATCGACGGCTTCATCAGAATGTCGCCTAAAGGTTATGAGACGGAAGTCGGCGAGCGAGGCCTGAAATTGTCCGGCGGCGAGAAACAGCGCGTGGCGATCGCGCGCACGGTGCTGAAGGCGCCCCCCATTCTGGTATTGGACGAGGCGACGTCGGCGCTCGATAGCCACACCGAGCATGAAATCCAGGAGGCTCTCGAACGGGTCTCACGCAACCGGACTTCGCTGGTGATAGCGCACCGGCTCTCCACCATTGTGGGCGCCGACGAGATCATCGTGCTGGATCAGGGGCGAATTGCGGAACGGGGGACTCACGTCGGACTTTTGGCCGCGGAGGGTCTTTACGCAAGCATGTGGAACAGGCAACGCGAGGTTGAGGAGGCGCGGGAGAGGCTTGCTCTGATCGGCGATGACGAGGGCGCTCCGAACCGTGCCCCTCCTCCTGTGGACGATCCCCTGGTGGCGTCAACCGGCGCGGCAGGATAGAATGGGTCCAAAGTGCCCTCCCGAATCAGGCCATCGGACCAATACGGTGCTGATCGAGGATCGTGTCGTGTTTCATAAGTCACTTTCACCTCAGGTTCAATCGCATATCATCAGGTGCTCATGCCCATAGATCGACAGACTCTCCAATCCATTGCGAAATCCGTTCGCTCGGGTGCCAGATCCGTGCGAGCGCAAATTTCGCCGATTCATCCGAAGGGGTATCCCTTCGTCGGTGGCTTCGCATTGGTCACCATCATCTTGTTCTGGATCTGGAGCCCGCTGGGCTGGATCGGAACGCTGCTGACAATCTGGTGCGCGTTGTTCTTCCGCAATCCCGCCCGTGTGACGCCAATCCGCGAGGGCCTTGTCGTCTCGCCGGCGGACGGACGAATCTCGATGATTGCACCGGTTGTACCGCCCGCAGAACTCGAGCTTGGCGAGCTTCCTCTGCAACGCATTTCGATTTTCATGAGCGTGTTCAATTGTCATGTTAATCGCAGTCCGGTCGCGGGACGAATTGAACGGATCGCCTATCGCCCCGGCAAATTCATCAATGCCGAGCTCGACAAAGCGAGCGAGGATAACGAGCGCAACGCGCTCGTGATCTCGACGCCGAACAACGGGCCGGTGGGCGTGATCCAGATTGCGGGGCTGATTGCGCGTCGTATCGTCTCATTCGTGCATGAGGGGCAGACGGTCGAAGCGGGCGAACGTTTCGGGCTGATCCGGTTCGGCTCGCGGCTGGACGTCTTTCTGCCGGAGGGAACGCAAGTGTTGGTGTCCGAGGGACAGACCGCGGTCGCCGGCGAAACGGTATTGGCCGACTTCCAGCAAATGGACGGCGGACGGACCTTTCGTACCAGTTGACCTTTGAGCTGAGCGCCTTGCCAGGGTGCCTAGCGGATGGCAGCCCCGGCAAGGCCTCCCTATATGGGGGACGTGCAGACGCCATACGACCCGAAATTGTCCGAGATACGCCGCCGCCGGTTTCGTCCGATCCCGGTACGGATGCTTGTGCCAAATTTCATCACGCTGCTTGCGATTTGCGCGGGACTAACAGCGATCCGACTCTCGACCGAGGGACGGATGGAGCTTGCGGTGGGAGCCATCGTATTCGCGGCCGTGCTCGACGGGCTCGACGGGCGGGTGGCTCGGATGATCAAGGGCCAGTCGAAGTTCGGGGCTGAACTCGACAGCCTCGCCGACTTCGTCAATTTCGGTGTTGCGCCCGGCCTGATCCTCTACTTCTGGCAGTTGCACGACCTCGACAATGTGGGCTGGATCGCGGCGATGATATTTGCGATCAGCGGCGGTCTGCGCCTCGCCCGCTTCAATGCAACGATGAACGACACCAACAAGCCGGCCTTCGCTGCGAATTTCTTCATTGGCGTTCCCGCGCCGGCGGGTGCGATCGCGGTGCTTCTGCCGATCTATCTTTCATTTCTGGGCATGCCGCAGCCTCCTGCGGTATTGACGGCGTTTTACACGCTGCTGATCGCGATCCTCATGGTGTCGCGTCTGCCGGTCTTTTCCGGCAAAGCGGTGGGGATGCGGGTGCAGCCGGAACTCGTGCTGCCGGTATTCGTGTCGGTGGTATTCGTCATTGCACTTTTGATCAGTTACCCCTGGGTCGTCCTTTCCTTCGGTTCGATCATTTTTCTATTGAGCCTTCCGATCGGCTGGAAATCCTATCGTGATCAGGATCTGAAGGCGGCCTTGCAGGAAACGTTTCCCGATGCGCCGTCATCCGTGGAAACCGCCCAGCCGGCCCCGCCATCCGCCGGCGCCGGCTCGACCACCATTCCGGTCCGCCAGCGCAAGCAAGACAACCGGCCTTCCCGTCCGCATTGAGAAACCCTGCGGAAAGCGGCTGGCAGCCCGGACCATTGCGCTTGAGCGGAAATGGCCGGCGATCGTTGCTCGCCAGAATCTTTCCGCTTCTGATGGAATCAGCAGCGGAGCGCTTTGTCGTCTTGATCTGACGCGTTTTCTTCGCGCGAACCGCCCTCCATCCTCGGGTCAAGCCCCGGGGACGTGCTTGCTCGAAAAACGTTACAGGCTCCCGGCCGCCGTTCCCCGACCGGTTACGCGACCCGCGCACGACCACGCCGCACTGTTGACCGGTTTGCCGAGCCGCTGGTCGGTTCGACATTAACGTATTGGCAACAGTTACCTTTCCGGTAACCGGTCTTTAATGGCGCCAAAGCTAGGGTGTCGATGCGTGACTTAGATCGGTTCGCGCCGCCGCCCAGGATGGCCGGTCGAGTATGCGTGGGGTTCATCATGGATATCATGACCGGTGCCGGACTTACTTTCGGCATGATCGTAATTGCCATGATGGTCTTCATGGGTGGCGATCTGCACATGTTCGTCAGCGAACATGCCATGATCATCATTTTCGGCGGTGCGACCGCCGCTACGATGATCCGCTTCCCGCTCGGAGCGATTCTGCACGGCCTGCCGCTCGGCGCCAAGTATGCCTTCACCATGAGCAGGTTGTCTGCGCGCGACCTTGTCGACGAACTGGCGCGGATCGCCGAGATCGCCCGCAAGCAGGGACCGGTCGGACTCGAAAAGGTCGAGACTAACGAGCCGTTTCTCGCCAAGGGAATCCGCTTCGTCGCCGACGGCTACGATCTCGAATTCATTCGCGACAATCTCGAGCGCGACCGCGATAATTTCCTCATGCACCTCGATGAGGGCAGCAAGATCTACCGTGCCATCGGCGATTGCGCGCCGGCGTTCGGCATGATCGGCACTCTGATCGGCATGGTGCAGATGTTCGCCAACATGACCGATCCTTCCAAGCTGGGGCCGTTCATGGCGACCGCGCTGCTCGCAACGCTTTACGGCGCGCTTGTCGCCAACCTGTTCTGCCTGCCGATCGCGGATAAGCTCCACGGCAAGCTGCTGGACGAGGAAACCAATCGCACCCTGATCATCGACGGCATCCTGATGATCCGGGATTCGAAGAGTCCGGCATTGGTGCGCGAAATGCTGCTGGCCTATTTGCCGGAAAAGCATCGCCACGAAGAAGGCGAGCCGGTTCCGGCCTAGAACGTTATCAAGCGAAATGGATACCGGTTCGTGTGAAGAAAACGCGTCAGATCAAGAATCATAGAGCCACGCTTCTGATTCCGTCAGAAGCGGAAAGGCTCTAGTCGGGAAACCAGCGATGGCCAAAAAGAAGCGCGGCGATGCGCATGGCGGCGGGCACGGCTGGTTCGTCACGTTTGCGGATCTGATGGGCCTTATGATGAGCTTCTTTGTGATGCTCGTCGCGTTCTCCACGATGGATAATCAAAAGCTCAAGATCGTTGCGGGCTCGATGCGCGATGCCTTCGGTTCCCAGACCGAAGTGCGATATTCCGGAATCATCGAATCGGATGGCCTGCCGACGCGGCCCAAGCTGAAGAACGCTGCGCACGTCCCGCCGGATGAGACCTCCACGACCCCGACCCCCGATGAACAGGAGCGTTTCAAGACCGCGGGCGCTCGCCTCAAGACGGATCGCGAGTTCGCGCTTGCGTCCGCGTCGCTGCGACAGGCGCTGCAGGACATGCCGGAACTGACGGAGCTTTCCAAACACATCATGTTCGAGGAAACCAAGGAGGGTCTCAACCTGGAAATCGTTGACCAGGATGGTCGCTCCATGTTCGCGGAGGGGTCAAAAGAACCTTATGAGCGGACGCGGATGCTGATCGGCAAGCTTGCGGCTCCGCTCACAGCGACGCCGTTTCGGATCTCTATTACCGGCCATACCGCTTCGAACTTCGTCCCGATGCGTAGCGATTATGACGGCTTCGACCTGTCCGCGGATCGCGCCAACGTTGTTCGTCAAATCCTTGAACAGGAAGGATTGCCTCCGAGCCATATCTTCGCAGTATCGGGCAAGTCGGACAGCATGCCTTTGTTTCCTGATGATCCGTCACTGGCGGCAAATCGGCGCGTGACCATCACCCTGATGCGCGAGGCTCCTCCATTGCCGCCGAATCTGAAGCCCTGACCTGCTCGCGAATACTATGTTACCGTTCGAATTGGCGGGGCCGGGCAAGCCGGCGCCAGACTTGTCAATGGTATTCGATGATTGACGGACCGGTGCTTGGCGCGATAGCCCGGAGCAAAATTATCCTCAGAGCGTTGGTACGATCATGGCCGTCAGCGATCCAACTGCCGAAGCCAAGGGCGAAGCTTCGGCGAAGACAAGCGGCTTTTGGGCGGTAACGCTTGGAAGCATCGGCGTGGTCTTTGGGGATATCGGAACGTCGCCTTTGTATGCTTTCCGCGAGGCGGTTGATCACGCTGCCCAACAGGGGGCGGTGACGCCTGCGATCGTGCTCGGCGTATTGTCGCTAATCCTTTGGTCGCTCTTTATCGTCGTGACTGCGAAATACGTTCTGCTGTTGCTGCGTGCCGACAACAACGGAGAGGGTGGAACGCTGTCGCTGATGGCGCTCGGCCAGCGGGCGCTCGGGCGGCGAAGTTTGCTTCTGCTGGCGCTCGGCGTGGTCGGCGCCTCAATGTTCATCGGCGATTCCATGATTACGCCGGCGATCTCGGTGTTGTCCGCCGTTGAAGGTTTAAAACTCTCCGCGCCGGGGCTTGAGGATTACGTCGTTCCACTGACAGTGCTGATCCTGATCGTGCTGTTCGCGGTGCAGAGACGCGGCACCGCGCGGGTCGCTTCGGCGTTTGCTCCGGTGATGGCGCTGTGGTTCTTGACGATTGCAATTCTTGGCGTTCTCCATATCCATGAGGATCCACATGTGCTGTTGGCGGTGAATCCCTGGTACGCCGTTCACTTCCTGCTCAATCACGGTCTGCTCGGTCTCGTCATCATGGGCCTGGTCTTTCTGTCGGTCACCGGCGGCGAGGCGCTGTACGCCGATCTCGGCCATTTTGGCCGCAAACCAATTCAGGCGGCCTGGTTCTGTGTTGTATTGCCATCGTTGCTACTGAACTATTTCGGGCAGGGAGCGCTGATTCTCGCCCATCCCGACGCCATCGACAACACCTTCTATCGTCTGGCGCCGGCGCCGTTGATCCTGCCGCTCGTCATTCTGGCAACCGCCGCTACCGTGATCGCCAGCCAGGCAGTCATTACAGGCGCCTATTCGTTGATCCGTCAGGCCGTGCAGCTCGGCCTGCTGCCGCGTTTCGAGGTGCGCTACACATCCGAAACCCATGCCGGGCAGATTTACCTGCCGCGCGTCAACATGTTGTTGCTGGTCGGCGTGCTGTTGCTGGTGCTGCTATTCCGTACCTCCAGCGGCCTCGCGTCCGCCTACGGAATTGCTGTATCCACGACAATGGTCGCCGACGGCATCATGGGCTTTGTCGTTGTCTGGAAGCTGTGGAACTGGCGGGCAGCGACCGCGGCCGCATTGGTCGTTCCCCTTGTCTTTGTCGACGTGATGTTTTTCAGCGCCAATCTACTTAAACTGTTTGACGGGGCGTGGGTGCCGCTTCTGTTCGGCATCACCATGGTGGTGCTGATATGGACGTGGCGCCGCGGCGCGGCGATTCTCATCAAAAAGACCAGGCGCACCGAGGTGCCGCTTCTGGATCTTATTCATAGTCTTGAAAAACGGCCACCGCATATCGTCAAGGGCACAGCGGTGTTTCTAACCAGCGATCCCAATTTCGTGCCCACCGCACTTCTACACAACCTCAAGCACAACAAGGTTCTTCACGAACACAATGTGATCCTGACGATCGAGACCGCGCAAACGCCCCGCGTCGATCCCGCCGAGCGCGTACGCATGGAAAACGTCAGCGAAAAATTCTCGACCGTCACCCTTCGCTTCGGGTTCATGGAGTCGCCGAATGTTCCGAAAGCTTTGGTGATCGCGCGCAAGCTTGGCTGGCAGTTCGACATCATGGCGACGTCGTTTTTTGTCTCTCGCCGGTCGTTGAAGGCGTCCGCGCAGTCGGGAATGCCTGCCTGGCAGGATCGGCTGTTCATCGCGCTGAGCCGGTCTGCCAACGATGCGACGGACTATTTCCAGATCCCGACCGGGCGGGTGGTGGAGGTGGGAACGCAGGTCAACATCTAGGCCAAGTCATCATTTAGAATCGTGGCGGCGCTTGATTTTGTTGAACGAAGGGACGACGTTGACAGTCGGACAAGCGGGCGGAGCCGCGCCTGAATGCAAAGCGCGAGGAGGTTGCGTTGGCGGATCACAATTTTGCCGTTCACGATTTATCACCGGAAGAGGTTTCCAAAGGCATTACCGAGGGCCGTTATCTGTTGGTTGACGTCCGCGAGCCCAACGAGGTCGCGGCGGAGGCATTTCCGGACGCGGCCGTTATTGCTCTGTCAGCTTTCGATCCCGCTGCGATTCCCGACCCGCAAGGCAAGCAGGTCGTGTTTGCCTGCCGCTCCGGCAAGCGCTCGGTGACGGCTTCGCTGGCGGCGCAGGAGGGAGGCCTCGCTTACGACAAGCATCTCGCCGGCGGGATTCTTGCATGGAAGGCGGCAGGACTGCCGACGCAGCCCGGCGGCTGAGCGTTGATGCTCTCGATGAACAAGGTCTTCGCCGGTCTGCCGGTTACCATTTTCGAGACCATGTCGCAGCTCGCGCGGGACAACGACGCCATCAACCTCGGGCAGGGCTTTCCCGATGATCCGGGCCCGGAGGATATCCGGCGCGTGGCGGCGGACGCCGTTCTCGACGGCTATAATCAATATCCGTCGATGATGGGAATCCCGGAGTTGCGGCAGGCCATCGCCGCTCACTACCGCCACTGGCACGGCCTTGCGGTCGATCCGGCGACCGAGGTTATGGTCACCTCCGGCGGCACGGAAGCGTTGACCAGCGCCATTCTTGCGATCGTCGAGCCTGGCGACGAGGTCATCGTTTTTCAACCGGTCTACGACTCCTATCTCCCGATCATCAGGCAGGCCGGCGGTGTTCCGCGCCTGGTTCGTCTGGAGCCGCCGCACTGGCGGATGACCGAAGACGCGCTGCGCGGCGCCTTCACGCGCAAGACCAAAGCGGTGCTCTTTAACAACCCCCTCAATCCGGCCGCGGTGGTTTATGGGCGCGATGATCTGGAACTGCTGGCGCGGTTTTGCCAGGAGTTCGATGCGGTCGCCATCTGTGACGAAGTCTGGGAGCATGTCGTTTTCGATGGCCGCGACCATATCCCGCTGCTCTCCATTCCAGGCATGCGCGACCGCACCATCAAGATCGGGTCGGCCGGGAAGATATTTTCGCTGACAGGCTGGAAGGTTGGCTTTGTCTGCGCCGCGCCGCCGTTGCGGCGGGTCATCGCGAAGGTGCATCAGTTTCTCACCTTCACGACACCCCCCAATCTTCAGGTCGCGGTCGCATATGGCCTTGCAAAGCCGGACGAGTATTTTTTTGAGATGCGCCATGATCTGACGCGACGCCGGGACCGCCTGACTCGCGGTCTTGAAGACATCGGATTTCCCGTATTGCCGTCACAGGGGACCTATTTCTTGACGGTGGATCTTGCGCCGCTCGGCCTCGATGAAACCGACCAGGCGTTCTGCAGGCGCATCGTGACGGACCATAAGGTCGCGGCGATCCCGGTCTCCGCGTTCTATGAACAGGATGCGGTCACCTCGGTCGTGCGTTTCTGTTTCGCGAAGAAGGATGCCACGCTCGACAGTGCATTGGAGCGCTTGTCCGACGCAGTGCATGCTCTTTAGGACGACGCAAGCGATGGTTCGAAATCGATATGTTTGGATCTCTGTTGTCGCCGCATTCACGCTGGTGCTTGGCGCAACACCGCGGGCCGATGCAGCCGGACGAATCGTCAATTTCTACAATTGGTCGAACTACATCGCCCCGAATGTGCTCGAAGCCTTTACCGAGGAAACCGGAATCGAGGTAGTTTACGACACCTTCGACGCCAACGAGACGCTCGAAACGCGGCTCCTTGCGGGTAAGTCAGGCTACGATGTGGTGGTGCCCACGGCGTATTTCCTGCAGCGTCAAATTGGCGCGAACATCTTTCGGAAACTAGAAAAATCGAAGCTGCCGAATCTCGCCAACGCTTGGCCGGAGGTAACGAAGAAGCTCGCAGTGTACGATCCCGGCAATCGGCATGCCGTGAATTACATGTGGGGCACGACCGGCATCGGCTACAACGTCGCGGCGGTGCAGCGCATTCTTGGACCCGGCGGCAAGATCGACAGTTGGAATGTCATCTTCGATCCGGACAAGCTCGCAAAGTTCAAGGATTGCGGCGTTCAGATGCTCGACTCCGCGGATGACATCCTGCCTGCCGCGCTCAACTTTCTGGGCCTCGATCCGAATTCGACAAAGAAGAACGATCTCGAACAGGCGGCGGCTCTTGTCGGTAAGATCAGGCCTTATATCCGAAAATTTCATTCCTCGGAGTATTTGAATGGCCTTGCCACCGGCGAGATCTGCCTTGCCGTTGGCTGGTCAGGCGATATCAAGCAAGCCCGAAGCCGCGCGATGGAGAGTCATAACGGTGTTGAGATCGGCTATGCGATTCCGAAAGAGGGCGCGCAGATGTTCTTCGACAATCTGGCCATTCCGATGGATGCCAGGAACGTCGCTGAAGCCTATGAACTGATCAATTATCTCTATCGGCCTGACGTCGCGGCGAAGAATTCCGACTTCCTGTCCTACGCCAACGGCAATCTGGCCAGCCAGAAGCTGATCGATCCGAAGATCTTCAATGACAAGACGATCTATCCGGACAAGGCCATGATGAAACGGCTGTTCGTCATCACTGCGCGAGATCCCGCGACGCAACGCTCGATCAACAGACTCTGGACGCGCGTAAAGACAGGACGGTAACAGGGCCGCCGCGAGGGACGGAATGCACCCCGGTCATCCACGCCCTTTTTGTAAAACTGATGCCATGACGTTTTTGAGCGAAGCCTGTCCTCGGGCGGAAACGCTCTTGGAGTCTGTTTCAACTTCATTGAATCAGACTCGTCGCTTATCTTTTTATGCGAGCATGATCTTTTCCGGAAACCGGTTTCCACTTTGCGCTGGCGCGGCCCTTCGGGTCGGGATCACGCTCTAACGCCAGCGGCGGTGCAGCCACAGCCATTGATCGGGATATTCGCGAATCCAGCCTTCGATCACTGAGGTGATGACCTGCATCGTTTCCTGCACGTCGATCTGTCCGCTCGCATCCCGCGCCGGCGCGATCTCTTCCGACAGTTCGGCACGGAAGCGATGGCCCGGCAGGCGGATGATCCGCACGCCATGGACCGGGCATTCGATTTGCCGCAAGAGACGTGCCAGCGTGGGATTGGCCTTGGTCTTCCGCCCGAAGAAGGTGACATCGACGCCGTTGGTGAAATATTGGTCCACCAGCATGGCGACGTGCTGGCCGTTTTGCAGCGCCTGCGCCAATTTGAAGGGGGCCTCGCGGCCTGCCGGGATCAACGTCCCCATATTGACGGAGCGCAACTGTCCGATTGCGCGATCCGCCGACGCGATGTTCGGCCGGCGGTACAGAATTGCAGCATCAAGCCCATGTGCGACGGCGGCGACCGCAGGCAGCTCCCAGTTGCCGATGTGGCTTGCGAAAATCAGCGCCGGCTTGCCGTCGAGCCGTAGCTTGTGAAACAGCTCGCGTGTGCGATGCCCGATCTCGATGCGGCCGGTTTCGAGATGATCCGGATCGTAGGTCCAGACCTGATCGAGATGGGCGAACTCCGCACCGATACGGCCGAGATTGTCCCATACCCCGGTCAGAATCTTATCAATCTCGTCCGATGACTTTTCGGGAAACGCCGCGGTGAGGTTCGCGCGCCCGATTTTCTGCTCGCGCAGCAGAGGTCCGATCTTTTGCGTTATTCTGCCGAATAGATTTGCCGTCTTGATCGGATCGAAATAACGAGTCGCTCGCAACAGTCCAATCGTCAATGCGCCAATGGCGGCCGCGCCGGCAGATTTAAGCGCATCGCGCAGCCGGGCCCGGGTTCGAAGCAGGAGGCGGCGCATCAAAGGACGGTGATCCCGCCGATGGCTGAGCGGTATCCCGCATGCGGGTCGGCACACAGTGCGCGCATCTGCTGCACGGCCGCTATACCGGCTCGCGCGTCAGGATCAGCGACGCGTTCTGGCCGCCGAAACCGAACGAGTTCGACATCACCATGGTGACGCGCGCATCGCGGGCCGTGTTGGGGACGACGTCGAACGGGATCGCCGGATCTGGCACGTCATAGTTGATGGTCGGCGGTATGCGTTGGCGCTCGAGCGTCAAGAGCGAGAACACCGCTTCGACGGCTCCAGCCGCCGAGAGGGTATGTCCGACCATAGACTTGTTGGACGAGACCGGGATCTGCCTGGCGCGCTCGCCGAACACGCTGGAGATGCCGAGATATTCCATCTTGTCGTTTTCAGGCGTGCCGGTGCCGTGCGCATTGATGTAATCGATCTGCTCGGTGGTCACGCCGGCGTCGGCCAGCGCGTTGCGGACGCATCCGATGATTGGTTTGCCGTCGGGGCTCGAACGGGTGCGGTGGAAGGAATCGGCGAGCTCGCCGCATCCCGCCACGATGCCGAGAATCTTCGCGCCTCGCGCGGTCGCCGCCTCATAGCTTTCGAGCACCAGCGCGCCCGCGCCCTCAGCCATCACGAAGCCGTCGCGGTTCTTGGAAAACGGTCGAACCGCGGCGTGCGGAGGGTCGTTCTGGGTTGAAAGCGCCGACAACAACGAAAACCGGATCAGCGCTTCGGGATTGACCGAGCCGTCGGTCGCGACGCACAGCGCCGCATCGGCCTCGCCGCGGCGGATCGCTTCAACCCCGAGCTGAATTGCGGTTGTTCCCGACGCGCATGCCGTCGAGAGTGAAATGGGTGAGCCCTTGGTGCCGAAGGTTTCGGCGAGGTGGTCCGCAACGGAGCCGAACAGAAAACGGCGATGATATTGCTTATATCTGCCGCCGCCGCTGACCCGCAGCATCTGATCGTAGTCGATGTCGATACCGGGACCGATGTCGTGGCCGAGTTCCTGCCGCTGCGGCCATTCAAGCTCGACCGGGGCGACGGCGAGAAACAGCGGGCCTGGAAAGTCACCGGCGCGGCCGATTTCCGCCTGCGCGACGGCTTCCTCCGCAGCGATATCGGCCAGTCGCTCCGAAAGATCGGTGGACGAGAACGGTTCGACCGGGACGAAATCGACTGTGCCGGCCATCGTGGTCCTCAGACCCTCGGTCGGAAACCGCGTGATCGTCCTGATGCCGGATTCGCCCGCGCAAAGCCTGGCCCAGTTATCCGTCTTGCCGGTGCCTAGCGAAGTTACGACGCCCATGCCGGTTACCACGACAACGGGCCTGCCGGATTTGTCGCGCATCGCGGTCATGGTGTCCCCGTCGAGTCCTTGAAGATTCCAGTTCAGCCGATCGCTTCGACCAGCGCCATGCCTTCGCCGCGCCAGTGTCCGGCCCCGATCACAACAATCCGGTCTGGAGGCGTAGTCATATCAATTTCCTGTCCCGATGTATCGGCCGGCGCGAACAGCGCGCCCCGCGAAAGTGATAGCGCGGCCACCGCCAATCCGAGTGGAAACTGCGCCTCCATGGTGTGACCGAACAATGTTCCGATCGCTCGTACCGGGATGTCCGGATGGGCGCGAAGGAATGCGCGTTCTTCCGAGGTGACCGGCTCGGCGCCGGTCGCGCCTGTTATGATCGCGGTTCCATCGGCGTGGCTGCCGAGCCTGGACCACAACGACTCCAGCGTCGATGTGATATCGCTAGGACGTTTGCGTCGCGCATGATCCGCAACGACGTTGGTCAAGCGCGCAAACGGCTTCGCGCCGCGGGCCTCCGCGTGGGCGCGGGATTCGATCACCAGAAAAGCGCCGCCGGATCCGAGTGCGAAGCCGCTGTTGTGCTCGCGCGCCCAGACCGGGGCGTACTTCTCTTTCAGGTTGAAGCCGCCGAATTCGTAGAGCAGGAGCAAATCCCTGCGCTCGCCATTGTGAGCAGCGCCGACCAGGGCGATGTCGCTTTGACCGGCGGCGATTCGGGCGAGCGCGATGCGCACCGCGTCGACGCCTGAAGCCTCTTCGCCCATGAAGGTTCGCGACGAGCCCGTAACGCCGTGAACGATGGCGATGTTGCCGGCGAGAAGGTTGGATAACTGCGCCAGGAAGAGTGTCGGCCGCAGATCGCTCATCAGCCGTTCATTGAGATAGCCGGGCGCGGAATTGCCTTTTGCCTCCGCATTCAGAATGCCGGAGTCGACGACAAGATCACGCTCGCCGCCGCCTGCGGCGACGATCATGTCCATCCGCGCCAGTATATCCGTGTTGCCTTTGACCCCGGCGGAGTCGAGCGCCAGTCCCGCCGCATACGTTCCGATGCGCTGCCAGGCTTCCATCTGGCGCTGGTCGCCCTTTTTCGGAATCTGCGCATCGAAATTGACCGGAGCCAGCGGATGAACGACGTAAGGCGCGAAGCTCTTCTCGTCGGCATTGATGCGTTGATGACTCAACGCCTCCCAGTGAGCATCAAGGCCTTCGCCGAGCGAGGTGGCGAGTCCGATCCCGGTGATCCAGGTTTCGATCGGCGCCGAGGGCGAAGCGGTCTCAGCCATGAGCAAACATCTGCTGTGGAAACCCGATGCGTTTAGCCATGGTCTCCATGTGGCCACGCAGGTCGTCGTTGGGAAAAGGCACCTGACGGAACGTCAGCGTCGCATTGCATTTCGGCTTTCCGCCGACGCTTACTTTTGCGTCGGTGATGGTGAAACCGGAGCCCTCGTGAACGACGGCGGCCTCGATCGTCAGCAATTCGCCGGGTGTTACGAATGTCCTCATCTTGGCTTCCTTGACTGCTGCCAGAAAGGGCATCCGCTCGAATTTGGTCAGGGCGATCAGCAGCCAGCCGGAGGCTTGCGCCATCGACTCGATGAGAAGCACGCCGGGCATCAGAGGATGTCCCGGAAAATGTCCCTCGAAGATGGTGCTTTCCAGGGGGACCTGCGCTTCGACGGTGATGGACCGCTCTTCCGCCCTTAAGTCGGCGATGCGGTCGATTAAATGGAAATATTCGAGGTGCATGGCCGCGTGATTACGCGTCCTTGGCGGCGACCAACTCGTCGATGCGCGCGCTGAGGTTTTTCAGGACGAAGTATTGCTCGGTGGTCGCCTTGCCGTCGTTGACCTCCTGGGTCCACTTCTCCAGCGGAAGTTTGATTCCGAAAGCCTTGTCGATCGCAAAAGCGATATCGAGAAAGTCCAGGCTGTCGATCCCCAAATCATCAATGGCATGGCTTTCGGGCGTAATCGTATCGCGTGGGATATCGCAGGTTTCCGCAATAATGGTGGCGACCCTATCGAATGTGGAAGACATCGCTAAGCCTTTGATATATTTTAGAGTAGGTGCTAAATAGGCGTACGACGCCAGCGCCGTCCCCGCAAGGTCCGGTCCTTCATGCCAAGCCCATATATCGGAGCGCTGTCCCGAGTTCAATGGCGGCGGTAACCGTTGACGCCTTATTCCGCAGCCGAATCAGTATGTTTCCTATCGTTGCCGCGTCTACGATGGGGGTGTTGAGATGTGTGCACAACCCCGAAGGCCCATCTGGACGCAATCCTGAATGTCGCGCAGATCGGCGATGTTCTTGGCCAGCCACAGTCCGACGGCGATCAATGCGATCGTGAAGGCCATTGCAGCCACGTTTGCTTGCATTCGGTGACGGAAGTCGTCGGGTTGGTCGCCACGCGGCGGCGGGCGGTCAGTTTTGTCCGGCGAGCGAGCGTCTGCGGTATTCTCCGGGGGACGATGGTGTTTCGGCAAATCCGCACGGCCACGCGGCCGGAACTGGAGCACCACGTGCTCTTCCTCCGACATCCTCGGCCGCCGTTCTGTCATCGATGCTCGTCCACAAGCTCCCGTATATTTTATCACGTTGCGTGGATTCTGACACAGAAAGCCTCCACGGCCGCGCCTGAAGATTCAAAGGATAGACGCTCCGCCGTCGCGCTGAAGCGGTTGGCCCCGCCTGGTCGGGTAACCTCTCATCAGGAATAAGCCCGTCCTTTCGGACCTATGTCTGTGACGGCGGTGCGGCGCCACCGCCACCCAATCTACCGCAACGGCCGTTTCAGCAGCGAGAAGCGGTCGGGATCAAGACCGAGAGATGGCTGCAGCGTCGGCGCATCTAGTGGGCGTAACGCCGGTCTTTCCATGGGCGCCATGGGGGCGGGATCGTGAGGCGCATCGCGATGCGAGGTCGCGCCGCGCCAGCGCTCCAGAACGGCATCCACGAACTGTAGGTCCTGGCCGCGACTGGCCGACGGCACCGTCGACATCTTGGCCTCGCTGCGCGGCAACTGGTGCGCCGGAACCTCCTTGAAGCGCAGCCGGGTGGGAAGCGCGACGCCTTCGCCGAAAGCCAGCACCTCGCGGGTTCCGAGCGAGGGCACGAACGAAAGCAGGTTAGCCGCTGCATCCGAGACCGCCGAACGCAGCAGCGACTGATCGCGGTCATTGGCAAGCCGCATCGTGAACAGCGTGTTGCACTGGGAAATGATGGTGGCGTCGAGTTCAGCCGGGCGCTGCGTGACGAGGCCGAGATAAACGCCGTATTTTCGGCCTTCCTTGGCGATGCGCGAGATCGCCTTGCGTGTCGGACCGAAGCCGATGCTTCGGTCAGCCGACGCATAGCGGTGCGCTTCCTCGCAAACGAACAGCAGCGGCGAGACGCCATCGCTCCATAGACCGAAGTCAAACGCCATGCGGCAGAGGACCGACACCACGGAGTCGACGACCTCGGCGGGAAAGCCGGCAAGCTGCATGATGGTCATCTGCTTGCCGTTGGTAGGCAGACGGAACAACAGGCTGACAACCTCGGCCATAGTGTCGCCGCCGACATTGGCGTTGTCGAACATGAAGGCGTAGCGGGGATCGTTGCGCACGGTTTCAATGCGCGAGATCAGCTTGTGGTAGACAATGCGCGACGATCGGTTTTCCAGTCTGCCCATGCGCTCGTCGATCAGCGAAATCAGGTCGACCAGCCGGTAGGGCACGGGCGTGTCGGCCGTGAAGCCGACATTCTTGGGATCGATACGTTTGAGGCTGACACGATCGGCCTGCTGATACTGCGTATAGATTCCCTTCGCGATCGGGATCACCTCCGCAAGAACATCGAGTTCCTCCGCCACGCCGGGGCGACCTCCAAACAGAACATCGACGATTTCCTCGAAGTTGAACAGCCAGAACGGCAATTTCAGATTACGCGGGTTCAGCACGAGCGCGCGATCGCCGAAACAACGGCCGTACTCATTGTGTACATCGAGCAGGAAGATGCGGAGATCGGGACGCGATAGCAGGATTGCGTTGATGAGCAGCGAAACGCCGCTCGATTTTCCGACGCCGGTCGAGCCGAGCACGGCGAAGTGCTTGCTGAGCATTTCCTCGACATCGACAAAAGCTGTGACGGACTGATCCTGCTGCAGGGTCCCGACGTCGATCTGATCCGCGCCGTTGGGTGCGTAAATGGTCCGAAGCTCGTGATTGGTGATCAGGTCCGCCGAGTCGTCGATCGCCGGATAATTGGTGACGCCGCGCTGGAAACGGGGGCGGGATCCGGAGCTGTCAAGGATTTCGCCAAGCAGATCGACCGAGGCGCTCGCCATGAATTCATCGGACGAAGGCAGATTCTCGCAGGAGACCTCCGTAATCATCGCCACGATAGTGGAGGTCGTATTGCGTAGGCTGACGAACCGGCCAACGGTCGCGCGTGCCGCTGCCGGCGACATGCGACCGGTCCTCAAAATCCCCACGCGCGCCTGGGATCCACGTACGGAAATGACACGTCCGAAGGAACTTGGGGAAATCGAATGGAGCATTTTTGATCACATTTCTTGTGTCGGTTGCTGCTGCGATTTCTATGCTCGCATGGGGTTATCCAAAAAACTGTTAAGCCGATGGTATCGATCGCGCCCGCAATTCTGCCATGCGCGGCGGAGATGCGTTCTACGTAACCCCAGAATTGGTGTGTTTGTTTACAGCATACGGCGGCAAATCCCGGCGGATGCCGCTCCAGCCGTTGGGGCTTAAAGACTCGTTTACTTTGAAGATGACGCCGATAGAATCCAGGGAGCGCAGGCACATCCGCCGCCTAGGATTCATGTGCCGATCAGAGCCTTCACGCCGCGCCGAGCGCAATTCAATCCCGGACAGGGGATATTGGCTGGGGAACTAGGATTCGAACCTAGACAAACAGAGTCAGAGTCTGTTGTGCTACCGTTACACCATTCCCCACCGAAGTGACTGATTTTACAGAAGTCTTTAGGGAGGGTTTCCCGGGCCGCTAACGAACTTTGCAAATCAGGCGTCTTGGCAACGCTGATATAGCCGCGTCGGCGTTTGCGGTCCAGTCCTTCAAATCGGCCGTCTCGGCTGCGGTTTGTATTGAAGGCGCACCTCACCAGATCTGACGATAGCTGGCAAATTTCCGTAGCGTTGCATCGTAGCGCACCGGCACGATCCAGGGCAGCACCAGCCGCATGATCCAGTTGGCGACCGGCGAGACGTGCCGCACATAAAGATCGATCGGGTCAAGCCGGTGGCCCAGGTGAAGCTTGGGATCGTAATTTAACCCGCTGCTGCGGAAGCGCTTATAGCCATGGGCCATCGCCCAACTGATCACATCGCGCGAAACATAGTGATAGAGATGGAGATCAAGCGCGAAGTGGTAATCAAGGCCGATATATTCGGCAAAGATCTCGTCGCCTTCCACCATGCACAGCGCGAATGCCATCAGGGTATTGCCGCGATACCAGATGAAGAAGCGAGTCTTGTCGCTCATCTCGCAGCCGAGACGGCGGAAATAGTCTTTGGTCAATTTCTCGAAATGAAAGTTCGAGCGTTCGTAGCTCTGCAGGTAGAGCGGATAGATCTCGTCGATGAAGTTCGCCGCATTTTCGGTCACCGTCATTTGAAGACGGGACCCTTTAGTGGCGCGGAATTTCTTGCGCAGGTCACGGCGCGTCTTCGCACTTAGGGCTTTCTGCGTGTACTCATCGAAATTATCGTAATCGATGTCGAGCGTAGTCATCGGCATGCTCGGCGCGCGGGCAAACCCTTCACGCTCGAAACACGCAAGATCGCGGCGATCGCCGCGAGAGAATTCCTTGAGCACGATCATCCGCGCGCCCAACGCATTCGCCTGCGCAACGATACCTTGCGCCAATGTTTTGGCGACGGTCGCGGAAGAGAGATACGCACTGGCCGCGAGATGCCCTTCGCCCGCCGTGCAGCCGAGCATCAGCGTGCGCAGTTTCAGGAAACGTGGATAGCGGCGGCGGATGCGCGCGACGAGCGACAAACGATCGAGTTTGATGCCTTCCAGCACATCCTGGTCCAGCAGAAAATAAGGCTGCACCGCCAGCACACGGCCTGAGGCATCACGGATCGCGAAATAGCCGTACTCGAAATGATCGCGGATCGTGTCCGCGATGATCTCGTAGTAGCGGTGATCCTTGCGCTGGCCGGCGAAGGCTATCCGCCACGCTTCACAGGTTCGCAACTCGTCGCGGCTGATTGGCGCGATCGAAAGGGATTCAGGAGCGGGAATGTGCTGGTCCATGCGCCCTGCTGCTCTCGACAGCCGCCCGTCTGCATCAGGAATCAAACGCCTGGGGGAAAAAGCAGTTCCGGCGGGCGCCTCGCTGGGGTCTTTCACCGCTCTTGCAACTTCGAAGATGCGCTACTCGGCCGCTTCCTTGATCGAAGCGTGACCGGACAGGTTACGATCGTTGCGGCTCGGTCCGGACAGCCAGCTGGAGAATTGGTCGAGGTAGAGATAGACCACCGGCGTGGTGAAAAGCGTCAACGCCTGGCTGACCAGAAGCCCGCCGACCATCGCATAGCCGAGCGGCTGACGAATCTCCGATCCGGTGCCGGTGCCCAGCATCAGCGGCACGCCGCCGAGCATCGCGGCCATCGTGGTCATCATGATCGGCCGGAAGCGGAGCAGGGCAGCCTTGCGGATGGACTCTTCCGGCGACAGATGCTCCTCGCGTTCGGCAACGATCGCGAAGTCGACCATCATGATGCCGTTCTTCTTGACGATACCGATCAGCAGGATGATGCCGATCAGCGCGATCAGGCTGAAGTCGTAGCCGAACAGCATCAAGGTCGCCAAAGCCCCGACGCCCGCTGAAGGTAGCGTCGACAGGATCGTGATCGGATGAATGTAGCTCTCATAGAGAATGCCGAGGATCAGGTAGACGACGACGAGCGCGGCGAGGATCAAGAGCGGCACCGTGCCGAGCGATTGCTGGAACGCTTGTGCCGTTCCCTGAAAGCTGCCGTTGAGGGTGCCGGGCGCGCCAAGCTCGCGCATGGCGTTATGGACTGCGGCGGTGGCGTCGCCGAGCGATGCGTTCTCCGCGAGATTGAAGCTGATGGTGATGGCGGGGAACTGACCCTGATGACTGATCGATAGCGGTTGCACCGGCATTGTCGTCCACTTGGCGAAAACCGAAAGCGGGACCTGCTCGCCGGTGAGGGGTGATTTGAGGTAGATCTTGTCCAGCGTATCGAGCCTGCCCTGTAGTTCGGGTAGAATTTCGAGAATGACGCGATAGGTGTTGAGTTGCGTGAAGTACTGCGCAACCTGCCGCTGTCCGAAAGAGTCATAGAGCGTGTCGGAGATCAGCTGAGGCGAGATACCATAACGGGATGCCGCGTCGCGGTCGATCGTCAGCGTCAGCGTGGTGCCGCCGGTCTGCTGGTCTGTGGCGACGTCCCGGAGTTCGGGCAGCGCCTGCAGCTTCTTCAGCACTTTCGGCGCCCAGGCGTTCAATTCGTCGAGATCGGCATCCTGAAGCGTATACTCGAATTGGGTGCGGGTGGCGCGTCCGCCGAGCCGGACGTCCTGAGACGCCTGAAGAAACTGCCGTGCGCCTTCCACCCTGTCGAACTTTGGCCGCAGCCGCGCGATCACCTGCTGTGCGGACGCGTCGCGCTCCTCGCGCGGCTTCAACGTGACATACATGCGGCCGTTGTTGAGGGCGCTGCCGCCGCCGCCGATGAACATGGCGATGCTGTGCACGGCGGGATCGGCCAGAACGATCCGGCCAAGTTCCTCCTGCTTCTTCTTCATTTCAGCGAAGGAAATGTCCTGTGCGGCCTCGGAGGTGCCGAGGATCATGCCATTGTCCTGCTGCGGAAAGAAGCCCTTCGGGATGATGATGAACAGGTAGACCGACAAACCCAGCGTCATGAAGAACACCAGAAGCGTGGTCCGACGCCAGCGCAACACCAGATCAAGGCCGCGACGATAGGCATTGAGCATGGCATCAAAGCCGCGCTCGCTGAACTGGTAGAGGCGGCCGTGCTGGACGCTGTCATGGCTGCGCAGGAAGCGCGAGGCCATCATCGGCGTCAACGTCAGCGATACGACGAGCGACACCAAAATCGCCATCGCCAGCGTGATAGCGAACTCACGGAACAGACGCCCGATGATGCCGCCCATCAGCAGCAGCGGAATCAGCACGGCCACGAGAGAGATGCTGATCGACAGGATCGTAAATCCGATTTCGCGCGCGCCGGTCAGCGCCGCGGCCATCGGCTTTTCCCCCCGTTCGATGTGACGGCTGATATTTTCGAGCACGACGATAGCGTCGTCGACGACAAAGCCGACCGAGATCGTAAGCGCCATCAGCGACAGGTTGTTGAGCGAATAGCCGAACGGCCACATCAGCGCGCAGGCGCCCAGCAGCGCGAGCGGCACCGTGACGCTTGGGATGATCGTCGCCCAGAAACTGCGCAAGAACAGGAAGATCACCAGGACGACGAGCACCACGGTGATCAGCAGCGTCAATTGCACGTCTTCGACCGCCGCGCGGATGGTGGTGGTGCGGTCGCTGATGAGGTCGATCTTGATCGCAGGCGGGATCGCCGCGATCAGCCTGGGCAGTTCCGCTTTGATCCGATCGACGGTGTCGATGACGTTGGCGCCGGGTTGCTTGAAAATGATGAGGAATACGCCGCGCCTGCCGTTCGCCCATGCTGCCCGCTTGTTATCCTCCGGGCCCGTCACCGCCCGTCCGATGTCGCGGATCCGGAGCGGCGCGCCGTTACGGTAGGCGATGATGACGTCGTTCCAGTCCTTCGACTCGGTCAACTGATCGTTGGCGTAGATAGTGTAGCTGCGCGTGCCGCCGTCGATGCTGCCTTTCGGGCTGTTGACCGTGGTCACGGATATCTGGTTGCGGACATCCTCGAGCGACAGTCCCTTGGCCACCAGCTTGGCTGGATCGATCTGGATCCGAATGGCGGGTTTCTGCTGGCCGCCGACGAAAACCTGCCCGACGCCTGAAATCTGGCTGATCTGTTGTGCGAGCTGGGCATCGGTGTCGTCGCTCACCGTTGTCAATGGCAAGGTATCCGAGGTCGCCGATAACAGCATAATTGGCGAGTCGGCCGGATTGACCTTGCGGTAGGTCGGGGGACTCGGAAGGTTCTTTGGCAGTTGGCCGCCGGCGGCGTTGATGGCGCGCTGAACGTCATTGGCGGCCCCGTCGACATTTCGGTTGAGGTCGAACTGGACCGTGATCGATGTCGATCCGATCGAACTGGTCGACGTCATCTGTGCGATGCCGGGAATCTGCGCCATTTGCCGCTCGAGCGGCTGCGCCACCGAGGACGCCATGGTTTCGGGGCTCGCGCCAGGCAGGCTCGCCTGGACCTGGATGGTGGGGAAATCGACCTGCGGCAGCGGCGCCACTGGAAGCAGCGGAAACGCCACCAGACCGACGAACAGGATGCCCGCCATCAGTAGCGATGTACCGATGGGATAGCGAATAAAGGGCGCGGAAATGCTGTCGTTCATCCTAGTCGTCCGGTGACTCGGAGTTCGCGATTGTCGCGGTCACGACCGACCCTGGTTGAACCCGGTACTGTCCGGCGACAATAACACGTTCTCCCGGAGCAAGCCCTTTTTCGATGATGGTTTCGCCGTCGATCGACTTGCCGACCTTGATCTTGCGAAACTCGGCTTTGTTGTCTTCGTTGATTACGTAAGCATAAAGTCCGTCGGCTCCATGCTTGACCGCATCATCAGGAGCCACGACGGCATCCTTCGTAGTGGACACCAGCAGACGGGTCGAGACCGACTGCCCAGGCCACAGGACGTGGTCCTTATTCTCAAAAACCGCCTTCAGGCGGATAGTCCCGCTCGCAGTGTCGACCTGATTGTTGATCAGCGTCAGCGTTCCCTCGGAAAGTATCCTTTTCCCGTCGGGGGAATACGCGATCGTCTTCGGCGAACCGGCCGCGATGGCATCCTTGATTTGCGGCAGTTGGCTTTCCGGCGCGGTGAAAATCACGGCGATCGGCTCGATCTGCGCGATGGTGACGATGCCGGTTTGGGTTGAGGCGTTGACGATGTTGCCCCGATCGACAAGACGGAAACCGGTGACGCCCGCGATCGGCGCGCGGATGCTGGTATAGTCAAGTTGGGTTTGTGCATTGACAATCGCGGCTTCGTCCGCCGCGATCTGTGCCGTGAGCTGCTGCACCATCGATCGCTGGGTGTCGGTCTGCTTCCGCGTCGCGAATTCCCCGAGCTTGGTATAACGCTGCAGATCAAGTTCGGCATTGGCCAGGTTGGCTTCATCTTGCGCCTTTTTGGCCTTGGCCTGGTCGAGCGCGGCCTGGTAGGGCCGTTGATCGATATAGGCGAGCAGGTCGCCCTTCTCGACCAATTGACCTTCCTTGAACGCAATCCGGTCGATCTGACCATCGACACGCGTGCGGACCACGACGGTGTTGAATCCCTGCACGGTTCCAAGTCCGGTCAGATAGATCGGGAAATCGCTTTTGCGCACGGTGGCGACCTTGACCGGAACCGGCGGAACCTGTGCGCTGTCGCCGGGAGATCCGTTGTGCGTTTCCGCGCCATGGTGCCAAAGCGCGTAGCCGCCGATCACGGCCAGCGCCGCGACAAAAGACATCCAACCGAGAACTCGCGACCGGGACATGATGGCTCGCGCCTTGGAAATCGAGACTTCAATATATCGTGCGCAGCCGTGGTATATGCCTGCATTTTGTGTGTAAACACACCATCCCTTGAAGTCCTGAACAGTTGGAAAGCTTGGGGTCGATCGTCCCGTTGAGAACTATCCAGCCGCCTGCTTTTGACCGGCGCGAGGCATCAACGATTGAACAGCCTGATGCGATTTCCGCTGCATAAGACGTTTTGCGACGAATGTCAGCACGACGATCGAACGGACTCTTGGTTTCTTTAGAAGACCTCAAGGCGACGTATCGGGATTGTTCCTGAAGTTCGTGAGAGATAGCGATTAATAGTGAGCCTTGCTTCAACTGGCGAAGCTCGTGACGACGTGGCGCCCGCATTCCGTCTTTTTTCTGACTGCGGAGCATGATAGGGGTGCCCGTGTACGCAGCCTGATTTTCGATCTGAACATATGAAGCCCACATGTTTCGGGCTGATTTTGGAATGGTTTTAAATTGGTCGGCGCCTATGATCTTAATTTTCCGTCGAGCCGGGATGTGAACGCGTTGATGTTTAGGACGTCGCTGAAGACGATCTCACTCGCGGCCACGCTGACGATGTGGTCGCTGATTTCACCCGCGATCGCGCAGCAGGGCAGCGTGCCCCATCCGGCGTCGCCGTCCGCGCCGACGCCGGCATTGTCTGCACCGGCGACGCCGGCTCAGACATCCGCACCGTTGGCCTCCAGCGCATCGTCGCCTGCCACCAATGCCACGCCATCTCCCGCCGGTGACGCCGGCGCCAACCTGCTGAATCCGGACTCGGCATCGTCCCACGAATTATCGCCGTGGTCGATGTTTCTGTCGGCTGACATCATCGTCAAGCTGGTGATGATCGGTCTTGCGTTTGCCTCGCTGGTGACGTGGACGATCTGCATCGCGAAAATGGTGGAGCTGTCGCTTGCGCGGCGCAATCTCGGCACGGCGCTGAGGGAGATCAGCGAATCGCGGTCGCTGGCGGAGGCGCAAATGGCGCTCGGCGCAAGGGACGGCGTGCTGGCGTCATTGCTGGCTTCGGCGATGCACGAGGCGCGGCTCTCGGCCGGCATTTCCAGCGACGCCGGCATCAAGGAGAGAGCGGCGTCGAGCTTCGCCGAAATCGTCCGCGCTGAATCCCGGCGGGTTCGGCTCGGCATGGGGCTGCTTGCGACCATCGGCGCGACATCGCCTTTCGTCGGCCTGTTCGGCACCGTGTGGGGCATCATGAACAGCTTCATCGGGATTTCGAAGGCGCAGACCACCAACCTCGCGGTGGTGGCGCCTGGCATCGCCGAAGCCCTGCTCGCGACTGCGCTGGGTCTCGTCGCGGCGATTCTGGCCGTCATCATTTACAATCACTTCGCACGGGTGACGAAAGGCTATATCGAACTCGTCAGCCGGGCGTCGGGATCGGCCGGCCGGTTGCTGTCGCGCGATCTGGACCGCACCCATGGCGGGGCCATCAGTTCGCGCGCGGCGGAGTAGATCAATGGGCGCATCGATTGCAGAAGGCGGCTTCGACGACGACGAGGATTACGCTGAAGCGCACGATATCAATGTCACGCCGTTCATCGACGTCATTCTGGTTCTTCTGATCATCTTCATGGTGGCCGCGCCGCTGTCGACCGTCGATCTTCCGGTCAACCTGCCGACGTCGAGCGCGACACCGCAGAAGAAGCCCGACAAGCCGACCTATGTCAGCATCAAGGCCGACCTTGCCGTCGCCATCGGCGAGACGATGGTCAAGCGGGTCGATCTGGTGCGGACGTTGGACAGCACGCCGAACATGACCAAGGACAGTTTCATCTTCCTGCGCGCGGATCGTGCGGTGCCTTACGGCGACCTGATGGACGTGCTGGAGATCCTGCGCGCGGGCGGCTTCACCAAAATCAAGCTGGTCGCGCTCGAGGGGGTTCCGGACGCCCAATCGGTTCCTGCCGCGGCTAACGCAAAGCCCTGAACCATGTCTGAGATCGTCGTAGAGCCAGCGCCGTCCCGCCGTCTTTGGGTTTTGTCAGCGGCCGCCGCGCTTGCCATCCACCTCGGCTGCGTGGCGCTGGCGGTAGCCCAGATGCAAACGGATGAGTCGGCCGAGGATCTTGGCGCGCCGGCGATCGAGATCGGACTCGATCTATCCTCGCCGCGCCGCGAGGCGACCGACCTTCCGCCCGGGCCAGACACCGACGCGTCGACGGCCTCGCCCGCGCTTGCCGAACAGAAGGCGGTCGAGAAGGAAACCGATCTGCCCAAGGACACGCCGACGGAGACCGATGATCCGGACCGGATCGTCACCGAGAACGAGTCAAAAAAGCCGGTCGAAGAGGACCCTGAGAAGGCGGAGAAGCAGACCTCGGCCTCGCAGGAATCGGCGGCTTCTGAAGCAACCGCGATGCCGAGCGTTGAAAACGCACAGGAATCGGAGCGTTCGGTGGCGCCGCAGCAAGGCACCGGCGCCAGCGCGCGCCGAATCCGGGCCACCTGGCAGAAAGAACTGGTCGCCCACCTCGACAAGCACAAGCGTTATCCGCCGGAGCACACCCAGAAGAACGCCAAGATTCTCATTAACTTCGTGCTCGATCGCCTCGGCCATGTCGTGTCGGTGAATATTGTGAAGGGATCGGGCGATCCCGTCTTCGACCAGGCCGCACTCGCCATGGTGCACCGCTCAGACCCTGTGCCCCCGCCGCCGCCGCTGATCGCGGACGAAGGATTGAGCTTTACGCTGCCGGTCGTCTTCAGGGTCAAGGGCAAGGGATGACACCG
>NZ_AAMY01000008.1 GCF_000152905.1 Nitrobacter sp. Nb-311A
CCATCTCCTGCGTCTCCCGCGGATAGGCCCGCACGAACAGCATGCGGCTGTGGCACAGCCGGACATGAGCGACCTTCACGATCGCCGTCACGCCGTTGAGGAGAACGATCTCATGGCTCCAGTCGAACTGGTAGGCTTCGCCCGCCGCAAAGCTCAACGGAACATAGGCCGCCGCGGTCGATTGCCCGCGCTCCTTGCTCCAACGCCTGGCGTAACGCCGTACGGCATCGTAGCCGCCGTCATAGCCGCGTCCGCGCAACTCTTCGAAGATCCGGATCAGCGTCAGCTGTTCGCGAGCCGATTTGGCCGCGTTCGCCGCCAGCAGTTCATCAAGCTCCGCCGCCCAACGCCCGAGTTTGGGGCGCGGCTGGATCGAACGCTCATACTCGAACAAGGTCTTGCCCGACCTCAGCACCTTCCGGACCGTGTTCCGCGACACCTTCAGGTCACGGGCGATCTCCTTGATCGTCTTGCCCTTGATGAAGTGTTCGCGCCGTATCCGCGCAATCGTCTCCACGATCAGCATCCCCGACCACCTGCTTCATGACAAAGCAGGCAGCGCAACAGCCAACCTGTAGGGGGTCAATTTTGGACGCCGATCCCCCGGCTTACGGGGTCAATTTTGCATGCCGAATGACAGATACGGATAGATCGTCATGTCGAGGCGTGGCGGACGCCGCTCGATACGGCACAGCACCAGATGCTTCACGGCATCGAAGCCGACCGCACCGCGCGCGATCGCGTCGCGCACGGCGGCGGCCACGTCGTCGATCTTGAACACCTCCATCAATCGCAGCACCTGCACGAACTCGCGTTTGCCGGACTTGCCCATACGGGCCTCTAACAGGCGGCGCAGCGTCGCGAACTCCTCGGGCAATTGCCAATCGGCGAGCGGAGCGGCCTGGTCGAGCGCATTGGTTTTCTGTTCGATGAGCGCCAGGTAGTGCAGCGGATTGAACACGAAGTCCGCACGCTCGTAGGAGCGCAGATGGCGCGCAATCACCTCGACCCCACAGGAGATGACGACCTCGTGCACGTAGCCACGGACCAGCACCTTCTGGTGCCCATAGGCCGTCGGCACCGAGTAGTCGTTCAGCCGATAGCGCACCAGCGAGAGCGAGTTGACGCTGCCCGGCTTCTTGTCGCAAGCGTCGTAGGGAGCCGGCAGCGGCTTCTGGAAGGTGGCGAGATCGTGCTCCAGGCGCTCACCGATGGTGCCGTCATGGCCGCGCAGTCGGTCCGCAAGGCGCTTCCGACACCCCTCCAGAAGATGCGCGTTCAATGCCGCGAAGTCAGCGAACACGGGGATCGGCACCAGGAAGTTCCGCCGCGCGTATCCAACAAGCCCCTCGACCTTGCCCTTGTCGTTACCCTTGCCCGGGCGGCCAAACCGATCCGTGAACAGGTAGTGCGATTGCAACTCGCTGAACACGCGCGTGCGCTGGCGCTTGCCGTTGCCGAGAATGCGGGCAACCGCGATCCTGGTGTTGTCATACAGGATCGACCGCGGCACCCCGTCGAAGAACGCGAACGCTCGCACGTGCCCGTCGCAAAACGCTTCCGTCGTCTCTGCCGGATAGCCCACCACGAAGATCGCGTCGGAGTGCGGCAGGTCCATCGCGAAGAAGTGGATCTTGCACTCGACGCCGCCGATCACACCGATCGCTTCGCCAAAGTCCGCCTGGGCATGCCCCGGTGGATGCACAAGCGGAACGAACATCTCCTGTGTCCGCTGGCGCCAGCCGGCAACGTAGTCCTTCACGATCGTGATCTTGCCCGTAAACCCGTGCTCGTCGCGGAGCCGTTCGAAGATCCGCTTTGAAGTATGCCGCTGTTTCTTCGGCCGCTCCCTGTCGGCCGCCAGAATCCCGTCAATAACGCCGGTGAACTCGTCGAGCTTCGGCCGCAACGGCGGCTTCCTGCGCACGTATCCTGGCGGCACTGAGAACTTCAGCATCTTCGAGACCGTTCTGGCGTTGATGCCGAACCGATCTGCCGCAGCACGCTCGCTGATCCCCTCGATCAGAACGGCGTGCCGGACCCGCGCGTAAAGCTCCACTGTCTTCATCCCCCGCCCCCTGCCGACTCAGGCAAAGGACTCTAACTGCCGCAGTTTTACTCCGGCGCAGCCAAACCAATCGGCCGTTTCAGTGAGGGATTATTGCTCCGGCTTTTACACAATGCGGTGATCAACCAGATCAAGACTACCGCGTAGGGATTCGTCCTTCAACGGCATCAACCTGATCAACGGCGATCAGCTCAAGCTGGGTGTTCAACGAAACCGGCAAGTCCACCCTGACCATACAGGGCGTGACCTTCGATCCGGCGGCCTCGGCCTGGCATCGCTGGTCAAAGGCACCGACTTCCTCGACAACGCCTCGACTAACAAGGTTTTGGACTCGCTAAACAACGCGTCCGGCACACTGCGCTCGCAGGCTTCGACGAGAAGAACCGCTCCAGTAGCCGGGAATGATCGTCTAGCTAATTTTCAGCGTTCAAGAGCGGCTTAGCAAAGCAAGACGGCACCTGTTTCAGCGGTTCCGTTAAGGTACCTTCTGTGGCGATAAATCCCTGCGAAGGCCCATTGGACAGGGCGGGTGGGAAGCGTTACGGAACGAGCTTTTCAATGCGTCGTCGGTTTTGTCCGCGCACCTGCGATGCGTGCTGATCATTTGCTGCGCGTACACGCTCGTCCATTGAATCGAGCGCTAGTTTGCCGTCCGAGTATGTCAGACCCGCGCCGTCCGCAGCCGCAGGGCATTACCCACGACACTGACGGAAGAAAGAGCCATCGCCGCCGCCGCCACAATCGGCGAGAGCAGGAGACCGAAGGTCGGATAGAGCACGCCAGCCGCGATCGGAATGCCCGCGGCGTTGTAGGCAAAGGCGAAGAACAGATTCTGCCTGATGTTCCTCATGGTCGCGCGCGATAGCCGCCGCGCGCGAACGATGCCAGTGAGATCACCCTTTAGCAGCGTGACGCCGGCACTCTCCATCGCGACGTCGGTCCCTGTACCCATCGCGATCCCGACCTCGGCAGCAGCCAGCGCCGGCGCATCATTCACGCCGTCGCCCGCCATCGCCACGATCCGACCTTGCTTCTGCAGCCTCGCGACAACCGCGCTCTTTTGATCGGGCAAAACTTCGGCTTCCACGTCGGCAATGCCTAGTTGCCGCGCCACCGCCAGGGCGGTGGTGCGGTTGTCACCTGTGAGCATGATCACCTTCACGCCGTCGGAAGCTAGGTCGCGCAGGGCCTCCGGAGTTGAGCTCTTGACCGGATCGGCAATTGCCATGATGCCCGCGAGCTGGCGGTTCACCGCCATGTTGATGACGGTGGCACCTTCCCCGCGTTGACGTTCCGCCTCGGCTTCCATGGCGGAGGTGTCAACTCCCTGAGAGCGCATAAACGCTGCATTACCAAGCAGCACTTTCCTGCCTTCGACCGTCCCGAGCGCACCCTTGCCCACGGGCGAGTCGAAGTCCTGGACGTCGGCGACCTGGATGCCCCGATCCCTAGACTCGTTCACGATTGCGTCGGCGAGCGGATGCTCGCTAGCGCGTTCGACGCTTGCGGCGAGCCGCAGCACCTCGGCCTCGGTGTAATCCGAGGTGGCTTTTACAGCGACAACCTTCGGCCTGCCTTCGGTCAGCGTGCCGGTCTTGTCTATGACAAGGGTATCGATGCGCTCCAGGCGCTCGAGCGCTTCGGCGTTCTTAATAAGTACGCCGGCGTGTGCCCCGCGTCCAACGCCAACCATGATCGACATGGGAGTGGCCAGACCGAGCGCGCATGGGCAGGCGATGATGAGGACGCTGACGGCGGCGACGAGACCGAATGCGAAGCGTGGCGCAGGACCGTACGCCGCCCAAACCGCGAAGGCCGCGACCGCGACCACGATGACCGCCGGCACGAACCAGCCTGCGACCTGGTCGGCGAGACGCTGGATGGGAGCGCGGGAGCGTTGCGCCTGCGCGACCATCTGCACGATCTGAGACAGCATAGTGTCGGCGCCGACCTTCTCGGCGCGCATGATGAAGCCACCGGAACGGTTAAGCGTACCGGCAAGGACATTCCCGCCGACCTCCTTGCTGACCGGCATGGATTCGCCCGTCACCATGGACTCATCGAGCGACGAGCGCCCCTCGGCGACTTCGCCATCAACCGGCACCTTTTCGCCTGGCCGGACGCGAAGCCGATCGCCGACCTGCAGGGCTGCGATCTCTACCTCTTCGTCAGTCCCGTCGGCCCGGATCCGGCGGGCCGTCTTCGGCGCGAGGTCTAGGAGCGCTTTGATCGCGCCCGAGGTCGCCTCTCGCGCCCTGAGTTCGAGCACTTGGCCAAGGAGAACCAGTACGGTGATCACCGCGGCCGCCTCGAAGTAAACGGCAACGGCGTCATGAGCCTTGAAAACAGCTGGGAAGACACCGGGCGCGACGGTGGCGACGATGCTGTAAACCCAGGCGACACCAGTGCCCATTGCGATCAGCGTGAACATGTTGAGGTTGCGGGTCATCAACGATTGCCAGCCTCGCACGAAGAATGGCCAGCCTGCCCAAATCACCACCGGCGTCGCGAGAACCAACTGAACCCAATTCGACAGCGTTTGGTCGATCCAACCGTGGCCCCCGACGAAGTGGCCGCCCATCTCCAAGATGACGACAGGTACGGAGAAGGCGAGGCCGACCCAAAAGCGGCGGGTCATGTCGATCAGCTCCGGATTCGGGCCGGTCCCCGCCGTCGCAAGCTCGGGTTCGAGCCCCATGCCGCAGATCGGGCAATTGCCAGGTCCGACTTGTCGGATCTGAGGGTGCATCGGACAGGTATAGATGGTGCCTGCCGGCGCGTGTGCGACCGGTTGTTGCTGCGGGTTTCCGTTGATGTACTTGGCCGGCTCAGCTTCGAATTTCGTACGGCAGCGTTCCGAACAGAAATAGTAAGTTTGTCCGCTGTGCTCGAGCTTGTAGCGAGCCGTCGCTGGTTCGACCTTCATGCCGCAGACCGGATCAACCGCGCTCGCTGCGGCATGATGATGATGAGTATGCCCGGCATCGTCATCCCCGGCCGAATGCGAATGCCCGCAGCAGCTTCCACGAGCCTCTTCGGATTTGTTATGCTGCTCGTCCATTGCGACTCCATATCATCTCTTGCGGAATGTACCCTATGGGGGTATATACGAACCATGAGGAACGACATCAAGGCTTCGTGCCAGAAACGCTTGAACCGCATCGAAGGCCAAGTTCGCGGGCTGGCGAAAATGGTCGATGAGGACCGGTACTGCATCGATATCGTCACGCAGATCTCAGCGGTCCGTTCTGCCCTCCGGCGGGTGGAAGAACAGATCCTTAAAGATCACGTGGCCCACTGCGTGGAACACGCCATCAACAGCGGCGATAAGGCCGATCAGCGCCGCAAGATCGCGGAACTGATGGACGTAGTGGGGCGGGTGGATAGGTAGCGATGGCGGTGGTCACAAATACCTGAGCGGGATCGAACTGCAGTCCTCGCCGAAATATGCTACTCAGATTAGGTCGGCTTGAAAGGTAAGTAGCCAAATGCGGCTCGTCCGCATCATCCTTGCACTCGCGGTCGCCATTTCGCTGGCGATGTTGCCGCTCGGCGCATCGGTCGCCGTCGGTCACGCAATGCCGTCGAACAACATGCAGAACGCCATGCACATGGCAGATCACGGCGACATGTCGATGGACGATTGCTGTCCGGACAACATGCAGGGAACGATGTCGCACAAGGACGGCAAGTGCGGGATGGGTTTCTGTTGCATTGGCGGAGCCTTCGCGATCGGCGACGTTCGTCCCGGTGCACTCGCGCTCTTCGCTGTCGCCGCGGCAGAGATCGCCATTCCCGTCGATCAGGTCCTGTCCTCCTGCGTCAACAGTCCTCCCTTCCGACCTCCTCGAAGCTGATCTCGCAAAATCCGCGCGCGCACGCTTGCTCGCGCAGACGACTGACGTGCGGGCTCTAGAAGCGCCACGGCGGGAGATCAATTATGAGGACAAGACCATGCTTTCCAAATTCACGACCGCGGCTGTTGCTGCCACCCTTTCACTTGCCGCTTCTGCCACCATGGCAGGCGCCGACGACTACTCTTTCGAGCCGGTCAATCCGGAGATGAAGAAAGGCGACGACGTCACGCTCGCCGTCCGGCTGACCAAC
This sequence comes from Nitrobacter sp. Nb-311A, assembly GCF_000152905.1. Lineage (GTDB taxonomy): Bacteria > Pseudomonadota > Alphaproteobacteria > Rhizobiales > Xanthobacteraceae > Nitrobacter. Next base: position 6,176 of record NZ_AAMY01000008.1, read on the forward strand.
AAGCAGACCGGCAAGCCGGTGTCGGACGCCGTTATCTTCAAGACCCGCGTCGATATGGCTCCCGACGGTATGGCGGAGATGGAGTCGCCGGTCACACCGCTGCCCTCGAAGGAGCCGGGGGTCTACGCCTTCAAGACGGACCTGCCAATGGTCGGCCGATATCAGTTGACGCTCTCCGCGAAGGTGCAGGGCGAGTCGGAGACCGTCACCGGCAAGGTGATTGTCAAGGCGACCAAGTGAGCCTCTGGGCGCCGCTCGACGGCGCCCGCAGTCCTCTTTCCGATTCACATAATGCGCGCTTGGGCGCGCTGGATAACGCCATGAACACGCAGCGTCTTCTGACGGCACTCGCACTCACGAGCAGTCTCGCCTTCGGCAGCTTCTGGTACTGGGCCGGCGAACACTGGTCCGTATACGCGACCACCGCGGCGGCCACGGACCGAACTCCGCTCTATTATCGCGATCCGGACGGCGCGCCACTCTGGTCGGCAGGTCCTAAGAAGAACGACAGCGGGCGGGACTACCTGCCGGTCTACGACGACGACAAGGCCACCCCAGCCCCCCTCAAGCCGAAGCAGCAGGCGGAGGATACGTCGCGAAAGGTTATGTACTACCGCAATCCCATGGGCCTGCCGGACACGTCCCCAGTACCGAAGAAGGATTCGATGGGGATGGACTACGTTCCCGTCTACGAAGGCGACGACACCGACGACGGCAGCGTCAAACTATCGCTCGGCAAGATCCAGCGCACGGGAGTGAAGTCGGAGCCTGCCGAGCGGCTTCCGATCCGTGTCTCAATCAAGGCTCCCGGCACCATCCAGCTCGACGAGCGCCGGGTGTCGGTGATCGCGATGCGTGCCGAAAGCTTCGTACAGAAGGTCGCCAACGTGACCACTGGCACCCACGTGAAGGCGGGACAGCCGCTGATGGAGATCTACAGTGCGGCGGTTGCCTCCGCGGCGGCGGATTATCTGGCGACGATCACCTCAGATAAGGTGGGCCAGGTAGAGAAGTACAGGAGCGGGTCGCGACAACGGCTGACAAATCTGGCCGTGCCAGAGCAGGTCATCTCCAAGATCGACAAGTCTCATGTTGCGCCAGTGACCGTGCAGTGGTCGTCGCCGCGCGACGGCATCGTGCTGGAGCGCAACGCCATCGAGGGGATGCGGGCCAATCCGGGCGACGTGCTGTTCCGGATCGCTGACATCTCGGCGGTCTGGGCTTTGGTCGATGTTGCCGAACGGGATCTCGGCAGCATCGAGGTCGGCCAGCCGGTTTCGATACGCGCCCGCAGCTTCTCGGGCCGAACCTTCTCGGGAAAGATCTCTGTCATCTATCCTCAGGTGAACCGCGACACGCGCACGGCCCGCGTCCGGATCGAGCTGGACAACCCGGACTTCGCGCTGCTGCCCGACATGTACGTCGATGCCGAAATCGACACCGCGGATGGTGCGCCGGTGCTGGCGGTGCCGGAGAGCTCCGTGCTTGACACCGGCAGCCGCCAGGCCGTTCTCGTCGATAAGGGCGAGGGGCGTTTCGAACCGCGGGTAGTGAAGGTCGGCCGTCGCGGCGGCGGCTTCATCGAGATCAGAGACGGCCTTGCCGCGGGCGAGGCGGTAGTCACCTCGGCCAATTTCCTGATCGACGCGGAAAGCAATCTGAAGGCCGCGCTCAAGGGTTTCGCTGAGGCGACGCAGCAGCCGTCGAACGGCGCGTCAGACGCGATGGGAGATCATAAATGATTGCCCGCATCATCGCGTGGTCGGCCCGCAACCTGGTGCTGGTGCTGTTCGGCACGGGTTTCGCGGCCGCCGCCGGCCTGTATGCACTTGTTCATCTTCCGCTGGACGCGATCCCCGATCTCTCCGATACGCAGGTCATCGTCTACACTGAGTACCCTGGGCAGGCGCCTCAGGTCATCGAGGACCAGGTCACGTACCCGCTGACGACGGCCATGCTGACGGTGCCGAAGTCCAAGGTGGTGCGCGGCTTCTCATTTTTCGGCGTGTCGTTCGTTTACGTGATCTTCGAGGACGGCACTGATATCTACTGGGCGCGGTCGCGCGTCATGGAGTTTCTAAACGGCGCCGCCTCGAGACTTCCGGCAGGCGTCACGCCGACGATCGGCCCAGACGCGACCGGCGTCGGCTGGGTGTACCAGTACGCCGTCATGTCCAAGGAATTGAACCTGGCGGACACGCGCACGATTCAGGACTGGAACCTGAGGTTCGCCTTGGCCAAGGCGGAAGGCGTGGCCGAGGTCGCTAGCATCGGCGGCTTCGTCAAGCAGTACAACGTCGTCCTTGACCCGCAGCGGATGCGCGATCGCGGCATTAGCTTGCAGAAGATCCGCGACGCGATCCGTTCTAGCAACGCCGACGTCGGCGGCCGCACCGTCGAGCTCTCGGAGTTCGAATACGTGATCCGCGGCCGGGGGTACATTAAGAACATCAACGATCTCGGCAACATCGTGCTGAAGACAAGCAACGGTACACCCGTGCTGCTGCAAGACGTAGCCCATGTCGAGCTCGGCCCGGACGAGCGGCGGGGCATCGCCGAACTCAATGGCGAGGGCGAGGTCGCGAGCGGCATCGTGCTGCAGCGCTTTGGCGTCAACGCTCTCGACGTGATCGAGAACGTCAAGAAGCGCTTTAAGGAGATCGCGAGCAGTCTACCGAAGTCCGTCGAGATCGTGCCGGTCTACGACAGGTCGAACCTGATCTACTCCGCCATCGACACGCTCAAGCATACGCTGTTGGAAGAAAGCATCGTCGTCGCGCTGGTCTGCATCGTGTTTCTGCTGCATGTCCGCAGCGCGCTGGTCGCGATCCTCATGCTGCCGGTCGGCGTGCTGATGGCCTTCGGCGCCATGAAGCTGTTGGGGCTAGGATCCAATATCATGAGCCTCGGCGGCATCGCGATCGCGATTGGTGCAATGGTGGACGCCGCCATCGTCATGATCGAGAACGCCCATAAGCACCTCGAACGGGCCGAGCCCGAGCAATCGCGGGTCCAGGTCCTGATCGACGCGGCGTCCGAGGTAGGGCCGGCACTGTTCTTCAGCCTCTTGATCATTACCGTGTCGTTCATGCCAATTTTCACTCTAGAATCACAGGAAGGTCGGCTGTTCAGCCCGCTCGCGTTCACCAAGACATTCGCAATGGCCGCCGCGGCCCTGCTGTCAGTGACCCTGGTGCCGGCGCTGATGGTGATCTTCGTCCGCGGCAGGATCGTTCCGGAGCACAGGAATTTCATCAACCGCTTCCTGATTTGGATCTACCGGCCCGTGATCAAGGCCGTGCTGCAGGCGAAGACCCTGGTGATCCTCGCCGCCGTAGCGGTACTGGCTGTCACGATCTGGCCCGCACGGCAGCTCGGCACCGAATTCATGCCGACGCTCAACGAGGGCACGCTGCTGTATATGCCGACGACGCTACCCGGCATCTCTGTCACGAAGGCGGCCGAACTGATGCAGACGCAGGATCGGATCATTAAGTCGTTCCCGGAGGTCGCCTCGGTCTATGGCAAGGCGGGACGCGCCGCGACCGCGACCGATCCGGCGCCAACCGAGATGTTCGAGACAGTGGTCAACCTGAAGCCGAAACAGCAGTGGCGTCCTGGCGTGACCCTCGACGGCCTGGTCGCCGAGATGGACAAGGCGCTGCAATTCCCCGGCGTCTCAAATGCGTGGACGATGCCGATCAAGGCCCGCATCGACATGTTATCCACCGGCATCCGCACGCCGGTCGGCATCAAGGTTATGGGCACAGATCTGGTCGAGATAGACCGCCTAGCCAAGCAGATCGAGAGCGTCATCAAAACTGTGGCCGGCACATCGTCGGCCTACGCCGAACGGGGCATCGGCGGGTACTATCTCGAAATCATCCCGGACCGCGAGGCACTTGCCCGTTACGGGATCCTGGTCCAGGACGTCCAGGACACCATCGCGGCCGCCCTTGGTGGGCAGACGGTGACCACGACTGTGGAGGGCCGGCAGCGCTTCACGGTGAACATGCGCTACCCGCGCGATCTCAGGGACAATCCAAAAGCTATCGCTACCGACATCCTGGTGCCGATGCCCGCAGGCGGCGCCGTGCCGCTCGGCGAAGTGGCCAAGGTTGAGCCGGCGCGGGGACCGACGTCAATCCGAACCGAGAACGGACAGCTCGCGACCTACATATACCTCGACGTCCGTGATCGGGACCTGGGCAGCTATGTCGCCGACGCTCAGCGCGCCGTTACCGAGAACATCCAGTTTCCCGCCGGTTACTATGTGGTCTGGAGCGGTCAATACGAATATCTGCAGAGGGCTGCCGCTCGCTTAAAGATCGTGGTCCCGGTCACGCTCGCGGTCATCTTTCTGCTGCTGTACCTAAACTTTGGGGCGATGACTGAGACCCTGATCGTCATGCTCTCGCTGCCCTTTGCCCTGGTCGGCGGACTTTGGATGATGTGGTTGCTCGGCTTCAATTTGTCCGTCGCCGTCGCTGTGGGCTTTATCGCGCTCGCTGGCGTCGCCGCCGAGACCGGCGTCGTGATGCTCATTTATCTCGATCAAGCGCTTGCCGAGATGAAAGCTAGGCGCGACGCCGAGAGCCGAATGTTGACTCGGCAGGATCTCCACGATGCCATTATGCTGGGTGCGGTCGAGCGTGTTCGCCCCAAGATGATGACGGTCGTCGCCATCATGGCGGGCCTTCTGCCTATCATGTGGAGCACCGGCAGCGGATCGGAGATCATGCAGCACATCGCGGCGCCGATGATCGGCGGGATGACCTCCTCGACGCTCCTCACCCTCATCGTGATTCCGGCGATTTTTGGCGTCGCGAAGGGGCGCGGACTACCCCGCGACGGCAAGGCCGCCGACACGCTGTCGAATGGTACTCCGCAAAACGTACCAAAGGCGGCATGAGCGAGAGTATCGAGCAAAAATAGATTTCCAGAGAGCATGACTTGCAAATGCAGCGGCCGCCGGCAGCAATATTGGCGTTGCAGCCATTCTCCACAAGGCTTTAGCCAAGAAAAGCGAACAGCTAGCCTGGCGGACTTCGATCGTTGATCTCATGAAGGCACTTGATGTCGATTCTAACCTGAGCGCTCCAAGGAACTGGCGAAGGATCTGGGCTATCCAGGCGACATGAATGACTCCGCGACGATGAACATTTGGCTGCATAAGCAAATGATGGCACAGCCGGCGGCTAACGGCGGCAAATTACTGCCGATCTTACCCGCGCAGCTTAGCGAGGGTTCGCATCGTTATTCATTCCAACAGGAGTTCGGCAAGTGGCGATCGGTACTGTGAAGTGGTTCAACGGGCAGAAGGGCTATGGGTTCATCGAGCCTGAGAGCGGCGGCAAGGACGTGTTCGTCCACATCTCGGCGGTCGAGCGAGCAGGCCTTGGTTCGCTCAACGAAGGCGACAAGGTTTCCTACGAAGTGGTGACGAACCACGGCAAGGAAAGCGCGGAGAACCTTCGGGTCGGTTGATCATTGACCCGGCGAGCTGAGCCGGATGTACGCTCGCTCGCGATGTGGATGGCCCCGGGCAATGCTTCGAGCCATTTGCATGTTCGGGTGACGTGATGGCGGCGCTCTCCCGCCTCCAAACCATTTTTTAACGGATCTCGTGGCCGCTTTGCGAGAGGGTCGGATTCGTTCTTGAGAACGAAGGGGAGTCAAACGGAGAACTCTCGGCATAACCACCAGCATCGCGCCGGAGTCCTACGCAGGGTAGCTTATGACCGCTCCTCGGCGCTCCGCAGAGAGCGTCATCTGAGCCTCAACAATCTTGCCGGGTCCGAGTATATGCCGCACCGGAATCTGACGTGAGATGAGGTAGTCGGCGATAATTCGGCGGTGACATCGCCACCAAACGGCTTCCGCACACATGATCGCGGTCAATTCGTGCTGACTCGTTTCAATGATACGTTCCAGGCCGGCTAGGAAGGCCTCGCTCATCGCGTAATCGGCGTAGTTGTGAAAGCTTTGATTTTCCCAGAACGCGTTGATCTCTTGAGCAATCATCTTGCTCTTTCCTCGGTGGCCGCCCAACGCGGCGCAATAGACATATCCGATCTGGAGGCTTTCCAGAGCATCCGAGAGAGGCTCGCGGTTGAAATGCGGAAACCTATGCGACGATGGCGAGCTTCGGACGTCAACCAATGTGCAAATTTCCGCAGCAATCAAGAGCTTGGCAAACTCGTCGATGGTTCGGGTGGAATGTCCAACGGTGTAAACGGGATTCGTCACGCTTGCCAACCGCGCCCCGCTGAGAAAAGTTCCTCGCCTTCTGCCCCGACGTTGCTGTCGAACCAAGGGGGTCGCGTCGGCGCGCATGCGAGAAGTTGCGTCTTCGCCGTCACGGTCCGGGTTGGTCGTGCTGATCGAGCTGTTGCTTGTGGCAATTCTTCCGGGAGCCGTCTGAAGTTTCAGCTGTACGAGCCCGCATTAGCGAAGCGCGCTTACGCAAGACTCCTATTTTACCCGACCGACCATTACATTTTCCGCGTCGCATGTGGAGTATCGCGATGGCATACCGCAGTCCGAAAGATTTGGCCGATCGGACGATGAAGCGGCTGCTGAGCGCGGATTAAGAGCGTTCGGCCCCAAAAAGGAGACCCGCCAGTTTCCCGGCGGGTCAAGTCTTGGGGTCGAGCTCCGGACAGGCTGATGACCCGTCCGGGGCGGATAATGCCTGCGGGAGATGACCCAGTCAGACTAAACTGTGTGCACAAAAATCCCGCTGAACATGGCGGGATGAGGTTTGATGCTGATCGAAAGGATCGGCAGCAGCGGCTTCTTCGGTAATCGCGTAAACCAAACCCCGCGCTCCGCCGGTTTTCTTATGAGAAAAAGGCCGCCCGTTGGGCGGCCTTCTGTAAGGTGGATGGGACTGCACGACGCTATTAAGTGCCGCCGCTGTAACCAACTTTTTCCTGCCCCTGCGATTTGTTGTCCGGATTATCTTCCTTTACGGCCTTCCTGATTTCGGCCTTTCGGATGTCTTCATTCTGCTGTTGCTGAACTCGCGGCCTCTCGCCTCTGTTCTGTCGTTGGTCGGGATTTTTTTGGTTTATGGTCATTTGGTCCGGATATCCAGGATCCGGATTTGGCCCACCGGCGGGAGCCGAGTTGCTGGACGGCCGCATATTATCGGGAGCGGGCGGTGGATGGCGACCGCGCGGGTCCTGGTATACGTCTTTGCCTACACTGGGACGCGTTTCAGATCGTAGCTCATCGAGAGCTCCTTTCATTCTGTTTTCCGCGGGATGTAGACCAACCGACGTGCTTCCGACACGTTCCGAAAGAACTGCTGTTCCTTCGTTACAGTTGGTTCACCTTTCGTATTGTGACGCAGCTGCGTTGCCGGCTTAGTTGATCGCTTCGGCATTCTGCAGCCACGAAATGAGCGCATGAAAAAGCCCCGCCGGCGAGAGAACCGGCAGGACTCAAAATGGATGCAGCTCAATCGTCGTCGTGGTCGTTCACCGGCTCGTCCGTCTCGCAGACTTCCATGGTCTTCATGCCGGCCTCGGCTTCGGTCCGGGTGCCGAAGATGCCGTGGTCGACGATGCTCGTCGTAACGGTTGGCTTCTGGTCCACGATGGTGCACCGCTTGGTCGCCGGATCGCGCACCGCGTAGTATTCCTCATGAACTGTCGCCGTTTGCGCCAGCGCCGACGTGGTCGCCAATGCCGCGCTACCCAGCGGCGAAACTTCAATTTCGGGGGCTTCGTCAATCATGCGTCGAACTCTATTGCTTGCGCGCCTTCAGCCCCAGCTCGACCAGGCGGATGGATTCGGAGCGGGAAACATCGTTTATTTGTCGTCCAAGCATCTACCGCCTTGGTGGTCTCAGGCGTCAGCCTGGCTGGAATGTTTTCCGTATAGGCAACGCCAGGGGGGCGACCTCGCGTTTTTTGTGGACAGTTTTTTTCTTGCTTTGCCATGATTATTAGCCGGGGCAAGGCTGTCACCTCGCACCCCGGCCAATGGCTCAGGCTACCCAACGACATACCACAAAACGGTCTTCAGCGGCTCAGATCATCAGCGAGTGCAAGCCGTCCGCGTTGCCAACGTTCCCGCCGAGCCACGGTGACGCCGATGCTGCTCGCTAGAATAGCGCCGCGTTACATCAGCCCGATCTTTTCGAAGAAGGCTTTGTTTCGAAGCTTGGCCGAATCCAGCACGTCCTTAAAGGACGAGATCTCGATGAAAATGTTGAAGGCGTCGTCCCAGCGGTAATAGGTGCCTGACCCGACTTTCTGATGGAACGGCCCCAATGCCTTCATGACCGTCCGGAGCGAGGGCGTTACGTCGGCGATGACGTGGCAAACAAATGGAGTTGTTTCGGCAATTTGACGAAGCGGAGTGCCATCGTATTTGATGGCCTCGCCAGACTTTCTCATATCATCGACGTATTTTCTCACTTGAGTGATCGGATTTTTCTCAAGGGTGTAATCATCTCTTTTTGGGCGCTTGAACTCAATGATCGTGATCGGCTGCGACTGGTCGATATTCTGGAATCCAAGGCTAACGTCGAAAACCGAGATATCGGGGCGATCAACAGGGTTGGCGGGGTTGGCGATTTGGGTCTTCATTTGTTTATCGGAATTGAAATATGAGAAGAAGGCGAGACGGTCGTCGACAATCCAGAGATTGTGATCTTCATAATCAAGTTCTTCTGACGTCGATCGCAGCGGGCACACGATGTCATGAACAACGTCTTCATAGTCCGAAAGTTTGGCCTGGATATCAGTGTATTTGAGGCTCTCCTCAAAGACTTCCAAGATCATTTTGCGCTTCATGACGTACTCGGCCAGCGAAGAGACCGATTCACTCTGAAGCCCGGCCACATATTCTTGAGCTTTGGCCGTGATGTCCGGCAATTTCTTCTTAACGGACGTCAGGAATGCCTTTTTGCGCCGTTTGTATTGCCGAAGCGATTGCCGTGAAAGTTCGACGAATACATCCTCTTCCTTCTGCATAGAGAGGTGCAGATTGTTGGCGAACTCCTTGCTGTCGCGTGCAACACTTAGAAATCGAGGATGTTCGACCCTCAATGATGCGACAACTTTCTCCTGCCGCTCGCGAATATCCGTGATCTCCGGCGCCAGGAACTCCCTAGCTTTCGCCTTGGCAGCGTTGACGATTATTTCGAGATCATCGTCAGAGAGCGAAAATTCAGTGCGGGTGTCATTGGCCGTGTCATTCAAAATCTCAGACTCAACGTAACTGAGATAGGCATATTTATCGTCGATTGCTCTCATGCCCAGAACCGCATCCAGCTCGTAGCGTTTAACCGCCCGGCCGTTAGCACCCAGATACAAGGCGTTCGTGCTGTTCTCGTCGTCTGAAATCGACTTGGGAAGAAGAAAGCAATGGCAGACAAACTCAAACTCTCCTGTCGAGAGTGTCAGCACAAATCTGAAATCTTGATCGCGTTCAGTAACCGATGTGAATTGATCGAACAGATCGATGCTTTTGGCGCCGTCGATAATCTCGATCTTTGGCTGACTGATATTCACGAAATAGCTGATGAAATGGGCAAGCACGCGGCTAGCGATCGTTGCGACCTTTCGCGGGATCGGTCTCGCGTAGGTGTCCTTATAGGGAAACAGTTCGATGGTCGTTCCGATATGTTCGACCGCCGCGCCATCGGAGTACTCAATATTCCGAATAGGGTCGTCGAGGCAGAAGTCGAAGACCACACGGCTTACGCCCTGTGCGTCAGAGAAGAGGCTTTCAATTCGAACAGAGTCGACGACTTTCAACCATAAAAGCCGCCCGACGCCTTTGCCGCCTATGGACGCCTTCTTTTGAGAGTCCATTTTGACAAACGAATCGAGGTTTTGCTGATTGAATCCGATTCCGTTGTCGCTGACTGTGAAGCCTGTACAGTCCCCATCCCCAGTCCGGATGACTGTAACACGAACATTCCCCGACGAAATCTGGTCGCGACCGAAACGCTCCTCGATCGCCTGAATCGAATTCATGATCGCTTCGAAAAGCGGAAACAGGGAGTTCTTCTGGTTGGGAGCCAGAGATATGTTGGCGATTCTTCCAGCCGGATCGTTCCGCCAGTTGTTACTGGTCCCAACAATTGCATCCATAAGTTACAGCCCCCGCGAAGGACACGGAGTATATCGCGTGACCACACTGGGGCAATGCGGGCTTAGCCGAAGATACAATGCTAATGCGAGATCCGAGGGCAGCGGCTTGCTCTTCTTGGCGTTCGCCGTCGATACGAAAACCGGGGCGATTCGCTAACAGGGGGGCAAACAATGTCTTGAGAACAGTATCACGCCGCCTCCAAACAAGGGCGGTAAAGACCTGCCACAAGCTTTTCGGCCGAAGTCATAAGATGCGAAATCTCAGGATCGTTCGGATAGGCACGAACGGCTTCAAACATTTGAGGATACTCGAAGACCTTGCCGGCGTAGTAAGCGTCGGCGCGCTTGATCTCCTCCCACTCCAGAGCCGATAGGGTAACCAATTCGTGGAGATCATGCATGGCGCGCCCGAAGAGATTCGAACTCCTGACCCCCAGATTCGTAGTCTGGTGCCGGTCCGAGATCGCCGACATCAAATCCAAGAAACGCGCAACAAGATTGCTAAGAAAGGACTGGCTTTGCTGTGGCAACGGAGCGTTACTACGGCTGTTATAGCGAGCGAATAGGCTCGTCAGGATCCTGACCCGCCGGCCTTGGCCATTGCGGGGCCGCGGCGGTGGGGCGCGATGGATGCCCCGCAATGTCGGAGATCCCCATGACGAAGGCCAAAGCAAAGCAGCCAGCCGCGACCAGGCAACCTGCCTCAAAATTAGCCGCGACCCGATCGGCCAAAGCCAAACGAGTTGGCACTAAGATAAAGAGGCCGGCGGCATCGAAGGCATCGCCGACTGCTGGCTCATCCGCCTTGCCAACCAAAGCATCGGAAGCTCGCACTGATTCCAAGCAAGCTCGAGTGCTCGCTCTGCTGCGATCGCCAGACGGTTGCACGATCGACGCCATCGCAAAGGCGACGGGTTGGCAGTCGCATTCGGTGCGCGGCTTCTTTGCCCGTGTCGTTCGCAAGAAGCTGAAGCTCAATCTTGAGTCCGAACTGGTTGACGAGGTCCGGCGCTATCGCATCAAACCTGCAGCGGATGAGGTCGGCAAATCGGCTACGGCCGCCTGATCGATGGCGCCGCGCAGACAATCACGTCGCACCGTCGATGCAGCCTCTCTTGAGATCGAAATCGAGCGTCTCCGTGATCTCGATCTCAAGGCCCTTCGTCTCCGTTGGCAGGGCGTGGCGGGTCGCTCAGCTCCCGTTCACCTGCCCAAACATCTGTTGTTCGCCATGCTCGCCTATCGCATTCAGGCCGATGCCTTCGGCGACCTCGATGCGGGGATGGTACAGATCTTGAAGACTGTCGTAGGATCAGAGGGATCGGCTGCAATCACCAGGCTGACCGACAAGGTCGATCAGCGCAACCAGGAGCTCACGCCGGGCGCCATCCTGACCCGCGAATGGAAGGGCCGTGACCATCGGGTCATGGTGCTCGCCGATGGCTTTGGGTTTGAGGGCAAAACCTATGACAGCCTGTCCAAGGTCGCCCTTGCCATCACCGGGACCAGATGGAACGGGCCGAGGTTCTTTGGCCTGCGAGCTGCAACTGCGAAGCCGCAATGACGTCTGGTAAATCGGTGTCTGGCAAATCCGTCCGGTGTGCGATCTATACCCGGGTTTCGACCGATGCCGGGCTCGATCAGGAATTCAACTCGCTCGATGCTCAATACGATGCATCCGAGGCCTATATCCGTAGTCAGACGCATGCGGGCTGGACGCTGATCAGGGCGCGCTATGACGATGGCGGGTTTTCGGGCGGATCAACCGACCGCCCTGCCCTGCAAAAGCTACTCGACGATGTCCGGGCCCGCAAAATCAATGTCATCGTTGTCTATAAAGTCGACCGCCTGACACGCTCTCTGGCCGACTTCGCCAAGTTGGTTGAGCTGTTCGATGCTCATAACGTGTCATTTGTCTCGGTGACCCAGCAGTTCAACACCACAACATCGATGGGCCGTTTGACCCTGAATGTTCTTCTGTCCTTCGCCCAGTTCGAGCGCGAGGTCACTGCCGAGCGCATCCGCGACAAGATCGCCGCCTCCAAGCGCAAGGGCCTCTGGGTTGGAGGCATTGTGCCGCTCGGTTACGCGCTGAGCGATGGCAAGCTCTCCATTCACCCAAACGAGGCAAAAACCGTTCGGCTCATATTCGAGCGCTACCTTGAACTAGGAAGCGTCAATCGCCTGGTCGCCGATCTCAAGAGCAAGGGACTGACCTCCAAGGTCCGCAAGCTCTCGACCGGTGCCGTCAGGGGCGGCGTTCCCTTCACCCAGGGGCCGCTGTTCTACATGCTGCGCAACCGGTTCTATATCGGCGAAGTGGCATTCAAGGGTGAGGTGCTGCCCGGGCCGCAACCGCCTTTGCTCGAGCGATCCCTGTTCGAGGCCGTCCAGGCGAAACTGACCGAACAATGGTCTCATCGGACCAGAGCCAGGCAAAAATCCAAAGCACTTCTCTCCGGATTGCTGTTCGACGGAACTTAGGGCCATCGCAGAGGCTACCCGGCGCGGTCCTAATAGGAAGTGGCCCTCGTACCGTTGCTTGAGCTTCTGGGCCGATCTTGCCGACCGCCTTGACCGTATCGCGGCGGAGGCGTGGTCATGAGCGAACAGCGCAAAAACGTTCGCGAGATGCTGGAACTGAAGTCCGGCGCATTCATACGGACGCGCGAAATTAAGGACGCGGCCACGGCCAATAGCGCCTTAGCGGTCGTGAAAATGGAATTGAAGGAGGCTCTCTGCGGATTGTCTCCGCTGTTCACAAAGGAGGTGCTGCTGGCGGTCTGCATGGCGGTGATGGACGAGGACGACGACCCCGACGGCCCGCAGACAAAACTCTATTGTGATCACAGCGACGAGCAGGCCGAGGCGTTGGCCAATGGGGCGACGCCATGAAGCGCACCGCCTCAAAGGTCATTGTCGACCTTGCTGTCTACGAGGGCCGCCAGCTTCTAGGCCACGTCCTCGAAATGGACGACGGGGAGCACCAGGCCGTCACTGTAGACGGTGAGATCATCGGCTCATTCCGATCCCGCATTGAGGCCTCCAAGGCCATCAGTGGGGTGGCGGCATGAAGGCCAAACCCGACGTCATCGGCAGCTACACCGTAGCGTGCGACAACCAGATCGTCGGCTTCATCGTTGCCTTGGATGACGGCACCTTTCGGGCCGTTGACTCGGATGGAGAGACCCTTGGCACGTTCAGGAAGCTGAAGGTCGCGTATCGGCGCGTCGCAGCGTTGCTGGTCGCCTGATCATGGTCCCTTCCCTGGAATCAATGGCAGCGAGGGCCGGAGGCCGCGTTATGCGCGGTCGGAAGGCGTATGTCGCCGCGCCGTTCCCGGGGAAGAAGAAGACCGACCGCAGCGTCCACATCTGGGACAATGGCGACGATATCGGGATCAAGGTGTTCCGCGACAACGTCGATGAGATTGCCTTGAAGGACCACTACCGCCGTCTGTTCGGCATGCCCGCGTGGCAGCCCAGGCGCCGGAAGCCTCGCAAGCCCAAAGCCGTTCCGTTTGCCGTCAGGAACCACTTCTTTGGCGAAACGCTGGCCGTGTGTCGCTTCCGCAAGAAGATAACCCCGGACCAGTTCGCGCTACTCATCAACGACCTGCGGCTCCGTGGGGATGCCAGGGACGCCATCAAATACGTCCGCGAGTTCGGTTTGCCGATGTCAGACCTCGAGCAGTGCATGCGCGCGACGCCTCGGCATTACACCGCCGACGAGCGCGCGAAGATCCTCAACCTCACCTATGCGGAGCGGCAGCACCTGGGGTTGCGCCGGACTGGCTCCATTGATCTCGACAAGGCCGGACGCGAGCGTGCCCGGCGAGACCGTTACAACGAGAAGCGACGCGCTATCCGCGCAGGCGCTCGACGTGCTGGCGTCAATAAGACCAGCCAAGTTCAGGGAAGACTACCTAAGAAGAAGGTAGAGGTTAAATCATCAACAATCAGGATCGTTAGTATGGATGATTACCGAGAGGATAGGCCGAAAGAGCAGCCGTTGCCGGCAATTCCGCATGAGCAGCTTGCCGAAATGCGATTACTCGACGAATTGGGCGACGGAGATCCGGATCGAGGCGTTCGAATTGCGATTGCCATGGGCGACGCGAAGTTCTGTTGGCTGCGGCGAGAGTTGATGCGAGGGTCGCTGTACCCGAGCACGATCCGGGCGGCCGCGAGAGGTCGACGGCATGCAGCATGAGGCCCTCCTCCCGCTGGATATTTTGCCCCCGGCCCCGATCCTCGTCGAGAACGACGACGTGATCGTGTTGAAGAACGCTGTGCGGCTTGTTGCTCGGAACGAACGAACGATCCGCCGGTGGTGCCATCGTTACGGTATCGCCCGCCAAGCTGGCCCTGCCGCTCCGCTGGAGATCAGCGCTCCGGCGTTGGTGATGGTCGCACATGGTGACATCGTTGCCTTAGAGCTTCTCCGCTCCGGTGACCGAGAGCATCCCCGCGTGCGCCGCTATTTCGATCACGTCGGCATGTCGGTGCACCGGCCTCGGCCGCTCTAAATGAATGTGTGCCAAGCGTGGCACACTTTCGCAGGCCCCGGTCAGACTATTTATCAAACTTGATAAACATATCCCGCTCCCCCATCCGCCGAACTGCCCTCTGAAAGTTTGCAGAGCTCTGCAAACTCTCCGATGTCGCCCTCTAAATCGTCCGAACGTGTCCACACGTGTCGAGTATGCGCGCCAAAGATGATGTGTTCGATTGTGGCCATGAGCCGTCGGACATCAATCGTCAATCTCTCACTTGCCGGAGCGCGCGTAACAGCGCCATGCCGCGATGCGATCTTCGCCGCCGCTGATCGCGTTGGCGTCGGTGTTTCCGAGTTTTGCATCAGAGCCGCTGCCGAGAAGCTGATCGAAGACGGCGCCGAGATTCCCGGGGTGTTCGAACCCGGCGATGTGGGCGGCATTCGATGAAGATGCCGCGCCTGATCGCCAGGATCTTTCAGCGCAGTTACGAAGGAGCCGCCGGTGGTCGACGCTGGCGCGGTCAGCCGGACATGCCGGTCACCTTGGCCGCGATGAATGCGGCACGCGGCCCTCTCGCTCGACGCGCTCGGTATCTCGCCGCCAACAACGCACTAGCAGCGTCCGGCGTTGAAGCCTGGGTCTCCGCACTGGTCGGCAGCGGAATTAAGCCACAGAGCGGACATGCTGATCCCGCGGTCCGTGGCCGCCTTAATCTCGCGTTCGAAGCCTGGACCGATGATGCCGACGCCGACGGCCTCACCGATTACTACGGACTGCAAGGCGTCCTTGTTCGCCGCATGGTCGTCGACGGTGAATCCTTCGCTCTGAAATTAAACGCCCCCGAGGGCCTGCGGCTTCGCCTGATCGACTCCGATCAGGTCGACGCAAGCTTGAACCGCGAACTGGCGGGCGGTGCGCGGATCATCCAAGGCGTCGAATTCGATACCAGCGGCCGGCGGGTCGCCTATCACATCCTGCCAGACCGATCGGGAGCCCCATTCGCTCAACTGGCGCTGACGCCACGTCGCGTTCCGGCGGAAGATGTCGTGCATATGTTCAGGCCGGAAACGCCCGGACAGGTACGCGGCATCAGCTGGTTTGCGCCGGTGTTGCTCCGCATGGTGGACCTCGATAGTTGGCGCGATGCGCAGCTCGTCAGACAAAAGATCGGGGCTCTGCTCACCGGCTTCATCACCAACGGCGACGGAAGTGGTCAGCCATTCGAAGGCGAGCAGAACGGATCGAACCTGGTCGGAGGTCTGGAACCTGGCACCCTGAAATTCCTCGATCCGGGCCAGAGCGTGACGTTCAGCACGCCGGCCCGCATCGGTACAGAAGTTATTGACTTCGCGAAAATCACCGAACGTGAGATCGCGGTTGGCCTCGGCCTGCCGGCATCGGTACTGACCGGCGACCTATCAGACGTGAATTACAGCAGCATCCGCGCTGGCTTGGTCGAGTGGCGTCGTCGCGTCGAAGCCATCCAGCACAATGTCATTGCGTTTCAGGCTCTCCGCCCAATCTGGCGCCGATGGGCGGCAACCGAAGTCCTGAGCGGTCGCGTGGCGACTACGCTCGATGCCGTGATGCCGGTGAAATTCATCACTCCGAAACAGCAATGGGTGGATCCGTGGAAAGACGTCCAGGCCGAGCTTGATGCCATCGCCGGCGGCCTGATGTCCCGACGCGAGGCAGTCACCTCCCGCGGGGTCGACATCGAGGCGCTCGACGCTGAAGTTGCCGCCGACAATGCCAGGGCCGATGCGCTCGGCTTGACCTTCACCGCACCGACGAAGCCTCAAACAGTGGTGGCCGCATGACGGAAATTCTCACCCGCGAAGCGCCGGTCAAGGCATCGAGCTGGAACGCCGAGCAGCGCACGTTCGACGTCGTGCTCTCGGTCGGCGTCGCGGTGGAGCGTCACGACTTCTCCGGTCCGTACGACGAGATCCTGGACTTGCGCGGCGCAACGGCGCCTTCGCTCTTGCCCCTGCTCGACAGCCACAACCGGTCCGGTCTGGAAGGCCGGCTCGGCGAGGTCAGCAATGTCCGCCTCGAGCGAGGCAAGTTGATCGGCACGGCGCGGCTCTCGGCTCATTCTCCAATGGCACAGCGCATCGCCGCAGAGCTTGGCGACGGAACGAAATACGGCGTCTCGATCGGCTACAGCGTGTCGGCCTGGGCCGAGCAAATGAACCCCACCACCAAACGGCGCGAGAAGCGGGCGACGGCCTTCAACGTGCTCGAAGCTTCACTCGTCGCCGTGCCGGCCGATCAGGCCGCTACAACTCGGAGTCTTCCAATGCCTGAAGCGAACGCAAAAACCGAACCCACGCCGGCGGCGGCCACTGTACCGGCCACGACGGAGCCCACCACCATGACGCGCGCTGCCATTAACGTCGAGATCCGCAGCATCGCTCGCACCGCGGGATTGGATCAGGCATGGATCGATCGGCAGATCGACGCCGACGCCAGTCTCGATCAAGTCCGCGCCGCCGCGTTGTCGGCGATGTCGGAGCGATCGTCCGCAGCGGCTTCAATCCGCAACACGGGCGCCGTCATCATCAACGATCACACCGATCCGGTGGCGATCCGCTCGGCTATGGCCGACGCTCTGGCTCACCGTATCGCACCGGCCGCCTGTAAGCTGGAAGGTCGATCGGTGGAGTTCCGCGGTCACCGTGTGCTGGATATGGTCGGTGACTTGGCCGCCGCTGCCGGCGAGCGCATCAACCTTCGCGACCAGGACGCGCTCCTGCAGCGAGCGGTCGGCGCTCATTCGACCAGCGACTTCCCGCTGTTGCTCGCCGATGCTGCGAACAAGGCGCTGCTCGCCAACTACCAGGTTGCGGCGCCGACCTATAGAAAGTGGGCGGCTCGCAAGCCGTTCTCCGACTTCCGCGATCACAGCTTCCTGCGCGTCGGCGATTTCCCGTCCTTCAAGGAGATCAACGAGGGCGGCGAGGTCAAGTACGGCACGATCAGCGAGAACGCGGAGAAGGTTCGGGCGAAGGAGTATGGTACCGGAATCGCCATCGGCCGCCGCGCGCTGATTAACGACGACCTTTCCGCGCTGTCGGACTTCTCAAGCATGATCGCCACCCGAGCGGCGGCTGACGAGAACGCTAAGGCCTACGCGGTCCTCGCGACCAACGCGGCGCTGTCGGACACGAAGGCGCTCTTCCATACCGATCACGCCAACCTCGCCAGCTCGCCTTCGACGATCGATACGACGAACGTCGCACTGGCGGTGGCGCAGCTTCGGGCACAGACAAGCCTCGATGGCCTGAAGCTCAATTTGCAACCTACCTATCTCATTTGCGGGCCGGCAAAGGAAGTCGCCGCCCGTCAGCTTCTCGCCGCGATCGTGGCCGCCAAGGCGTCGGATGTAAACGTTTGGTCAGGCTTCGCCGAGTTGGTGGTCGACGCGAACATCACCGGGAATGAGTGGTACATCTTCTCCGCTCCCGGTGTCGCGCCGACCGTCATCTACGGCTATGTCGCAGGCTCTGAAGGTCCGCAGGTCCGCACCGAACGTGACTTCGACACTCAGGCGATCAAGGTGGCCGCGTCGCTCGACTTCGCAGTCGGTGCGATTGACTTCCGCGGCGCCGTGAAAAACGCTGGCGCATAGCGATGTCGGTCGACGTCCTCCAGGCGCAGCTTGAGACGCTCCGTAAGGCTCGCGCCTCTGGTGTGCGGCGCGTGGAGGTTCGCTCGGCCGACAGCACCCAGATCGCGGAATACAAATCGGACGCCGAAATGGCCGCCGCGATCTCTGATCTCGAGCGACGGATCGCGGCCATGACCAACACCCGCGTCCGAACGTTCATGCCCTTCACCTCCAAAGGACTCTGACATGAAGAATTTTATCCAACCCGGAGACATCGTCCCGGTGACTGCGCCCGCCGATGTTGCATCCGGTGATCTTGTCGTCGTCGGCACGTTGTTCGGCGTCGCCACCGCCGACGCTGCGAACGGCGCTGTCGTCGAGATCAAAACCACTGGAATATTCGTGCTCCCGAAGACCAGCGCGCAAGCCTGGACGCAAGGCGCGAAGGTTTATTGGGACGCTGGGAATAGCGTTCTAACGACGACCGTCTCGACAAACTTATTTATTGGCAACGCCGTTGAGGGCGCCGACAATCCCTCGGCCACCGGCGTCGTTCGGCTCTCGATCTGACCTGATTTCGCGCGGAGCCTTTCTTGACGGCGACGCAGCCAGTCGAACAACGAAAAGCTGGCCTCCTCTTTCCGCGCGATGGCGTACTCAGTGAGGTCAAGGCCGGCAAGGCTGCAATTCATTCTCACGTGGCAGGATAGTCATGGCTGAAAGCGAAACCAAAGAGCGATTTAGCATCGAACCGGACGGCACGCGGGTTTGCCGCCTGCACGTACCGATGCGGGCGCATGGTGGACGAACCATTGATGTCGTTCGCCTCCGGCCGCCCAAATACAGAGACATCATGAGCTTTGGCGATCCCGCCGCAATGATCGTCTTTAACGGCGCGATCCTCCCGCACGAAGACATGGGGATTATCGAGAAATACCTCAACGCGTTGTTGCTCGATGACAAAGGCGAGGTGATCGATACGGGGCTCCTGGCTCAAGTCGACTACCGGGACGCTCTGGCGCTGAAGGATGCTGTCCTCAGTTTTTTCAAGGCGGCGGCGTAGGAGACATCTTCGACGCCGCTGACATTCTCGTTTTCGATCTCGGTTTCGATCCGTTCTCCGTGCAGGGGATGACCGTCACCGAAATCTTCAACTGGCTTGATCGCGCGATTGCGTTCAGGAAAAGGAAGTCCGCCAAGTGACCAGAGTGATCGAGGCAAAGGCCGTCATCACCGCCAAGGACGCGACGGGCGGAGTCTTCGATCATGTCGCGCGACGGCTTCGCAATCTGATGCATACGGCCGAAACGGCCAACCGCAGAGTGAACAGTGCGGCCATGCGCGCAGGTGGTGCAGGCAGAGCCGCGGCCGGTGTAGTAGGCGCGCGTGGGATGTCACGCCGCGAAGGCGGTGTATTCCCGCCGATCATCCCGCCGATTGGACTCGGTGTGCTTGGCCCCGCAGCGGCGGCCTATGGCGGCGTTCAGGCGGTCAAACGCTATGCCGACACCGACCTCGCGCTCACCCGCATCGGCATCACCGCGGACGCCACGAAAGAACAGATCGACGGCCTCAATAAGTCGGTCCGTGACCTGGCTTATGGCAGCGGCAAGTCCTTCGACGAAGTAACGAAGGGTCTCGAAAGCCTGGTCGCCGGCGGCCTCGATCTCGACAAAGCGATGCCGGCGCTACCTGCCATCGCCAAGACGGCTCAGGCGGCCGGCGCCGAAGTTCAAGACATGGCGACCACAACGCTGGCACTCAATCAGTCTCTCGGCATCTCGACCACCAAGATGCAATCCGCCTTCGACGTCTTGGTCACGTCAGGCAAGGCCGGAAAGTTCGAGCTGAAGGACATGGCCAGGTATATGGCCTCGATCGCACCGGCAGCGGCAGCGATCGGCCTCAAGGGCGAGGAAGGTTTGAAGCGCATTGTCGCGGTGCTGCAGACCATTCGCGCCGGTACCGGCTCAACGGAAGAAGCCGCGTCGTCCGTCCAGAACATCTTCGCCAAGATGGAGAGCGAGGAGACATCCAAGCGGTTCAAGAAGTTCGGTATCGACCTGCGCAAGGAGATGAAGGAGGCGCGTAAAGAAGGCAAAGACCTGCTGACCGTGTTTACCGAGCTGACCGAGAAAGCCACGAAGGGCGATCTGTCCAAGATCCCGCAGCTGTTCAGCGACATGGAGTTCGCTCGTGGCATGCGGGCGCTTCTGACCTTCAAGGACGTTTTCCAGGACGTGATGAATCGCGTCTCACACTCGGCCGGATCGGCGATGAAGGACTTTGACAAGGTCATGGAGCGCCCCCAGGCCGCGATCAACCGAATGGCCGAGAGCTTCGACCGGTTGAAAGAAAGCATCGGCAAGGCAATGGCTGCTGCCGGCGCCGCGAAGGCGATGGACTGGTTTTCCAGCAAACTTGAGGAAGGCGCTCGAATTAAAAGCCTGCCGGCGGCTGAGCGTGCGCAGTTTGAAGCCGATAAGCGCAAGCGCCAAATCATCGATCCGCAGATCCGCGAGCTGGACGATAAAATCAGGCAAAAGGAAGAGGCGGAGCGCAAAAAGACGGAGCCATCATGGTGGGAGAGGATGCGAGGCAAAAAGAAGCTCGATCCCCTTGAGGACCGTCTGCGCAACGACCCTCAGCTTCAAGAATGGCGGATGAAGCGGTTCAACCTCGATGCCGGCCGCGTCGCTCTGCATGGCGGGGAGATGCCGCCCATCTTTACCGACGACGAAGTCAAGAAGATGCGGGAGGCCGAGGCCGAGAAGGCCCGCGCCGCCGACAACGCGAAGCCTGAGCCGCTGCCGTCCGGCACTTCACGCATGATCCCCAGACCAGACCTGCGCGAACGGCCGAAGCGGCTGGAATTGCCGCCCGTGCAGGGCCTCGATGCCGGTCCTAGCAAGGTCGACGTTCAGGGAACGGTAGACGGCGAATTGAATGCCAAAATCACGATCGAGGACGGCACGGGGCTGCTGAAGATGAAAAGCGACCTTGAACGGGTCGTGAAGGTCGTCGGCTCGCTTCAAGGCGCCAGCAATGGACCTGGCTCTGCAGGTCACTCCTCCCCTGACGCGGGTGCGGCTTCGGCAGGATCGGCAGGTGCGCAATGAGCTGTGGAGGCTGCGCAGAGCGCGCCAAGGCAATCAGCACCGGCGTCAAGGCCCTCGTTCGCGGTGACGTCAGAACGGCGGCGGAGAGATCGCGGTTCGTCGTCAAATCAGCGGCGACCGACGCAGCATCCTCTCTCAGGATCAAGGTAAGCGCGGCTCGCGCCAGATTGGGGAGGCACAAATGACGCTCTCGATCCACTTCGACGCCTCATCGATCGTCCGCGCCAGCAACCTATTCCATGCCGCAGGCAAGGACGCGCCTAAGGCTCTCGTGCGAGCGATCAATCACACCGGCGACAAGGCCCGAACCCAGATGCGCCGAGTGCTCGTCAAGCAAACCGGCTTGCCCATGAAGACGATCCGAAAGGCCATCACATCGAAGAAGGCATCGTTCGCCGGTGGATCGTATGAGATCAAATCGGAGGGCGGCAACGTTCGTTTGAAATATTTCAAGCCGCGAGAGACCCGCAAGGGAGTAACTGCAGCGCCGTGGGGCAAGCGGCAACTTTATCCCGGCACCTTCATGAAAGGCGGCGCTTTCCCGAACCGTAAGGTGGTCGCGAAGTTCGACGGCCACGTCTATCGGCGACTCAACAAGTCGGGCACGAAAATCACGCAGAAGCGATCCGGTCTCTTCATCCCGACCGAGATGGTCACCGGCTCGTCCGGGGCCGCGTTCTATTCGACGCTCGATCGCGAACTGCCCAAGAGGATCGCGCACGAGCTGTTCAGGGTGATCGGATGACCAGCGCGACCGCAGCACAGCGAGGACGTGGCGAATGGGCAACACCGTTGCCGATCTGCCTCGCCCGCGTGGGTCCTTCCCAGCCGCCTGGGGGAGCGGGGACGCGTCAGCCCGAGATTTCACTCAGTGCATAAATTCCTAGAGGAGGTTTTTCATCATTGAAATGATTTGAGTTTTCTGAGTTGGCTCTTTCAGCAATGGGATCAATATCCTAATCAGGGCTTGATCCGCCGGCAACGATGCGAGTTATGCGATGGACAACGTGGTGACCGCGAAGCAATTGGCCGATCTGATCGGCATCACCACGGAGCACGTCCGGCGGCATCAGCAGGCTGGCGTCGTCTTCAAGACGGGGCGCGACAAGTATCTCCTCCGTGAGAGCATCCGTGGCTATTGCGAGCATTTGCGGGGCGTGGCCTCAGGCCGGGGTGGTGATTCTGCGGTTGCGACCTTGACCGCAGAGCGGGCAAGGCAGGCCCGGGAGCATGCCGACAACACCGCGCTGAAGAACGCCGCTCTCAGGAAGGAGCTTGTCCCAGCCACCGACGTCGTCCGAGGCTGGGCAGATATCCTAACCAAAGTGCGAGCGGCCTTGTTGGCGGTGCCTTCGAGGGTGTGGCAGCAGGCGCCGCACCTCACCGCCGAAGACAAAAATATAATCGACGCTGAACTGCGGCTCGCCCTGGCTGCCCTGGGAGAGGGCGAATGAGCGAGCGTCTGACACGCGCGGCGCTGCGATCGCTGATCCCGCCGCCCCGGCTACAGCTTTCCGAGTGGATCGAGCGAGAGATTTGCCTGCCAGACGATGTGTCGGCGCTTCCGGGACCTATTCGGCTCTACCCGTTCCAGCGTGGCATTGCCGACGCCATCAGCGACCCTGCGGTCGAGAGAATCACCGTCGTGAAGTCGGCGCGCATTGGCTACACCACGCTGCTGATCGGAACGCTTGCCGCTCACGTGGTCAACGAGCCGGCCGCGGTGCTGTTTGTTCTGCCGACCGCCGATGACTGCCGCAACTTCATGGTCAGCAACGTCGAGCCGACGTTTGAGGCTTCACCCTCCCTTGCCGGCAAGCTGTCAGGCGACCAGCCCGGCAAGAATGACAGAAATACCATGCTCTCGCGCCGCTTCCTGGGCGGCTCGCTCAAGATCGTGGCGGCGAAGGCACCTCGTAACCTTCGGGCCCACACCGCTCGCGTGCTGATCGTCGACGAAGCCGATGCCATGGAGGTTACGGCCGAGGGCTCGCCGATCATGCTGGCTGAGAAACGGACGCTCTCGTTTCCGGATCGGAAGATCATCGTCGGCTCGACGCCGGTGTTCGAGGATACCTCTCACGTCCTGCGCTCCTATGCCCGTTCGGATCAGCGGATCTTCGAGGTTTGCTGTCCGGAGTGCTCAGGCTTTCACGAGGTCGCATGGAAGGACATCCAGTGGCCGGAAGGTGAACCGGACAAGGCGGCCTGGTGCTGCCCGGGCTGTGGTGTGGTGATCGAGGAACGGCATAAGCCAGCGATGGTCACGGCGGGCCGGTGGCGCGCCACCGCTCCCGAGGTGAAGGGGCACGCAGGTTTTCGGATTAACGCACTGGTGAGCCCGCTGGCGAACGCGTCGTGGCGAAAACTGGCAGCCGAATTCCTGCAGAGCAAAGACGACCCCGCGACACTGCAGACGTTCGTCAACACGATCCTGGCCGAGGGGTGGCGCGAGGCCGGCGAAGAGCTGGACGACAGCGCCCTTGCAGAGCGCGCTGAGAACTTCTCCCTCAATGACCTGCCCATGAACGTGCTGATGATCACGGCAGGCGTCGACGTGCAGCGCGACCGACTGGAGATCACCTTCATCGGCTGGGACAGCGGCGGGGCCGCGTACGTCCTGGGCCATCGCATCATCTGGGGACTGCCGACGGACGATCTGACCTGGCGCGATCTGGACGATCTGCTGAAGGAGCGCTTCCGCCATCCTTTCGGAGGATCGCTCGGCATCGAAGCTGCGGCCATCGATAGCGGCGACGGCGAGACGATGGAGCGCGTGTATCGCTTCTGCTTCCCCCGCGCACGCCGTCGGATCATGGCCATCAAGGGCGTCGCCGGGAATCGGCCGTGGATCGAGAGATCGAAGCAGAAGATCCAGGGCGGATGGCTGTGGATCGTCGGCATCGATGGAATCAAGTCACATCTGATCGCGCGGCTATCCCGCAGCGGGAACGTCCGGTTCTCGAACAGCTTGTCGGCCGCTTGGTATGAGCAGCTGGCCTCCGAGCGTGTGGTGGTGCGCTACAATCGGGGCCAACCCATGCGCCGGTTCGAACGGATCCCCGGCCGCCAGGCGGAAGCCCTCGACACCGTCGTCTACGCCATCGCCGCCCGGCAGCAGGTCAACGTCAACTGGTCCGCGCGCGAAGAGCAGCTTCGCAATCCCATCGTAGCCGAGCAAGTCGCGCAAAGACCGCGCGTTGTGCAGTCAGACTGGATGGCCCGCTGATGCTGATGCGAACGCCAGGGCCCGAGGACAAATTGCCGGATTTTCCGGCAATAAGAATTGCGCCCAAGAAGAAGCGCTTCAAAGTCAACAAGGATCGCCGGGCGCATATCGTGCGCGTGGTGACATCCATCCTTGCTGGCGGTGAGCCCACGCGGTTCGCCTTCGAGGCGACATGTCGGCACGCCGTGAGGTCGCGTCTGTGCCTCAACGGCTGGTCATGGGCGGCGGCAGACGACCTGGCGGCGGACGTCGTGAAGGACGCGCTCAGGCGGCTCGGCGCGAGGCGGCCGACGTGGAAAGAGGGCCAGCCGGAGTGGGCGCAGGATGGGTTCGCGCCGATCCTCCGAACGCGCTGCATCCGTTGCCATCGCACCCTAGAGGGCGAACGATGGAAATTTTGTAGCGAGCTTTGTGACCAGTCGCATCGAGCTTTGATCTATCGAATTCGCGATGCCGAGCAGTTGGCGGCCTACGATATCGTTGCGAAGGGCGTGACCAGCTTAACCAGCGCGCGAGGTCCCAATGCGATTTGATGACCTTCGGGGGAGCGCGTGCGAGTGGTGCGGCAAGCCGCTCCCGGACAGTGGCAGGATCGACAAGGTATATTGTAATAACCGATGCTTTCACCAGCACGTGGGGGCGCTCAATCGCGAAGCCCTTCGAGAATCCAAGCGGGGGCGGATCTGCATCGTTTGCCAAAAGCCAATCTCCGTGGAGCTGAAGGCGGGGGCTGTATATTGCGGCGACGTGTGCGGCCGGAGGTTCAGGGGCAGGAGATCCCGGTCCCGTGAACGCGATGCTGTTCGAGCCTCCCGGGCCGATCGGACTTGTATTGTCTGCAAAGATCCGATGCCGGTTGAGCGGCCTAAGAACGCTCTGTATTGCGCGTCATGCAGACGTCGGAGGATCAACGAATTCCGAAAGCTCGCTCATGCACGTGATAGACTGCGGGCGGCGAGCAGCAAGGATGTGAACCATGACAACGCCGTTCGATGATCTTGCTGCTATGCTCTCGGACACCGTGAACGACTGCTTCGGCGAGACGTTTCGGTTCGAGGCGTTCAAGCCCGTCGATGACGTCGACCTGCCGACGGTTGCGGATGCTACCCGGCCAACGTTCGAGGCCGTCGGCATCTGGGCTGATCAGTCATCCTCCGAGCTGCCGCATGCCAGAATGGGGCCGGATCGTCGCGCACACGGATGGACTGCCGGGCACCCGACGGTGCTGATGGCAGACGCAAGGATGCCATGGCGTCCCCGAGCAGGCGATCAGATCACGCGGCTCGCAGACGGCACCGTCTACCGGATCAGTAAGCCGCCTCGGCCTGATGGGATGGGCCACACCACGATTCCGCTCACGGATAGGAAGCGGTGACGACTAAGCCGGTGGACGCCCGCTAGGCGTCCACCAAAGCCACCCGCTCGAGGCGGGTTTTAATCATCTGGTTGATTTGTCGAGTTGAGTCAGTAACCCGTATCTGCGCCTTGATGGCCGCGAGCGAAAACTCTTTGAGCAAAGGCACAAATGACGCGTTGACGAACGACGAAGTCGCGGTCTGAACCTTACTGAACGACACAACGAAGGGTTCTCCGGCCGCCATGGCTGATCGAAGGTGAGGCAACACGTTGGCCCCTTGGTCGGCGGTATTTGCACCGGCCACGAGATCGTGAATCTGAATTGTTACCATTCCAGCTCCTCTCTCTCTTCCGGAAGTTCCTCGATTAGATCCGTACGAAGGTTAATATCTATGGTCGTTCCCGGACTAAAACCTGCAGTTTTAAGGGCCCGATGTTCAATTTTACCTGATCCGTTACGGTAGAACGTCACCATCGCATAACCGGTGTATATAGTCACCTGTCCGGCATTGGTTCCAATGACAACTTTTAGCAGTAGATCAAGGCCCAATCCCGCATTCCCGGGGATGGATTTGGTAGTGAATCCTTCCTGAACGGCCAAAAGGACGGTATCAGGGTCAGGAAGCCCTGGCCGCACTTCTCGGACCTTGGCGGGGATACCCAACCCAAAATCCGCCAACGAAATGTTGATCCGATCCTGCCTGGGATAGTGCTGCACGAAGATGCTGCCGATATCCAACCGGGTGTGTTCCCGAATGTTGTTGAACAGCTCGGATAGACATGTTTTGAGATCATAAAACGAGGCTTGTGTCTTCCCGACTCTACTTGAGAGCCACGGCAGGAATGTGTGCTCCAACCAGTCGTGGCTTTGATTGGGGGCAATACGCTGCAACGGAATGGTCGTCTCTCGCGGGCACGAATTTTCCCGAACTTTGGCGCCGCAGTGTTGTTCGAAAAAGCGGGAGTCGTCGAGATACCGCAGGGCCCCTACGTTTTTGTCGATGCTCGTCAGGCGCACAACGGTTCCATTTTGATGAAGCCACCAAATTAGGTTGCTGAGAAAAACCACTCCTGCCGGCTGAATGAAGTTTAGCCTCTGAAAATCCAGGACGAGATTTGAGGGAAGCCCGCTTGGGCAGCCCGAGGCAATCGACTCGGCTAAAGTAGAAAGAGTAGCGCCTTCAAATTTTGTAGGGATGAAAAAGCTCGGTACTGTCGCAGAATCATTCATCCGGCGACTTTACGGCAAGAGGTTCATTTGACGAAAGATCCCGAAAGCTACCGCTCCGCCTCAACCCGCTCCGGCGGGTTTTTATTGGAAGGTCGCAAAAAGGCCCGCCGGAGTTGGAGGCCACAGCGGGCCAATTCGGGTCCGGGATCGATGGGTGCGGAGCTCCCGTCCGGTGAATCAATGCCGCACGCGGGAGAGCGTTCCTCAATCCTTCAATAGTGAGACGTTTGGGCGCCGGGGTTTTGAACCCCTAGTTGCGATTATTTTTTTTGTGCGGAAAGTTGGGAAATCCCATGTTAGCGGGAAAATCGGAGCGTCTTCAGCTCTGTGCAGGCGCGAGCCATTCACCCGCCCAAGTCATTCCACTGTGAGATGTCTGCCGGTAAAATCTCCGAGGCTTTGAAGCCGAGCTCTTTGTCGTAAGAGCCGCTATAGAGGTTTGAAGCATCACTGGAGATGAACCCGCCTCCGTATCCGAGGGGCCTATCGTTGAAGAGTACTTCGGTAGTAGGAGGCTGCCCTGGCGTGCACGGGCGGATTGTAAACGTGCCGCGCGATGTCCAGTGCGTAATCTTCGGCGCTGGATCATCGCCATTCCAGTACCAAAACTGCTTGGCTTTCCGCTCTAGGTCCGCACTTGAAAGTCCCGGCGTGTTCATCGACCCTTACCTTCAGCCCTCGCTCATTTGTCGAAGGGCGGTGACCGCTTGATGGCATAGCCTTTACTGGAAAGATAATCGCGCATTATAAAATCGACCGCCTCGGCTCGAAAATGCATCTTGTTTCCAGCTTTCGCCTGATCCGCCATGAACTGTTCGAGATCGAATTCTCGTATGTTGTAAAAGACGCTTTCTAGGGCTTCAGTCGTGGCCTGCATACGCGTTGCGAGCGCCTGAATGCCCAGGGCGTTCAACACTTCTTCGAAGGTATACTCGAGCCTCGCGACAATCTCAGCGTTCAGTGATCGCCCGTTCTGTTCCGCCTCAGCCTTCAGAGCATCGCGCATCCCTTCCGGAAAGCGGACAATATACTGATCCAACTTTCGGCTCTTTGACTTCTGGGCCATCCGGATTCTCCTGACTGGAGTATATCGCACTAGGCGATAAAGTCCCTTGACTCAATTATCGCACTAGGCGATAAGGTTAATCGTTATCGCATTAGGCGATATCGGAGACCTTTTATGTCAAGAGCCGACCCGCAGGTAGCTGTGCGCCTGCCGCCCGATGTCAAAGCCTTCATCCAGGCCGAGGCCCGGGAAAACTCCAGTTCTCAAAACTCAGAGATTGTCCGCGCCATTCGGGAGCGGATGAAAGCAAAAGGCCCGGCCAGCGTTGGAGCGCTGCCGAGCCATGGTTCCAGCCAAACCCACGAAGGTAAAGCCAATGAACTCATCAGAGAATAGCACACCAAATCGCAGTCGCGCAATCAGAACCGTTGCCGAGCCGCTTCGCGCACTCACCGAGTTCACCACGCTGCCGCACGGCCATATGACTTTCCGGATCGAGGAGGACGGCTCCGAACCGCACCTCAAGGAAGGCGAATACGCTGTCATCGACATGACGGACCGCAGCGTCCAGAACGGCGAACTTTTTCTGATCCAGTACCAGAGCGGCAACCGGGCGCGGCGTATCGTTCAGGTTAAATCGACGATGACGCAAATCACTCCGCCCCCGTCGCCAAAACGGCTGGTGTGGTGGTGCTGCAGTCTGCGAGGCTTCCGGCCGCTTCATATCCCGCCGGCCGGTTCGGGAGGAATCCCCGAATACACGGGCTTATCTGACGGGCCATATCTGGCCGAGGGCTTAGAGAAGAAGTTGCTCGGCCGGGTTGTCGGCTATTCAACACGGTCGCTGAGCAAGGCTCTCTCTCAAGCTGCAGGCTATGAAGACGAAGACATCGGCAACGCTCAATTCGATGCCGGAGAATACATCGATGTGCTGACGCGCTGCGGTTACAGGCTCGTGGTGGAGCGTGACTATTACTGGGAGCATCTGCCCGATCGCGCCCTGACCAAAGAAGAAGACGCCGCCGTGACCGAGGTGCGGTGGAAATACTGCAGAGCTTCCAAAGCGCTGCAACTCCTAAAGGACGAATGCGAACGGCGAGGACTGGTCGCATGATCATCGTTCCCCCGCGCCCCGTCGAGGCGATTGACTTGGTCGACGAAGTCATCGCGGCGGTCCAAACCATCCACGTTGCATTGAACGCACCGGACATGATCGACGACGACGCGCTTCGTAGTCTGGTGGTGGCCCACGAAGATGTGCTCCGAAAACTGATCCCTATAAGGGAAATGATCAATGAGCAGCATGCGCGCTCATAATCCCGGCCACGCAACGTTAGACGGGTTTCCGGGCAACCCGTCTAACGCGCTCGCTCGATACGATGAGCTGATGACGGAGGCGGAAGTCTGCCGCCGCTACGCCCATCTGGTAAGCGAGAAGGAGTTGCGGTGCGCGAGGCAGCGCGGAGAGATTCCCTTCTACAGCGGCAAGCGCGGGATGGTGCTGTATCACCCCGACGCCATCGCCAGCTATCTGCAACGAAAGGAAAGCCCGTGTCGTCGAGAATGTGGGAGTACGGCGGCTACTGGATCGGATCTGCGAACAACACCTCAAAGCTCTACGCCTATTGGTATGACAAGCGAACAGGCGCAACTCGTCGCCGAACGCTTGGGACAGAAATACTCTCCGAAGCGCAAGAAAAGCTCATCGAGCTTGTCGGAGAATCTCGGCTCGACGGAAGCAAATCTCCGAGTAGTGTCATGATCCGCGTTGCGCTGGACCACTACTACGAGAACGACGCCAAGAATAAGCCGTCCGCAGATCAGGCTTTCAGAGCCATTGTCTTGGTCAACGAATATCTGTCGGAGAAGATCGTGCCGATGGCTGCGGTGTCGGCATTCGGGCCGCTGAGGCAGAAAGAGTTTATGCTGTGGTGTGCGTCGAAGCACAGCCATACAGCCGGCACCATCGCGCGCAATCTCGCCGTCGTGTCTGCAGCCTTCCGGTTCGGTCGACGTCTGTCCGTCGTAAGGGATGGCTTCGGCAACGAGCATGAAATCCAACTTCTCGAGTCTGCTCCCGACATCGTCACCCAGCCCAAGCGCGTGGCCGAGCTTACATCGCTGGCACCATCGGCGCCGCGCGACTGGCTTCCCAGCTTCCAGCAACTCGGGCAATTCATCGATGCGATCGACAGGCGGCAAGAAAACCTCTTCCGCTTCGTGATCTTGGCGCTGAACACCTGGGCGCGACCGGAGGCTGTTTTAGATTTCCGACCTTCCGTGCAGGTCAATCGAGAGTTCGGGACGCTGAACCTCAACCCGCCGGGTCGCAGGCAGACCAAGAAATATCGCCCCACGATTCGGCTCACAGACAATCTGACCGGCTGGCTGGATGAGTGGGGCGAAGGTGCGCCGATGATTTGGGACGGCAAGCCGGTCACGACCATGAAGCGGACCTTCAAACGACTGGCCGTCGACTGCGGGATGGATCGCTTCACGCAAGACACCCTCCGCCACTTCATGGCGACGTACGTTCGCAGGTCAAAAAACCCGCCAGTGTCACAAGAACAGCGAGATATGTGGCTCGGTCACGACGAGAGCCGGACGGCCAATTGGTACGAGCACAATGACCCGGACTACCTGTCCGAGGCCATGCAAGCCACCGACAATATCATCCGGGACCTGCAGGCGTACTGCTCCCGTTCTCTGTTTTCGTGCAAGGGACGTGCAAAAGCGCCGCTCCGCGCAATCAAAGGAGGTCGCGATGTCGCATAAAGTGCCGATGAATAGGGCGGAAAGTGGTGGGCGCGACAGGGATCGAACCTGTGACCCCTACCATGTCAAGGTAGTGCTCTCCCGCTGAGCTACGCGCCCGTAAACTCCCACAAGGGTCGCCGGTCCTATATCGGCTCCCGCGCGAACAGGCAAGGATCAGCGGACACCAGAATCAAGCCGCCAGCATCTTGTTCACTTCGCTCACCAACTCGCGCAGATGCACCGGTTTGGACAGCACCTTGGCATTCTTGGGCGCCTCGGAATCGGAATTCAGCGCGACGGCGGCGAAGCCGGTGATGAACATGATCTTGATGTCGGGGTCGAGTTCCGAAGCGCGGCGCGCCAACTCGATGCCATCCATTTCCGGCATGACGATATCGGTGAGAAGCATTTCAAATGGCTCCTCGCGCAATCTCTGATAGGCTGACAAGCCGTTGTCATAGGACGACACCTTGAAACCGGCGTTCTCCAGCGCCTTAACCAGAAATCGGCGCATGTCGTTGTCGTCTTCGGCGAGGAGGATTTTATGCATGATGGAGGTCATCGGAGCCCGGCTGGAGGAGCACTCAATATAAGCTAAATCTGGTAAATTTGGAGTGAAAACGAACTTTGGCTTGGCAGAACGGGCGCGATTATCGACAATGCAAATTCAGAAACGCCTGTCCAGACGAATTCGACAGGCGGCTGCGCAGGGACGACGCCGGCGATGAGCCAGTTTGACGGTGACCAACCGCCTCCTTTCGAGATCGCTGAGCCGGCGATGTGGCGATCCCCCATCATCTTTAACTCTCCGCATTCCGGTTCGGTCTATCCGGAGCAATTTCTGTCCGCGTCGCGAATCGATCTCGCCGGCCTGCGCCGGTCAGAAGATTCGTTCATGGATGAATTGATCGATGGCCTGACCGATGCCGGCTTTCCGGTGGTCCGGGTCAACTTTCCCCGCTCCTACGTTGACGTCAACCGCGAACCTTACGAACTCGATCCGCGAATGTTCACCGGACGGCTGCCGAGTTTCGCCAATACGCGATCGATGCGGGTCGCGGGTGGTCTCGGCACTATCCCGCGCGTGGTCGGCGACGGCGAGGAAATATATCGCGAGCGTCTGGGCGTGGACGATGCGCTCGGCCGGATCGAACTTCTCTACAAGCCCTATCATCGCGCGCTGCGACGGCTGATCTACAAGGCCCACCAGACATTCGGAACGGTCATCCTTGTGGATTGCCACTCGATGCCATCGACCGGCATCTCACCCGACGAACCCAGGCGGCCGGACATCGTGATCGGTGATCGCTATGAGACCAGTTGCGCGCAGCAGATACCGAACGTCATCGATGACGTGACCAGCAGCCTCGGCTACTCGGTCGCCCGCAACAAGCCCTACGCGGGCGGATTTATCACCGAACATTACGGCAATCCGGCCAGCGGACTGCACGCGGTCCAACTCGAACTCAACCGAGCGATCTACATGGACGAAGAGCGGCGCGAGCGCGGACCCCGCTTCAGCCAGGTTGCAGCCGATTTCCTGACGCTCGCCGATGCCCTGGCCGCCATCCCGCTCGGTGATCTCGGCTCCTTCCGGTCCGCCGCAGAGTAGATTCCCGACGCGCAATCAAAGTTCGGAAGCTGGATCGGCGAGAGCCCGAATTCCCCTGCAAAGCGGTTGCAAAGAAAAAGGGCCGCTCGTCGAACAAGCGACCCAAGTTATAGGGAGGAAACGCCCAAGGAGGGCAAGCGATAGCGCGACTTGGCTACCGCAGCGCACAATATGTAACCGCGCTGCACAAAATGCAAGGGATTTCGACCAAGGCCCCGTTTAAATTAGGTCTACTTCCATCCTTTCCATCCGGCGTTTCCATCTATCAGCCTCTGCAGGATTTCATATTTTATTATTTAATTTCAATATCTTATATTCATATTGCGTCCATCCTCCCGCGATCCGGCCCAGGCATTCAAGACCGCAACATCCGATCCACGATCGATGCGGCCGATAATTACGAGTACGGGAAAACTATGCATCGATGGAACGGCAGACGATGCGGTATCCGATCCGGCCATGTATAGGAGGCGGCTTAGCTGGCGGGCGCGACGCCCGAACATTGCCCGGTGAGGTATAGCGTGACGGTGATTGACTTTACCGCCTTTATTGACCGTCTCGCGACGGCGTCGGGCGAAACGATCCTGCCGTTTTTCAGAACGACCCTTCTCGGCGTCGAAAACAAGAGTGTCAGTCGCGATTTCGATCCGGTAACGGAGGCCGATCGCGCGGCCGAGGCGGTGATGCGACGGATGATCCAGGCGAATTTTCCGGAGCACGGCGTCGTCGGCGAGGAATTCGGCAATCGGAACGAAGACGCCGACTATGTCTGGATGCTGGATCCCATCGACGGCACGAAATCCTTTATCGCAGGTTTTCCGATCTGGGGCACGCTGATCGCACTGCTCCATCGTGGAATGCCGGTGTTCGGCATGATGCATCAACCCTACATTGGCGAGCGATTCAGCGGTGACAATCGCTCCTCTCGCTATCGAGGACCGTCGGACGGACGCAAACTCGCTGTGCGGCGATGCGCGTCGCTGAAGGAAGCAACTTCGTTCACGACAAGCCCGCTCCTGATGAATCCAGACGACCGCGCGGCCTTCAGCAAGGTCGAAGCCGAGGTGCGGCTGAGCCGCTATGGAGGCGACTGCTATTCCTATTGCATGCTGGCCGCTGGCCATCTCGATCTCGTCATCGAGACGGAACTGAAACCTTATGACATCGCGGCTTTGATACCGATCATTATCGGGGCTGGTGGCGTGATTACGACATGGGAAGGCGAGCCGGCGCAGGGAGGCGGCCGCGTCATCGCCGCCGGCGACCCCCGTATCCACGAGGCCGCGCTGAAGTTGCTGAATTGCTAGAACCTTCCCCCGCTTCACGGCGACGGTGGAAAGACTTTAGAGTCTGTTTCAACTGCACCAGACTCGTCGCTTATCTTTTTTGTTTGAACATGATCTTTTCCGAAAACCGGTTTCCACTTTTCGGGATCATGCTCTAGAACAGTGGCGTGCCAGGGACAAAGGCGTCGAAGGCTGCCCAGAACTGGGCACGATAGCGGTCCTGTTCCTGCAGGATTTCATGCTTCGATCCGGCGATCACAAGGTGCAAACCGCTGCGCAGATGACAGGCAAACTGCTCGATGGCCGGGGTGGAGACGATGGCGTCGTTGCCGGCCGCGATCAACAGCAGCGGCTGACGAATCTGCGAGGGGTAACTTGCGGCGCGAAAAGCCTGCATCGTCTGGAAGGCCGTGTCGACCCACGCCACCGTCGGAGACCCAATTCCCAGCGAAGGGTCTTCCTCAAGGATTGCGACATTGCGGGCAAACCGCACGGGATCGCTGGTCAGGGGATTGCCGGCGAAACTGGCAACGCCGGTGATTTGGTCGCTCCCACCGGGAACGTAACGGCCGCCCTGCCCCAACAGTCGCATCGCACGCAGCAACGCACGCGCCGGGAACGAGGTGCGATGTCCCGGCAGGTCGATCATCGGCGCCGACAGCACCATGCGGTCGAACCAGCGCCTACCGGCGTGCGCCACCCGCAACAGCACCGTACCTCCCATTGAATGCGCCAGCGCAAAGTATGGCGGCGGGCAATCCGGCAGCACCACCTGCTTTACGAAGGCGCGAACGTCGTTTTCGTAGTCGGAGAAGCGACGCACATATCCCTTGCGCGGATCCAGCAACTGTCGCGACGAATGCCCCTGTCCCCGCCAGTCAATCATCGCCACCGCGAAGCCCCGGTCGCGCAGGTCTCGGACGGTCTCGAAATACTTTTCGATCTGCTCGCCGCGTCCGGTAAACACGCACACGGTCCCCTTGCGCCCGTGTGTCGGCGGCCAGCGCGCGAAGCGCAACTCGACCCCGTCGGAAGTTCTCACGGCGCCGCTAACGCAATTCTCCGGAACCGGATTTGCGGGGATTGAAACAAGCCTCATGACCGAACCGGCTGGAGGAGAAGCCCGAGAGAGCGGGTCGTCTGGAGGCACGCGTGTCCCCGCCCTTGAACCTGCCTGAAGGTTCTCCCATATCACTTTCGTGCAGGCCGCTACCAGTGGTCTGAACCATGGATCATCAGGCTGCACACAGACGAAAGCCCGGCCCGACTGGCGGGCGGGTTCATTTGACGTCGCTCAATGGAGGACTGAACCATGCGTACTTTCGACCTAACCCCGTTTTACCGCTCTACTGTCGGCTTCGACCGCCTCTTCAATCTGCTTGATCAGGCCAATGGCGACGCGCCGGGCTACCCGCCCTACAACATCGAGCGCACCGGCGAGAACGCGTATCGTATCAGCGTCGCCGTCTCCGGCTTTGCCCCGAACGAACTCTCCATCGTCGCGAAGGAAAACACGCTGACGATCAAAGGCGAGAAGGTCGCCAATGAGAACGGCAAGGAAAAGGCCGAGGTGCTATATCGCGGCATCGCGGCCCGCGCCTTCGAACGCGCATTCCAGCTGGCCGATTACGTTCAGGTGAAGAACGCATCGCTGGAGAACGGGTTGCTGCATGTCGATCTGGTTCGTGAAATTCCGGAGGCCAAGAAGCCCCGGAGCATTCCGATCTCGACCAGCACGCCTGCCACACCGGCGGTCGAGAAGGCGGCCGCCTGATCCGGGCTTCGGCGATTATAAATTTGCCGAGCATGGAAAGCGCTCCGGTTCCACCGGGGCGCTTTTTATCGGGCAGCGCTTGAGGGAGGCGAGACGGCGCCCGGTCCATTTTTCCGCCGTCGCGTTTTGGGCATAACCTCCACGCCATCAGCGACTCCCTGGCGCTTGTATGATAGAGAAAAATTTGGCAATGTGACGGTTAGGACAGCAAAGCTGTCTTATATTTTGAAGATCGGCTTGGCACCGAGGTGTTGCCGCGTATACAGGCGTCTGATGTCCGTTTACGGGCATGGCAGGCTCGCTGTCCCCGCGGATGTCGGGCAGCCAGGTTTGAATTCTCAAAACTTCGGCTCGCGGCTTGCGAGTGGCGGCCCCAAGGTTGTCGATCGGGGCGCCACGGCCGCCCAAGGTGTGCCGAAGGCGCGGACATTTTCGGGATATCACATCCTGGCCGGGAAAGGACTGAGATGAGCGGGCCATCGTTCGAGCGGGAGACCATCGGGTCTCATTCACCGGCAGCGGAGTCGGCCCCGAAACCGCTTGAACCCGCGCATCAGCATGCAGGCTATGAACATACCTGGCGGCCTCCGGCAGAAGGCTTCTACGACCTCGCGCTGGAAAAAGATTCCTGCGGCGTCGGTTTCATCGCCAACATCAAAGGCAAGAAGTCCCATCAGATCGTCTCCGACGCGATCAGCATTCTCTGCAACCTGGAACATCGCGGCGCTGTCGGCGCCGATCCGCGCGCCGGAGACGGAGCCGGCATACTCTTACAGATCCCGCACGTTTTTTTCGCACGAAAGGCAAAGGAGCTTGGTTTCACGCTGCCGAAGGCCGGAGAATACGCGGTCGGAGCGCTGTTCATGCCGCGCGAAACCGCCTGGCGAGAAATCATCCGGAACATCATCGCCGATCAGATCAAGGCCGAAGGCCTGACCCTGCTCGGCTGGCGCGAGGTGCCGACCGACAACTCCTCGCTGGGTGAAACCGTCAAGCCGACCGAACCAGCCAACATGCAGGTGTTCATCGGCCGCAACGGCACGGCCGCGACCGAGGACGAATTCGAGCGGCGGCTCTACATCCTGCGCAAGTCGATCTCGCAGTCGATCTTTGAACGGCGCGAACGCGGTCTCTCCGGCTATTATCCGGTATCGATGTCGTGCCGCACTGTGATCTACAAGGGAATGTTCCTCGCCGACCAGCTCGGCAGCTACTATCCCGACCTGCATGAGCCGGATTTCGAATCGGCCTTGGCGCTTGTCCATCAGCGCTTCTCCACCAACACCTTTCCCACCTGGTCGCTGGCCCATCCCTATCGCATGGTCGCGCACAACGGCGAGATCAACACGTTGCGCGGCAACGTCAACTGGATGGCGGCGCGGCAGGCGTCAGTGCATTCCGATTTGTACGGCAAGGACATCAGCCGGTTATGGCCAATCTCCTATGAAGGCCAGTCCGACACGGCCTGCTTCGACAACAGCCTCGAATTCCTGGTGCAGGGTGGTTATTCGCTCGCGCATGCGGTCATGATGATGATCCCCGAAGCGTGGGCGGGCAATCCCTTGATGGATAAGCAACGACGCGCCTTCTACGAATATCATGCGGCGCTGATGGAGCCGTGGGACGGTCCGGCGGCGCTCGCCTTCACCGACGGGCGCCAGATCGGGGCCACGCTCGACCGCAACGGCCTGCGCCCGGCGCGCTATCTCGTCACCAGCGACGATCGTATCGTGATGGCGTCCGAGATGGGCGTGCTCAAGATTCCGGAAGATCAGATCGTCACCAAGTGGCGGCTGCAGCCCGGCAAGATGCTGCTGGTGGACCTCGAACAGGGACGCCTTATCCCTGACGACGAAATCAAGGCCACTCTGGCGAACAGCCATCCCTACGGGGAGTGGCTCGGCCGCACCCAGATTCAGGTCGAGAATCTGCCGGACGCAGCAGCAAAAACCGCCCGTTCGAACCTGCCGTTGCTGGATCGTCAGCAGGCATTCGGTTATTCGCAGGAGGACATCAACATCCTTTTGACGCCGATGGCCTCCATCGGCGAGGAAGCGTCGGGCTCGATGGGCAACGACACGCCGCTCTCGGCGCTGTCCGATCGTCCCAAGCAACTTTTCACCTATTTCAAGCAGAATTTCGCGCAGGTCACCAACCCGCCGATCGACCCCATTCGCGAAGAGCTGGTGATGAGCCTGGTCTCGATCATCGGGCCACGGCCGAATTTATTCGACCTCGAGGGTCTCGCCTCCACCAAGCGACTCGAGGTGCATCAGCCGATCCTCACCGACGCCGACCTGGAGAAAATCCGCTCGATCTCCGATGTCGCGGAGTCGCACTTCGTCTCGCGCACCCTCGATATCACTTTCCACGCCAGCGTCGGCCCAGACGGCCTTGAGCAGGTGCTCGACGAACTTTGCGCTTGCGCGGAAGCAGCCGTCCGCGAAGGCGTCAACATCATCATCCTGTCCGACCGTCTGATTGGCATCGACCGGATTCCGATTCCCTCGCTGCTCGCCTGCGCCGCCGTACATCATCATCTGATCCGCGTCGGCTTGCGTACCTCGGTCGGCCTCGTCGTCGAATCCGGCGAGCCGCGGGAAGTGCACCATTTCGCCTGTCTCGCCGGTTACGGCGCCGAGGCAATCAACCCCTATCTGGCGTTTGAGACCATCATCGCGATGAAGGAGCGCCTGCCGGGCAGCCTCGACGACAAGGAAATCGTCAAGCGTTACATCAAGTCGATCGGCAAGGGTCTGCTCAAGGTGATGTCGAAGATGGGCATCTCGACCTATCAGTCGTATTGTGGCGCGCAGATCTTCGATGCCGTCGGGCTGAAGGCCGAATTCATCGCGAAGTACTTCGCCGGCACGCATACCCGCATCGAGGGCGTCGGCCTGGCGGAGATCGCGGAAGAAACCGTGCGCCGGCATGCGGATGCGTTCGGCGATTTGCAAATCTATCAGACCGCGCTCGATGTCGGCGGTGAATACGCCTATCGCACCCGGGGCGAGGATCACGCCTGGACCGCCGAGTCGGTCTCCAACCTCCAGCACGCCGTGCGCGGCAATTCGCAGGAACGCTATCGCGCGTTCGCAAAGATCCTCAACGAACAGTCCGAGCGCTTGCTGACGCTGCGCGGTCTGTTCCGGTTCAAAACCGCCGAAGACGACAAGCGCAAGCCCGTCGCCCTCGACGAGGTCGAGCCGGCAAAGGAGATCGTCAAGCGCTTTGCGACCGGCGCCATGAGCTTCGGCTCGATCTCACGCGAAGCTCATACCACGCTCGCGATCGCAATGAACCGGATCGGCGGTAAATCCAATACCGGCGAAGGAGGCGAGGAAGCCGACCGCTTCAAGCCGATGCCGAACGGCGACTCGATGCGCTCGGCGATCAAGCAGGTCGCCTCGGGGCGCTTCGGCGTCACCACGGAGTATCTGGTCAACTCCG
Organism: Nitrobacter sp. Nb-311A; assembly: GCF_000152905.1. Lineage (GTDB taxonomy): Bacteria > Pseudomonadota > Alphaproteobacteria > Rhizobiales > Xanthobacteraceae > Nitrobacter. Next base: position 45,219 of record NZ_AAMY01000008.1, read on the forward strand.
ACATGATCCAGATCAAGATGGCGCAGGGCGCGAAGCCCGGCGAAGGCGGACAGTTGCCCGGCCACAAGGTCGACGCAACCATCGCACGCGTACGCCATTCCACGCCTGGCGTCGGGCTGATTTCGCCTCCACCCCATCACGACATCTATTCGATCGAGGACCTCGCGCAGCTCATCTACGACCTGAAGAACGTCAATCCGGAGAGTCTGGTCTCGGTGAAACTGGTCTCCGAGATCGGGGTCGGCACGGTCGCTGCCGGCGTGGCCAAGGCCCGCGCCGATCACGTCACCATCGCGGGCTTCGAGGGCGGCACCGGAGCGTCGCCGCTAACCTCGATCAAGCACGCAGGCTCTCCCTGGGAGATCGGGCTGGCGGAAACCCACCAGACGCTGGTGCGGGAGAAGCTGCGCTCACGCATCGCGGTCCAGGTCGACGGCGGATTCCGGACCGGGCGCGACGTCGTGATCGGCGCGCTGCTGGGAGCCGACGAATTCGGCTTCGCCACCGCACCGCTGATTGCCGCCGGCTGCATCATGATGCGCAAGTGTCATCTCAATACCTGTCCGGTTGGCGTCGCGACCCAGGATCCGGTGCTGCGCAAGCGCTTCACCGGTCAGCCCGAGCACGTCATCAACTACTTCTTCTTCGTCGCCGAGGAAGTGCGCGAGATCATGGCGCAACTCGGCTACCGCACCTTCAACGAAATGATCGGCCAGGTACAGATGCTCGATCAGACCGCGCTGGTGAAGCACTGGAAAGCCAAGGGACTCGACTTCTCAAAGCTGTTCTACCGGCAGAAAGAAGCGGTAGGCCAGAAAATCTATCACGCGGAGGCGCAGAACCATCACCTTGAGAAGGTGCTGGACCGCAAGCTGATCGCCGAGGCGAAGCCGGCGCTCGATCGCGGCGCACCGGTGAAGATCGAGACCGAGATCAACAACACCGACCGTTCAGCCGGCGCGATGCTGTCGGGCGCGGTCGCCAGGATCTATGGCCATTCCGGCCTGCCGCTCGACACCATTCGCGTCCACCTCCAGGGCACGGCGGGACAGGCGTTCGGAGCCTGGCTCGGGCGAGGTATCACCTTCGACCTCGAGGGCGAAGGCAACGACTATGTCGGCAAGGGTCTTTCCGGTGGGCGCATCATCGTGCGGCCGCCGGAAAATTCCGGCATCGTGCCGGAAGAATCGATCATCGTCGGCAATACTGTGATGTACGGCGCGATCGAGGGCGAATGCTACTTCCGCGGCGTCGCCGGCGAACGTTTCGCGGTGCGCAACTCCGGCGCAGTCGCCGTGGTCGAGGGCGCCGGCGATCATTGCTGCGAATACATGACCGGCGGCATCGTCGTCGTGCTCGGCAAGACAGGGCGCAATTTCGCGGCCGGCATGTCCGGCGGCGTCGCCTACGTGTTCGACGAAGCCGGCGATTTCCCGAAACTGTGTAACCTCGCGATGGTCGATCTCGAGCCGGTGTTATCAGAGGAGATGATCAATGCCGGGACCTATCATCACAGCGGCGACCTCGAGGCGCACGGGCGCGTCGACGTATTCCAGGACCTGCTGAATTCCGATGTCGAACGGCTGCACGTGCTGGTCACACGCCACGCCAAGCTTACCGGGTCCAAACGCGCCACCGATATTCTTGCGAACTGGAAAGTTTCCCTGCCGAAATTCCGTAAGGTGATACCGGTTGAGTACCGCCGTGCATTGAAGGAAATGAAGGCCAACGCGGACGCCGAACCGAAGATCGCGATAGGCGCGTAACCAAGGCTATGAACATAAGACGAGAACGCGCGAGTTCGGCCGCCTCTTCCCTGGGGAGAGGGAGCATGTTTCCGTCGCAGCACCGCGCGACACCACAACTTGGTTTTTGAATTCAGGTTTCGAGGCATCAGGTCCGATGGGCAAGATCACGGGTTTTCTGGAAATCGAGCGTCGCGACCGCAAGTACGCGCCGGTCGCGGAGCGAGTGAAGAACTTCAAGGAGTTCGTGATCCCGCTATCCGAGAAGGAAACGCGCGACCAGGCCGCGCGTTGCATGAACTGCGGCGTTCCCTATTGCCACGGCACCGGCTCGGTCGCCCCGGGCACGCCCGGCTGCCCGGTCAACAACCAGATTCCGGATTTCAACGACCTCGTCTATCGGGATGACTGGGAAGAGGCCTCGCGAACGCTGCACTCCACCAACAACTTTCCGGAGTTCACCGGCCGCATTTGTCCGGCACCTTGCGAAGCTTCTTGCACGCTGAACATCGACGACAATCCGGTCACCATCAAGACGATCGAATGCGCCATCGTCGATCGCGCCTGGGACAACGGCTGGCTGAAGCCGCTTGTCGCAACGCAGAAGACCGGCAAGAAAGTCGCCGTCATCGGCTCGGGTCCCGCGGGGCTTGCCTGCGCGCAGCAACTCGCGCGCGTCGGTCACGAGGTGCATGTCTATGAGAAGAATGCCAAAGCCGGCGGGCTGCTGCGCTACGGCATTCCCGACTTCAAGATGGAAAAGCACATCATCGACCGCCGCCTGGAGCAAATGCAGGCCGAAGGCGTGATCTTCCACTACGGCAAGCCGGTCGGGGGGAACACAACAGGCGTGATCGATCCGGCGCAACTCGTCAGAGACCATGACGCGGTGGCTCTGACCGGCGGCGCGGAAGCGCCGCGCGATCTGCCGATCCCCGGCCGCGATCTCGACGGCATTCACTTTGCGATGGATTTCCTGCCGCAGCAGAACCGCCGCAATGGCCATGAGTCGTTCGACGCGCCGGACATCCTCGCGACCGGCAAGAACGTGGTGGTGATCGGCGGCGGCGACACCGGCTCGGACTGCATCGGCACCTCGTTCCGGCAAGGCGCGAAGTCGGTGACGCAGCTCGAAATCATGCCGGCCCCGCCGGAGCATGAGAATAAGCCGCTGACCTGGCCCAACTGGCCTTTGAAGATGCGCACATCGTCAAGCCAGGCCGAGGGCGCCAAGCGCGACTACGCCGTGCTGACACAGAGTTTTTCCGGCATCGAGGGCAAGGTGACCAGGCTGCACTGCGCCCATGTCGACAGCAAGTTCCAGCCGATCGCAGGCAGCGAATTCGAGCTGGAAGCTGATCTCGTGCTACTGGCGATGGGCTTTGTGCATCCCGTGCACGAGGGTCTGCTCAAGACCCTTGGCCTCGACCTCGACCAGCGTGGTAACGTCCGCGCCAATACGCAGGACTTTCAAACTTCGCTACCAAAAGTGTTCTCGGCCGGTGACATGCGCCGCGGCCAGTCGCTGGTCGTGTGGGCGATCCGCGAGGGGCGCCTGTGCGCTCGCGCCATCGACCAGATGCTGATGGGATCTACCACCCTGCCACGATAAGCCGTACGGTTGTTGCTCCGCGACGTCCATTTTGGTCGCGAATCATCAAGGCAATCCCGGCAACCAATCTCGTCTTGGAATTAGCCGATTTGTAGGCTCCATCGGCAGCCATCCACATGCCCCACGTAACCGTGCACAGAGACAATCTGTGAATTGATCACCGTCCCCCGCGCGTTACTGTCACGACAAATTGGGGGGACGGCGAAAGTGACGACATCGCGTTGGATGGTTTTCTTGATCGCCGCCATCCCGATCGTGCCTGCACAGGCGATGTCTCGTCACGTCGCCGTCAGCGCCGGCTCGTTCTTCGCCGCCGCTTCGCGCTGCGAACAGCAGAACCTGATTACGCCGGGTCAGACCGACGAACTCCTGACAGCGCTGGACGCCTATCTTTCGAAATCCGATAAAATCAATATGGCGGCCGGTCGGGCGCGCGGCACGAAGGACTCGCAGGTGTTCGTGGAGGCGGAAAAAAAGTGGGTGAGCTTCACGCCGGACGCAACGAGCTGCTACCGCGTGCAGGGTGTGCTCGACGACTACAGGGCGCAGCTCGGGCATTAGGTCATGATGCCGAAAGGTGGAAACCGGTTTCGGAAAAGATCGTGCTCAAACAAAAAAGATAAGCGACGGGTCTGGTTCAACGCAGTTGAAACACGCTCTCGAGCCTATCCGCTTCTGATGGAATCAGAAGCGGGGCTCTATGATTTTGACCTGACGCGTTTTCCTCGCGCAAACCGGTATCGCTTCGCTTGAAAACGCTGTGGGACAATTACCGCGAGAACAGGTCCGAGAAGAATCCGGGCAGTCCGGAGTTAGGAGGCGGACGAGATGGCGCCTGCGATCTTCCCGCCTGTGCAGGCGGGAAAGGGCGAACTCCCGGCGATCCATTCGACCGCTGAGCAGAAGAAGCGGGTAGCGGCTTCTTCGACTTAGCGGCCGAAGCAGGCGTGACACCATCCGTCACGACCGGCGCATCGGCCTTGGCCGGTTCAAGGTTGACCTCGCGGCGCGGCCAGACGAAATCGTCGGCACGTCCGGCAGGCGCGGACAACGGTTCGCCCCTCACCAGCGTTCGCACCGCCAGCGCGTCGATCGCTGCGGGGCGGCTGCCGGGACCGCCGAGCAACCGGTCGGTCCCAAACGACGAGGCCACCAACGGCAAGATCGGTCCAGCCAGCGGACGCGGCGACGACTGCCCAGGTTTGACGTCGGTGTCGGGCGTGTCAGGCTCAGTGGGGATTGCGATCGGCCCCGAACGCGCCGTCAGCACGCGCGTGATCTCGCGCTCGACATAATGTGCAAGCTTGCGCGCGCCCGCCTTGGTGAAGAATACGCCGTCGTATGAGCGAAGACGACGGATCTGACCTTCAAAATCCGGTCCCTGCTGGATATAACGGCCCGCCTCGTCGACGAACCCATCCCAGATATCGACGTAAGTGATACCCGCCTTATCTGCGGCGCCCCGATAGAGTGAGTCGAGAAACAGCATATCGGCCGTTGATTTTGTGCCGCGCACAGCAGGCAGAGCGACCCAGAACACCGGCACGCCCTTCGACTTAAGCACCGCGATCATTTCATCGATCTTCCTGCTGTAGAGTTCGGCCCAGCGATCGCTGCGGAACTCGGCAACCCCGGTAGGCGACCGCGTGCTTTTCTCCTTGGCTATAACAGACTGATCGCCGGCGGCATCATCCGGAGATAGCTCAGAGTCGGCCGGCTTGCCGGACTCGGCAACTTCATCAGCCTTGTCGTTCTTGGCTCCCTCCTTCTTCTTGTCCGCATCGGCCTTTTTCTTGTCGTCCGGCTTGCCGCCCTTGTCCTTTTCCGGCGCTTCACGAATCGACATGCGGTCGTGCAAGCCCAGCATGACCACGATGGCGGCCGGGTTTTCGGCCGCAAGAATGGCTCTCGCCGCGGCCGTCCAATCCGCGGGCTCGCCCTTCGGCTGATAGCGAATGAGGCCGGAGATAGTCTTATGCTTTCGGATCACGCCCATCTCGGGCGTCTCGCTGAGGGCATCCTCGAGGCCATAAGCAAGCCAGTCGGCCATGGCGTCGCCGAGCACCAGCACATTGCGCTCAGGCACGGTGTCCCGCTTTTCAGGTGGTGGCGCGTGCGTATAGTTTTCCGTCGGACGCGACCGCTGCTGTTGTACTTGCTGTCTTGGCGGCGGTTGTTGAAAGGGCGCGAAGAAAGGATTGTCCGATCCGAACCAGCCTCCTCCGCCGCCGCCGCCGCGACGCGCCGGCGCCGGGCGGTCAAAGCCGAAATTGAAAAACTGCGCCGAAGCGGGCGCGGCGACCAGCGTCGCAACAACGACCACCAGCGCGATGCATGGTCCACGGCCGATTAGTCGGCGAAGCAGCGATTCGGGTCCGGACATACGCTCAATCGCAAAGGAACCTCCAAGCGTTTTCGAGCGAAACATGTCCTCCGGCTTGACCCGAGGATGAATACTGGTTCGCGTGAAGAAAACGCGTCAAATCAGAATTATGGAGCCTCTCTCCTCATTCTATCAGAAGCGGAAAGACCCTAGCCATGCCATAATAGCGAAATTGGGCCGCAAGCGGGCGACCTTCGCGCCAAAAGCGACGTGTAAGTCTGGGGCTTCACAGGCAGGTCGCACGCATTCCCTTAGCAATACCTGCCCTTAGCAATACCTGCCGAGCCGCCCGCCCTACCCCCCGGCGGACTTTAACGGGCCCTACCGTCGCCGCAGCCGTTCCAGCACGTCGGATGACGCAAAACCATCGGCAGGCGCCCCGACCGAAGCCTGAAAGCTGCGCAACGCTTCCCGTGTCCGGCTACCGATCTGGCCGTCGGGAGTTCCGCGATAGAAACCCTGCCGCGCCAGGAGTTGCTGTAGCTCAAGCCGTTCGGCGCGGGACAACACCCGCTCCTGCCGCGGCCACGGCTGCACGAAGGATCCTCCGCCACGCAACCGGTCGGCAAAATGGCCGATCGCCAGCGCATAGGCTTCCGCCGGGTTGTACTTCATAAAGACCCGGAAATTCTGCAACATCAGGAAACCCGGCCCTCCGGCGCCAGCGGGCGCAAGCAGATAGGCGCGGTCGGCGGAATGCGGGAACGCCTTGTTGCCGGCGCGCCGGATGCCGAGCTGCTCCCACTGCGCAAGTGTCATCGCCTTGGCGCGATCCGCCAGCATGTAGTTGAAGTTGTTGGGTACGACCACCTCGTACCCCCAGGTTCTGCCGGTCTGCCAACCGTCTTTCTTCAGGTTGTTGGCGGTGGATGCGATCAGGTCAGCCGGATTGTCGACCACGTCGCGACGGCCGTCACCATCACCATCGACGGCATAACGTTTGAATGCCGTCGGCATGAACTGCGTCGGGCCGAATGCGCCCGCCCATGAGCCGCGCATCTGCTCCGGCCGCAGATCACCCCGATTGAGGATCTCAAGTGCGGCCAGAAACTCATCCCGAAAGTACGTCTGGCGACGGCCGACGCACGCCAACGTCGCCGTTGACTGCAGCACGCTGCGGTCACCTATCCGCGTCGAATAGTTCGATTCGATGCCCCATATCGCAGCGATCGCGTAACGATCGATGCCATAAGCCTTCTCGACGGCATCGAACTGCGGCTTGTAGGTCGCGAGAATTTCGCGACCGCGTGCAAGGCGTGCATCATTGACCAGAATATCGAGATAATCCCAGATCGCCTTGGTGAACTCCGGTTGCGAATCCATCAGGTCCATGATGCGGAGATCGGGCGACAGCCCCGCCGTAAAGCGCTCGAAGTTCTCGCGCGTGATGTGCCGCCGCGCCGCATCGGGCCACATGGCCGCGACGCAGCTCGAAAAATTCGCCGCGGCCCGACGAATCGCGGCAGCGGTCATCAGCGGATGACCGGACGCGCCGTCCTCGCCGCTCCAGGGCGTCGCGGCCGAACTCGCCGGCTGTTTCGGCGCGGAGAGAACTTCCTGCGATCCAACGCGCGGCGCCAGGGACGCGTTTTGCCCGCCATTCGCGATCGAACCGGTGAAGAGGTTGTCCAGAAAACCCTGGATGCCGTTGCCGTTCGGCGCCTGCGCGCGCGTCTCGTCCGGCAGCACAAGCACCGCAAGCGCCACGACGACCGCCGCCATTCCTATTCCGCGCGTCCATCCCTGCGTCGCAACCATGCCTGACCTATATCAAATGAAGAGTCCCGATCTCAGGAGGCCCTGTCACAGTTTCTATCAGCTTAACAACGGGTCTTTTTCCAGCCGGATAAGGACAATCGGTCGCGGCTTGCCCCTGAGGGGTTCATGCGACGACGAATTCGTCCATTGCGGCCCTGAATCAGGGAACCGGCAACCGGCACACATTCACCGCATCCGGTTTTTATCGTGCTTCGCCGCTGCGGGCCAGCCGGAGGGCGACCACATATCCGTCTTTGTTCCCTGTTGCAAAACCGGCTAACTACACACCAACAGACCGTCTCATCCCACCTGCAAAACAACCACAGAATCGATATGAAAATCCGCAAAGCCGTTTTTCCGGTTGCCGGCCTCGGCACCCGCGTCCTTCCTGCCACCAAGGCGATGCCGAAGGAAATGCTCACGATCGTCGATCGGCCGTTGATCCAATATGTATTCGACGAAGCCAGGGAAGCGGGCATAGAGCATTTTGTTTTCGTGACCGGCCGCAACAAGAGCGCAATCGAGGACCATTTCGACCGTCAGTTCGAATTGGACGAAACATTGAAGGCGCGCGGCAAGAAGGCAGAAACAGATCTGCTGGCGCAATTCCAGCCCGATGCCGGTGCGGTGAGTTTTACCCGACAACAGGCGCCGCTCGGGCTTGGCCACGCGGTGTGGTGCGCCCGCGACATCGTCGGCCACGAGCCTTTCGCGGTGGTGCTGCCGGACGAACTGGTGCTGAACACGCCGGGCTGCCTCAAGCAGATGATGCAGGCTGCGGAGACTCTTGGACCGAAGTCCAACGTTGTCGCGGTGGAAGCGGTGCCCGACGACATGACCCATAATTACGGCATCTGCGGCGTAGGCAAGCGCAGCAGCAATATCTTCGAGATCGATGGCATGGTGGAGAAGCCGCCGAAGGGCACCGCGCCGTCAAATCTTTCGATCACCGGACGCTATATCCTCCAGCCGGAGATCTTCGAAATTCTCGGAAACCAGGAACGCGGCGCCGGCGGTGAGATCCAGCTCACCGACGCCATGATCGGTCTGTCGAAATCGCAGCCCTTCTACGGTCTCGAATTCGACGGTGAGCGCCACGACTGCGGCTCGCGCGCGGGTTTCCTGCGCGCGAATATCGCGTTCGGGATGGCGCGCCCCGATCTTCGCGAGGGCTTGCGCGCGGAAATGAAGAAATATCTCAGGACCTAACGCGGTGCCGAACTACGATGCGTTGCGCAATTACCTGAAACAACAGACGCAGGTCGAATTCGTCTTGAGCTTCGCGCAGATCGAGCAAATTATCGACGACGATCTGCCGCGCGCGGCGCAGCGCGCGTCGTGGTGGGACACGGCGCGCGCACCCGAACAACGAATGCCGCAACGTGAAGCCTGCATCGCGGCCGGTTATGTCGCGACACGCCTCGGCGACAATGAGGGTGTCCGATTCCGCCGCGCGGACGCAAAGCGGCCGCGCTTCCGGTAGCCAGCAGTGACGCGAGTCGTGCCGGCTTCCCGCGTTGGAGCCTTTCCGCTTCCACCCCCCTGCGGTCACCTCAGGACGTCGCTCACGAATTCGTGGCCTGCCATATCACCACAGCCGGTAACAAAACGGCCATCTCAACGTATCTTGAGCACGTACACGCTGCAAAAGCGGCGCTGTTGTGAAGCATACCTTTTGAGAGCGACCTTTTGAGGCTGTGCGAAGGACCATGCATGACCCGCAATCCGTTCAAACGTAAGGTCTTCGTCGCGGCTTTTGTCGCGGGCGCAGCAGCGTTGTCGTGGCTCCTCCCCGGAGCATCCCGCGCCGAAGACGCTGTGATTATTCCGCCGTCGGCTCTGGATGTGAGAGCTGCCAACGGCATCCAGACCGCGGTCATCGCCGGCGGCTGTTTCTGGGGCGTCCAGGGCGTATTTCAGCACACCGCCGGGGTGGTCAACGCGGTCTCGGGTTACGCCGGCGGCGCGAAGAAAACCGCCAAATATGAATTGGTGAGCACCGGCACCACGGGACACGCGGAGTCGGTTGAAGTCAGGTTCGATCCAAAGCGGATCAGCTATGGAAAAATCCTGCAGATATTCTTCTCGGTAGCGCATGATCCGACCCAGCTCAACCGCCAGGGGCCAGACACCGGCACGCAATATCGCTCCGGAATTTTCGCGCTCAACGACGAGCAGAAGAAAGTCGCCGATGCCTATATCGCTCAACTCAACGCCGCCAGGGTCTACAATAAGCCGATCGTGACCAAGGTCGAAACGCTGCAGGGATTCTTTCCAGCCGAGGCCTATCATCAGGATTACCTGACGCTGCATCCTGACGAACCTTACATCGCAAACTATGACCGTCCGAAGATCCGGAATTTGCAAAGGGTTTTCGTGCCAAACTATATCGAGAAGCCGACGCTGGTCGGCAGAGCCAGGGCCACGAACTGAAGAATAGAGGAGAAGTCATGGCAGACAGCAAGACTGTGCCAGCCAAGATCACGAAGAGCGACAGTGAATGGCGCGAGGTGCTGACGCCGATGCAATATGCGGTCCTGCGCGAGAAGGCGACCGAACGGCCGTTCTCCGGCGAATACGAACACGAGCGCCGCGCAGGTACCTATGTCTGCGCCGGCTGCGGACAGACGCTATTCGAATCCGACGCCAAGTTCGATTCGGGGTGTGGCTGGCCCAGCTTCACCGCGCCCGCGGTCGACAGCCACATCGATGAGGAACACGACACCAGCCACGGCATGAGCCGTACCGAGGTGTTGTGCTCCAGGTGTAGCGGCCATCTCGGCCATGTTTTCAATGACGGCCCAGGGCCCACCGGTTTGCGTTACTGCATCAATTCGGCGGCCCTTAAACTCGAACCCAAATAACGATTTGGGGAGCTTGCCTCGAAATTCCACGCTTCCCGCGCCACGAGCCCCCGGGGATGGATATCGACCCGTGATGAAGGCGGGAACATCAGCTCGCCCCCGTGGCCATATTATTGATCACCTAACCTTTATCGAGATACCGGGTCCGGACGCCGGATTCATGATTCCGGCCCGGGACGGTCGCAATTTCCGCATTTCACCCTATATAATTGGCGCATCACGGACATGCTGCCTGTCGGGAGCCCATCGGGCCCTCGCTTGAGCATTGCTCGTTCTTAAGAAAGCAAAAATTGTAGAGGTTCCCGCCATGGCCTTCAGCTTCAAGAAATCCGCCGAACTGTTCCCCGCCGCGGTTCGCAGGAAAAGGCGTGCCGGTTTTGCCTACCGCCGTTTCGATACCGCGGCTGACGCCGTACGCTTCGCAATCGAGGAATTGCCGGCCGACTCGCTGAATGGCGCGTATCTTCAGGTGGATGAAGCCCGTTTCGATCAGAACGGTATTCGCTCTCTCTATGAGAGCCGCGATTTTCCGCTGCCTCGCCGCAAACTCGACACCGCATCCGCGGAAACGGGAACCTCAAAGGACGCTGCGTGATACGTCCGGCCCCGATTCATCCGATTCAGACGGAATTGAATCGGGCTCTCACCTCGACGTCCTGATTAAAGTGTTTTCCGGCGAAGTGGAGACCGGTTCGCCGCGAGGGATGCGACCAGACAATAACTGTCAGAGCATGGTCTGATTCAATTTGATCGGATCACGCTCTAACGCGGATGCCGGTCGAGCCAGCGCTTGAGCATCCGCACGTTGCGCATGTTGGCGCGAAACATCACGTCGAAGGCATCGCCTGCAACGGGCACCAATCCGACCACCCCGTCAACTGCGACATTGCTCAGCATCCGTGCGGTGATGTGCCAGGGCGCACCAAGCGCCCGCGCTTCGCGCACCAGCCATAGCGAGAACGCGGTGGTTATGATGTCACCGATCACCGGTACCAACCCGATCAGGCCATCGATGCCATAACGGATGTTCGTTCCCGGCACGACAAAGGCAACGTCAAGCAGCTTCGCAATCGCGTCCAGTCGCGCCAGCCGTTGCTCGCGGGTGAGCGGCTGGAACGCGGCAGTGAACTCAAAGCCGGATGCCCCCGCGCTTTGCCTGAAGGCCCCGAACGCACCAGCCTCGAAACCACCGCCAGGCGGGTCCATGTGAATCTCACGGCCGTCCTGATCGATAATCTTGGCGCGCGCCGATGCCCGGGATCGGAAGGCATCACGCTCAAACAGATTGTCGTTCGACATGGATCTCATGGCCTTCCACATGGGCTCTCCCGGCGGCTTTCGCAAGCTGCCTCACGTAGCCGCGCAGGATCGTGATGATCGCGCCATCATGGCTCACATTGCAATATCGTCATCAGTCGCTTCCCATCTACACAGGCGCTGCGGGAGAAACATATTCGCCCTGCAATTTCCCTATCCGAGACTCAACTCCGCCCCATTGCGTCGCCACTTTCTCCGCTCAAGAATCCGGCATGATCGCATCAGAATTCGCCTCACTGCGTTTCGCGATGATGTCGATGAGGAGGGCATTGCATGAGTCAGGTTCCGTCGCAGAAGTTTGGTGCCGAATATGTTGCGCACTTGCGCAATTTGCTCGACATCGCAGCCGAGCAGATCGGGCCTGAACATCGCACCTCGGCGCCCCAAGCAGAGATAGCCGAGACCCGCCTTCGCGATACGGAGAATGTTATCGAGGCGCACCAACTCACGAACGCAGCCTTGCCCGCAGGTGAGGACCGCACTGCATAATATCAGCTGCCCATGCAGAGCGGCGCGGAGTATTCCCTGCGTCCGTCAACCCGGTTAGGTGCCGACCTCTCCCGGAAGAAGCATGTCCCGATGAACGGCGATTGATCCCAACAAACGCGCTTCACAATACAGCAACAGCCGGAGCGCTACTCGCCCCACGCCGTGAAGGCTTCGTTGAATGCGCGCTCGCCGGGCGCCCCCTTCTCGATGGCGATGATCGCACGACGTTGATTTGTATAGACCAGCGGCACGTCAAACCATGAGCGCTCTTTCAAGAGCTGGAGGTTGCGCACGCGATCGGACTCGACGTTCGATAGCCCAACCAGGAAGAAGCCGTCGGTGACTTTGACGGCGAGTCCCGCCAGGGGCGTGCCGCGGGACTGTTCGTTCGACTTCATCAGGATGCCGGGTACGTTGGAAACTCCGCCGCCATCGAAATCCTGCGGCAATACGAAGGTCAGCTCTGCAGTATGACTGGCCGGCAGCGAGGTATCGGTGTTGCGGCGGAACGACATCGTCATCTTGAACTTGCGTTCGGGAATGTCGATCTCGGCGCGCACGGCAATCTCCGGCTTGTTGCCAGCCGCGCCCTTCACTTCTTCGGTACGCCACACCACCGAACCGACATATTGCTTACCCTTAGGGTCCGACGGATCCTCGTCATACAGCACGACGCGCTGCGCCACCGGCGCAATCGTTTCGGATGAGGCAGGCTGACCGACCCGGTCAGCGATCTTCGGCTTCAATCCCGGCGTTGCCGGCTTCGCAAGCTCGGCCGTTTTGTGTGAGGAGTCGAACAGCCCGCGCACGGTGGAGACCGCATTCGGACCCCAGACAATTCCAGCTCCGGCGAGGATCAATACGAGGCCGACCACGATCGCGCTCTTGAGCGGAAAGCCGCCGCCGAAGCTGAGCTTCGGCCTGTCGCGACCAGGCTGCGGCCACGAACGCGGCAGCGGCGGCGGTTGGTCGTCCACGTTCCCGCCGAAGGGCGGTTCATGAGGAGGGTACGCCCCCTCGAACCCGCCGCGATCCTCAAGGCTCGGCTCAAGCCGGTCGAATTCCGGTGACTGCGATCGCACATTGGCATAGGTACGCCGGGCCAAACGATTGGCCTGCGCCGCAGCGCGGCCGAGATCGTCAGCATCCGCAGTCACATCTCGAAAACCAGGAACCGGCGGCGGCGGGCGCTCGGGCTCGGAATTGCGGCGCAGATGCTCCTGGCTTTGTCGCTCGCGGGCAGGCGGTTCATCCTGTAATGAAATTGGCGGCCCGGGGGGCCTCCAGGACGGAGGCGGGCTGGGAGCCGGGTCGCCTCGCAGATTGCGCGGTTGGGGCGTCGCGTTAGCGCGCGAGCGGATCGGCGGCTGGGTAGCCGTGTCCGGCGACTTCATCGCAGCGCGGGTCGCGGCACGGAACGCATCGCCGGAGCGCGAACCGCCGCTACGCGAAGCCTCGCGGGCGCGCTGGGCGGCCTCGGACTCGACCTTGCGCACAGCCTCTTCCAGCGCCAACCGCTCGCGGGTGATCTCGGATTCGCTTAAAGGCGGCTCGACACCGCGAAGCTGAGCGATCAACGCCGTCCTTGCCCGCTCATAGAGCGCGCGCCGTTGCTCGCCGGGCGCGTTGACGTCCAGTCCTGAGATGGCGCGTGCGATCAGCGGGTAATAATCAGCCATGTCTCCTCAATGCACGACATTAACCTTGAACGCATTCCGGTAACACCCCGTTAAGCCTCGAACGGGTTCTGAACCAAAATAGTGTCCTCGCGCTCGGGGCTGGTGGATAGCAGAGCGACTGGACACCCCACCAGTTCCTCGATCCGGCGAACGTATTTGATGGCCTGAGCTGGCAGGTCCGCCCATGAACGCGCGCTGGCCGTCGGCTCCTTCCAGCCCTCGATCGTTTCATAAACTGGTTCGATGCGAGCCTGCGCCCCCTCTCCGGCCGGCAGATGGTCGATCTCCCTGCCGTCGAGACGATAGCCCGTGCAGACCTGGATCGTGTCAAAACCGTCGAGAATATCGAGTTTGGTCAGAGCGAGGCCATGTATGCCGCTGGTCCGCACTGTCTGCCGCACCAGCATGGCATCGAACCAGCCGCAGCGCCGCTTGCGCCCGGTGTTGACGCCGAATTCCTTGCCGCGCTGACCGATGAGTTCGCCGATCTCGTCCTCGAGTTCGGTCGGAAACGGCCCCTGGCCGACCCGTGTGGTGTAGGCCTTGCAGATACCGAGTACGTAGCCGAGCGCGCTCGGCCCCATGCCGGTACCGGTGGCCGCCTGAGCTGCAACGGTGTTGGAGGAGGTGACGTAAGGGTAGGTGCCGTGATCGACGTCCAGCAACGCGCCTTGCGCGCCTTCAAACAGGATGCGCTTGCCTTCGCGGCGCTTGTGATCGAGCAGATTCCACACGCTGTCAGCATAGGGCAGCACCCGCGGCGCAATTGCGGCGAGTTCCTTCAACAGCGCGCCGCTATCCACTTCCGCGATGCCGTGACCGCGACGCAGCGCGTTGTGATGGGTAAGCAGCCGCTCGATCTTGTGCGGCAGGGTCTGCGGGTCGGCGAGGTCCATCAGGCGGATGGCGCGACGGCCGACCTTGTCCTCGTAGGCCGGACCGATGCCGCGTTGGGTGGTGCCGATCGCGGTCGCCGCGCTCGCATTCTCGCGCAGGCTGTCCAGTTCGCGGTGCAACGGCAGGATCAGCGTGACGTTCTCGGCAACACGCAGGTTGTCGGGGCCGATCTTGACGCCCTGCCCTTTCAGCTTCTCGACTTCATTGACGAAGGCTTGCGGATCGAACACGACACCATTGCCAATGATTGACAGCTTCGACGAGCGGACGACCCCCGAGGGCAACAATGCCAGCTTGTAGGTATGACCATCGATGACGAGCGTATGACCCGCATTATGGCCGCCCTGGAAGCGAACGACGATATCCGCCTGCTCCGACAACCAGTCGACGATCTTGCCCTTTCCCTCGTCACCCCATTGGGCGCCGACGACGACAACGTTGGTCATTTCCGCGGAAGTTCCTTGCAAAGTGGGCGCGTCTATACAGCGCCTTCGGTAACGAACCTCGAATTCGAAGGGCCCCGGCAACTCGTGATTGTAGCAGTGGTGTGGCTCGGAAGCTCGCTTGAGAAAAACCGCCGCGAGAATGAAGCGATCTTCCGGACCACCCCGCTAGCCGAAACACGACAGACGCAAATACAAGATCGCCAGCATGCGAGGCGTCACATCGGATAAAGGATGCGTGCGGTTGACGCAAGCCGGAAGGGCCGCGAACTGCCCCCGTTCCAAACCGTTGATTCATCCGGGCAATCCAAAACATGGTGCCCAACCGCTTGCATGCGGTCCCGTGCCCGCCACAGTTTTCGAGCACATTAGATAATCAATGTTCGGAGCACCGCTCGACGGCCAGGCGAACAGGAGGAGTGATGCGCTGTCTGATGATCCGCGAGTTATGCGCCGGAGCGATACTGCTGGCGATACTGGCCCCGACTGCCGCTTACGCGCGCGAGGAAGCGCCCGGTACGCCATCGCACCACGCCAAAACCATGCCCGCCGGCCCTCGAAAAGAGGGCGGCGAGCCTGCCCTGGTCCCCGACAATCGCCGGCTGCCGCCGGATTCGACCACCAAACATAAGCTCGTCCTCCCGGACCGCACGCTGGCCTTCACCGCAACAGCGGGGACGATTCATATTTTTGACGACAAAGGCGAGCCGCAAGCCGATATCGTCACCACGGCCTATGAACTCGACGGCGCCGATCCCCGCAGCCGCCCCGTGACCTTCGTTTTCAATGGCGGTCCCGGCGCCTCTTCGGCGTGGTTGCAATTCGGCAGCAACGGCCCCTGGCGCATCGCGATGGACCGCGCGATCTCCCATCCCTCCCTTCCAATATCGCTGGAGCCGAACGCGGAAACCTGGCTCGACTTCACCGATCTGGTTTTCATCGATCCGCTGGGCACCGGCTACAGCCGCATGGTGGCGCGCGGCGAAGAGGCGCGGAAACGCTTCTTCACCGTCGATGGCGATGTGGCCTCGATCGCGCTGGTGATTCGCCGCTGGCTGGAAAAGGCGGACAGGATGCAGTCGCCGAAATTCATCACCGGCGAAAGCTATGGCGGCATTCGCGGACCGAAGATCGCTCGCAATCTGCAGACCCGGCAGGGCGTC
This sequence comes from Nitrobacter sp. Nb-311A, assembly GCF_000152905.1. Taxonomy (GTDB): domain Bacteria; phylum Pseudomonadota; class Alphaproteobacteria; order Rhizobiales; family Xanthobacteraceae; genus Nitrobacter. The sequence goes on from NZ_AAMY01000008.1 coordinate 61,569, forward strand.
GCCGTCAACGGGCTGGTCCTGATCTCGCCAGCGCTCGACTTCGGCGACGTCCTGGGCATGGGCTTGACCCGGTTCGTGGCAAGCCTGCCGAGCATGGCGGCGGTTGCGCGGGAAAAGGAAAAGGGCGGAACGCTGACCCGCGCGGACATGGCCGACGTCGAAGTCTATGCGCGGGACGATTTCCTGACCGATCTCGTCAAGGGACAGGCCGATGCGGAAGCGACGCGACGGCTTGCCGACTGTTTCGCGGAGCTGACGGGAATCGATCAGGCGGAGAGCCGTCGCCTCGCCGGACGATTCGACGTCAGCGAATTCCGCCGCGCCTTCGACCGTAGCCGCGGCAAGGTGACCGGACGCTATGATGCGTCGGTGCTCGGATTCGACCCCTACCCGGACTCAAGCGCCAGCGACTTCAACGACCCCTCGGAGGAGCCGCTGCTGTCCGCGCTGACATCGGCGGCATTCGAACTCTATGCACACAAGCTGAACTGGCGGCCGACTGGCTCCTATGAGCTGCTCAGCCGCAACGTCAACCACCAATGGGATTTCGGTAAGAGCCGGTCGTCTGTCGAGTCGATGACTAACATCCGCGAACTGCTCGCTGCGCAACCGGAATTCAAGCTGCTCGTCGCGCATGGGTTATTTGATCTGGCGACACCTTATTTCGCCTCACGGATACGTCTCGATCAATTGCCGGCCTTCGGCTCGCGCGATCGCGTCAAGCTTGTGGTCTATCCCGGCGGCCACATGTTCTATTCACACGACGGCTCACGCCGGGCGCTGCGCGACCAGGTTCGCGCGCTGATGAAATGATGCAGCACCAGGTCGATTCATGGTGCTCTCAGGCGAATCATGTCCTCGGGACCTGACCGGAGGATGTTTTCATATTCGCCTGAAAACAAGGCATCAAAATCAGAGTCCGAGGCCCGCTTCTGATGTCATCGGAAGCGGGAGGGTAGAGGTCAAAACGTCAGCGCCTTGGCCTGCTTGACCTGCGGCAGCGCCTGCACCTTGGCGAGAACATTTTCAGGCACGCTGCCGTCGACCTCGACCAGCGCAATGGCGTCGCCGCCCTGGCTGTGACGGCCGAGATTGAATGTCGCGATGTTGAGGCCGGCATCACCCAGCAGGCTCGCGAACCTGCCGATGAAACCGGGCTTGTCCTCGTTGGTGACGTAGATCATCGACTTGCCGAACTCGGCATCGACGCGGATGCCCTTGATGTCGACAAGGCGCGGATGACCATCGGCGTATACCGTTCCCGATACCGAGCGCTCCTGCCGTTCTGTAAAGACGGTGACCGTGATCAGGCTTTCGTAGTCGCTCTGCGCGGCGCGTACGACCTCGTCCACCACCATGCCGCGCTCTTTGGCGACGACCGGAGCGGAAACGACGTTGACATCACCCAGCATCGGTCGCAGCAGGCCCGACAACGCCGCCGACGTCAGCGCCTTGATCTTCATTTCGGCGACCTGACCCTCGTAGGTGATGGTCACCTTGGATATTCCGGTCTCGGTGAGCTGGCCTGCGAACGAGCCGAGTTTTTCCGCAAGCGACACGAACGGCTTCAACTTCGGCGCTTCTTCCGCCGTGATCGAGGGGAAGTTGATGGCATTTGTAATGGCACCGTTGAGCAGATAGTCCGACATCTGCTCTGCGACCTGAAGCGCGACATTCTCCTGCGCTTCCGTGGTGGAAGCGCCGAGATGCGGCGTGCAGATCACACCGGGATGGCCGAACAGCACGTTCTTGGTCGCCGGCTCCTCAACGAATACATCGAACGCCGCGCCTGCCACTTGCTTGGCGTTGAGCGCATCGACCAGCGCCTGCTCATCAACCAAGCCGCCGCGCGCGCAGTTGATGATGCGCACGCCTTTCTTCATCTTGGCGATAGCAGCGGCGTCGATGATGTTGCGGGTCTTGTCTGTGAGCGGCGTGTGCAGCGTGATGAAGTCGGCGCGCTTGAACAGATCATCAAGCTCGACCTTCTCCACACCGATATCCTTGGCCCGCTCCGGCGACAGGAACGGGTCGAACGCTATCACCTTCATCTTCAGACCAAGCGCGCGGTCCGCGACGATTGAGCCGATGTTGCCGCATCCGATCACGCCGAGCGTCTTGCCGGTGATCTCGACGCCCATGAAGCGGTTCTTCTCCCACTTGCCGGCCTGGGTCGAAGCATCGGCGGCAGGGATCTCACGCGCCAGCGCCAGCATCAGGGTGATCGCGTGCTCGGCGGTCGTGATCGAATTACCGAAGGGTGTGTTCATCACGATGACGCCCTTGGCCGTGGCTGCCGGAATCTCGACGTTGTCGACGCCTATGCCGGCACGGCCGATCACCTTCAGCCTCTTGGCATTAGCGAGAATTTTCGCGGTCGCCTTGGTGGCCGAGCGGATGGCGAGGCCGTCATAGTTGCCGATGATCTCGGCGAGCTTGTCCTTATCCTTGCCGAGCGCGGGTTGGAAATCGACATCGATGCCGCGGTCCTTGAAAATTTGCACGGCGGCAGGGCTTAGAGCGTCAGAGATGAGAACTTTCGGTTTGGTCATGGGATGTGATCCGTTGATAGCAATGTGGGCGTCATCCGCGGGCTCGGCCTGCGGGTCCATCCCTTGAGGATGGATGGCCGGGCCAGCACGGCCATGATGACGGCGAGTGAAACGAGATTGAGCTTGATGAGACCTGGAGCAGGACAGGAAGGCCTCCCCGCTCTCTCGCAAGGAGATGGGAAGGAGCATTCAGCTTCGAAACTATGCCGCCTTCGCAAGCGAGGCCTTGGTCTCAGCGAAGGCCCAATCAATCCATTGCGTCAGCAGCGCGACATTGCTCGCTTCCACCGTGGCGCCGCACCAGATGCGCAGGCCCGGCGGCGCATCGCGGTAGTACCCGAAATCGTAGCCCGCGCCTTCCTTCTCGATAGCGGCGACGAGCTTCTTGGCGAAATCGGCTTGCGCTTCTGACGGCAACGATGTGATCGCGGAGTCGACGACCTTCAGGCAGACTGATGTGTTGGAGCGGATCGCCGGATCCAGGGCCAGAAAATCGATCCACGGCGTTTTCGCCACCCAATCGCTCAAAACTTTGGCGTTAGCGTCGGCGCGCGCGATCATGCCGTTGAGGCCGCCGACTGACTTCGCCCAGTTCAGCGCATCGAGATAGTCCTCGACGCACAGCATCGACGGCGTGTTGATGGTCTCGCCAGTGAAGATGCCTTCGATCAGCTTGCCGCCCTTGGTCATGCGGAAAATCTTCGGCAGCGGCCAGGGTGGAGTGTAGCTCTCAAGCCGCGCCACGGCGCGCGGGCTAACAATCAGCATGCCGTGCGCCGCCTCGCCGCCTAGCGCCTTCTGCCACGAGAAGGTGACGACATCGAGCTTGGCCCAATCGAGCGGCTGCGCGAAAGCGGCTGAAGTCGCGTCGCAAATGGTAAGGCCTTCACGCGTGGCGCTGATCCAGTCCGCGTTCGGCACGCGCACGCCGGACGTCGTACCATTCCAGGTGAAGATGATATCGGAGGCCGGATCGGCCTTGGCAAGATCTGGAATCTCACCATAGCCCGCCGTGAGTTTGGCGACGTCCTTCAGCTTCAGCTGCTTGACGACATCGGTGATCCAGCCCTCGCCGAAAGACTCCCAGGCGATCGCGGTGACCGGACGCGGACCGAGCAGCGACCACAACGCCATCTCGACCGCTCCGGTGTCGGACGCGGGCACGATGCCGATCCTGTAGTCGGCTGGAATTTCCAGAACCTCGCGCGTCAGATCAATGGCCAGCTTAAGCCTGGTCTTGCCTATCTTCGCGCGATGGGAACGGCCGAGGGCGGCGTCCTTGAGATTTTGGGGAGTCCAGCCGGGGCGTTTGGCGCAGGGGCCGGAGGAAAAATGCGGCACATCGGGCCGCGAAGCAGGCTTCGCAACGGTCATAATCTATCCTTCCAGATAGCAAGCCTCCCGTTGGGGGGAGGTGTCCCGCCGCCGTGGATATGGGAATCAGCCGATCTCGTCAAGAATATTCCCGGCTGTAACGCCGGATAACGATGCCTGGGAACGCGAGCCATCCCCTCGCGAGTTCAACGGGTACGCCCGTGGGATCAAAGCCGTCTTCGCCCCGCGCATGATTTAGGCGCGTCTCCCGCTCAGAACCTGTAGCCCACGCCCGCGCGCACGGTGTTGACGATGGTATCCACCGGAGCCGTAAACCGCAGGAATTCCCATTCGGCGCGCAAGAACAGACTGTCGAAGATCATCATGTCGATACCGAGTCCGGCTGCGTAGCCGTAGATGAAATGCGCATTGGCATTATCGGACAAAGAGCTTGAGCCCGAAAGGTCGGGAAGCGGTGGAATCTGCGTCCCAATATACTGATAATACAGGCTGTAACTTGCGTTGCGCCGAATATCGGCCCGCCCCATCGCGACGCCGGCAAAAGCATACGGCAGGAAGCAGCCGAACGAATACCCCCCGCGGACCCGGAGCGAACCAAAATCCGTGATCTGCATGGAGGCGTTCGATTGTACGAACGCCGACGTCAGATAATTGGTTGGGTAATTGAACGATCGGCCCTGACTGCCACTCGAGGCACCGAAGAACTTACCGTGGGTGTAGTTGGCCTCGACGCCGAAGACGGCGTCCTCCATCTGCACGTTATAGCCCAAGAATCCGCCAAATCCGCTGCTACGGTTTGAGGACGTTCCGCCCAGCGGCCAAGTCGAAAGATGATACTGTCCTTCGACATCGAGGTTGTTCAGCAGCCGCTCCAGCAAATCTTTTCCAGAGTTCTTGAAGTCCATGTCGGCTGAACCGTAGCTCGCTTGTCCGCCGATATAAAAGCCCTGCCACACAGTCCGCACCGTGCTGAGGCCCGCTGGCTGCGATCCGCGCAAGAAAGGAAGGTCATCCGGCATATCGGCTGCGTATGCGCCCTGCGCCGCCCCGCAAATGACCGCCGCCAGCAGAAGTCTACGCATCGTGAACGCTCCATCGACCACAACTTAAGGTGATGGTGATCATCGCCTGTTAACCTTAACCAATCGTTGTTGCGCGGCATGATTGCTTCACATTGTCGACGAACATCGATAAGACCTTCGCCGCGATCGCAATGCCCATCGCACAGCAAAACGGCGCGGGAAAACTCCCGCGCCGTTTTCAACCGTTCAAGGTGAAGGAATTCAGCCCTTGGTAACCAGCGGCGGCGGAGAGTAAACCGGCGGAGTGTTGAAATACCAGCGCACGCCGAGCTTCACGTCATGCGATGTGATATCGTTGAACTGCATTGGAACGCCCCGCGTGAATCCGGTGTAATCGGAAACGGCGCCCGTCATTCCCGAGCCTAGATTCACATAGCTGTAGGCCAGTTCAACTGTGAGGCCCGGATTGACCATGTAGGCCAAACCTCCGTGAAGCGCCCACGCGAAATTCCACCTCGACGCAGCCGGCGCGTTTGCAAAGCTTGGGAAGGCGCCGAAGCCAAATCCGTTATTGTTGACCATGCCGGTATCGGTGTAATTGGCAATCGTCACGCGCGCCGCGCCGACGCCTGCGCCGATGAATGGCGTCACGCCCCACCAGGTGCCGAGATCGACATAGCCGTTCGCCATCGCGAGCCATTCCGACTTGGTGGCGTTATAGTTGTTGATACCATTTCCAACGATGCCGCCGCCTGCTGGATAGGTCAGAAGATCGGTGCCCTTGAAATTTGAATTCCCGCGATACTGGCCTATGAAATCGCCGCGGAACCAGTTGTTGAACTGATAGCCGATACCGACGCCGTAGATGCCGGCGGCATCGAAGGCAGTCGTCTGTTGCAACGACAGCAGTTGCGCGTTGCGGCCATCCGCCATTGCGATGTTGTTCACGCGCTGATTGCTGAATCCGATGTCGCCTCGCAGATACCAGCCGCCGAAACCCACGACCGGCGGGGCGTAATAGGGCGGAGGCGCGATGGGCAGGTCGGCGGCAAATGCGGCAGATGATAACAGCGATGCCGCTGCGGCGGCTAAGAGCAATTTTACACTACGCATCGGCTTGGTCCCTTTGTGCCGTGAGGCAGTGCGGCCCCACTCCAATTTCGGAGGGACGATGACACCAAATACTTAAGAGCCTCTTAACCCTAATTTTTAAGGTTGATTTTTGGTGAGCTCATTCTGACCCGGAGCGCCGCGCCGCGAACCGTCAACGTTAGACGCAACCACACGAGCTTGGGCATGATTCCGAAAAGTGGAAAGCGGTTTTCGGATAAGATCATGTTCAAATAAAAAGATAAGCGACGAGTCCGGTTCAACGCATTTGAACCAGACTCTAATCGTCCATCGACGGGCGATCATACGGCGGCGATTACAAGGGCCGGATTTTGGGCATTTTCGGCAGGAACATCGCCAGCAACCCGATCGCTGGCAGGAACGCACAGACTCGATAGACAAACTCGATGCCCTTCGCGTCCGCGATCTCACCGAGCAGCGCTGCACCAAGTCCCGCGGCGCCGAACGCAAAGCCGAAAAACATACCTGATATCATGCCGAGCCGGTGCGGCATCAGTTCCTGCGCAAACACAATGATCGCAGGCATCGCGGATGAAAGGATGACACCGATGATGACCGTCAGCGCCACGGTGCCGGCGAGATTCGCAAACGGCAACAGCAGCGTGAACGGCAACACCCCGAGAATCGACAGCCATATCACATAGCGACGTCCGAAGCGGTCGCCGATCGGACCGCCGAAATACACGCCTGTGGCGACGGCGCCGAGAAACACGAACAGCAAAAGCTGTGATGTCTGCGTCGAGACATGGAACTTCTCGATCAGATAGAAAGTGTAATAGCTCGTCAGGCTCGACATGTAGATGAACTTCGAGAACACCAGCACGATCAGGATTGCCAGTGCGACCATGATTCGTGCGCGCGTCGGCACCTCCGGCGACCGGATCTGCGCCGCGCTCTTGCGAGGCGCAATCCTCGGCTTGTACCAGCGGCCGATCTGAAACAGCAGAACGATCGCGACAAAGGCGATCGACGAAAACCACGCGATGCTGGACTGCCCGAACGGCACGATGATCAGCGCCGCCAGAAGCGGCCCCATCGCCGCGCCGAAGTTTCCGCCGACCTGAAAAACCGATTGCGCGAAGCCGTAACGGCCGCCGGAGGCCATTCGCGCGATGCGCGCGGACTCCGGGTGAAACACGGCCGAGCCAAGACCGATCAGCGCAGCGGAAACAAGGATCATTCCATAGACATGAGCACCGCTCAGCAGTAGCAACCCCACGAAAGTAAAACCCATGCCGATCGCAAGCGAGAACGGCTGGGCCTTTTTGTCGGTGACATAGCCGACCACGGGTTGCAGCAGCGACGCCGTCACCTGAAACGCCAGCGTGATCATTCCAACCTGCGCAAAGTCGAGCGCGTAGTTTTCCTTCAGGATCGGATAAACTGAGGGAATCAGCGACTGCATGGTATCGTTGAGAAAATGCGAAAAGCTGATGCCGCCGAGCACCAGATAGGCGGGGCCCGCTGCAACAGCCTTTTCCGTGATCTCGGGAACCACGACCGGCGCGGTCAGGGTCTCCTCGGAGATGACAGGCTTGTCCACGGACGGCTTTCCGATTTTTACAACCGGCGCCTGTTATAGCCTTTTCGAGCGAAGTGGATAGCGGTTCGCGTGAGGGAAACGCATCAAATCAAAATCATGGAGCTCCCACTTCTGGTTCGTCGGCAGCGGAAAGGCTCCGGGACGGGCGCGGCCGATCACCGGCAAGGACGCATAACAAGGACGCATAAGGAGTACTCGCCAAAGCAGTCTGGCGGCCCATCTTGTTGCAGATCACGCCGCCGCCGGATTCCCCAGCGCAGACACGATCGTGTCCACGACTTCCTCGACCAGAATACGGTCGTCGCCCTCGCCCATGACGCGAATGACAGGCTCGGTTCCGGAAGAACGGACCAACAGCCGGCCATGGCCGTTGAGACGCTTCTCGCCCGCTGTAATAGCTGACCTCACCTCCGCGCGATCCAACGGCGTGCCGTTGCGATAACGGAAGTTCTTCAATATCTGCGGCATCGGCTCGAACTTGTGGCAGACTTCCGAGACCGGGCGTCCCAGCTTCTGCACGACGGCAAGCACCTGAAGCGCAGACACGAAGCCATCTCCGGTGGTCGCATAGTCGGACAAGATGATGTGTCCTGACTGTTCGCCGCCGAGATTGTAGCCATGCTTTAGCATCTGCTCGAGCACGTAACGGTCTCCGACCGGTGTTCGCACGAGCGATAACTCATGACCTTGCAGGAATCGCTCCAGGCCGAGATTCGACATCACGGTGGCAACGATCCCCGGCCTGGTGAGCCGCCCATCTTCCTTCCAACTCTCGGCTATCACGGCGAGAAGCTGATCGCCGTCGACGACATGGCCACGCTCATCGACGATGATGACGCGGTCAGCGTCGCCGTCGAGCGCGATGCCGATATCGCCGCGCATCTCGCGGACCTTGCGGCACAATGCTTCCGGCGCGGTGGAGCCGCATTCCTTATTGATATTGAGGCCGTCGGGTTCGACGCCGATCGGAATCACGTCAGCGCCCAATTCCCACAGCGCTTCCGGCACCACTTTGTAGGCCGCGCCGTGAGCGCAATCGACCACGACCCGCAACCCTTCGAGGCTAAGTTCGCGGGGCAGCGTGCGCTTGGCGAATTCGATATAGCGATCATGCACGCCATCGATACGACGGGCGCGCCCCAGGTTTGCGCTTTGTGCGAGTTTCTTGTCGAGATTTTCATCGAGCAACTGCTCAATCTTTTTTTCGACCTCGTCGGACAATTTGAAGCCGCGCGGGCCGAACATCTTGATGCCGTTGTCCTCGAAAAGGTTATGCGAAGCTGAAATCATGACGCCGAGGTCAGCACGCATCGATTTTGTCAGCATCGCAACCGCCGGCGTCGGCATCGGACCGAGCAGGAGGACATCCATGCCGACCGAGGTAAAGCCCGCGACCAGCGCGTACTCGATCATGTAGCCTGACAGCCGCGTATCCTTGCCGATCACGACGCGATGACGATACTCGCCGCGCTGGAACACCAAACCAGCGGCCTGGCCAACTTTCATCGCCAGTTCCGGCGTAATCAGGCCGTTGGCTCGACCGCGAATACCGTCAGTTCCAAAATATTTGCGGCTCATTCCCCCCCCCCCCACGACGTGCCCTGATGCTCGCCGCCGCGCTTGAGGCCGGCTCATCGAATCGTTGGGCGTCGAGCATATCGCATGGCCGCTTATAACGCCCCAAGGGATAAGACCACTTCAAAAAATATAATGAACCGTTACCGGAACTGTGGGGAAAACCAGATCCACAGCCTGTTGCAGGTCACAAGAGGGACCCGGGCACACCATGCGACGCTTCATGCAAGACCTTAATGGCGAGGATTGGTTTGATCCTTGTTAGGTTTTTCGGTCGGCTTTTCTGGAGCTGGTTGGGTAACGCTCAACGGGTCCGACCCGGGAAACGACTCTTCCAGGCCGCGTTGGAGTTCCTTGTCCAGTTCTTCCTTGGTTTTTTGGCGTCGATCGTCCGTTTCACCGTCACGCGCCATAGCTTCTCTCCCGGTCTGGCAGACGAGAGTCTGTTTCAACTGCGTTGAACCGGACTCATCGCTTATCTTTTTGTTTGAGCATGATCTTTTCCGAGAACCGGTTTGCACGTCCGGGATCATGCTCCAGAGCGTTTTCGAATGAAGTGGAGACAGTTCGCGTGAAGAAACTGCGCCAAATCAAGTTCATGAAGCTCCGTTCTGATTTCAATCAGAGCGGAACCTCTATGTAACGCTAACAGGTAAGCGCCGGTTCCGGCGAAAGTGGATACCGACCCACCTTCGAACCTGCGGAGGCATCATGTTTTTCGAGGTCCGACCGAAACGACGGAGGCGCGCACGCCGAACGGCGATCAGCCCCAACCCATCGCCAGCGCGACGCGATAGGTGACGAACGCCGCCAGATACGCCATCGACAGCATATAGAAGAACGTGATCAGCACCCAACGCCACCCGCCGGTCTCGCGCTTGATGACGGCAAGCGTCGAGGCGCATTGCGGCGCAAAGACATACCATGCGAGAAACGCCAACGCCGTCGCGAAACTCCATTGCCCGGCCAGCATGTGACCGACCTGCTCCGCCGCCTCGTTGCCCCCTTCGATGGCATAGACGGTACCGAGTGAAGCGACCGCCACCTCGCGCGCAGCCATGCCGGGAATAAGAGCGACGCTGATCTGCCAGTTGAAGCCGATCGGCGCGAGCACAGGTTCGATCCAGCGGCCGATCATGGCTGCAAGGCTGAAATCGATCGCAGGCTCGGTGGCGCCCGCGGGTGGACGCGGGAACGATGCCAGAAACCAGATCAGAACCATCATGGAAAAGATCGTCGTGCCGGCGCGCTTCAGGAACGCCATCGCGCGCTGATAAAGATTCATCAGCACGCTGCGCAACTGCGGCAGCTTGTAATCCGGCAGTTCCAGCATGAAGGGCGGCGTCGCGCTGTCACGCCAGAAAAAGTGGTTGGCCACGAACGACACCGCGAGCGCGCTGAAGATGCCCGCTGCATAGAGGCCGAACATCACGAGCCCCTGCAATCCGAGAATGCCGAGCACCGGCTTGTTCGGCACAAAAGCCGCGATGATCAACGTATAGACCGGGATGCGCGCCGAGCAGGTCATCAGGGGTGCGACCATGATGGTGGTCAGCCGGTCGCGCTTGTTGTCGATCACCCGCGTCGCCATGATCCCTGGAATCGCGCAGGCAAAACTCGACAGCAGCGGGATGAAGGCGCGGCCGTGCAGTCCGGCGCCGCCCATGATGCGATCCATCAGGAAGGCCGCGCGCGCCATGTAGCCGAGGTCTTCGAGCAGCAGGATGAACAGGAACAGAATAAGGATCTGCGGCAGGAACACGAGGACGCTGCCAACGCCCGAGATCACGCCGTTCTGGACGAAACTCTGCAGCAATCCTTCGGGCAGCACGGTCGCCGAAAACGCGCCGAGCGCGTCGAAGCCACCAGAGATCAGGTCCATCGCCGGTTCGGCCCAGGCGAACACGGCCTGGAACATAACGAATAACAGCAGAAGCAAGGCGACCATTCCCCACACCGGATGCAGCAAAACGGCATCCACCCGCGTGGTCCATGTATCGGGCTTGGCCGGCTCGCTGACCGCGGCGCCGATCACGCGATCGGCCTCTCGCTGCGCTGCGCGCAGGTCGGATACGGCGGGCGTGGTCCACTCGCTCGCGACAATCTCCCCGGTCGGCTTGCCGGCGATGTCGTCGATCCGGCGCAGCAAATCGTCGATACCGCCGCGTCGCACGGCAGTCGATGTGACAGCCGGCACGCCAAGCTCCGCGGAGAGTTTGTCCAGATCAATGTCGACGCCGCGACGCCGCGCGATGTCGATCATGTTCAGCACCAAAAGCATCGGCCGGCGGACGCGCTTCAATTCGATCACGAGTCGCAGCGCCACGCGAAGATTGGTGGCGTCGGCCACGCAGAGCAGAAAGTCCGGCGGGCTTTCGCTGGCAAGCTTGCCGAGAATGACGTCGCGAGTGATGTCCTCGTCCGGGCTCCGGCCCCGCAATGAATAAGTCCCCGGCAGGTCGATCAGATCGACCCGGTGGCCGGATGCGGTGTGCAAAACTCCCGACTTACGCTCCACCGTGACGCCGGCATAGTTGGCCACTTTCTGGCGGCTGCCCGTGAGCGCGTTGAACAAGGCGGTCTTGCCGCAGTTGGGTGTTCCAACCAGCGCGATGCGCCAGTCATTCACATCGATTGCAGTCATGGAACGGTTTTCGCGGCTCGGTCATGTTCACCGACCATGATCGCCATCGCTTCGCGCCGGCGCAGCGCTATCGTCGTGCCATTGACCCGGACCGCGATCGGATCCCGGCCTATTGGTCCCTCATGCAGGATCTGAACCGACGCACCCTCGACGATGCCGAGTTCAAGAAGACGCCGCTCGATCTCGTTCGCCGACACGCCGAGGTGGTCACCGCCGACCATGATGGCGCTGACCCGGCCGCAAAAGCCGCGCTGCGCGAGGCCGAGCGGCGTGGTCTGCATGGCTTCAAGAGTTCTGGTATCGGGATCGGACATGATGCTCGCTGACTGAGGGGACGACGCCGTGACTTATCCTATCCAGTGGATCAAGCTCTCGTGGGGGTCAAGACACAGAGCATTGATTGAACTTTGCTAGAATGATTAAAAACAAAGGGCATCTCAGGTCGCAGGCTGAGATGTCCGGAGATCGGTCTCGACCAGCTTACGCAACTCCTGCGTCACCGCGGGACGCAACTCGAACCACAGTTCGAATCCGCGCACAGCCTGATGCAGCAGCATCCCGAGGCCATCCGCGGTTCTAAGGCCTCGCGCCCTCGCCGCCGCCAGCAATGGCGTTTCCAGAGGAACATAGACGAGATCGGCGACCACCGCCTCCCGCGGCAGCAGCGGCAACTCGATATGAAGTGGCGGCTGCCCGGTCATGCCGAGCGACGTGGTATTCACGAGCAGACCGATGCGCGGCAACACATCGCCAAGCGTGTTCCAAGCCGCCGGGACAACCGTCGTCCCGAATTGATCCGCAAGCAGTTGCGCTCTTTCCATCGTGCGGTTGACAAGATGGATGCGCCTGATGCCCCGCTCGATCAAGCCAAACACCACGGCCCGCGACGATCCCCCGGCGCCAAGCACCAGCGCCTCTTCGATGCGGTCCCAGCCCGGCGCGACGGCATCCAGATTGCCGATGAAACCCTCGACATCGGTATTGGTGGACCGCAGGGTAGTGCCTTCATAATAAAGTGTGTTGGCGGCGCCGACGGCTCTCGCGCGCTCGTCCGGCTCCGTTAATTGCAGCGCACGTTCCTTGTGCGGGATCGTGACATTGGCGCCGACAAAGCCGCGCGCCGAGAGATGCATGACGAATTCGGCGAATCCTTCAGGCGGAATCGCCTCAATACTGTAGCCGCCCTTTATTCGGTGCAAGCGCAGCCAATAGTGATGGATCAGGGGCGAGCGCGAATGCGCCGCGGGCCATCCGATCAGGCAGGCGGCCCGGCCTGTTGTCTCGGCTGTCATCATGGGTTCCATTGTATGATACGCCCGACCATCAGGCGAACCACCGGATGACATCGTGAAAGCTGCGGCGCCTGTCAATGCCGGTCGGCGAAGTCGTCCGTGCGGCAACATAGGCCCCGACATGGAGCACGGCGGCAGGCTGCGCGCTCATCGCGAGACGTCTTGATATCAGCGGCCACCAGGGGTGGCTTCCCCGTGTCGATGGCGGCCGCGACGCCGTGGGTCAGGAACTCCAGCGCACCGCAGGCGACGCGGTCGCGCGGATCACGCCCTCTTAGTCAGATTATCACTGACCGATGACGCGCTGGGAAGGCGGCGCACTCTCGACGCGAGAGCCCCGCTTCTGAATGAAGCAGAAGCAGGGTTCAGGATAGCGCCTTCGGGCTCAACCCGATAATTCTTCTGTCGATAACGGGATGCGCGGGCCATAGGCGGCCGAACAACATCGCTGTTCGAACAGGCTATCCCCCGCGCATATTGCAAAGCACGGACACGGAGCCGCGCAGTCGCGCCTACTCCCGCTGTAGGGTATGCGTGAAGTACCACAGGGTGCCGTTGAGCACCATCGCGCCCAGGATATTGCCGATGGTGACCGGAACCTGATTCCAAATCCACCACTCGTAAATGGTCACGTTGGCGCCGGAGAGAATGGCGGTTGGGAAGAGCCACATATTGACCACGGTGTGCTCGAAGCCCAGCGCAAAGAACATCCCGATCGGGATCCACATCAGCACCACACGGCCCACGGTGCTGCGCGTGGCTTTGGACATGACAGACCCCAGGCTCACCAGCCAGTTACAAAGCACGCCCTTGCCAATCGCGGCGCACCAGCCAATTACGCCGTAATGGACATAGCTCACTTTGGTTTCCGCAACGTGGGCGATGACTTTGAGCATGCTGTCCGGCGGGATGGCGCCGCCCTTCGTTAAGGAGAACCACAACAGCCAGCCGAAGAATATGCCTCCGAGCAGATTGCCGCCGAGGGTCCAGAACCAGTTGCGGACGAGTTGCATTGGCGTGATCGTCCCGGCGTACATGCCGATCGGCATTGTCGCAAAACTGCCGGTCGCCATCTCCAGGCCGAGGAAGCTCAGCGTGACGTAACCCGCCGGGAAGACAAGTCCGGCTACCGCGAGCGGTATGCCTGCTGCAACCATGGCGAAGGTCACGCAGGCTCCATAGGCCAGAAAGGGTGTACACAAGAAACCGCGAATGAGTAGGTGAATAGTACCGAACTTGGCCTTCTTGGCGGCATCCGCCGCCAGCGCCGCACCCATGTCGGACGGCGGCACCGTTTCGATTACAACGCTGGCGTTCGCATAATCGGCCATTGCGTTCCCCCCTGCATTTGATTTTTCCGGTCGCCGCCGAGCAGGCGCCGCCGCTATCGCTCAAATGCATATCAGATATCTGAATATCGCGCAATGTCGAGACGAAGTGTCACAGGCGAATCGAACTTGACGCGGCGCAGAAACTCGTCGGGCGCTCCAAACACCACGCGCGGCCGATCCGCAGCACACGACTGCGGAGCGCGGCGCACTCATCTTCGTTTATCTGCGGGGCGAACCGATTAATCCGTCAATGTCGCAATCTGTTCGGTGAACCAGTCCAGATCTTTTTTCCAACCGGCATTGTCGGGTGCGCGCATGACAACCCGTTCCATGGCAGCTTGTCCCTGCCGCAACGCGGCCAGCGCGTTGTTGTGATCGTTGGACCGGCGATACATCTCCGCCAAGTGCCCCTGGCTTACGGCAACACCCCGCTGCAGATCGACGTTACCGGGATCGGCAAGCGACAGCCGCTCCATAATCGCAAGTCCTTCAAGAAAGGATTTCTCGGCCTCCTCAAGATTGCCCTGCGCTTCCAGCACTTCGCCGATACGATCGTAAGATACCGTCAGATCGCGCTGCCAGCCGATGTTGTCAGGATCGCGCTGCGCCAGCTGTTTCCTGATCTCAAGCCCCGCGCGGAAGGATTTCAGCGCCTCATCCGGTTCGCTCTGTGCTTCCAGCACGTCGCCGATACAATCGTGCGACACCGACAGACTGCGCTGCCAGTTGACGTTATCGGGATCGTTGCGCGCCAGCCGCTCTCTGATCGCGAGGCCCGCGCGATAGGATTTCAGCGCCTCGGGCAGATTACCCTGCGCCATCTGCACGTCGCCGACTTTCTCATAGGAAACGGACAGATCGCGCTGCCAGCCGGCGTTGCCCGGGTCGATCCGCGCCAGTCGCTCGGCAATCGCGAACTGGTCCTGGAAGGATTGCAGCGCATCGCCCATATTGTCCTGAGCCATCAGCACGTCGCCGATGCGATCGTAGGACACCGCCAGACCGCGCTGCCAGTCAACATTGTCGGGGTCGGCATTTGCCAGACGTTGCCTGATCGTCAGACCTTCATGGAAGGATTTCAACGCGTCGGACAGACTGCTCTGCGCCACATGCACGTCGCCGATCTTGGCATGCGACACCGACAGATCACGTTGCCACCCGACATTTTCGGGCTCGGTGCGCACCAGCTGCTGGGCGATCTCAAGCCCTGTGCGGAAAGATTTCAACGCGTCGGCTAGCTTGCCCTGCGCCACCAGCACGTCTCCGATACGATCATGAGAGATTGACAGACTGCGCTGCCAGCTCGTGTTATCGGGATGAGCCTTGGCGACCCGCTCTTTGATCGTGAGCCCGTTGCGGAAGAATTCAAGAGACTCCGGCAGCTTCCCCTGCGCCAACAGCACGTCGCCCACGCGGTCGTAAGCGAGCGTCCGGTCGCGCTGCCATTTATTGTCGTCTGTGTCGGCGCCGCGCGCCAGCCGCTCGGTGATTTCGAGCTGGCTTTGGAACGCTCCCAGGGCCTCCGGGAGATTGCCCTGCGCCATCAGCCCTTCACCGATCTTCTCGTAACACAGCGACAGCTCGCTCTGCAGGTCGGCGTCGCCCGGGGCGCCGTTCGCCAGCCGCTCGACAATGGCAAGCTGCTTGCGGATTGACTCCAGCGCCTCGTCCAGTTTGCCTTGCGCCGCAAGCAGGTCGCCAATCTTCTCGTGCGAGATCGACAAATCGTGCTGCAACCCGGCATTGTCGGGATGCGCGTTCGTCAATTGCTCTCGAATCGCCAATCCATCACGGAAGGGCTTCAGCGCTTCAGGCAGTTTGCCCTGCGCCACCAGCACGTCGCCGACACGATCGTGCGCGACCGACAGATTGCGCTGCCAGCCGGCGTTGTCGGATTCGGCGCGCAGCAGTTGCTGGAACGTTTGTTCGATAGCATTCAAGACAATCAGGCGAACATCGGAAGGAATGTGCCGGCCCGCGACATCGTCAAAATTGACAAGCAACCGCTCGGCCACGCCTGCGCGGACAGAATTATCGGGGTTCTCCAGCAAACGACATATCTCTCGGGCCGCGTTCGCCGGAGTGCCGGTCGCCGGCGAGATGATCGCATCAGCGAGCGCGTGCGTGGCGCCCCGCAGCTCCTTTTCACTAAGCGATGGATCGCCATAGTAGCGAGCCGCGCGGACCTTGTCGTTGCTTGCCAGAAGATGAACCATGGTTTCAGTCGCCCGCAGCGGGTCATCGGGCGCAAGCGTCAGAAGGTGATCTGCGATCAGCAGGTGCAGTTCGGGATTCGAAACGCGCAGCGCGGCAAGGCGCGAGCGCGCGGCGGCCCGCGCCTGGGCGTGGTTGAAATCCAGTTGCGCAAGATCGCCATGCTGCTGGATTTGGCTTCGGAACGAATTGCGCAGCGCAGCGAAACGCTTCTGGTCCCAGGCTTCGCCGCTGACCTGAGGCAACAATTGACGAAAGTCACTCTCGCGCCATCCCGTCCGGCCTGCCGAAAGCAGACCGATAAACGCAGCCGCGGTCGCCGGACCTAGCAGCGCGGCCGCGCTATCGAATGTCGCGCGATAG
The DNA here is from genome assembly GCF_000152905.1 of Nitrobacter sp. Nb-311A. Taxonomy (GTDB): domain Bacteria; phylum Pseudomonadota; class Alphaproteobacteria; order Rhizobiales; family Xanthobacteraceae; genus Nitrobacter. The sequence continues at coordinate 78,571 of NZ_AAMY01000008.1, forward strand.
AGGAGCAGGATGTCCGTAGGCATTGCACCGACGGCGTCCAGCATCGCGTTCTGCAGGCGCTCCTCCGGAGGGCCAGCATATTCGCGCTGCATATCGGCAAAATCACTGGTATCGAGCAGCGCGAGTTCCTCGAGCGCGACCATCAGCCACAACGGATTGGCCCAAGCCGACCCGCCCGCATGCTTCTTCGCGAGCAGCGCGTCAATCACCGGGGAGGCTAGCTTGCGCTGGTTGCGTTTGCACACCGCATCAATGATCGCTTCGGGCGCCTCCAGCGGCGGGAGAGTCAGCGCTTCCACGCCCGAGCGTTCGGTCAGCGCCTTGGAGGCGCCTCCGGCAAGGCCGGTGGCGACCAGGCGCGCATTGATCGGCCAGAGCCGCGGCAGCCAGGTCGTAAACTTCCCCCGCGAGGTCTTCTTGAACTGATCGATCGCGTCGATCAGGATAATGACGCGCCGTTGCGAGGCCATCCGCACGAGCAGCGACGCGAAAGCCCCCTCGACAATCTCGGGGTCGATATTGTCGGCGAGGTCAACATCGCCAGCGCCGAGGGCGCTGCCGAGCTCGACAATCCAGCGGCGCAGCATGGCATCGATCGATGAAGCCCGCGGGGTGGCTTCCACGGCATGAGCGAGAACAAAAGCATCCGTTTCCTTCATGCGGCGGAGAAGCTCGCCGAATAGCGCGCTTTTGCCCGAACCCGGATCGCCAGTGATGCAGATCCCCCATGGCGCGCCTTCTTTCGTGGGGGAAAGCTCTCTGGCGGGGGAAAGACAGAGCTCGGTGACGCGAGCAAGGACCGACTGCCTGCCGACAAAGTCGCGGGCGCGATCATTGGCAAAGCTTTCGAGCGCGTTGCGCTCCGCCTGCATCTCCTCGATCGTGCTGCTAACGGATACCGACATCGTGGAAACCTCACTGAACAACTAGAGCCCTTCCGCTTCCAATGGAATCAGAAGCAGCCCCTATGATTTTGATTTGACGCGTTTTCTTCACGCGAACCGGTATCTCTCCTCGGGTCGAGCCGAGGACATGCTTCGCTCGGAAACGCCATGGTTTATAACATCGTCGTGGAGCTGGACAAATCCGAGGCTCGGTCTGTACGGGCTTGAAACCATGGCGTCAACGTGCCTGGCCAAGCTGGAAATCAGAACAGCGAGGGAAAAGGCGCAGCACCCCCTGGCTCCCGCAAGCGGAGCGAGGCGGCCGGCAAACCGCCGTTGCATCGCACCATTATCGGGACGGCGGCCGAAAACGGCCGCAGATGCGAGCAGCGTTTTCGAGCGGAGCGGACACTGGTCCGCGTAAAGAAAACGCGTCAAATCAGGCTCATGGAGCCCCACTTCTGATTCGATCAAACGGGAAGGCCCTAGAAGTCCCGCCCCCTGGCGATCGCCGCGTCGAGTAGCTTCTCCGCGTTCTCGACGGCCTGCCTGAAGATTTCCGCCTCGTCCTGCAACGACATGCCGGTGATCGTGGAATTCTTGAGATCGCGGAGGCAGTTGTCTCGCAGCGCCATGAGGGACGTATCATCGAGGAGGTGCCCGCTGAGGACATATCGGATCAATTGGGCGGTAAAATTCTCGAACACAAGCGTGATCATGCCCGCCTGGGCCGCACTGCGAGTTGCATTCTGGAGGATCTGCTTATCATCCATCGCGTCGCTTCATCTGTTTTGTGCCAGAGAACTAAGATGTACGCCGGACTGTAAGACTAGCCTTTTCCAGCTCATCCAGCCAGCAGCCTTTCTTCGCCGATCCGTTGCAATCTGGCTTTTGACTTATGCTCCCACCGATGGAAGTCCAGGCTCGCATTGATCGTGAGCGCGCCGTTCGATCGCGTTGCGGCACCAGGCCGTCATGGTCTCGATGTCAGGCCTCAGACGCGTGGCGGAATCTCCGGCAAATGCCAGGAAATCCGCGAGATTCTGCGAGGAAACGCCGATGATAACCGGAATATCGGCGATCAAGGCTTCGGCGATGACCGCGCGCAGTCCCCGGCCCTGGGCTTCTTCCCTGCCGAATTTGTTAATGATCAGCAGATCGACATGTTCGAGCACCGCACGCTCGATCCAGGCGTCGATGCGCGCGAACGCATCCTGGTCGAGCCGGCATCCCCTCGCCTCGTTGCCGCGGTCCTGCGAGATCTTGACTTCATCGCCGCCCAGCAGATCCTTGACATACATATCGCATCGCCGCCGGCCTTCCCGGTGCGGATTTGATTGGACGATGCCTCCGAGCCTGTAGCCTGAGGTGGCCAGGTCGGCCGCGCATTGGGCCATGAGAGCATCTCTGACAAGGCCATCATCATAGGCCACGACCCCGATCGGATTCGTGTCGGGGCCGGACTCGGCGGAAATGTGGGGAGCACGGCGTTGCTCCATCGTTTCCTCTTCTGCATCAGCCATGTCTTGAGTTCTTGTCTCGATTTTGATCGCTGCCGGTTTTCTTGCGGCGCTCATTATCCCGGCCCGCGCCATAAAATCCGGCGCGGAGAAAGCCGCAGGTGCTGTTTCAAAGCGGCGTCACGATCAGCAACATAGGCTGCCTCATTGCGACAGGCAGGCCACGGAATGGTCTATGAAAGCAAATGAAACCGACCTCAAGCGGCCTGTCAAGTGATCCCCCTATGGAGGATCCACCTGCCACCGCGTAGATCCGGCGCGCTGAATGCAGCTTGTCGGATTGACGGCAGAATGGGAGCTTGCCGGGAGCGTCTGCCACCGCCAGCGAATCGGGAGCTTTGCGTGAAAACGGCCATTACGGAACTGTTCGGCATCCAGCATCCGATCATCCAGGGCGGCATGCATTACGTCGGCTTCGCCGAATTGGCGTCGGCGGTCTCGAATGCGGGCGGACTCGGCATTATCACCGGCCTGACCCAGAAGACGCCGGAATTGCTGACAAAGGAGATTGCTCGCTGCCGCGGCATGACAGACAGGCCGTTCGGCGTGAATCTGACGTTCCTCCCCGCGTTCACCGCACCGCCCTACCCTGAATATATCCAGGCGATCGTGGAAGGCGGCGTCAGGATCGTCGAAACGGCGGGCCGCAATCCGGAAGCCCACATGGCCGCGCTCAAGGCCGCCGGCGTCAAGGTGATCCACAAATGCACCTCGGTGCGGCACGCGTTGAAAGCGGAGCAAATCGGTTGCGATGCTGTGAGCGTCGACGGCTTCGAGTGCGGCGGCCACCCGGGCGAGGATGACATCCCCAACATGATCCTGCTGCCGCGCGCCGCCGACGAACTCAAGATTCCGTTCGTGGCTTCGGGCGGCATGGCGGATGCGCGCAGCCTGGTCGCCGCCCTGGCGCTCGGCGCCGACGGCATGAACATGGGCACCCGCTTCATAGCGACGAAGGAGGCGCCGGTGCATGACAACGTGAAGAAGGCGCTGGTCGCGGCCTCCGAACGCGACACCCGGCTGATCATGCGTGCGCTACGAAATACCGAGCGCGTGCTGAACAACCGCAAGGTCGAGAGACTGATGGAGATCGAACGGGAGAAAGGCGAAAGCCTCAAGATCGACGATATCATCGAGCAGGTCGCCGGCATCTATCCCAGGGTCATGATCGAGGGCGACATGGATGCGGGAGCCTGGAGCTGCGGCCTGACAGTCGGCCTGATCCATGATGTGCCAAGCTGCAAGGAGCTGATCGACCGCGTCATGAGCGGCGCGGAGCGCATCATCCGTCAGCGCCTGACATGTCTGCTTGACGGCAGAGCGGCGTAGAGTGGATTTGCGGAGATCACCACGTGGCTGGCCGCTTGTTTTAGAGTATCAGCGGTCGTGGCCGATGTGCTTGTGGCGAATGCGGCGCACGATAGACCAGATCGCCAGCGCTGCTACCGGAATGAAGCCCGCGGTCAGGTAACCCGGCTCGATCGCGACCATCCCGGACTCATGGAGCGCCTTGGCAAGGTAGCCGAACAGGCTGACGACATAATAGGTGATGGCCGCAACCGATAGCCCCTCGACCGTGGTCTGCAGCCGGAGCTGCATCCGGGTGCGGGCGTTCATCGATTTCAGCAGTTCCTGATTTTGCTGTTCGAGTTCGACATCGACCCGCGTGCGCAGCAGGTTTGCCGCTCGCGACAGCTTGAACGACAGGTTTTCCTGACGCGCCTCGGTGGTGACGCAGGTTCGCATCGCCGGCGCCATTCGCCGCGCCAGGAACGACGTCCATGTCGGCAGCCCGGACACCTTGCGCTCGCCGATAGTGGTCAGCCGCTGCTGCACGATCTCGTAATAGGCGCGGCTGGCGCCGAAACGAAACACGCTGGCCGCCGCGCCGGCCTCGACCTCAGCAGCCAGCGCCGTCAGTTCGTCGAGCAGGTGGCGGTTGTCCGCGAGATTGCCGTTATTACGCATCTTGTCGGTCACTTCCGCGAGGCGCTGCTCGACCGCGCTGATGGAAGGCGCGAGCCGCTGCGCCTCGGGCAAGCCGAGCAAAGCGAGCGTGCGATAGGTCTCGATTTCGATCACGCGTTGCGCCAGTGCGCCGGCGCGGTCGGGATTGAGCTTGCGGTCGACTATCAGAATCCGCACGAAGCCGGAGGGATCGGGCTGGAAGTCCGTGGCGTAGATCGCCGCACCGTCGCTGTTTTCGGCAAGCGCCAGGCTGGTCCGCTCGAACAGCCGCTCCGGGGGCTGGGTGGCGGGGCCGTCGGCGAGCACATGCATGTCGATCGCAACAAGCAACGGTCCGGGTTGCGGCACAAGTTGCATCGGGGCAGCCAGCGCGGCGGCGGGCGGGTGAAACGGAATGCCATCGGCGGGAGAGTGCAATTCCCAGGTGTAGGTCGTGAATTCGGAATGCTGCTCCCACCGCAGCGCCGTGGTGCCGAAGGCCACGCGGTAGTGCCTTTCAGAGAAGGTCGGGACGGGCAGCCCGCGCGCCGAGCAGAATTTCGCCAGGTTGACACGATCCGCTTGCGCTCGCTCGCCGGCCGTGTCGAACGCGAAATGCAGGATGCGGGCGGGGACAGTCAGCGGCGTGAAGGGCCGCGCATGGAGCTCGCCAAGAATCGCGGTTCGGAGCGGGTGCGGCGTAAGCCGGGCGGCCTCTGCGTCCCCAATCGAGACTTCCGCGCTCATGCGATCCTTTCCGGCGTTCGCGCTTGTCCTAGAGCCCGTTTCAACCGCGTTGAATCAGACTCATCGCTGATCTTTTTGTTTGAGCATGATCTTTTCCGAAACCGGTTTCCACTTTTCGGGATCATGCTCTAGTGAACGGTGCGTGAGCAACGACCGCGGCAGGGACGCGCGGTGTCGCGCTTCCTGATAAGCCCAGAGCGGCTGCCGATCAACGGCGATGCGGAGAAAACGGGTTACGCCCATCTCAATAATGCGGCGGCGGCTCGCTGGCCGACACTGGCCGCCCGGCTTCCGCCTCCCGCAAGCGCTCGCCGAATTCGGCGATCTGTCGCATCAGCGCGTCGATCTGCTTCCACTGCGCGGTGACGACCTGATTCAGGGCCTCGATGGTGTCCTCCTGATACGTTGCGCGCATCTCCAGCGCGGCGATGCGATCGGCGAAAGTCTCGTCACTCATCGCGGGGCGCTCCGTCCATCAGCCGGACCGCGTGTTGGGATTCCTTCAGCCCGTGGCCGAGGGCGATTCGGTCATCGAACACGAAACACTCGCCGCGCCAGCGGCTCTCGCTTTCAGGAATCTCCTCGAGATATTTCAGGATGCCGCCCTTGAGATGATAGATTTCCCCGAATCCGCGCGACAGCAGATACGAGCTTGCCTTCTCGCAACGAATCCCGCCCGTGCAAAACATCGCGATCCTGCGATGCTGGCGAGGATCGAGTTTTTGCGCGGCGAAATCCTTGAATTTTCCGAAACGGTCAAGTTGCGGATCGACCGCACCTTCGAAGCTGCCCATCGCCACCTCGAAGGCGTTGCGAACATCGATCAGAAATGTGTCGGGCGCGGCGATCAGTTCATTCCAGTCCCTGGGGTCCACGTAGACGCCGACCGCACGGGTCGGATCGGTCGCAGGGTCGCCCAGCGTCACGATTTCTTTTTTGAGCCGGACCTTCATCCGTGCGAACGGCATCGTCGAGGCGCGCGAGAATCTCAGCTCCAGATTATTCAGCCGACCAGAGAACAACGAGCCGGTGTGTAGTTCCGACACCAGCCCATCGATTGCGTCGGGCATTCCGGCGACGGTGCCGTTGACGCCCTCGGCAGCGAGCAGGATCGAACCCTTGATGGACCACCGGCCGCACAGCGCGCGCAACGGTTCGCACAACTCGCGAAAATCCGGCAGCGGCGTGAATTGATACAAAGCGACGACCTTGAGCATGAGACGGGTTTAGCAGCCCGCATCGCGTCGCGAAACCCGCGCGTGAACCGAAATAGAGAGATAGATCGCGGATGCAAAGTCCTTTTAGCTCCTTCGACATGCGGACCAATCTCCCCGTTGCACAGGAAGCTCGGCGCGCCGCTGCTCGACGGTCAGGGATTAACTCGCCGCATTGAAAAACCGGCCCACCAAGGGCCGGTACACTCACGTCAAAACGCGACGTATTATTATATCAGAGTTTCTTGTTGATCGCGGCGGCTGCTTTGTCAGCGGCGTCCTTGGTCGCTTCCTTGGCATCGCCAAGCGCGTTCTGGCCCTTGCCCTTTAATTCCTGAATCGCGCCTTCACCCTGAAGTTTCTCCGAACCGATTGCTTCGCCGATACCCTGCTTGGCCTTGCCGATTGCTTCGTTGGCGGTACCCTTGATCTTGTCGGTGGTGGAACCCATAAGTCTTTCTCCTTCACGTCAGACTGCATCATAACGTGCAATGCGCTGAAGGGTTCCTGCGACGGAAAGGCATGTACCGTTCCGCCTTCAGTCAGATTCAGATAAAGAGTCCCAGAAGAAAAGTTCATGAGCGGGTCGAGGAGACGATCCGCTCATGATTCACGCTCCAGCCCGGAGGCGGCTATCGATCGAGAAGACCGAATGCCACTAGGCGGCTCTGACCGTTGCAAGAAATTTTTCGACCTCCTGCTTGAGACGGCCGGTATCCCCGGACAGCGACTTCGCCGCCGCGAGGGCCTGCGTAGAGGCGCTACCTGTCACGGAAGCTCCGTTGCTGACCTCGATAATATTGGAGGACACTTCTGAGGTTCCAGCCGCAGCCTGCTGGACGTTGCGCGATATCTCCTGAGTTGCGGACGCTTGCTCCTCCACTGCCGAAGCGATCGTGGCGGAGATCTCCGCGATCTTGCCGATGACGAGACCGATTTCCTTCACGTTATCGACAGAGTCGTCAGTCGCCGACTGGATGCTTGTAATCTGCTGACCGATTTCGGCGGTGGCCTTCGCGGTCTGCTCGGCCAACGCCTTAACCTCGGACGCTACGACGGCAAACCCCCGGCCGGCTTCACCTGCGCGAGCGGCTTCGATCGTCGCATTGAGTGCCAGGAGATTGGTCTGGCTGGCAATCGTATTGATAAGCTCAACCACGTCTCCGATCTTCGCGGATGCCTGCGACAGCGAATTGATTCGCTTGTCGGCGCTGTCAGCCTTCTGCGCCGCATCGTTCGCGATCTTCGAGGCTTCCTGCACTTGCCGGCTAATTTCGTTCACCGAGGCCGCCATCTCTTCGCTTGCGGAGGCCACAGACTGAACGTTGACCGTCGCCTCCTCGGAGGCCGCCGCCACAGCCGATGACAACTGATGGGTCTGCTCGGCCGTCTGGGTCAAAGCGGTCGCCGAATCCTCGAGCTGGGTCGCCGCCGAGGATACGGTCTGGATCACCGCGCCGACCGCCGCTTCGAAACTGTCGGCAAGCCGGTGCATTTCCGCTTTGCGCTCCTGCGCCGCAAGCTGATCCTGCTGCATCTTCGCTTCCGCTTCATCGCGCGCCTTCTGCTCGGCCTTGACCTTGAAGGTTTCGACCGCCCGCGCCATGTCGCCCATTTCGTCCTTGCGCTCGAGCCCGGGCAGAACGACGGCGAAATTGCCTTTTGCAAGTTCGCCCATCGCCGTCGTCAGCGCCGCCAACGGCCGCAGGATCCGCGAAAACGCTATCCAGAAGCTGATAAAAGCGAGAGCAATACAGCCCAGCAATATCAGTCCGGCGACGAGCAGTTTAGATGTGCTGTTGGCTGCCTCCCTGGCCGCCTCCTGATCGGCTGCCTCGCCGACCGCATTGGCCAGCCGAAGTATCGAATTGATCGCGGTCGTCGCCTGCGCGACATAATCATTGCCGGTGATCTTGTATTCACCTGTCTCGGCCGCCGCGAGCACGGCGTCGCGGGTCTGGCCGTAGAGTTGGAAATAATCCTTCTCGACAGCCGAGATCGCGTCTGCAACTTTTCTTGGCAAGTCGGCGCGCATCCGGGCCGGTGAGATGGTTTCCCATGCCAATTCAACATTTCCGCGGAAACGAGCGATGGTCCGCAAGCCACTCGTGGAAATCTTGGCGCGGGAGCTGACAATCCCGCCGAAGAGCGCGCGCTCCCTTCCGGCGTTCTCCGCCATCTGCGCCGTCAGATGACGCAAGCTGACCAGTTGCGTCAGAGCCGCTGTCGGCGGACGGGTCAGCGTTTCCAATGTGAGCCGTAGCCTGTTGCCCGAGACATCGATCAGCTTGGTGATGGTCGGCGCGAAGCTCTCCACAATCTCCGGGTTCCGATCCGCTCCCCGCTTGGGAAGATTCTCGTCGAGACGCGTGCGAAAGCCGACGAACGCCTGAAGAGCATTCTCGGCCTCCGAGACCTGCGATTGCGCAGATTTCATCGCCGGATTTTCGTGAAGCAGTTGAGCGGCCTCCGAAAATGCGCGATCGGCTGCTTGCCGTGTTTCAACGATCCGAGGGCGGCGCTCCGCCGGCAGGGCGTCGGGCGACTTCAGCGGCGCGTTCGTCAATCCGCGCTCCACCGCCCATTGTCCCGCGCTTCGCAACAGCAATTGCGAGATGTGGTTCACTTCCAGGAAGGCTTCAGATTGCTGTCGCTGTTCATACGCTTGATAGGCTGCGATACCCGCGGAAAGCGCGCCTATCATGACGAGCGCGGAGACGATCGCAGGCAGTATAACGCTTATCTTCGCCTTCATTTTCGGATCCTTCCGATGCAGGTGAAACTCTTCGCCGATCAACCGTTCTCGATCGAGGCTGGTCTTGGTCTTCTGTAGTAGAGGTCAGGACGTTGTGCTTTGATGCGCAGCGGAGTGGCGGGAAAGCCCCGCGGTACACATGAACCGTTCCAATCTGCGGTATCTTCGAACGGCTGGATTAAAATTTTACCAATAAACGCGAGTAAATGATGTCTCGCAACCAAACCTTGCGTTCGCCCTCGGGTTCCGGCCGCGCTTTTTCGTTTAATTTTCAACGATGAAACATGAAATGAGCTGGCCTTTCCCTATTCTAAAGATATTCCCCTTATAGGTGTAGGATCATTGCCTGTAGCAATCCCGAACCGGATCGACGGCGTCGATTACCCGAACAAGAGGACATTGCGATGAGTTTTCGCCGTGACGTGATCTCCAAGCTGATCTTCTCCTGGGCGCGCCGTGTGTTGCCCTCGATGTCCGATACCGAGCGCGAGGCGCTGGAAGCCGGAGACGTTTGGTGGGATGCCGACCTGTTCACCGGCGATCCGGAGTGGGCGAAGCTCCTGGACACTCCGCCGGCGACTTTGACAGCAGACGAGCAGGCATTCCTCGACGGGCCCGTAGACGAACTGTGCGCCATGCTCGACGATTGGAAAATCAACTGGGAATGGCGCGATCTACCGCCGGAGGTCTGGGATTTCATCAAGCAGAAAAAATTCTTCGGCATGATCATTCCGACCGAGCATGGCGGATTGGGCTTCTCGCCTTATGCGCATTCGGAAGTGGTGCGGAAGATTTCATCGCGCTCGCTGGTCGCTGCGGTCACGGTGATGGTGCCGAATTCGCTCGGCCCCGGCGAATTGCTGATGCGCTTCGGCACCAGGGATCAACAGGCCAAATGGCTGCCGCATCTGGCGGACGGCCGCGACGTTCCGTGCTTCGGCCTCACCAGCCCGGAAGCCGGCTCCGACGCGGCGGCGATGACCGACAGCGGCATCATCTGCAAAGGCATGTTCGAGGGTCGCGAAGTCATTGGGATCAGGCTGAACTGGCACAAGCGGTACATCACGCTTGGCCCGGTCGCCACACTGCTCGGCCTCGCCTTCAAAGCCCTTGATCCGGATCATCTGGTCGGCTCGCAGGAGGACCTCGGCATCACCGTGGCGCTGGTCCCGACCGACCTGCCTGGAGTCTCGATCGGCCGTCGCCATCTTCCCGCGATGCAGGTGTTTCAGAACGGCCCGACATGGGGCAAGGATGTCTTCGTTCCGCTCGACTACGTCATCGGCGGCAAGGAGCGTCTGGGTCAGGGCTGGAAGATGCTCATGACGGCGCTGGCCGCCGGGCGCGGCATCTCGCTGCCCTCGTTGTCGGCCGCAGGCGCGGCGTTTGCCGCGCGGACGACCGGCGCTTACGCATGCATCCGCGAACAATTCGGCATTCCGATCGGCAAGTTCGAGGGCATCCAGGAGCCGCTGGCGCGGATCGCCGCCACGGCCTATCTGATCGACGCGGCGCGGCGGCTGACTTGCGCCGCGCTCAACGAGGGTCATCATCCCGCAGTCATCTCCGGCATCATGAAACTGCATGCCACCGAGCGGCTGCGTACCGTGATCGATGACGCGATGGACATTCACGGCGGCAAGGCGGTGATCGACGGACCTCAAAATTACCTTGGTAATCTTTATCGGGGGGTACCGGTCGCGATCACGGTGGAGGGCGCCAACATCCTGACGCGCAATCTCATCATCTTCGGACAGGGCGCGGTCCGGGCGCATCCCTATCTGCTGCAGGAAATGAATGCGCTCGGCGACACCGACAAGGCCCGAGGCCTGGATGCCTTTGACAAGACGTTCTGGGATCACATCGTCCACAGCTTCAAGACTTTGTTCCGCGCCTGGGGCCGCAATTGGAGCGGCGGGGTGTTCGCGCCGGCGCCGGAGGATGCCGGCGCGGTAACCGGCTTCTACCGCCAACTCTCGCGCTATTCGGCGGCGTTCGCGTTATGCGCCGACATGGCGCTCCTGACGCTCGGCGGCAAGTTGAAGCGCAAGGAGATGCTGTCCGCGCGGTTCGGCGACATTCTTTCCGAAATGTATCTCTTGTCAGCCGTACTCAAACGTTGGCAGGAAGAGGGCCGTCAGGAGGCCGACCTGCCCCTCGTCGAATGGTGCATGGCGAGCGGTTTCCGCACCATCGAGCAGCGGTTTGCGGATATCCTGGCCAACCTTCCGAACCGCGTTGTCGCGATCATGCTCAAATTCATGATCCAGCCGCTCGGCGCGCAGGCGCGCGGACCGAGCGACAGGGTCGTCCACGCCTGCGCGCAACTGGTGCTGGAGCCTTCCGTGGCGCGAGATCGTCTGACGCAGGGGCTGTCGCATGTCGATGATGACGGCGGGCCGGCCCGGCTGGAAAAGGCGTTCCTGCTGGTGACCGCCGCCGCGGACGTGTTCAAGCGGATGCGCGCGGCGCGCCTGCGCGATGCGGATGCGGCCGTCAAGCAGCGCGTCATCAACCCGGCCGAAGCCGAGCAGTACAAGGCGGCGCAAGAGGCAGCGGCCAGGATCGTCGAGGTTGACGATTTCGCGGCGGAAGCGCTGTCGCCTCGGAAGAAGCCCGTCGGCGTGCAGGTCGCGCAGGAGCGGACCGACGTGCAGGAGCCGGCCGAGACGGGGGCGGCAGGCTGATGGCGCGCCCGGTCTATATCATCGACGGCAGCCGCACGCCGTTCCTGAAAGCGCGCGGCGGTCCGGGACCGTTCACGCCGGTCGATCTGGCGGTGCAATGCGGCCGGCCGTTGCTGGCGCGGCAGCCGTTCGCGCCCGACGCGTTCGATCAGGTTATCCTCGGCTGCGTCAACGTCATCGCCGACGAGATGAACCCGGCTCGCGTCGCCGCATTGCGGCTCGGCATGGGCGAGGCGATGGTGGCGTTCACGGTGCAGATCAACTGCGGCTCCGGCATGCAGTCGATGGACACCGGCTTCCGCTACATCCGCGATGGCGACGCCAACCTGATTCTGACCGGCGGCGCGGAGGCGCTGAGCCATGCGCCGCTGGTGTGGCCGCAGCAGGGCGTGCGCTGGTTCGCAGGCGTCGCCGGCGCCAAGGGCATTGTCGAGAAGATCAAGGCGATCGCCAAAGCGCGCCCACCCTACTTCAAGCCGGTCATCGGGCTTGAGCGCGGGCTGACCGATCCGATCACCGAACTCAACATGGGCCAGACCGCCGAAGTGGTCGGCCATCTTTTCGGGATCACGCGCGAGCAGTCCGACGCCTACGCCGTCGAGAGCCACAAGCGTCTTGCGAAGGCGCAAACCGAAGGCTGGCTGAAGGGCGAATTGGAGACCGCTTTCGCGCGCGACGGCAAATTCTACGATCACGACGACGGCGTGCGTCCCGACTCATCGATGGAGTCGCTGGCCAAGCTGAAGCCGGTGTTCGAGCGGCCGTGGGGCCAGGTTACTGCGGGCAACTCCTCGCAGATCACCGACGGCGCCTGCTGGACCATTCTCGCATCAGAGGATGCCGTCATCAAACACGGCCTGAAGCCGAAGGCGATGATCATCGACAGCCAGTGGTCGGCGCTTGATCCCTCTGTCATGGGACTGGGGCCGGTGCTGTCGGCGACCGAACTATTGAAGCGCAACAAGCTGTCGCTGCACGACATCGAGACCTGGGAGCTTAACGAAGCGTTCGCGACGCAGGTGCTCGGCTGCCTCGCCGCATGGGAAGACGAGAAGTTTTGCCGCGAAGTGCTCGGGCTCGAGGACGCCGCCGGCAGGATCGACCGAACCAGACTCAATGTCGACGGCGGTGCGATCAGCCTCGGTCATCCCGTCGGCACCTCGGGCAACCGCATCATGTTGCACCTTGTCAATGCCATGAAGCGGCTCGGTACGAGGCGCGGGATTGCCACCGAATGCATCGGCGGTGGGTTAGGCGGCGCCATGCTGGTCGAGATGGTGTGAGGGCGTCATGAATTCAAAGGTATTGGACGTTCTCAAGGATCGCGTGCTGGAGCTGGGGCCAAAACCCGACGCCAGCGGCCCCTATCGCAACTTCAAGCTGACCCGCGACAGCGACGGCGTGGCCTGGGTTCTGTTTGACCGCGACGATTCCAGCGCCAACACGCTGTCGTCGGAAGTAATGGAAGAGTTCTCCGCGATCCTGACCGTGCTGGAGAACCAACTTCCCGCGGGCATCGTGATCCGCTCTGCTAAGATGTCCGGCTTCATTGCCGGGGCTGATGTCAACGAATTCCGCGGCGCCGCCGATCCTGGCGAGGTCGAAACGACGATCGGTCGCGCGCACGGCATCATCGACCGGCTCGAGGCGCTGAAGATCCCGAGCGTCGCCGTGATCCACGGCTTCTGCCTCGGCGGCGGGCTCGAGGTGGCGCTCGCGTGCCGGACCCGGATCGCCATCGACAATGCGAGGTTCGGTTTTCCCGAAGTGATGCTCGGCCTGCATCCTGGCCTCGGCGGAACTGCGCGCTTCACCAGGCTGGTCAATCCGATGCAGGCGATGACGCTGATGCTGACCGGCAAGACCATCGACGCGCGGAAAGCGAAGTCGCTCGGGCTTGTCGATGCCGTGACGCAGGAGCGCCACGTCCGCAACGCGGTGAAGGATGTGATGGCCGGCCGGCTGAAGCGTGGCCGGCCAAGCGTGCTCAATGGGCTTTTGAACCTCGGTCCCGTTCGCGGCTTTCTCGGCAAGCGGATGCGTCAGGAGGCTGCGAAGGCTGCGCCGCTGGAGCATTATCCGGCCCCCTATGCGCTGATCGATCTCTGGGAGAAACACGGCGGCAGCAAGGCCGCGATGCTGGCGGCCGAGAAGCGTTCCTTCGCCGAGTTGATGGTGACTTCCACGGCGCAGAACCTGATCCGGGTGTTCTTCCTCCGCGAACAGATGAAGAAACTCGCGGCCGGCGACAACGTGGCGAAGCATCTGCACGTCATCGGCGCCGGCGCCATGGGCGGCGACATCGCCGCATGGTGCGCGCATCAGGGCATCCGCGTCACCCTTGCGGACATGAAGCCGGAGCCGATTGCCGCCGCGATCAAGCGTGCGGCCGGCCTTTACAGCAAGATCGTCCGCAAGCGCACGGAGATCCGCGACCGACTCGACCGCTTGATACCCGACCTGAACGGCGAAGGCGTGCGCCAGGCCGATCTTATCATCGAGGCGGTGTCCGAGAATCTCGAACTGAAGCAGAAAGTCTATGCCGCCATCGAGCCAAGGATGAAGCCGGGCGCGATCCTCGCCACCAACACATCGAGCATTCCGCTGCAGGAGCTGCGCACCACGTTGCAACGCCCTGAGCGTCTGGTGGGCCTGCATTTCTTCAATCCGGTCTCGCGGCTGCAACTGGTCGAGGTGGTCAGCCACGATGCCGCCGACCCGCAGGTGCTGAAACAGGCCATGGCGTTCGTCGGGGCAATAGACCGGCTGCCGCTGCCGGTGCAGAGCTCGTCGGGCTTTCTCGTCAACCGCACGCTGACGCCGTATATGCTCGAAGCCATGGTCATGCTCGACGAGAAGATCGACAAGATGGTGATCGATGCGGCCGCGGAGAAATTCGGCATGCCGATGGGACCGATCGAGCTTGCCGATCAAGTGGGGCTGGACATCTGCCTCGCCGTCGGCGACGAGCTGCGCGCGAAGTTCGGCGACGCCCTTCCGCAACCGCCGGACTGGCTGCGTGAGAAGGTTGCAAAGGGCGAACTCGGCCGCAAGACCGGCAAGGGCTTTTACAACTGGCGCGATGGTAAGGCCGAAAAGGGCGATGCCGGGAATTTACAGGTTGAGCCGGGAATGATCGACCGCCTGATGCTGCCGATATCGAACGTCTGCGTCGCATGCTTGCGCGAAGGTATCGTCGATGATCCCGACCTTGTCGACGGCGCGATGATCTTCGGCACCGGCTACGCTCCGTTCCGCGGCGGTCCGCTGAAATATGCGCGCACCCGTGGCCCACAGAATGTCGCCGCCAATTTGCGCGGGCTCGCGGAGAGATTCGGCGCTCGCTTTGCACCGGATGACGGCTGGGAAACATTCAAATAAGACGACGCGTGACGTTGTTTCAAGCCAACGAATGACAGACAGCATGACCGACCCGACAGCCGTTCACACGCTCCCGAACGCTGACGCCGCGCCGCTCGGCGAACTTTGCACGCGCACGCTGGCAATGCCCGCCGACACCAATCAGAATGGTGACATTTTCGGTGGCTGGCTGCTAAGTCAGATGGACATCGGCGGCGGCGTCTTCGCCTCCAAGCTCGCAAAGTCCCGCACCGTGACGGTTGCAATCGACGCCATGAATTTCCGCAAGCCGGTCTTCGTCGGCGATCTCGTTTCCGTCCACGCCACACTGGTTCGCATCGGCAGGACCTCGATCACGGTGCATCTGGAAGCCTGGGTGATGCGCCGCAAGGAGAAGCTGTTCATCCTCGTCACGGACGGCAAATTCACCTACGTCTCCATCGACGATAATGGCCGCCCCCGGGAAATCCCGCAGGATGGCCGGCCGGCTACGGCATAGCCGGCCTTCCGGCAAGACCCGATCGCTGAACCGGAACGGTTTCCGCCGTCCGCCCGCCATTTGTCGATTCGACCGGCGCCGAATCTCGACCGATTCTAGTTGCGAACGTCAAACCCATGTCCATATCTTGTCGGTGCGACAGGGAACGCTTCCCGCCCTTGCCCGTTATCGGCGCGGCCCTTCGGGCCGGAAAAATGCGAGTGGACATGTCGAAGACCTATATTATCGAAGTCGGTTCTGAATCCGCCGGCATCGTGGTGCGTGATCGCGCCGGGTTCCGGTTCTTTTCGGCCTCGCAGCGGTTCAGCTGCCTCGACGGCAAGCTGTTTCGTAGCGCCCGTGAAGCGGAGCGCGCGGCAAAAAACCGTGCGTCGTCGAAAAAATCCACCTGTCCCGAGTTTGTGAAATCCCTTCGGCGCGCTTTACCTAAACTTCCCTTTTGACGTGGACATCGGCTGGCGCAGGAAACTGCGTTGACGGCTTCGTCCAATATCAGCACCATGACATGTTCTGCGGGTCTTGGGTGCTGTCGCTGCGAATATCGCCCTCCTCGCATCGGGATGATCGTCGGCCGCGCCCCGGTTCGACGACGCTCATATCGCATTTCAGCTTCGCTTCCGCTTTAATCGGAAGCGAAGCTGAAGATTTATTTTGACGCGTCCACGCGAACCGGTATCCACTTCGCTCGAAAACGCTATAGGGACGATGTAGAGGGCGCGCCCGTGGGCCAGGTTTTCGACCTCGCTGTCATCGGCGGCGGCATCAACGGGTGCGGGATCGCGCGCGATGCCGCGGGACGAGGCAACTCGGTCTTCCTGTGCGAAATGAACGATCTCGCCAGCGGCACGTCGTCGCGGTCGACCAAGCTCGTGCATGGCGGGCTGCGCTATCTGGAGTATTACGAATTCCATCTGGTTCGCGAGGCGCTGATCGAGCGCGAAATTCTCTGGCGGATCGCGCCTCACATCATTCGTCCGGCGCGCTTCGTGCTGCCGCACCATGCCGGACTGAGGCCGGTCTGGCTGCTGCGGCTCGGCCTTTTCCTTTACGATCATATCGGCGGTCGAAAACTGTTGCCGCCGGCGCGTTCCGTCGATCTTGCGCGCGACAATGTCGGCAAGCCGCTAAGCCCAGGCCGCTATAGCAAGGGTTTCGAATATTCCGACTGCGTCGTCGACGACGCCCGTCTCGTCATTCTGACAGCGCGCGATGCGGCCGATCGCGGAGCGGATATCCGGACCCGAACGTGCGCGGTCGAGACCCGCCAGTCCGACGGCCTCTGGCGTCTCACGGTCAAGGATACGCTCAGCGGCGAACGCAGCACGATCGGCGCGCGGGTGCTGGTCAACGCGGGCGGCCCATGGGTCGAAGAGGTGCTGCGGCGGGGCGCGGGCGTCACCAGCCGCGCAAGGGTGCGGCTGGTGCAAGGGTCGCATATCGTGGTCAGAAAACTCTACGATCACGACCGCGCTTACATCTTCCAGAACGGTGACGGGCGGATCGTGTTCGCCATTCCATATCAGGATGACTTCACCCTGATCGGAACCACGGATCGCGACTATGAGGGGGACCCCGCCGGGGTGAAGGCCTCGGACGAGGAAATCGCCTATCTCTGCGCGTCGGTCAGCGAGTATCTGGCGAAACAGGTCGCGCCGCAGGATGTGGTCTGGTCCTTTGCCGGTGTGCGGCCGCTCTACGATGATGGCGCCAGCGAAGCCAAGGCCGCCACCCGCGAATACGTCTTCGAACTCGATACGCCCGGCGGCGTGCCGCTGCTGTCGGTCTACGGCGGTAAGATCACGACCTATCGCCGGCTGGCCGAAGAGGCGCTGGAGAAACTGTCGCCCTATCTGAGGGGAACAAAGGCGCGCCAGGGCTGGACGGCGAAGGCGGCGCTGCCCGGCGGCGACATGAAGGTGTCGGCGGTCGCGGCGCTGACGGCGGATCTGCTGCGCAGCTATCCCTTTCTGACCGAGGCACACGCGAGCCGTCTCGCGCACGCCTATGGCACCCGCGCGGTCAAGATGCTGGGCGCGGCGAAAACGATGACGGATCTCGGCCGGGACTTCGGAGCCACGCTCACTGAACGCGAGGTCCGCTACCTTATGTCCGACGAATGGGCATGCACAGCGGAGGATGTCATCTGGCGGCGCTCCAAGCTCGGCTTGCGGATGTCGGCGGCCGAGATAGCGGCGCTTGGGGCCTGGTTCGCGGAGCGAATGAAGGCCGGTCGTCCGAGGGAAGCGGAAGCACGGCCATGAGAATCACCTCAAGGTCATTCATAGCGCGCGCGAAGCCGGAAGCGATCCCATTAAATGAACGCCAACCGGGCAAGTCTTCTTATTTCACGCCCATGAAATCCCGCTTGCCGAGTTCGACGCCGTTGTGACGCAGGATGTCGTATGCGGTCGTCGCGTGGAAATAGAAATTCGGCAATGCGAAATGGCTGAGATATTGCTGCCCCTTCAGCGTCATTGTCTGGTCGCGACCCGCGGGGAAAGTGACATCGCGATGTTCCGCGCCCTCGAATTTATCCGGCGCTGCATTCCTGACGTACTCCGTTGCCTTGGCAATCCGCTGCTGCAACTCGTCAAAGGTTTTTTCAGTATCCGGCGTGCTCGGTATCTCTGAACCGGTCAGCCGCGCACAGGTCTTCACCGCGAAATCGCAGGCGATCTGAATCTGACGCGTCAGCGGCAGCATATCCGGATAGAGCCGCGCGGTGAGCAGCGTTTCGGGGGCGATCTTCCGGGCGCTGGCATGGGCTTCGGCTTTCCTGAGAATGTCGGAAAGAGCACCAAGCGTTTGCAGGAAGGCAGGCGGAGCGGAATCGTAGAATGACATGGAATGCCTTTGCCTGTTCTGGAATGCGAACGTGATGGTGAGACAGTAGAATGCGATGCGCGGTGCAGATGGGGGCTCTCATCGCAAGCCGCAACCCCGGCCATCGTCGGAATAATCCAGCCCATAATAATTCGCGACCATTGGCCTGCCCCATCCGGCTGCGCGTCCGAGCATGCCCGAAACAGCGTTCACCCAGCATGTCGCTTCCCCGCTGAGATAGGAAGTCTTCATCTCATGCTCTATTGACGCCGGATCGCCGCTGCGCGCCTTCCGAAATAGCGGGACTAAGTGTCTTTCACAGGTCGGATTCTCAAACCTCCCGCGCATTGGAAAACGCAAAGCTGGTCATGCGCCGGGTGTTTTCATCCAGCATCAGCGTGCGCGTGAGCGGGGGTTCGGCCCGCTGGGCACAGTTCTCGCGCTCGCAAAGGCGACAGTTGATACCGATCGGCGTGCCTTCGGACTTGTCCAGATCCATCCCGGCCGCATAGACGAGCCTCGCGGCGTGGCGGATTTCGCAACCCAGCCCGATCGCAAAGCGCGGCTGCGCCAGCGGATGCGGCGCGACCGGCCGGCGCACCATCTGTGCGACCGAGAAGTAGCGGGCGCCGTCCGGCAGTTCGATCACCTGCGTCAACAGACGGTCCGGCGTGTCGAACGTGGAATGGACGTTCCACAGCGGACAGGTGCCGCCGAACTTGGAGAACGGGAACGTGCCGGAGGAAAATCGCTTGGAGACATTACCGGCGTTGTCGACGCGCAGCATGAAGAACGGCACGCCGCGCGCGTTGGGCCGCTGTAGCGTGGTCAGGCGGTGGCACACCTGCTCGAAGCTGGTGTTGAAGCGCTGCGCCAGTACGTGAATGTCGTAGCCGAGCGATTCCGCCGCGGCAAGGAAGGGTTGATAGGGCATCAGCGCGCAGCCGGCGAAGTAGTTCGCGAGCGTAATGCGATAGAGCCGGCGCGATATGTCGTCGAGTGCGCCGGCGCGTGCGACGATCGTATCGATAGCAGGCGCGCATTCTGAAAGCGCGATCTGAAACGCAAGCTGAAAAATGCAGCCGGGGCTGTCCACCAGCTCGGAGATCAGGAGCTGGCGGCGGTGGCGGTCGAAGCGGCGCAAGGTTTCGCGCATGACATCCACCGGCATGATGCGAGTCTGAATCGAATGCTTTTCGCGCAATCGCGTGCTGAGCGCCGCGAACAAGTCCTGTGCGGGAACGGTGATCTCGTCGCGCAATATTTCCGCGGCCTGTTCAAGTTCGGGAAAGTAGTTGCGGTTCGCTTCGATCAGATCGCGAACCCGCTCGATCGGATTGGCCTCGAAGCGTCCGCCCGCGTTTTCGTCACGGCCGGCGAACTGCGCCGCCGCCAGCGTTTCACCGCGCCTCGCTTCGGTATAGGCGGCATAGAGGCGTTGCAGCGCATGGGTCACGCCGGGGCACAGCTCCGCGAGATCTCGCAATTCCTGCTTGGGAATGTCGATCTGTCGAAACAGCGGATCGGAAAAGACCTCGTTCAACTCGGCGAAGAAACGGTCTTCATCGGCGGTGGCGAGGTCACGCAGGTCGAGATCGTAGGCCTCCGCGAGGCGAAGAAGGATTTGCGCGGTGACGGGGCGCTGGTTGCGCTCGATCAGGTTGACGTAACTCGGGGAAATGCCGAGCCCCTCCGCAAGCTGGGTCTGCGACAACCCGAGCTGTTGGCGGATGCGCCGGAATCGCGGACCGACGAAGAGTTTTTTGCCGGGATCAGGGGCCATCCTTGTTTGCGCTCGATTGTAACAATTATTACAATATAACGTATCTACAAGTATAGTATGTTACATGAAATCACCATTTAAGATCAAGCTCCCTATACTAATTGCTTCGTTGAGCGTTATCTTACGGGCCACGATTGCAGTGCCGATTGCGATGCAATGTCATAAATGTGGTGTCGGAGATAAAAATGGCCAGGACCTTTGAGCAGCTCGTTCCCGCCCTCGAGGGCCGGTTTGAGGGGATCAGCCGTCCCTACGGCCCGGCGGAGGTTGAGCGGCTGCGCGGCTCGGTCGAGATCATGTATACGCTGGCCGAGAGAGGCGCGAACCGGCTGTGGAAACAACTCAACGAAATGCCTTATGTGAATTCGCTCGGCGCCGTTACCGGCAATCAGGCGATGCAGCAGGCGCGAGCCGGTTTGCCCGCGATCTATCTCTCCGGCTGGCAGGTCGCCGCCGACGCCAACACCGCCGGCGCGATGTATCCGGACCAGAGCCTCTATCCAGCCAACGCCGGTCCTGAACTCTGCCGCCGCATTAACCGCACCTTCCAGCGCGCCGACCAGATCGAGCACGCCGAGGGCGGGGCGACGATCGACTGGTTCGTGCCGATCGTGGCTGACGCTGAAGCGGGTTTCGGCGGACCGCTCAACGCGTTCGAAATCATGAAGGCCTATATCGAGGCGGGTGCGGCCGGCGTCCACTTCGAGGACCAGCTCGCATCGGAAAAGAAATGCGGCCACATGGGCGGCAAGGTGCTGATACCGACCGCGGCGCATGAGCGCAATCTGATCGCGGCGCGGCTTGCGGCCGATGTCTGCGGAGTGCCGACCCTCGTGCTGGCGCGCACCGATGCGGAGAGTGCGAAGCTGATCACGTCAGACATTGACGAGCGCGATCACGCGTTCATCACCGGCGAACGCACGGCGGAAGGCTTCTATCGCCTGAAACCTGGCACCGGCCTCGACCACTGCATCAAGCGCGGGTTGTCGTTCGCGAAATACGCCGACCTGCTGTGGTGGGAGACCTCGAAGCCGGATCTGGAGGGCGCGCGCAGGTTCGCGGAAGCCGTCAAGAAGGTCCATCCGGACAAGATGCTGGCTTACAACTGTTCGCCCTCGTTCAACTGGGAAGCCAACCTCGACAAGGCCGCCATCGCGCAGTTCCAGAAGGAGATCGCGGCGATGGGCTACAAGTTTCAGTTCGTCACGCTGGCGGGCTTCCACTCGCTCAACCACGGCATGTTCGAATTGGCGCGCGGTTACAAGACCGAGGGCATGGCGGCCTATTCCCGTCTCCAGCAGGCGGAGTTCGCCTCGGAACAGTTCGGCTACTCGGCGACGCGCCATCAGCGCGAGGTCGGCACCGGCTACTTCGATCTGGTTTCGACCACGATCACGGCAGGCCAATCGTCGACCACCGCGCTTCACGACTCCACGGAAGCCGCACAGTTCAAATCTCAGGGCTCACCGATCAACGTTCAGGCGGCTGAGTGAAAGCGGCGGAACAGAAGGAGGTTCTCATGACCGGCAGCAATTTCTGGGTGATCGGCGGCGAATTTGGTTCAATGAACTTCCACAAGCTGGTGGAAGGCTCGGCTCAGGTGCAAGGACCGTTCAAGACGCGGCAGGAAGCCGAGGACGCCTGGAGGGTCGTGTCCGAGAAAAACCGTCACCGCGCCGGCGTGCGCTTCTCGATCGTGGAAGAGCCGAATCGCATGGCGAGCTGACGCACATCCGTTTCAAAAAAGAAGAAGCGTCCAAGGAGCAACGGCCCTGCCCGGCAGATCGGACAGGGCCGTTGCTCGTTCCGCAAAAGGGATTGTGGCCGCTCAAGAAGGGAATGCGTCATAAGTCTTTGGAGCTGAACCGTGTTTGCTCGAAATGGAGGACCTGCTAAGTTGCATGGTTACCGTCAGGTTAAAAAGGCGGCAGCGTCTGCGGGAAAGGCTACCGATGTCGGATGCACCGAACATTGGAAGGGAAACGGCGAAGCCGCTGCGGCTGCGCGACGCGCTGTGGCAGGCTCGGATCGAGGCCGCCGATCGCACCGGCGTCGTCGTTGATCTGCGCGATGCGGAAGTGGCGCGGCTTGAGATCCTGAACGAGGCGCTCGATCCGCTGTTCGCGCAAGTGCCGGATCAGATCGACCTGTTCGATCGAGGCATCAGCAAGGGAGACACACCGCGGCTGTGGGTCGACATTGTCGCCCATGTCGTGATGGGACGCGACAAGCGTTTGTACCGTTTCGTCCGGGATACCCGGCACGGCCGGATTGTGCTCGCGGAATCTCATGAGTCGGCCGCGATCGTCAAAGCTGTCACGGATTATGTCGCTCGCCGCATGATCGAACGCGAGCGTGCGCTGTCGGCAATGCCGCCGTGGGACCAAGCGGAGGCAAGGAAGCCGCGCCACGGATTCTGGACATTCGCGTTTGGATTCATCGCCGGCGTCGTCGTGCTTTTCGGCCTCGCGCTGTTCGCAGCGCTCAGGACTCCTTGAGGGGACAGCGTTTTTCGACGTCGATACCGGTTGGCGTAAAGAAAACGAGTCAAATCACAGAGCCCGAGTCTTGCGCCGCTTCCGTGGAGCGTTGAAAGATTCGAGCCGCCGCGATCGCGATAGTCAGGGTCATTTCCCCGCCGGTGTGATCCGCAGGAGGCGTCCGGCGGCGCTATCGGTCAAAAGCCACAACGCGCCGTCCGGCCCTTGGCGGACGTCGCGGATGCGCTCGTTAAGGTCCTGGAGAAGGCGTTCCTCGCCCGTGACTTCATTGCCCTTGAGCGAGAGCCGCACCAACATCTTGCCCGAGAGTGCACCGATGAAAAGGCTCCCTTTCCACGACGGAAACAGCGTGCCGGTATAGAAGGCCATGCCGGAGGGCGAGATCGACGGCACCCAGTACTTCACGGGCTGCTCCATGCCCTCCTTTGCGGTGCTGGCATGAATCCTCGCGCCGTTATAATCGATTCCATAGCCGATCACCGGCCAGCCGTAGTTCTTTCCCCTGCCGATGATGTTGACCTCGTCACCACCGCGGGGGCCGTGCTCAACCTCCCAAAGGTCACCGGTCGCCGGATCGATAGCGAGCCCCTGTTCGTTACGGTGCCCGTAGCTCCAGATTTCTGGTTTGGCGCCGGCGCGACCGACGAACGGATTGTCAGCAGGCGCCGAACCATCGGACGCGATACGAATCACTTTGCCGAGGTGGTTGGCGAGATTCTGCGCCTCATCGCGATGATTGAAATGCTCACCGAGCGTCACGAACAGGTTGCCGTCGTCAGCTTGCGCGATGCGACAGCCATAATGGTTACCCGACGACAGCGGACCCTCCTGGCGGAAGATGATTTCGACGTCCTGAAGGCGATCCTCGCCCAATTTGGCGCGTGCAACGGCGGTTCGCCCGCCGCCTTCCGCCCGCTCCGCGAAGCAGAAATAGAGGGTCCGGTTAGCCGCGAACGACTTGTCCAGCACAACGTCCAGCAGCCCGCCCTGACCGGAGGCCCAAACGGCCGGCACATTCTTGAGCGGCTGCGATAGATCGCCATCGCGGCTGACGAGACGCAAGCGTCCTGGCCGTTCCGTGACCAGTATCCGCCCGTCCGGCAGCAAAGCCAGTCCCCAGGGGTGGACGAGGCCACTGGCGATGGTTGAAACCTGGATCGGCCCGGCTGACGACCGGAACGATTTGCTTTCACTGTGCGCGTCGGCAGCGAAGACAGTCGCGAGGACGACTGCGGTCAGTATGGCCGTCGTCCGTCCGATTGGTGTTTTGATCGAGCGGCGCCGCGAGGTCACGCGGAGAGACATGGGATCGCCGTCACAAAATCGCGAGGAAGCCATGTGAACTGCACGGGAGCGCTTCAGATCCCGATCGGCATCGCTATCGCGACCTTGATCGACATCATCGCGAAAGCGACGGAAAGAACCACTGCAAAGGCCGCAATCGCCAGTGAAGCAGCTACCGCATTGGTCAGACGTGCGGACGCGACCGGTGCGAAGCGTCCTCCAAACCATCCGCTCGAACCCGACGATCGCATCATGTCGAATCTCCACAAGCACTGGCGAATCACCCCAGCCTGGACAAGCTTTCACCAAGCGCGGGCAGGATTGGGGCAAGTCGAATGAGGCCAAACGGTTCCCCCAGCTGCGATATCGAAGCCAGCTCTTAAGCCCGATGCGGGTGGCGGATCAGGTCCTGGCGATTCCGACCGCGGCCTCGCCCGAAGGAACCGCGTTGCCAACCATGGTCACAAAGCCGGGCTGCTGTTCAATCCGCTGCAGCCAGGCGCGGATCGATGGGAACGCCGCGAGTTCGAAATCACATCGGTCCGCGACATGAGTGTAGGCGTAAAGTGCGACATCGGCGATGGTAAGCCGGCCGGCGGCGAAAAAGTCATTGGTTCTGAGATGGTTTTCCATGACCTGGAGGGCGGCATAGCCGCGCTCCATCCAGTCTTCCAACGCGTGAGTCTGCAGATCGCGGCCACCTTTGACCAGCGACAGCCAGAAATAGGCAGCGCCAATATTGGGCTCCAGCGCATGCTGTTCGAAGAACATCCATTGCAGTGCTTCGGCGCGCTCGATCGGCGAATCCGGCTCCAATGCAGTTCCGATCGCGACATACCACAGGATGGCATTTGACTCCGCGAGGTAGCGCCCTTCTGCCACCTCCAGCAACGGCACCTGTCCGCTCGGGTTCTTCGCGAGAAAATCCGGCGTGCGGCTTTCGCCGCGCAGGATATCGATTTCGATCGTATGATAAGGCACGTCAAGGAAAGTCAGCGCGAGGCGAACCTTATAGCTGTTTCCCGAACGCTGCATCGAATAAAGCTTGTACATTCGCGTGGCCCTGATGTCGCGGTGAGGCTACCCGTTCGTATCTGACAATGAGGATGGCGTCGAACCGACGCAAGACCTCGATGGCGCATCTCGAGGTAGGCGACAAGCCGCGCAACACGACGAGAGCATGATCCCGATTCAACGAAGTTGAACCAGGCTCTAGCCGGGAACTGCTGTCATCCGGGGATCTTTCGGAAAATCATTCCGTCCGCAAAGCGCCGATCACAACATTGCGTTGGAAGCGCCACTGTCCAAACGTGAGCTGTCTGCCCTGGCGGCGCGATCGCGATATTGAATGATCCCGTAAAGTACGATCATCGCGATGAGCGCGAGAGGAATGCCGGTCGCGCTGCTGACTCCCCGCGTCACCAGAGGCGCCAACCATACCGCCGCCAGCGCCGTGATCTCGTAACGTCTCGCGCCGTGCTTCGCGATGGCGACTGCCATGAAAGCGATCGCCGGTCCCAGGATCATCAGGTCGTAATCGAGGACGTGTGGCGAGGCCAACGCCGTGGCAACGCTGAGCGCCGCAGCCTTGATGTCATTGTCGCGCGAGCTGCGCCAGACCTGCGCCACGCTGCCGATAACGACGGCCGAGAGCACACCTTGAACCGCATAGGCAAGGGACACGCTGCCGCCCCACATCCGTACGGCCGCAAAGACGCTTTGCAGCTTTTCGAACCCCACGTCGCCATCCTGCAGCAGCATCTTGCGAGAGAGTTCGGTGGACGCCGCGAAAGCCGTCCAGATATCCGGCCCGAATACCGCCATCGTTCCCAAGATCAACGCTGCCACGGTCATCGCTGCCGCGCCGATGCTTCGCCATTGACCGGCGGCGAGCAGGACGACAGGGATCACCAGTCCGAACTGCGGCTTGTAGGCCAGCAGGCCGAACAATATGCCGGCCAGAATCGGCCGGCGCGGCAGTACGAGCAATGCTCCGCCCAATAGCGCTGCTGTCAGAAAGCCATTCTGACCGTGCCCCAGATTGATGAAGACTGCCGGAAAAGCGGCGGTCGCCAGCAGGCCGAGAACGGTATGGCTACGTTTCAACGGCCCGGTCAGCAAGATAGCGCATATCACGGCAAAGTAGAGCGCGAACGTGACGAACTGCCAGACCGTCAGCGCGGACAGATAGGAAAACGCGGCTAGCGGCGCTGCGATAAGCAAAAAAAAGGGAGGATAGAACCACGCATAATAGGGCGCATGCGTTCCGAACAACTGACGTTCGCGGGCATAGTGGATCGTCATGTCGTAGACGCTTACGGCGCGATCATCGAGCGCTAATGATCCCGCGGCATAAAAGCTGGCGAAATCCGTGCCGAGCGGCTTGCCGTTGATGTCCAACAGGCCGCGGGACAAAACGATCCAGCTGATGATGGCCAGTGCGTAAGCAATCAGCAGGATCAGGCTGTAGGTGCGCAGCCGCGCCGCCGTCAACCACCCGCCGCTTTGAAATTGTCTCCAGAAAGACGCCATCGGGCCGCGACGGGAGCGAGTGAATACGGGGCGGACATTAGGCGTCCCCGCTTAATTTTCCCTGAAACGGCATTGTCGCGGGGCGTCCATCGCAAGCTTCTTGCGGTGCAACTTAACGCACACTAATGTGTTGCGATCCCAATCACTGAAATTGCGTGGGAAAGGGTGATCGACCACGCTTGCTAGGAGATGACGATGTCGTTCCTGTCCGCCGCGCTCGATCGCGTGAAGCCGTCCGCGACTATCGCGGTTACGGATAAGGCACGTCGGCTCAAGGCGGAGGGGAGAAACGTGATTGGCCTCGGCGCGGGCGAGCCGGATTTCGATACACCGGCCAATATCAAACTCGCCGCGGTTCATGCCATCGAGGCGGGCAAGACCAAATATACAGCGGTCGACGGGATCCCCGAACTGAAGCAGGCGATTATCGCCAAGTTTCAACGCGAGAACGAGCTGACCTACAAGCCGAACCAGATCATTGTCGGCACCGGCGGCAAGCAGGTGCTCTACAACGCGCTGATGGCGACCATCAATCCGGGCGACGAGGTCGTCATCCCCGCGCCGTACTGGGTTAGCTATCCCGAGATGGTGGCGTTAGCGGGAGGCGAACCCGTGCCCGTGGTCTGCACGGCGGAATTCGGCTTCAAGCTGCAACCTCAGGCGCTGGAAAAAGCGATCACGCCGAAGACAAAATGGATCATCCTCAATTCGCCATCGAACCCGACCGGCGCGGCCTACACGCGGGCCGAATTGAAGGCGCTGACCGACGTGCTGGTGAAGCATCCGCATGTCTGGGTGATGACCGATGATATGTACGAGCATCTGATCTATGACGCGTTCGAATTTACCACTCCGGCACAGGTCGAGCCAAAATTATTCGATCGCACCCTGACAGTGAACGGCGTGTCAAAGGCCTACTGCATGACGGGCTGGCGCATCGGCTATGCCGGGGGCCCCGCGCAGCTGATCAAAGCGATGGCAACGATCCAGTCGCAATCGACCTCCAACCCCTCGTCCATCTCGCAATGGGCGGCGGTGGAAGCCCTGAATGGTCCGCAGGGGTTTATCGAAGCGAACAATAAGATGTTCAAGGAACGACGCGACCTCGTGGTGGCGATGCTGAACCAGGCCAAAGGCATTGATTGCCCCCGGCCGGAGGGTGCGTTCTACGTCTATCCGTCCTGCGCCGGCACCATCGGCAAAACAACGTCGTCGGGCAAAAAGCTCGAGACCGACGAGGATTTTGTCACCGAACTGCTGGAGGCGGAAGGCGTCGCGGTGGTGCAAGGGTCGGCATTCGGCCTCGGACCGGCGTTCCGCATCTCCTATGCGACGAAAACGGCGGATCTCGAGGAGGCCTGCAAGCGCATCCAGCACTTCTGTGGCGATCTACGCTGAGTCCTAAATTCTGTTCAGAATAGATTCATGTCCGCGGCAGCAATACTCGCCCAAGTCTGGAGAGGCTTCTTGATGTTCATTAAGTTTTAGCAACGTGCCAGCATGTTGATGAGATAAATGTGGCGATCGCCTTGTTTTGGACACGGCGGTTCCATCATGTCCCACGCCTTTACCGATTCCCAACCGATTCCAGTGGAGACCGTTATGAACTTCCCAAAACTTCTTGCCGTGGCCGCCGTGACGCTCGTCGCGTCCGTTGCGGGCGCCCAAGCCCAATATCGTCCCGTTCAGGCCGGTGTCCTCGAATGTGAGGGCGGCCAGAACGTGGGCTATCTGGTTGGTTCGAGAACAGAGCTGCAATGCATTTTCCGCAGCAGCACCGGAGCGCCGCCTGAACCTTACATCGCGCGCGTCCAGCGCTTTGGCCTTGACCTTGGCATCACCCAGCAGACGGGCTTGGCATGGATGGTCCATGCGCCGGGTGGCCGGCTGGGCCGCGGAGCGCTTGCCGGTCACTTCGGCGGGGTCGGCGCCAACGCGACGGTCGGAGTCGGAATCGGCGCCAACCTGCTGGTCGGCGGCTCCAACAATTCGATCTCGCTGCAGCCGCTGAGCCTGCAGGGCCAGACCGGTCTTGGCGCCGTGGCTGGCATCGTCGATGTCGATCTGCGCCCGGCGGATCTGCGTATGGCGCCGCGCTACAGGCGGCATCGGCATCACCATCGCCACCATCATCATCGGCACCATCACTGACCGGATCTGACGACCATAGGGGCCCGCGAAAGCGGGCCTCATTGCTTATGGCTTACGGCTTTATAGCGTTTTCGAGCGAAGTGGAATCCGGTTCGCGTGAAGAAAACGCGTCAAAGCATAAAGATAGAGACTTTCACCGTTTCCATGAAGCGGTGAAAGTCTCTAGGTGTTTAATCCCAGCATGTGATGGCTTGGCTGACGGGATCAGAAGCGAGCCTCTATGGCTTGATTTAACATGTTTCCTTCACGCGAACCGGGATCCATCCTCGGATCAAGCCCGAGGATATGTTCGCTCGAAAACGTTACAAGCTCTCCCAAGCGCGACGAAGGCGGGCGCGCGGCACGCGGCGAGTTTTTGTTTCGTCGGCTGTGCCGGTAGGCTGCCGAACAGCGGGCGCGCCGGCTTGGCGAAAAGCGTAACGAACCCAGTGTATCGATATTCGCGTGGCGAGTATGACTACGGACCAACCGAGCACAGCATAACCGCTGCGTCCGTTATTTCTGCCGTTTGCGGCCCGAGCGCGGCTCGGGCTTCAGCGCCTGCGGATCGAACCCGACATAAAATACGTAGTGGTCAGCAGCCGCGCCCTGCGGCGCAGGATAGGAGATGTCGTCTGAAACAAAGCTATAGTTCCCGCCTTCATCGCCCGACAGACTCACCGTAATCGTATAGGCCTTGGTGGCGATCGTTTTCGGGGAGACGCCATCCTCGACCACAGCGACGCGCAACGGCACTTCCACGGCCGGCGGCGCTCCCGCCGGTCCTACGATGACCCGCCCGCGTATACCGACCTTGATCGCGATCTGATGAGTGTCGGTATTGTAATCGCATTCTCGCGCGGTCTCGCGGATGGTCGCCTGGTAGCGAACATCGGTCCCGCTCGCCGGTTGGCCCGGCACGCCGACCGCATAGGTCGATGCGCCGGAACGGATGGCGACGGGCGGACAGGTAAGATCGTCAGGCGCAGAAGCCATGTCGCCGGACGCCGGCACCGCGCGCTCCGGTTGCGACTTGATGCCAAACATTTCCTTGAAACGATCGGCGAGCGACTGCGATTGCGCAGGCGAAGCGGCAACCGTGCAGCAGACTGCGACCATGGTCATCAGGCGCAACGGAAAGCGACCCAAGTGCCCGACAGCAGCCGGTTCATTCACTTCGGTGATATCCGCAACATCAACCATTCACGTCATCCGATCGTTTATTTCCATATGCGGCTTTATAACAAGCCAATGGCAGCAAGCCAAAGGTGCGAGAGCACGATCCCCAAAGCGCAAACCGGTTTTCGGGATCATGCTCCAACGTCGAATGCATGGGGCTTCCTCAGCCGGCAATGACGGGCAGGCCGGTTCCGTCGAAGCACTCACCCGGACTGAACTGCCCGATGAAACCCCAAAAAGCGGGCGACGCGCTTTGCGCATTTTCGACAGAGGGCTCGACGCGAGGCAATAATGCCGCTTGAACGAGGGAACCCGTCAAACGATCCGACCGCCTCCAATTCCTTCTGAAGAAGAGGTTCTATAGCGTTTTCGAGCGAAGCATGTCCTCGGCCTTGACCCGAGGATTGAAATCGTCGTGCAGCATGCCGAACAGCAGGTGATCCTGCCAGATTCCGTTGATGCAAAGATAGCGGCGCGCCAACCCCTCCGGCGTGAAGCCGCACTTTTCCAGCACGCGAATGGACGGCGCATTGCTGGGAATGCAGGCAGCCTCAATGCGATGCAGGTTCAGTTCGCCAAACAAGGTCGGAAGCAGCACGCGCAGCGCCACGGTCATGTAGCCTCGCCCTGCATAGGGTTGGCCTATCCAGTATCCGATGGTGCCAATCTGCGCGATACCGCGACGGACATTGGCGAGGGTGACCCCACCCAGCATGACGCCATCGGATTCGCGGAACACAATGAAGGGATAGGACCTGTCGCCGGCGATATCCTCGGCGTAGCGGCGTAACCGCCGCCGAAATCCGCTGCGGGTCAGATCATCCGAGGGCCAGATCGGTTCCCAGGGAGTCAGATGGGCGCGGCTGCATTCGCGAAGCTGTCTCCATTGCAGAAAATCGGACATCTCGGGCGCACGCAGCAACAAACCGTGCCCTCGCGGCACAAGCGCGGGCGCGCTCGACGGCAGACGAAACAGAGCCATGCCTTTTCCTCGACCCTGAATCCCCCCAGCCTCTGGCTAGTGGAGCAAAATCCGGGCCTTCGACTGCGCCAATCCTTCCGCAAAAGCGACCGCAGTGTCCAGCCCCCTGCCGCTGCCAAGCGCGACAACAGCAGGACGGCTGCGCGCCAGCAGGATGCGCGCCGCATCGCACGTTGATTCGACGCTGACGGCATCGATCCTGGCCATCAATTCCGGAACGCTTTGGGGCCGTCCGTAGACGAGCATATGCCGGGCCAATTGTTCGGCGCGGGCGCTGCAACTCTCCAAAGCCATCAGCAGGCCCGCTTTCATCTGCGCTTTCGCACGCGCGATCTCCGCTTCCGTCAGCGTTTCCACAGCCTCGCTGATAACGTCGACGACGACTTCCATCATTTCCGGCGCGTCACTCGGATCGGTGCCGGTGTAGAGCCCAAAGAAGCCGGTGTCGGCATAGGGTGCATGGAAGGTGTAGATTGAATAGCACAGACCGCGCTTCTCACGGACTTCCTGAAACAATCGCGAGGACATGCCGCCCCCCAGAATATTCGTGAACACCTGCAGCGAGAATAACGAGGCATCGGTCTGCGACACCCCTTCCAGCGCAAGCGTCAGATGCGCCTGCTCCAGGTCGCGATGCACCACTCTGGAACCGCCTCCGCCGAACTTCGCCGACGGCGGTTGCGGAGCCGGCGTGTCATCGAAACTTGCAAAACGTTGCTCAACCTCGGCAACGACTGCCTTGTGCTCGATCGCACCCGCCGCCGCTACCACCATGTCCGGCCCGCGATAATGCGCCTTGAGGTATCCATGCAGCATGTCGCTGTTGAATCGCTTCAGCGTCTCCGGCGTACCGAGCAGCGAACGGCCGATCGGCTGGTCGGGATAACAGAGTTCGTTGAGATGCTCGAAAACGACGTCGTCAGGCGTGTCCTGCGCCGCACCGATCTCCTGCTCGATGACGCCCTTCTCGCATTCGAGTTCCTTCGTTTCGAAGCTCGGATTGGACAGGATATCGCTCAGCACGTCGAGCGCGAGCGGCACGTCGGCCTTCATCACCCGCGCGTAATAAGCCGTCGTCTCGACACCGGTCGCGGCGTTGAGATCCCCACCGACTGCCTCGATCTCCTCGGCGATCTCTCGCGCTGAACGCGTAGTGGTTCCTTTGAACGCCATATGTTCAAGAAGGTGCGAGATGCCATGCTCATCAGGCTTTTCGTCGCGTCCACCGACCCCCGTCCAGACTCCAAGCGCGGCGGTTTCCAGATGCGGCATGTCATCGGTTATGACCGTGAGGCCAGAAGACAGCTTCGTCACATCGACACTCATCCGGCAACTCCGTGCTTGGCGGCGCGGCTGACGGACCGCACGAACCGTTCGATTTCTGGCTGATCGTTGTTCACGACCGTGATCCGCTCGGGCCGGGTCATCAAGCCGTCGAGCCAGGCCGGCAACGGCGGCCGCACACCGCAAGCGGCCTCAACCGCGTCCGGGAATTTCGCGCCATGTGCAGTCGCCAGCACGATGTTTGGAACGGATGAGTCGGGCGCGTCACGATCGGCCACTGTCAGCGCAACAGCCGTATGCGGGTCGACCAGATCTCCGGCTTCGCGCCACGCCGTGCGGATCGCGGCGGCGGTCTCCGTTTCGTCGGCACGTCCGGCATCGAAATCGGCGCGCATCGCGGCCAGCACCAAATCCGGCAGCGCGAAGCGACCGGATTGTCGCAGCGACGCCATCAGCCCACGCACCTGCGCAGCGTCGCGGCCTGTCGCTTCGAACAGCAGCCGTTCGAAGTTCGACGACACCTGAATGTCCATCGACGGCGAGGTGGTGGCGTGAACCTGGCGCACCTCATACAAGCCGGTCTTCAACGTACGCGGCAGGATATCGTTGACGTTGGCGGCGATACGCAGCCAGCGCACCGGCAAACCCATGCGCTTTGCGACATAGCCGGCAAAGATGTCGCCGAAGTTTCCGGTCGGCACGGTAAAATCGACGGCCCGCGCCGGTGCGCCGAGCGCGACCGCGGAGGTGAAGTAATACACGACCTGCGCAACAATTCGCGCCCAGTTGATCGAGTTGACGCCGGAGAGCGACACCTCGTCCCGAAAGCGGTGGTTGTTGAACAATCCCTTCACGATCGCCTGGCAATCGTCGAAGGTGCCTTTGACAGCGAGCGCATGAACATTTGGCGCAGCCGTGGTCGTCATCATGCGCCGCTGCACTTCGGAAATGCGGCCGTCCGGAAACAGTACGATCAGATCGACATTGACGCTGTTGGCGAATGCATGGACCGCAGCGCCGCCGGTATCGCCCGAGGTTGCGACGACAATCGTGGTACGCTGGCCTCGTTGCGCCAGAACATGGTCCATCAGTCGCGACAGCAACTGCATCGCCACGTCCTTGAACGCGAGCGTCGGACCGTGAAACAGCTCCAGCATGAACTGTTGAGGGCCGATCTGATCGAGCGGCACCACTGCAGGATGCCGGAACGTCGCATAAGCCTCGTTCGCCATGCGGCCGAGATCGGCATCGGCGATATCTCCAGCCACGAACGGCTGGATCACCTTCACGGCCACTTCCCAATACGGCCGGCCGAAGAAGCCCGCGATAGTGTCGGGCGACAACTGCGGCCAGATTTCGGGCACATAAAGACCGCCGTCGCGCGCCAGGCCAGCCAGCATCACGTCGGAGAAGCCGAGTTTCTGGGTTTCCCCCCGTGTCGAAAGATAATGCGTCAAGCGGGCCTCCAGCGACGGAGCATGTTGCCGAACATTTGAAGCTGCGAGTTATTCGTGCCGCCGTCGGCGATAGTCCCCGCGTACCATAAAGCGTTTCGGGATGAAGAGGAAATCGAAGGGGAGGGAAAGCCGTCTCGCGCAATACAGCCGGAGCATTTTTCAGCGAAGCGGGTACCGGTTCGCCGCAAGTCAGTGCGGCCGGACACTAACTTCCAGAGCATGGCCTGATTCAACTTGATCAGATCATGCTCCAAGCGCCGCCTTGAGGCGTTTCGCGCCTTGATCCGACCGCGAGGCCGCCGCAGCGCGGGCATTTGGAAGCGATTCCGCGCAGGATTGTCTGGGAGAGTGTTGGCCGGGCATGGAAGCTGGACATTGGTATTCTCCGAAAGAGACGTTGTCCGAAAGAGACGTTGTCCGAAAGAGAAAGGGCGGCCCGGCGGCCGCCCTTGTTGGTGATGGTGTTGATCGTGCGGGTCCCGGTCAGTGCGCGGCGTGCGCCATGGCCGCGGCGCCGTTGCCCCAGACATAGATGCAGACGAACAGGAACAGCCACACCACGTCGACGAAATGCCAGTACCAGGCGGCGAACTCGAAGCCGAGGTGCTGGGAGGGCGTGAAGTGTCCGGCATTGGCGCGGAACAGGCAGACGATCAGGAAGATGGTGCCGACCAGCACGTGGAAGCCGTGGAATCCGGTCGCCATGAAGAAGGTGGCGCCGTAGACGTTGCCGGCGAAGCTGAAGGCGGCGTGATGATACTCATAGGCCTGCACGCAGGTGAAGATGGCGCCGAGCGCGATGGTCAGGATCAACCCCCACTTCAGCCCCTTGCGGTCGCCATTGAGCAGGGCATGGTGGGCCCAGGTCACGGTGGTGCCCGAGGTCAGCAGGATCAGGGTGTTGAGCAGCGGCAGGTGCCAGGGATCGAAGGTCTGGATGCCCTTGGGCGGCCAGACGCCGCCGAACAGCGCCTCGCGCGTCACATGCACGGGATCGCCCGGGAACAGCGCGGAGTTGAAGAAGGCCCAGAACCAGGCGACGAAGAACATCACCTCGGAGGTGATGAACAGGATCATGCCGTAGCGGTGGCTGATCTGCACCACGCGGGTGTGATCGCCCTTATGCTCGGCTTCGCGGATCACATCCGCCCACCAGCTCGCCATGGTGTAGAGCACGCCGACCACGCCGATGCCGAAAATGATCGGCGCGGCCGCGGTCATATGATGCATCCACAGGATCGCGCCGACGGCCATGATGAAAGCCGCGGTCGCGCCTACGATCGGCCACGGACTCGGGTCGACCAGGTGGTAATCGTGCTTGACTTGCGCCGTAGCCATTGCGGTCTCTCTCCCTTAGCGGTGCCGGCGGTATTGGGCACCTATTGATCTCAAAACAAGACGCGCGGTAACGAAACGCGTCGGCCCTCGAAGGTCAGATGCTTCCCCCTGACCTGTCCGGCTCGTTTGCCGCCACCGGCTTGGGCGTGGCATTCTTCACCGGAAAGAAGGTGTAGGACAGGGTGATGGTGTTGACGCCGTCGTTCTCGCTGTCGGCGGCGAAGGCCTGATCGACATAGAAGACGACGTCCATCTCCCGCTTCTCACCGGGCGCCAGGGTTTGCTCGGTGAAACAGAAGCAGTTGATCTTGGTGAAATAGGATCCGACCGTCAGCGGCGTGACGTTATAGGCCGCCTGTCCCATCGTGGTCGCCGCCGACTCGTTGGTGATGGCGTAATGCACGGTGGTGACCTCGCCGATCCGGACCTTTATCTCGGTCTGTTCCGGCTCGAACTTCCAGGGCAGCCCGCCGGAGACGTTGGAGTCGAAGCGCACCGCCACCGTTCGCGCCAGCGGCGCGGCCCGCGGCGCCGTCGCCGCCACCTGCGTCGTTCCGTTGAAGCCGGTGACGCGGCAGAACCAGTTGTAAAACGGCACCGCCGCATAGGCGGCGCCGACCATCAGCGCGACCAGCAGGCCGCAGGCGGCGCCGATCTTCACGTCGCGGCCGACGCGCGGCGCAGCCTTCGGCGGCGCCGGGGCTGCGGTGGCGGGTTGCTGCGGATGGTGCGGCGCGTCCGTCATCTCAAATCACATCGGACGGACGAGAACGCCCGGCCCCTTGATGAAGGTGACCGCGAAAAACAGCAGGACCAGGACCCCAAGCGCCCAGGCGATCGCGATCGACCGCTCGCGCCGCCGCTTCTTCTGGGCCTCGGTGAGAACGATTCCGTCTCCGTCCGGCTTGTTTTCGCTGTCCATCGGACCATACGCCCTCTACCAGATCAACGGCGCGAGGGCCTTCGCAACCACATCGAGCAGCAGAACGGCAAACAGCGCGAACAGATAGAGGATCGAAAAGGCGAACAGCCGCCGCGTGGCGCGCAGCGCCTGGCTTCCGGTGCGATGGCGATAGACCTGGATCGCGAGCACCAGCATGCCGGCGCCCAGGATCAGCGAGGTGACGCCATAAACCCAATCGAAGTAGCCCAACGGCCAGGGCGCGGCGGCGATCGCCACCAGCACGATGGTGTAGAGCAGGATCTGCAGCCGCGTCGCGTCCGGACCGGCGACCACCGGCAGCATCGGCACCCCGGCGCGCGCGTAATCGTCGGAACGGAACAGCGCAAGCGCCCAAAAATGCGGCGGCGTCCAGAAGAAGATGATCAAGAACAGAAGCAGCGGCTCCATCGACAGCGATCCCGTCGCCGCCGCCCACGCCACCACCGGCGGCAGCGCGCCGGCGGCGCCGCCGATCACGATGTTCTGCGCGGTCCGCCGCTTCAGTCCCATCGTATAGATCACAACGTAAAAGAAGATCGTGAAGGCGAGCAGCCCTCCCGCATACCAGTTGACCAGGGCGCCGAGCGTCATCACCGAGAAGAACGACAGCGTGAGGCCGAACCCCATCGCCTCGCCGCGGGTGATGCGGCCGCGCGGGATCGGCCGGTTGGCCGTCCGCGACATCAGCACGTCGATATCGCCTTCCAGCGCCATGTTCAGCGCGCCGGAAGCGCCGGCTCCGACCGCGATGCAGAGGATCGAGATGAATCCCAGCACCGGGTGAACATGGCCCGGCGCGATCATCAGCCCGACCAGCGCGGTGAAGATCACGAGCGACATCACCCGTGGCTTCAGCAGCGCGAAGTAATCGGCGACACTCGCCTCCGAGATCCGGGGCGGCAGTTCAACGGCTTTTTGATCGACAACCGACACGACACAACCCGCTTGTTGGGTGCGCGGCGCGTCACGCGCGCCGCGCACATTCACATTGACTTACTGCACCTTCGGAAGGGTGGCGAACTGGTGGAACGGCGGCGGTGACGACAGCGTCCATTCCAGCGTGGTCGCGCCTTCACCCCACGGATTGTCGGCCGCCTGCTGCTTGCGCGCGAAGGCGTCGATCAGGCCGTAGATGAAGACCACCGCGCCGAAACCCGCGATAAAGGCGCCGTAGGACGAGATCTCGTTCCAGCCCGCAAACGCATCCGGATAGTCGACCGAGCGCCGCATCATGCCCTGCAGTCCCAGGAAGTGCTGCGGGAAGAACAGGACGTTGGCGCCGATGAACATCAGCCAGAAGTGCAGCTTGGCGATGGTCTCGTTGTACATGTAGCCGGACATCTTCGGGAACCAGTAGTACCAGCCCGCGAAGATCGAGAACACCGCGGCAATGCCCATCACGTAGTGGAAGTGCGCGATGACGTAGTAGGTCTCCTGCATCACACGATCGACGCCCGCATTGGCCAGCACCACGCCGGTCACGCCGCCGACCGTGAACAGGAAGATGAAGCCGATCGCAAACAGCATCGGCGCCCTGAACTCGATCGAGCCGCCCCACATCGTGGCGATCCACGAGAACACCTTCACGCCGGTCGGCACCGCGATCACCATCGTGGCGGCGACGAAATAGGCCTGCGCCGTCGACACCATGCCGACCGTGTACATGTGATGCGCCCACACCACAAAGCCGATGCCGCCGATCGCCACCATCGCATAGGCCATGCCGAGATAGCCAAAGATCGGCTTCTTCGAAAACGTCGAGATCACATGGCTGATCATGCCAAAGCCCGGCAGAATCAGGATGTACACCTCGGGATGACCGAAGAACCAGAACAGATGCTGGAACAGCACCGGATCGCCGCCGCCGTCGGCGGCGAAGAACGTGGTGCCGAAGTTACGGTCGGTCAGGAGCATCGTGATCGCGCCCGCCAGAACCGGCAGCGACAGCAGCAGCAGGAACACCGTGACCAGGATCGACCACACGAACAGCGGCATCTTGTGCATCGTCATGCCGGGGGCGCGCATGTTGAAGATCGTGGTGATGAAGTTGATCGCGCCCAAAATCGAGGACGCGCCGGCCAGATGCACCGAGAGGATCACGAAATCCACCGACGGTCCGGGATGGCCGCTCGTCGACAGCGGCGCGTACAGCGTCCAGCCCGTGCCCGCACCGCTCGCGCCCGGCTCGCCCTCCACAAACGTGGAGGTCAGCAGCAGCGCAAACGCCGCCGGCAACAGCCAGAACGAGATGTTGTTCATGCGCGGAAACGCCATGTCCGGCGCGCCGATCATCAGCGGCACGAACCAGTTGCCAAAGCCGCCGATCATCGCAGGCATCACCATGAAGAAGATCATGATCAGGCCGTGCGAGGTCACAAAGACGTTGTAGGTATGCGCAGGATCAAAAACCTGCACCCCGGGATACATCAGCTCCGCCCGGATCCCCATCGACATCAGGCCGCCGATGATCCCCGCAACGATGGCGAACACCAGGTACATGGTCCCGATGTCCTTGTGATTGGTCGAATACGCAAAGCGCCGCCACCCTGTCGGGTGGTGCGCATGGTCGTCATGGTCGTGGTCGTGAGCATGTGCTGCGGTTGTTGCCATTGTCTGATCCTGTCTTTCGTCCCTTGAAGTCCTTGAGCGAACGAACCTGGGCGGGCGGCTCCCGGGCGACGACCTTCGATGGTTGCCGCCCTCGCCGAAATCGCCCGACGCGACGCCTAGCGCATCACGTCGGCAGCCGACGCCACCGCGTTCGCCGGGTTCGAGGCAAACTTCTTCTTCGCGGCTTCAACCCACGCCGCAAAATCCTGATCGCTCACCACCCGAACCGCAATCGGCATGAAGGCGTGATCCCGGCCGCACAACTCAGAGCACTGACCGTAAAACATCCCCGTCTTCGTGGCCTTGAACCAGGTCTCGTTGAGACGGCCCGGAATCGCGTCCACCTTGATGCCAAACGCCGGAACTCCAAAGGAATGAATGACATCCGCCCCGGTCACCTGAACCCGGACCACCTTGTTCACAGGAACAACCAGCTCGTTGTCCACCGCAAGCATCCGCGGCTGCTTGTCATGCGACATCAGCGAGTCATACTCAAACTTGCCGTTGTCCGGATAAGCGTAGCTCCAGTACCACTGCTTGCCGACCGCCTTCACCGTCAGATCGGCCTTCGGAAGGTCAAGCTGCTGAAACAAAAGCCGGAACGAAGGCACCGCTATGCCAACCAGGATCAAAACCGGAATAATCGTCCACGCAACCTCGATCATCGTGTTGTGCGTCGTCTTCGACGGAACCGGATTGGACCGCGCGTTGAACCGCAACATCGCCACAATCAAAAGCGCCGTCACAAACAGCGTGATCAGCGTGATCACAACCAGAAGTCCGCTATGCATGCTCGCAATGCTCTCCATCACAGGCGTCACGCCCGCCTGAAGACCAAGCGCCCACGCATGCGGCTGACCCAGCTCCTCCGCAGAAACCGTACCTCCAGCGGCAAGCGCCGCCACTCCAAACGCCAATCCCAGAAACCGGCGGCCAAACCGGCG
>NZ_AAMY01000007.1 GCF_000152905.1 Nitrobacter sp. Nb-311A
CCTTCTTTGTCATTCGGCATGCAAAATTGACCCCGTAAGCCGGGGGATCGGCGTCCAAAATTGACCCCCTACAGGTTGGCTGTTGCGCTGCCTGCTTTGTCATGAAGCAGGTGGTCGGGGATGCTGATCGTGGAGACGATTGCGCGGATACGGCGCGAACACTTCATCAAGGGCAAGACGATCAAGGAGATCGCCCGTGACCTGAAGGTGTCGCGGAACACGGTCCGGAAGGTGCTGAGGTCGGGCAAGACCTTGTTCGAGTATGAGCGTTCGATCCAGCCGCGCCCCAAACTCGGGCGTTGGGCGGCGGAGCTTGATGAACTGCTGGCGGCGAACGCGGCCAAATCGGCTCGCGAACAGCTGACGCTGATCCGGATCTTCGAAGAGTTGCGCGGACGCGGCTATGACGGCGGCTACGATGCCGTACGGCGTTACGCCAGGCGTTGGAGCAAGGAGCGCGGGCAATCGACCGCGGCGGCCTATGTTCCGTTGAGCTTTGCGGCGGGCGAAGCCTACCAGTTCGACTGGAGCCATGAGATCGTTCTCCTCAACGGCGTGACGGCGATCGTGAAGGTCGCTCATGTCCGGCTGTGCCACAGCCGCATGCTGTTCGTGCGGGCCTATCCGCGGGAGACGCAGGAGATGGTATT
The DNA here is from genome assembly GCF_000152905.1 of Nitrobacter sp. Nb-311A. Lineage (GTDB taxonomy): Bacteria > Pseudomonadota > Alphaproteobacteria > Rhizobiales > Xanthobacteraceae > Nitrobacter. The sequence continues at coordinate 651 of NZ_AAMY01000007.1, forward strand.
CGACGCCCACGACCGGGCGTTCGCACTGTTCAAGGGTACCTGCAGCCGCGGCATCTACGACAACATGAAGACGGCGGTAGAGACGATCTTCGTCGGCAAGGATCGCCGCTACAATCGCCGCTTCCTGCAGATGTGCAGCCACTATCTGATCGATCCGGTCGCCTGCACGCCGGCGTCGGGCTGGGAGAAGGGTCAGGTCGAGAACCAGGTCGGGCTGGTCCGGGAACGGTTCTTCACGCCACGGCTGCGGTTCAAAACCCTGGACGAGTTGAACGCGTGGCTTCTGGATAAGTGCATCGCCTACGCCAAGGCGCACCGACATCCAGAACTGGCCGAACAGACGGTCTGGGAGGTGTTCGAAGCCGAGCGGCCCAAGCTCGTTCCCTATGCTGGCCGGTTCGACGGATTCCACGCGGTGCCGGCATCGGTCTCGAAGACCTGCCTGGTGCGCTTCGACAACAACAAATACTCGGTCGCTGCCAGCGCCGTCGGGCGCCCGGTCGAAGTTCAAGCCTATGCCGATCGCATCGTGATCCGTCAGGACGGGCGCATCGTTGCGGAGCATCCGCGATCGTTCGGACGCGGCGAGACGACCTACAATCCCTGGCACTACGTGCCGGTGCTCGCGCGCAAACCCGGGGCCTTACGTAACGGCGCACCCTTCAAGGACTGGGTGTTGCCGGCCGCGATCGAACGGATCCGGCGCAGGCTCGCCAGCACCGACGACGGCAATCGACAGATGGTCGACATCCTCAATGCGGTGCTGACGGACGGTTTGTCGGCGGTCGAAGCCGCCTGCGCCGAGGCGATCGCTCATGGCGTTCATTCCGCTGACGTCGTTCTCAACATCCTGGCTCGCCAACGCGAACCCGCTGCACCGGCCAACATTATGACGCCGGCGGCACTGACGCTCCGCCATGCGCCGATCGCCGATTGCGCCCGTTACGACAACCTCCGGAGGACCATCTGATGGAACGAACCCAAATCTTCGACCTCATGGGTGAGCTCAAACTCTACGGAATGAGGGCTGCCTTCGACGAGATCATGGCGACGGCCGTCAAGCGCCAGCACGAACCTCAGCACATCGTCGGCGACCTGCTCAGCGCCGAGATCAACGAGAAGCAGGCGCGGTCGATCAAGTACCAGCTCACCATCGCCAAGCTGCCATTGGCCAAGGATCTCGATGACTTCCAGTTCGAAGGCACGCCGATCAATCAGACGCTCGTCAATGATCTCGCCGGCGGCGGCTTCATCGCCCAGCAGCGCAACGTCGTGCTCGTCGGCGGCACCGGCACAGGCAAAACCCACCTGGCCATCGCAATCGCCAGAAGCTGCATCCGATCCGGCGCCCGCGGTCGCTTCTACAACGTGGTCGACCTCGTCAATCGCCTCGAGATCGAGACCCGTAACGGACGTCAGGGCCGGCTTGCCGAACATCTGACCCGGATGGACTTCATCGTGCTCGACGAACTCGGATATCTGCCCTTTGCCCAATCCGGCGGCCAGTTGCTGTTCCATCTCGTCAGCCGGCTCTACGAGCGTGCTTCCGTCATCGTCACCACCAATCTCGCCTTCGGCGAATGGCCCAGCGTGTTCGGCGACGCCAAGATGACCACCGCGCTGCTCGACCGGTTGACCCACCACTGCGACATCGTCGAAACCGGTAACGACAGCTGGCGCTTCAAAAGCCGCGACGACGATCACGCCACCCGCGCTCGTCTCGTCTCCGCAATCCCGGCCAGCTCCGACGAGTCGAGCGCTACCCTCAAACCACGCCGCGCGAAGGGGTCAAAATTGAACGCCGATACGGGGTCAAATTTGCGAGCCGATTGACAGCCCGTCGCTCGAAAACGCCGTGGACGACGCCAAGCATGATCCCTCCGGCGCGGTTTGCGCTTAAGGCTTGACGGAGCAGCAACTATCTCGTCTTGCGCGAGCGCACCATACCGGCCAGGCTTGGGCGATCCGTGCAGGGCAAGGATTCGGGCCATCAGCAAGTTCATAAAAACACGACACGTCGCTGCCCGCTCAGCGACGTGTCCTGCGCCTCGATCCGAAGCCTCAACCTGATGATCAGCCTCGGTTAAAACCGGGACCCGGGCCGGGCATTTAAGCCTTAATCGTGGGTGAAGGGCTATTCGTCCTCTTCGGGCTGCTCCTCGGGAGGTGCGAGTCCCTCCAGACCCTTCAGCAACTCTTCCTCCGTCATGCGCTCGACGGCAACCTCGGTATCATCCGCATCGACGCTTGCCCCGACTGAACCGATCAAAGGCACGGTGTCGGGCTCGGGCTCGTCGACCTCGACAAACTTCTGCAAGGAATGAACCAGCTCTTCGCGCATGTCCTCGGGAGAGATGGTCTGTTCGGCTATTTCGCGAAGTGCGACGACGGGATTCTTGTCGTTATCGCGGTCAATCGTAAGTTGCGACCCCGATGAGATCGTTCGCGCGCGATGTGCGGCCAAAAGAACCAGGTCGAACCGGTTATCGACCTTATCAATACAATCTTCCACGGTGACGCGCGCCATCGCCTGTCGCTCCGTTGCAGGGCTGAAACTAGTGAATATATGCGCTAGGTATAGAGCGTTTGCGGGTTTCGCAACAGGGAATTTAGCATTTGGCGTGACAGCCGGACTCTGATACCCCTTACTGGAGCCAGAAGGTCGGCGTCCGGAGAAGCGTAATGAGTCCCGATCGGACAAGAATTCGCTTCATTGCTTCTCCATCGTATTCTTGCGCTGCCTTTGCCTCAACCTCATTGCGCCTGTGGTTTTCTTCAGTCTGATCCGCAAGAGGCGATTTGCATCATTGAACCATGGGGCTGGCTCCAGCCGCGCCAATAACGCGAACAACGATCACGAGAACGCTCGATGCCATCTGCCTCAAACAAGATCGCGCTTTTCATCGATGGCGCCAACCTCTACGCCACAGCCAAGACGCTCGGCTTCGACATCGACTACAAGCGCCTTCTGAAGGAATTTCAGTCCCGGGGCACCCTCGTTCGCGCGTTCTATTACACGGCGATCATCGAGGATCAGGAATATTCATCGATAAGGCCGTTGATCGACTGGCTTGACTACAACGGCTACACGGTGGTCACGAAAGCTACCAAGGAGTTCATCGACGCCAGCGGCCGCCGCAAAGTCAAAGGAAACATGGACATTGAACTCGCGGTCGATGCGATGGAGCTTGCCGAGCACGTCGATCAGATCGTGCTGTTCTCGGGCGACGGCGATTTCCGTTCCCTGGTCGAAGCAGTGCAACGCCGCGGCGTCCGCGTGACCGTTGTTTCCACAATCGCAAGTCAGCCGCCGATGATCGCGGATGAGCTACGCCGTCAGGCCGACGTCTTCACCGATCTCGTCGAGTTGCAGCCGAAACTCGGCCGCGACCCGTCGGAACGTCAGTCGCGCCACCACGCACCGCAGTTCTTGCAGCGCGCCACCGCTATGGCATCCCGGAGCGATGACGACGACTTTGAGGACTAAAATAAGCCTGGGCGTCCAAACTGCCAGTTCCAGCGCGACCTCCGCCAGTTCAGAACCGGGCCGCGATTGTCCGCTTTGCCCGCGGCTGGTTGACTATCGCCTTTCGGTGCGGGCGCGCGAGCCGGATTGGTTCAACGCGCCCGTGCCTTCTTTCGGCGACTCAGACGCGGCCGTTCTGATCGTCGGCCTGGCTCCAGGCCTGCAAGGCGCCAACCGCACCGGACGCCCCTTTACAGGGGACTACGCCGGCGACCTGCTTTACGCCACGCTTCTCAAATACGGCTTTGCCGCCGGACGTTACCAGGCCCGCCCCGACGATGGCCTCAAGCTGGTCGATTGCCGCATCAGCAACGCCGTACGTTGCGTGCCGCCACAGAACAAACCTTTACCGGCCGAGATCAATACCTGCCGCGCATTTCTCAGCGCCACTCTTGAGGCAATGCCCCGATTGCGAGCGATTGTCGCGCTAGGCCGCATCGCACACGACTCCGCGGTGAAGGCGTTGGGAGTTCGCGCCGCGGCCGCACCCTTCGCTCACGGCGCGGTGCATACTGCCGGCGGGGTCAAGCTCTATGACAGCTACCACTGCTCGCGCTACAATACCAACACGCGCGTCCTGACGCCCCAGATGTTTGAAAGCGTCTTCGCGCAGGTGCGCGCAGATTTGACGCACCGGTGAAGCTCGGGCGCGCCTATCTCGGCTCCGTGAAACGGATTCCCATCATCTCGCCGTTTCGCCAGACGCGCTCGCATTCCCGCGGCGCTGAATTCGGCACCAGCGCGACGCCGAAATGCTTTGGCACACTCAAGCCGGAGGCAATCACGAGGCGCGCGCCGTCGCTGGAGATGTCCATCACCTCACACTCCGACTTGGATTTCCCCTCGACCGAGTCGAGTACAATCCAGGCTCGTTGATGTCGGCGACGCATCCGCCGAATGGCACGCTTCTGTTTGATGCGCATGTCGAGAGGAGATCACCTCAAACCTAAAATTACGTTGAAGCGATCGCTCAAAATTTAACGACCGGACAGACCACCGGCAGGCGCGCGCCTTTCATCCCCTGGCCCGCAACAACCGGCCTTTTTCGCGACCCCAGTCGCGCTTCTTCTCGCTCTCGCGCTTGTCGTGAAGTTTCTTGCCCTTTGCGATCGCCAGCAACAGCTTGGCCCGGCCGCGTTCGTTGAAATAGAGCTTGAGCGGAATCAGCGTCATCCCCTCTCGATCGACCGCGCCCATCAGCTTGTTGATCTGCTTCCGGTGCAGCAACAGCTTACGCGGCCGCTTCGGCTCGTGATTGAAGCGATTGGCTTGCAGATATTCGGGGATGTTGGAATTAATGAGCCAGATTTCGCCGTTCTTCGAGTCCGCGTAGGATTCGGCGATCGTGGTCTTACCGTTACGGATCGACTTGACCTCCGTACCCGTCAGCGCAATGCCGGCTTCGACGGTGTCCTCGATCGCATAGTTGAACCGCGCCTTGCGATTTTCCGCGACGACCTTGATGGCGCGCTCGCCTTTCCCGGCCATATCCCTGAAACCTCCAGGCGCTATCTTTCCAGAACGGCGGCAACACCGATCTGGCGGCGTTGCGCTATCCCTTCGCTTTCAGAAGATCGCGAATCTCGGTCAGCAATTCTTCCTCGCGAGTCGGCTTCGGCGGCGCCGCGGATGCCGCCTCGTCCTTGCGCTTCAGCTTGTTCATCCCCTTGATAACGATGAATAGCACGAAGGCGACGATCAGGAAGTTCAACGTTAGCGTCAGGAAATTACCCCATGCCAGCACCGCGCCCTGCTTCTTGGCGTCGGCGAGATTTGAGGCTTTGACGGCATCAGAAAGCGGCGTGAAATAATTCGAGAAATCGAGGCCGCCGGTAACGGCGCCAATGATCGGCATGATGATGTCGCCAACCATCGAGGAAACGATCCCTCCGAAGGCTGCGCCGATGATGACGCCGACAGCAAGGTCGACGACATTTCCCTTCATCGCGAATTCACGAAACTCTTTCCACATCGCAATCCCCAACCGTATTTCGCCAACGCGCACGGTGCAGCAATTAACCCAAGTCAGTTCATCAAACCGGCATGTACCATAGCCTCGCGGATAAGCTTTCCGGTCGGCGGCGTCACCGGCATCAGCGGCAATCGCACGACTTCTTCAATCCGGTCGAGGAGTTTGAGGGCATGCTTTGCTCCGGCGAGACCAGGTTCCTTGAAAATAGCGTCGTGCAGCGGCACCAGGCGATCCTGAATATCGAGTCCGGTAGCGTAGTCGCCTTTCAGTACAGCGGACATCAGGCTCGCACATAGTTTCGGCGCGACGTTGGCGACGACGGAGATGCAACCATGTCCGCCCGCCGCCATGAAGGCGAGCGCCGTCATATCCTCGCCCGACAACTGGATGAATTCGGGGCCCATTGCCCGGCGCTGCAGCGAAACCCGCGCCAGATTGGCGGTAGCATCCTTGACGCCGGCGATGTTCTTCAATTCGAATAATCGCGCCATCGTCTCGACGGAAAGGTCGACGACCGAACGCGAGGGAATGTTGTAGATGATGATGGGAATACCGATCGCGTCGTTCACCGTCTTGAAGTGCTGATACAGACCTTCCTGGGTCGGCTTGTTGTAATACGGGGTCACCACCAGCACTGCGTCGGCGCCAGCCTTCTCGGCATGTAAGGCCAGATCGACCGCCTCGCGGGTTGAATTTGAGCCCGCGCCCGCAATCACCGGAACCCGCCCCCTCGCCTCTTCGATGCACCATTCCACGACCTTGCGGTGTTCTTCGTGGCTCAGTGTCGGACTCTCGCCGGTTGTGCCGACCGGCACGAGTCCGTGGACTCCTTCGTCGATCTGCCAGCTTACCAGCCTGCGAAAGGCAGCCTCATCGACGGAGCCGTTTTTGAAGGGCGTCACCAGGGCCGTGTAGGATCCCTGGAACTTCGCCTTGCTTGCCATAGTCCGCTCCACGTTGCGCGGCTTCGCCGACTGCTGATTTCGATGCCACATCAGTCATATCGGGTCTGACGCGGCTACGAAAGGTCCGCGCCTGAAGCCGTGGCCGCGATTTCGCCGTTGTCGGGGCATATGAGCGCGACATCGGGGATTTTAGTGCTTTGTCCACACATTCAATGAAATAGTAACGAGATATTAGGGGCCTGCTCGATTCGCTGAAAAGGATTTTATCGTGACATTGCCCGCCCGTGCATCAAAGCTACGAACTGCGGCTTTAGGCGCGAGTCTGGTGACGGCCGCGCTCTGGGCCGGGATCGCCCATGCGGAGAAAGCCGCGAAAGTTCCCGCGCCGAAGTCGAAACCTTCAGGCCACGTCGTTTCAAAGACCGTCTCAGGCCATGGGCACGGCAAGACCATCGCTCCGAGCAAAGGCAAACCGAGCAAAGGCAAAGCTCCCGCAGCCTCGATAATCCAACCAGCCACACGTCGGCACACCACGCTTCCCGCGCCATCGGCTCGCAATCCCGTTCCAAGAGCTGCAATGGCCGCGACGTCATCGACCTCGCGCACCGACCTCGCTGCGCTTGAGAATGTCATAGACCTGACCCGGAAGAATAAATATTCGGACGCCACGCAGGTCCAGGCCAGCATAACAGACCCGGTCGCTCGCAAGCTCGCCGAATGGATCATCCTGCGCAGCAACGACAACGGCGCGCCGACCGAGCGCTACCGCGCTTTCATCGATGCCAATCCAAGTTGGCCTTCGCAGACATTCCTGCGCCGGCGCGCGGAAGCTGCGCTGTGGAACGATCATCGCGACAGCGGCGCCGTACTGGCCTGGTTCGAGAATGAACGACCGCTATCCGCCAAGGGACGGCTCGTACTGGCAAGCGCGCTGCTCGCGCGCGGAGACCGCGCCCGCGCGGAGCAGTTGGTCCGCGAGGCCTGGCGAACCGATACAATGTCGGCAGCGGTCGAGAGGAAAGCGCTGGAGATGTTCGGAGCGCTGATTACGCCGAGCGACCACAAGGCGCGCATGGATTATATGCTTTACGGCGAGGACCGTGATGCCGGAATGCGTGCGGCGCAGCGACTCGGAAGATCGCAAGAGGCCCTCGCCAAAGCGCGGATTGCGGCCGATCGCAAGTCGTCCAGCCTGCGTGCACTGCTCGAGAAAGTACCCCGCGAACTACACAACGACCCTGGCTATGTCTTGGCCTACATTCAGCTACTGCGTCGTGAAGAGAAGTTCGCGGAAGCTGCGCGGCTGATGCAGAGCGCGCCGCGGGATCCCAACCGGCTTTACAATGTCGATCAATGGTGGATCGAGCGGCGGCTGCTCGCGCGCAAGATGATCGACATCGGGCAATATCGCACCGCGTATCTCATCGCCCGCGACGCGGCGCTCCCCGCGCGCGATATCTACAAGACCGAACAGGAGTTTACCGCCGGCTGGATCGCCCTCCGGTTCCTGAATGACGCCAATACCGCCGCCCGGCATTTTGCGCGCATCGGCGTCGGCAGTGTCAACCCGACCGCGCTGGCGCGGGCCGGCTACTGGCAGGGTCGCGCCGCCGAAGCGGCAGGCCGGACTCAGGAAGCTCGGCGCGCCTACGCCGCGGCGGCGGCGCAATCCACCAGTTATTATGGCCAACTCGCACGCGCCAAGCTCGGGCTTCCGCAGATCGAACTACACAGCGTTCCAGGCAGCCGGTCACGCGGAATCGAGCGCCTCGAGATCGTCCGCGCGGCGCAGCTTCTCTATGCTCTCGGCAAAGATGACCTCGCGATTCCGATCCTTGCCGATATAGGCGCCAACGGCGACCCTGATGCAGTGTTGGGGCTTGGCGAACTCGCCGCACGTCATGGCGACGCGCAGGGAATGTTGCTCGTCGGCAAGGCCGCGCTAAATCGCGGACTGCCATTCGATTTCTATGCCTACCCCGTCAGCGGGATGCCGCCGTTCAGATCAATCGGACCGGATGTCGAACGCAGCATCGTCTATGCGATTGCCCGACAGGAGAGCGCCTTCAATCCGTCGGTGGTCTCGCCGGCGCACGCCTACGGGCTGATGCAAGTGACACCGGATGCCGGACGGTATGTCTGCAAGAAATACGGCGCCAGCTTCGACCTTCATCGCCTGAAGACCGAGCCCGCCTACAATGCTGCACTCGGCGCAGCGGAACTCGGCGGCCTTCTTGAAGACTACCGCGGCTCTTACATCATGACCTTCGCGGCCTACAATGCCGGACGCGGCAGCGTCCATAAATGGATCGCGCGCTACGGCGATCCGCGGGATCCGGGAGTCGATGCGGTGGACTGGGTCGAACTGATTCCGTTCTCGGAAACCCGCAACTACGTGCAGCGGATCATGGAGAACCTGCAAGTCTATCGCGCCCGCTTTGGCGGCGGCTCAAAGTTACAGATCGAGGCGGACTTGCATCGCGGCTCTATCCAGTAACGTTGGAGAAGCAGATAACGCCTTGCGCGGGGCGCACTCCACGCGGAGGAACGTCCAGCCAGCAAAACGACATGGTTCCCGCTTGCGGTCTCGTCGCTGAAGTCTGTATCAACTGCGCTGAACCAGACTCGCCGCTTCTCTTTTTGTTTGAGCATGATCTTGTCCGAAAACCGGTTTCCACTTTTCGGGATCATGCTTTAGCCTGGCCTCAGGAGCGGTCATCGCTGATCGCGCCTATGATGCCGACAGTCTCACGAGGCGATCGTCGAAGGTTGCAAACCAGTCATCCAGTCGCCGTCATCGCAGGCACCACCACCATTATCATTATCGACTGTATCGCCTTGGGGCAACGCCGGGGCATCGAAGGCTGCTTCGCAAAACTCAAGTAACGGCCACGCGTCGCCGCTCGCTACGACAAACTCGCAAAGACTTTCATAGCCTTTCATAGTCTTCGTCAGAATCGCCAGCATCATGCTATGGCGCAAATGATTAAAGCATGATCCGATCAAATTGAATGAGATCATGCTTTGGATGTTATCGTCTGGTCGCTTTTTTGCGGCGAACAAGTCATCCACTTCGCCGGAAACAGCTCTAATCGTCTCTACCGCCTCGTCATGAGGGACAGACGAACAGCTGATCTGAACCTTTGAGCGGGTTCGAGCGACTCATTGTTGCTGGGGATTTCAGGGCCCAGTGCGTATAAGCCAGCGCCGCCGGCGAGCATATTCCGCCGCGCGGCGCTGTGCGTTCGTGCCGGAAAACACCCAGTCTATAGCGTTCGAGCGAAATGGGTCCCGGTTCGCGCGAAAAAACGCGGCAAACCACAAAAAGCCAGGGGTCTGTCACCGTTCCATGAAACGGTAACAGACCCCTGAGAGAATCGTCAGACGACGTGGTTACCAGGTGCGCTGAGCCCGGAACATGACGGTCCAGATGTCCTGATCCCTCAGCTGATAGTTGCCTGTCGGCTTGTAGACAGCGAAATTGTTTGGAACATTCGCTACGCCGGCGTGCTTCTGATCCAACATGGTGTAAACGCCTTCCGTCGTGAAGGTCAGGTTCTTGACCGGCGTCCAGCGAAGGTTCGCACCGACCTGCGCGATGTTGAAATCAGGGTTACAGGCGGTGAAACCCGCACCAAGAGCCCTCGGAATGGAGACACCACACATATAGGATTTGGCTTCGCCGGTGTAGCTGATCGATGCGTAAGCCCCGAATACCGAACTGCTCCAGTACGGATTCCAGTGGTGGGTGTAGGCGCCGCGCATGCCCCAGGTCGAGACCAGTTGAAGCTGGCTGTTGGGAAAATAGACAGAATCGGGCGCATAGCCGAAACCAATGCTGCCAACACCGCTGCCGCCATAGATGGTGTTAGCACCCGCCAAAGCGGTCATGTCCTGGATATTGTAGCGGGTCGCACCGTTGGTGTAGACGCCCGAAATATTGATCACGTCACCCGGACCAGTCGGAATGTTCTTGATCGACAGAGCGCCTTGACCGGCCCAGCCCCACTTACCTCCAGGACCGCCGCTGGTTTCAAGGCCAGTGTAGTAGGCAGGGTTGTTGTGATGCGCTGCGAACGAGGCCTGGAACATGCCCCAGGCCTGATCGACGCGGAGTTGGCCGACGATATCCGGAAAGGTGGTTCCACCATAGGCGCTGAGGCCGTAGCCGAAGAAAAGGGTGCCAAGAGCGACGGGGCCGAAGAAGGGTTGGGCAGATCCGAATCCACCAGCGTCGAGCGCGTTGAAGCCCGGGTATACCGAGAGGTTTTGAATGCCGGGCTGGTAGTATGCGCTTGGATCCTGCACGCCGATCGAAGCCGATACGCCGTTGCCGAACTCGGTGGTGTAGGTGAACTGGTTCACGCCCGTGAGCGCACCGCCGCCGCCGACAAGACCGTCATAGATGTTTCCGGGATATTGCCCCCAGGGAGCGCTGAACTGAGAGGCAGCTTTACCGATCGTGAAGCCGGCGAACTGGATGAAGGCGTGGAACACGCCAAGCTGGCCGCCGAGGACGCCTCCGTTCGGATTTCCGTCATACGCAGACCCGCCGACGCGCACACCTCGGTAGCCGCCCGAGGTCCAGGTGAAAACCCCCTCGAAAAACGTGCGAACCACGCCGTAATCTGTCGCGGTGCGGGTGTCGATGGTCAGGTCCGATCGCGCGCGCCAGGTAAAAGCGTTGCCGGAACGGTTCTGCGCACCGGCCTGAAGCCCAGTGTTGCCTTGGAAGATCGTATTCGTATTGACGCCCAGATCGGCGCGCATATAGCCGCCGAGCTTAATGCAGGTGTCGGTTCCGGGGATGTAATAGAAGCCCGCACCATACAGGGAGCAGACCTTCACATATTCGACCGCTTTGGCTTTTAACGGAAGATCGGCAGCGTGAGCCCCGCTCATGACGACCAGCCCTGCCGCCGAGCCGAGGTAAAGGCTCTTCATCAAATTCATCGTCAAACCTCCAAGTTGTTCTGCAGGGCGATCGGATCCGCGAAGCGCAACACTCAGAGAGTGTTTCCCCACGTTGCGGACTAACCGATAGCGTTCGTGCTTGCGGACCCCGTCAAACGCGAGGTGGACGCAAGGCGACCAAACAGCGAACCATCTAAACCAGAACGACTTTGGGATGCCCCCCTCCGTCGTGCGATTAGAATTACCGAACCGCCTTGCACACGCAATGAAGGAAGCTTCGAAATGGAATAAGTTGAAAACGATTTTGGTGGCTTGTTGCACAAATGGCACACGCCAACGACCCGCATTTTCTTGCGTAAGGCATTGTTTTATATGTAATTTTCGTTCTAGGCCTGCTTTGAGCCTCCTGGACGGCGAATCCGCCCCTCATGGAACGCAGTTCGGTGCCTGCAATTCAAACTTTGCAAGTCATCAACACTGATTCGATCGGGGGCCACCGTTTCTAAATTGAAAAATTTATAAAGAATTCAATGCTATATGGCGGATAACGCAAAGCCACGGTCTATAAAACTGCAACGCGAACGCACAACCGGTGAAGCTTGTCGGCATTGGCGTCACCGGTCTGCGGCACATAGCCTCATGGGTTCCAGTACGACGCGTAATCTTGCGATCCGGCGCTTGCGGCTGGCGAGCGTGTCAGGCATATCGGTCATCAACGGAGCTGTGGCCGAGTGGCTGAAGGCGGCGGTTTGCTAAACCGTTATAGGGTTGTAAAGCCCTATCGAGGGTTCGAATCCCTCCGGCTCCGCCAATCAATGTTTATGCGGGTTTCTTGCATTTTCCATCGCAGAACCGCTACCCGCAGTTGGCGCAGTTGCCGCCAATAGCACGGCGGTCCCTTCGTGCTCCTGGCCGGATCAACTTCTGCAAAGCTGTATTTGGAGAGAATCCGTCGCCAATCGGCAACCCGAACGTTGACCCACTTGTCCACGATTAGCGTGCCGCCCGTTGCTCTGATGTGGCTCGTCGAGATCAAACCTTTCTTGATTTTAAGCGTTGCATCGAAGTAACGTTTAGGTTGCTCGACAGTGGAGATTTCAAATGTCCCGGGGCTTTGGCGCGATTCAACGTGCGATACTCGATGCGTTATCGGACAAATTGATCATCACTCTCTCGACACTCGACCTCGCCCACATCGTGAACGGCGGAGTGCGCAGCAGGTCGATGATCGCATCGGTTCATCGTGCGCTTCGAACCTTGGAAGCCGTGGGCAAAGTCGTTCGTCTCGATGGGAGGTGGGCGCTCGCATCACGACAAAGAGAGGCCCGAAGCTATAAGCACAGAAGGCCTGAGTCGCCTGCGCAGCAGAAGAACGAACGTTTGAAATTGATCTCGAAGATTCTTGGAATGCTAGGGTCGTCTCAAGACGGAGAGGTCCTGGCGGCCGCAAAAAAAGCGGAAGCCAAACGGATCGAGTTAGGGTTGTCTTGGGACGATATCATTCTGGGACAATCTTATTCGATCAGCTGAGAGCAGCTCCCGCGCGGATCGTTTCAGTCAGCCAGCCATTTCCGTACGTATGCATCAATGTGCTCACGGACGGATTCAGACTTGATCACCAAGCCGAGGTCGATCATTTCCGCGCCGATAAACCCGTCCGCGGTCTGTGTCGGCACCGGCCCGGGCACGAGCTGGTTGGCCTCTTCGCGGAAGAACACCTCCGCCACCACCCCGGCGAACCATATCGTACGCGCCGCGTCGCCACGCGGACGCAGCGGATCGTCGCGCATCACGAATACCGGGCTGCCGCTCGATCCGGGATACACAGCGGCGTCGATCAGGAATTGCTTGTGCCCCTCGAAGTCGAGTTCCAGCGGCGTGGCGGTGGTGCCGCGGCGCAGGATTGGCATGAGGTTGACCTGATCCCAAACCCCGCTGGGATAGCCGACGAACAGCACGTCCTCCAGCGCGTCGAAGCCCCGCACTGTGGCCGCATCGGGAATGCGCTGGCTGTCGATCGCATGGTAATAGAGTTGCACGCCGAGATCGCGCGCCGCGCGCTCAAGAGGCCGCAGCGGCACGATGGCGAGATCGACAGCAGGATCGGGATGGACGAACCATGCCGCGGGGAAGTCGTCGATGTTGAGCTGAAAGCGCCGGCCGAATGCCGGCTTGCCCTCGCTCGTCTGCGTGAACACCAGGCCGCCGCGGCGCACGCCCTCAACCAGGTGCCGGTTGGTGACGACAAACGGCGTACTGCCTTTGGCGTGGGCGTGACTGAGAATGAAGGCTGTGCCCGAGCCGGCGCTGCCGTCCTCGAGTTCGGTATCCACTCGCACCGTGGAGAACAGCAGTTTCTTTGCTATGGAGTCGATTTCCATGGGCTCACCCGTGCGAGACGGCGCGCTGATTCAAGCGCTCGATCGCGGCTATCGCCGCGCGCTGTGCTTCCTCGGCCTCGGCCTCATTGCCCATCATGGTCAGACGGCCAAAAGAACCGAAGGCTTTGACATCAACCAAGGTAATGTGCGCGGCCTTTTCAGCTTCGTTGGCGGCATAGACGATATAGCCCGCCGGCTCGACCTCCAGGATGAACATGCTCTTGCCAGGCAGGATCATCGAGCCCTTGCGCAATTGGCGGTTGATCAGCGTGGCATGGTCAGGCGTGATGGCGCGGATGATCTCGTTCCATGCCACCTTGCAGCGCAGCCGCGACTCCATGGTGGTGTTGAGCTGACGCAGGATCAGCTCGCCAGCGGCAAGCACCTCGCTCTGGTTGCGGAAGTGGAGTTCCATCGAACCGAAAGCACGCTCGACGACTTGCTCGCCCATACGCACGTTGGTTTTCTTCAGCGCGATATCCGAGAGATTATGCACCGCCATGCCGGGGGCGACCTCGATCCACATGCAGGCATCGCCAGGCACCGGCAAAAAACCCTGCGAAGACGTCGCGATATAGGACGCCAGCTGCGGCTGCAGCGCGTCCATGAACACGTAGGTTCGCAGGGTGATCTTCATCCTCGCCCCACCCTCACCGCGTCAGGCTCATGTAGAGCATGGGCAGCTTTTCCGGCAGGCGCTCGGCCTGATCGATGACGGTGAAGTTCTTTATGCCGAAAATGCGCGACACGTACTGGTCGGCATGCGGATCGAGCGAAAGAGCGTATACCGTAATGCCTTGGCGGCTGAGTTCTTCCACCGCGGCCTTGGTGTCATGGCGCAGGTATTTCGGATCGGTGACGTCGTTGTCGGCGGGCTCGCCGTCGGTGACAACGAACACGACGCGTTTGCTCCTCGGCTGCAGCGCCAGATAGTGGGCGGCATGGCGCAGCGCTGCGCCCATGCGGGTGGAGAGCCGCCCTTTCATCCCCGCCAACCGCGCCTTGACCACATCATCATACGGCTGGTCGAAATCCTTGAAGCGGTGGTAGTGCACATCGTGCCGGCCGTCAGAACAAAAGCCATGAATGGCGAACGGGTCGCCGATGCGATCCAGCGCACCTGCCAGCAACACGGTGGCGGCGCGCGTGAGATCCATCACCGTGTAGTCGTGACCGCGCACCTTGTCGTTTGACGACTCGGACATGTCCAGCAACACCAACACCGCCAGATCGCGCAGCGTACGCTTGTAACGCATCATGATGCGCGGATCGTGCTGCTGGCCGATGCGGATGTCGATCATCGCGCGCACCGCGGCGTTGATGTCGACTTCGTCGCCATCCTCCACATGACGGATGCGCTGCATGCCTTGCGGCACCATCGACTCGATCAAGAACTTGAGCCGCGAAATGATCGGCTTGTGCTCAAGGATGATGCCCTCGATCACCTCCAGCTCGCCCATCGCCGAGTGGTACTCAAGCAACGTCACCCAGTTTGGACGCTCAAGCTGGATCTGATAGTCCCACTCCGGATAGTGGAAAGGCTCGGAGACCGGCGGGCGACCTTCGAGCGAGTTGATGCTCACGTTCTCCTGGTCGAGATAGAACTCGGTCGGAAGCTCCCACACCTCCTGCGCATCGTCGCCGGCGAACTCGACGTCCACCTCGTTGACCATTTCCATCACGTTGACTTTTTTGCGCACCTGCTGGCGAGTCTCCCAGGTGGCGGCCATCACCTGCGCCTCGTCGTATTCCTCAAGAAACCAGACGGCACGATTGTCATCGCGGTAGATGGCGCTGAGCGCATCGGTGAGCTTGTTGTAGGTAGGCAGGTCGAGTTCGAACAGGCGGTGCGATAAATCCACGCCCAGATTCCAGCTCACCTGATTGCTGTCCAGATCGGACTGGGCGCGAAATGCGGCCACGCCCTGCTGCACGAACGGATGCGGATCGTTCGCGTCGGGATCGAGCAAGGCGCGGGTGAGACGATCAAGCAACTCCCCCACGGTCTGCGGCTGGACCGAATAGTCAAACACCGGATGCAACGCCAACCAGGCCTGGCGCATCCCGGGGAATTTGCGGATCGCCAGTTCCTCCACGCGCGCATCTTCGAACAATTCGATCAGCGCCATCTGGACCGGCAACAGCTGCTGCATCGAAAGCGGCGTCTGGGTGAATACAAGATGCGCAGCGCAGTGGTTGATGGCGGCGCGGTAAATTTCAAGCGCGCTGACGATCCGTTCGGGTGCGGTCGCATCGCCCTCGGGTTTATAGTCGTCATAGGCGTCTGCGATGTGGATGACATAGTGCTCGATGTACGGCCTGAGCCCCTCGCGGCTCTCGTAATCGCCGGCGGTTGGACGCAGAAAAAAATCGCGGCCCCAGATCGCGCGCATGTAGATGTTGAGCCGCCGCTGGATATCGACGAACAGCGTGCCTTTGCGCTCTTGCTGCAGCACCGCCATTGCATCGGCGCTCTGCAGTCCGAAATAGGCCGCCTGCCCTTCGAAATCGGTCTTGTAAGCCTGCACTCCCCACTGCACCCAGCGGCGCAGGCCGCCCAGGGTGAGTTGGCTGAGCAAGCGGTCGAGATTTTCCAGCATCGGCCGCAGGCCGCGCGGAGCCTGCGCCAGCATGATTTCCAGCACATTGAGATACTGGCGAAACAGCCCGGCATCGCCCACCCGGTGCGCCGCCAACGGCGCGGTGCTGGCGATCAGCGCCAGAACCTGGCCTGAGGTTTTGGACGCCATGCTCAGCAGGAAGTTGACCAGATCGGGCAGCACCTCCTCGCCGATGGCGCGCCCGACCTCCGGCATGGACTGGATGAAACTCACCACCAGGTCCTCGCCGCGACCTAGCTCATGCAGCGCCACCGCGCCTTTCAGATAGCCATCCAGCCCGCGCGGGCTGATGGCCCGCGCAGCCTCGTTCCAGGAGGCGCGCAGCAACTCCTGCGCGCGGCCGGGCAGCTCGTCGAGAAGCTCTTGGAACTCGTTTAGGTGGATAGCCATGATGTGTAAGTTCGGAGCGCCCTGGCAGCGCCGGGCCCCGGCCGATCTCTAGTTTCCTTTCTCACCTCGCGCCCGCAGATCGTCGGAGACCCTCAGAAATATGTCGTCACCGCGGAATCGAGCGCGTTGCGCATATCGGGATCGTCGGTGATGGGACGCACTAACGCCACGCGGCAGGCGGCCAGCGGCGCGACGCCGCGGGAAATCAGCGAGCCGGCGTAGATCAGCATGCGGGTCGAAATGCCCTCATCCAGCCCATGACCTTTGAGGTTGCGCGCATGTTCGGCGATATGGACCAGCTTTTTCGCCGCGTCCAAACCGACGCCGCTCTCGTGTACGACGATCTCGGCCTCGACTTCATGTTCAGGGTAGTTGAAGTCCAGCGCGCCGAACCGCTGCTTGGTCGACTGCTTCAGATCCTTCATCAGCGACTGGTAGCCGGGGTTGTAAGAGATGACGACCTGGAAATCCGGATGCGCCTCGACGATCTCGCCCTTCTTCTCCAGCGGCAGAATGCGCCGCGCGTCGGTCAGGGAGTGAATCACGACCGTGGTGTCCTGACGCGCCTCGACCACTTCGTCGAGATAGCAAATCCCGCCGAAACGGGCCGCCATGGTCAAAGGCCCGTCCTGCCAGCGGGTGCCGTTGGCGTCGAGCAAGAAGCGGCCGACAAGATCGCTGGCGGTCATGTCTTCGTTGCACGCGACGGTGACCAGCGGCTTGCCGAGCTTCCAAGCCATGTATTCAACGAACCGCGTCTTGCCGCAACCTGTCGGACCCTTCAGCATCATCGGCATGCGGACCGAATAGGCGGCTTCATAAAGCGCGACTTCATCGGTGACGGCGCGGTAATAGGGCTCCTTGGCGACGCGGTAGGCTTCCAGCCCGGCCGCAGCGCCTGTCGTATCCGTTAGCATGCGCGGGGCCGCGCCGCTCGGCGCAGTGGAATCCACCGGAACGTGGAAGGCTGGGTTACGTCGCGGAAGGTAGCCGCGTTTGGTGAGATCGCTACTCATGATCGGGTTCCTGGAAATCTCAATCCGGCCAAATGCGGTCGGGAAACAGTTCCTGCGCACTATCCGGCGGCGCGGCCGCCAATGATTGTGGAGGCGCAGGCTTGGCGGCAGCCGTCTTGGCCGTGGCCGAAGCGGAACGCGGCGTCTTGCGGGTCTCAGCCTTTTCCTTCTCGTCCTTCTCGGCGGGGGCAGGCTCCGCGCCGGCCTTGGCCTGACGGACGCTGCTGGCAAGTTTGTCTTTGATGCTGGTCATGCAAGAATCTCCTCTATGAGGCCTTCGATCTCCGCGACCGCACTTTGGCCGCGCGCCCCTAGTTGGTAGGCTGATACGCCCTCAAGCGCAGCAGTCTTGTAGATGCCGCGACGGCGGACCGGCGTCCGCAGCACCGGCAGGCCGAACTCGGCCAGCGCCTCCTGCATCGCCGCCGATAGCGCGCTACGCGCCTCGATCTGGTTCGGCAGCAGGTAAGCGCGCAGCCGGGGATTGAGACGCCGGGCCTCATCAATGTCCTGCGGCAACCGCAGGCTGGCCCACAGATCCATCGGCGAAGGCAGCACCGGGATGACAGCCACGTCGCAGCTTTGCAGCGCCAGCGCCGCCGCTCGGCTCTCGACCGCCGGCGGGCAATCCAACACGACGAACGGATAGGCTCTAAAGTCCCGCCGGAGATCGACCGGCCCCGCGCCCACGCGCAGGTGTTTGACCGTGGCGGGAAAGGATTGCGTGCCTGCCGCGGCCCATTGCGTGGCAGAGCCCTGCGGATCCAGATCGACCACAACCGCTGATGCACGCCGCGCCAGCCCCGCGCCGAGATGCATGGCCACGGTCGTTTTGCCGGCGCCGCCTTTCTGGTTGATCACCGCGATGACCAGTGGGCCGCCCATCGCTCACTCCCCGCGGTCGGCTAGAGCAGCTATACGCCCAGCGAACTGTTCGTCCTCGACGCTCAACGCAGCGCCGTCGGCCGCCCCGATCGTGATGTTGACGTAGGTGGTGCCGAAGTTGATGTTCTGCGGATGGCGCTGAATCTCCTCGGACAGTGCGGAAAGCGCGTCGAGGAAGGCACGGGTCTGCGCATATTGCGCAAACGCAAAGCGACGAAACAACGTCGGCGGCTTGTCGCGGCGCTCCCAACCTTGAAAATCATCAGTCATGGGCGTCCTACCCCCGGTTCGATCTGGGTTACATGATCGAGATGTGCCAGCGCCTCCTGTAGCAAGGCTTCGAATAGCGACTTCGAATAGCGACGCGGTGTCGTTACCGCGCAGCCAACGGCGCGTACGTCAACGCGTCGACAAACCGCGAGGCTCCAGCCTCAAGCCGTTATCCGGCCCAACCACAGCGCGGGCAACCGCCCGCCGCATGGTGTCGTACACGGCAGGATCTGCCGCGGCGCCATTAAACGCTCGGCATGACCCGTTCGCTCCGGCTCGGCGCGCGGCTTGCGTGCCCATTTTTCGGCATCGCCCCAGGGGCGTGCGAGCACGCTTGCAGGAGATGCTGCTGCCCGCCGCCAACTCCTGGTTAAGCGCGCGTGCGGGCCAGCCCAGGGTTCGCCGATCGACCGCCATGACGTCCTCCGCGCAGGATCAACTGCGAGTAGACGTAATCTCGGCGTCTCGACCGCCGCGGCCACCGCCGTTGACCTCGGGTTGGGTCGGCAAGATACCCTCGACCTCGCTGTGCACGCGGGCAATGATGTGCGCGGCCA
Source organism: Nitrobacter sp. Nb-311A (assembly GCF_000152905.1). Taxonomy (GTDB): domain Bacteria; phylum Pseudomonadota; class Alphaproteobacteria; order Rhizobiales; family Xanthobacteraceae; genus Nitrobacter. Next base: position 20,088 of record NZ_AAMY01000007.1, read on the forward strand.
CCAGGCCATCACCCACGCGCTCGCAGGCATCCGCCCCGGCACGTACCGCCGCATTGACCGCGCCGGTCTCACCGCGCACCAGAACGGTGACGTAGCCGCCGCCCACAAATTGCCGACCGATCAGCCGCACTTCAGAGGCCTTGGTCATCGCGTCGGCCGCCTCGATCGCCGGAACCAGTCCGCGAGTTTCAATCATGCCCAGGGCAATGCCATTCACGTGTGTTGCCATGTCGTTGTCCTTCCAATTACTAGCGGGAGAAAAAGCCGAGCTTAGGCGCTCGGCGATTTCGGCAGGATGCCCTCAACCTCGCTATGCACGCGGGCAATGATGTGCGCGGCCACCAGGCCATCGCCCACGCGCTCGCAGGCGTCAGCTCCTGCACGCACTGCCGCGTTGACCGCACCGGTCTCGCCGCGCACCAGCACGGTGACGTAGCCGCCTCCGACGAACTGACGCGAGATCAAGCGCACCTCGGCGGCTTTGGTCATCGCGTCCGCCGCCTCGATCGCCGGAACCAGTCCGCGAGTTTCAATCATGCCCAGGGCAATACCCATCGTTTCAGCCATTTGTTCGCTCCTTGTTGTCGAAATAAAAGAATCTCAAGCCAGTCACTGCAGCCTGACGCCCGCTGCGCGCGCGCCGTTTTGCTCTTTGCTCACCACGCCATCACTCCTCCTCCCAGCCATCAATGATGCCGCAGATGGTCAGGTCGGTGGCCACTGTTCGATCAGGCATGGCCATACGCGCGGCTGTGCCGGCGGCGGTGAATACCCACTTGCCAGGTGGCGCTCCGACCGGGTCGGTCGCCACCGATATTTCTCCCTTCTGGCCTTTCAGAATGCGCAGCGACGCTGAGCTCATCCCCGGCACACGCCGGGTGCAGACCAGTTCGTCGACCACGCGCCAGACTTCCATCACGCCACCTCCGGATTCCAGTGGTCGATGATGCCGACGATGGTCAGATCGGACGGATAATCCTTGGCCCCTGCCGCATCGCGCGCCGCGGAGGACCCGACGCAAATCACCCAATCGCCCGGGATGCAGCCGACGGCGTCGACTGCGACGCTGCGCGGTCCATTCGGCGTTTCCTGCACGACAAGCAGCGGACGATGGCCCATGGCATCGATGCGATTGGTCGACACGAGAGTGGTTCTTACACGCATGATTTTCATCGCGCATACGCCCTCAATGATCGTCGGCTACGTCGTCGGCGATGAAGGTGCAACGTTCGTCGCCGCCACGTTCGCTCACCGCAACCGCGCAATTGAGCAGTCCTTTTGAGGTCAGATCGGAGTAACGCGTTTCGATCGCGTCACGCACCCGTCGACCCCGCGCGATCGCCCGCTCGCGCGACTTGGGAACTCGTGCGTCGTATTCGAAATGCACCAGCACCGGCACCGGCAAACCGTGCGCGACGTTGAGCTTGGTGAAGATATTAATCCCGACATCCATGTCCGGCGCGCCTTCCTCCATGGTGTTGAGGTGAGCGAGATAAAACAGATTGCGCAGCTGCAGCGGCCGCAGCTTCTCACCGGCGATGATGTACTCCTCGTCGTGCCCGATGGTCTTATAGCGGCCGGTGTGGTGCTTGATGACGTATTCGATTTGCGACAGATTCGCCTCGGCCAGCGCCAGCACCAGGCGGCGCATACCCTCGTGCATTCGGCCAGTGCCCCGGCTCCCGGCATCCATGCCCTCGGCGACGGCGACAGTCTCGGCGATATGAGCCCGCGCCGCTTCGGGCGAAAGACCAAGGGTGTCGCGGTAGATCTGCGCGGTCTCGAAGTAGCGGTGCGCGCTAAGCTCGCCGAAGCCGTCGGGCAGGTGGACGCGCAACGCATCCAGATCCGTATCAACACCGATAAGCAGGACATCCGGCGCCGCGCCGGCGCCAAAAGTCCGGTCGATCGCCGCCCGCAACTCGTACAAGCGCTGCAGCGCAGCCTCTGTGGCCTGACGGTCGTTGCTACCGTGAGCAGCGCAACCGTCATTATTGGGCGAAGAACTGCTGAAATGATAAACGGCGATCTTGAGGAAGTTCAGGCGGTCCCCATCGACCATGGCGCCCGACAGTCGCGTGACTTCACGCTCGGCCCAGTCCGATACATTGGCTTCGACATCAAACAGTGCGCCGGCATATCCCTTCACCCGCACATTCGGCCCAGGCAAAAAGCGCAGCACATAGGCGCCGACGCCTTGCAACCGGCCGTCGGAACACGGACTGATGTCCACGGTGTGGTAGCCGCACGAACGCAGAAAATTCTCATCGAGCGGCAGGCGTTGGCGCCAACCGATCTGCTCGGTCTGCGCGTTATCGACGCTCAACTTCAGAGAGCTGAATATGCAGCGTGAATGCAGCGTGGACAAATCCAGCCCGCATACCCAGGCATCCTCGAGCACCTGCGTCGGCAGGTCGAAACCGAGTTGCTCGCGGGCCAGCTGCTGCGCCCGTTCGATAAAATTCTCGTCGTGCTGATACGTCGAGATACGCTTGAGCACATCGACGATGCGGATAAAACGCGAGCGCACGGTCCGTTCGTAATCGAATAGCAGGCGGTTGAGATCGCGATCGACCAGCGCGTGCTCACACATCTGCCCGCCGCCGATCATGCACGCCGGATGATCTGGCGTGACCGACACTTCGGGCGTCGCCGCGGCAACCGGGCTGGCTTCTCGTCGCAGGGCGTGACGGCGTTTACGCGTGTTCATATCCGCGATCCTTAGCCGCGCGCCCCGCCGGAGACGGTCACCGTGGCGCCACGCCGGGTATTGCCCGCCGAGCCCGTAATCACCGAATCAGGCACTTCAGGCCGCTCGATATTGCGAAACGCCATGGCGCTCATCCCGGCTCCACGCGGCTGGCCCCGCATGGAAGGATTGCGCGCCAGGCTGGACGACCCCTCGGTGCCGGTGACACGGCTGTTACCGTCCCAAGCGTCCCCCGAGACGCGCCGCCCCTGCTGGCTGCCTTCGCCGCTCAAACGACGTGCGGCAGGAAGCGAATGCTCTTCGTCGCGCGGACGACGCGATTGGTCGCCGTGCCGAAACTCCGGTGTGCCGGTGATCAGGCCGTCGGCCTTGTTGATCGGGCCGGTGATGCGCGAACTGCTCAGACCGCTGCCGGTGATGACCTCGATCTGCCGCTCCTCGCGCGCCTGACGCGCCGGAATACTGATGCTGAAATCCCGGGGAGCGGGCGGACGCTGATCCACATCCCGCGCGCGGAAGCGATCACTCATCGCACATTGCCCGGAAGCGATATTGTCCAACCCGAGATAAGGCGTTCCCGAAATCGGCTCGCAAGCGCCGCGCTCGTCGCCGGTGACCTGCGACCCACCGGCGCCCGGTCGATCGCCGGTGACTACGGTAGCCGGAATCACCGCGCTCTCACGGACCCGCGCAGCCTGCTGCTCGCGCTGCGGCGCCTGGCAGAATCCAGCGTATTGGCCCTGCCCGATGTATGAGGTGCCGCTGATCGGCGCACAGGTCCCAGCCTCGTTTCCGGTAACGTGTTCCGCACGTCCAGGGGCAATGCCCGTGATCGTTTGTCCGCGCAGCGTCGTGTCGACCACGACCTTGCTGACCGGCGAGACGGTCGGCACCGCCCCGGACGGACAGACGGCGGCTAACTGGCGGGTGCCGATGTAGTCCGTGCCGGTGACGGGTTCGCACCCGTAAGACTCGTCACCGGACAATTTTGGGCTGGGCGCAACCTCCGAACCGGTCACGGTCCGACCGCGCAGCGTCTGCATTTCAGCAACCTTTTTAGGGCTCGGTGTCTGGCACAACCCGGCGAAATCGGCAGTGGTGTAGTATTGGCTGCCTGTGATGCTGCGGCAGGAGCCCACTTCGTTGCCGGTTACCTTGGCCGACCGATCGACCGCGGTCCCGGAGACGATCTGTTCGTCACGGGTGGACATCACGCTGACCTTTCGCGGGCCTCCTCCCGGCGGCGGCGTTCGACAAAAATCGCGAAACTGTTCAACAGTGTGATATTCGGTGCCGGTAATCGGACGGCAGCTTCCAGCCTCGTCGCCGGTCTGCCGTTCGCTGCGGCCGACGACGGTACCGGTGACGGGTTGGCCCGTAGCTGTATGGGTAACCGCGACTTTCGGAGGCGCGTCGTCGGTTTCTCCTTGGCTGTAACGGGTACCGGTGATGGTCCGGTCGGCGCCGTGCTCAACGCCTGTGACGCGGCGCGGACGATCGACCAGCGCCCCAGTGACGGCCTTGCCCTTGTCGGTATGGGTGAGCGCCACCTTCTGGGGCCGCGCATCCGGCCGCGTCGAACAGAATTGTTCAAAGCGCTCGCTCGAGAGATATTCCGTGCCGGTGATGGGACGGCACGCACCCGCCTCATCGCCGGTGGTCCTGGTGGAGCGCCCCAGCGCGGTGCCGGTGATGCGCTGTTCGCGCAGCGTGCTGCTGACCGCAACCTTGGGTACCGTCGGCTCGGGCCGGATGCCGCAGAGCGTCTGGAATTGCTCGAAGCCGATATATTCGGTGCCCGTAATCGCGCGGCAGGAGCCCGGTTCATTGCCGGTCACCTTGGAGATTCGTTCGACCTGAGTGCCGGTGACGGTCTGCCCGGCGAGGGTGTGTCCTTCCTCGACCTTAGCCGGCGCTTCGACCACGTTGCGGGCACGCATCCGACCGGTCGGGCGACTGCCGGCACCCGAGGTCTTATCGACCCGGCCCGCCAGCGCCCGCACCATCCGATGCTGCATCGCGACCTGACGGCCGGTCGCGCCTTTCAGCATGGCGCTCTGCCAATCCTGCGCCGGCATCGAGGCGGCGATCCGCGTCGCTTGGGCGACGCGCTTGAGGCCCTTCTTGCCGTCCTGGTTCAGCGCAGCTCGGCGCATCTTGGCGAGCGCGCGACCGGACGCCTCCGGCGAGCTCACGGCTGCACGCGCGGTCGCCGGAGTCTCGATCTGCACCGCTTCGATCTGCGCCGCCTGCTTCCGCTGCGCGCCGTGGCTGCAACCGCACTGTCCACCGCAACTGCATTGCCCGCCGCAGCCGCAACCGCAATCCGAGTCTTGCACCTCAACCTGAGCCGAACGGCTCGGGCGCAGATGCGCCGCCGGACGGGATGCCGCGCCCTGCCCGGCGCCCTTCAACGCGGCTTTACCAATCGTGGACAGCGCCTGCCGCCGGGCTCGCGCCGCAGATTTCAATATCACCGGCTGGGTAAACGCGGCCGATGTAGACGCTGCCGCAGCAGCACCGACGTGGCGCGCGCCGGCGACATGCGCCGCATTCAACTGCAAGCCGGCGGCGGTGCGCTTGACGGCTTGCGCCGTCGAGACGATCCCCGCCTTGCCGTGACGCGCCATAGCCTGCCGGCGCTGGAGCGCCAGTTCACGGCCGGATAGAGTTGCAGTGGCATGACCGGGGGCGACGTTTGTCATTCGGACCTCAGCACAAAGAACCCGATGAAGGGGCGGCGCCAAAGCGCCGCTCCGCGTTCAAATCATGGGCGCCGAATCGAGTCGGTTTCAGCGCCCACTTCATCAGCGATACACCACGAACGCCATGCCCTGGCTCTGGGCGTAATTGTCGTACGCGACGAAACGCACCATCTGATCCGGAAACTCGCGGTGGCAGGCCTCGATTTCGGCCACCACGGCGTCGACGGACTGCTCGCCGAACAGCGGCAGCTTCCACATGTACCAGTAGCTCGCCTTGGCGGGCGTGCCCTTTTCGGTATGCTCGACCGCCGGATTCCAACCCTGCGCAATGGCGTGGGCGATCTGACGGCGCACCTGATCGGGCGTCATCTGCGGCAGATAGGAGAAGGTTTCGTACTTCTTGAGCGAACGGTAGGCTTGAACGGCCATGACTTAATCCTTTCGATTTTGCCGGGCGGCGGCGCGCCCCATGGGGCGCTGCCGACCGTAGCCGGCGACCGGTTTACTTGTTGGCGACAGCGAGCTTGTCCATGGTTTCGAACTCGAACTTGATCTCTTTCCACGTTTCCATCGCGATCTTCAGTTCGGGCGAGTGAGCAGCGGCAGCGGTGAGGATATCCTTGCCTTCCTTCTCCAGATGACGGCCCTCGCCGCGCGCCTGGACGCAGGCTTCAAGCGCCACGCGGTTGGCGTGCGCACCGGCGGCATTACCCCAGGGATGGCCCAGCGTGCCGCCACCGAACTGCAGCACCGAATCGTCGCCGAAGATGGTGACCAGCGCAGGCATATGCCAAACGTGAATACCGCCGGACGCCACGGCGAAGCCGCCCGGCATCGAGCCCCAATCCTGGTCGAAGAAGATGCCGCGCGAGCGGTCCTCGGGAACGAAGGATTCACGCAGCAGATCGATCCAGCCCAGTGTGGACGCGCGGTCGCCCTCAAGCTTGCCGACGACGGTGCCGGTGTGCAGATGGTCGCCGCCCGACAGGCGCAGGATCTTGGTCAACACGCGGAAGTGGATGCCGTGGTGCGGGTTGCGGTCGATCACCGCATGCATGGCGCGGTGGATGTGCAGCAACATGCCGTTGTTGCGGCACCAGTTCGCCAGGCCCGCGTTGGCGCAAAGTCCGCCGGCGAGGTAATCGTGCATGATGATCGGAGCGCGGATTTCCTTGGCGTATTCCGCGCGCTTGTACATTTCCTCAGGCGTCGGCGCGGTCACGTTGAGATAGTGACCCTTCCGCTCGCCGGTCTCCTGTTCGGCTTTCTGAACCGCTTCCATCACGAAGTCGAAACGGTCGCGCCAGCGCATGAAGGGCTGGCTGTTGATGTTCTCGTCGTCCTTGGTGAAGTCCAGACCGCCACGCAGCGCTTCATAGCAGGCGCGACCGTAGTTCTTCGCGGACAGACCGAGCTTCGGCTTGATGGTGCAACCCAGCAGCGGGCGGCCGTACTTGTTGAGCTTGTCGCGCTCGACCTGGATGCCGTGCGGAGGGCCGCCGCAGGTCTTCACGTAAGCGATGGGAAAGCGCAAATCTTCCAGACGCAGCGCCCGGACAGCCTTGAACCCGAACACGTTGCCCACCAGCGAGGTGAACACGTTGACGACCGAGCCTTCTTCGAAAAGGTCGATGGGATAGGCAATGAAAGCGTAATAGCAGGTATCGTCGCCCGGCACGTCTTCGAGGCGGTAGGCGCGTCCCTTGTAGTAATCGAGGTCGGTCAGCAGATCGGTCCACACCGTGGTCCACGTGCCGCAGGACGATTCGGCAGCAACCGCCGCCGCCGCTTCTTCGCGATCCACCCCAGGCTGCGGCGTGATCTTGAAACACGCCAAGATATCGGTGTCGAGAGGCATGTAATCCGGCTGCCAGTAGCTCTGCCGATATTGCGTGACGCCGGCCTGGTACGATTTGACTGCCATATTCGAAGACTCCTTCATGCGCGCTTTTGCGGTAAGCGAACGACGGGCGAGGACCTACCGCTGTGCGGTGGCCATCCCCCCACCCGGCCCGGGGATGACGTTCGTGGGTCTCAGCAAGGGCCTGTGATTCAGCCGGCCCAGCGATTCACGAGCATGGAACATAGAAGAGGATTGGCATAAACACTAATTGATATTTTTGATCGAATACATTAGTGTCCCTTATGTATCGGCCATGCACCTGACCCTCAGACAGCTCCAGATCTTCGATGCCGTGGTGCAACAGCAGAGCTTTACGCGCGCGGCCGACGCACTGCACCTCACCCAGCCAGCGGTCTCGATGCAGATGCGGCAGCTGGAAGAGCAGATCGGAGTACCGCTGTTCGACCATGTCGGGAAAAAGATCCAGCCGACCGACGCGGGTCGCGAGCTGCACCGTCATACCACGCTTATCGGCGCCAAGATGCGCGACCTCGAGTCGGCGATGGAGGAGTTCCGTGGCGTCCATCGCGGAGAACTCGACCTTACCGTGGCAAGCACGGCCAACTACTTCATGCCTAAGCTCATCGCGGCGTTTTGCGCCTGTCATTCCAGGGTGCAGGTGCGGCTGCAGGTGTCCAACCAGACGCACATCCTCGAAACGCTCTCGGCGGCGAATCAGGACCTTGCCATCATGGGACAGCCGCCGGAGGACAGTGAGCTCGTCGCGCGCGCGTTCCTTGACAATCCGCTCATGGTCATCGCCTCGCCCGAGCATCCGCTGGCCGGACGCCGCAAGATTCCGCTGGTGGAATTGGGTCACCAGCCGTTCATTACACGCGAGCCCGGCTCGGGCACACGCAATGCCGCGGAGCGACATTTTTCCCGGCTTGGCGTGGAATTCCACTCGGTGATGGAGATGAGCAGCAACGAGGCCATCAAGCAGGCTGTCGAAGCCGGGCTGGGTCTGGGCGTCATGTCGCTGCATACCCTGGAACTGGAGCTGGCGATACGCCGCCTGGTCACCCTCGACGTCGAGAGTTTTCCCATCGTGCGGCAATGGTTCGTCGTGCACCGCAAGGGTAAAAGGCTATCGGCGGTGGCGCAGTCCTTCCTGGCTTTCATCACCCAGCAGGCGCGGCCGCTGGCCTCGCCTAAGCATCCGCAGCAATTCCCCTCACGCCACGAACTTGACCAGGCGGCCGACCTGGATGTCGCTGACAAAGAGCACTCCTGAATGGGCCTCGAAAAATGGCTGAAAACCTTCGAGGAGCGGATCGAACAGGTTTTGCGGCACGGCAGCGATGATCATGATGAGAACGTCATCCTCATTGAACATCAGGTGCCCTTCATACATGCCGTGGGCGCCCTTCCCGGACAGGTTGCCGATGATGGTGTAGCCCTTGACTCCAGCACGATCGAGCAAGTCGGTGGCAAATTCCTTGTGCTCACCCTGGAGAATGATTTCCAGCTTCTTCAGCGGATGCAGTTTGATCTCGTTCATGCTGAATGATCCTTCTCGGCAGGAGCTATCAGAGGCGGACGCTCCTCCCACTGGCCGTTGTTGAAAACAAAAGGCTTGTAGCCTTGGGTAGGGTCGATGACGATGGCGCGAATCCACCCGCCGAGCACCAGGCTCTTGACCTTGACCACGCTTTGCAGCACGCGACCGGCAAAGTCCAGCGGCGCCTCGATCAGCGCAATCAGACGCATCGGCTCGTGGTAGGGACGTCCCTCGCGCATCACGGTCTGCATTGGCAGGCCGGTCCGCAGATCGCTCAGGTTGCCGGTCATCACGCCGAAGCGCCCGGACACGTTATGGTAGACCTTGCTGCCGCTGCCCAGATGGGCATTGTCCACGGTGGAAAAGAAGTGTTCGAGGTTGATCCACTGGCCCACCACCACCGGCGCAGCCAGCAGATTTTCCAGCAGCCGGCCCTTGGGGTCGCAGCGCCAGTCGTAAGATAATAGAAAGGCGCTGCCCTTCAGATCCGAGTTCTCGGTGAGCGCGCGCCGGCCGACGATACCGTACACGTTCCCCGACAGCCCCCACTCCGGCCGGACCTGCGCCCAATCCACCGCCAGGCGGTTCGCCAGGCGCCAGGCATCCGCCGGCTCGATCGCCTTCGCCTCCGGCAACAGCTTGGGCATGCGCTCGGCCGCCGTCAGGCGCGAGGCTGCGCGCAGGCCTTCGCGCAGGCGGTCCAAATACACCAGATGGCGCGGCGGCAGCAGGTCGAGGTCGAACAGCTCGATGGCATCTGTCGTGGTGACGTGAAGCGCGGGCATGAACCAGGTGTCTTCCGGGATGGTGACGCCCATGGCGGCCAGCCGCTCGCGCACCGCGGGCTTGTTGGCCATCTGCGCGAACACCCGGGCATTGACCACACCGCTGGCACCGCCGCAGGCGCCGCAGTCCAGCGCCGACTCATAGGGATTGTTCTCGGTCTTCCCGCCGTGGCCGACAACGAGCACGAAGCGCGAGAAGGCTTTGGTCAGCCCAATCATGGTCAGGGCCGTGTGCACATAGTTGACCTGTTCGTCGAGCGAGTAACCAATGCGTCCCAGCCGCTCGAGCTGATGATTGGCGTAGTCGGCATCGACACCGTAGGCCTCGCGCAGCTTGTCGATGAACTCGGTCTCCTGCGTCTGGGGCACACCGAACTCCGTGCGCAGCCGCGTCGGCCCATCGCGGCGGCACAACGCAATTTCGCGTAGTTCGCGGATCATGTCGTCATCCACCCGCTCGCGGTCGATCTTCAGTTCGTCATGCAGTGCCTTGACGATCATCGCCCGCTGCAACGTGCGGATGATGGAGTCAGCCTGCTCGCGAGTGAGCTTGTCCACCAACAGGCGGGTGACCGGCTTTTCGCTATCGATGCGGCTGCGCCAACGGCTGTAGCCCAAAGGCGCCAGGGTTTTGCCGAACAGGTCCAGTCCGAACAGCATGCCCACCGCCTCCACCGTGACGTAGGGCGAGAGCACCGATTTCTTGAGATCGTGCAGCACGTGGCCGACGGTACTGAAAAAATCTTCGTTGTTGTGGTCAAGGGCGGCGGGCAGTTCCAGCACCAGATTCTTGGGCGTGATCACCGCTGGACAGTAGTGACTCTCGCTGCCCTTGCCATAACCGAGGAAACCCACGGGCACGCCGAAGAAGCCGGCGATGCCGAAGGTCTGGTAATTCCCCACGCGCTCCAGGTGCCGGCGGATAGGCTCGGCCCGCACGTCGATACAGAACCAGGCCTGCGCGAACGGCCGCTTGTCCGATGGCGGATCCTGCGGCACCTGCACCTGCGCGAGCAACCGGTCGATGGACTGCGCTTCCATCGCCAGGGTCCACACCATGCCCTCCTGCGGCGCGAATTCCCGCAAGCCCTGCAACAGACCCGCGACGTCTTCCGGCGTCAGCGCCTCGAGCGCCGCGGTGGCATTCGCGGCGGCGGCCAGTTCGCGCAACGCGGCGGCTTGTTCCTGCCCGAGCCGGGCATGCCACAGCGGCCAGTAGCGCTGCAGGAGATCATTGCAGCGGGCGCCATTGCCGCGCGACAGCGTATCGTCGATGCGCTGCGCCCAATCGGGCAACACCTCGCCGCTATGCAGCGCATTGCGCAGCACGCATTCTGCGCCGCGTTCGCGCAGCACGGTACTGAGCTCGTCCCGCCGCATCGGCGTACCGCGATGACGCGCGCTTTCCTGTAGCAACGCCAGGCCCATCACGAGCCGGATCGCCAGCAGATCGACGATATCGGCCGGGTACTGCTGCGCCCAATAATAGTGCTTGGCCGACGCGCGCCAACGCACGAAGCCGGTCCAGCCATGCAGCCGGGTGAGCACGCGGGTGAAATAGATCGGCCAGGTGTCGGCGCCGATGCCCATCTCCTCCATGACGTACACCACCGCGCTCTCGGCGTCCTGCACCCGGTCGAGAATGCGTGGCATGTGGAGTCCGCGCAGGAACATGCGCGCATTGCGCCGCGTGACTTCGCTCCAGGCGACGAACAGGCCGCGCTCGCGCCCGGGCATCCGCCAGGCGGATTGATCTTCGTCGAAGAAATCCAGGCAGTTCTTGATCACCAGCTCGTCGAGTTCGTCGGCGAGGCCGGTGCCCCACAATGCATCGATCGCCTCAGGCAATGTGCGCGCGTGCAAGCGCTGTTCAAGATCCGGCAGCAGCGCGGCAACGTCTACAGCCTCCTTGGAATGCGGCTGGCCGTGCAGTGCGGCGTGGACATCCTTCGCCCGTACGCCCCGCACCACTACATCGCGGTCGTGCGCCGCCTGCATCAGCGCCTGCAGCCAGCGCGGCCAGTCGATGCCGGGGACCGGCGGCAAGTCCTGCGAGCGTCGCACGATCTCCTCGGTCAGGGTTTCCTGCCGCACTTTGCCTTCGCGCTGCCAGTGCTGGTAATTACTGCGCGGCAGGAACATGCGTGCGTGGAACAGCTCCGCGCCGCGGCGCACCGCCTGCTCGAACGGCATGTCCTCGAGGCCGTAAAGCGGGTTGTGGTGAATGAAGGTGCGCATCGGCCAGAAAAACGGGACCGGCTCACCCGCCACGTAGGCGGTCGAGCGCACCCGCAGGCGCCGGCCGAGGTTCAATGCATCCACCATGACCATCCTCCGATCGAACCCAGCACTGCGGCAGCGGCAGCGAGCATCAGCAACCCGGCGGCGCTGTGCGACAAATCGACTGCGCCCGCCGGACGCGGCCATTCGCTCCCGAACAGGCCATGCTGCCACAATATCGCGGCCGCCCAACTCCACAGCAGCCAAACCGCCAGCACCACTGCCGCCAGACCAGCGGGAATCTGCTGCAGCACCGCAAGCATGGCGAAGAACCCGGGGAACGGAGGCGCCGCCAAAGCCGCAAGCAGAGTTATCACCAAGGCGCCGGTCAGGCGGGGAAAGGCCGGACCGATCCGTCCACGCAGGCCGAGATACGCTCCTCCGAGGCGGTGGCACAGGCTGGAGCCGAGAAGCATCAGCACCGCAGCGGGGACTGTCACCGCCAGAGCCACGAACACGAGGGTCTTGCCGTGCAGGCCGTGCAGCCACGCAAGCCACACCAGCGGCCAAGCCGAAGTGGCCTGCAACCGGGCCCAGATGAATACCTCCTGCACCGCAAGCAGCCGCCAAGCATAGAGCAGCGCGGTGAACGCCGCCAATAGCTGCAGCGCGGTGACATATTGCTCGGGCGGCATGGCCGCCCGGTTGAGCAGCAGCGCGCCTGCAATGGGGAACGCCAGAAGCGCCGGAACACGCAGCCACACGGGCAGTACCTGGAGCCCGGCGTTGAACAACATGCTCAGGGGAAACAGCGGCAGCAGGATCAAGGCAAGGAGCAGAGTGATCATGGCGTTCACACCCACCGTAGCCAAATGTTCACCCGCTTGGTCGCGCTCAGTGTGGCCCGCGCCAGTTGAGTGTAAATGACGGACACATAGAACTCGCGTGAAAACAGGGCGTAGAGATTGAGATAAACGGCATTCCAGAGAGTGCCGGGCTTTCCCACAAATTCGAGCGTTTGCGCATAAAAAGTAGCCAGCCAGGCACCGACCAGCACCATGGTAAGGAGCACCACGAGAGTGTCGAAAGCCAGGACATTGATACTCGCCGCCGCATAGATGGCGTCGCGCAGCTCTTCATCCGGGTAGAGGAAGGCCTCGAACGTATGCGCGATCAGCGTGTAGCCCACCACCACGATGAAGAAGGACAAAAGCACCATGGTCAGCGTGCGCAAGGGACTCTCGCTGGGCATCTTGTGAATGGAGAAGAACAATTGTGCGCCGGTGACCCAACCGAAGAACAGAAGCACCACCGAGCCCTGCTTGTGGAAGAAATCCGCCGCCACCATTCCATGTGACAGGCCCAACACCAGCGCCGGCACCAATACGGTGGCGAGCGCGGTGAGCAGCCAGGGCACTTTCTTGACTGCGCGCAGGGGACGACGCTCGACCACGAAGCTGTAGATATCGTCGGGCGGCACGCCATCTTCACGGCGGCTGTCGCCGATCACGTTGCCCGCGTTGAGAAACAGCGTGGCTTTGAACAACCCATGTGCGATGAGATGATAGACAGCGAGCGAAAATGCGCCCAACCCGCATTCCATGATCATGAAGCCCATCTGCCCCATGGTGGAATAGCCCAGGGATTTCTTGACGTCATTCTGCGTGAGCATCAGCGCCGAGCCGATCAGCGCCGTCACCAGCCCGACGATAAAGGCCAGGTGCAGTGCGTCGGGCGCGTGAACGAAGACCGGCGCGAAGCGATTGAACAAAAATCCCCCGGCGTTGACGATGCCCGCATGCATCAGCGCCGACACCGGCGTGGGACCATCCATTGTGTAAGGCAACCAGGTATGCAGCAGAAACTGCGCCGAACGGGCAAACGCCGCCAGCGCCAGCAGCAGCGCCGCCGTCGGGACCACCGCCATCCCGCCGAGCTGCATGCCCGGATCGGCGTTGACCCGCGCGAACAGTTCCGGCAACTGGGCGGTGCCATAGCCATGCCACAACAGTAACGCCGCAACTACCAGCGGCAGATCGCCGATGCGATAGGTCAGAAACGTCCACAAGGCATAGCGGCCGCTTGCCTTGCGGCTGGTGTCGAAGCCCAGCAGAAAGAACAACAACACCCCGATCAGGAACCAGGCGACCATCAGCGTGACCAGATCGGCGGCGGTCACCATCAGCAGGATCACGGCCGTCATCAGGTCCAACTTGGCAAAGAAACGCACGTAGCCGGGCTCGTCGGCCATGTAGCGCACCGAGTAGACGTGCACCACCAGGCTGATAGCCGCTACCAGCACCGCCATAGCCACGGCCAGATGGTCAAGCAACAGAGTGGCCGGTCCAAGCTGCGCGAGCGCTACGACGCTCTTTGGCACTTGCAGCACTGCCACCAGCAACGCCAGTGCAACCGCACAGGTGACAGCGGTCATCGTCACGCTGATGCGCGCCGCCCGTGCCGGCCGACCGGCTCCGCCTAGCGGGGCGACGATCGCCGATAGTGCCGGTAGCGCCGGCAACAACACGAGACACCAAGAGACCCACTGGTCCACGGCAAACACTCCTTGTTCGATCGGGATAGCGCGATGCCGAAGCAGTCGAGAACCCCCGTTGCTCCGGCTGGCCGAGTGGGCCGACCGCAACATCATCAAAGGATCGATTGAATTAGCAAATTTGATTTTCTTATTCAGTCCCCAAGGCGAGCTGATAACAACGCTTGCCGTTAGCACTCGGCGAATCGTTTTTCATGCAAGAGAACCCTCATGGCCAAATACGTCGGACTCGACCAAGACAGACATGGGATGACCCCGCTCGGGCGAACCGTGCTCGATGCGCGCGTGTTCGGTCTCATTCCCGAGACACAGGATTGCGCGAATTGGGACGCCGGCCAGATGCAGGCTCTGATGAGCAAGGTAGAGCAACTTTGGGATCAATATGGCAACGTTCCCAGCGCGTTGCCGCCGGAGTTGGCCGATCGTCACAAGCGCGTCTATGCCGAGGCCATAGCCCGTGCAAGGTCGCTGGGCTGGGACGCTGAACTGGACGACAACGATTAGCTGAACTCCAGCAACCGGAGTTCAACCAGCGCTTTGCGCGGTCTGGCGAGTGCCGGACAGGCGCCCTCGCTGCTTCTCTTCGTCGCAGATGTCGGTGGCAGCGGAGACCTTCAGGTGGCGGGTGCGGCGCAATGATCTGTGACGACGGGTCGCATCCGTCTCGAGCTGGCCGGATGCGTTCGGACCCGGCAACTGGCTATGTTAAGGACGCATCATGATGATCAAGGGCGCCCATACATCCAGACATAGACATACGTGATCCGCTCCCGTTCCTGGTGATACCCATTCGGGTGATTTGGTGGTGGCGTGATTTGGTGGAACCGCTGAAAGATGAGTCCGCGCATGTGGCGGCTAGAGCATGATCCCGAAAAGTGGAAACCGGTTTTCGGAAAAGATCATGCTCACACAAAAAGATAAGCGACGAGTCTGATTCAAAGCGGTTGAAACAGACTCTAGGGACTCGCTTCTGATTGAATCAGGAATGATGCACGCTCTTTCCATCTTATTGGCGATGCTGTTCACGCTCATGGCCGGCGCTGTCAGCGCTCAATCCCAGGCAGACATGGCCGCGTATGTTGCGCCGGCGCCTTCGGGATTTCATCGACGCCTCACAACGGAATATTGTCATGCTTCTTGGTGGGCACATCCACTTTCTTGTCCCGCAGCATCGCCAGCGCGCGTGCGATGCGCCTGCGCGTCGAGGATGGCATGATGACGTCGTCGATGTAGCCGCGCTCGGCGGCGACGAACGGCGACAGGAAGCGATCCTCGTATTCCCTGGTGCGCGCGGCGATCTTCTCGGCGTCGCCTATGTCGCTGCGAAAGATGATCTCCACCGCGCCCTTCGCGCCCATCACCGCGATCTGCGCCGTCGGCCAGGCGTAGTTGATGTCCGCGCCGATCTCCTTGGAAGCCATCACATCGAACGCGCCGCCATAGGCCTTGCGCGTGATGACGGTGACGAGCGGCACCGTGCATTGCGAATAGGCGAACAGGAGTTTCGCGCCGTGCTTGATCAGCCCGCCGCTTTCCTGCGCGGTGCCCGGCAGAAAGCCCGGCACGTCCACGAAGGTCACGATCGGAATATTGAAGGCATCGCAGAAGCGAACAAAGCGCGCGGCCTTGCGTGATGCATCCGAGTCGAGCACACCCGCCAGCACCATCGGCTGGTTGGCGACGAAGCCGGCGGTGCGCCCGGCGATGCGGCCGAAACCGATAATGATGTTTTTCGCAAACGTCTCCGCAATCTCGAAAAAATCACCTTCGTCCACGACCTTCAGGATCAGCTCCTTGATGTCGTAGGGCTTGTTGGGATTGTCCGGCACCAGCGTATCGAGCGAGTCGTCGGTGCGCTCGACGTCATCGAAGCTCGGCCATTCCGGCACGCCATCCGCGTTGTTGCCCGGCAGGAAGTCGATCAGGCGGCGCATCTGCAAGAGCGCCTCGACATCGTTTTCGAACGCGCCGTCGGCAATCGACGATTTCGTCGTATGTACGCTCGCGCCGCCGAGTTCTTCCGACGTCACCACCTCGTTGGTGACGGTCTTCACCACCTCGGGACCGGTGACGAACATGTAGCTCGTGTTCTTCACCATGAAGATGAAGTCTGTCATGGCAGGCGAATAGACATCGCCGCCTGCGCAGGGCCCCATGATGACGCTGATCTGCGGGATCACGCCCGAGGCCTGCACGTTTCGGCGGAAGACATAGGAGTAGCCTGCGAGTGCGGCGACGCCTTCCTGGATGCGCGCGCCGCCGGCGTCATAGAGACCGATGATCGGCGCTCTCGCTTTCAACGCCATGTCCTGGATTTTTGTGATCTTCAACGCATGGGTTTCCGACAGCGAGCCGCCGAACACCGTGAAATCCTTCGCGAATAAGAAAATCTTGCGGCCGTTGACGGTGCCCCAGCCGGTGACGACGCCGTCGCCCGGCACCTTCGACTTCTCCATGCCGAATTCAATTGAACGATGTTCGACGAACATGTCGAACTCCTCGAACGAACCCTTGTCGAGCAGGATCTCGATGCGTTCGCGGGCCGTCAATTTGCCGCGCGCGTGCTGCGCCGCGATGCGTTTTTCGCCGCCGCCGAGTTTTGCAGCCGCCCGCCGGGCATCGAGCGTTTCGCGAATGTCCTTCATGATCTGCCGCCCGGGCTTTGGCGTGCAGCGAAACGGCTCCGGTCGGCCTGAAGAATATGCGAGGTCCGCTGCATCATGATGCGATTTTAGCACGCGGCTTGTAGGGCTGCCACCGACAGGCGCGGCGAAGAGCCAACGTCGATCAAGGTGCGCGCCCCGACATCCGCAGCACGAACACCAGGACTTCCGCGACCGCCTTGTACAATTCGGCCGGAATCTCGTCGCCGAGTTCGACATGCGAGAGCGCGCCGGCCAGCACCTCATTTTCCTCGATCGGGATATCGTGCTCCTTGGCCACCTCGATGATCTTCGCGCCGAGCGATCCGCTGCCCTTGGCGACCACGCGCGGCGCGCCGCTGCCTTTGTCATAGTGAAGCGCGACGGCGACCTGTTTCTTGGGCTCCGCACTCATAGGGCGCGATCCAGAAAGTGGCCGGCAGGCGCGGGACTCGGCTGCGGCGGCGCGCCTTCGCCGATGATGATATCTCCCGGCTGCAACTCGGCGCGGCTCAATGCCTGAGTGAGCTGCAACGCGCCTGCGCGCAACCGGCTCACGGTGGAAGGACGCTCAGCCCAGAGCCGCACCGTCGTAGCATCACCGGCCAGCGACACCAGCGCGTGAACCGGCCCCGCGGGTTCGACATCGACCGAGAATCGCGCGCGCCAGACCCGCATCGCTGTCTCTGTATTGTGATCGGCCGCATCGCGCGAAATCTCAAACTGTGCGATGGCCGTACCGGCCGGAACGACAAATGGAATCTCGAAATTCCAGCGCGGCGTGATCTGATCGAGCCGCGCTCCCGCTGTATCGACCCGATCCGGCAGCGAGGCGATCTGCAGCAGCATCTGACGAGAAATCGCCGCATCGGTATCATCAAGCAGTCGTCGCGCGATCTCTTCCGGCGGTGCAGCCGATGACAGTCCCGGCAATGCGACGGGCTGCGCGGTTGGCAACGCGCCGCCAAAGGGCGGCGGCGGTGTGCTCGTGCGCACGACAAAAACATTGTTCTCGGTGAATCCGCTCGCCGGTCCGGTCCTGAGCGGCGGAGCGGCCTCGGGATCGCCGCCTTGTCCGGGTTCTGCGCCGAGACCATTAATGCCTCTGTTCTGAAGCACCTCCTGCAAAGCATTCAGGGCTGCGCCGGTGACGGCGGCGCGAAGACCTGGATCCGATCCTCGAGGCAACAATATCTGGCTCGCGAGGGTTTCCGGATCATCGGTTACGGCCAGGCGTGCCTGCGGCAGATACACATCCTGCGCGTCGATATCCGGCGATAACGGCGGCGCGGTCGATGCCATCGGCGGAGCCGTCTGCTGCGCCTGCTGCGATCCTGCCCTCACGACGGGCGGCACCCCGTGAGACCCGTCCCCGACCACGACCGAGAGCGCCTCGCGAAGCACGAGCAACACGGCCTTCATATCGGGAAGTTGGGTATTGGCCGAGGCCGCAGGCTGTCCCGTCTTCAGACCGGACGCCAGCGATGCTTCGAGAAAAAGGCCGGAATTCCGGAGCGCCGTCTTGATGTCATTACCGGTTAGATTCGGATCGAGACCGACGCGCATAGCGAGCAGCCGGTCCAGGACCTGTCGCACGTGAGGGGGCAGAGTGCCGGCCCCGGCGGCGACCAGCAGATTGGCGTAGAGCGGCGACAAACTGCCTTGCCTTGTCGCCGCCGCTTGCGCCGCGGCCGATATGGCAAGGGCTTCAAGCGCGGTCAGCGTGGGTTTTGAGGCCGGGATCGATACATCAGGTTTTGCGGTAGCAACGTCAGTTGTGAGCGTCACGGCATCCATTGCCGTCGCCGTGGCGGCGCTCGTCGGATTTGATGACCCGCCCTGCCCCACAACCGCGAGCCGAAGCCCCTGCTCAGTCTGCGAGACCACAAGCCGCAGGCTCTGGCCGACCTGAACCGGAATTTCCGACAGTACCTCGATCGTCAGATTGGCGATGGCGATACGGACGAGATTGTCGGCAAGGATTCCCTGGACCTTCGCATCCACCACCATGCCGGGCTGCAGCATGGTTTCGGACGCTGCGCCTTGCGTCGCGATGACCGGGAAAATCGGGTTGATCGAGATCGCCATGAAGCCTCGTTTCACCCGTCAGGCTAACTTCGGTGTCTAAACCCCTCCTTAACCGGTTAGTTCAATGCGCGCCCGAAGAACGGTCGCGGCGGCCTGGAAATCGACCAGGCGAGAGGCCCTCCGGACAGCCGCCTCCTCATCGACCCCCCATTGTTCGCTATTCCAGTCCTCATCGACATGGGCGGCAGCCCAGACCTCGCCCGCGTCCAGCCGTCCCCGCATCAAGGCGATCGCAAGCAGCGCCGAGCCGGTCAACGTCGTCACGACATGCAGCGCCCCGACCATCCAGGGATCTGACGGCAGCGCCTTGCGGGCGGCCGCGACGGCCTGATCCGGCTGACAGACATGCACGATGCCCTCGGACAGAATGAAACGCGCTTCCAACGCTTCGGCTGCCCATAACAGCACGGGATCCCAATGGACGGATTCACGAGCCACCAGCCCATCGGGGTGGCCGGCGCGGTAGAACAGGAGGTCTGTTTCGAGATATTTCGCGATATCCTCAACCACAACGTCGACGCGACCAGCCACACCATCGATGACGCTGTTGGCGAGCCGCGTCAGCGGCATGGTCATGGGGTTGATGACGTCACGTTGCGCGTCCCATTCCACGGCAATGGCTTCGGCAATCGCGCGCGCGGGCGCCGCCAGTACGTTTCGGGACGGCGTGCGAACCGGCTTGTCGTCGAGCAGAATGGCAAATCCTTCCGGCGTCTCCTTGACGCTTGCGCAGGCATAGAAGCGCTGGCGCTGCCCGGACCGCGCGGAGTTGCGCGCCGTTCCCTCCCTGTCCGGCGCCGCCTTGCCGGAGCCTTCATCTAGTTCACGCATGTCACATTCGCCTATAGCCGCCTATAGCGGCTCAACCCCGCAGCAATTTCTGATGTCATGGCGACAACCTACTCTTCCGGCGCATTTTCGATAGGGTCAAAGCGGTTTGCTTCGAGGCCGAGCAGATTCCAGGATTGCAGCATATGCGGCGGCAGCGGCGCGCTCACATCGATAACGCCGCCGCGCGGATGCGGTATCACGATGCGGCGCGCCAGCAGATGCAGCCGATTCTGAAGACCTCCCGGCAACTGCCAGTTTTCCTTATTGAAATATTTGGGATCGCCAATGATGGCATGACCGACATGCGCCATGTGCGCGCGCAGTTGATGGGTCCGTCCCGTCACCGGCTTCAGCGACACCCACGCCAGCTTCTGGGCGGAGGTCTCCACCACCGCGTAGTAGGTCACGGCGTGACTGGCCCCCTCGTCGCCATGCGCGGCGACCCGCATGATTGACTCCTCTTCATTCTCTTCCTTGGCGAGATAGGTCGAAATGCGGCCCTGCTTCGGCTTCGGCACGCCCGCAACCAGCGCCCAGTAAATCTTGCGCGCCGAGCGATGGCGGAACGCGCCGGTCAGCGCCGTAGCCGCGAAACGCGTTCTGGCGATCAGCAGACAGCCAGCCGTCTCGCGATCCAGCCGGTGCACGAGGCGCGGTCGCTGCCCTTTGGCGTCGCGCATCGTTTCCAGCATCCCGTCGATGTGCCGTGACAGGCCGGAGCCGCCCTGCACCGCAAGGCCCGCCGGCTTGTTCAGCACCATGACGTCCGCATCCTCGAACAGCACCATCTTCCGCAGTTCGTCGCGAATCTTTGTCTCGGCGTCCGATAGGCCAACCGCGGCCTTCGGCGTGTCGAGCCTGAGCGGCGGGATGCGGACCTTGTCGCCTTCGCTGACGCGATCCTTGCTGTCGGCGCGCCTGCCGTTCACGCGCAACTCGCCTTTGCGGACGATGCGCTGAATGTGGGAGAACGACAGGCCGGGAAAGCGTGCTTCAAGAAAGCGATCGACGCGCATGTTGGCTTCATCGGCCGTCACCGCAACGGTCTGGACCCTCGTCGGCAGCGGCGCCGGCGCGGGCTTGGCCGGCTTTTCGGCGGCGGAATGGGCGGAGTCGCGCGGCGCGCCGGCGCGCTGCGGCCGGCCAGTCCGAGCCTCCTGCCACTGCTCACCCGGCAATCGCTCAGCCATGCCGCGGCCTTTCGGGCGCATCCCTTTTTCCGGACGGGCAACTCTGGCCGGAGCACCTTTAGGGCGTTCGCTCCCGCGACTGCCGGATTTCGCAAAAGGTCGCCTGACGCGCCGGCTCATCGTTTCCTCAACTTTTCGGCTCCAGAGACTTTCACCGCTTCATGGAAACGGTGAAAGTCTCTATCTTTATGCTTTGACGCGTTTTCTTCACGTGAACCGGATTCCACTTCGCTCGAAAACGCTATAGAATCAACCTTAAGCCCTGGTCCTATTCATCTGAGCAAGCACGGATCCTGTCCGAAACCGCACCCTTTCAGGTTCGGGCTCATCAGCAACAGCGTGGGTAGCGTAGAAGCCAGGCAGCGTCACGGTGAATCAAGTCACTTGCCGGGCATCCGACCGCTAATGGCAAGCCCCCTGCCTCTTTAGCAACAACAGGTCGATCATCGCCCCGCGTGAGAGCTTGAGCTTGTTGGCTTCGCCTGCAGCCGCACATGCGCCCGCGGCGTCGCCCGTTTGCAGCCGCGCAAGTCCGAGGCTGACCCATCCATCGGCGAAGTCCGGCGCGTCACGCACACCCTCTTCCAGGATCGCCTTTGCCGCGGCCGGACGCTTGGCTTTCAGCAGCAGGCGTCCGTAATCAGCTTTCAGCGTTCGCCGCTGCTTCGGCTGCCGCAACGCAACCTTGAACAGTTCGTCGGCATATTCGAGATCGCCGAAGCGCGCCGCGCTGATCACCGCGAAACCCTGGTAGATCGCGCTCCGCTCGGGGGCTAGCAGCCACGCCTGATTGAACCGTTTGGTCGCTTCCGGAAAGTTACCGCGATCCAGATGCCCCCATCCACGCTCAATGGCGGCAGCGGAAACCGCCTCGCGCGAGCCCATCTTATCCGACTCCGCCAGAAAGTCGGCATCGGTCTTTTGCTGTTCGGCCGTTTTCTCCGCGAAACCGTAGAACGGCTGTTCATCCATCCGCGCCGGGAACGTCTTCTTCGTGACCGTCACGCCGGGAGCAACTTCCACCATCTCGGCGCGCGCGGCGTTCGTCATGCCAAGCAGCGCCAGCGCCAACAGCCATCGGGTCATATGTCTTCGCATCGTCTGCACCTGTTTGCGCCTCGCACCTTCTTGTCGGAGCATCATAAGCCGCTCCGTTCTGAAACAGTCTTTGAACGTGCACCGTCGCGCGAATATGTCAGGGTCATGGAACGGCAGCCCGATACTGGCGCCGATCCGGCCCGTCACGACGAGCGCTCCCGCCGCAGTTTCGCCCAGTAATCCATGCGCTTGCGGATTTCGCGCTCGAACCCGCGATCCGGCGGATTATAGAAGGTCTGACGGCCGAGCGTCTCCGGAAAGTAATCCTGTCCGGAAAACGCGTCCGGCATGTCGTGATCGTATTGATAGCCGCCGCCGTAACCTTCGGATTTCATCAGCCCGGTCGGCGCGTTGAGGATGTGCTTCGGCGGCAAGAGAGAGCCGGCGTCCTTCGCGATGCGCATCGCCGCGCCGAACGCCTTGTAGGCGGCGTTGGACTTCGGCGCGGTCGCGAGATAGATCACCGCCTGCGCGATCGCGAGTTCGCCTTCCGGCGAGCCGAGGAAATCATAGGCATCCTTGGCCGCGTTGCAGATCACCAGCGCCTGCGGATCCGCAAGCCCGATGTCCTCCACCGCCATCCGCATCACGCGGCGCGCGAGAAACAACGGATCCTCGCCGGCCTCAAGCATCCGCGCCAGATAGTACAGCGCCGCATCGGGATCGGAGCCCCGCACCGACTTGTGCAAGGCAGAAATCAGGTTGTAGTGGCCGTCGGCGGATTTGTCGTAGATCGGCGCGCGGCGCTGCAAAACGCTCTGCAACTGCCCGGCATTGAAGGCCTCGCCCTCACGCGCCGACCGCCAGACTTCCTCGACCAGCGTCAGCGCCGCTCGGCCGTCGCCATCGGCCATGCGCGCCAGCGCGGCGCGCGCCTCCTCGTCGAGAGGCAACGGCTTGCCCTCGACTAGCTCGGCGCGGACGAATAATTTCTCGATCGCCGCCGCGTCGAGCGAACGGAACACCAGCACGCGCGCCCGCGACAATAACGCCGCGTTCAGTTCGAATGACGGGTTCTCAGTGGTCGCGCCGACCAGAACAACGGTTCCGTCCTCCATGACAGGCAGAAACGAATCCTGTTGCGCGCGATTGAAACGATGCACCTCGTCGACGAACAGGAGCGTTCCCGTCCCCGACTCGCGGCGCGCGCGGGCGGCGTCGAACACCTTCTTCAGATCGGCGACACCGGAGAACACCGCCGACAATTGCTCGAAATGCAGCGCGGTCGCATCCGCCAGCAGCCTCGCCACCGTGGTCTTGCCGGTCCCCGGCGGCCCCCAGAAGATGAGCGAGCCCAGCGAGCGGGTTTCCAGCATGCGGGTCAGCGCGCCGTCCGGCCCCAGAATGTGATCCTGCCCGACGACATCCGGCAGCGTCTGCGGGCGCAGCCTGTCCGGCAGTGGATGCGGCGCATCACGCTCCAGGCCCGCCGCGGCGAACAGGCTCCCTGAGTCGCGCTGGCGTTTCGGGCTCATCCCCCTATAGCATGACTTGAATCTGCTGGCCGCCACGCATCAGCGTGATACGCCAGAGCCGCCTTGCTTCGCGAACGGCCTGTTCGAGATCGGTCGTTTTGACGATCTTCTTGTTGTTGACCGCGAGGATGATGTCGCCTTTCCTGAAGCCGACAGTCGCGGCCATGCCATCCTCAGCTAATGCGATAACCACGACTCCTTCGGCGCCGTAATCAAGATGAAGTTCGTCGGCCAGCGCCGGCGAGACATTCGCAACCTTAGCGCCCTGGAATGGCGATGGCGCGGTGATCACAATCTCGTCGCGGCCGGTGTCCGGCGCAGCCTCGAGCGGAACGGTGAGCTTGACCGGCCTCCCATTGCGCTGGACTTCCAATTGCGCGGTGCCGCCGAGCGGACGCGTCGCAAACCGATAGTCAAACGCATTGGGGTCCTCGACTGGCTGGCCGTCGATCGACACGATCAGGTCGGACAGTTTGAGACCGGCGCGCGCCCCCGGACTTCCAGCCGCAACACTGGCCACCAGTGCACCCGCCGGCGCCTTAAGGCCGATGGTTTCGGCAATCTCGGGGGTTATCGCCTGCAGTCGCGCCCCAAGCCAGGGCCGCTGCACCGCCTTGCCGCCATTCTTGGCAGACGCCACGACGACCCGAACCATGTTTGCAGGAATGGCAAAGCCGATGCCCTGCGATCCGCCGGAGCGCGAAAAGATTGCGGTGTTGATGCCTGCGAGACGGCCCGTCATGTCAACCAGTGCCCCACCCGAATTCCCCGGATTGATCGCCGCATCGGTCTGGATGAAGAACTGATAGTCTGTAATTCCCACCTGTGTGCGCGCCAGCGCCGAAACAATACCGTGCGTCACCGTCTGTCCGACGCCGAACGGGTTCCCAATCGCCATCACGAGGTCTCCGACCTGCAACTCATCTGAATTCGCGAAATCAAGCGTCGGAAACTTCTCGTGTACATCCTTCAGCCGCAGGACCGCGAGATCCGTCCGTTTATCCTTGAGTACGATCTCGGCCTCGAACTCACGCTTGTCCGGCAGCGCGATCTTGACCTGATCGGCGCCCTCGATCACGTGATTGTTTGTCACGACAAGGCCGGACGGATCGACCATCACGCCTGAGCCGAGCGAGCGCTGCATCTGTTCCGGCTGCCCGCCAGGAACGCCAAAGAAGCGGCGGAAGATCGGGTCATCCAGCAGCGGATGGCGATGCTGGATCACCTTGGCAGCATAGACATTGACCACGGCCGGGACCACCCGTTGCACGATCGGCGCATAGGAAAGCCGCAACTCGGCCTCGGTGGCCGGCACATGGCGGTCCTGGGCATAACCAGGCGCCATCATTGTCAGAACGAGGAATAGCGGAGCGAACAGGCGGAACAACGTCATGAATTGATTCCCAGGATCAGGACCGCAGATATAGGCGTCTCGACCCTTCAAGAGAAGCAAAAGACGCTCTTTTCACGTCCGCGACGGTGTTTCCGGGTTTCCCCGAGCGGCTCCGCCGCCGGTGTGCGCACGGCCTGCCTTCTGCCCTTGCGCCACTTCAGCCCTCCCCAATCAGGCCCATTGCGCGGATTCTAAGGATTGGCGCACACATCATCGTCTAACGTACCATCCATTGGGACAGTTCGGCCGCATGCATCGCGGTGATTCCCTCACCAGACGCGGCGAAATACGACGTAGGCCGGACTGCCTGTCATATCCTTGCAATGGAACTCCACTAAGCGTCCGCCCAAGCTTAGGATGAAGCGGGGAGAGTATCTGATGTTGCCGTGGGGCGAGAACCAAAACAATCGTCGATCCAAAACAAAGGCCAATAAGCCCGCGACAGCAATGGCGCGGCAAGGGTTGGCGCGTCTCAATCACAGGCAAAAATTTTTGTCGGCAGTTCTCGGAGCGATCGCTTTTGCCGGCGCAGTCAGCACCGCACAGGCAAGCGGACAGACCGTGACTCCAGAACAGGTCGAAGATCTGCAAAAGCAAATTCGCGTGCTGGAAAAGAAGCTCGAAAGCGTTCGACAGAAAACCTTCCTGAATGCCAGCGCCGGCTATATGCCGACAAAAGGGACGTTTGCGCCGCCGGACGTTCTGGTGTCGATGAAGGGTGGCTCCCCCCGCATCTGCACCGCGGATGGATTCAACTGCGTCGGCATCACCGGCCGCCTGCACTTCGATGTCGGGGGCTACAACTACACGCCGAACTCGGCCGCAACCGTGCCGCAGGATCTGCAGGACGGCGTCAACGCACGCCGCGCCCGTATCGGTCTCGTGGGCAAATTCGCACGCGATTGGTTCTATGCGTTGATCGGCGAGTTCGGCGGCTCCCAGGACGGCTCGGGGACCATCAACAACGCCTTTGTGTCCTACAAGGGCTTCGAGCACACGAGCATCGACCTCGGCTACATGAAAGTGATGTGGAGCCTCGAACAGGCCACCAGTTCCAACAACATCACATTCATGGAACGCTCCTCCGCGCAAGTGATGGCTGCCGACCTCGGCGCCGGCGGCCAACGCGCGGCCGTCGGGGTCATCAGCTACGACAAGTGGTGGTGGGCCGCCGCCTACCTGACGGGACCCGAGCGCGCCTATGATCATTCGCTGCGCGTCCCCTATTCAGCGGTTGGCCGTCTGGTTTTCACGCCGATCAACACCGATGTCGCCACTTTCCTGTTCGGCGGCGAGGTGCTCTATCTTGCCGACACCGGAGGCGCCCCTGGCGTTAATGACATCCGATTGCGCGAACGCATCGAACTTCGCATCGATCCGACCCGGGTGCTCGACACTCATACCATTGCTAATGTCGATGACGTGCGGGTGCTGAGCGGCGAAGTCGGCGGCGCCATCGGCCCTTTCCATGGCCAGGGCGAATATTTCGACTACAGCATCTCCCGGTCCGGGGGTTCCGACCTTCATTTCAAGGGGGGCTATGTTCAGGCCGGTTATATTCTTACCGGCGAGAGGCGCACATATCTCCAACATGACGCTGCGTTCGGCGGCGTGCATCCGAGCCATCCCTTCTTCTGGGATATGGCTGGCGGCATCGGCGCTTGGGAGATCGCGGCGCGCTACAGCTACATGGATCTCAACGACAACCTGGTGTTCGGCGGAAAGCAGGAGAACATCGTGGTCGGTCTCAACTGGTATCTCAACGACAATATGCGCCTGATGTTCAACTGGGTCCACGGCACAGTAGCGAAAACCAACCTTGCCAATCAGGATCTCGGCGCCAAGTATGACGCCTTCGCGATGCGCACCCAGTGGGCATTTTGAAACCCACATGAGGCCTTTCCAACTTCACGAAAATGGTGAAAGGCCCTAACGCGCCCCGCGACGACTTCGTTAAGTCGCGGGTCTCCTTGCAAAGTATCACGTTCGTTACTGATGCGATCGTTGATGTTTAGCCCTGGCAAGGTCCATTAAACCTTGACAACCAAGCGCTTGATACCAATCGCAGCCCAGCGTGATGGAGAACACAATTCACTAAAATCGGCTCTGAGCATGTGCGCTCAGAGCCGAGAGCCAAGCTCTAACAGCTCGGGTCATTCGTGAAGGAGCAGCGTTCGTGGAAGCCGAGGCGATAGCGAGGGCCGCTATAAGCCGGCGCATATCTGTTGTTATAGCGTGTAGGGGTATAATCGCCGCCGGAGTCATAGGCCAGGTAGCCGCGACCTTCATAACCCCGATCACCTCTGCCGCTTTCGCTTTTCCCCGAAAATGCGAGCGCCGAAGTACTTAGCATCGTTCCCGCACAAATCGCAATCAATAGGTATTTCATTACCATGCTCCATCACGATTAAAGGGGACTGAGATCATCTCACATTGGAGTCTGAGCCTGTCATATTTCTGTAATCTAGTTTACTTATAATTACTTGCCCGAGGGGCGTCAATCCAAAACGAGGCGTTGATCCTGCGACAGAAATTCGCGGGAAGCGTTGGTGTGTCTCAACCAAAGATAAGAGTTTTTATCGTTGCTCGCGGGAGCAATCGCTTTCGTCGGCGCAGTCGACGCCGCACACGCGAGCGGTCAGCCCGTGCCCGGCGCAGGTCGAGATCTGCAAAAAGTAAATTCGCGTGCTGGAAACGACGCTCGATAATTTTGTTCTGACGCGTTTTCTTTGCGCGGAGCCGGTATCCCCTCGGTCGAAAACGCTCTATAGGGCTCGCTCAAACCAACAAAAAAGCGGCGCTCCACAGCGCCGCCCTTTTAGTTTTCAAATAGTTTTCAAAAGATATCGCGTTTACGCAGCTTCCGAAGCCTCGGCCTGCACCGGCCCGGAGTCCTGACCCTTGGCATCGACGTCGCGATCGACGAACTCAATCACCGCCATCGGGGCGTTGTCGCCATAACGGAAGCCAGCCTTGATGATACGGGTATAACCGCCATGACGGTCCTTGTAGCGCGGCGCCAGCACATCGAACAGCTTCTTCACTTGACCGACGTCACGCATCTCGCTGATCGCCTGACGGCGCTTGTCGAGACCACCCTTCTTGCC
The DNA here is from genome assembly GCF_000152905.1 of Nitrobacter sp. Nb-311A. Lineage (GTDB taxonomy): Bacteria > Pseudomonadota > Alphaproteobacteria > Rhizobiales > Xanthobacteraceae > Nitrobacter. The sequence goes on from NZ_AAMY01000007.1 coordinate 48,290, forward strand.
AAGTGTGACCAATTTTTCGACGATCGGACGCAGTTCCTTTGCCTTCGGCAGCGTGGTGACAATCTGCTCATGCTTGATAAGCGACGCCGCCATGTTGGCGAACATGGCCTTGCGATGCTCCGCGGTGCGATTGAGCTTCCGGTGAACCTTACCATGACGCATTGATGTGATCCTCAGTCTTGTCCGTCGCGACTACCCGGCGGTCGCGTTGCTCAGGTGGGCTGCCTGCGTTCGCCCTGCTTTGAGGTCCTCTCCGCTGCGGAGAAGAGATCAAAAGCTCAGTAATGGTCCTCGAAGCGCTTTGCCAGCTCGTCGATATTTTCCGGCGGCCAGCCCGGCACTTCCATGCCGAGGTGCAGCCCCATCTGGGCCAGCACTTCCTTGATTTCGTTTAGCGACTTGCGTCCGAAGTTCGGCGTGCGCAACATCTCTGCTTCCGACTTCTGCACCAGATCGCCAATGTAAACGATATTGTCGTTCTTCAGGCAGTTCGCGGAGCGCACCGACAATTCCAGTTCGTCCACTTTCTTGAGGAAGGCCGGATTGAACGCCAAATCCGGAATGATCTCGGTGGCGACTTCCTTGCGCGGCTCCTCGAAGTTGACGAAGACGTTGAGTTGATCCTGAAGGATGCGCGCGGCGAAGGCCACAGCGTCCTCGGGTGTCACCCCGCCATTCGTTTCGATGGTCATGGTCAGTTTGTCATAGTCGAGGATCTGACCCTCACGCGTATTCTCGACCTTGTAGGATACTTTGCGCACCGGCGAATACAGGCTGTCGACCGGTATCAGTCCGATCGGCGCATCCTCGGGCCGGTTGCGCTCGGCGGCAATGTAGCCCTTGCCGGCGGCGACCGTGAACTCCATGCGAATCTCGGCGCCGTCGTCGAGGGTGCAGATCTGAAGGTCCGGATTAAGCACCACGATGTCGCCGACGGTCTGGATGTCACCTGCGGTGACGCTGCCGGGACCCTGCTTCTTCACGACCATGCGCTTGGGGCCTTCGCCCTGCATCTTGATCGCAATGTCCTTGATGTTCAGCACGATGTCCGTGACATCCTCGCGAACGCCCGCGATCGAGGAGAATTCGTGCAGAACGCCATCGATATGCACCGACTGCACCGCAGCTCCCTGCAGCGAGGACAGCAGGATGCGGCGCAGCGCGTTACCGAGCGTCTGGCCGAAACCGCGCTCGAGCGGCTCGGCGACCAGGGTCGCAAAGCGCGAAGGATCGCTGCCGGGAACGACCTGCAGCTTGTTCGGCCGAATGAGCTCTTGCCAATTTTTCTGGATCGTCACTGTTTCACCCATGCCATCAACGTCATTGGCGTTGGAGGACGCGGATCAATCCGCGCAATAAGAAAATAAAGATTTCGAACTGACGGGGGCGACAAATGCCGCCGTCGAATATCAAACGCGCCGTCGCTTGCGTGGACGGCAACCGTTATGAGGGATCGCGGTCACATCGCGGATCGAGGTAACGGTGAAGCCTGCGGCCTGCAGCGCGCGCAAGGCCGATTCGCGGCCCGAGCCCGGACCGGCCACTTCGACCTCGAGGGTGCGCATGCCGTGCTCCTGCGCCTTCTTGGAAACGTCTTCCGCCGCCACCTGTGCCGCGTAGGGAGTGGACTTGCGTGATCCCTTGAACCCCATTGTCCCGGCCGATGACCAGGCGATCGTATTGCCCTGCGCATCGGTGATGGTGATGGTGGTGTTGTTGAACGACGAATTGACATGCGCGATGCCGGACGCGATGTTCTTGCGCTCGCGGCGGCGAACGCGTGTCGTAGCTTCCTTACCCATTGTCAGCCTTTCCTGTGATCTCAACGCCGCCGTAATGCCAGCGGCTCCACCGACGAAGCGAGTAGCGACCCGAATCTATTCGCTATTCGTCATTATCCTGACCGCGCTCTTACTTTTTCTTGCCGGCGATGGACTTGGCCGGCCCCTTGCGGGTGCGCGCATTGGTATGGGTGCGCTGGCCGCGCACCGGCAGTCCGCGGCGATGACGCAAGCCGCGATAGCAACCGAGATCCATCAGCCGCTTGATGTTGATACCAACCTCACGACGAAGATCGCCTTCGACGAGGTAGTCGCGGTCGATGACTTCCCGAATCTGAAGCACTTCCTGATCGGTCAGCTGCGAAACCCGGCGATCGGCCGGAATCTTGACCTTCTCGATGATCTCAGCGGCATTCTTTTGACCAATGCCATGGATATACTGAAGCGCGATAACGACGCGCTTGTTGGTCGGGATATTCACGCCGGCAATGCGGGCCACAGACTTCTCTCCTCTTGCCGACTCGTGGGGAGCCGGCCTTTCCCTTGTTATTTCAGGCGGGTATCCTCAAACACAAGAACGACGCCCGACCCTCTGCGGGGTCCGGCATCGTCTGAAACGATCCGCTGGATGCTTGTTTATTAAGGACTCGGTGGCATTCCGTCAACCGTTCCCCCGCTTTTGTTCGCTATTTCGTGACTTTCAGGCTGCCATTCTTGTCGCGTTCCAAGGCGCCCCGCTTTCCATCCAACGGCGGCCCCCCAACCATCATTTGTTGGTTTTCTCGGCTTATAGGGCGTTTTCGAGCGAAGTGGACACCGGTTCGCGTGAAGAGAAACGCGCCAAATCGAAATCATGGGGCCCTGCTTCTGACTCAGTCAGAGGCAGAAAGGCTCCAGCTATCGATTTCTGGCCCCGCCTTACCATCGGCGGACGCCGAACTTTGACATCGGAACTCCCGAGCGCCTCAAGACGCGGCGAATATCCCGCGTGACGTCGTCGATGGCCATCATGCCGTCAACAGTCAGCAGCTTGCCGCGCTCCGAATAGTAGCGAATGAGCGGCTCCGTCAGTGCGCGATAGCTGGCCAGCCGCTTCGCGAGCACCTCAGGCCGATCATCGGCCCGCACCTGCTCGCCCCGCGCCGTCATTTCCGCGACACGGCTTTCAACGCGCTGCAGCAGCGCACTTTCGTCGACGCGAAGCTCGACCACGGCATCGAGCACGAGATTTTTGGATTGAAGCAGACGATCCAGCGCCTCAGCCTGCGGCACCGTACGCGGAAAGCCGTCGAGGATGAATCCCATCTTCGCGTCCGCCTGCTCCAGCCGGTCGGAAATGATGCCGATCACGACATCGTCCGGGACCAGCCCCCCGCTCGCCATGATGTCCTTGGCCTTGAGGCCGACCGGTGTGCCGGCGGCAACGGCTGCGCGCAGCATGTCGCCGGTGGAAAGCTGAATGATTCCGTAGTGACGGACCAGACGTTGCGCCTGCGTTCCTTTTCCCGCCCCCGGCGGCCCGAGAAAAATCAGTCTCATAAAGAATTGCCCCATCGCCGGGTGAACGGGCAGCCGTGCACCTGAGCTTCGATATCAGGCACAGAGCAAGACACGGTCCGCGCCCCTCACGGCAACTCATAGGGCATCCCGCCGCAGGCGATCAATGCCTCAGACAAGAATCACGGGCGGCAGATAGATCGCGGCGGCGAATATCGTATACGAATCTCAAACGAAGAATCCCCGGAGTGAAAACTGGTTGGCAGGCCTGATACGCACTCCGCAAAAGCGGATACACCGTCGCAAACGGAATAGCACAAGTTATTGACGGAGGACGATTTTTCTCGCTAGAAAGCGGATCTCATTAACGCGCAGCCGGCAGACACCGCAGTGCTCCAGAGCGCAGCGGACTCGATATGCTTGCCCTGAGTTCTTTCCGCCAATGATCCTTTGCGGACATACCGAAATCAAAAAGGACCGAAAAGGCCGAGACGAGGAGCGCTGCGGCTCACTACGGAAGTCCCTTTGTCATCGTAAAGGGGTTGAAGCCATGCTCCGCAAGGGCGGCCCACGAAGCTGCGCCAAGATGTGACAATCGGAAATAGACTCGCGGCTTGGTCGGGTCGGTGTCCAACACGAACCCGGTCGGTAATTCGCGGACAGTCGTGGCATAGAACCCACCATCGGGCGACCTCTGGGATTCGATGACAGCGAGCAACGACTCGGCCCTCTCAGTCCTGCCGAGCAATTTCATCAAGAGAGCCACTTGGCCCGTCCCTTCGGTCCATACACCGTCCCGGTCTTCACTATAAGAAAAGCCCCCGCCGACACTCATTCGCTGTTCGGCGGTCGTCATTGCCGATGCAAATTTCCCGGCGGCTCCGTGAAGCGCTGTTAAAGGCCAGATCTGAGCATCCAGAGCCAAAATCGGATTGTGCGTGACGCCGTCTTCGGCGGTCCCTGCGGCGAAACAGGCGCATGCCGGATTCCACATCGTATTTACGAAGGCCTCAGCAACCGTCGCCTTCTCGCGCCAGCGCGAATCGCCTGCGCGGATCGCAAGGAGGCCAAACGCGGCGGCGAGGTCCGTATTATGTTCAGTCGATTTCCACGTCCGCACTTCCGGTGTCGGTTCGTGCCCAAACGTACCACCCGTGAAGCCGCCAGGACCGCGCGTATCGGCCCATTGCGCGACCCAGGCGCCAAGCCGCGCTGCACCGTCGCGAAACCGAGAGCCGGTGTTCACATCATCAATCGACAGCAACGCCAACATGGCCCATGCCATGTTACCAACATCGCTGCCCACCTGATATCGATCCTCTAACCATTTGTTCTGAGTATTGTCCCACCACCCTGGAAGTTTGACAGGGCCATTCGCCACCCCACCCGCGGCGTAAGCGTTCCTGAGCCGTCCATCATGCCAGGTGCGGTCGTTGTCGATGGCCCATAGAATCGCCGAGCCAATCCGATACGCTTTGTCTTGCTCGCCGCAACCGACCAATGCGATGGCGGCTACCGCATTGTCATAGACATAGGCGGCGCCATGCAGAGGCCCCGATTCGACGGTCGGATAGCTGGGCAGGAACAACTGCTCTGATGGCGGCGCCTTATCAATTAGACCAGCGAGGTATCCGCACGCTGACGTTTTTGGTGCTGCTAAAGCCTGCAGCGGAGCTGAGGCCATCATGATTGCGAAAGTCGCGACGACCCAAGTGTGAAGGCAGAGCCCGCGACAACGGTAGAAGCCATAAGCGATTGGTGCCGGTCGCATGTCGCTGCCTCTCGTGTCTTTTCAGACAGACTTTGGGGCATCAGAAAGAAAGCAGGTCAGGATCGAGTAAAAATCGTGCCCTCGTCTTCAACGGCAGTTTATGGCCCGCTGCCGCACAACTCCGGCCGCTTGGGGGCAAAGCAGACATTGCCTTCGCATCACGCCGCTGGGTTTATGGGTACACGGCCGAGATAACCGATTCCGCAAGCGAGAAAACGCCTCACGTCACCGACGGCGGCCTCTCAGCTTGGATTTCTTGATCAGGCCCTCATACTGGTGGGCCAGCAGATATCCCTGCACCTGCGACACCGTATCCATCGTGACGCTGACCACGATCAGAAGCGACGTGCCGCCGAAATAGAAGGGGACGGCTGCGTAGGAAATCAGAATCTCAGGGATAAGGCAGACAACCGCGAGATAGACGGCCCCGGGCACCGTGATGCGTGAAAGCACGTAGTCGATATACTCGGCGGTCCGCTCACCTGGCCTGATGCCCGGAATGAAGCCGCCGTGCTTCTTGAGATTATCGGCTGTCTCGGTCGGATTAAATACAATCGCGGTGTAGAAAAAGGTGAAGAACACGATCAGCGCGATATACAGCACCAGAAACAGCGGCCGGCCGTGACCGAGTTGGGTATTGATCCACTGGAACCATTCCGGTCCGCTACCCGCGTTGAAATTCGCGACGGTCGTCGGCAGCAGCAGCAGCGACGAAGCGAAAATCGGCGGAATCACACCCGAGGTATTGAGCTTCAGCGGCAAATGGGAAGATTGCCCATCAAACATCTTATTGCCGACCTGACGCTTCGGATACTGGATCAGCAACCTGCGCTGGGCGCGCTCCATGAACACGATAAAGGCAATCACCGCCACGACCATGATCAGAACGATCAGGATGATCCCCGTGGACAGCGCGCCTTGCCGGCCGAGTTCCAGCATGTTGGCGAGCGCGGATGGCAGCTCGGCGACGATACCGGCCATGATGATAAGGGAAATGCCGTTGCCGATGCCTCGCGATGTGATCTGCTCTCCAAGCCACATCAGAAACATGGTTCCGCCGGTCAATGTGATCGCGGTCGAGACCAGGAAAAACATGCCGGGATTAGTGACGACGTTGCCAGCGCCCTGAAGTCCGACGGCAATGCCATAGGACTGGAAGAACGCCAGCACCACCGTGAGATAGCGGGTGTATTGATTGATGACCTTGCGGCCGGCTTCGCCCTCCTTCTTGAGGGCTTCGAGCTTTGGCGATACCGAGGTCAAAAGTTGCAGGATGATCGCGGCCGAAATGTACGGCATAATGTTCAGGGCGAAAATCGCCATGCGGTCGATACCGCCGCCGGAGAACATATTGAACATCCCGAGGATGCCGCCAGCCTGGGAATTGAACACTTTTTGCCAGACCGTCGGGTCAATGCCCGGCAGCGGGATATAGGTACCCAGCCGATAGACAAGCAGGGCGCCGAGCGTGAACCAGATGCGCTTTTTCAGCTCGTCCGCTTTTGCAAACGCCGAGAAGTTAAGGTTAGCCGCCAGTTGTTCCGCTGCTGAGACCATATTCAGCTTTCTCCCGCGCCAATGGTGCCGTCACGCTCCGCCAGAACGGGCCAGCAGCAGACGCCAGACCTCTCATGATGCTCGATTTTGATAAATCCAACATCCGCAAGTCCCTGTCATGCACCAAAGCGGGCGATGACACAGATGTTAAGCTGCCTCACCTTCATCTTTCTTCGGCGCAAGGATTTTCACTGTGCCGCCCGCCTTCTCGATCGCCGCGATCGCGGACTTCGAAGCACCGTGAACCTCAATCGTCAGTTTCGCCTTGATCTCCCCACGACCAAGCAGGCGAACGCCACCCTTACTGCGGCGCACGACGCCAGATTTCACCAGCAACTCGGAGTTGATGGTATCCTTGGGATCGATCGACCCGGCGTCGACCGCCGCCTGAAGCCGGTCAAGGTTGATTTCGGCGAACTCCACCCGGAAAATATTATTGAAGCCCCGCTTCGGCAACCGCCGGTGCAGCGGCATCTGACCTCCCTCGAAGCCTTTGATGCGTACACCCGAGCGCGCGGTCTGTCCCTTGCCGCCACGGCCACCGGTCTTGCCCTTACCGGAGCCGATACCCCGGCCGATCCGCATGCGCTTTTTGCGCGAGCCTGCGTTGTCGGCGATATCGCAAAGTTTCATGGTCGCGTCCTCATCGTATTCGTCGTGCCAGCATTGTTCCGGCCTTCCACGTCTTGTGCCGAAACCGGCGTTTTCCAGACCATGGCCCCCGGCACAGGCCGGACATAAATAGCAAAATGTTACGTCTCGTCGATCACCCGGACGATATGCCGAACCTTCGCGATCATGCCGCGAATTTCAGGCGTATCCTGCAACTCCGCAGTTCGGCCGATCTTGTTGAGCTTGAGCCCGACCAACGTCGAGCGCTGCGAGTGATGGCGGCGGATTGCGCTGCCGGTCTGCTCGACCTTGATTGTTTTTGCGGCCTTGGCCATCGTCGTCACTCCAAATCCTGTCTCGCCTGGCGGGTTGAATGGGCAGGCAGCAACCATTCGGCCCAACCCGGATCCGCTTATTCGGCAACAGCCTCCGCATCACCGCCCACACGACGCGATTGCAGGGTCGATACCTTGATGTTGCGGCGCGCGGAAACCGAGCGCGGTGAATCCTGATGCTTCAGCGCGTCGAACGTCGCGCGAACCATATTGTAGGGATTGGACGAGCCGATCGACTTCGCCACCACGTCCTGGATACCGAGCGTCTCGAACACCGCGCGCATCGGACCGCCGGCGATGATGCCGGTACCGGCCGGCGCGGCGCGCAGATAAACGCGTCCCGCCCCATGACGGCCCGCGATATCGTGGTGTAGCGTCCGGCCCTCACGGAGCGCCACGCGGGTCAGATTGCGTTTCGCCGACTCCGTCGCTTTGCGGATCGCTTCCGGAACCTCACGCGCCTTGCCGTGCCCGAACCCGACGCGGCCCTTCTGATCGCCGATCACGACAAGCGCCGCGAAACCGAAGCGCTTGCCGCCCTTGACGACCTTCGCCACGCGGTTGATGTGGACCAGCTTGTCGACGAACTCGCTGTCGCGCTCCTCGCGATCCCTGCTCCGTTCGCGTCCGCCGCGTTCGCGTTCACCTGCCATGGTGTTTTTCCGATCCTTGTGAGGCTTTCGCCCCGGTCCTATCCGTTCGATACCAATCTCAATACGCGTAGTCTTGTCGCAAAACCGGATTCGCTTTTGCGGACCACGCGCCTAGAAGCTCAATCCGCTTTCGCGAGCGGCATCAGCCAACGCCTTGACGCGACCGTGATAGAGATAGCCGCCACGATCAAAAACAACTTCCGTGACGCCGTTCTTCACCGCCCGTTCCGCCAACAGCTTACCAACCTCCTTGGCCGCCTCGATATTGGCGCCCGTATTGCCCGTACCGCGCATCACTTTCTCGAGCGAGGACGCCGAAGCCAGCGTCTCGCCCTTCAGGTCGTCAATGACCTGGGCATATATATGCTTCGACGAGCGGAACACCGACAGCCGCGGTCGGCCATTTGCAGTCCGACGCAACGACAGCCTCACGCGTTGCTTGCGCCGGGCATTCGTAATCTTCAGTTTCGACATGACCGGCTCCGTTATTTCTTCTTTCCTTCCTTGCGGAAGATTGTTTCGTCGGCGTACTTCACGCCCTTGCCCTTGTAGGGCTCCGGCGGACGATAGCCACGGATTTCGGCCGCGACCTGACCAACGCGCTGCGCATCATTACCCGTGATCGTAATTTCAGTCGGCTTTGGCACAGCAATCGTGATCCCTTCGGGGATCGGGTAACTGACATCGTGACTATAGCCGAGCGCGAGCTGCAACGATTTGCCTTGTAACGCGGCGCGATAGCCGACGCCGACAATCTCGAGCTTCTTCTCGAATCCCTTCGTGACGCCAGCGACAAGATTTGCGACTTGCGCGCGGGCGGTACCATACAGTGCCTGCGCACGCTTGGTCTGGTATCGAGGCGCGACCTTCACTACGCCGCTCTCGAGATTCACCTCGACGTCATCATGGACAATGAACTGAAGCTCGCCTTTCGGCCCCTTCATCTTGACGGTCTGCCCTTGGACCGTCGCAGTAACACCGGACGGCACCGTGACTGGCCTCTTGCCGATGCGTGACATGGCTCATTCCTTCATATTAGTCTGCGCGCATTGCTGTCGCAAAATCGGTTCCCACTTTCGCGACACGCATCTAGAACACCGTGAACAGAACTTCACCGCCCACATTGGCGTCGCGCGCCTCGTGGTCGGCCATGATTCCTTTCGGCGTCGACAGCACTGAAATTCCCAGCCCGTTGTTGACGCGCGGCAGATTTTTCACCGAGGCGTAAACGCGCCGGCCAGGCCTGGAGACGCGCTCGATCTCGCGGATCACGGGCTCCCCGTCGAAATATTTCAGCTCGATCTCCAGCTCGCTGCGGCCCGAGGAATGCTCGACACTGGCATAACCCCGGATATAGCCCTCGCTTTTAAGCACTTCGAGCACGTTGGCACGCATCTTCGAGCCGGGAGCCGAAACCTTGGGCTTGTTGCGCATCTGCGCATTGCGAATGCGGGTGATGAGATCGCTGATCGGATCGTGCGTGGACATCTGGCGATCCTCCTTACCAGCTCGACTTCACGAGGCCGGGAACCAGACCTCTGGAGCCGAGCTCGCGCAGCGCAATGCGACTGAGCTTGTTCTTGCGGTAATTCGAGCGCGGACGTCCGGTCAGCTCGCAGCGGTTGCGGATACGCGTCGCCGACGAATTGCGCGGCATTTCGGCGAGTTTCAGCGTGGCGGCGAACCGCTCCTCCATCGGCTTGGTTTTGTCGGCGATGATGGCTTTCAGCCGAGCGCGCTTCGCAGCCGCGTTTCCAGCCATCCGCCTGCGCCGGTTGTTCTTCTCGATCGAACTCTTCTTTGCCATGCTAGGCTCCTTACCTTTCCGCGTCTGAGCGCTTCTCAGCGTCTCACTGCCGGAACGGAAAATTGAATGCAGTCAGCAGCGCCCGGGCTTCGTCGTCCGTCTGCGCTGTCGTGCAGACAGTGATGTCCATACCCCAGCTCTCCCCGGCCTTGTCGAAATCGATCTCCGGGAAAATGATGTGTTCCTTGATGCCGAGCGAGTAATTGCCGCGACCGTCGAAACTCTTCGGATTGAGACCGCGAAAGTCACGTACGCGTGGCAGCGCGACATTCACAAGGCGGTCGATGAACTCGTACATCTTCGCCTTGCGCAGCGTCACCTTGCAGCCGATCGGCTGGTTCTCACGCAGCTTGAAGGTTGAAATCGCCACGCGCGAATAAGTCACCACCGCCTTTTGGCCCGCAATCAACGACAGGTCGGCCGCCGCCGTCTCGGCCTTTTTACGGTCATTCACGGCCTCGCCGATTCCCATGTTGAGAACCACCTTGTCGAGGCGAGGCACCTGCATGACGTTGACGTAACCGAACTGCTCGGTCAGCCGGGCTCGGATGCTCTTGTCATACTCCGCGCGCAGGCGCGGCACGTAAGCCGTCTCAGCCATCGATCTCCGCTCCCGAGCGCTTGGCGACACGCACCTTGGTGCCGTCTGCCTGAATCTTGAAACCGACGCGGGTCGGCTTTCCATCCTTGCCGACGATCGCGATATTTGACAGGTGAACCGGCGACTCCTTCGAAATGATGCCGCCCTCCTGGTTCTGGGTTTGCTTCTGGTGGCGCTTCACCATATTGACGCCGCGCACCAGCGCCCTGCCTTCCGCGGGGCGCACCTCGAACACCTCGCCGGTGCGGCCCTTATCGCGGCCCGACAATACGATAACCTTGTCGCCCTTCCGGATCTTGGCAGCCATCACAGCACCTCCGGCGCCAGCGATATGATTTTCATGTGGTTCTTGGCGCGTAACTCGCGCGGCACCGGTCCGAAAATACGGGTACCGACAGGCTCGGACTGATTGTTGATCAGAACGGCCGCATTGCGGTCGAAACGGATCACCGAACCGTCCGCGCGGCGGATATCCTTGGAGACCCGCACCACCACCGCCTTCATGACGTCGCCCTTCTTCACCTTCCCGCGCGGGATGGCTTCCTTGATCGACACGACGATGATGTCGCCCACCGTTGCATAGCGGCGCTTGGAACCTCCAAGCACCTTGATGCACATAACACGGCGTGCGCCTGAATTATCGGCCACGTCGAGGTTGGTCTGCATCTGAATCATTGATGCACCTTGTCCTCTTTCTGATGCGCAAAATCGCGCTTAAGCGGTTTTCTTCTGTTCGCCCCGAACCACGGTCCAGCGCTTCAACTTCGAGATCGGCTTGCTTTCCTCGATCCACACCATGTCGCCCGGCTTGAACTCGTTGTTCTCGTCGTGCGCGTGATAGTTCTTCGAGCGGCGAATGGTCTTCTTGTAGATCGGATGGGTAAAACGGCGATCGACCCGCACCACAACCGTCTTGGCTTGCTTATCGCTGACGACCACGCCCTGCAGCGTACGTTTCGGCATCTTAAAGCCCCTTATTTCTTCGCGTCGCGCTTTTGCGCGGCGATGGTCTTGATCCGTGCGATATCGCGGCGGGCTTCACGCATCCGCGATGTGTTCTCAAGCTGTCCTGTCGCGCGTTGGAAACGCAGATTGAACCGTTCCTTCTTCAGACTGACGATAGCATCGTCCATCTGGTCGGGGGTCATCGCGCGGATGTCAGCGGTCTTCATTGCGGCCATGTCGATTACTCCGCGATGCGCGCGACGAAGCGCGTCTTGATCGGCAGTTTGGCGGCGGCGAGCGTGAGCGCTTCTTTCGCGGTTTGCGGAGCCACGCCATCGATCTCGAAAAGTACCCGGCCCGGCTTGACCCGTACCACCCACAATTCCGGCGCACCCTTGCCTGAGCCCATGCGGACCTCGGCCGGCTTCTTCGACACGGGCACATCCGGGAAAATACGGATCCAGACCCGTCCCGCGCGCTTCATGTGACGCGTCAGCGCCCGCCGCGCGGCTTCGATCTGGCGCGCCGTGATGCGCTCGGGCGCCATCGCCTTCAGGCCGAACTGGCCGAACGCCAGTGTCGCACCCGACGACGCGGTGCCGTGGATGCGGCCCTTATGCGCCTTCCGGAACTTGGTCTTCTTCGGTTGCATCATGGCTTACGCCCTCAAACCTTCTCTTTGCGCATGATCTGGTCCGAAAACCGGTGACCGCTTTTCGGGATCATGCTGTCGTTCAAGCCGCATCGCGGCGCGGACGGCTGTCGTCGCCGGCCAGGCGTTTGTCCTGAGCCATCGGATCATGCTCGAGGATCTCGCCCTTGAATATCCAAACCTTGACGCCACAGGTACCGAACGTCGTGAACGCGGTGGCAACGCCGTAGTCCACATCGGCGCGCAGCGTGTGCAGCGGCACACGGCCTTCGCGATACCATTCCATGCGGGCGATTTCGGCGCCGCCGAGCCGGCCCGAACAGTTGATGCGGATGCCCTCGGCGCCGAGACGCATCGCCGATTGCACGGCACGCTTCATCGCGCGACGGAACGCGACGCGGCGCTCAAGCTGCTGCGCAATCGATTCGGCGACCAGCGTGGCATCGAGCTCCGGCTTCCGAATCTCGACGATGTTGAGCACCACGTCCGAAGAGGTGATGTCGGCAACCCTCTTGCGCAGCTTGTCGATATCGGCGCCCTTCTTGCCGATCACGACGCCGGGGCGCGCCGAATGGATCGTCACGCGGCACTTTTTATGCGGGCGCTCGATCACGATGCGGGCGACGGCCGCCTGCTTGAGTTCCTTGTGCAGAAGTTCGCGAATCTTGACGTCCTCGTGCAGCAGCCTTCCGTACTCGCTCTTGCCGGCATACCAACGGGAATCCCAGGTTCGGTTGATACCCAGACGCAGCCCGATTGGATTGATCTTCTGACCCATCGTTTTCTCCCGCGCCTCTTTAAGCGCTCGCCTCGGCCTCGACCTGACGCACCACGATGGTCAGCTGCGAGAACGGTTTATAGATACGGCCCGAACGGCCACGGCCGCGCGGCGCGAAACGCTTCATCACCATGCCGTTGCCGACAAAAGCCTCCGACACGATCAACTCGTCGACGTCGAGGTCGTGATTGTTCTCGGCGTTGGCGATCGCCGATTCCAGACACTTCTTGACGTCGCCAGCAATTCGCTTGCGCGAAAACTGCAGGTCCGCGAGCGCCGCGGATGCCTTGCGGCCGCGGATCAGTTGCGCAACCAGGTTGAGCTTCTGCGGGCTCACCCGAAGCATCCGGGCGATTGCCTTGGCCTCGTTTTCCGGGAGGCTCCGTTCGCGCTTTGGTTTGCTCATAACTTGAACCTCAAGACCTCTTGGCTTTCTTGTCGCCCGAGTGGCCATGGAACGTGCGGGTCGGCGAGAACTCGCCGAACTTGTGACCGACCATCTCTTCGTTTACCGACACAGGCACATGCTTCTGGCCGTTGTAGACGCCGAACACCAGGCCGACGAATTGCGGCAGAATGGTCGAGCGGCGGCTCCAGATCTTGATGACGTCATGACGGCCGCTCGCCCGCGCGGCATCTGCCTTCTTGAGCAGCGAGCCTTCAACAAACGGGCCTTTCCAGACTGAACGAACCATGTCCGGCTTTCCTTACTACTTCTTCCGCTTGTGGCGGCTGATGAGAATGAACTTGTTGGTCGACTTGTTGGAACGGGTCTTCTTGCCCTTGGTCGGCTTGCCCCACGGCGTCACCGGGTGACGGCCACCCGACGTCCGGCCTTCGCCGCCGCCATGCGGATGGTCGATCGGGTTCATGACCACGCCACGGTTGTGTGGACGGCGGCCCATCCAACGGGTGCGGCCCGCCTTGCCGATCGAGGTATTCATGTGATCCGGATTCGATACCGCACCAATGGCGCCGCGGCAGCGGCCGTGCACCAGGCGCTGCTCGCCCGAATTCAGACGCAGGATGACATAGTCCTGGTCGCGACCGACGATCTGAGCATAGGTGCCGGCGGAACGCGCAAGCTGACCGCCCTTGCCGATCTTCATCTCGACGTTGTGGACGATCGTGCCGACGGGCATGTTGCCGAGCGGCATGACATTGCCCGGCTTGACGTCAACATAATTTCCGGCCGCGACGGTATCGCCGACAGCCAGGCGCTGCGGCGCCAGAATATAAGCCTGCTCACCGTCCTGATACTTGATCAGCGCGATGAACGCAGTGCGGTTCGGATCATACTCGAGTCGCTCGACGATCGCCGGCACGTCCGTCTTGCCGCGCTTGAAATCGACGTTGCGATAAGCCTGCTTGTGGCCGCCGCCGCGAAAACGCACGGTCACGCGCCCGGTGTTATTGCGGCCGCCCTTGCCGCGCTTGCCCTCGGTCAACGTCTTGACCGGCTTGCCCTTGTAGAGGGCCGAGCGATCGACCATTACCAACTGGCGTTGGCCCGGCGTCGTGGGATTGTAAGTCTTGAGTGCCATAATCTATCGCCTTAAAGCCGTTTCCGCCTCAGAGACCAGTGGTGACGTCGATGCGATGGCCTTCTTCCAGGGTCACAACCGCGCGCTTGATGTCTGACTGTGAACCCAGACGCCCCCGGAAAACCTTCGTCTTGCCTTTACGTACCAGCGTGTTCACGCTCTTAACCTTGACGTCGAACAGTTTTTCGATCGCTTCCTTGATCTGCGGCTTGGTCGCCTTGCGAGCCACCTTGAACACAACCTTGTTGTGCTCGGAGGCCATCGTCGCCTTTTCGGTAATAACCGGAGCAACAATCACGTCGTAATGGTTCGCGCCGATTGTCATTTGAAACGCGCCTCCAACGCATCAACCGCCGCCTTGGTCAACACCAGCTTCTGGCGGCGCAGAATGTCGTAGACGTTGATGCCCTGGATCGGCAGCACGTCGATGTTCGGAATGTTACGTGCAGCCGTTGCAAACCCGGCATGAACCTGCGCACCATCGACGATCAGCGCACTGGTCAGACCAAGGCCAGAGAAGTGCCCCATCAGAGCCTTGGTCTTGGCCTCCTTCAATTCGACGCTGTCGATGACAATCAAACCGCCGTCCTTGGCCTTCGCCGATAGAGCATGGCGCAGCGCTAGCGCGCGCACCTTCTTGGGCAGGTCATGCGCATGGCTGCGAACGACTGGCCCGAACGCACGGCCGCCGCCACGGAACTGGGGCGCGCGGGCCGAGCCGTGACGGGCGTTGCCGGTGCCTTTCTGCTTGAACAGCTTCTTGCCGGTACGCCAGATTTCCGCACGTCCCTTCGTCTTGCGCGTCCCGGCCTGACGCTTGGCGAGTTGCCAGTTCACGCAGCGCTGAATCAGGTCCTTGCGCGGCTCGAGCCCAAAGATTCCGTCCGATAATTGAACCGAACCCGCAGCCTTACCTTCCAGGGTGGTAATGTTCAGTTCCATGTTATGCCCCCTCCTTCTCGGCCGGGACATCTGCCGTGACTTTGTCCTCATCCGCAGCCTGCGCGCCGCCTGCAACCTTGAACTTGCCTGGCTTCGGAGCTTCCTTGGGCAAGGGCTTCTTCACCGCGTCGCGCACCGCGATCCAGCCGCCCTTGGAGCCCGGAACGGCTCCCTCGACCAGGATCAGGCCGCGCTCAACGTCGGTCTGCACCACGCGCAGGTTCAGCGTTGTGATGCGATCAACACCCATGTGGCCGGGCATCTTCTTGTTCTTGAAAGTCTTGCCTGGATCCTGACGGCCGCCAGTCGAGCCGATCGAACGATGCGAAATCGATACACCGTGCGTGGCGCGCAGACCGCCGAAATTCCAGCGTTTCATGCCACCGGCGTAACCCTTACCCACCGAGGTTCCGGTGACATCGACGAACTGGCCGACGACGAAATGGTCCGCCTGAATTTCCGCACCGACCGGAATCAGGGAATCCTGCGACACGCGAAATTCCGCGACCTTGCGCTTCGGCTCAACCTTGGCGACCGCGAATTGTCCGCGCTCCGCCTTGGGCATGTAGACCGTCTTGCGCGCGCCCGAGCCAAGCTGCAAAGCGACGTAGCCGTTTTTCTCACTGGTCCGGTGTCCCAGCACCTGACAATTGCTTAGCTTCAGCACGGTCACAGGGATGTGCTCGCCGGCCTCCGTGAAGACCCGCGTCATCCCGACCTTTTGTGCGATCACTCCGGAGCGCATCGTCGTGCTTCCTGTTCTTTCTGTCCGCTAACGATCGGACTGTTCCCAAACTTCGTTCTGACTTTCCGCGTGTCCCGGTCCGAAAAAGCGGCGGGCCGCGGAGTCAGAGCTTGATCTCGACGTCGACGCCCGCGGCCAGATCAAGCTTCATCAAGGCATCGACTGTCTGAGGAGTTGGATCGACGATATCGAGAAGACGCTTGTGCGTCCGCATTTCGAACTGCTCACGGCTTTTCTTGTCGACGTGCGGCGAACGGTTGACCGTAAACTTCTCGATTCGCGTCGGCAGCGGGATTGGCCCACGGACCTGCGCGCCGGTGCGTTTCGCGGTGTTCACGATCTCGCGGGTCGACGTATCGAGAATCCGATGGTCGAACGCCTTGAGACGGATGCGGATATTCTGGCCGTTCATTGCCGTGTCTCTCTTTGAAAAGCGAATAGTGAGTAGTGAGTAGCGAATAGCGAAATAGAAGATCTTCTATTCGCCACTCGCTATTCGCAATTCTCTTGTTCTTACTCGATGATGCTGGCGACGACGCCTGCTCCGACTGTACGGCCCCCCTCGCGGATGGCGAAGCGCAGCTTTTCCTCCATTGCGATCGGCACGATCAGATGCACCTCCATCGCGACGTTATCGCCCGGCATCACCATCTCGGTGCCGGCCGGAAGATGCACCACCCCTGTCACGTCCGTGGTGCGGAAGTAAAACTGCGGCCGATAGTTGGTGAAAAACGGCGTGTGACGACCGCCCTCCTCCTTGGTCAGGATATAGGCTTCCGCCTTGAACTTGGTGTGCGGCTTCACCGAGCCGGGCTTGCACAGAACCTGACCGCGCTCCACATCCTCGCGCTTGG
The DNA here is from genome assembly GCF_000152905.1 of Nitrobacter sp. Nb-311A. Lineage (GTDB taxonomy): Bacteria > Pseudomonadota > Alphaproteobacteria > Rhizobiales > Xanthobacteraceae > Nitrobacter. The sequence goes on from NZ_AAMY01000007.1 coordinate 65,364, forward strand.
TGCCGCGCAACAGCGCTCCAATGTTATCGCCCGCCTGCCCCTGGTCGAGAAGCTTGCGGAACATCTCAACGCCCGTCACCGTCGTTTTCTGCGTCTCGCGGATGCCGACGATCTCGATTTCCTCGCCGACCTTGATAATACCGCGCTCCACCCGGCCCGTCACAACCGTGCCGCGTCCCGAAATCGAGAACACGTCCTCAACCGGCATCAGGAACGGCTGGTCAATCGGTCGCTCCGGCTGCGGAATGTAGGCGTCAACCGCCTTCATAAGTTCAAGCACCGCTTCCTTGCCAAGCTTGGCGTCGGAATCCTCCAGCGCCGCCAGCGCCGAACCCTTGATGATCGGAATATCGTCGCCAGGGAACTCGTACTTCGACAAAAGCTCCCGGACCTCCATCTCAACCAGTTCCAGAAGCTCCGGATCGTCAACCATGTCGCACTTGTTCAAGAACACCACGATCGCCGGAACGCCGACCTGACGCGCCAGGAGAATGTGCTCCCGCGTCTGAGGCATCGGGCCGTCAGCCGCCGACACAACCAGGATCGCACCGTCCATCTGCGCCGCGCCCGTGATCATGTTCTTCACGTAGTCCGCATGGCCAGGACAGTCGACATGCGCATAGTGACGGTTCGGCGTCTCGTATTCGACATGCGACGTCGAAATCGTGATGCCGCGCGCCTTCTCTTCGGGAGCCTTGTCAATCTGGTCGTATGCCGTGAACGTCGCTCCGCCAGCTTCCGCAAGAACCTTCGTGATCGCCGCCGTCAATGACGTCTTGCCATGGTCGACGTGACCGATTGTACCAATGTTGCAATGCGGCTTGTTACGTTCAAACTTTGCTTTGGCCATTTGACTCTCCGTTCAGTCGTCGACTGTCGCCAGCGACAATCAGGCAAACTTTTTCTGGACTTCCGCCGACACATTCGCCGGCGCTTCAGCATAATGATCGAACTGCATCGTAAAGGTCGCGCGCCCCTGACTCATCGAGCGCAGATTATTCACGTAGCCGAACATATTCATGAGCGGCACCATCGCATTGATGACGTTGGCGTTGCCACGCATGTCCTGCCCCTGGATCTGGCCCCGCCGCGAGTTGAGATCGCCGATGACCGAGCCGGTATAGTCTTCCGGTGTCACCACCTCGACCTTCATGATCGGCTCCAGCAGCACCGACTTGCCCTTTTGCAGCGCCTCGCGGAAGCAGGCGCGCGTCGCGATTTCGAATGCCAATGCCGACGAGTCGACGTCATGGAATTTGCCGTCGATCAGCTGCACCTTGACATCGACAACAGGGAAGCCCGCGACCACGCCGGAACTGAGCACGCTCTCGATGCCCTTCTCCACGCCGGGAATGTATTCCTTGGGCACGGCGCCGCCGACGATCTTCGACTCGAACTCGTATCCTTTACCGGCTTCATTCGGTTCGACGATCAGCGTCACCGCGGCGAACTGACCGGTACCGCCGGTCTGCTTCTTGTGGGTGTAGCTGTGTTCGATACGCTTGGTGACCCGCTCGCGGAACGCCACCTGCGGGGCGCCTATGTTGGCATCGACCTTATAGGTGCGCTTGAGGATATCGACCTTGATGTCGAGATGGAGTTCGCCCATGCCCTTGAGAATGGTCTGGCCGGACTCCAGATCGGTCGAGACACGGAACGACGGATCTTCCGCCGCAAGCTTCGCCAGCGCGATACCGAGCTTTTCCTGATCGGCCTTGGACTTCGGCTCGATCGCGATCTCGATGACGGGATCGGGGAATTCCATCTTTTCGAGGATCACCGGATGAGCGGGATCGCACAGCGTGTCGCCGGTGCGCGCTTCCTTGAGGCCGGCCAGCGCGACGATGTCGCCGGCATAGGCTTCCTTGATGTCCTCGCGATTGTTCGCATGCATCAGCAGCATCCGGCCGATGCGCTCTTTCTTCTCGCGTGTCGAGTTGACGACGCCGGTGCCGCTCTGAAGGATGCCGGAATAGATGCGGCAGAATGTGATGGTGCCGACGAACGGATCGTCCATGATCTTGAACGCCAGCAACGACATTGGCTCCTTGTCGTCGGCGTGACGGACAACTTCGTTGCCTTTGTCGTCCACACCATTGATCGCGGGTACATCGAGCGGCGACGGCAGATAGGCGACCACGGCATCGAGCAGCGGCTGCACGCCCTTGTTCTTGAAAGCCGTGCCGCACAGAACCGGATAGAAAGCGCCGGTCAGCACAGCCTTGCGGATCAGCTTCTTCAATGTGGCTTCGTCGGGCTCGGCGCCGTCGAGATAGGCGGCCATGGCATCGTCGTCGAGTTCGACAGCGGCCTCCACCAGCTTTTCGCGATATTCCTTCGCCTTGTCGACGAGGTCAGCCGGAATGTCGGCGACGTCATACATCGCACCGAGCGATTCGTTATTCCAGACCAGCGCCTTCATGCGAACGAGGTCGACCATGCCCTTGAAGTTGCTTTCCGAGCCGATCGGAAGCTGCAGCGCGATCGGACGCGCGCCGAGACGGTCAACAATGTCAGCGAGACACTTGTAGAAGTCGGCGCCGGTTTTATCCATCTTGTTGCAGAAGACGATGCGCGGCACCTTGTACTTATCGCCCTGACGCCACACGGTTTCGGTCTGTGGCTCAACACCCTGATTTGAGTCGAGCACGCATACGGCGCCGTCGAGCACACGCAAGGAACGCTCCACCTCGATGGTGAAGTCGACGTGGCCGGGGGTGTCGATGATGTTCAGGCGCTTGCCGTCCCAAAACGCGGTGGTCGCGGCCGAGGTAATGGTGATGCCGCGCTCCTGCTCCTGCGTCATCCAGTCCATCGTCGCGGCACCCTCGTGCACTTCGCCGATCTTGTGGCTCTTGCCGGTGTAATAAAGGATACGCTCGGTCGTGGTGGTCTTGCCGGCGTCGATATGCGCCATGATACCGAAATTACGGTAATCCTCGATGGCATGTTGGCGGGGCATGAAGCTGTCCTTAAATTCCTGTTATGTCGCCGTTACCAGCGATAGTGCGAGAAGGCACGGTTGGCTTCCGCCATCTTGTGCACGTCTTCCCGCTTCTTCACCGCGCTTCCCCGATTGTTCGATGCGTCGAGCAGTTCGGCCGAGAGCCGTTCCATCATCGTTTTTTCATTGCGCCCCCGCGCAGCCGCGATCAGCCAGCGAATGCCCAGCGCCTGACGGCGGGTCGAGCGAACCTCCACGGGCACCTGATAGGTCGCGCCGCCAACGCGACGTGACCGCACTTCGATGGTCGGCATGACGTTTTCGAGCGCCTGCTCGAAAACGGTCAGCGGACCCTGCTTGGTCTTGGCCTCGATCAGATCGAGCGCGCCGTAGACGATGCTTTCGGCTGCCGACTTCTTTCCGGCATACATGATCGAGTTCATGAACTTCGTAATAACGACGTTTCCGAACTTCGGGTCGGGGAGCACTTCACGCTTTTCGGCAGAATGGCGACGCGACATCGTTTCTGTTCCCGCTTACTTCGGACGCTTCGCGCCGTACTTCGAACGACGCTGCTTGCGGTTCTTGACGCCCTGCGTATCCAGGACGCCGCGGAGGATGTGGTAGCGCACGCCCGGCAAGTCCTTCACGCGGCCGCCGCGGATCATGACTACGGAATGTTCCTGAAGGTTGTGCCCCTCACCCGGAATATAACCGATGACCTCGAAGCCATTGGTCAGACGCACCTTAGCGACCTTGCGCAGCGCCGAATTGGGCTTCTTCGGAGTCGTGGTGTAAACACGCGTGCACACGCCGCGCTTTTGCGGCGACTGCTGCAACGCGGGCACCTTCTTGCGCGACTTCTGTATGACGCGCGGACTTGCGATCAGTTGGTTGATCGTCGGCATCGTTCGCCTTCACCCTTATATTTACGCGAAACCCCGATCGGCTTCGCACTTCGTCCGGAGCTACTGCCCACCCGCTTGCGATGCATGAATCGCTTCACGCAAAACAAAAACCGCGCCGACCGTTCATTGCTGAACGGGAAGCGCTTCGACGCCACAGAGGACCGCGATCAACGTCAACCGGGATGAACCGGTCGGCTTCCACCGAGGTCATGCATCCGAAATCAATCTCGAGAGATCTCGCTCAAGAGAACGACTATCGTCCTGGCATTGCCTAGCTATTTCGGCAGCGTCTGAGCAGCATTCGTCGAGGTTGGTGCCCGTCTCTATCAATCACAGCAGATAGATAGGGTTTTCTGTTCCGACGTTGGCGTAGCTCACCGCCTGCCGTTAAGTGCGCGGGTTTTATCCACGGCGACTCGTCAAGTCAAGGCTGAACCGCCACAACAGGAGCACTTCCAACGGTTTCGCACGACCCTCCCACCGCACCCGGCTTCGGCAGCAACCGCCGGCGCATATTTTCCGTAAGCCATTATAAATAATATGTTTTCAGAGCGATGGACTTCACCCCTGTTAGAGCATTTTCGCTTCCGATTGAGTCAGAAGCGAAGCTCCGGATTGTGGCTCCTGCCCGATTTTTCGCCGAGCCATATCCCCCGATCTTGCATCGAATCAAAACAGCGCCCTGCCCCTGCGAAGCTCCTGTCGATTTTTGACGGAGAGCCACCGGACATGGAACAGGGCTGAAATTCAGTCAGGGGCTGCAGTCTCGCAAACTGAACTGGTCGAGTCAGATGGTCGCTGACGGCGCGGATTCGCGGAGCCGGTGTTGTTCGCATGGGGGGATATAGTCGAATTAGCGCGTTTTTCGAGCGAAGTGGACACCGGCTCACATCAAGAGAACGCGTCAAATCAAACAAAGAGCCCACTTCTGATTCAGTCAGAAGCGGAAAGAATCCAGTCGTCGTTAGGGGGATGACCGCACGTCAGGCGAAGAAGACAAGTTGAACAGCTAAAAGCGCCGCTTCTCAATCACGTCGGCGCCGCGAACTCAACAGACGATGCAAGAGTCAGATGCAGGAATCAAAGGGATCAACAAACCCAGGCAGGCAACCGCGCCGTCTGCCGCTTCAAAATGATCAAAACGTTCCGGAGACGGCAAGCCCGCTGGTCATACCGAGCGAAGCGAGTGAAGGCCGGATGCCTGAGTGGGAGCTTGAGATGCAATAATATGAATCGCGACAACCTGCAGCGGGGCCAACGCTACGGCCTCCGCGGCAGAAAGCGACGATGACATGTGAACCGCGATGGCGGCTCACACCATCTATTTGACTTTAGCTTAGTGGCCGTGACCGTGGCCGCTCTTCGCTTCCTTGTGCGCCAGCTCGCTCAGGAGCTTCTGCGCCAGCAAATCCTGACCTACCTGATCGACCGGAAACGTGGTGGCGTTACCCAGATGGCCAATGGTAGCACTCTTGGCGCCAAGCGATCCCGATCCGGCATGGATCACCTTGCCATCCGTCGTGTATGAACCGTCGATCTGTTTACCCAGGGTTTCATCGTAAAAAGAGACGTGTCGCGGCATCGGTGCCTCCTCCATTGTTGAATTTCTTTGTGTACCGATGGAAACAGCGACCGTATAGCCAACTAGTTTACATAGTGAGCATTTTATTTGGTGAACGAGCCAGGCAGTAATCTGTCGTACTCGCGCCGGACCGCGCGATAGCATTCGCAGGATGTGCGCTCCAACAGCTTGCGGTCCAGTATGGTAATGATGCCGCGGCTATATGTGAGAACCTGCTGTTGCTGAAACTTTCTTAGCTCGGCGTTAACGGCCACGCGACTGACCACAAGCATCTCGGCCAGGAATTGTTGCGTGAGGCGAAGCTCGTCACCATCGACGCGATCGTGAGACTTCAACAGCCATCGTGCGCAGCGTTGGAGGAGCGTATGACTGGCGTTGCACGCAACGGACTGCATCACCTGCGCAAGGAACGCTCGTGAATAGGCGTTGAGCTTGCGCCGAAATACCGGCAGCCGCGCTTGCAACTCCTGAAACTCCCGAAACGAAATACGGATACTATCGCCGGACACCTGGACGACGGCGCGATGCATGGATTGATCGTCGCCCATGATCGCTCCAACGTTGATCATACCTTCCCGTCCCGTGGTCGACGTCTCGGCTGTCTTGTCGGTCTTGAGCGGGGCGAGGTTGGAGATGATCGCAGTTTCGGGAAAATACACATAATCGAATGGGCCGCGTGGTTCGTACAGCACGCAACCAAGCGGAAGTTTGACAAACTCAGACAGCTTCTGAATTTCGATCCATTCCGTGTCCGGTATGCTCGCCAGAAGGCTGTTCTTTGGTCTGTGCACCATTGTCTCACGATCACCGGTTCTTGCGGCAAGTCAAAACCGGTGACCGCAGTTTGGTTCTTTGTGTAACCAAAGGCAAGCCACGTCGGACTGACGGCCCCGAATACGGTATCGCCTTTCGACTGCGCTCTCGAAGCGGCCGAAGGCGATACGCCGCTTATTTACTTGCTTTGGAACTGGCCTGCGCCGACCAACTCCGAACTCCGTCGCGAAGCCGACGGAGTTGCCCATAGCCCCGTTGGCGAATGCCTTCCAGCAAAAATGGCGGCGATCTACCGGGCCCAACATCGATCAGCAGATCGACCATCTTCCGGCGGCCCGCCCAGAGCTGAGCCATGAAGCTTCGCTCGTAAGAACAGGAATCGATGGCTCCGATCTCCGTTGAGGAGAACAGATCGTCCGTGATCCTGTCGATCAGCAGGACACCGGGTGAATACTTCGCGTAGTCATGATCGAACGCCGTTTTCCAGGTATAGGCCGTGGAGCCGCAATACATCAGCACCTGTGCGGCGATGGCACGCCGATCAACACGAAGCAAAGCAACCGAAGCATTGCCACGTTCGGCAAGCGCGGCGATCACCTGCCGGGCGAAGGCGGCATCCGCGGACTTGCATAACAACGCGGTGCCACGCGCTCCTTTCCAGCTTGCGGCTTCCAGCTTCAGAAACGTCTCGAACGCCTCTCTCGTATCTGAAGCGCGGAGGTTGACGATATCGACACTGCCTACGGCGGAGAGGCGGTTCCAATCCTGCCGCATCTTCTTCCGGGTCGAGCCTGACCGTTTCACACCGACATCACGAGTCGCGAAAGGCCGCGCATTCTCGGACAATCTGAGGTACGCGCAGCCTTGTTCCGTCAGCGCATCAACAAGCGTTTCGAAGCTCCGGGCCTCGGCATCGAACGACTTGAGGCTGATCACCTTGGGCAGCGAGCGACTGTTCCGGATCGCCGATAAAAAGCCCGGAATGACCTCGCGGACGAAAGCGGGATCCACGACAGGGCTTGAGAGAAAAGCGTAGTTGTAGGGCAGTGCTTCAAGCACCGCGGGCCACAGCCGAGAAATTCTGCGAACCTGAAAGGCCCATACGCCGACCAGCTTCTTGCGTCCGGTACTGTCGTCCCACGCCAGCAGAACATGGATGCTCGCAAACCCGCTGTCATTTGCGACCTTCAGGGCAGCCGGATTCATGAACACGTTGGAAGATGCCCGCCGAACGAGATCGTCCCACGGCGCCGCAAAGTCCAGTGTTGGTGAACAAATGTTTACTGAAATCATCGGACGCCTCGGACCATCCTCGGCGATCCGCTCGGCCGGCAATACTGGTCTTCCCGCGTTGCTTTTCGGTTAAGTTTGCATCGCGACTGTCCGCCTAGGATCTTTTGATATCTTTCAAGATTTTTTTGCCTTTGCGGCGCAATGTACTCTCCCGGAACGAGGGCCGATCCATGCGCTATACGGATGTTGCGATCGTTGGCGGCGGACTGGCCGGCTCGACCACCGCCGCAATGCTCGGCCGCGCGGGCATCTCCGCGATGATGATTGATCCGCATATGACGTATCCGCCCGACTTGCGCTGCGAGAAACTGGGCGGCACTCAACTTCCTCGACTACGCAGGACCGGCCTCGAGGAAGAAATACTGCGGGCGACGACCCTCGACGGCGAGATATGGGAAGCCCGGTTCGGTTTCGTGGTGGCGAAAAAGCCAAGCGACCAGCACGGCGTGATGTACGATACTCTTGTCAATGCGATGCGCGCGCAAATCCCGCCCAACGTCGAAATCGTATATGGGAAAGTCGTCGAGGTCGCCACGAGCGGTGAACGCCAGCGTCTGGTGCTGGCCGACGGAGAAACAATTTCCGCGCGCCTGATCGTGCTTGCGAACGGCCTCAGCGTCAGCCTGCGCCACCTGCTCGGCCTCAGGCGCCGCATCATCAGCGAATGTCATTCCGTGACGCTCGGCTTCAACGTCGTTCCGGTCGATCGACCGGCGTTTCCCTTCCCGGCTCTTACATATTGGTCGAAACGCTCCAGCGCGCGGATGGCCTATCTCACCTTGTTTCCAATCGGCAACACCATGCGCGCCAACATGATGGTTTATCGCCCGATCGATGACATCTGGTTTCGCGAATTCCGCAACAATCCCGAAGCGGCGATGCGGGCGATCATGCCCGGCCTCGACCGTATGACAGGAGGCTTTCAGGTTAGCGGGCCGGTCAAGATCAGACCGGCGGATTTGTACGTCACGGAAAATCATCGGCAGGCCGGGGTCGTTCTCGTCGGCGACGCTTTCGCGACCTCGTGTCCGGCCGCAGGAACCGGCACCGACAAGGTATTCACCGACGTCGAACGGCTCTGCAATGTCCACGTTCCGCACTGGCTCTCGACCGAAGGCATGGATCGCGCCAAGATCGAGACCTTCTACGACGATCCCGTCAAGATGGAGTGTGACGCATGGTCGGCGGCGAAAGCCTGGCATCTTCGTTCGCTATCTATCGACAATGGTCCGACCTGGCGCGCACGCCGGTGGGCGCGCTTCCTCGGCCGTCTGGCCCTAGGCCTGACCAGACCGATGAGCAGATCCGGCGTGCAGCCATCCGGATCTCCGCCGCGCTCGGAATCGCATGAAAAGGAACTGGCGTAGGGAATCTTGGACCGGGTTAAAAGCCTTCACCGCATCACGAGAACGATGAAAGACTCTGGCTTTTGATTTGACGCGTTTTATTCACGCAAACCCGCGTCCATCCCTGGGTCAAGCCCGAGGACATGCTTCGCTCGAAAACGGAATAGTCGTCTCCTCGAGACAAGCCTGCAAAATTTCAGCGAATGAACCTGACGCCGAGCGTCCCCTCGCGTCGCCACACCACCTTGCACGGGCGCCCTTCTCTCGCGTCGCGCGAGAAGGCCAACCGGAAAACGCCTGGCGCAGCGGCGACATCATCGACCTTAATCTTGGCACCCGCAGCCGAGAGGTCGAGCACAACGCATGGCCTTGCGGCAAAACCACCGTCCAGAGTGATCCAGGCCGATTGCCGGACCGACTTGCGGGCTCCCCGTTTTCTTGCGGCGATCATCGTCCTGCACTCCCAGCACACGATCCACTTCTTGCGACCGGAACGACCCGCCTTCGCGACCGAAGCGGTGACACGAGTCCAAAGCCAAGCCCGACAGGAAAGCAACTCGGTCTGCGGCACATCTGCGCGGCACTATATCATCTCGCCGCGGCGGAACGAAAAATGCTTGGCAGAAAAGCCGATTAGCTAAACTTGATATTAATTTTTCCTCACGTTGACCGTGTGAACTCTTTCCATCTCGGAAAACGGTGAGATTGCGCCAAGGGCTACCTCACGCGACACAAAAAAAGGCCGGCTTACGCCGGCCCTTTTCAACTGAGATCAGCCGTCCTACTCGGCAGGCGGAAGCGCCAGCGGTTCGGCCTCCGGCGCGGACGGCACGATCGTCGCCTGCTTCTCGCGCTCGTCGAGAATCAGCTTGTCACGCTTGACCGCAACTTCGCGGATCTTGGCCATCGACGCGCCGGTACCGGCCGGAATCAGTCGGCCAACGATGACGTTTTCCTTCAGACCTTCGAGCGGGTCCACCTTGCCGTTGACGGCAGCCTCGGTGAGCACACGCGTGGTCTCCTGGAATGACGCCGCCGAGAAGAACGAACGGGTCTGCAGGCTGGCCTTGGTGATGCCGAGAAGAACCGGCGTTCCCGTGGCGATCTTCTTGCCTTCTTCCTGGGCCTTGAGGTTAAGCCTGTCGAACTCGATCTTGTCGATCTGTTCGCCCGAGATCATGTCGGTCTCGCCCTGATCGGTAATCTCGACCTTTTGCAGCATCTGACGGACAATCACCTCGATGTGCTTGTCGTTGATGAGCACGCCCTGCAAGCGATAGACTTCCTGAATCTCATTGACCAGATAGGCAGCGAGTTCCTCGATGCCCTTGATCGCCAGAATGTCGTGCGGTGCGGGATTGCCATCGACGATGAAGTCGCCCTTCTCGACGACGTCACCATCCTGCAGATGGATGTGCTTACCCTTCGGAATAAGATACTCGCGGGTCTCCTCGTCTTTGTCGACCGGCTCTATCGAGATGCGGCGCTTGTTCTTGTAATCGCGGCCGAACCGGATGGTGCCTGCGATTTCCGCGATGATCGCCGCGTCCTTCGGCTTGCGAGCCTCGAACAGTTCAGCCACTCGCGGCAGACCGCCGGTGATGTCGCGGGTCTTGGCGCTCTCGGTCGAGATACGAGCTAGGATGTCGCCGGGCTTCACCTTGGCGCCCACGTCGACCGACAGAATGGCGTCGACCGACAGCATGTAGCGGGCGTCGCCGCCGCGCGGGAGCTTCAGCACCTTTCCGTCCTTGCCCTTGATCACGATAGCCGGGCGAAGATCCGCGCCGCCGCGTGTGCCTCGCCAGTCGATGACGATGCGCTTGGCAATACCGGTAGACTCGTCGAGCGTCTCGGAGATCGACTGACCTTCGATCAGATCTTCGAATCCGATCGTACCCTCGAGTTCCGTCAGAACCGGCCGCGTATAAGGATCCCACTCGGCGATACGCTGGCCGCGCTTGACCATGTCACCTTCGTCAACGTGCATGCGCGCGCCGTACTGGATGCGGTGGGTTGCGCGTTCAGTGCCGTCCGCATCGACCACGGCGACCACCATGTTGCGCACCATCGCAACCAGATGACCTTCGCCGTTTCTTGCGATCGCCCTGTTCCTGATCGTGATCTTGCCGTCGAAATTCGACTCGATCACCGACTGCTCGTTGATCTGCGCGGCACCTCCGATATGGAACGTGCGCATCGTGAGCTGCGTACCGGGCTCGCCGATCGACTGCGCCGCGATGACGCCGACCGCCTCGCCGTGATTGACGGGCGTGCCGCGAGCCAGATCACGGCCATAACACTTGCCGCAGATTCCGTTGACCAGTTCGCATGTCAGCGCCGAGCGGATCTTGACTTCCTGGATACCAGCCCGGGAGATCTGATCGACATGGCTTTCTTCCATCAAGGTGTTGCGCTCGACCAGCACCTTGTTGCTCGCTGCATCACGGATATCATCGCAGGCCGTGCGGCCCAGGATGCGCGATCCCAGCGACGCCACCACCGTGCCGGCATCGACGATAGCGCGCATCTTGATGCCGAGCTTGGTGCCGCAGTCGTCCTGGGTGATGATGCAGTCCTGCGCGACGTCCACCAGACGGCGGGTCAAATAGCCCGAGTTCGCGGTCTTCAACGCAGTGTCGGCGAGACCCTTACGGGCGCCATGAGTGGAGTTGAAATATTCGAGAACCGACAGACCCTCCTTGAAGTTGGAGATGATCGGCGTCTCGATGATCTCGCCCGACGGCTTCGCCATCAGGCCGCGCATGCCGGCGAGCTGACGCATCTGGGCGGGCGAGCCGCGCGCGCCGGAATGCGCCATCATGTAGATCGAGTTGATCTGGGCCTCGACGCCCTTGCCGTCCTTCTTGGTCGAAGAAATTTCCTTCATCATCTCCTTGGCGATTTCTTCCGTCGCCTTGGACCATGCGTCAACGACCTTGTTGTACTTCTCGCCATGCGTGATCAGGCCATCATTGTATTGCTGCTCGAAATCCTTCGCCAGCGTGCGCGTGGTATCGACGATCTTCCACTTCCCGTGCGGGACGACCATGTCATCCTTGCCGAAGGAGATGCCGGCCTTGAACGCATTATAGAAGCCGAGCGCCATGATCCGGTCGCAGAAGATCACCGTCTCCTTCTGACCGCAGTGACGATAGACCTGATCGATCACGCCGGAGATTTCGCGTTTGGTCATCAGCTTGTTGATGACGTCGAAAGAAATCTTCGGCGACTTCGGCAGCACCTGGCCGAGCATGACGCGGCCGGCGGTGGTTTCGATCAGACGCTTGATCGGCTCGCCATCCTCGCCGATGTGATCCCAGCGATATTTGATCCTGGTGTGAAGGTGGATGACGCCGGAATGCAGCGCATGCTCCAGCTCGGCCATATCGCCGAACACCTTGCCCTCGCCAGGCAAGCCCTCACGCATGATCGACAGATAGTAAAGGCCGAGCACGATGTCCTGGCTGGGAACGATGATCGGCTGACCATTCGCCGGGTGCAGGATGTTGTTGGTCGACATCATCAGCACGCGCGCCTCTAACTGCGCCTCGAGCGAAAGCGGAACGTGGACGGCCATCTGGTCGCCATCGAAGTCGGCGTTGAAGGCAGCGCAAACCAGCGGATGAAGCTGAATCGCCTTGCCCTCGATCAGAACCGGCTCGAACGCCTGAATGCCGAGCCGATGTAGCGTCGGCGCCCGGTTCAGCAGCACCGGATGCTCACGAATGACCTCATCGAGAATATCCCAGACCTCGGGACGCTCTTTTTCGACGAGTTTCTTGGCCTGCTTCACGGTCGTGGACAGACCCTTGGCGTCGAGCCGCGAATAGATGAACGGCTTGAACAGCTCCAGCGCCATCTTCTTCGGCAAGCCGCACTGGTGCAGCTTCAGTTCGGGGCCGACGACGATGACCGAGCGGCCGGAATAATCGACACGCTTGCCGAGTAGATTTTGGCGGAAGCGTCCTTGCTTGCCCTTCAGCATGTCGGCGAGCGACTTCAGCGGGCGCTTGTTTGCGCCAGTGATGACGCGGCCGCGACGGCCATTGTCGAACAGCGCATCGACCGCTTCCTGAAGCATTCGCTTCTCGTTGCGGATGATGATGTCGGGCGCACGCAGCTCCATCAGCCGCTTCAGACGGTTGTTGCGGTTGATAACGCGGCGATACAGATCGTTCAGATCGGAAGTGGCGAAGCGGCCGCCGTCGAGCGGCACCAGTGGACGCAAGTCCGGCGGAATCACCGGCACCACGGTGAGAATCATCCACTCCGGCTTGTTACCGGAGAAGCGGAAGGCTTCGACGATCTTCAGGCGCTTGGCGAGCTTCTTGTGCCTGATATCGGATTCCGTCGCTTGCATCTCTGCGCGCAGTTCCGCCTCGAGCCGCTCGAGTTCGAGCCCCTTCAGCAACTCGCGGATCGCTTCGGCGCCAATCATGGCGGTGAAGCTGTCCTGGCCGTACTCGTCCTGGGCGCGAAGATATTCCTCTTCCGACAGCAACTGACGGTCCTTGAGCGCGGTGAGACCAGGCTCAAGAACGACGTAGTATTCAAAATAGAGAATGCGCTCGAGATCCTTCAGCGTCATATCGAGCAAAAGGCCGATGCGGGAGGGCAGCGACTTCAGAAACCATATGTGAGCAACCGGCGCGGCCAGTTCGATATGTCCCATGCGCTCACGGCGCACGCGTGACAGCGTCACCTCGACTGAGCACTTCTCGCAGATGATGCCCTTGTACTTCATCCGTTTGTACTTGCCGCACAGGCACTCGTAGTCCTTGATCGGCCCGAAGATGCGCGCGCAGAACAGGCCGTCACGCTCCGGCTTGAACGTGCGGTAGTTGATCGTCTCGGGCTTTTTGATCTCGCCGTAGGACCACGATAAAATTTTCTCCGGCGACGCGATCGAAATCCGGATCTGGTCGAAGACCTGAGCCGGAGTCGTCGGATTGAATAAATTCATTATTTCTTGGTTCATGGTCTTCTCCTCGACGGCCGCGTTCCGGATGCTGCGCGAGCCGCGACCCGGTGCCCTGCCGATTCGGAACCTAAACGGTCCGCGGAATTCGTTGCGGTTCCCGCGCGGCGACGCCTCATTGTGTGATGCGCCGCGCCAGGAACACGTGTTCTCAAAATGCTATTCGGCCGCTTCGGACGTCGGCATCATGTCGCCGATTTTGGAGTTATGCAGATCAACATTCAGGCCCAGTGAGCGCATTTCCTTGACCAGCACGTTGAACGATTCCGGAATGCCTGCCTCAAAGGTGTCATCGCCGCGCACGATGGCCTCATAGACCTTGGTACGGCCCGCGACGTCGTCCGACTTCACCGTCAGCATTTCCTGGAGTGTGTACGCCGCGCCGTAAGCCTCGAGCGCCCACACCTCCATTTCACCGAAACGCTGGCCGCCGAATTGCGCCTTGCCGCCCAGCGGCTGCTGGGTGACGAGCGAATAAGGTCCGATCGAGCGCGCGTGGATCTTGTCATCGACAAGGTGGTGCAGCTTGAGCATATAGATGTAGCCCACGGTGACCTTGCGATCGAACGGGTCACCGGTCCGCCCGTCGTAGACGGTCGACTGGCCTGACCTGTCCATGCCAGCGAGCTCGAGCATCTGCTCGATATCGGTTTCCTTGGCACCGTCGAACACCGGCGTTGCGATCGGGACGCCGCGGCTCAGATTACGGCCAAGCTCGACCAGTTCATGATCGTTGAGCGATTTGATCGTCTCGTTGTCGCCGTAGACCTTCTTGAGGGTCTCCTTCAGCGGCTTGGTTTCCTGCTTCGTGCTCGCGAGATAGGCATCGACAGCCTGTCCGATCCGCCTGCCAAGACCGGCGCACGCCCAGCCGAGGTGAGTTTCGAGAATCTGACCGACGTTCATGCGCGAGGGCACGCCGAGCGGATTAAGCACGATGTCGGCGTGAGTGCCGTCCTCGAGGAACGGCATGTCCTCGATCGGAACGATCTTCGAGACCACGCCCTTGTTGCCGTGGCGACCGGCCATCTTATCGCCGGGCTGGATCTTGCGCTTCACGGCGACGAAGACCTTGACCATCTTCATCACGCCGGGCGGCAACTCGTCGCCGCGCTGCAGCTTTTCGACCTTGTCGAGGAAGCGCTGCTCGAGGCCCTTCTTCGACTCGTCGTACTGCTTCCGCATGGCCTCGATCTCGGCCATCAGCTTGTCGTTCGGCGATGCGAACAGCCACCACTGCGACTTCGGATATTCCTCGAGCACCGACCTGGTGATCTTGGTATCCTTCTTGAAACCCTTCGGACCGGCAATACCCTGACGGTTTTCGAGCAGATCAGCGAGGCGGCCGTACACGTTGCGGTCGAGAATCGCCTGCTCGTCGTCGCGGTCCTTGGCGAGGCGCTCGATCTCCTCCCGCTCGATCGCCAGCGCACGCTCATCCTTGTCGACACCGTGACGGTTGAAGACGCGGACTTCGACAATCGTGCCCTGCACGCCCGGAGGCACGCGCAGACTGGTATCGCGCACGTCGGAGGCCTTCTCGCCGAAGATCGCGCGCAACAGCTTTTCTTCCGGGGTCATCGGGCTTTCGCCCTTCGGCGTGATCTTGCCGACCAGGATGTCGCCCGCGCGGACCTCGGCGCCGATGTAGACAATGCCGGCTTCGTCGAGGTTCTTCAGCGCCTCTTCCGAAACGTTCGGAATGTCGCGTGTGATTTCCTCGGGCCCCAGCTTGGTGTCGCGGGCCATCACTTCGAATTCCTCGATATGGATCGAGGTGAAAACATCCTCCTTGACGATCCGCTCCGAGAGCAGGATCGAGTCTTCGAAGTTGTAGCCGTTCCACGGCATGAACGCGACCAGCACATTGCGGCCGAGCGCGAGTTCGCCGAGATCGGTGGACGGGCCGTCCGCGATGATGTCGCCCTTCCTCACGGTGTCGCCGACCTTCACCAGCGGACGCTGGTTAATGCAGGTCGACTGGTTCGAGCGTTGATACTTCATGAGGCGGTAGATATCGACGCCCGACTTGGTCGGATCGAGATCTTCCGTCGCACGGATGACGACACGGGTGGCGTCGATCTGATCGATCACGCCCGAGCGGCGGGCAGCGATCGCGGCGCCCGAATCGCGGGCCACCACGCCCTCCATGCCGGTGCCGACGAACGGCGCCTCGGCGCGCACCAGCGGCACAGCCTGACGCTGCATGTTCGAGCCCATCAGCGCGCGGTTGGCGTCGTCATTCTCGAGGAACGGGATCAGGGCCGCCGCAACCGAGACAAGCTGCTTCGGCGACACGTCCATGAAGTCGACCTTGTCCGGCGTCACCGGCAGCACCTCGCCGGCATGACGACAGACCACAAGGTCCTCGGTGAAACGGCCGCGGTTGTCGAGCGGCAGGTTGGCCTGCGCGACGTGATAGCGGCCCTCCTCCATCGCCGAGAGATAGACTACCTCGTCGGTAACGCGGCCATCCTTCACCTTGCGATATGGCGTCTCGACGAAGCCGTATTTGTTAACGCGCGCGAACGTCGCGAGCGAGTTGATGAGACCGATGTTCGGGCCTTCCGGCGTCTCGATCGGACAGATGCGGCCATAGTGCGTGGGATGGACGTCGCGCACCTCGAATCCGGCACGTTCGCGCGTCAGACCACCCGGCCCGAGCGCCGACAGACGGCGCTTGTGGGTGATCTCCGAGAGCGGGTTGGTCTGATCCATGAACTGCGAGAGTTGTGACGACCCGAAGAACTCGCGCACCGCGGCAGCCGCAGGCTTCGCGTTGATCAGATCCTGCGGCATCACAGTGTCGATATCAACGGACGACATCCGCTCCTTGATGGCCCGCTCCATGCGCAGCAGACCGACGCGGTACTGGTTTTCCATCAGTTCGCCGACCGAGCGCACGCGACGGTTGCCAAGGTGGTCGATATCGTCGATCTCACCCTTGCCGTCGCGCAGATCGACCAGCGTCTTGATGACCGCAAGGATGTCTTCCTTGCGCAGCGTGCGATAGGTGTCCGGGGCATCAAGATCGAGGCGCATGTTCATCTTGACGCGGCCGACGGCCGACAGGTCGTAGCGCTCGGCGTCGAAGAACAGCGACTGGAACATGTTTTGCGCCGACTCCAGTGTCGGCGGCTCGCCCGGGCGCATCACCCGGTAGATATCGAACAGCGCATCCTCGCGCGTCATGTTCTTGTCGGCGGCGAGCGTATTGCGGATGTAGGGACCGACATTGACATGGTCGATGTCGAGCAGCGGCAGCTCCTTGTAACCTTCCTCGTTGAGCGCCTTCAGCGACTTCTCCGTTATTTCCTCGCCGGCTTCGGCATAGATTTCGCCGGTCTTCGGATTGACGAGATCTTCGGCCAGATACATGCCGACCAGCTCCTCGTCGCTCATGCGTAGCGCCTTCAGCCCCTTCTCCTGCAGCTGGCGCGCGGCGCGGACCGTCAATTTCTTGCCGGCCTCGAGCACGACCTTGCCGGTATCGGCGTCGATCAGATCGTTCAGCGTCGAGTAGCCGCGAAAGCGGACCGGATCATAGGGCACACGCCAGCCATCCGAATGGCCGCCGGATTTCGCGCGCTTGTAAACGATCTTCTTGTAAAACGTGCTGAGAATTTCCTCACTGTCGAGGCCGAGGGCGAACATCAGCGACGTCACCGGAATCTTGCGGCGACGGTCGATGCGCGCGAACACGATGTCCTTGGCATCGAACTCGATGTCGAGCCACGAGCCGCGATAGGGAATTACGCGCGCGGCGAACAGCAGCTTGCCCGACGAATGGGTCTTGCCCTTGTCGTGATCGAAGAACACGCCCGGCGAACGATGCATCTGCGAGACGATGACGCGCTCGGTGCCGTTGACGACGAAGGTGCCGTTCATCGTCATGAGCGGAATGTCGCCCATGTAGACGTCCTGCTCCTTGATGTCCTTCACGGACTTCGCACCGGTCTCTTCGTCAATATCGAACACGATAAGGCGCAGCGTTACCTTCAGCGGCGCCGCATAGGTCATGCCGCGCTGACGGCACTCATCGACATCGTACTTAGGCGCCTCGAATTCATAGCGTACGAATTCGAGCTGCGAGGTTCCCGAGAAGTCGTTGATCGGAAAAACCGATTTGAAAACCGCCTGCAAACCCTCATCCAGGCGACCGCCCTCCGGTTCGTCGACCATCAAAAACTGATCGTAGGACGCCTTTTGAACCTCAATCAGGTTCGGCATCGCGGCAACTTCGCGGATATGCCCGAAAAACTTGCGAACCCGCTTGCGACCGGTGAACGTCTGCTGCACCATCGTGGCCTCTCATATCGTCGCCCGTTAAGGGCAAACCTTCCGAAGCGCGACTGGCATCGCCCCCGGGGTGAATCTTCGGAACGCTCTCAAGAGCGGAACGCAAATCAGGATTTTAATCCTGATTTGGAACGCAGGGCTCGCAGAACGCAAAACAACGCGCGGGGTGCACTGGTTACACCCCGCCCGTCAAAATCATATCCAAGCGGACCGAAAAGCCCGAAATCGCTGCTCTCCTAACAGCTTATGTGGAAACGCCGCCGTTCCCGCATCCGCTGCGCTTTCGTGCTGCCGCCCCAATATGGGACGGCTTTCGTGGAGATTCGAGGGAAGGCTCCCCCGAATCCTCACACTTTCTTGTGTACAAATCGGCCAGAAACGAACCGGAATCTGTAGCCGATGAGCACCTATTCAAATCGCCCTGTCGGTGACACCCGCCTCGGTGAACACCTGCCCGTCGTCGTTCCAGCCGAAGCGACCTACCCTTAACCTTACGGCCTCGGTGACGAGACCCCGGATCGGGAACGCACGCCAGAGGTGTTGTCCCGCTCCTCTTAAGCCTTGTCATGCCAACCTCGCGGGCGCGGGTTGCGCCGGCGAGACTGATCCGGCCGCCCGCGCTTCGTTGAGGCGATCCGCGACTTCCGGCGCGCCCCATCAAAGCTGACCGCAGTTACTTGAGCTCAACCTTGCCGCCGGCCTTCTCGAGCTGGGCCTTGATCTTCTCGGCCTCGTCCTTGGCAACGCCCTCCTTGACCGGCTTGGGCGCGCCTTCGACCAAATCCTTGGCCTCCTTGAGGCCAAGCCCGGTGATGGCGCGGACTTCCTTGATGACTTCGATCTTCTTGTCACCTGCTGCCGCGAGCACGACGGTAAAATCGGTCTTCTCTTCCGCCGCAGCGGCAGCACCGCCGCCCGCTCCGGGCGCAGCAGCCACAGCCACGGCAGCGGCCGCCGACACGCCCCACTTCTCTTCGAGCAGCTTCGCCAGTTCGGCAGCCTCCAACACGGTCAACGCGGAGAGGTCATCAACAATCTTCTGCAGATCAGCCATCAATATGTTCCTTCAACGTATTCGGTTCAAACCAGATTCGACTTGCGAAGGGCGTTACGCCGCCTCGCCCTTTGAGGCATAGGCCTGGACAACGCGCGCGAGTTTGGCTGCGGGCGCCGTGGAGAGCTGAGCGATCTTGGTCGCCGGCGCCACCAGGAGGCCGACAAGCTTGCCGCGCAGTTCATCAAGGGACGGCAGTGCGGCCAGGGCCTTCACTCCGTCTATATCCAGAACGGTTTTTCCCATCGAACCGCCGAGGACGACGAAGTTTTCATTCGTCTTGGCGAATTCGACGGCAACCTTCGGCGCCGCTACCGGATCGCCGGAAGTTGCGATCACGGTCGGCCCCCTCAAAAGAGAGCCGATGGCAACGACGTCCGTGCCTTCAAGAGCGATCTTGGCGAGACGGTTCTTCGAGACCTTCACCGAGGCGCCCGCCTGCTTCATCTGCTTGCGCAGCGTCTGCATTTGAGCGACGGTGAGGCCGGAATAATGAGCAACGATCGCAACGCTCGTCGTCCTGAAAGTCTCGTTGAGCTGTTCGACCGCTTCCTTTTTTGCCGCTCGTTCCACAGCAAGCTCTTTCCGTTTGGCGCCTTTGCTGAAGGCAAGGACGCCGGGGTTGCACCCATCGTCCCGCCAGAAATCTGATCCCAAGACATCGGTCTCAAGACAGGCCGGGCGTGACGACATTCAGTAGCCTGCCCTCCCGGTCCGACGGCCTGACGGCCAAAGGGCACGGGGTGTCGAGGTTCGAACCCAATCTGCTGCCTTCCGCTTCCTGAAGCGAAAAGCGAAATCCGGTCTTCACCCATCTATGCAGGCATTGCGATTAAGCCCTTAAACAAACTTGCGTTTGCCGCAGGCGCCTACAGTCTCGGACAGGAAGGGATCAACAGCATCATCCCGGACGGAATGATCGGAGATCCCTGTTCGCTCCGCGTCCCAGCCAGATTGGCATCCCGCCCTCCCGAATCATCCGAACGGACATGCGGGATGCAAAGGTCTCCAATCTCGTTGGGTTTTTGGAGTGCGAACATGGACATGCGAGCGCAAACCAGCACGTCCGGAGCGCGGTGTTTAACGAATCTTTGCTGCGTTGCCAAGTCCTAAATCATGCAATTTTCCGGCCAGATGGTGCCATGAACTCTGGACAATAAGACAAGGCGGCGGCACCCCGGAGACGGCTGCGGATGCCGGCCCTCGCGATTCAGGAAAACCACGCAATGAATGGGCAGGCTGACGTAAAGCGATCGATCCTGTCGTCCACCTGCCTGCTTTCCAAATAAAAAAGGCGGGTCCGGCACTCCGACCCCCGCCTTTATCTTATTACAGTCGTTCCGGCCTTAACCGAGCACGGTCCCAGGCTCGACCTTGACGCCCGGCCCCATGGTCGAGGACACTGCGATGCGCTGGACGTAGGTGCCCTTGGCTCCGGCGGGCTTGGCCTTCGCCACCGCGTCCGCCAATGCCTTGACGTTCTCGACCAGTTTCTCTTCCGAGAACGAAGCCTTGCCGATGCCGGCCTGCACGATGCCGGCCTTTTCGACACGGAATTCGACCGATCCGCCCTTGGCGCCCTTCACGGCGCCGGCGACGTCCATCGTTACCGTGCCGATCTTCGGGTTGGGCATCATGCCGCGCGGGCCGAGCACCTTGCCGAGGCGTCCGACCAGCGGCATCATGTCCGGCGTGGCGATGCAACGATCGAATGCGATCGTGCCGCCCTGCACCGTCTCGACCAGATCTTCCGCGCCGACGACGTCGGCGCCTGCAGCCTTGGCTTCCTCGGCCTTGGCGCCGCGCGCGAACACGCCGACGCGCAGCGTGCGCCCGGTGCCGTTCGGCAGGGTAACGACGCCACGCACCATCTGGTCGGCGTGACGCGGGTCGACGCCGAGATTCATCGCGATCTCGATCGTCTCGTCGAACTTCGACTTGGCGCGCTCCTTGATCAGCTTGATCGCCTCCGCTATCGGATAAAGTTTATTGCGATCAATGCCCTCACGGGATTTCTTCAAACGCTTTCCGGTTGCCATGGTTCGTTACTCCGCCACCTGAAGGCCCATCGAGCGGGCAGAGCCCTCGACCATGCTCATGGCCGATTCGAGGGTGTCGCAATTAAGATCCTTCATCTTCTTCTCGGCGATCTCGCGCACCTGAGCCTTGGTCACCTTACCGGCGGAATCGCGGCCCGGAGTTTTGGAGCCGGATTGAACCTTCGCAGCCTGCTTGAGGAAATAGGACATCGGCGGAGTCTTCATCTCGAAGGTGAAGGACCGGTCGGCATAGATTGTGATCACGACCGGAATCGGCGTGTTCTTTTCTTCCTTCTGGGTCTGGGCGTTGAAGGCCTTGCAGAATTCCATAATGTTGAGACCGCGCTGACCAAGCGCGGGACCGATCGGTGGCGACGGGTTCGCCGCACCGGCCGGCACCTGCAATTTCAGATATCCGGTCACTTTCTTTGCCATTGGTTACTCCTGTTGGTGGTCACGGCTCGAGACGGCTGGCGACCGCCCTCACCTCCCACGGCTTTCCGCGGAAATCCCTTCCGCACGTCATGGCCGGGCTTATCCGGGCCATCCACGTCTTCACAACCGTTCCGCGCCCGAAGGCGTAGATGCCCGACGGAGTCGGGCACGGACGGCTAAACCTTCTCAACCTGGCCGAACTCCAGTTCCACTGGCGTCGCGCGGCCGAAAATCGACACCGCAACCTTCACGCGTGAGCGCGCCTCGTCGATTTCCTCCACGACCCCGGAGAACGACGCGAACGGGCCATCAGCAACGCGGACGTTCTCACCGATCTCGAAGGAGACCGACGCCTTGGGCCGCTCCACGCCTTCCTGCACCTGATGCATGATGCGCATGGCCTCGGCTTCCGAAATCGGCATCGGCTTGTTCTCGGCGCCGAGGAAGCCCGTGACTTTCGGAGTGTTCTTGATGAGATGGAACGCCTCGTCGGTGAGGTTCATCTTCACCAGCACGTAACCCGGGAAGAACTTGCGCTCGGTATCGACCTTGCGGCCGCGCCGGACTTCCGTGACCTTCTCGGTCGGCACCAGCACCTGCTCGAAGAGATCCTCAAGGCCCCGCTGCTTGGCCTGCTCCCGGATCGATTCCGAGACCTTCTTTTCGAAGTTCGAATAGGCGTGGACGATATACCAGCGCATGCTCATTAGTTCAGTCCGTGCGCATCGTTCGCGATGTCAATGAAGACCAAGTACGAACGTGATGAAAACGCGAATAATCTGATCCGTGAAAAAGAAGAAGATCGACGCCAGCGCCACCATTACGAACACCATGATTGTCGTAACCGTGGTTTCGCGACGCGACGGCCAACTGACCTTCGCGGTTTCCGTACGCACTTCCTGCAGGAATTTGAACGGGCTGAAAGCCATCGTTGATAATCCGCGTTCGTTTGTGCCGGTCTGGGTTTCGGATATTCGGACAGCCTCTCTCGCGCGCCCAACCCTCTATCTGAGGTTAGCCGCCCAACGGGCTCGACTGTCCGGGAATTCAGGGCCGCGTCGGATATCCGTCAAATCGGGCCGACAGCAGGTGCCGCTATCTACTGCCGGCGGCTGAAAAGGTCAAGGGTGCGGCTTGGCAACCTGCCTGGCCCGGAGCGATTGCATGGCCGGGAGTCGAACGACCGACTGGCAGGAGTGGCAGGGCTCGAACCTGCGACCCCCGGTTTTGGAGACCGGTGCTCTACCAATTGAGCTACACTCCTGTGAGGCCTGCGTCGCCGCAGGCCCTGGCCGTTTCAAGCATGACGGGCGCCCTGATTGCAAGTGGCAAGCAATCCCGGACCGCGTGTTCCTGAGCAGCTGCCAGTTCTGGCCGTGGTTGACGGCGCGCGCTTCGCCCCCCGCCTTATGTCGAGGAACTTTCGGGGCATCTCAACGCCGCTCACCGTCGTCTTCCGCATCCGGCGGAAGCCGACAATCTCGATTTCCTTGCCAATGTCCGGATCGGTTTAGATGCGATCTAAAGTTAGGAGCTTGCGCGACGCGTTATTTGTCTCTGTATAGGCGTGCATACTCGGACAGGAATCGTAGCGTGGCGCCGGCCGACATTCTCGACTGTCAATCGGCTCGCAAATTTGACCCCGTATCGGCGTTCAATTTTGACCCCTTCGCGCGGCGTGGTTTGAGGGTAGCGCTCGACTCGTCGGAGCTGGCCGGGATTGCGGAGACGAGACGAGCGCGGGTGGCGTGATCGTCGTCGCGGCTTTTGAAGCGCCAGCTGTCGTTACCGGTTTCGACGATGTCGCAGTGGTGGGTCAACCGGTCGAGCAGCGCGGTGGTCATCTTGGCGTCGCCGAACACGCTGGGCCATTCGCCGAAGGCGAGATTGGTGGTGACGATGACGGAAGCACGCTCGTAGAGCCGGCTGACGAGATGGAACAGCAACTGGCCGCCGGATTGGGCAAAGGGCAGATATCCGAGTTCGTCGAGCACGATGAAGTCCATCCGGGTCAGATGTTCGGCAAGCCGGCCCTGACGTCCGTTACGGGTCTCGATCTCGAGGCGATTGACGAGGTCGACCACGTTGTAGAAGCGACCGCGGGCGCCGGATCGGATGCAGCTTCTGGCGATTGCGATGGCCAGGTGGGTTTTGCCTGTGCCGGTGCCGCCGACGAGCACGACGTTGCGCTGCTGGGCGATGAAGCCGCCGCCGGCGAGATCATTGACGAGCGTCTGATTGATCGGCGTGCCTTCGAACTGGAAGTCATCGAGATCCTTGGCCAATGGCAGCTTGGCGATGGTGAGCTGGTACTTGATCGACCGCGCCTGCTTCTCGTTGATCTCGGCGCTGAGCAGGTCGCCGACGATGTGCTGAGGTTCGTGCTGGCGCTTGACGGCCGTCGCCATGATCTCGTCGAAGGCAGCCCTCATTCCGTAGAGTTTGAGCTCACCCATGAGGTCGAAGATTTGGGTTCGTTCCATCAGATGGTCCTCCGGAGGTTGTCGTAACGGGCGCAATCGGCGATCGGCGCATGGCGGAGCGTCAGTGCCGCCGGCGTCATAATGTTGGCCGGTGCAGCGGGTTCGCGTTGGCGAGCCAGGATGTTGAGAACGACGTCAGCGGAATGAACGCCATGAGCGATCGCCTCGGCGCAGGCGGCTTCGACCGCCGACAAACCGTCCGTCAGCACCGCATTGAGGATGTCGACCATCTGTCGATTGCCGTCGTCGGTGCTGGCGAGCCTGCGCCGGATCCGTTCGATCGCGGCCGGCAACACCCAGTCCTTGAAGGGTGCGCCGTTACGTAAGGCCCCGGGTTTGCGCGCGAGCACCGGCACGTAGTGCCAGGGATTGTAGGTCGTCTCGCCGCGTCCGAACGATCGCGGATGCTCCGCAACGATGCGCCCGTCCTGACGGATCACGATGCGATCGGCATAGGCTTGAACTTCGACCGGGCGCCCGACGGCGCTGGCAGCGACCGAGTATTTGTTGTTGTCGAAGCGCACCAGGCAGGTCTTCGAGACCGATGCCGGCACCGCGTGGAATCCGTCGAACCGGCCAGCATAGGGAACGAGCTTGGGCCGCTCGGCTTCGAACACCTCCCAGACCGTCTGTTCGGCCAGTTCTGGATGTCGGTGCGCCTTGGCGTAGGCGATGCACTTATCCAGAAGCCACGCGTTCAACTCGTCCAGGGTTTTGAACCGCAGCCGTGGCGTGAAGAACCGTTCCCGGACCAGCCCGACCTGGTTCTCGACCTGACCCTTCTCCCAGCCCGACGCCGGCGTGCAGGCGACCGGATCGATCAGATAGTGGCTGCACATCTGCAGGAAGCGGCGATTGTAGCGGCGATCCTTGCCGACGAAGATCGTCTCTACCGCCGTCTTCATGTTGTCGTAGATGCCGCGGCTGCAGGTACCCTTGAACAGTGCGAACGCCCGGTCGTGGGCGTCGAATACCATCTCCTGCGTCTCCCGCGGATAGGCCCGCACGAACAGCATGCGGCTGTGGCACAGCCGGACATGAGCGACCTTCACGATCGCCGTCACGCCGTTGAGGAGAACGATCTCATGGCTCCAGTCGAACTGGTAGGCTTCGCCCGCCGCAAAGCTCAACGGAACATAGGCCGCCGCGGTCGATTGCCCGCGCTCCTTGCTCCAACGCCTGGCGTAACGCCGTACGGCATCGTAGCCGCCGTCATAGCCGCGTCCGCGCAACTCTTCGAAGATCCGGATCAGCGTCAGCTGTTCGCGAGCCGATTTGGCCGCGTTCGCCGCCAGCAGTTCATCAAGCTCCGCCGCCCAACGCCCGAGTTTGGGGCGCGGCTGGATCGAACGCTCATACTCGAACAAGGTCTTGCCCGACCTCAGCACCTTCCGGACCGTGTTCCGCGACACCTTCAGGTCACGGGCGATCTCCTTGATCGTCTTGCCCTTGATGAAGTGTTCGCGCCGTATCCGCGCAATCGTCTCCACGATCAGCATCCCCGACCACCTGCTTCATGACAAAGCAGGCAGCGCAACAGCCAACCTGTAGGGGGTCAATTTTGGACGCCGATCCCCCGGCTTACGGGGTCAATTTTGCATGCCGAATGACAGTTCTGATGATGTTGTTTTTTGTAGCCATAACGTCTCCCGTTGTGCGACAATGATGCTCATAGAGCATCATCAACCTTTGCACGACGCAAGGGGCACAACGGGGTACATCCTCAAGATGGTTAAAAAAGACGATCGACTAAACGTTCGAATTGATGAGTCGCTTCGCGCTGCATTGGAGCAAGCCGCTGCCGACGATCAAAGAACGCTGTCGTCGCTTGTCGCAAAAGTTTTATCAGAATGGGCGCGCAAGCGGGGCTATCTGAAATAGCTCCCACAGGCCACCTACGGCTAACCCTTCCCGAAATTTCGGGGAGCGACGGAGAACGCGACGCAGGACGGTAATCGCGCTAGTGCGATGGCCAGTGCGGTCGCTTCAGCGGTATGGTTGATTGCCCGCGCGATCATGAAGGGCCATGTCTGCACAATTGTGCAGACATGTACGGCTAAAGCTTAGTGGAACATGATCCATACAAGCAAAATCACGCCGCGAGCAAAGATTTCGATTTCGCGTTTGGTGATCTCGGCGTCGCAGGAGAAACGAACACGCATAGCAATCCCTTTCGGATCGCGCGCGTCCTACGCGGATTGATTCGATAGCAGTACGGTACCTGAATCGCGGGAGCGGCGTAAGGCCCCTATGAGGCTTCTAGTTGTTGGGGTATTTGTTGGGGTATCAGATTCTAGTATGAGATATTTCAGATATTTAGATGACGAAAAGGCCGACATGAAACCGGCCTTTTCATTCGACCCGTATCGGATGATCTACGGGCGATCTCAATAATGAGGGACCGGTGGTCCTCCCCAGCCGAAGCGATAGTTCACGCCGGCCTTGACGGTATGCTCGTCGTTGCGGAAGCTGGCTCCGACCACATCGGCTGGAGAACCCGCGCCGAACGTGGTTTTGCCGAAGTTGTAATACTGGTACTCCGCCTTGGCCGACCAGTTAGGTGCGAACATATATTCGAGACCCGCACCGACCGTGTAACCGCTGTCCCGATTTCCGGTGGCTGTGAAAGCCTGCGGTACACCGGCCGCGTTGGTGACCCCTAGGGCGCCGTCCCTGAATGCATAGCCGCCCTTGGCATATAGAAGCGTCGGTCCCCACACATAGCCGAGCCGACCGGTCACCGAGCCCAGACCGCTGTTGCCGCCGGTGACGACACTGCCGCCCGGAAAGGCCACGTCTCCTCTATAGTTGGCGAGCCAGCTATATTGGGCCTCGACGCCGAGTACCCACTGGTTCGCGAACTGGTAGTCGGCGCCGCCCTGCACGCCCCCGAGGAAGCGCCCGTCGCTGCCACCCAGGCCGCCGCCGAACGCGCCGCCGAGATGGCCGCCGACATAGAAGCCGGTCCAGTTATAGACGGCCTGCTGCGGCGGCGTATAGGTCGGCGCCTTGGTATAAGGCCGTGGCGGAAGGTCAGCCGCAAGTCCGGGTGCGGCGAAGGCTGCAACGGTCGCAGCCGCGAGCAAGAATTTCCTCATGATGGGATTCCCCTCTCGTTGGATTACCGCCATCCTTATTCACCATGGCTAAACAACGTGGCGCGAGTTTGATACCCCGGCACCAGAGCGGCGGCGACGGTTCCATACGACGCTATTCCTATGTAGGAACTGCCGCGCGGAAAAACAGTTCCTCACCTCAGCCGCGGTCGCCTACGGATTCGACCGGCCCAAGGCTCCACCCCAAAGGTGATCAGCTGACCGGAGGTCAAGAAGCACCAGCCCTACCCCGCGGGCTCAGCGCGTCAGTTTCTCGAGCTCCGGGAAGGGCGCGTAGCCCGCGCCCGCACAGATGTCATCAGCCTTCTCGATCATGCGATCGAGCCGCGCATCGACGTACACGACCGCGCGCTGCACACCCCCCCGATAGCTGCCGTCTATCTCGCGGGCGTTATAGCGCAGGCAACTCACATAACGCCGCCGGCCACCGACAGTGCGCTGAGCCGGCTCCGCTATCGCAGCGTCACGAATGCCGGCGGGGTTGTTGAGGTAGGTTCTGAGAAACGCGAGCAGTTGGGCGCGATAATCGACCGGAAACGGTTGATCGGCCACGCCACGATCATCGGTATAGACCAGGCCGCCCTGACCAGCACCCTGATCGCCGCTGTCGGTCACGCAGGCCGCGAGCGATGACGCCAGCACCGCGATCGCCAGGAATCTTGCAGATGCCCCCGACATCCGTCCGTCTTTCCAGTTTGTATTTCCCCAGAAAGCACTAAACCGTCCGCAACTGGAATCAAATTCGTATTTCGCTTATCGATGCAAAAGTTCAGGTTGCGGCGAATCGAGGCTTACGGCAACCGGGGACGATCGCCGCAAGCCATGATCGCATCTCGTGATGGAATTAGCCGTGCTTGTGGGGACGATGATGACGGACGTGCCGGTGAGCACGATGGTGATGACGCCCCATCTTGGCGTTGGCGTTCAGCGCTTTCGACTTGACGGTCGTCGTCTTGGCCACGGGGGCCTGGGCAGTGCGGGAAGTGCTGGCCATCGCGGGCGCAACAAACACCGAAGCAGCGAGCAGCGCGGCAGAAATCGTCTTGAACATTATCTGGTCTCCTTGGAGCGTGGATCGCCGAGGTCGCCGTCCGGGTGGCCGGGTTCTCCGATCAGGCCCCCATCATGAAACCGCGTCGCTGAACGTACGCTGAAGCGCAAAAGCGAACTGCGTTCACCTTGATGAACAGCCGGTCATAAAACCAACCGGCGGAGCCCCCTGTCCTTTCCGCTAACCATGGGCTAACCGGGGCCTCGACACACGACCGCAAAGCGCGGTTAAGTGCCGCCTCGATAGTCGGCGCGACCGGAACAACACGCCGACGGCAGCCGCGGAAGCCTGCGAACCATCATGACCACACCCCCGTCTTATGACCGGATCGCCTTTGTCGCGAGCGCAAGTCCGGAAGCTCAGCAGGCGCTGACGGAGCTGGTGACGACCTATGGCAATCGCGATCCCGAGGATGCCGATGTGCTGGTTGCGCTCGGCGGTGACGGGCTGATGCTGCAAACGCTGCAGCGGAACATGCGGTCAGGAAAGCCGATCTACGGGATGCATCGCGGCACGGTTGGATTTCTGATGAACGAATACAGCCGGCACGATCTTCAGGCGCGCCTGGCTGCCGCGACCGACACCGTTATCCATCCGCTGTTGATGCGCGCGACCGATACTCACGGCAGGATTCATATTCATCATGCCATCAATGAAGTGTCGGTGTTTCGCCAGACTCACCAGGCCGCGCGGCTGCGCATCCTGATCGACGAGCGCGAACGCATGGCTGAACTCATTGCCGACGGGGTAATGGTGGCCACGCCCGCCGGATCGACCGCCTACAACCTGTCGGCGCAGGGACCGATCCTGCCCATCAACGCGGCGCTGCTCGCTCTGACACCGATCAGTCCCTTCCGTCCGCGCCGCTGGCGCGGCGCGCTGTTGCCGGATGCGGCCGTCGTGACCATCGAGGTGCTTGAAGACGAAAAACGTCCCGTGGCCGCCGTCGCCGATCACGATGAGGCTCGCAACGTCCGCCGCGTCGAGATCTCGTCGGACAAAATGGTTTCAATGCGAATGCTGTTCGACCCGGGCCACAGCCTTGAGGAGCGAATCCTCAGAGAGCAGTTCGGATACTGAACCTTTCCTCCTCCCTATCCGGAGCGAGCCTTGAGCGCCGCGAGAGATCCGGAAGCGAATTGATCTTGCGTGCCCTCGCTGGCCCCGAACTTCGCTGCTGCCGTTTTCATCCTCTGCAAGGAAAGCAAAAGGAGCGGCAACCATTCGTTAACGGCGACGGCATATAGTTAACGGCAGGTATACCGGGCCCGCTCCATGTACGGCATCGACTTCAACAAGCTGCGGTTTCTCGTGTGCGATGACAACGCGCACATGCGCCGCATTCTGCGCACGCTGCTGCATTCATTCGGCGCGCGCGAGGTCTACGAGGCCGAGGATGGCGCCACCGCCCTCGAGATGTATACTCATTATGTCCCTGATATCGTCATCGTCGACTGGGCGATGCCGATCTTCGATGGCATCGAGCTGACGCAGATGATCCGCCAGCCCGACTCGAAGGGTAACCCGTTCGCCCCGATCATCATGCTGACCGGGCACTCGGAAAAGCGGCGCGTCACGGTCGCGCGCGATGCCGGCGTCACCGAATTCCTGGCGAAACCGATTTCAGCCAAGGGTCTCTATCAACGAATCCTGAACGTCGTGGTCTCGCCGCGCCCTTTCATCAAGACCAAAAATTATTTCGGTCCGGATCGGCGGCGCAATACCAGCAACGCCTATATCGGTCCCGAGCGTCGCGGCACCAGGGAGCCCGACGTTATCCAGCAGCCGTCACTGCTGGATAAGGCTCGAGCCCCGGGCTAGAAAGCGCGGCCATGCAAAAGGAAGATTGTTCCGAACTGGCGATCCAGGCATTCGCCGACCATCACGTCATCACCCCGCCCAATCGGCTGCGCAACGCGGTTCGGCTCGTCGACGAAAAGAATGTCGAGGATCCGATCGCGCGCGCCGAAAAGGCGCTGGCGGGCCTTTCCGACGAATTCTCCAAATGGATGGCGATCGAGCGGGACCGCCTTGTCGTGGCCCACGCAGCCATTCTCAAGAACGGATTCACTCCAGCCACGCGCGACGAACTGTTTCGGGCCGCGCACGATATCAAGGGCGACGCCGCAACCTTCGGATATCCCTTCGCCGCCGCCGGCGCCGAAAGCCTCTGCCGCATCATCGAACATGCTCCAGCTCTCGACCGCGTGCCTGCTGAACTGATCGCCTATCATATCAACGCGATCCAGGCTATCGTGCGCGAGCACGCCACCCCCGGCACCGAGGCCATGGCAATGGAGATCAACCGGAAACTGCGTCTCGTTGCCGACGAATATCTCGCCACAGTCAACCGTGACCGTCCCGAACACCTCGAAGCCGTTCTCGCGCCGAGCATTGCGCCCACAGAATAGCGCCCAATCGTTCCTGCGAACGGCTGAGGATTGTCGTCCCGGAGCTTTTGATCGTCAGGCTTTCCGCCGGCAAACCACCCTTCTCAGAAAGCGTTTTGAACGCAGGGGAAGCCGGTTCGCGCGAACAAAACCCGTCACACCAAAAGACGTCCTTCATCGCTTCCGTGAAGCGGTGAAGGATTTTCGTCTTCGCGCGCGTGAACGAGTTACGCCGCCGCAAGAAGATCGCTGAGCAGCGGCTCGCGATAGGCTCGCGGTGAATCTTTGGGTTTTTCAAAGCTCTGTGCAAGAGACGCAAACGCGTAAGACGCCGGCTCGTCAAACCTCGGTTCGACGCGCTCCGGTTCATAAGACGCCACGGCGCAAGGTTCAACTTCGCAAGGCTCCATTTCGTAAAACTCAGCTTCGTAAGGCTCAGCTTCGTAAGACAAAGCCTCACAAGACCATGCGTCATCAAGCTCAGTTTCATCCCCCTCGCATTCGTCGGGTTGGGTCCGGAACGCCAGGCGGTCTAGAAACCGCGGCCTGGCGTCCTTCACCGCTTCACGGAAACGGTGAAGGAGCCCAGCACTTTGGTTCGACGCGCTTTGTTGCCACGATCCGGTTTCCGCTTCGCTCGAAAATGCTATTGCGGGCCAAGGTTCGCAGAACTCGTCGCGGAACTCGGGTTCATAAAACTCCGGCTCGCAAACCGGCACTTCGTCCGCTTCGTCATACGCCGGCTCCCTGGCGACCTCCGCTACCAGCTCGTCACAAAATACACGCGCTTCCTCGCGCGCCGATTCCGTCGCGAACCGCCGCAACAAGATCAGCAGAGGCTCTGACACCTCATCGGGCGCCGTTTCGCACATCGTCAGCACACGTTCGACCATGCGCCGGCGCAACCGCGCCGCACCGCCGACGGTTTCGACAAAGCCGATCTCGTCGCGCGCTTCCAGCGCGGCGCGGAACGCAGGGAACGTAACTTCTGGCAGCCCGGCCCGCGTCAGCAGCGCAGGCAAGCTCGCGCCGCCGCGATCATGAACCAGCGCAACGACGCGGCTTAAAGGCAGGCCGGACAATTCCGCCAGGGCATGGTCGAACAGCTCCGTATTGCCCGACAGCAGCGCGCGCAAAATCAACCCGGCGGTGAGCTGTCCGGTGGCGCGCAGATGCGCGACCAGGCTGTGCATGTCGTCGTCCCGCGCGCGGGCTGCAATGTGAACGATAGAGCGATCGCGCGCCTCGCTGATCGTGCGATCGGCGCAGTCGACATTGAGCCAGTTGCGGGAAACAACGAACCGCGCCAGCGTATCGGACAGTTTTCCGATCAGCGCGAGCCGCGTGGCCGCGGGCAGATCGTCGAGCGCCAGCATCGATTCCCGGATCGCCGCGAGATGGCCATGCCGCTCGACGATTCGGTCCCATGACATCGGCGCGATACTTGCGCCCGGATTTTTCATCAGTTCGAGTGCCGCCGTTGCGAAGCCAACCTCGGCGATGGCTGCGCAGACCGACACCGGCACGTGAACCCGGCGTGCGACGGCGCACTGCACCTCACGGCTACCGGTCGCGACGATGTCGACGAGGTCCGCGTCGATCAAAAGCGGCGAATATTCGAGAACGGGAACAGCAACGGATGGCTGATCAACCGACAGCGCCCGGACGATGGCCGCCGGCGCGTTCACGCTGCGCGCGAAAACGTTCGCCATCGCCTGCCGAACCAGCGGCGACGGGTCGTCGAGTTGCATCAGGAGAGCACCCTCGGCGGCGGCGCGATCGTCATCGGACAGATCAGATATGAGCCAGGCTCTAGCCAGGGCTCGCGTCGCTTCGGCCCGCTCGCCTGCGGGAGCGGTTCGTACCCAGCTTAAGAATTGCCGAACGATCATGGTGTTTCCGGCTTACGCACCGACATCGCGAGACGATGTCGGTCACGGAAAATAAACCATGACGCTTAACAAAGGGTTCACCATAACCGTTTGCGTTCGTTGATACTTCGTTAATGGGAGGGGCGGCCTTCAGTCTCAATCGCATCGAGCGGAGAATCCGCAGCGCATTGATGGAAACCCCATCATTCAATTGATCGCGCTCCGCGCTTCACAGCATCGCGGCACAAATCTTGACGCAGTTGTCCCCCGGATTCCCCACAAGCGTGGCGCCCTACCCGCTATAAGTGCCGCTGCGGTCGCTGAACAGATCGAACGGCTGAGGTGCGGCGGAATCGGATGAGGTCTGCGCCGCGGTGGACGGCGCGCCCCACAGTTCCTGAACGACTGGAGACACCGGCTGAGTACGCTCGCCGACCTGAAACAGCGAACGAAACGTCGGCCGGCTTGGCGCGACCGAGGAAGGTGCGACACCATGCATGTCAGGCAGACGCGACAGGTACGCTGCATGGTCAGATGAGGTCGAGAACGGCGTCTCGGACGTCATGGCCATACGGGTCGCGGGCGAATTGGCGGCGACCGCGTAGCGCCGGTCCAGATCCGCGTAGACTTCCGACACGCTGCGCGCGCGGCCGTCGCGATCATAAAAGATCGGACGGTTGGCGGCGGCCGCGTTCGGAAACAGCCGCGCGCCGGGCGCTTGCGGATTGTTCTCGACATTCGCGATCAGCTTCGCGGCTCCGCTGACACCCATGAAGTGCGCCATGTAAAGTTCGCTGTCGGTCGGACGACGGCCTATCAGGCCGGTGAGCTTGAAGCTATTGGATTGCGTCAGCACGCCAGCCATGGCCGACGCGATCGCCGGGTCGTCACGTAGCTTGAGAATGGCGGCGCGGGTCGCTGGATCGGCAACGGAATAAACGCCGGATGGCGATTTGGCGATCGCGTCGGCATAGCCGTTGAAGCCGAGCGCGGGCCCCGCCTCCTTCACCGTGCCGAGCCAGGTCTGCTCGATGAACTGATAAAGGCCCTTGGCGGACGACGTGCCGGCAGCGGCATGAGGATTGAAATTGGATTCCATCTTGGCGGTCGCGAGCAGATATTCGAAGCTCGCTCCCGTGGCCTCGGCTGCCCGCTTGATGGCGGTGGTTATTCCGCCGAAAATTCCGCTCAGTCCGGAAGCGGCATTGGCGGCATCGACGCTCATCTTGATCTCCGCTCCGAGAATCCCGCTATGCGCCTTCGGGCACGTTATCGGCATTTCCGCCGTCTATTCCGACGTTTCCGGACGGCTATTCTCCCGGATCGCAAGGTGGAAGATTATGGTTAACAGGGTCTTAACGGAGACAGCCAGAAGGCGTCAGGCTTTCGCGCCATAAACATCGGCCGGATCGAACAGCCTGTGGGCATCCACAAGCGTAAGGCGCATTTTGTTGCCCTCGCCTTTTGTCACTGCCCGATAGAAACACGAGCGCCGTCCCGTATGGCAGGCGGCGCCTTGCTGTTCGACCTTGATCCAGACCGCATCCTGATCGCAGTCCGTTCGCATCTCGAGCACCCGCTGGACCTGACCCGAACTCTCACCTTTTCGCCATAACGCCTTGCGCGAACGGCTGTAATACCAGGCATCTCCGGTTTCAATGGTCCGCCGCAGCGCCTCTTCGTTCATATGCGCGACCATTAAAACGTCGCCGGTCTTGGCATCCGTTGCGACGCAGCTCACCAGACCGGACGCATCGAAACGGGGCTGGAACACCAGCCCCTCCTCGGTTTCGGATGAAGGTTTTGATCCAGACACAGGAAATCCCTTCGGAATATCGTCGAGGGATTAAGCGTCTACGGTCGCACCATAGACAGGAAACGCGCCTGCTCCGCGGGATTGTCGCGGAATACACCTGTGAACCGGCTCGTGAATGTCATCGCACCATGCTTGGCGACGCCGCGCACCGACATACAGGTATGCTCCGCCTCGATCATCACGGCGACGCCCCGCGGTTTAAGCACCTCGTCGACGGCCGCGGCGATCTGCGCGGTCATGTGCTCCTGGGTCTGGAGCCGCCGGGCGAAGATGTCGGTCAGGCGGGCCAGTTTGGACAGGCCGACCACCCGTTCGACCGGCGTGTAGGCGATATGTGCCTTGCCATAGAACGGCATCATGTGGTGCTCGCACTGCGACGTGAACTCGATGTCCCGGACCAGTACGAAATCGTCATAGCCCGCGGTTTCACCGAAGGTCCGGTTCAACACCTCGGCCGGACACTGATGATAGCCCTGATAGATCTCGTCATACGACTCGATCACCCGGCGCGGCGTATCGAGGAGCCCCTCGCGTTCAGGATTTTCACCGATATAGGACAGCAACGTTCGGACCGCGTCTTCCGCTTCATGCCGCGACGGGCGCTGCCGGTTCGGCTGAACCGCCGCCAGAAACTCAGATGGATCCAGCTGGGCGGGAGAGAACCCGGCAGGTTTGGCGCTATTGGATTTGACGTCAGAAGGTTTGCTGCCGCGCAGCTGCTTGATCAAAGCGTCCATCTTCACTCCGTTCGACCGGCCTCGCGTGAGACCGGAGTGTCACCGGGCAGACGGGGCAGCATTTTACGCCACCGGACGCCTGAGTCCCTTGAAATTTAACATTGCAACGTCCGAATCGAACTTCAATCCGGGTGCGACGGAAAATCGCCGGATTGCGTTTCCCGGCAATAGATACATATATAGACTTCGAGGTTCCCGCCGCCAAGGGCGTCGCTCCGCCTCTTCAGCGAATTCAATGTCGAAACCTATGCTGGACGACGTTTACAACAACCGTATCATCGAACTGGCCGGCAATATTCCGCGCCTGGGCCGGCTTCCGGCGCCAGACGCCAGCGCCACCGCTCATTCGAAGCTGTGCGGATCCACCGTCAAAATCGACCTCAAGATGAACGGCTCCACTGTCACCGACTTTGCGCACGACGTGAAGGCCTGCGCGCTCGGCCAGGCATCGTCCTCGATCATGGCGCGCCACGTGGTTGGCTCGACCGCCGGCGAACTCCGTGAGTTGCGCGAGATCGTTCGCAGGATGCTGAAGGAGAACGGCGCGCCGCCCAAAGGAAAATGGGCCGACATCGCGCTGCTCGAACCGGTGCGCGATTACAAGGCGCGTCACGCCTCCACCATGCTGACCTTCGATGCGGTCGTCGATGCCATTGGTCAGATCGAGGCCAAATCGGCCGCGCTGACTACCGCGCAAAGCTGATCACGCCCCGGTTTTCCGCCAGAGCGTTTTTCGAGCAGAACATGCGGAAAGACTCGAATGCCGCTATTGACCCAGAGCCGGAGCGGCGGTGGTCGCCACAGCGTGGCCGGAAGCTTCGGCTGTCTTGGTTGGCTGGCCGGTCATCGTCGCCGTAGCGGGCGCATTCGCTATGCCAGGAAAGCGGTCCTGTACCGGCTTTGTGACGAGATCGGCGACTGGAGTCTCGGCGTCCCCTCCACCCGGCAGCACATCCGCGACGCGGTCTGTCGTCACCAGATTGGTGGAGCGCAATTCCGCTGGCGACAATTCATGAAGAGCTTCCCAGGGAGGAATGCTAAGGGCCAAATGCAGCAGATCGCCGGACCCGCCCATCTCGAAGGTGTACTTGGCGAGCCGACCGATGTCGCGTTCGACGATCATCAAATCCTCGGCAGTGTAGCTCGCGGCCTTGGCGTTGTCCGCGCGGTCGCCCATCCAGATCTGATGTACGCGCACATGCGCACGCTCAGGCACATAGCGGGTTTTTCCCGACAATAGCACGAACACGCACATCGACTCGCAATTGGCTTCGGGCAGCACGGCTGCGCGATTGCCGGTCGTCGTCTTGACGGCGACGCTGGTCCCAACCGTGGTGCGCACGCCGAGTTCTCGCCAGCGCCGCCCGAGCGCGATGGCGTCGTTGACTGAGCCGCCACCGGAGTCCAGCACGACCGTCACACCGGTAAGATCGCGTCCGGCTGCGAAGTCGTTAAAGGCTTTCGGAGTTTCACCCGTGACGAGGCCAACGGCGCTGATCCAGCTCCCACAGTGCGGCTCACAAGCGATCCAGGAGAATCGCATCGGCTGCTTACGTGCCTCGAGGTTTGCCTTGGCTGGACCCTGTTCCTCAAAAGCAACCGCGAAGCCTGAAAACACGAGACAAAAAGCTGCAGCGCACAGAAGCGTCTGTCCGTAGAAGCCAGATGATCTCGCGAACCTCAATTCGGTTCCTTCCCTAGCCGATGTTCCTAATCTTACGCAGCTTAAACAATGCGGCCCGATCGCATGACAATACGATGAACCCGTTAGCAGGAAAACTAGCCGCGAGACTTGTCAGCGTCCATTAGAACCTTTGCTGCGACCGGCGAGAGGATGCGATATTCTACCGCTTGTGGCGCGATTGCAGCGTCGTCTGGTTCCCCGAGGGAACATCGCGGATCATCCATATCTGAAGAGGCCCCGCCTTCATGAAGCCGATACTGCAAAGTTCCAGGTTCTGTCGGGCTTGTTCAAGTGCCGTTTTACGGCTGCCCCGAAATCTCGGGCGAGCGTTGATCTGGATCTACCGCCATACGCTATCGCCGCTGGTGGGTTTCAACTGCCGGCACCTGCCAACCTGCTCGGCCTATGGCGATGAAGCCATCGAGCGTTTCGGGCTTTGGGGTGGCGGCTGGATGACGTTGGCGCGGCT
Organism: Nitrobacter sp. Nb-311A; assembly: GCF_000152905.1. Lineage (GTDB taxonomy): Bacteria > Pseudomonadota > Alphaproteobacteria > Rhizobiales > Xanthobacteraceae > Nitrobacter. Next base: position 102,636 of record NZ_AAMY01000007.1, read on the forward strand.
CCTACGCTGCCAACCCTGGGGAACGTCCGGTATCGATAATGTTCCCGTAGCGAAGCCATCCTGCGCGACCTGGTACCGGCCGTGGCGTTATGGCCGCTGGCGCGGCGTAAATGCCCCGTGAGAAGATTTCGAACGAGGGGCGGCTCTTACGTCGAACAATTAAAGACTACAGCCTGGTCCATCGGATAAAGAAGCTCTAACGGGCGAGGACTTCGATTTCGCCGTCGACGCCGTTGAAGACCTCGAAGCCTCGCTCGAAAACCTTGCCTTCGTTCTTGGCGATGACGCGATATTCACCTTCGGCCAGTATCACGCGGGGAAATGCTCCGATCGATTCCTTGATGACGTCACCCCCAGGCGTTAACACTGACCATGCAGTATTGGCCAGTGCCTCACCGCCCTTGTCGCTGACGAGTTTAAGGGTGATGACCGCGGCGCGATGGGAGATCGTCACGTCGGTCAGTTTCCCAGCCTGCACGCGAATGTCCGATCGTACGACAGAGTTCGCGTCGCCATAGTTGGAGACGATGTAGTAGGTACCCTCCGGCAAGAGCATAATGTCGCCCCCAGAGACATTAGGCAGAAGCGGCGCGCGCTCGGTGCCCTCGAACTGGCTGCCTTTGTAGATGCTGAAGGAAATCTGGTTGGGCGGAATCATCGATGCGCCGACTCGACCCTCGATCTTCAATCCGCCCGCCGGTAACACGAAGGACTCGCGGTCAGTGTCAGGTTTGAGTGTCACAAGCCGCGCGGCGCTGACCAGCCCCAGCGAAACATGCACGACATAACCGCCCGGAGGGAGCGCGATGCTGGGAGTTGCATCATGGTTTTCTCGCACCAGCTTGAAGGCGCCGGTCTGGTCGGGCCGATCGGAATACACTCGCCAGACCAGGCCGCTGTTGATGACCGGCAAATCCTTGCCGTAGCGCGCGGTCAACGACAGAACTGCCTGCGGGGGAGCCGCGACGACGGGTGACGCCGTCAGCGGCACAGCGGCGGCCGGTGCCTGAGTCAGCGGCGCCGGCAGATTTGGCACAGATGCCGGACCGGAGGACGGCGCGAGGCTGATTGCGGGTCCCGACGGTGCTTCCGGAACGGGTGCTGGCGGGACCGGCGGCGGACGTTCGCCAAACAATTGCGCCGAGGCGGCCAATGGAAACATCGCGAGGAGCGTGACGACCGACACGAGCAGAGGCCACGAGTGCCCGCCTGAACTCCATCGATGATTTCCCCCGAAGATCATGGCGCCGGTTCTTTCCGTAAAACACGGCAAATTCAAGCCTCGGGACTTGCTCAAATTTGCATCCTGCTGTGGAAGGCTTAAAAACTGGCCCGTCGGGTTGAAACGAAGCTATCCGGTGATAATTTCTGCCGGGCGAAGCAACATCCGCCAAGTCAACCTGTCTCGCGCTCACCGTGTCCGCCGGAAGCGCGGTAACCGATGCCGGCATTCGGAGAATCCTATTGTGCTGGATGGTTTGAAAGGTCGCGACCAGAACGGGTCGAACGGCCAAAAAGTAGGATTGGATAGTGTCAAGCGGCCTGTGATCGGGTTGGCTCTGGGCGGCGGGGCCGCGCGCGGCTTCGCTCATATCGGCATTCTCCGCTCCCTGATCGCGCACGGCATCGAGCCCGATATCGTGGTGGGTACATCGATCGGAGCGGTGGTTGGGGGTGCCTATGCCGCGGGTCGTCTTGACACTTTGGAGGAGTGGGCGCGCAGCCTGCAGCCGCGGAGTCTTTTCAGTTATCTAGACATCCGGTTGAACGGCTCCGGACTGATCGGCGGCACCAGGCTCACCGCGCAGCTCGAGGCCTCGCTCGGTCAGACCCAGATTGAAGAACTGCCGCTGAAGTTCGCGAGCGTCGCGACGGAAGTCCGCACCGGCCACGAAATCTGGCTTACGCACGGGCGGCTGGTCGACGCCATGCGTGCGTCTTACGCACTTCCGGGTATCTTTGCGCCGATGCTGATTGGCGACCGCTGGCTGGTCGATGGCGCGCTTGTCAACCCGGTGCCTGTCTCCACTGCCCGCGCGCTCGGCGCCGAGGTCGTGATTGCGGCCAACCTCTCTAATGACATATTCGGTCGCAGCACCACGATATTCTCTCATGGTACGCAGAACAACGACGTGCAGGAGGAGGCCGTCGAACCCCCACCGCGCAAACTTGGCCTCGGCAAGTTCTTTTCGTTCGAGCGGACGGTCAAGCGCGAAATCTTCGCTAGCGGCAGTCGCCCGGGCATTGTGTCGGTCATGACCGACGCATTCAATATCATGCAGGACCGAATCACGCGCGCGCGGCTCGCCGGCGATCCACCGGACCTATTGATCTCGCCCAGAGTCGGGCAGATTGGCTGGTTCGACTTCCACCGCGCCAACGATCTGATCGCAAACGGCACACGGGCTGCGGATCGAGCGATCGAAGCAATTGTGGAAGCGATCGACGTTCTCGCGCCGCCGGAATCGGCGCCGGACATGGCCGGCGGGGCGGACCCTGAAAGCGGAAACGATCCTTAATGCGCCAGGCGCTCAGGCTGTTTTGATGTAGTCGCGCAGCGCCTCCTGCTCGGCTTCATATTCCTGAACACGCAGCTTGACGACATCCCCGATCGAGACCAGGCCCACCAGCTTGCCCTCCTCCACTACCGGCAGATGCCTGAACTTTTCCGCCGTCATGACTTCCATGAGGTGAGCGACCGTATCCGACAGACGGCAACTGACCACCTTGCGGCTCATGGCGGCGCTGACCGGCTCATCGAGTGCAGCTGCGCCGCGTTTATCGAGCGCATGGACGATGTCCCGTTCGGACAGAATGCCATCGATGCGCGTATCGCTCAGGACAAGCACAGAACCGATCTGCCGTTCCGACAAGATCTTCACCGCCGCCGAAAGCTTTACGTCGGGCTCGACGCTTGCGACTTGAGGACCCTTGGCGCTGAGGATGGCACGTACTGTCATTGTCGCTTCCCTCGGAGGGGATCGCGCGGGATCACTTTGCGCGATCCTTGCCTTTAGCGTTCAAGCGACAGTCAAACGTCCAACTTCGCCTGACCGGGCGATGATGAATGAAATCAGCCTGCATCGCAAGCAATTGTTAGAGATGATCCGCGTCGGACGACGCATTCTCGGCGTCACGCGGCGCGCGAGGCACCGGATCGAACAATGAAAACAATAGAAGGCCGGCCATAAAGCCGCCCATGTGAGCCTGCCACGCAACACTGCCGGGCTCGGCGCCGATTGCGACCGATCCCATGCCGAAAATGATGTTGATACCGAACCAGATTGCGAGAAACGCCAGCACGCGGGGATTTTGCAGGGCGCGCGTCAATGACAGCGCAGGCACCTGCGCGGCGGCGTCGGCATCGCCGCGGCCGAAGGATAGGAAACTGCCCTGCTGGAAAGCGAAACGGATCGCCGCAGCCATTGCGCCCGATACCGATGCCGACGCACCGATCATCGGCGCAATATTGTGCTCGTGGGTCACAAGATGTGCGATCGCGCCGGCAATGGCGGCGACCGCCATGAAAAGAAAAAACCTGACGGCGCCGAAACGGCGCGCCACCGCGCTACCGAAAGGTAGCAACCATAAAACATTGAAGCCAATGTGGCTGAGGTTGGCGTGCAGCAGCGAATAGGTCACGAAGGTCCAGACCTTGGCGCCGCTTCCTCCGGGAAACGCCGTCGCCAGAAGGCTCGGATCGTAACGCTTCGGAATGAAGCCGAACGCCTCCAGAATCCAGTATTCCAGATCGGGCGGCATCGCCGACCACACGACATGAACAATCGCGAGAAGACCGATATAGGCGGTCAACGGCCCCGGCAGGGTCAGGATCGGTTCACGCCGCGGTTCCGGTGGAAGTTCCGACGAAGGGTCTGAGGGAGAGTCCAAGGATTGTGACCTGGCGGCTCAAGCGGGTGATAGGCTGCAATGAGTTGCATAAGGGGACTGTGCAAACAAAGATTCAATCCAGCTAATGAGAAACCGTCAAAATGGCGGCGCCCAGACGACCCTTCCCTGGTCCGCATATCGCGCGACATTCTCGACAACACGACGCTTTCGAGCAGGCATCAAAACACAGTCGAGTGAAGAGCGTGTAGAGTGGGTACGTTACTCGCTCTGCCGCCTGCGTAACACCCACCATTTCAGTCCTTTGTAAAAAAGCACCATTGCAGTCAGCGCCGCCGCGCCCTTCAGGAACCAGGCAAGCATCTCCTGAGGACTTCGAGCGCCGTGATCTCTTTCCCTTTCCGGTGAGACCTCGCTCTTATCGGCTGAAACCTCGCTCTTTTCAGCCGAGACCTCGCTCACCCGAACGACGGATCCATCACGAAGAGAACCAGCCGTATCCTTGATCAGGAGAGCCAATCGGAATTGGTCTTCTTTAGCACGCGTTCCGGTGCTCCAGAGATCATTGGATTGAGCAGGAATACAGGCCGATTGAAGGCCAGCCACAAGGCCGAAAACGGCCATCCAGAACCGCAAGACTCTTCCCCTCTGTTGCATCCAGCGTTTGCCCCTGCCATCCTCGAGTACAGGATAGATCGCCGAACTGGGCTCTATCCCGTCCCGTACCACCACATTTCGACCGGCCGTCGATGCCGGATGATTACCGACTAATACCTCAATCCTGCTCTCGCTGTCGATGTGGGCGACGGCCCGCATAGCCGCAAAACTCAAAAGGAGGACCTTCCGGCGAAGCTCGCAGCGATGCGGCAGCGTTCTACCCCGGCCGCCAGCTTCTCGCGAACGCACGGCCAGTACGGAGCTATCGAACGAGGAATGGGGCCAAGGCAGATGGGTTCGACTTGATCGAGCGGTTCTACAATCGTTCCGGCGGCGCTCGGCGATCGGATGCGTCAGCCCGGTTAAGGCCGACCGGGCTCGTTTAATTTGGCTGGCCACCAAAACCGGCGGCAGCTCCCGATAGGCTCACGTCGATATTACCTCCAAAGCTAATCGAAATCGTTTAGCTTCTGATCGTTAAGCTTTGCGGGCGGGCCGTCCAGCGCGGGATGCTTATCCGCACAAAGGGCACCCGTGGATGGAGCAGTTAAGTTAAAATGTCGACGTTAGCCGGTACAGATTTTTAAATGTTCATGTCATAGCGCCTAACCTATTATGAAGGCTTGGTCTTTCTCGAAATCATTAGGACTCTCGACACAGAGTTGGACCAGGGTAATCCTGCTGACAATCGCAGGAACGCTCTGCTGCATTGCGCTGGCCTTTGTGATTGACAGCTATTCCTTCGTGGAAGGCAGGTGGCGGCTGGGACCTAGTCCCAAAGATGATGTGATTATTCCCCTGCTGATCGCGCCGCCGTTTTTCCTCTACCTTCTCAGCAAATTGCGCCAGCTCGCCATCGCACACGAGCAGCTGATGGTCATTGCCTCCACCGACGGCCTGACGTCCTGTTTCAACCGCGCCGCATTCACGACCCTGGTCGACGCCTATCTCGACCGGGTGGACCGGCAGGAAAAGGGCGGCGAGGGCGCACTGCTGGTCATGGACGTCGATCACTTCAAAAACGTCAATGACAATTTCGGTCACGACATGGGCGACGAGGCCCTCAAACTGATCGCTCAAAGCATCAAATCGACGCTGCGCGAAGTAGACCTTGTCGGTCGCATGGGGGGCGAGGAGTTTAGCGTGTTCCTTCCAGGCATTGCTCCGGACCGGGTCGTCATGGTTGCCGAGCGTATCCGGGAAACCGTGAAGGCAGTGAATTTTTGTCCCCAGGGGATCCCCTGCAATCTATCGATCAGTATCGGTGGAGCGACCTACGTCCGCACGGCCTCGTTCTCCGAGCTATATAAGCTCGCCGATAAACTGCTTTACGATGCCAAGCGGCAAGGACGAGATCGAGTTGAACTTTGTCAACTGGGCAGCGGTCCTCCGCTTGCAGCCGCGCACTGAACAAATCCGGCCCAGTATGGAACGGTGTTGGTGCGATCGAGCGTATCGAAGCTGATTAATCCGCGCTCTCGCCCACACGCCCCGCGGCCGAATTCCGTGTCTTCGCGATTGTAGTTATCTCGCCACCACGCGCCGGCGCAGACGCCAGCGACGCTGCTCGACGCCTGACCGCAATCGGCCGCCTGAAATGGTTGAGACACACAAGTTACCGATGTCTTAAAGGACATGGTGAATTTAACGTTAACGGCACAATTGCAGGGGGCGCATGAGTCAAAAGCCGCCTCCGGCATGGACGCTGCAACACCGCTCCTGCACAACAGCAAAAGGCTGAGGTTGCCTTGAAGTAGGACAAATTTGTCCGGTTCGAGCCCTCGGCGAGGACGGTTGCCTCATGAAACATCCATCGAATCGGGCATTCTTTGCGTACTGGGACAAGAAACGCGACGGCGAACGCGCCCCGGACCGGCGCGTGATCGAACCCAGTGCAGTTCGCCAGCTGCTCGGGGACATCTTCGTGCTCTCCTATGAGCCAAATCGCGGCTATCCGTTCCGTGTTGCCGGAACCCGGGTCAGCGCCCTGCTCGACCGCGATCTCAAGGGAGAGAACTTTGCAGCACTGTTCGCGGCCGCAAGCCGCAACGACATCACCGACATACTGGGCATCGTATCCGAAGAATTAGTGGTCGCAGTCGCTGGCTTGACCGCCACCGAGCGAAACGGATCGCTCGCATACTTCGAACTGCTGCTCCTGCCCTTCAACAATCGCGCGCACTCGCCAACCAGCCTGACCGGACTGCTCGCGCCGATGCAGCACAGCCGGCAGCCAGTGGCAAACTTCACCCTCGCTTCGTGGCGCTATCTGAATCCTCCACCACAGCGCTTCGTCCCGCGCGCGCTGAAGAAGCTCGCAATCGCCCGCGGCTTCATGGTCTACGAAGGATTGCGCTAGATCCCTTTCAGTAGAAGATGAATTTATTTCATGATGTATCTGATTAAGTTGGCTTTCATCACGACGCCTGCCCGGCGTTTTGCTTTCACGCGCCTCTGAACGAGCTGAGCCATTTGCCAGATCTGAGCTATATCCCGGGATGGACAAATCAACATAATCTGTAAAAACTCCGCGGTAACCGTTCGCCCCTAACATTTCCGCGTGTCAAATACTCCTACCATTCTCGTCGTCGACTCCGGCCTCGGCGGTCTCACCGTGCTGCGGAAGATTGTCGACGCCCTCCCCGCCGCACGATACGTCTATGTCGCCGACGACGCCTTCTTTCCCTATGGCCGCCTCAGCGAAGAAGAAATCATCGCCCGCGTAGTTCCGCTGGTCGGAGAGTTGATCGGCGCCCACGCCCCGGACATCGTTGTGATCGCCTGCAACACGATGTCAGTCTCCGTGCTGGGACCGTTGCGCGCCGCCTATTCCATACCGTTCGTCGGCACGGTTCCGGCAATCAAGCCGGCGTGCGCGGCATCGAAGACCAAGCGCGTCTCTGTGCTCGGTACGCGAGCGACCGTGCAGCGCGAATATACCCAGGCATTGATCCGGGACCACGCGCAGGCCTGCACCGTGACGCTGGTCGGCGCGGCGAGCCTCGCTTCGCTGGCGGAGGACGCCCTGCGCGGCAAGACGGTCAGCGACGCCGATATCCTGAGCGAGATCGCGCCCTGCTTCGTTTCGGCCGTTGACGGCGGAGATCTGCGCACCGACGCCGTCGTGCTCGCCTGCACGCACTATCCGCTGCTGCTCGATCGACTGCTCAAGCTCGCGCCATGGCCGGTGTCCTGGATCGACCCCGCGCCCGCGATTGCCCGGCGCGTCGTCGATCTGCTCGGATCAGGCGGTGGCGGCGACCGCGAAGCCCCGCCCGAAATGATCTTCACCTCGGGTCGGCCCCACGGGCTGACAGATGCACTCGCGCCATTCTTCGGCGGACCCGTCCCAGCCCTATCCGTGCATCATCAAGCAATGCCAGAACCGGCGGCAAACCGTTGAATGTGCATGATTTCACATCGGATCGGGCCGCGGACCATCGGCGCCAAGTAACAGATTCTCGCAGCGTCAGCGTTCTGGCGTCCCGACCTGGTCTGCGGGCGAAAACCGGCTTCGCCATGGTTTGACAGGAACGCAGTTTGTCCCTAGAAAACGCCTGCGCGCGGGCCGGTTTCGGCCCGCGTTGCGTTTCGCGACCCGTGGTCCTGCCCGTCAAGCTTGCGGACCGGACCTGTCGGCGGCGGATTTGTCATGATCCCGAAAAGCGGCCTTCCGGTTTTCATCATGTCCAGATCATCCGCATAGGAGGGCGCGTTTCCTCGATCCACCGACTTAACTTTTGACAAGAGGACGCGATGACTAAGCGCAATGAGGCGAAGTACAAGATCGATCGCCGTATGGGCCAGAATATCTGGGGCCGCCCGAAGAGCCCGGTCAACAAACGCGAATACGGCCCCGGCCAGCACGGCCAACGCCGCAAGGGCAAGCTCTCCGATTTCGGAACCCAGCTCCGCGCCAAGCAGAAACTCAAAGGCTATTACGGCAATATTTCCGAGCGCCAGTTCTATGCGATTTACGTCGAAGCGACCCGCATGAAAGGCGATTCGGGCGAGAACCTGATCGGATTGCTCGAGCGCCGTCTCGACACCGTGGTCTATCGCGCCAAGTTTGTGCCGACCATGTTCGCCGCGCGCCAATTCATCAACCACGGCCACGTCAAGGTGAACGGCCGCAGAGTCAATATTCCGAGCTACAAGCTAAAGGTCGGCGATACCGTCGAGGTGAAGGATGCATCGAAACAGCTCGCGCTGGTGCTGGAAGCCAACCAACTTGCAGAACGCGACGTGCCCGATTTCATCGACGCAGACCACAACAAGCAGAGCGCGAAGTTCATTCGCATTCCACAGCTTGCGGACGTTCCTTTCGCGGTGCAGATGGAGCCTCATCTGATCGTCGAATTCTATTCGCGCTGATCCGGACCATCCCGATTCGAAAAAGCCCCGGTCGCCCGGGGCTTTTTTTATGCGACGCGAACCATTTGAATCAGTCGCTGTCCGGTTCGCTTTTGGTGATTTCCCCACTCTTCGGATCAACGTGAAGATCATAACGGACGCCGTTGAGATCGGCTTCCAGCTCCCAATAGCCATCGTCCGCTTCGACTTTGCTGAAGTTTGTGTATCCCTTCCCGGTCAGCTTCTGAATGACCTGATCCGCGGGTATCCAATCGGTCCCCGGTTGGTCAGCATGAGCAAGGCCGGAAGCTGCCAAGACCCACGCTGTCGCCACTGCTGCAAATCGCATTTTCATCCCAGGATCTCCTTGAACAAAGGGAACTGGCTCTCCCATGAACCGCCGCCCGTTGTGAAGGTTCCTCGGGACACGCAACGCATGATCAGCGTCGATCACGGTTAGCTGCGGGGTCCAGCGCCGCATCAACGGCAGCAAAGCGGGAAGACCGGTGGGAATGGCGTGGAAAGGCTATCGATGCCAATCACGCCGCTGCCGGGTGGAATTCATCTGCTACGTGATAAATGGCGTCAACGCTCAACGTCCTGATATCGGCGACGTGACGCTCCCGTCGCGCCGGACCGATGACGCCGCAATCAGGCCGATGCCGGTGCGCTGAAGGTGATGCCCTTGTCGGAGAACAGTTTCTGCAACTCGCCAGCCTGGAACATTTCACGGACGATATCGCAGCCGCCGACGAACTCACCCTTGACGTATAATTGCGGGATCGTGGGCCAGTTCGAGTAGGTCTTGATACCGTCGCGCAGTTCAGGAGATTCAAGGACGTTCAAACCCTTGTAGCCCACGCCGACGTGGTCGAGAATCTGAACCACCTGCCCCGAAAAACCGCACTGAGGAAATTGCGGCGTGCCCTTCATAAACAGCACGACGTCATTCGACTTCAGTTCGTTCTCAATGGTTTCCTTAATGCTCATCGTCACATCCTTTAGCCGCGCGTTAAAACAAGCCGCGAACAGCCCGTCGCGACTTGCGGTATATATAGTCCGAAACCTTCGTGTAACAAATAAATTGGCGGGGAACGCCCCGACCTCCGGGAAGTCTTCAGCTGCGCGGCATCGGACCCCCGTCGCGCCTCTGATTCCATCCCGCGCGAACGGATTGTTCCACGGAACCCATTCTCCGCGACAACGTTCCTCTCCAAACTGGAGAGTTCTGTGGCGAATCCTTTATCTGTCGCCGGGGCGGCCCCCCGTTTCTCACGGTTATCGACTTCGGGAGCGCTGGCCGATCACGTCGCGGAAGCATTTCTAGCGGTCCGGGATGAGACCGAGCGGCGCGCGAAGCCGCTGACGCCGGAAGACCAGATGGTGCAGTCGATGCCGGATGCCAGCCCGACGAAATGGCATCGCGCGCATACAACCTGGTTCTGGGAACAATTCCTGCTTGCCGAACACAGTCCCGGCTATGTCCGGTTTCACCCTGATTACGCCTTCCTGTTCAATTCGTATTATGTCAGCGCCGGCCCGCGTCATGCGCGCGCGGCGCGGGGCCATCTGACCCGCCCCGGCGCAGAAGAGATTACCGCCTATCGCCGGCATGTCGACGCCGCGGTCGTCAGATTTTTCAACGACACCGATGACAACGTCCTGGCGGGGCTGATGCCGCTGATTGAAGCGGGCCTCAATCATGAACAACAGCATCAAGAGCTGATGCTGACGGACATTCTGCACGCCTTTGCCCAAAATCCGATGGCGCCGGCTTATGACGCGTCGTGGTCGTTCCCTGCCCCACGCGCCGGCAGCGGATGGACTAGCCTGATTGAGGGCATCCACACCGTTGGATACCAGGGCGCCAGCTTTCATTTCGACAATGAAAAGCCTGCCCACCGCGTCCTGGTCGGGCCGGTAAAACTCGGACGCGGCCTCGTCACCAATGCCGACTGGCTCTCTTTCATGGACGATGGCGGCTATCGCACCGCGGCGCTATGGCTGATGGACGGCTTTGCGGCGGCGACCAACGAGGCGTGGGAGGCCCCAGGCTACTGGCGCAAGACGGACGATGGCTGGCAGGTCATGACGTTGGGCGGATTGCGGCCGATCGATCCAAACGCACCGGTCTGCCACGTGAGCTATTACGAGGCCGATGCATTCGCGCGCTGGAGCGGCAAGCATTTGCCAACCGAGATGGAATGGGAAGTCGCGGCACGGGCCGGACAGCTCAACGATGCGTTCGGCACGGTCTGGCAGTGGACGCGAAGCGCTTACGCGCCTTATCCGGGATATCGCGCAAGCCAAGGCGCGCTCGGGGAATACAACGGCAAGTTCATGGTCAACCAGTTCGTTCTCCGCGGCTCATCGCTGGCGACGCCGGAACGGCATAGCCGTGTCAGCTACCGGAACTTTTTTTATCCGCATCAACGTTGGCAATTCACCGGTCTGCGGCTTGCAGACTACAGCCTCTGATTGCTATCAGCTCAAATGCGTCGCGACTCGCAGGGAGATTATCATGAACCCGCATGCTACCGCTTTGTCCGCGCCTCGTGGATCCGATGGAAGCGTGCGGTCATTCGCCCATGATGCGATCGCAGGATTGACTCATCATCCAAAACAACTTCCGCCAAAGTATTTTTACGATTCAGCAGGCTCTGAACTGTTCGAGCAGATCACGCGGCTTCCCGAATATTATCCTACCCGCACCGAACTCGGCATTCTGCGCGACCAGTCCGCTCAAATTGCTTCGATCATTCCCGCACATGCGGTACTTGTGGAGTTCGGAGCCGGCGCTCCTACAAAAGCGCGGTTGCTGCTGACCGCGCGTGAATTTGCCGCCTATGTGCCAGTGGACATTTCGGGCGATTTTCTCAACGCGCAGGCCGACGGCTTGCGAAAAGACTTTCCTCATCTCGAAATCCATCCGGTGACGACGGACTTTACCGCGCCATTCCTTCTGCCCGATCAGGTCCGCGCCATGCCGAAAGTCGGCTTCTTCCCCGGATCGACGCTGGGCAATTTCGAGCCGCACGAAGCCAGCCGCTTCCTGCGTGGAGCGCGCGATATACTGGGTGAAGGCGCGCACATGCTGATCGGTGTCGATCTCGAGAAGAAGGAACGGAGGATGTACGAAGCCTATAACGATGCTGCTGGCGTCACCGCGCGCTTCAACCTGAACATTCTGGCTCGCGTCAACCGCGAGCTCGGTGGAAATTTCGACCTATCCGCGTTCGCCCATCGCGCGATCTACAATCGGGATCGCCACAGGATCGAGATGTATCTCGTCAGCAAAAAGCCGCAGACGGCCCGCTTGCAGGGCCGCAGCTTCTTCTTTCGCACCGGCGAAAGCATCCATACCGAAAGCAGCTACAAATATAGCATCGACCGTTTCAACGCCCTGGCAAAAGGTTCTGGTTGGACGCCAATAGCGGCGTGGACCGACCCGGAGCAGATGTTCTCGGTTCACGCGCTGGTGTGCTGAGGGCAGCTACTCCGGCACGCCGGTCTGCAACGCCAATGCGTGCAACACCCCGCCCATCTGGCCTTTCAGGGATTGATAGACGAGTTGATGCTGCTGCACGCGGGACTTGCCGCGAAACGACTCGGAAATCACTGTCGCCGAATAGTGGTTACCGTCGCCCGCGAGATCCTGGATTGTCACCTGGGCGTCCGGAATCGCCTCCTTGATCATCGATTCAATATCGCGCGCTTCCATCGCCATCAAAGTGTCTCCCAAATCCGGCTCGGAGCCTCTCCGCTCCTGATGGAGTCAGAGGCGGGCTCCATGGTTCTTGATCTGACGCGTCTTCTTCACGCGAACTGATATCTACGTCGCTGGAAAACGCTATGGCCTCGAATAATGCACTGGAATCCACGCAACGACGGTTCAACTTAACGTGGCTGCCTCGTCACGTCACGTAGATCGATCCTATACCCGCACGAACTTCCGATCCGCAAGAGCAAGGAACCCGGCAGGCCGCACCGGTTTGCGGCAAGCGCTGCGTACCGTGCGCCGCGATCACCCTTTTCCCGTCATATAGTCCGGCAGCCAGCTTTCAAAACCATGCTGCAAGGTTTTGACGTTGACGGCGCGCTCGCCGGCGATAGCGACCTCCTGGCCACCGGTCAGCCCGATCTGAATGCAGGGCACCTCAACCGCCTTGAGCTTGGTAAAAACGCTCAACAGATCCCGCTCGTGAACGGTCACGATATAGCGCGCCTGATCCTCGCCGAACCACCACGCATGCGGCACGATCGCTGCCGGAGCGGCGTCGAGTGCGGCGCCGATGCCGCTCGCCATCGCCATTTCCGCCAGCGCGACAAGAAGTCCGCCGTCGGAAACGTCATGAACCGCCGTGGCCGTTCCGGCATGGATCATGCCGCGCACTACATCGCCATTGCGCTTTTCCGCGGCGAGGTCGACCGGCGGCGGCGCCCCCTCCTCGCGTCCGCAAATGTCGCGCAAGTAAACTGACTGACCGAGCCAGCCTTGTGTGTCGCCGATCAGCAGGATCGGATGCCCCTCGGCCTTGAAGGCAAGCGAGGCCGACTTCGTGAAGTCATCGAGCAGGCCGACGCCGCCGATCGAGGGGGTCGGCAGAATGCCTCGGCCGTTGGTCTCGTTGTAAAGTGAAACGTTGCCGGACACGACCGGGAAGTCCAGCGCGGCGCAGGCCGCCGCGATGCCCTTCAGGCAGCCGACGAACTGGCCCATATTCTCGGGACGTTCCGGATTGCCGAAGTTCAGGTTGTCGGTAATCGCAAGCGGACGGCCGCCAACGGCGGTGATGTTGCGCCAGGCTTCCGCGACCGCCTGCTTGCCGCCTTCAAACGGATCAGCCTCGCAATAGCGCGGCGTCACATCGACCGTAAGCGCGAGCCCCTTCGGCCCTTCCTCCACCCGCACCACCGCCGCATCGCCGCCGGGCCGCTGCACGGTGTTGCCGCCGATGACATGGTCGTACTGCTCCCAGACCCATCGCTTCGAGCACAGTTCGGGGGTTGCGATCAGCCTTTCCAGCGCATCAACCACCGGCAAAGGCGGCGCAACGTCGCGCGCCTGAACGACGGGCAGCTGTGGCGAGGGCACATGCGGCCGATCATACAAAGGCGCTTCCGATTCAAGCTCCTTGATCGGCAGGTCGGCCATCACATCACCGCCGTGCCTGACGACGAAGCGCCTGCTCGGCGTGGTGGTGCCGACGATGGCGAAATCGAGCCCCCATTTCCTGAAGATCGCCTCCGCTTCCTTTTCCTTTTCGGGCTTGAGCACCATGAGCATGCGCTCCTGGCTTTCGGAGAGCATCATCTCGTAAGCGCTCATGCCTTGTTCGCGCGTCGGTACGCTGTCGAGATCGAGATCGACGCCGAGATCGCCCTTGGCGCCCATCTCGACCGCCGAACAGGTCAGCCCCGCCGCGCCCATGTCCTGGATCGCGACGACGCAGCCCTTCGCCATGATCTCGAGACAGGCTTCCAGCAGCAGCTTTTCGGCGAAGGGATCGCCGACCTGAACGGTCGGACGCTTCTCCTCGCTGTCGTCGTCGAATTCGGCGGACGCCATGGTCGCGCCGTGGATGCCGTCGCGGCCGGTCTTGGAGCCCAGATAGACGATCGGCATGTTCACGCCAGACGCCGCCGCGTAGAAGATCTTGTCGGCGTCGGCGAGCCCGACCGCCATGGCGTTGACGAGGATGTTGCCGTCATAGCGGGTGTGGAAACGCACCTGTCCGCCGACAGTCGGCACCCCGAACGAGTTACCATAGCCGCCGACGCCGGCGACGACGCCCGACACCAGATGCCGCGTCCTGGGATGCGACGGATCGCCGAAGCTCAGCGCGTTGAGGCAGGCGATCGGGCGGGCGCCCATGGTGAAGACATCGCGGAGGATGCCGCCGACACCGGTGGTCGCGCCCTGATAGGGCTCGATGTAGCTCGGATGGTTGTGGCTCTCCATCTTGAACACCACCGCCTGCCCGTCGCCGATGTCGATGACGCCGGCGTTCTCGCCCGGCCCCTGAATGACCCATGGCGCTTTCGTCGGCAGCCCGCGCAAATGGATGCGCGAGGACTTGTACGAGCAGTGCTCGTTCCACATCGCCGAGAAGATGCCGAGTTCGGTGAATGTCGGCGTCCGGCCGAGCAGCTTCAGAATGCGCTCATACTCATCCGGCTTGAGGCCGTGCGAGGCGACGAGTTCGGAAGTGATCGGGGGTTCGTTGCGGATCATTGCGCTTTCGGCCAAACTTTTTCAGCGATTGAGACAAATTGCGAGATAGCCATAGATCGTCTTTCATTCCGCGCCCGGCTTCCGGGCGTATCCAGACGTTCAATGATTCTGGGGCGATCCGCTTGCCAGATCTCCAATGTCTCCAAAGTTGCTTTATCCGGCAAAACGAGAAGGACCGCATCGAATTGGCCATCCACGATCTTAGGGACACGACCTCGTCGACGATCATTCGAAGAAACCGTACGTCCTTTAATTTGGTAGCGTTCGCGACAACCACCTACGTCACGGAAGGCATCAAACGCCGGGGTTCTCGCCATTTCGAGAGTCAGACCGAGCTTCTCTGCCGCTTCGTATTCAGCAACTTCTCCGGTGACTCCGAGAGGCTTCTTCGTCAAATGATAGTATTCACGAGCGATTCGTTTGGCTTCTTTCAAAAGGAAGCCAACTCGCTCCTGATCATTCACGCCGCCCGCTCCAGATGCGCCACGAGTCCGGCGAACAGGCCGCGCCCGTCGGTGCAGCCCATGATGTCTTCGACGTGATTTTCCGGATGCGGCATCATGCCGAGCACGTTGCCGCGCTCATTGACGATGCCGGCGATCGACTGCGCCGCGCCGTTAATGTTGTGGGTGTCGCCGATCTCGCCGGATGGCGAGCAATAACGATAAAGAACGCGGCCCTCGCCTTCCAGACGGCGGATGGTGTCCGCGTCGGCGGCATAGTTGCCCTCGCCATGAGCGACCGGCACGCGGATCACCTGCCCGGCATTATAGCCGCGCGTGAACGGCGTGTCCGAGCGTTCGACCCGCAGATGCACGTCATGGCAGATGAATTTCAGCCCCGCGTTGCGCATCAGGATTCCGGGCAACAACCCGGACTCGCAGAGAATCTGAAACCCGTTGCAGACGCCGAGCACAAGACCGCCATCCGACGCGAAGGCGCGCACCGCGTCCATCACCGGCGCGCGCGCGGCGATGGCGCCGCAGCGCAGGTAATCGCCGTAGGAAAAGCCGCCCGGCGCCACGACGAGATCGGTGCCCTCGGGCAACGAGGTTTCCGCGTGCCAGACCATGGCGGGCTCGCGCCCGCATACGAGCCGCAATGCGCGCGCCATGTCGCGCTCGCGATTGATGCCGGGAAAAACGAGGATGGCGGACTTCATGTCGTGCGTCGCCTAGCCCAGAACCTCGACGCGATAATTCTCGATCACGGTGTTCGCCAGCAGCTTATCGGCGGCGGCCTTGAGCGCGGTCTCCGCCATCGTCCTGTCGCCGTCGAGTTCGATATCGAACACCTTGCCCTGGCGCACGCTGGCGATGCCCTCGATACCCAGCGACTTCAGCGCCCCCTCGATGGCCTTGCCCTGCGGATCGAGAACGCCGGTTTTCAACGTAACAGTGACGCGTGCCTTCATATCCAGCTTCTATCTTTTCCGTCTTCGCAAGACAGCGAAACTAACCCTTCACCAGCACCGGACCAGCGCCGATCGGCCGTTCGTTCTCCATCAGAATGCCGAGCCGCTTCGCAACTTCGGTATAAGCTTCCAGGAGCCCGCCGAGATCGCGACGGAAGCGATCCTTGTCGAGTTTCTCGTTCGACTTCATATCCCACAACCGGCACGAGTCGGGAGATATTTCATCGGCGACGACGATTCTCATCATTTCATTCTCGAACAGCCTGCCGCATTCCATCTTGAAATCGACCAGCCGGATGCCGATGCCAAGAAACAGCCCGGTCAGGAAATCGTTGACGCGGATCGCCAGCGCCATGATGTCGTCGATCTCCTGCGGCGTCGCCCAGCCGAAGGCCGTGACGTGCTCTTCGGACACCATGGGATCGTTGAGCTGGTCGTTCTTGTAATAGAATTCGATGATGGAGCGCGGTAGCTGAGTGCCTTCCTCGATACCGAGCCGCTGCGACAGCGAACCCGCCGCGACGTTGCGGATCACGACTTCCAGCGGCACGATCTCGACCTCGCGGATCAACTGTTCGCGCATATTGAGTCGCCGGATGAAATGCGTCGGCACCCCGATGTCGTTGAGGTGCTGGAACAGGTACTCCGAAATCCGGTTGTTGAGGACGCCCTTGCCCTCGATCACCTGATGCTTCTTGGCATTGAACGCAGTCGCGTCATCCTTGAAGTGTTGAATCAGGGTGCCCGGCTCCGGTCCTTCGTAAAGCACCTTGGCCTTGCCTTCGTAAATGCGACGCCGACGGCTCATTGGGATGTACCGTGTGTTGTTGAAATCCATGAAGTTGATGTGCTCCGAGCGCTTGATGTGACCGTGGCGGAGCTGCCGCGAAGACCAGGAACCCTGAACAAGAAAAGGAAACAGAACAAGAACCCAAGCCTGTCCGCAACGTAGCCGATTGAGTCACCCCGCACAATCAATGCCGGCCGTCAGAGGCGAAGTTTTACCCGCTCCTGCGACCTTGCGCCTGT
Organism: Nitrobacter sp. Nb-311A; assembly: GCF_000152905.1. Lineage (GTDB taxonomy): Bacteria > Pseudomonadota > Alphaproteobacteria > Rhizobiales > Xanthobacteraceae > Nitrobacter. The sequence continues at coordinate 120,173 of NZ_AAMY01000007.1, forward strand.
TGTTCCCGGATAGGTCCTTTCCTATCTAGGATGTAACTTAGGAACTCCAACCGGTCGCGGCAACGCGGCCGGTCGGCAGTTTCTCGCAACAACCGAAAACCGGACCCAGGCCATGAACTCATTCGAAAAGCGTCAAGAAGGTTTTGAGAAGAAATTCGCGCTCGACGAGGAACACAAATTCAAGGCCTTTGCCCGCCGGAACAAACTGTTGGGCCTGTGGGTCGCGGAGAAGCTCGGAATCACCGGCGACGCCGCCAATGCCTATGCCCAGGAGGTCGTCGCCGCCGACTTCGAACAGCCGGGTGACGACGACGTGCTTCAGAAAGTGATGCGCGACCTCACCGCCAAGAATGTCGCACTCACCGAGCAGCAGGTCCGCGCGCAGATGGATATGTTGTTGGCGGAGGCCGTAGCCCAGGTGAAGGCGGGGACGTAAGCTCTCCCGCCTCCCTCATTTTTTCCAACAAAATTTGCCCGCGCCGGTTTTGCGCCGGGCGCGGATCATACAGGGGCGATTCGCGACGCGTTGCCCCTGCTTTTCTTCGTGGTGACCAAGCCGGTAGCGCGGAGCCGTGCTCTCACGCCTTCTCGAGCTGATGCTCCAGCTGGCTCCCTGTCGTCGTCCCGGAAGGACCGGCATACTTGAACGGCAGGAATTTGCCGCACATGCCGATCTTGACACGATCGCCCTTCGGACTGGCCACGCGCGAAAGCTCCAGGTCGAAGTCGATCGCCGACATGATGCCATCGCCAAACTGTTCCTCGATCAGCACTTTCAGCGCCGGTCCGTTGATCATCACCAGTTCGTACAGGCGGTAGATCAAGGGATCGGACGGCGGCATCGGCACGCCCGCGCCACGCACGGGCACCTCGGTGAGCATCGCGATTTCCTCCTTGGAGAGGCCGAACAGCTTTCCGGCGATCGCCGCCTGCGGCTTGGTCAGCCTCATGTGGCCGAGCAGCGCGCTGACGATCAAAATCTCGGAATAACCGCCGATCTCGGCTGCGATGTAGGACCAGCTCCATTCCTTCTCGCGCTTGACGTCGAGAATCTTTTCGGTGAGGTCGGATCGCTTCATCATCGTCTCCCGTCTGACATGAAAGGGGCCTGGGACAATCCTTTGCAATGCCCGTGCCACGAACGCGAAGGCGCTCCGGACAGCCGCTTGACATGAGAACCCAGTGCGGACGGCGAGCGATTGATCGGAATTTGCGCAATGAATGCCACTTATGAAGGCACCCGTCATAGCGTGCAGTTCCGCGAGGCGGGAGGTTACTCCCTCATGCTCTTGCTCACGCGGCACCTCTCCCGCCCTCACCCGCCTTCGCGTGAAACCGGACGAACCCCCTTCGCCATCCTTCCCGCCAGCCCATCCAGCGTACCCGCCAGATCGGCCTCCACCGCCGCCGCCTCGATATCCACCACGCGATAGCCGCGTTCGGCCAGCCACGCCCCTCGCGCGGCGCGGTCTTTTGCGATGGCATCGCTCTCGTTCGCGTTCACCAGTTCGATCGCGATGCGCTGCACGAACGACACGAAATCCGGGATGTGCCGCCCGACCGGGGTCTGACGCTTGAACTGGCCGGCAAAGCGGCGATCGCGCGTCAGCGCTTGCCACAGGATACGCTCGGCATCGGTGGGATTTCGCCTGAGCAGCCGCGCCAGCCCGCGCACCGTGCTGCTGCTGTCCACGGAAGCCCCTCCCGGCCCCTGCTCGGCCAGCAGCGCCCGCAGCCGCGTCGCCTGCGCGCCGTCGAGGACGCCGCCCTTGGCCGGTCCCTTGCGCCCTTCCGCGATCGCCATCACCACGCCGTGCAGCGTGTGCATGTCCTGCTTGGTCGGCTCCATGCGGGTGAAGATGTTGCGCAGATTGACCAGCATGGTGTCGCGCTTTTCCGGCGGGCGGAGGAATTCGACCTTGTCGAGTTCGCTGACGAGATTGTCGAAGAACGCCTGCATCTGATGTTGCGAGGCCCGCTCCGAGCGCTCCGGCATCGCGAACGGCAATTCGCCCCGCGTCACCAGCTTGAACCATTCGTAACCCATCAGCAGCACGGCCTGCGCCAGGTTGAGCGAGGCGAAACCGGGATTGACGGGATAGGTGATGATGCGGTCGGCCATCGCCACCTCCTCGTTCAACAGGCCGGCGCGCTCGCGGCCGAACAGGATGCCGACATGACCCCCGGCCGCGATCTGCGCCGTCGCCTCGACCGCCGCCGCTTCCGGGGCCACCACGGGCTTGGCCTGATCGTGGGCGCGCGCGGTGGTCGCAAACAGCAGCGTACAGTCGGCGACCGCCTCGGCCACGGTGTCAAACAGTTCGACGCGCGAGAGGATGTGGTCGGCGCCCGCCGCCGCGCGCTGCGCCGCGATGTTGGGCCAACCGTCGCGCGGATTGACGATGCGCAGCCGCGTCAGGGCGAAATTGCCCATGGCGCGCGCCGCCATGCCGATGTTCTCGCCGAGCTGCGGCTCGATCAGAATCACGGTGGGGCCGACGACGTCGATGCCGGTTTTCGTCCTGTCGGTGCCGGACATCTGCCTCGTCTTTCAATTCAAGCTGAGAGTCTGGTTCAAGGGCGCTGCTGCCCAGGTCTTCGATCGCGCCTTTATCACTTTTTCTCAAGTCAAATAATGAGCTTATGAAGTCAGCTTGAATTTCCGGCGGAAGATGAGGATTGCTCGCCAAAATATGGAGATGGACTTGCCGGCGAAGGGCCGGAATGTCTGGAAATCAGCGCCGTCATGCGGCCGGCTCGGCTTCCGCCTGCGCCGTCGCGATGTTATAGCCCGGGCCATCTCCTTCCGAAGCGCAGCTATTTCCGAAAAGGCCCGATCCCCCATGGCAAAAATCAAGGTGACCAATCCCGTCGTCGATCTCGACGGCGACGAGATGACCCGGATCATCTGGAAATACATCAAGGACAAGCTCATTCATCCGTTCCTGGATATCGAGCTGATGTATTTCGACCTGGGGATGGAGTTTCGCGACGAGACCGACGATCGGATCACGGTCGAGGCCGCCAACGCCATCAAGAAGGTCGGCGTCGGCGTGAAGTGCGCCACCATCACCCCGGACGAGGCCCGGGTGAAGGAATTCGGCCTCAAGCATATGTGGAAGTCGCCGAACGGCACCATCCGCAATATCCTTGGCGGCGTGATCTTCCGCGAGCCGATCATTTGCAAGAACGTGCCCCGCCTCGTCCCGGGCTGGACCAAGCCGATCATCATCGGCCGCCACGCCTACGGCGACCAGTACCGCGCCACCGACATCAGGTTCCCGGGCAAGGGAACGCTGAGCATGAAGTTCGTCGGCGAGGACGGGACGGTAATCGAGCGCGAGGTATTCAAGACGCCCGGCCCCGGAGTCGCGATGGAAATGTATAATCTCGACGATTCCATCGTCGATTTCGCGCGCGCCTCGTTCAATTACGGCCTGCTGCGCGGCTACCCGGTCTACCTCTCCACCAAGAACACTATCCTCAAGGTCTATGACGGCCGCTTCAAGGATATCTTCCAGGATATCTACGACCGGGAGTTCAAGACACAGTTCGAGGCCCGCAAGCTGACCTATGAGCATCGTCTGATCGACGATATGGTGGCCTCGGCGCTGAAATGGTCCGGCGGCTATGTCTGGGCCTGCAAGAACTACGACGGCGACGTGCAGTCGGACACGGTGGCGCAAGGCTACGGCTCGCTCGGCCTGATGACCTCGGTGCTGCTGACGCCGGACGGCCAGACCGTCGAGGCGGAAGCCGCCCATGGCACCGTGACGCGGCACTATCGCGAGCATCAGAAGGGCAAGGAAACGTCAACGAATTCGATCGCCTCTATCTTCGCCTGGACCCGCGGCCTGTCGCATCGCGCCAAGCTCGACGACAATGAGGCGCTGGCGAATTTCGCGACCACGCTGGAGAAGGTCTGCGTCGACACCGTCGAGGCCGGCTTTATGACCAAGGACCTCGCGCTTCTGGTCGGCCCCGACCAGCGCTGGCTCTCGACCACCGGCTTCCTCGACAAGGTGGCCGACAACCTGACCAAGGCGATGGCGGTGGCTTAAAGCATTTCGCTTCCGATTGAATCAGGAGCGGAGCTTGAGATTGTTGTTCTGACTTGTATTCGCAGACCGGTTACGCGCCCATCGCCGCGGCGATAGCGTCGAGCGCCGCGCTCGCCTTTGCCCCATCGGGACCGCCGGCCTGCGCCATGTCCGGCTTGCCGCCGCCGCCCTTGCCGCCAAGCACCTCGGATGCCTTGCGCACAAGATCGACCGCCGAGAAGCGGGTTACCAGATCGGGGGTCACGCCGACGACGACGCTGGCCTTGCCGTCGCCGCTGGTCGCGACCAGCGCGACGACGCCCGAGCCGAGTTGCTTCTTGCCCTGATCCGCGAGGCTCTTGAGATCCTTGATCTCGATGCCTTCGACCGAACGCGCCATCAGCTTGATGCCGCCGACATCGCGCACGCCCGTCGCCGCACCGGAGGATGCGCTCGCGGCCCCTCCTCCCATGGCGAGCTTCTTGCGGGCCTCTGATAATTCGCGCTCGAGCTTCTTGCGCTCCTCCACCAGCGCCGCGATCCGCGCCGGCATGTCGTCGAGCGAGGTACGTAGCTCGCCAGCCGCTGTCTTCGCCAGCTGGATGGCGTCGTTGGCGTGATGGCGCGCTCGATGCCCGGTGAGCGCCTCGATCCGGCGCACGCCGGACGCCACCGCGCTTTCGCTGATCACCGAGATCAGGCCGATATCGCCGGTGCGCTTCACATGAGTGCCGCCGCAGAGTTCAACCGACCAGCCGAGCGCATTGCTCGGCGCGCCCTGCCGTCCCGCGCCGCCCATGGACACCACGCGCACCTCGTCGCCGTACTTCTCGCCGAACAGCGCCCGCGCGCCCGCCTCGCGCGCGTCGTCAACCGCCATCAGCCGCGTCGTCACCTCGCCGTTCTCCAGCACGACATCATTGGCGATGTCCTCGATCCGGCGCAGTTCGTCGCCGCTGATCGGCTTGTTGTGGGCGAAATCGAAGCGTAGTCGCTCGGGCGCGACCAGCGAGCCGCGCTGCGCGATGTGATCGCCGAGCACCTGCCGCAGCGCCTCGTGCAGCAGATGGGTCGCGGAATGGTTGGCGCGGATTGCCGCGCGGCGGTCGTGATCGACCTCCAGCGCCAGCGCCATACCGGGCGCAAGAACGCCCTGCTCAACGATGCCGAGATGCACGAACAGATCGCCCGCTTTCTTCTGCGTGTCGGTGACACGAAAGCACACGCCATCAGCAGTGAGAGCGCCGGTGTCGCCGACCTGGCCACCGGATTCCCCATAGAACGGCGTCTGGTTCAGAACGATGGCCCCGCTCTCGCCGGCTTTGAGAATGTCGGTTTCCTTGCCATCCTGCACGAGCGCAACGACGACGCCTTCGGCACTCTCGGTCTCATAACCGAGAAACTCGGTGGCGCCGAGTTTCTCGCGTAATGGAAACCAGATCGACTCGGCCGCAGCCTCGCCCGAACCCGACCAGGACGCCCGCGCCTTGGCCTTCTGCTGCTCCATCGCGTCGGTGAACGACGCCAGATCCACGCCGATGCCGCGCGCGCGCAGCGCGTCCTGGGTAAGATCGAGCGGAAAGCCGTAGGTATCGTACAGCGTGAACGCGGTCTCGCCGTCGAACATGTCGCCCTTCTTCAGCGACGCACTCTTCTCATCCAGAATGGAGAGCCCGCGATCCAGCGTCTTGCGGAAACGCGTTTCCTCAAGCCGCAACGTTTCTTCGATCAGCGACCGCGCGCGCTGCAATTCGGGATAGGCCTCGCCCATCTCGCGCACCAGCACACCCACCAGCCGCCACATCAGCGGCTCCCTCGCGCCGAGCAACTGGGCATGGCGCATGGCGCGGCGCATGATCCGGCGCAGCACATAGCCCCGGCCTTCGTTCGACGGCAGCACCCCGTCGGCAATCAGGAACGAGGATGCGCGAAGGTGATCGGCGATCACCCGCAGCGACGCCTTCATCGGACCTTGCGGGTCCGCGCCGGTCAGATCCGCCGCGGCCCGGATCAACGCTACGAACAGGTCGATGTCGTAGTTGTCGTGCTTGCCCTGAAGCACAGCGGCCACGCGCTCGAGCCCCGCGCCGGTGTCGATCGAGGGCTTCGGCAGGTTCGGACGGCTGCCGTCGGACAGCTTCTCGTATTGCATGAATACGAGATTCCAGATCTCGACGAACCGGTCGCCATCCTCGTCCGGAGACCCCGGAGGTCCGCCGGGAATCCTGTCACCGTGATCGTAAAATATCTCCGAGCACGGTCCGCACGGTCCGGTGTCACCCATCTGCCAGAAATTATCCGCGCCAGCGATGCGGATGATGCGGGATTCCGGCAGGCCCGCGATCTTCTTCCAGAGATCGAACGCCTCGTCGTCGTCGATGTAGACGGTGGCGGTGAGCCTGTCCTTCGGCAGGCCGAACTCCTGGGTGACCAGTTTCCATGCCAGTTCGATCGCGCGGTCCTTGAAGTAATCGCCGAACGAGAAATTCCCGAGCATCTCGAAGAAAGTGTGATGCCGCGCGGTATAGCCGACATTGTCGAGATCGTTGTGCTTGCCGCCGGCGCGCACGCATTTCTGCGAGGTGGTGGCGCGCTGATAGGATCGCTTTTCGACGCCCGTGAAAACGTTCTTGAACTGCACCATGCCCGCGTTGGTGAACATCAACGTCGGATCGTTGCGCGGAACCAGCGGCGACGACGGCACGATCTGGTGGTCGTTGGCCGCGAAGAAGTTCAGAAACGCCGACCTGATGTCGTTAACGCCGCTCATTGTGTTCCATCGCGCAAATTAGGGACTCGCGGCCCCGAACACTTCCACAAAAGTGCAACCGGTTGCGATCATAATACGCGCAAGTCAGCAGCCGCATTTCGTCCAGCGACCGCCTTTTAGACGGGGGCAGCCGGGCTGTCCAGAAACTGTGCAGGAGGATCAGGGGCTTGGCCGATCCGAATAACATCCGTTGAAAGATGCTGCGGTGCGTTGACAGCCTTGCTGAAACCGTATTTTCCTCATATCTGCTATGTTTAGTCGCGCCGGGAGAGATCGGCCGCTTTCTGAATGGGGAAGCAGGCCGGCGCCGAAGGAGCAACCGCCCCGGAAACTCTCAGGCAAACGGACCGCGCGACTGGTTTACATCTGGAAAGAGACCCTTGCGGACCGGCGGTCCGTGCCGGGTCCGCCGACGGGATAATACTCTCAGGCACAGCGACAGATGGGGTCTCTAACGGGTTTGCAGGGAATCGTCCCTTTAACCGCGAGGCCCCCTGATGGCGACGCACGTTTCAGAAGCGCCGATCCTGCAAGAAACGCCTCTCCACGCGCTGCTCCTGGCGCGGGGTGGCAAGATGGTTGCGTTTGCGGGCTATGACATGCCGGTCCAGTACCCTTCCGGCGTGCTGAAGGAACATCTCCACACCCGCGCCAGCGCCGGCCTGTTCGATGTCTCGCATATGGGCCAGATCGCGCTGCGGCCGAAATCCGGCAACGTCAGGGACGCCGCGCTGGCCCTAGAGCGGCTGGTGCCGCAGGATATCGTAGCGGTCGCGCCGGGCCGGCAGCGCTATGCCCAGTTCACCAATGCGGCCGGCGGCATACTCGACGACCTGATGGTGGTCAATCTCGGCGATCATCTGTTTCTGGTCGTCAACGGCGCCTGCAAAGCCGCTGACGAGGCCCATCTTCGCGAGCACCTTTCCGATGCCTGCACCATCGAGGTTCTGGCGGATCGCGCGCTGGTGGCGCTGCAAGGCCCGAAGGCGGCGTCCGTGCTGGCGAAGATATGTCCTGAAGCGCCGGCGATGCGCTTCATGGACGCCTCGGCGCGGATTATGCGAGTCGCTGGAGACGCAGTCGATTGCTTGGTGTCGCGTTCGGGCTACACCGGCGAGGACGGTTACGAAATTTCGATTCCCGGGGCTCACGCCGAGAACGTGGTGTCGGCATTGCTCGACGATCCCGACGTGATGCCGGTCGGACTTGGCGCGCGCGACAGCCTGCGGCTCGAGGCCGGTCTCTGCCTTTACGGTCACGACATCGACGCGACGACAACCCCGATCGAGGCCGCGCTGGAATGGTCCGTGCAGAAAAGCCGGCGTAGCGGGGGCGCGCGCGCGGGTGGCTTTCCCGGTGCGGATGTCATTCTGTCCCAATTCGAGCAAGGCGCGGCGCGCCGCCGCGTCGGGATGAAGCCGGAAGGCCGCGCGCCCGTGCGCGAGGGCGCATTGCTGTTCGCCGATGCAGGCTCCGTCGATCCGATCGGCACCGTGACGTCGGGCGGCTTCGGGCCGAGCCTGAACGCGCCGATCTCGATGGGCTATCTGCCGGTCTCACATGCCGCCACGGGCGGTCTCGTCTTTGCAGACGTACGCGGACAGCGGCTGCCGCTGCGGGTGTGCACGATGCCTTTCGTTCCACACAATTACAAGCGTTGAGGATTTGTCATGACCGTTTTGTATACCACCGATCATGAATGGCTCCGCATTGAGGGCGAGACTGCAACGATCGGCATTACCGGCTACGCGCAGTCGCAACTCGGCGACGTTGTCTTCGTCGAACTTCCGAAAATCGGAAGCCAGCTCAAGAAGGCCGAAGCGGCCGCGGTGGTGGAGTCGGTCAAGGCAGCCTCCGACGTCTATGCGCCGATTGCGGGCGAGGTTCTGGAGGTCAACGACGCACTCGGCGCGGAGCCTGGGCTGATCAATTCCGATGCCGAAGGCAAGGCCTGGATTTTCAAGCTCAGGATCGCCAACAGGAGCGAGCTCGAGGGTCTAATGGACGGGACGGCCTACAAGACGCACACGGCGTAAACATTTTACGTGCCTGGCACAAAGCCCGGCATGGCGCATTCATAACCTATCTATGTATCAAGGAGTCATTCAATGATCGCCCGTGAAGATCCCGCCACGACCTTCGCGCGCCGCCATATCGGTCCATCGTCACGCGATATCGCCGCAATGCTGGAAACCGTTGGCGCGAAGAGCCTCGAGGCGCTGATGAACGAGGCGTTGCCCCCGTCGATCCGCCAGACGGCGCCGCTCGATCTCAGTGAGGGCTTGAGCGAAGCCGAAGCGCTGGCGCATATGCAAAGCCTCGCCGCGCAGAACCAGCTGTTCACATCGCTGATCGGGCAAGGCTATTCCGGCACGATCCTGCCGACGGTGATTCAGCGCAACATCCTGGAAAATCCGGCGTGGTACACGGCCTACACACCCTATCAGCCGGAAATCAGCCAGGGCCGGCTGGAAGCGCTGTTCAATTTCCAGACCATGATCTGCGATCTCACAGGCCTTGATGTCGCCAATGCGTCGCTGCTGGATGAAGCAACGGCGGCGGCAGAGGCGATGGCGCTGGCTGAACGCGCATCATCGGTGAAAACGAAAGCGTTTTTCGTCGATCACGACGTGCATCCGCAAACACTGGCGGTGCTGCGCACCCGCGCAGAACCGCTAGGCTGGACACTCGTTACCGGAGATCCGTTGCGCGATCTCGACAAAGCCGACGTGTTTGGAGCGGTGCTGCAATATCCCGGCACATCCGGCGTTGTACGCGACCTGCGCCCCGCCATCGCCGCGGTCAAGGCGAAAGGCGGCCTTGCGGTGATCGCAGCGGACCTGCTGGCGCTCGCGCTACTGGCCTCGCCCGGCGAGCTCGGCGCCGACATCGCCGTCGGCACCGCGCAACGCTTCGGCGTGCCGATGGGATATGGCGGCCCGCACGCGGCTTACATGGCGGTGCGCGACGCGCTGAAGCGGCTGCTGCCCGGCCGCATCGTCGGACTGTCGGTGGATTCACGCGGGGCGCCGGCCTATCGCCTTGCTTTGCAGACCCGCGAACAACACATTCGCCGCGAGAAAGCCACCTCGAACATCTGCACCGCGCAGGTGCTGCTGGCGGTGATCTCCTCAATGTACGCGGTCTATCATGGGCCGGAAGGGCTGGCGCAGATCGCGCGTACCGTACATCGTCATACCGCGATTTTGGCGGCTGGGTTGACGAGGCTCGGTTTCGCGCCGCTCAACAGTACGGCTTTCGACACGCTGACCGTGAGCGCCGGCGATCGGCAAAGCGAGATCGCCTACCGCGCATGCAGCCAGGGCATCAACTTCCGGATCAACGCAGACGGCACACTCGGCATCGCTCTTGACGAACTCACCACACCGGAGACTGTCGAAGCGGTGTGGCGCGCTTTTGGCGCCGCATTTTCTTATGCGGACGTCGAGGCGCGCGCGCCCGATTTGCTGCCGCCGGACCTTGAGCGCAAGACGGCTTATTTGACCCATCCGGTCTTTCATGAACACCGCTCCGAAACGGAGCTGCTGCGCTACATGCGAAAGCTCAGCGACCGCGATCTCGCGCTTGACCGCGCCATGATTCCGCTCGGCTCCTGCACCATGAAGCTCAACGCCACCACCGAAATGATTCCGCTGACCTGGGCGACTTTCGCGAGCCTTCACCCCTTTGCGCCGCCCGAGCAGGCGGAAGGCTATCACATACTGTTTGAGAACTTCGAACGATGGCTGCTCGACATCACCGGCTACGATGCGATCTCGCTACAGCCGAACTCCGGCGCGCAGGGTGAATATGCCGGACTTCTGGCGATCCGCAGCTATCACGCGGCGCGCGGCGAGGGTCATCGCACGGTGTGCCTGATCCCCTCTTCCGCGCACGGCACCAACCCGGCCTCCGCCAACATGGCCGGGATGGACGTCGTGGTGGTGGCTTGCGATGCGCGCGGTGACGTTGACGTCGACGATTTGAAGGCCAGGGCGGCGCAGCACGCCGATCGTCTCGCCGCGATCATGATCACATATCCATCGACGCACGGCGTGTTCGAAGAGCGCATCCGCGAGATTTGCGACATCGTGCATAGCCATGGCGGGCAGGTCTATCTCGATGGCGCCAACATGAACGCGCAAGTCGGCCTGTCGCGGCCCGGCGACTACGGCGCCGATGTCAGCCATCTCAACCTGCACAAGACCTTCTGCATTCCTCACGGCGGCGGCGGACCGGGCATGGGCCCGATCGGCGTGAAGGCGCATCTCGCGCCTTTCCTGCCCGGTCACCCCGTGACCGACGGCGCAACGCCATCCGCGGTCGGACCGGTCGCGGCGGCACCGTTCGGCTCGGCCTCAATTCTCACCATCTCCTACATTTACATGCTGATGATGGGCGGCGAAGGTTTGAAGCGGGCGACCGAAGTCGCGATCCTCAACGCCAATTATATCGCGCAGCGCCTCGATCCGCATTTCCCGGTGCTATATCGCAACGTCAAGGGACGGGTCGCGCATGAATGCATCATCGACCCTCGTGCGCTGAAAACCAAAACCGGCGTCACCGTGGATGACATTGCCAAACGGCTGATCGACTACGGATTCCATGCCCCGACCATGAGTTTTCCGGTACCCGGTACGCTGATGATTGAACCTACCGAATCCGAATCAAAAGCGGAGCTGGACCGTTTTTGCGACGCCATGATCGCGATCCGGCACGAGATTGCCGAGATCGAGACCGGACGCTGGAAAGTCGAGGCATCGCCGCTGCGCCATGCGCCTCATACGGTCCACGACATCGCCGACGACACCTGGTCGCGACCCTATAGCCGCACCCAAGGCTGCTTCCCGTCCGCGACCTCGCGTTCGGATAAATACTGGTCTCCGGTCGGGCGGGTCGACAATGCCTATGGCGACCGCAATCTCGTCTGCTCCTGTCCGCCCACGGAAGACTACGCGCAAGCCGCGGAGTAGAAGGTCGCAACTGCCTTCTAATTTCGCGCCCTCTCCCTTCTCCCTTTGGGAGAAGGCGAAATGGATGATCGCAAAGCCGGACGCTGGGGATGTCGGCAATTCAACATCCACAGCGCCCGTCTCTTCCAAGAGGCGCGACAGATCTCCACGAAGGATTCCCGTCTTCGCGGATCGCACCGACCTCGACTCACACGAGCCCGAGTCCTGGAAACTCACTTCAACCGATCGACCGGAGCGTTCTCAACCGAAATATTATTCGGGCTCGGCCTGTTCCGGTCACGTCCAGATTCGGAGGAAAACACGGGCAATCAAAATCATACAGCGCGCTCGCGCTTCCCCGAGAAACGAAGACTCAATCCCCCGCCGTCTCGTCATCGTCGGTCTCACGCTCAGGGCTACCGGCCAGAATCTGCTCGGCGATCAGTCCTGAATTCTGCCGGATAGCCATCTCGACCTTGGCGGTGATGTCGGGATTGGCCCGCAAGAACGCTTTCGCGTTTTCGCGGCCCTGCCCCATACGCTGACTGTCATAGGAGAACCAGGCGCCGGATTTTTCGACGATGCCTGCCTTGACGCCGAGATCGAGGATTTCTCCCATCTTGGAGATGCCCTCGCCGTACATGATGTCGAACTCGACCTGCTTGAAAGGCGGCGCCAGCTTGTTCTTCACGACCTTGACGCGGGTCTGATTACCGACGACCTCGTCGCGCTCCTTGATCGCTCCGATGCGGCGGATGTCGAGGCGTACGGAGGCATAAAACTTCAGCGCATTGCCACCGGTTGTGGTCTCCGGCGAACCATACATCACCCCGATCTTCATACGGATCTGGTTGATGAAGATTACCATCGTATTGGACTTGTTGATCGAGGCGGTGAGTTTACGCAGCGCCTGGCTCATCAGCCGCGCCTGCAATCCGGGCAGCGCATCGCCCATCTCGCCCTCGAGTTCGGCGCGCGGCACCAGTGCCGCGACCGAGTCGATAATCAGTACATCCACAGCGCCCGAGCGCACCAGCGTATCGGCGATTTCCAGCGCCTGCTCGCCATGATCAGGCTGCGATATCAGGAGGTCGTCGACATTCACACCGAGCTTGCGGGCATAGACCGGATCAAGCGCATGCTCGGCGTCGATGAAGGCGCAGATGCCGCCCTTTTTCTGCGCCTCGGCGACGGCATGCAGCGCCAGCGTGGTCTTGCCCGAGGACTCCGGCCCGTAGACTTCCACGATGCGTCCTTTGGGCAGGCCGCCGACGCCCAGCGCAATGTCGAGGCCGAGCGAGCCCGAGGAGACCACCTCCACATCCATGGACTTGTCGTTCTTGCCCAACTTCATCACCGAGCCCTTGCCGAACTGGCGTTCGATCTGTGACAGCGCGGCGGACAGGGCCTTGGACTTATCCATGGAGGATCCTTCGACGATACGCAGGGCAGCTTGAGACATAGGCCGGGCTCCTTATGAACGGGATTCGCGGGCGGGACAACGAATGGCGCCGTGATTGATCCGATGGAAGTATGTACCCTATTTGTTCTAAGTTCGCAATATGTTCTTTTGGTGCTGGGGGTACTGGCCTGTTTCGACCCCTAGTGGCCTAGTTTGATTTTGGGGGTGGCCTGATTTGATAAATTAGTGCCGGTTCATATTAGGGCTTGAAGGTGTTCGATTATTTCTATGTGCTTTTCAGTCGTCATGCTTGCCTGACTAAAATAGCGATTCTGGTCGTAGGGCACGTCAACTCGACGGCCAATGCTAAATGAATTTGGAGTTACGCCTGGCATAGGACCGAGACCTTTAGTCTTGTCCGGGTTGAAGGCGATACTCAGAAACTGAGCATTTCCCTTCGCGCTCGAAGCTGAAATCATGTCCAAGAATGATTTAGGCACGATGTTGTCCAAGGACTTATCTAAATCCACCACGATCGTGCTGAGGTAGTGATGCAACGGTGTCGTTGTCGGCGGTCGGATTCCGAAAGAGAATGCAATCTCTAGCGTTCTTTGCAGGACCGCTTCTGCGACGGACGTTCGTCCTTGAACATTCACGTTGATTCCATCGTTGTAGAGGACGAGCTTAGGGATGGAGTTTACCTGCCCTCCATCACGATAGAATCCATTTATAAAATCGAAGCCACCGCCATCCGCCACCTGTTTCGGAAGGTCACTGAATTCAAATGCCTTAGCTATTGTCGTAATAAAAGAAGGACCGTCCCATCCTTCCGTAGGCCGCAACTCGTCAGCAAGTGATATCCACCATGCTTGAGAATCTATAGTCTGTATCTTCATCGCGCGCCTACAGCCAAGAGTTTCTCTTGAGCAGCATTCTGGTTGGCAGCCCGTGCCGCACCTGCCTTCTGCTGATCTTCCAACATCATTCGAGTGAAAGCTTCTGCGGTCTGGCTTCGAACTGCACGTTTGTTCAACAGCCGGTTCGCATCAAATCCTCTTTTTCTCATGGCGCTGGGGGACATATTGGACATCCGCGACAACCAGTCATCCCATTCCACAAACTGGACGAGCAAAGGGAGGTCATACGCGATCGCAATTTCCAAGCATGTTTGTAGGCTAAGTTTCCCGTAGTCTGGGTCTTCGAGCCTAGAAATCACGCTCTGGGTTTTCTCAGCCTCTCTAGCTAGATCAGCCTGATTCCACCCTCGTTGTTCTCTGAGCGCGCGTATTTGAAAGGCGATATACGAGCGCACCTGATCCATCATGTACTCTTGACGGAATTCCTTGTCCGTCAATTCCCGGACAAGTTCTTCACTGAAGTGGGAGCCAGAATGGGCAGCATCTGAAAGCATCACGTTCGATTTCCCTCTTTCTGCTCTCGGCTATTTCGGCTGCACGCCTCGGAACAAACTTGTCGTCTTTTTCTTCAGCGCAGATCACGATCGTGAAAATCATTCCCGGACTAAAAAACCCGAGAGGTCGATGTTGAACACCATCAACGTTGAACCGAACTTCGCCTAATTCGTATCCGCGCAACAGATCGAACGGTTCCCGCCTCCAGCCCGCTCTTGGCGTCTGAGCGAGAAATCGAATTCGCAGAAGAAACTTGGCGCGGCAGCGAACCGATTGCTCGTCGTACCAGCTTCGAATCTCATCGACACCGCGCTCCGAGACGTACGATCTAATCGTCCAAAGCACCGGCATCAGCAATATCGCATTTTTGTGATTCACCCGCAAGACTCTATTGACGACATATCGCAAATTTGCGATATAGTGAACGAGTCGCTAAAAAACCCACCTAACCTATTGGTAAGGCGGGTTTTTAAGGGCGATGGGGGTAGCAGGTCGCCGGGTCAGCCCTTACCAAGCACGTCCGGTCGGTTCAATTCCGACTACCTCCACCAGAAGTGGGACCGCTTTGGCTGCAACCGCAGCGGCCCCGATCAACCGCACCGGGGATGAGCCCGAAGCGAATGACCACCTAGCAAATATACGCTCTGCAAGGCGTTTTTGCTAGAGTTTCGCTGAAAGCCATCCCCTTCAATCCGAAGGATGAGCTTCGTGAACGTACTTCCCCGCGAAAAGCAGATTGAAGTCATTGCCGCCCTTTGCGAAGGCGTCGGCATCCGTACCGCTGCGCGCCTGACCGGCGTCAACCGTGGCACCGTTGGCAGCCTCGCCTATCGCGTCGGCATGGGCTGCATGGAGCTTCACGACCGCATGATGGTCGGTGTCCGTACCGAACGTCTAGAGCTTGATGAGGCGTGGTCGTTCGTCGGCAAGAAGCAGAAGAACGTCAAAAAGCATGAGATAGCGGCGAAGGGCGATCAGTACATCTTCATCGGCATGGCTGGAACGCAAAAGGCGATCATTAGCTGGGGCGTTGGTAAGCGGAACACCGAAAGCACGATGGACTTCCTGCATGACCTGCGCAGCCGTGTCATTGGCCAGCCGGAGATTTCAACGGACGGCTTCCACCCCTACCGCATGGCGATCCGCGATGCCTTCGGGGCGAACGCTTCCCATGGCGTCATCGTAAAGACCTACTCGGTAACGCACCTCGTAAAGGAAGCGCAGGGCCGGTACTCGCCCGCCGCCGTAGTAGCTGTAAGCCGTGACGTAGTATCGGGCGATCCTGAGCAGTACGTTTCAACGAGCTACGTTGAACGGCAGAACCTTTCGCTGCGCATGAGCAGCCGTCGTTTCACTCGCCTAACCAATGGCTTTTCAAAGAAGCTGGACAATCACGTTGCGGCGGTAGCGCTGTATGTCGCGCACTACAATCTCTGCCGCGTCCATGAAGCATTGCGCACGACGCCAGCAAAGGCCATTGGCGTTGCGGATCGGGCTTGGAGCATTGGTCAGCTTGTGGACGCGGTACTCGCTGTAGCGCCAGCCTTGCCGACTGAGACACCCCCGGATCGGCGGCGGAAGTTCACGGTAATTCAGGGCGGGAAGCACTAAACTATTGCAGAATCAATATCTTGCTGATATAGATGTGCAATTGTTTTGGCCTGTATTTGGATTATCTTATCAACATGCCCAAGGACTTAGGCCGCCCAACAGACATTGCTAAGTGGTTCATCAATCGCGCAGACCGTGAGGCCGGCGACGATATGACTCATCTCAAGCTCCAAAAGCTCATCTATTTCTCGCAGGCTTGGCACCTTGCCAATTTTAATAAACCTCTTTTCCAAGAGGACATCGAAGCTTGGGCGCACGGACCAGTTGTGCCTTCTGTTTGGCATCAGTACAAAGAGTATAGATGGGGTTCAATCCCACCGATAACTGATGACTTCGACGTGGACGCAAACGTAGCAGGTTACCTTGACAAGATTTACGCCCGGTACGGCGAATTGAGCGGAAAGGCTCTTGAGCGCCTAACGCACGAGCACGCGCCTTGGAGAGAAACTCGCGGCGATTTGCCTCCTGAGGCGAAGTGCACGGATACTATCAGCAAGAATTTGATGCGTGATTTTTATGCCGAGCGAATTGGAAAAAACTGGGATTGATCAAGCTGCGGTTTCTATTGAGGAACCATTGCCCGCCGAGCCGTTGATTTCTGAAAGCGACCTCGCAAAGCATTTCGTAAAACAAAGTGTATCGATAAGCCTCAAATATTATTTGAGGTCCTGCGAGTGTTTTTCTGAATGGCAAAAGGGCGATCTTAAAAAATTCAGCTCAGCGATTGATAAGATCAGGGGCTATGACGCCGACCAGCTTCAACGAACACAATCGTTATGCGGCATTCACAAGGGCGAGCCAAAATACGCTCGTTTTCGTCGGCCAGAGACTATCAGCGACGACATTGTCTTTCACGAAATAAAAATCGATCCAAGCAATAAGGCCAGAGCGCACGGCTTCTTCGTCGAGGGCGTATTCTTTCTGGTTTGGCTCGACCGTAACCACGAATGCTTTGAAGAGTAGTGGCCTACTTTGCCTCAGCGAGTGGCCTATTTCGGCCAGTACCGTGCTGGGGGGTACTGTCCGTATTTAAGCCCTTGTGTCCTAATTCGAATCAGGAAGTGTCCTAGTTTGAGTGAGGAGTTGGAACGAAAGAAGCCGCCTCAGTGGGGCGGCCTCTTTCACAGCGGTTCTTTCTTTTCCTTAGGCCCTTCAAGCGGTAGGGGCAACGTGTCTCCAAATCGCGGCTTTACCCTGTCCAGCTTATGGATGAAATCGTCGTAGTCATCGCTAAGTTGCATGGTGGTCACGACTGCTGCCAAATGTTCACGTAATTTTGGATGGCCGATATCATCCGTCAGTCTGCGATGCAGTTGGTGCTTGTGACGCCCATCCGGCGCGCGGGGCGTTGCCGCTTTCAATTCTTCCATCACGCCGGGCGCGAGACGCGCGTAGATGATATCGTTCGTAAGATGCCCGAAATAACGCGGACGTTTCACAGTATCGCGCGGATATTTCAATCCGCGAAGTCGAAATAGTTCGGAATAAAATTCATCTGGGAACGTTCTCACCCATGGGCGCAGTTCCTTAGCGATGAACTCCTCAAGGATTCGCGCTAGCGCGTCTTTCGCTCGGCTATGCTGAAAGCCTGTCGCTTCGTCGACAAGTGCTATGATCCCCACGTTCGCGAGCGCGCGCATCAGCAAATCAGCAGCAGCGATCATTTTTTCATATCGCGCTGGTACATCCTTCTTTTGTCTCAAAGTGTCGTCGCGGAATTTCAGGTAAACTTCCGCGACTTGCGGAAGCAGTCGCGCATCATATCCGACCCCCTTTGTCCCGGATTTTGTGCGGTAAAATATGGGGTTCGTCGACATCGCTAACTCTTCGGAAATAAAGGGTTTTAGCGCTTCGGCTTGCAAAAAGAAGGGCAGTTCGTCGACCGTTGAAAGGACGCCTGTTCCTGCTTTTGGCGATCGTGATCGTCCAAGTGCCCGCAAAAATGCTGCCTGCGTGATGATCCTGGTTCCGTTTGGCAAAACTGCGCAGGAGATTTGTGTGCCCCCG
>NZ_AAMY01000005.1 GCF_000152905.1 Nitrobacter sp. Nb-311A
CGGTGTCATCCCTTGCCCTTGACCCTGAAGACGACCGGCAGCGTAAAGCTCAATCCTTCGTCCGCGATCAGCGGCGGCGGCGGGGGCACAGGGTCTGAGCGGTGCACCATGGCGAGTGCGGCCTGGTCGAAGACGGGATCGCCCGATCCCTTCACAATATTCACCGACACGACATGGCCGAGGCGATCGAGCACGAAGTTAATGAGAATCTTGGCGTTCTTCTGGGTGTGCTCCGGCGGATAACGCTTGTGCTTGTCGAGGTGGGCGACCAGTTCTTTCTGCCAGGTGGCCCGGATTCGGCGCGCGCTGGCGCCGGTGCCTTGCTGCGGCGCCACCGAACGCTCCGATTCCTGTGCGTTTTCAACGCTCGGCATCGCGGTTGCTTCAGAAGCCGCCGATTCCTGCGAGGCCGAGGTCTGCTTCTCCGCCTTCTCAGGGTCCTCTTCGACCGGCTTTTTTGACTCGTTCTCGGTGACGATCCGGTCCGGATCATCGGTCTCCGTCGGCGTGTCCTTGGGCAGATCGGTTTCCTTCTCGACCGCCTTCTGTTCGGCAAGCGCGGGCGAGGCCGTCGACGCGTCGGTGTCTGGCCCGGGCGGAAGGTCGGTCGCCTCGCGGCGCGGCGAGGATAGATCGAGTCCGATCTCGATCGCCGGCGCGCCAAGATCCTCGGCCGACTCATCCGTTTGCATCTGGGCTACCGCCAGCGCCACGCAGCCGAGGTGGATGGCAAGCGCGGCGGCCGCTGACAAAACCCAAAGACGGCGGGACGGCGCTGGCTCTACGACGATCTCAGACATGGTTCAGGGCTTTGCGTTAGCCGCGGCAGGAACCGATTGGGCGTCCGGAACCCCCTCGAGCGCGACCAGCTTGATTTTGGTGAAGCCGCCCGCGCGCAGGATCTCCAGCACGTCCATCAGGTCGCCGTAAGGCACCGCACGATCCGCGCGCAGGAAGATGAAACTGTCCTTGGTCATGTTCGGCGTGCTGTCCAACGTCCGCACCAGATCGACCCGCTTGACCATCGTCTCGCCGATGGCGACGGCAAGGTCGGCCTTGATGCTGACATAGGTCGGCTTGTCGGGCTTCTTCTGCGGTGTCGCGCTCGACGTCGGCAGGTTGACCGGAAGATCGACGGTCGACAGCGGCGCGGCCACCATGAAGATGATCAGAAGAACCAGAATGACGTCGATGAACGGCGTGACATTGATATCGTGCGCTTCAGCGTAATCCTCGTCGTCGTCGAAGCCGCCTTCTGCAATCGATGCGCCCATTGATCTACTCCGCCGCGCGCGAACTGATGGCCCCGCCATGGGTGCGGTCCAGATCGCGCGACAGCAACCGGCCGGCCGATCCCGACGCCCGGCTGACGAGTTCGATATAGCCTTTCGTCACCCGTGCGAAGTGATTGTAAATGATGACGGCCGGAATCGCCGCGACGAGACCCAGCGCAGTCGCGAGCAGGGCTTCGGCGATGCCAGGCGCCACCACCGCGAGGTTGGTGGTCTGCGCCTTCGAAATCCCGATGAAGCTGTTCATGATGCCCCACACGGTGCCGAACAGGCCGACGAAAGGCGATGTCGCGCCGATGGTCGCAAGCAGCCCCATGCCGAGCCGAACCCGCCGGGATTCAGCGCGGACGATTTCGGCGAAGCTCGACGCCGCTCTCTCCTTGATGCCGGCGTCGCTGGAAATGCCGGCCGAGAGCCGCGCCTCGTGCATCGCCGAAGCCAGCAATGACGCCAGCACGCCGTCCCTTGCGCCGAGCGCCATTTGCGCCTCCGCCAGCGACCGCGATTCGCTGATCTCCCTCAGCGCCGTGCCGAGATTGCGCCGCGCAAGCGACAGCTCCACCATTTTCGCGATGCAGATCGTCCACGTCACCAGCGAGGCAAACGCAAGACCGATCATCACCAGCTTGACGATGATGTCAGCCGACAGAAACATCGACCACGGCGATAATTCGTGGGACGATGCCGAGTCATTAGTGGTGACAGCGCTTGACGCGGATGCGGTGTCGGCGACAGGTGCGGGAGACGGCGGCGTCTCTCGGAATCCAGAACCAGCGGTAGATGATATGTTCGATGCGGACCCCTTGGAGGGAGAGCTGGGCGCGGTGACGGCCGGCGGATTCTGCGGGCGTTCTTGGGCGCGAAGCGGCCCGGATATACCGATCAGCAGGGCAATGCTGACAGTTGCGATGCCGGAGATCTGAGCATGGCGTCTTTTTGAGATCATCGTTCGCCTTGCACCAGGAAACGCTCCGGACCGGACTGATACTCTCCCGGTTTCGAACACCGAAACGATGCATGGCGCATTGATGGCGATCAGGACCGGCGTGAGAAGCGGGAGATTGATCATGTGAGCAAAAAAGGAAGCAGACACGAGACACCTTCCATGCGGGACGAATAGCTGACCGCAAGTTCAAGAATGTGAATGCGTGGGCTGCAAAGCCTCCGCAAGCAGACCACCGGCCACGTCAGGTTATGATGAGTTCCACGCTGTTTCTGCAGCGCAGCGACGCGTCAGACCGCGCGTGGAGGCGCTCGTGACAGGAAATTGTCAGAGGCTCGGACAACGGGTTGATATTCGTAGCCAACGAGCGAAAACCGCGTTACTGACGCCAGTTGAGCGGAGCCGACAACAGGCGCCTCGCCGACGATGCCAAGACTGGAAATAAGTGTGCAGGCAACACAGCAGGCCGGTTTCAGGACCGTAGGGTCTTCGTCGGTGCTGCCGGCTCCTCCCGAGCACAGGATCGGAAAGGAGCCGTCCGGAAGAGTGTATTGGGCGAGTTCGGCAGAGGACGAATGTTGGTTGGCAGGTTGATGAGCCATGCCCAACGTGACCATCGCCAGCGCGTAAAGCACTGCAATAGTGATAGTCGCGCACCTTCTCCTCAACGTCGCAAGCACGGGATTTGCTCCACTCGGACTCAATGACCCTAAGGTAATCGACTTAGCTTCGCAAGCTGCCGGCGTCCAAGTGTCCTTGACCGCAACGCGCGACGAATTGTCTCCTGCGTATCAAATGGAGGCTGGCGTGAGCAGTCGCACGAGGTCAACTTGCTAAGTGCCGGCAACGATCAGATCCCTCGAGCTCGTCTCTGGATAACCCGAGGGACGCTGAAGAAGGCTTTGATCTGCTGACGTGCAGTAAAGTGTCGGCATCTGTCCGGCTTTTCAGTTGCCGGGGCGTCGCGGGTGACCATACCATCTGATCTCTCCGGCTTGGCGGCCAGCGTTTTCGTGCTGCAACTGTTGCTCATCGGGAGTGAATTTTCAGACGCCGGATGGTTGCTTTAACATCACGGTAGCGCAGCTCGTGCCAGGACGCAGCGGAGTAAGGCTCGAGCGCCGAACGAAGACTTCGCGGGCGGTGTTCACTCTCGGCGCGAGTCGGTCGCAGACGCATCTTCTCGACACAAGAACCTCACCATGATAGTTCCCGTCGCGAAAGGCTGAGGGATCATGCGCCGGCGGCTGGGACGTTTTCTTCCGATCGTCATGCTTGCGATGCTGGTGCAGATATTCGCGCCCATCGCCGCGTGCCTGGCGTTCAGCACGACCACGGCCGACCCGCTGGCAGGCGCGATATGCTCGCACGCGCCCGACGCGCGTTCTCCGCAAGACCGCGAGACCGATCCGCAACAGACGCACGGCGCCTGCTGCGCACTGTGTTGCGTCATCCACGCTGCAACTCCACCTCCCGACCCGCAAGCGGTTGCTGTCAGCATCGCGCGTGACGCAACCGCCGTCGTTTGGCGAGGCGTAGCTTTCGGGCTTTCGCCGTTCTCGGTCGACTCCAACGCGCAGGCGCGCGCGCCTCCGTTCATGTCCTGATTCAACACATCCGCTCGACCGCCGCGACACCTTCGCGTTCGCGGCGATCCGATCTGCTTGAATGCGCCGGGCGATTGCCCGCATCAGGAAACGAAATACATCATGTCGAACGACACCGCCCTCGGCCGGGGCGGCGCGCTTTGCTGCGTGCTTGCAACCGTGGCCGTGATTGAAACTCCTTCGACTGCTTCCGCGCAGCCGAATTCCGATACCATGCTGCCGGCGGTGACGATCACCGAACCGGCCCGGCAATCCCTTCGATCCCAGCCAGACCGTGCGTCGCGCGCCTCCGCCGCACGACGCGCAACGCATCAAGCGGATTCCCGAACCTCCGCGACGCTGCCGTCAGCCACGCCTCCCGCCACCGCGCCCGGCACGATGAATGTGGAAGGAGAGCCAGGCCCGCTGAACCTCGGTGTCCCGAATGCGGCCGGCAGCCTCGTCGGGCTGACGCCGCGTGAGACACCGGCGACCGTCAACATCGTCACGCAGCGGGATATGCAGGAAAAGGGCCTCCGCACGATGGTTGAGACCTTCAATTCGGTTCCGGGCGTCATGTCGGGAAACCTTCCCGGCGAACCCGGCGTGATCTCCATGCGCGGGTTCTCCCGCGCGGCGACCGGATATGCGATCGATGGCGTTCGCGCGCCGGATCCTTTGATCGTCTCCCGGGATTTCGACACCTTCAATTTCGAACGTGTCGAGATTCTGAAAGGACCTGCTTCCGTCATTCAGGGTGTCGGAGCGCTGGCCGGAGCCGTGAACCTTCTAACGAAGCAGCCCATGCTCGGCCAAGCAGGCGCCCAAGGCCTGTTGAGCTATGGCAGCTTCAACTCGCTGCGGACGGGCATCGACATCAATGCTCCGCTCTCAACAAACGCGGCCGTCCGCTCGACGCTGAGCTACGGACAATCCGACGGCTTTATAGACGATACCCGATCGCGCAAGGTTGGCGCTACGACCAGCGGAATGCTCGCCCCAACCGACAGACTCACCTTTACAGGTTCCGCCAGCTTCTTTCACGACGAGTTCCGGACACCCTATCAGGGCATCCCGCTGATCGCCCGCTCGGCGGCGCGCGATCCCACGAACCTCATCTCGGCCCCCGGCGGGCTTGTGATCGACAGGTCCATTCGCAACCAAAACTACAATGTCGAGAATGGGCTGATGACGTCGGACACTATGTGGCTGCGCGGCGGCGCCGAGTACAAGCTGACCGACAACTGGACACTGAAGAACAACCTGAGCTTCTTCAAGGCCGACCGCTACTGGGCCAACTCCGAAGACTTCACGTTCAATGCCGCGACCGGCCTGCTCGACCGTTCGACCACAAAAATTACGCACGCGCACCAGTTCTGGTCGGAACGCGCGGTGGCGTCCTACGACGGCATCATCGGAGGATTCCGTAACCGTTTCGCGACCGGGCTTGAGTACGTCGAGATCGATTTCGACTCGAACAGACGGTTCGGATCCACCACGCCGGTCGATCCGTTCAATCCGGCTCGCGGCTACTTCCCTGCCGATACGGCTGCAAACTTCTCGACACGTCAAGACTTCACCAGTGGCCTTAAAACGTTTGCAGCCTTCGCGGAGAATGCCGTCAACCTGACGCCGGACTGGCTGATGCTCGCCAGCATCCGGCATGAGAGCATGAAGCTCGATCGCCGGATCGATGATCTGAACACGGGCGCGGTCAACCGCTTTGACAAGACCTTCGACAATCTGTCGTGGCGGGTCGGAACGGTTTACAATGTAACGCCCGGAACGGCGGTGTTTGGCCAGTATAACCGGGCTGCCGTTCCGATCGCGACGCTGGTGCTCAGCAACACCGCCAACGGGCGGTTCGACCTGTCCACGGGCTCTTCGATCGAGGGCGGAATCAAGTCGTCGCTCTGGAATGACCGCGTGGTGACGACCGCTTCGGTCTATCAGATCGAGCAGGACAATATCCTGACCCGCGATCCGACAACTCCGGCGTTGACGGTGCAGGGCGGCAGCCAGCGTTCCCGCGGCGTGGAGCTTGATGTCGCGGTGTCACTGACGCCGCAGTGGAAAGTGAGCGGGAACGCGTCCTTCATCAAGGCGGAGTTCACCGAGCTGTACAGCGCCACCCAGGATCTGCGCGGAAATCGCCCGATCAATGTGCCGGCGCAGGCATTCATGGTCTCCACCAGCTATCGGTTCGATCCGGTGCCGCTGACAATCGGCGCATCGGCGCAGCACGTCGGGTCGTTCTACACCGACACCGCCAACACCATCGAGGTGAGAGGGCGGACCTTGCTTGACGCCTGGCTGGCCTACGACATCGGCGGCGGAACGTTGCGGCTGCGCGGCCGCAATCTCACCAACGCATTCTATGCGAACTGGTCCGGATACAGCCCGACCCAAGTGTATCTCGGCGCGCCGCGCAGCTTCGACCTCTCCTACAACATCAAGTTCTGATGCGCGAATCGTGGCGGCTCGACCATCCGGCGAGCCGTCCCCCTTTCCGATGTCTGAAAGCAAATGCCGATGCCTAACTCCTTCTCAGCCCTGGCTCCGCACCGCACGGTCTGGCGCTGGCATTTCTATGCCGGTCTCGTGGTTGCACCCCTCCTGTTCATTCTCGCCGTGACGGGCGCGATCTATCTCTTCAATGACGAGATCAACGACGCGCTCCATCGCGACCTCCGCATCGTGGCGCCGGTGTCCGATCCCGTGCCGCTCAGCAAGATGGCCGAGGCTGCGGTCGCCGTCTATCCGGGCGGAAAGGTCACCCGCATTGATACGCCCCGTGCGCCGGATCGCAGCGTGGAAGTGTTCGTGACACCGGCGGCAGGGGATCCGGTCCGCGTGTTCGTCGATCCCGGCACCGGGCGGGTTCTCGGCTCCTATGTCTACGCCCGCACGCTGGTCGGCTTTGCCGACATCGCGCACGGCTCGCTGATGCTGGGACGCATCGGCGACAATATCGTCGAACTCGCCGCCTGCTGGGGCTTCATCCTTGTGGCGACGGGCCTTTACCTGTGGTGGCCTCGCGGTCGCTTTCGTCTCGGCGGTGTTCTCTATCCACGATGGGACCGTCAGGGACGGCCGTTCTGGAAGGAGTGGCACGCGGTTGTCGGAATGTGGTCCGCTTTCCTGATCATGTTCCTGATCGTCACAGGCTTGCCCTGGGCAGCCCTCTGGGGCGACCTGCTGCGCCGCGGCACCGACCTTGCCGGCATCGGCTACCCGGCAAGCCACCGGCTTCATGGATCGATTACATCCACAACGACGGTCAAGGACGCCGTGGGCAATGCCGCGCCCTGGACGCTGGAGCAGGCACCGATCCCGGATTCCGATCCGCATGCCGGACATCACGGGCACGTCACTGTAACCCGGCCCTCCGATAAACGCGCGCTCGATATCGATGACGTTGCCGCTATCCTGACGCGCGAGGGCTTGAGGCCTCCGTATCGCCTGACCCTGCCGAGAGACGCCAACGGCGTATTCACCGCCTTCACCTATCCCGATCAGCCGGAGACGCAGCGCACGCTGCATGTCGATCAGTATTCGGGACGCGTGGTCGGCGATATCCATTTCGCGGACTACGGATGGGCCGCGAAGGCCGTGGAGCTGGGCGTCCAGATCCACATGGGCAACTACTTCGGACGCCTCAACCAGATCGTGATGCTGATCCCCTGTATCGGGATCATCATCCTGACGGTGACGGGTCCGATTATGTGGTGGCGGCGGCGCCCGAAAGGAGAATTCGGAGCGCCGCAGCCGCTATCGCCGCCACGGCTGCGCATGTCGGCGATGATCGTCGTTGGTCTCTGCGTGATCTTTCCGCTGGCAGGGGCGTCACTGGCTATCGTGATGATTGCCGACCGGGTGTGGGAACGATCGTTGGCGTACCGGCTTCGGCCCGAGCAGCGAGCGATCGGTGAGTAAGCGCGGCGTGCAACAAGACGCTGACAGGCGCGTCTGGAGGTATCTTCTCGACAAGCCGACGCCGCGATCCAGGGTCGCTCCCGGCGCGAAACGCTGGAGGATTATGCGCCGGCGGCTGCGACGGTTTCTTCCGATCGTCATGGTTGCGATGCTGGTGCAGATATTTGCGCCCATCGCCGCGTGCCTGGCGTTCAGCGCGACCATGGCCGACCCGCTGGCGGGTGCGATTTGTTCGCACGCGCCCGACACGGGTTCTCCGCAAGACCGCGAGACCGATCCGCAACAGACGCACGGCGCCTGCTGCGCGTTGTGTTGCGTCGTCCATGCCGCGACCCCACCGCCCGACCCGCAAGCGATTGCTGTCAGCATCGCGCGCGACGCCACCGCCGTCATCTGGCGCGGCGTAGCTTTCGGGCTTTCGCCGTTCTCGGTCGACGCTAACGCCCAAGCGCGCGCGCCTCCTTCCATCTCCTGAACTGACAGGACCCTAACCGCACCAAAGTGCTTTTGTTTTCCATTCTCGGGAGAGAAACCAGTTATGTCTATTCGTGTGTTTGCGCGCTGCTTTGCGGCGTGCGCGACGTCTTCCGTCGCGATTTCATTCATGGTCAATAGCGCTTCGTCGCAGGAACAACCCGCTCCGCGAGGTCAGAGCGCTACGCTTCCGCCGATCACGGTGGAAACGAGCCAGGCTCCCAAGCGCAAGCCGAAGCGCGCCGCCGCGAGACCTTTGGTGCGCGCGACCACGACATCCAGCCAGCCCGCGCCCACCAATGCTCCGGCCGCGCCGGTCATCGAGCGAGGGACCGGTTTCGGCACCCGAACGGCCGACAGCGCCGGCAAGGGTTACGCGATGCCTGACGCCACCACCGCCACCAGGATGAACGGGCGGGTGTTCGAGACGCCGTATTCGATCCAAACCGTTCCGAGCGATGTCATCAGAGACCAGGCGGTGACGACGATAAACGATGCGCTCAAGAACGTCAGCGGTGTGCAGATCGACCGTGAGGGCATTTACGACGGCATCATGCTGCGTGGCTTCGCGCAGAATTCCGGCAATCGATGGATTTACCGGGACGGCTCGCCATTTCAAAATTCCAAGTTCGACTTTGCAAACATTGATCGGATCGAAGTGCTGAAGGGAACGGCGGGCGGCATTTACGGGCGTATCGATCCGGGTGGCCTGGTCAACGTGGTGACCAAGAAGCCGCTTGCGACGCCGCATTATTCGATCGAACAGTGGGTTAACAGTAATAATCTCGGCTACCGCACCGTCGGAGACGCCACGGGCTCGCTCACGAAGGACGGCTCGGTGCGCTATCGCGCCATCGGGGCCTTCGAGGATCGCGATTCATTCCGTGACTTCGTCGACTCGCGGAACGTCCTGCTGTCGCCATCCATCAGTTGGGATATCACGCCGACCACCGAGCTTTATCTGAACTACGAATACAGGCGCATGGAGCAGGTCTTCGACCTCGGCATTCCCGTATACAATAACGTGATCCCTGACGTTCCCCGCAACCGCTTTATCGGGTTGAAAAATCAGCCTCCCAGCGTAGTCGAGAGTCATCTGATCGATGCGATTCTGACGCAGCAGCTCGCCGAGGGTTGGACCGCGAAAGTGCGCGGAACCTACTCCAAGAGTAAGACCCATTCTTTTGATTCCGAGCCTGGCGGGTCGATGGTGGCTCCGGGTTTCACCAACATTTATTATGGTGAGTTCATTGGCACTTACGAAAGTCACTTCGTCGAGGCTTCGATCACGGGCGACACCCAGATCACGCAAGACATTCGCAACCGCCTGTTCGCCAGCGCCGAGTCCTATCATAGCGCACAAAACTACGGGTTTAACGGCACAACCGATCCGACGATCGTTCGTCCGCTCAGTATTGAGAACCCGGTCTACCAGAGCTGGCGGGAAGTCGCTGGGCTCCCGCTGACGATGGGGGGCAGGCCGTTTACGGAGTGGCGCGCTGTCAGCTTTCAAGACCAGGTGACCTTGTTCGACAGGCTGGATCTGATTGCCGGCGGCCGCTGGGACGGGAGCAATGCCGGCAGCGCCTCATGTGCATTGAGCGGCGGCGCGACGAGCTGTCCGCCGTCCACGCCAATAGATGCCAAGGCATTCAACGTCTTTAAGCCCCGCGCCGGCATCAACTTCCGGGTCACGCCGGAGCTCGCGCTGTTCACCAGCTATTCGGAATCGTTCGGCCCCATTGTCGGATTTGGCAGGCTTTTGGATGGCTCCTTGCCCGATCCGAGCGAAGCGAAGCAATATGAGGTCGGTGCGAAGTTTCAAACGTCTGATGGCCGCCTCAACGCTACGGTGGCCGCATATGATCTGACCAGAACCAACCTCGTAACGCCCATACCGGGCAACCCGAATGTTGTTAACCAGATCGGCGAGGCCCGCTCCCGTGGCGTCGAGGTGGACGTTTCCGGGAATTTGACGGATCGTCTCCAGGTGATGGCCAACTATGCCTACACCGATGCGCGGATCACCGTAGACACGACGGATGCTGGCGGCGTGGGTAACACCGGGCACAGGCTGTACAACGTGCCGCTTCACCAGGGCGGTATCTGGCTTCAGTACAGTCTGCCGTCGGGATGGCGTTTCGGCGGCGGCGCGTTCGCGGGCAGCAACCGATGGGGCAACAACGAAAATACGTTCAGGATCGGTGACTATGTTCGCGTCGATGCCAATGCGTCCTATAGCTGGGACACCGGATTCGGAAAGGCGACGGCGTCGTTCAACGTCCAGAACCTGTTCGATGAAAGATACTATGTAAGCGCGACCTACGTTCCCGCGGTGCTGCCCGCGCCGGGACGCACCTTCATCGCCCGCTTGAGGTTCGAACGCTGAATAAGGACTCTGCGAGCGGAGCGCGCCCAACCAACTGGCGCGTCCGCCGCTCACAGATTGCCATGAAGGGGTTCGCGATACATAGACGCTTCCGGGTGCTGCGGGTCCATCGATGCGCCGGCCTCTATCTTGGGTTCTTCCTATTTATCGCTGGTGTGCGACTGGCGCGATGACGCGAGCTTGACGATCCGCTGCATCGGTCCACGAAAGGCGACGCAAATTCCAAGCTATGTTGCTGCGACGGCATGGCAAGCCGTTCGTCGCGGTGCTGGAGCAGATGAGCGACCATGTTCACCCTCCGATTCTCTCAACGTCCGGCCTCGTTCTTCGAGCCAGAGTTCGATTTCGATGACGGCGGCGGCTCCGATGCCAGGCTCGGCCAGGAGCTCGTCCCGGGTGTAGGCGGCGGCGATCTCAAGCAGATGGTGGCCGCGTTTGGTAATGGTCTTACCGCCGAGCGAGGCGTAGCGGCCTCGAAGCAGCGCCTTAATGGCCCGCCGAGGAAGATTGCGAGGCGCGGCTTTATCGCTCTGCTTCCGGCAGAACGTTCGGACGTCATGTTCCTCGATGTCGAGGAAAGCGGCGATCCGACGATGATCGAGACCGAGCGCGCGGAGGATATTTACTTCCTCGCGCAGCCGCGCGAGAAATCGTCGTCGGTCGTGACCGCGCTGGCGTGCCATTGACCTTGGTTGTGACGCCGGCCATCGAGCGCGGTCATCGTTTACCTGCGAATGATCTTTCAACTGCGTCAGCATGATATGTTCTCCACTTATGAGCATGTCGATCCTCGCGGATCGTTTCTACTTCGTGAGTTCTGTCACCCGCGCCAACTCCATGGCAAAGCCGTCGAATGAGATGTTGAAGATGACTGAGAGGTTGAACGAGATGACGACGAGATCGCGAACGGCGCGCGGATGGCGATCTGGCCCGGGACGAGCAGCCGATCGGCGAAATCAGCAAGGATTGAAATAGACATGAGTTTTCTTCCACGCAGGGTCAGCAGTTGACCGCGAGTTCGGGGATTGCGAACGCTCACGCACGCCGGCCCTGCGCGCACCGGTCGCCAAGTCGCATTTCGGTTTGATGAATGCCGCGCCAGGTCGCGCAGTTACACGTCAGGCTATGCGTGGAGGCGCACGCGACCGGAAATTGTCGGAGGCTCGCGAAACAGGCTGATACGCATAGTTCGCCTGATAAAAGCCGGACAGCACCGCCAGACGTACCGGATGGACAACGGGCGGCTCCCCGATGATTCCGGGACTGGAAATAAGTCTGCAGGCGTCGCAGTGGGTTGATTTCGGGACTACACGGCCATCGTCCGTATTGCTGGTGCCTCCGGAACACAGGATCGGAAGTGTGCCGTCCGGAAGAGCATATTCAGCGAGTTCGGCGGAAGACAGATGGCGATCGGCAAGAGACGCATGTTGGCTGGCCGGCTGATGAGCCACACCCAAGGTCACCATTGCCAGCGCATAAAACGCCGCAATAACGATCCTCGCGTACCTTCTCCTCAACGTCGCAAGCACGGAATCCGCCTCACTTACATATGAGCATCCTAACAGCGGACGAAAGAAACGCAATCTGCGGACGAGATGTTCTGGACAATCAAAGCGCGACTGATTGTCCGGTTTGTTGCGTGCCTCGCCAGTTCGAGAGAGGCCATGAGCAGTCGCTTACCGCGCTATCCCGCATCGATGCTCAGTTTC
This sequence comes from Nitrobacter sp. Nb-311A, assembly GCF_000152905.1. Lineage (GTDB taxonomy): Bacteria > Pseudomonadota > Alphaproteobacteria > Rhizobiales > Xanthobacteraceae > Nitrobacter. The sequence continues at coordinate 12,330 of NZ_AAMY01000005.1, forward strand.
AGCTGTCGTGAGCGTAATCGAGAACGTCCGTGACTGCGCCGAAGAATGTCGCAATATGTCAGCATAAGGCACCCAGAGTAAGGACGGGCTATACGACGACTACGGGCCGTGCGCTGGCGTTTATGATGTTCTTCAATGGGGCCGTCTTGCCGGCGTGCGGAGCGTCGGTACGCGCTATTGAGTTTACTGACCCCGGTGCAGCGCGAGGACGGATTCCGCGACCACAGCAACGGTCACCTCGAGCGCGGCAGCGGCAACTTCGGCTACCGGTTCTCGCCGGATGCGGAAACGCGGTTCTACGTGAACGCCAATACCTGGCGCCAGCGCCTGCCGGGCGAGTTGTCGAAAACGGTGGCGCTGAATACGCCGCGAGCAGCCGACCCTGAATTCGTGCGGCAAGACCAGCAGCGCAATATCGACTCAATGCGTGTCGCCAACAAGACCACGTTGCGCTTCGGCCCGACGACTGTAGACCTCGGCGTCTTCACGCACCAGCGCCACGTCGATCATCCGATCTATCGATATCTCGACTACTATGTCTCCGACTATGGCGGCTTCGCCCGGACCACTGACGATCGCCTGATCGGAGGCTTTCGCAATCGCCTGATCGCCGGCGTCAATCTCCAGGCCGGCGTGATCGACTACAAGGAGTACGCCAACCCGGGCAACGCCGTGAAAGGCGAGTTGCTGACATCCGCGCTGCAAAAATCCCAGAACCATTCGGTCTATGCGGAGAACAGCCTCTTTGTGCTGCCGAACGTCGCTTTGATCGCCGGTGGTCAGTTCCTGCATGCGGTCCGCAACCAGGAGGATCGCATCCTGTCGAATGGCGACCAGTCAGGCCGCCGCACCTATGACATCTTCAACCCGAAAGTCGGCGCGCTCTGGGACGTCGACCCGACATGGCAGGTGTTCGCCAATATCTCGCGCAGCGCCGAGGCGCCCACCTTTGACGCCAACACATTCAATTCGCCTGTGAGTTCGAACGTCAACGCCCAGACCGCGACGACCTATGAGATCGGCACCCGCGGCCGCCGCCCTGACCTGACATGGGATATCGCGCTTTACCGGGCCGAGCTTCGGAATGAGCTGCAGTGCCTGAGGTCGTCGCCGTTCAGTCTCTGCAGCGTGGTGAATGCGGACAGGACCGTGCATCAGGGCGTCGAAGCCGGGCTGGGCGTGGCGTTCATCAAGTCGGCCTTCGCACAGGAGGACCGTTTCTGGTTCAATCTCGCCTACACCTACAACGACTTCTTCTTCGATGGCGACGCGCGCTGGGGCAACAATCGCCTGCCGGGCGTGCCGCCCCACACGATTCGCGCCGAAGTGATCTACAAGCATCCGAACGGCTTTTACGCCGGTCCGAACGTGGAATGGATGCCGCAGGCGTTTTTCGCCGACAACGCCAACAGTCTGACCATCGATCCCTATGCGCTGCTGAATTTCAGGATCGGGCACGATGCGGGCGGTCCCGGCTGGTCCGGCTATCTCGAAGCGCGCAACCTGTTCGACACTCACTACATCTCGAGCACGATAACCGCCGATATCGCCACCCCGGCATCCGCCCTGTTCAACCCGGGCTACGGCCGAACCATCTACGGCGGCTTGCGCTACAGGATGTGAGGAGAAGACGACTATGTTGCGGATATTGGTTGCTTTGATCGTTGCGTTTTTCGGTCTGACCGGAGCCGCAAGGGCGGGTACGGATGAAGACGCGGTACGGCGTCTTTTGCATGCGACTTTCGACAAACCGGAGCAAAAGCTGGTTATCGAGCCGTTGGTCGTCAGAGCAGGCTACGCGATCGCGGGCTGGACCCAGGGTGATATGGGAGGGCGGGCGTTGCTTCAAAACAAGCGTGGCAGTTGGACTTTGATTCTCTGTGCGGGAGACGGAATCAAGACCGCCGATGCCTTGCGGCGAGCGGGCGTTGCTTCCGATGCCGCCGCCGCGCTTGCGCAGGCCCTCACCAAGGCAGAGCAAAGCGTCGCCGCAGACCGCCTCGCGATGTTCGCTCGTTTCGAGGGGTTGCGGCGCATGGATGCGGATGACAAACACCCGCCTGTTCCGCATCGCACGCAGTGAGGATCGCGAGCCACACGCCCTGAACGTTTGCCATGCTCGGCTGCGTCCGCGGAAGGCATGGCGTCGTCATCCCGTAAACCTCAGAACATAGGGTCAATCAGTTCCTGACAGGCTCTGGTTGTCGTGCGCCGCGATGAGGGCGTCGATATCGTCTTCGGTAAGCGCGGGACGGCTCAGCAGGGCCGCAGCGACGCGCTGGATCGCAGGCCAGTTTTCCTGGACCAGATCGGCAGTCTTTTGGGTCGTACGGCTGAATAGGCGGCCGAACTCCTCTGTCTCGGGACCGTCCAACTCGACGTAGCTGCCCGGCACCGCCGGCTTGCCGTGCTGCCGCAAAACCAGCATCGCCAGGAGGCTGGTCGCGTTGGCGCGATCCACGCGCCAACCACCGTCGCATGCGCGATTCTGGGCCGCGAGGGACATGGGACGATAGTGATGCTGGGCCTGCGGGCCGGCCAGCGCGACAATGGCGTACTTCTCCGGCGCCTCAAGGTCGTCGGGGGCGAGGTGCGTCGCGCTAGACGCCGTCACCACTGCGCTGGCGCCGTCGAATGCATCGAGGGTCGCGTAGCTTACCGGGATGTTCAGCACGCGCGCGATCACGGCGTGTCCGGCCTCGTGATGCGCGATGGTCTCTTTCTTCCCCATGGCGGCAGCTCCGGAATCTCCTGACAAAGCGGCCGACCTGGCGCTCGAACGCCGGATCGGACTGACCTGACCTCGGAGGTTACCCGATGGCCAAGCGGAAGAAAGGTAGCAAGGTAGCAAGACGGTGTCGAAGGGCAAGGCGCTGCTCCGGGAGTTGCCCTTGCCTTACGAGTGAAGCTTCAACTCTCGTCTGGTGCTCTTTACCGAAACCCTGCCGTCATTTGGCTCGCCACCTGCCACATGTGACTGCCTTCCTTTCACATGGATACGGTGCTTAACTTAAGAGATCGCTGAATTTCTGACGGCGTTAGCGTAACCGCGCAGTCATGCCTCGTCTGTTTTTTGGACTCTGGCATACGGCATAGCCCGCGCATCCAGAACACAAGCACCGAAGGAGAATACCAGATGCCGACTCTCTACACGATGCCCGGCACTTGCTCGCTTTCGCCGAACATCGCCGTCGCGTGGCTCAATGCTCCGGTCAAAATCCATAATATCCCTTATGGCGACCAGAAGAAGGACTACTATCTCGCCATCAATCCTCGCGGGCAGGTTCCGGCGCTGCGCTTTGAAGACAATGACGTGCTGACCGAGGCGGCGGCGATCCTCGCCTGGCTCGGCGCGACCTATAGTAAAGAGAGCTACGCTCCCAGTAGCCGGCTCGGCCGCAAGGAAGCCGAGGCGCTCGCTTATATGACTTCGGAAGTCCACGCGACGTATGGCGGCCACTTCAACACCCAGAAATTCGCCGAGAGCGCGGCGGCACAGGACGAGGTCAAGCGCAAGACCTATGAGAAACTCGCCGACCATTACAAGCGCTTGAACAGCGTGCTGAGCGAGAATGGCGGCGAGTGGTATCTCGGCCAGCGTTCCTTCGCCGACACTTTTCTTTATGTCCTGACGCGCTGGATCGAGAAGACGCCGCTGTCGATCGGCGATTATCCGGCGCTGAAAGCGTACCGCGCGCGTATGGAAGCGGACGATGGTGTGAAACAAGCCCTCGCGCGGCAGGCCATGGAGCCGATTGGATGAGCGAGGAAAATAGGGATTGGCCGGCCTTGCCTTATGGCGATTGGGCCGAAACGTGCTCCGCGCTCCATTTGTGGACGCAGATTGTCGGCAAGTACCGGCTCGCGCACACACCCTGGGTCAATCACTCCTGGCACGCCACGCTCTATGTGACGCCGCGCGGTCTAACGACGGGCGTGGTGCCCGACGGCAAGTCCGCCATCACCTTGACCTTTGACTTCCACGACCATGCGCTGATCGGCGAAACGGCCGACATGCGTGAGAGCTTTCCGCTGGAGGCGATGAGCGTGGCCGACTTCCTGAATCGGACGACCACGCTGGTCGAACGGCTTGGCGGGCGGATGGATATTCATGGCGCTCCGAATGAAATCCCCGATGCAACACCGTTCGCGCAGGATACCGCGTCGCGGCCCTACGAGCGTGAGGCGGTCGAGCGGTTCCATCAGGCGCTGGTGCAGATCGACCGCGTGTTTGCACGCTTCCGCACCGGCTATCTTGGCAAAGTCTCGCCGGTGCACTTGTTTTGGGGCTCGTTCGATCTGGCTGTGACGCGGTTCTCAGGCCGCAAAGCGCCGCTCCATCCCGGCGGGGTGCCCGCGCTTCCTGATTCCATTACGCAGGAAGCCTACAGCCACGAAGTCTCCTCGGCCGGGTTCTGGCCCGGTGGCGCCGGGGTGGATGAGGCGATGTTCTACTCTTACGCTTATCCGGTGCCGGACGGCTTCGCCGGCCGCTCCGTCGAGCCGGCGGCGGCCCGCTTCGACCAGAATCTCGGAGAGTTCCTGCTGCCTTATGAGGCGGTGCGGACCAGCGCCGATCCTCAGGAGTATCTCACCAGTTTCCTGCAATCGACGTATGAAGCGGCGGCGGATCTTGCCGGGTGGGATCGGCATGCGCTCGAATGCGATTTGGGCATCCCGCGGATTCCAACCGGCCATTCCGAAGCGCATCGCAATCCGTCGTCAATCTCCAAAGATCGGCGTTGAATCGATATCAATGTCTGCCCCGGTTCGCGCTGCGACGCGGTGCCCATAAACCGTCCGACCGCCCCTAAATGTTTCTTGCGTTGACGGAACGCCCTGTGAATGCAAGCAGCCCAGCAGATTCCGGGATAACAGGCGGCACGCGAAAGCCCGACCGAAGCCAGGCTCCCTCGCAGGCATTAATCGCGGTTACGACTGTCCGCCCTTGCGTCCAGCCGACGAGGCTTTGTCGCGGTCGTTGGCGAAGTTGCCCGGATTGTTCTCCCTGCCCTGCGCCTGTCCGCCCTTGGAGGCGATGTCACGCTGCTTCTGTTCGTCCATGCTCGCAAAGCCACGCTCGGACTGGCTGCCCTGAACCCGACCGCCTTTCGTATGCTGATTCTCTTGAGCCATGTATACGCTCCCTATTGCTTTCGCGACGGCACCATCGCCGTCGCGTGGGTAATGAGCCGCCAGACCTCTCGTTCCTGGGTCTCGCAATTACCTTAATTAGCGCCGCAGTAGGCAAAACGCGGTTCGGATTCATTGCGACGATGACCTGTGTATCCTGACGGAGCGTTTGAAAACATCCCGGACCTCAATCATGCCGATGTGGCCCGAGATGACTGCGGTGTGATCGCAATTGAATGCCGGCTTTAGCGCGCCTATCATCGCCCCACCGTGAAAATGCCCATCGACGGCTGCTTTTGATGCAACGATTGTGTGAACCTGGTAAGTAGGGAGACCCCATGTATCGACGAATCCTGATTCCAACCGATGGCTCGGAACTGGCGCATAAGGGCGTCGTGCATGGGTTGTCGCTTGCGCGCGCGGTGGGCGCCAAGGTTGTTGTTCTTACCGTTGAAGCGTTCAATCCATACGATGCGTCCGAGTCACGGATGAAAGAGGCGCGGGAGCACGCCGCTTCGATTCTGAATGAAATTGCTGAAGAGGCGAAGTCCGCCGGCGTGGAGTGCGAGACACTGCAGCTCATTCAGCACGATCCAGACGTTGCGATCGTAGCCACCGCAAAGGAGAAAGGCTGCGACCTTATCGTGATAGCTTCACATGGACGAACCGGGATCGCAGCGGCGCTGCTCGGCAGCGTTACTTCGAAGGTGCTTGTGCATACGGCCATTCCGGTGCTGGTCTGCCACTGAGGGGAAGTCGCAGTCCCGGCGAGTTAGGTCAGGCTTCCATAGTTGCATTAGCGTGCATACCTTCTGCGAACAGATGCTTGATACCGACGGTCGGCCTTTGCGAATGGCGTCCAATATGGTCTTGGACGCAACCAGCGTTCCGGGATGTGCAGAGAAATGAACCACCGAACCTGCTGTGTTGTCGGCGCCGGCCCAGCCGGCCTGATGTTGGGCCTGCTACTTGCGCGCGCGGGCGTCGACGTGACCGTTTTGGAGAAGCACGGCGATTTCCTGCGCGACTTTCGCGGCGATACGATTCATCCGTCTACTCTCGAAGTCATGCACGAACTCGGACTGCTGGACGGACTCCTGAAGCTGCCTCACACGCAGGCTCCGAGGTTGCACGCCGAGATCGACGGCAAGGACATCACCATTGCGGACTTCTCACGTCTGCCGACGAAGTGTCGTTTCATCGCGTTCATGCCGCAATGGGATTTTCTCGATTATGTCGCGCGGGAGGCGGCCCGGTTTCCGAATTTCCGGTTGATCACGCAGGCGGCGGTGACAGAGCTTATCGAGCAAGGCGATCGGATCGCCGGGGTTCGGGCGGCTATGCCGGGAGGTGAGCTGGAAATCAGGACGGCGTTGGTCGTCGGAGCTGACGGACGCAATTCGATCGTGCGGGAGAAGGCGGGACTTGAGATCGAGCGCTTCGGAAGCCCGCGCGACGTGCTGTGGACGAAGCTTTCACATAGGCCCGATGATCCGCCCTTCGTCATGGGACACGGCGGACCGCGGCAGGGGTTCGTCATGATCGACCGCGGCGACTATTGGCAATGCGGTTACGTGGTCCGGAAGGGCTCGTTCGATGATGTGAAGGCCGCGGGGCTTGATGCATTCCGTGCGGCCGTTGCGTCGATCTCGCCGCTTCCGCCGGAACGTATGGACGAGGTACGGACGTGGGATGATGTTCATGTGCTCAGCATACGCATTGATCGGCTGCGCAGCTGGTGGCGGCCGGGCCTTCTCTGTATCGGTGATGCCGCTCATGCGATGTCGCCGATTGGTGGCTTCGGCGTAAACCTTGCGATTCAGGATGCGGTCGCCGCTGCAAACATTCTCGCCGCGCCGCTACGTGACGGTAGGCTGGCGGACAAGCATCTAGCCGCGGTCGAGGCGCGGCGGTCTTTCCCGACGAAAGCGACGCAAAAGGTGCAACTGATGATGCAGCGCTCGCGGAGTAAACGTGAGGCCGCGGATGGAAAACAAAGCGGGCCGCCCTCCTTCATGCGCCGCCTCGCGCGGTGGCCTGTGCTCGCTCATCTCGCGGGCCGCCTGGTAGGGCTCGGTTTCAGGAGCGAACATGTGCAGGAGCGGGCGCCACGGGTCGCGCGCGCTCGCGACGGCGCGCCCGCATGATGACCCGCCGCGCGCTGGTTAGAACTCGCGCTCGACATAGCCGGCTTGCGGTCTGCATTTTGGCTCCGGATCGGGCTCATTCCACCTGTGGGTTGACTCGTAAATGGATGGGGCAAAAGGCTTCCCGGGTAAGCGGGAGCGCAAGAGCTTTCTCATACCGATAGAAGCCACGATCCGCGCGGGGATCACTGTGAACTTCTTTAGGCCGAATTGGTGGCATCAGCCGCACAGCAGGTCCGCGCCGTGAATACGAAAGGGATCTCAGCTCTGGCCCGACTCGTTCAATCGTGATATATATACTAATATATCGACAGGTAGGCTGCGACGTAAATCATGGAGCCGGATCATGTTTGATGCCCAATGCGATCTTGCCGCTTTGGTCTATACGGAGGGAGAAAACCCCGATCGGGTCCTGCATGAGTTTGCTTCCGCTCTGAACGCCAACGGCCACCGCGCTGTGGGCATGGTTCAGCTTGGACGCCACTGTGTTGATGCCGACCTGTCAGCGATGCTGATGCCGACCGGCAGGCAGCTTCGGCTTCACCAGGAGCCGGACCCTTATTCGGCTGGATGCCGGCTCGATCTCGGACAGTTGACGAGCGCCGGAGAACAGATTGCAAGGACCCTTGAGGAAGGTGCGGACGTCCTGATCGTCAATCGCTTTGGCCGGCAGGAGCGTAAGGGCAAGGGTCTTGCCCCCCTGATCGAGCGCGCGCTCGGCGATGATATTCCCGTCGTGATCGCGGTGCCGAGCCACCATTTTGCGGACTGGATCAAGTTCGCCGACGGCATGACGGTCAAGTTGCATTGCGACCATGAATCGCTGGATGCATGGTGGACCCGCGTGTCGACACGCACTGGCGGCATGAACCCACCCGGTCATCTGACGGTCTGCGAAGTCATCAAATAGGAAGGGAGGCTCATCGCCCCCTGAATCAATCGGCGCTAGCCTGTTTCCGAATGCATAAGTGCCCGATCGGCTTGTTGCGAATGTTTGTTTGCGGCTCCCGGCGGGCGTCAGCGCGCGAGCGTCTCGATGTGATTGCGCTGCTGATAGATCGCGCGTCTGGCAACGTGCGGACGTTGTGTTGACTGCCAAGTTGCCGTTATCACCGCCATATATATAACGTATTGAAAAGAAACGGATTATCGCCTTTGTCGGGATTGACATATATTCGGCGGCATACCACTGTTTCAGTACCAACGGAGCCCGGAGCGATCCTTCGGTATCGCTGAAGAGAGACCTCCGCCGGGACGATGGCATCGATTTAAGATGAGCGTGGAATAGAGCGAACCGCACGACGAAAGGAAGCTCCAATGGCAACAACGACCGCGCAACTTGAGCAGCTTCTCATGCAGCGCTCGCTGACCGACGCGCAGCTTCTGGCTGCTGCGGATGCGTCGGCGGATTTTCGGATCCTGCCTGACGCGACGGTTCTCAAGATCGGCGGACAGAGTGTGATCGACCGCGGTCGCGCGGCAGTCTATCCGCTCGTGGACGAAATCGTCGCCGCCCGCAAGGACCATAAGCTGCTGATCGGCACGGGCGCGGGAACCAGAGCCCGTCATCTTTACTCGATCGCGGCCGGGCTCAGCTTGCCGGCCGGTGTGCTCTCGCAGCTCGGGGCCTCGGTCGCCGATCAGAACGCGGTGATCCTCGGGCAACTGCTCGCGAAGTACGGAATCTCGGCGGTCGACGGCGCCGGGCTCTCGGCCGTGCCGTTATACTTGGCCGAGGTAAATGGTGTCATCTTCAGCGGCATGCCGCCTTATGGCCTGTGGATGCGCCCCGATTCCGAAGGAGTCATTCCTCCTTACCGGACGGATGCGGGATGCTTTCTCGTCGCCGAACAGTTCGGTTGCAAGGCGATGATCTTCGTGAAGGACGAAGACGGTCTTTACACCGCGAATCCGAAGACCTCGAAGGGCGCCACTTTGATTCCAAAGATATCGGTCGCCGAAATGAAGGCGAAGGGTCTACAGGACTCGATCCTCGAATTCCGCATGCTCGATCTGCTCGAGTCGGCGCGCCATGTCCGTCAGGTGCAGGTTGTGAATGGCCTTGTTCCCGGCAATCTGACCCGCGCGCTTGCCGGCGAGCATGTCGGCACCATCATCACCGCGAGCTGAGAGGGCATCGCCATGGCCAACACGACCAATGACATCAAGCACGTCACCTCGCCGCTCGCGCGTCAGACCCTGCTCGACAGCCAACTCACCGACCCCGTCGCCGGCAAGCGACCGATTCGCCTCTTGCCCTGGTTGCAGGTGGTGAAGATCGGCGGCCGCTCCATCATGGATCGCGGCCGGGACGCGATTCTCCCGATCGTGGACGAGATCCGAAAACTTTTGCCGGAGCATCGTCTGCTCATTCTGACGGGCGCCGGGATCCGCGCGCGCCATGTTTATGGCGTCGGTCTCGATCTCGGCCTTCCGGTTGGATCGCTTGCTCCGCTTGCCGCGAGCGAAGCGGGTCAGAATGGTCATATCCTCGGGGCTTTGCTGGCCCCTGATGGCGTCTCCTATATCGAGCACCCGACCATCGCCAGTCAGTTGGCGATTCATCTTTCGGCGGCCCGCGCGGTGGTGGGAAGCGCCTTTCCTCCATATCACCACCACGAATTTACGGGGCCGCGTATCCCTATTCACCGGGCTGACACCGGCGCGTTTCTGCTTGCCGATGCGCTCGGCGCGGCCGGCCTCACGATCGTGGAGGATGTCGATGGTGTGTATGATGCCGACCCTAACGGCCCCGATGGAAAGAAGGCGGAATTGCTTCGCGAGACGAACGCCGCCGATCTTGCAAAGTTCAAGGGCACGCTGCCGATCGATACGGCGCTCGTCGAGGTGATGGCGACCGCACGCCACATCGAGTGTCATTCGGCATGCAAAATTGACCCCGTAAGCCGGGGGATCGGCGTCCAAAATTGACCCCCTACAGGTTGGCTGTTGCGCTGCCTGCTTTGTCATGAAGCAGGTGGTCGGGGATGCTGATCGTGGAGACGATTGCGCGGATACGGCGCGAACACTTCATCAAGGGCAAGACGATCAAGGAGATCGCCCGTGACCTGAAGGTGTCGCGGAACACGGTCCGGAAGGTGCTGAGGTCGGGCAAGACCTTGTTCGAGTATGAGCGTTCGATCCAGCCGCGCCCCAAACTCGGGCGTTGGGCGGCGGAGCTTGATGAACTGCTGGCGGCGAACGCGGCCAAATCGGCTCGCGAACAGCTGACGCTGATCCGGATCTTCGAAGAGTTGCGCGGACGCGGCTATGACGGCGGCTACGATGCCGTACGGCGTTACGCCAGGCGTTGGAGCAAGGAGCGCGGGCAATCGACCGCGGCGGCTATGTTCCGTTGAGCTTTGCGGCGGGCGAAGCCTACCAGTTCGACTGGAGCCATGAGATCGTTCTCCTCAACGGCGTGACGGCGATCGTGAAGGTCGCTCATGTCCGGCTGTGCCACAGCCGCATGCTGTTCGTGCGGGCCTATCCGCGGGAGACGCAGGAGATGGTATTCGACGCCCACGACCGGGCGTTCGCACTGTTCAAGGGTACCTGCAGCCGCGGCATCTACGACAACATGAAGACGGCGGTAGAGACGATCTTCGTCGGCAAGGATCGCCGCTACAATCGCCGCTTCCTGCAGATGTGCAGCCACTATCTGATCGATCCGGTCGCCTGCACGCCGGCGTCGGGCTGGGAGAAGGGTCAGGTCGAGAACCAGGTCGGGCTGGTCCGGGAACGGTTCTTCACGCCACGGCTGCGGTTCAAAACCCTGGACGAGTTGAACGCGTGGCTTCTGGATAAGTGCATCGCCTACGCCAAGGCGCACCGACATCCAGAACTGGCCGAACAGACGGTCTGGGAGGTGTTCGAAGCCGAGCGGCCCAAGCTCGTTCCCTATGCTGGCCGGTTCGACGGATTCCACGCGGTGCCGGCATCGGTCTCGAAGACCTGCCTGGTGCGCTTCGACAACAACAAATACTCGGTCGCTGCCAGCGCCGTCGGGCGCCCGGTCGAAGTTCAAGCCTATGCCGATCGCATCGTGATCCGTCAGGACGGGCGCATCGTTGCGGAGCATCCGCGATCGTTCGGACGCGGCGAGACGACCTACAATCCCTGGCACTACGTGCCGGTGCTCGCGCGCAAACCCGGGGCCTTACGTAACGGCGCACCCTTCAAGGACTGGGTGTTGCCGGCCGCGATCGAACGGATCCGGCGCAGGCTCGCCAGCACCGACGACGGCAATCGACAGATGGTCGACATCCTCAATGCGGTGCTGACGGACGGTTTGTCGGCGGTCGAAGCCGCCTGCGCCGAGGCGATCGCTCATGGCGTTCATTCCGCTGACGTCGTTCTCAACATCCTGGCTCGCCAACGCGAACCCGCTGCACCGGCCAACATTATGACGCCGGCGGCACTGACGCTCCGCCATGCGCCGATCGCCGATTGCGCCCGTTACGACAACCTCCGGAGGACCATCTGATGGAACGAACCCAAATCTTCGACCTCATGGGTGAGCTCAAACTCTACGGAATGAGGGCTGCCTTCGACGAGATCATGGCGACGGCCGTCAAGCGCCAGCACGAACCTCAGCACATCGTCGGCGACCTGCTCAGCGCCGAGATCAACGAGAAGCAGGCGCGGTCGATCAAGTACCAGCTCACCATCGCCAAGCTGCCATTGGCCAAGGATCTCGATGACTTCCAGTTCGAAGGCACGCCGATCAATCAGACGCTCGTCAATGATCTCGCCGGCGGCGGCTTCATCGCCCAGCAGCGCAACGTCGTGCTCGTCGGCGGCACCGGCACAGGCAAAACCCACCTGGCCATCGCAATCGCCAGAAGCTGCATCCGATCCGGCGCCCGCGGTCGCTTCTACAACGTGGTCGACCTCGTCAATCGCCTCGAGATCGAGACCCGTAACGGACGTCAGGGCCGGCTTGCCGAACATCTGACCCGGATGGACTTCATCGTGCTCGACGAACTCGGATATCTGCCCTTTGCCCAATCCGGCGGCCAGTTGCTGTTCCATCTCGTCAGCCGGCTCTACGAGCGTGCTTCCGTCATCGTCACCACCAATCTCGCCTTCGGCGAATGGCCCAGCGTGTTCGGCGACGCCAAGATGACCACCGCGCTGCTCGACCGGTTGACCCACCACTGCGACATCGTCGAAACCGGTAACGACAGCTGGCGCTTCAAAAGCCGCGACGATGATCACGCCACCCGCGCTCGTCTCGTCTCCGCAATCCCGGCCAGCTCCGACGAGTCGAGCGCTACCCTCAAACCACGCCGCGCGAAGGGGTCAAAATTGAACGCCGATACGGGGTCAAATTTGCGAGCCGATTGACACTCCAGGAAAGTCCGCATTCGCCGTTTTCGATGCCGCGCCCGTTATCATCGCCATCAACTGAAGAGAAGCCGGTTTGCGTGGGGTTGATCGCTCCTGGTGGCATCGCGGCCAGTGATAAGGCGTCGGGGTTTCCAAGGAACGCGATGGTCGTTTGAACAAATCTTCGAAGATTTCCCAGACGATTTGATCTGACGTGCTTTCGTCACGCGAGCTGGTATCCATCCTCCGGTTTAGGACATGCTTCGCTCGAAAACGCTCTATTTCTTCTGCCGCTTCTTGACGGTCTTGGCTACTGCTGCGACCGCGGGGATTGCGATTGTCTTCAGCGCTTCCAACTCTTTTTTTAGGGCGGCGATCTCCTGATCGAAGCGAGCAATCGTCTCTTCCCGGCGGATGGACAGCGCGTCGATGCTGGCTTGGAGTTCCGCTGCGCGCCGATCGCGCATCTCCTGCGGGAAAGTCAGATCGCCGTCCCCGACTTTCGGAAACACTTTCGAGGTCATGCGCTTCTGGATGGAAGCGGCGTGCTCTTTCAGGATCTTGTCGAGCGTCATGGCATACCCCTACGGCGTGATGATATTGAAGGCGCTGGCGGGCGCCGGAAAATCCGTGTGTTGAAGAGTTTCGCCGGCGGTGATGTTGCCCATATAAGGCCCGGGCATACCGTTGAAATTCACCGAAAAGTAACGGCGCGTCGTCGCCTTGATGTGATTGCCCGACACGCTCGCGGCACGTCCCGTCAGCGAGACCGTGGCGCGACGCTCGTCACGCTCGCGCGGCGAGACGTGCATGCAGTAGTTCTGGTCGAACAAAACCCTTTCGAAGCGGATGACGGCCGTATCCGTCTTACCGTCGCGAAGTTCGACCAGGGCCGTCTGACCGGTGCCGATGAATTTATTGTTCTGGATCTGAATGGCATAGCCGATGACCAGGTTGTCGCTGATCTCCCACTCCAGCCAGCCGCGCATGGCGAGGGCGCGATCCTCGCGGCTCGGGTCGCGATTCAAGGCATTCGAATAGGTCACGAGATTATTGCTGACACGCGCTTCAAGGATCAGATCGCCATAGATGCCGTAATCGGCGTCCGTGGTGGCCGGGACCTCCGGAAGTGATCCCGTGTTCATGATTTCATTGCCCACCACATGGGCTTCGCCCGCCACATACATCAGCGCGATCGCGCGCGCCGTCTGGGTCATGGCGCGGCCGCAGGCGACGACACGGTTGTCGATGATCTCGCAGCGGCCGATGATCAGCAAGGTCGCCACGCCCCAGGTTTCCAGGTCATTGATCCTGTTGCCCACGATCGCCGGCCCCCATTCGCGCAGCAGCGAAATCCCCGACTGCCCGCCGCGGATGTCATTCCCGGCGATCCTGTTCTGGTTGCCGTCGATCAGAAACACGGCGGCGGCGACGGAATCAAAGCGATTGCCCGCGAAAAGCGAACTGCGCAGCCGAGTGCCGAGTATGCCGTAACCCAAACCAAACCCGGCGAGGACATTGTCTTTCACCACGAGGTCGCCTGCTCCAATCGCAAACAGCCCGTGCTGCACGCCGGACATGATGTTGCCCGTCACGACACATCCGAGGACAGGGATGTCCTTGTCGTCGACGGTCGTGCCGATTCGGATCGCGACGGGGCCGCTGGCGTCAAAGTCCTTGTTGCCGGAGATCAGCGTATTGCCTGTCACCCCGCAGAGTGAGCCGGTGATACGGATCCCGCTGAAGAAGCGGTTGCGGTAGCGTATCTTGTTGCCGGCAATCGTGCACAGGTCGGCGGCGCAGTCGATGCCCGGGAGCACGGCGGTGGTGCTGAAGGAGTCCGCCAGCAGCGGCATCTCGACGAGGTTGTCGGTGATGATCGACTGATCGGCCCGAGAGCCGGCGAGCTTGTAGGGGTCGTCGTTGACGACGATGCCGAGCAGGGCGCCCTCAACGAGATTGCGGGTGATCCGGCAAGCAAAGGCAGAGCGCTGGATAAGAATGCCGGCAAGGCCGGGCGTGCCGTCCTCGCCCCGGCCGAGATTGAGATCGATGACATTGCCGTCGGCGCAAAGCGCCTGGCACCGTTCGACGACCCAGATGCCGGTCGACACGTGATCGATACGGCAACTCAGGATGCTGACATGATCCGAGCCGATGATCGTGAGACCCGTAACCTGGCGGTCTTTGATGCTACGCATGGCGCAGTGGGCGATGCGGATATTGGCGGCGAGGTTGACGGTCACCACGCCTTGCTCCGGATCGTGGATGGCAACGGCTTCGAAGACGATGCCGAGAACATCGACGCCGTCGACCAGCGCCCCCGCGGGATTGCCGATAACGAGCGCTGATCCGACATCGTCGATGCGGACGGTCGTGCCCGGGCTTTCGGCCTTCAGCACGATGTTGCCGCGCGCGATGCGCAACGGGGCGCGGATCATATGGAGGCCGGTCTTGAGGCAGACACAACCTCCCTGCGGCGGAAGGGCGTCGATGCCCGCCTGGATATCCTCGCCCGGCCTGACGATGATCGTGCAGCAGCAATCGCCAGCGTCTTGCACGGGCGGCGGCGGGCGGCAGTCGGAAACCGTCGGGTTAGCCGTGCCGAGTCCCGTGATTGCCGCGATCTGCACATAATGATGCTGGATGCCGCGCGGCGGCGCCGCGGTCAGTATCTCGATCTCGGCGGTGGCCGTTCGCGCCCAGAACACCCAGTAATCGCCGGTTCGGAATGAGCCGCCGACGGGATCGGCGGCAAAGCGAATCTCGATCCCGGCCTCGATGGCGATCGGTCCCGCCGCCGTGGTGATCAGGCCGCTTGTGGGATCGAGTCCGGGATTGGCGGCGGCCGTCTGATCCCATTTCTGGATCCGCGTATGGCGAGCCGAGACCTCATCATCATTCGCTCCAAAGGCTCGCGCCCCGGCCGAAGGGATGGCCCGGTCCAGCACGATACGCAGGTTGGCGTCGTCGATATCGGCAACCATGGCCATTTCGCCTGGCTCGCCCATGAGTTCGCGATGGTCGTCGGTGACGGTCACCCAGTCGCCGATCTGAAAGCGCATGAACTGGTCGCGGCCGATACGGTTGACAGCAAGCGTCGTCTGGGTGCCGCTCACCCCGATCGAGCGCACGACCGAGACGATGCTCCCGTTGTCCCTGGACCATTTGAAGCTGGCGGCGCCGAGCGGCCCCCCTTCATGGACCTCGATCCGATACAGACGATTTTCCAGCCCGCGATAGCCGCCGACGGGAGGCAGGATGCAGGGATCGTCGGGATCCGGCGGCGCAATGGCTGCGGTCGTCAATCGGCCCGCAGACGGTGGTTCTCCGATATCGGCGCCGCAAGCGGCTCTGTCGCGCGGATCGATGCGCAGTTGCCAGACGGTCTGGATGCGGGTCGTGGTATCGGCTCCGCCGAGAGCCACATCGAGCAGCGTGGGTTCCTCGATGTAGGTGACCTCGCGCTCCCACACGTCGAGATAGACGACCACATCTCCCTGCGGCAGCGGTTCGGCGAGCGGTGTCGGTAGAAAGGGCTGAGTGAGATAGGTGGCGTTTTCTCCCTCGAAGGCTTCGATCTGGATGCCATCGACGTACAAGCGCCCTGTCCCGATCGAAAGATCCAGCGGCGGGCCGGGAATGAGCCCGACCAGAAAGGCATCCGGGCTTATCGAATAGGGAATGCCGAGGGGGCCGAACATGTCGAGGGTCGTGGTGCGCTGACGGCGCTTGAGGATGTCGATCTCCTCGTTCCAGTCGGAATCGAGTTGGACTCGGCCCTGCTGCATCAGAACGCCGGAATAGCGCTTCAGAGGATCGAATCCGAACCTCGTATAATCGCCACTCATGTTCTTGCTCCCTCGTTTGACCCCAACGGCCAAGGTTGGTCAGGTCACGTAGATCACGCCATAGTCCAGTCCGAACGGAAGATATTCACGCAACCGCAAGCGCAGATTGGCTTCGCGCTGCGGCTGCTTGAGGTGGCAGTAGACGCCCATTTCGGAGCCGTCCTCGGCGCCGCGAGCAATTTCCACAGGACCTCGAAGCGACAGCTGAAGATAGGCAGGCAGGCCATAGGCTTCGGCGCTGTATTCGGGCTTCAGCCTCAACCTGACGGCCGCGCGGATCGCGGCGCGCTGGGGATCGGTGAGCGGACCGTTGCGCGCCTCTTCCTCGGTTATCGCCTTGCGCTCGGCGAGATCGGGCTGGCAGCGGTATCGCCGCGGGGTCCGCGAGCCCGCGGGTACAAAGCTGAAGCGCACGCAGCCGGTCTGGACCCGATCGGCGCGTGCGAGTCCGTCGAAGATCGTCTCGGTAACGAAATCGAACTGGCGCGCCAGGCAGCGGCCGCGCAACGTGCAACGCTCGAGCCGCGCTGCGGGGCCGGGACTGTCGGCGGCGCCGGGACCGGCAACCGCATCACTGCCGAGCCCGTCGATGATGCTATCGAGCGCGGTCAGGCTCTCCGCATGAGGCGGCAGTCGGATGGGACCGCATATGGAAAAAGCAAGCTCCACACCAAGCTCCGTATTGGCTGGCGCGCCGGTCGGCAGGCTGGCAGCGGCGAGGATGCTCGGTTCAGGCGGATCAGGAGCGGCGGGCGGATCCTGTTCCGCGATCGACACGCCTGGCACCAGCGTCGAATGGAGCACGCACAGGCGGTGAAGCGATCCTTCGATCTCGATGCGCCCTTCGATCAGTAATCCGCCCAGGGTGAGGGCAAAATCGGGGCGATCGCCGCTGACAGCCAACGGTCCGCCGAGACGGAGATGCGGCCGGACACCGTCGGCCGCCTCGATCGCGAGCGTGGTTCCCGATTGCGGGCCGACTTGGGTGACATCGATGGCGATGGTCTCGGCATAGCTGCGATTATCGCGAATCCGGATAATGGCGTTGCGCTTGCCGTCGGCGGCCCATTGCGTGATGGCCGCGCCGAGTGTGGGGAAGGTCCCGGGTTGCCCGCTGTCATCGACGAACAGCATCTGCACGTCGGTTGTGAAATCGGGACGCGTAAGCCAGGCACGGCGGCGATAGGGGCCGCCGCCCAGATCAGCGGGGAAGCCGTAATGGTAGCTGACTTCCACGAGATTTGCCGGCATCAGGTCGGGGCCCAGCGTCAGGCGGCCTCTCGCGACGTCGACCGCGATATGATTCGTCGAAGGCTGCGACCAGACGGACAGATTGCGGCAAACGACCTGTTCCGGCTGGATAGGCACGCCGTCTACATGGACCATGAGGCTCGGGGCATCGGCGGCCTGCAAGGGCGGCTCCGCTTCGAACAGGCCGTAGAAATCCGCGATATGGCCGAAGAACCGGGCCGGACGGATCGGCTGAGGGACATGCAGTTCGGTTGCAAGCCCGGCCTCGTCGCCTTCACGCCGGCTGCGGCTGAACAGCGGCGCCGAGTTGCCGAGGGGACTGAAGTGGAACCGGAAATCGCCCGCCGCACCCAGACGACGTGCCACGCCGCGCCTTAGGCCGTAAGCGCTGAGGCGCCAAAGGAAAAAGCCGATATTGCGGATATTGTGCCAGCCTTCATCCTGGGCGATCGGCCGCACATCGACCGTATGCGCGATCTCGTCGAAGGCGCCGCCGAGCCGGTCCATACGCTCAACGCTGCGGATGTCGGGCGTGCGCAGCGCATGTGGGCGAAGATGATTGCGAATCCATTGCGTCCAGCCGAGCAGTTCAAAAAACTCGACCGCATGGGCCGACCATCCGGTGACGTCGCGCGCCAGTTCCTCGAGCATGGGCAGGGTGCCCTTGCGGCGGCGGTAATAGATCGTCTTGGCGACGTCGGCGCGGGCCCGCAACGCGATCGGGGGCCTGAGGCTCGGGCCGGTCAGCGATTTGAAAAGCTCCGCCGCCGTATCGCCGTCCCTGACGCGGCTTTCGTCAAACAGGGGCACCGTACCGACAAGATCGCCGAGATAGGCCACGGCCCAGGGTTCACAGGTCTCGATGAAGGCGTTTTCGTAAAGCTGTCGGATATCTCCGTCGATGTGACCGGCCTGTTCGTCGATGATCGACAGCAGCGCTCTTAGCGGTTCGCCCTGGGCCGCATCCTTTTCGCGGATAAAAGCAGGCAGCAGTCCGTAGAGCTTATCCTGCGAGGCGTTGGAATAGCTCATCTCACAGCGCCTCCACGACGGTGAGGCCGATATCGGTTTCCGGCGCTTCGATGAAGGCCTGCTCGGCCGGAAGAACGAAGGGTGGTGCAGGGCCGTCGAGGCCTGCGCGGGCGAAACGATCGATTTGAGCGAGCGGCGGCGTCGGCCGGGCAGGGAAGATGCGAATGTGGGGCTGGAGTGGTGCTGCGGTGACGGCTCGGATCGCAAGCTCCATCGGCGTGAGGTCGCCATATCCCTTGAGTTGGAAGACGTCGATATCGACCGCCGCCACCCCTTCGGCGGATTGGAGAGCCGCATAGATGCCGCTGAGAAAAACGGCTTCGCCCAGGCCCATTGTCTCGAACGCGAACAACGCCATGAGATGGGCCCTCGCCGTCGTTAGAACATGGTCCGCCTCGAAGGCCGGATCACGCTGCAGACGAGCGGACACCACGATCGGCACCCGCGTGAGATTTGCGAGGAATAGCGGGTGGTTGATGTCCCGGGCGCTGTCCATGGCGGAATGCAGCGTCGCCAATGAGAGCGCCGATAGCCTGGCGCCGCCGGGGCCTGCGACCGTCACATGAACGGCCCGCTCCAATTCGCGCCAGACCCAGGTCACATGCGCGCGCTGGGCCAGGCCGGAGCTGGTCGCAATCGCGGTGAAATCCGCCAACGATACCGCGCGCCCGAAAGTGCGCACGGTGTTCGGGGCCGCATTGCGGGCATCGTCCCGCGCTTCGGGATCAGCAGCGCCGTCGGCGGGCAACGGGTTTGTTACCGTGCGCAGGCCTACCGGGCGCTCCATGGCGATTTCGAGCTGGCCCGCCTTCATGAGGCCCTCAAGGCCGAGGCCGGTGCGGTAGCGGGCCACGACGTTGAGGGCACCCGACGGCAGCCTGGCGCCGGTCTTGCCATCGCCGAAGGTCACCACGGTTTCGCCCGTATCGTTTTGCCGGGCGGTGTAGACCCGATCCTTGGGACCCTGGCCATAGAGACTGCCGACTTCCCGCCACAGCGCGTCATTGACACGGATATCGAGCATGGCCGTCCCGTCCAGCTTGCCAGCCTGCTGGAGATAGGTGAGTCCGGGCCGCGACAGCTTGAACTTCTGAAAGGCCTTTGCCGCCTCGCCGTGACCGAGCGGCTCGTCCCGCTGGGTTTCGCCATGGCTCGCCGCAGCTATATTGCCGATCAGGCGCGCGTTGGCGAAACCGGAGGGCAGGATGGGGCTGAAGTCCACGAACAAATGGTCGGGCGCCTCGCCGGGGATGGCTGGCTGCAGGCTCGTCTTGCTGACTGTCGCGAGATGGTTGGCGGCGTCTGCGCGCAGCAGAATGCGCCGGCCCTTGGCGAGTTTGTCGAGCCCGGCGAGCGCGCCGGCTTTCTGTTCGGTTGTGAGGCGAAGAGCGATGCGGCCCTGTGTGGCGACAGCAGGATAGTCGTAGTCCCGGAACTGGATGTCGTCCTTCGAGAGGCGGTAGAGCGCCGTCTTGCGCCGGTCGGGAACCTCGCCGATTCCCTCGCCCAGACTGCGCCAGGCGGTCCAGCCACTCGACAGCAGCGCGCGATAAGCGATTGTGCCATCGCCACCGCGGGCATAAACATGAAGCCCGGTCCCATCACGCGCGGCCGCGGGCGGCGAGGAAAGCCGGCTCTCGAGCGGTATCCAATCACCCCAGGTGGGCCCGTTGCGGGCCCTATGCCAGAGACCGCCATCGACGCCGCGGCCCAGAATGTCGATTCGGTTGGGCCCATTCGCGACAATCGCAACCTCGCCTTCCAGCGCCCCGCTCAAATCCCGCCAATCGGACCATGTGGCGCCGTCGAAGCCCCGGTGCATGGCATGGCCGTCGTCATTGAGGGCCACGACCTCCATGCGGTTCGGCGCGGTGGAGACGGCTGCCGGAGCGCTCGCCAGCACACCCTTAAGCGACGTCCAGCCGCTCCAGGTCACACCGTTCCAGCGGCGGTACCAGAGCGCCCGATCGGCGCCTCGCACGAACACCGCCAGTCCCGACCCGCCGACGGCGACCGGCGCCGGGGCGGAGGTGAGAACGCCGCCCAGCGAACTCCATGCGCCGGGTGTTCCTGCGGTCGCATCCAGTTGCCACAGCGCGAGGTCGAGGCCGCGGGCGAAGACGGTGACGTTGCCGCCCGGACGGCTGACCGGTCGCGGCTCGCAGGTCAGTATTCCGCCATGATCGATCCACGCGCCGCCGCCGGGGAGAATGCGCTGACGGAGGCGTAGCGTCCGATCGCGGACGAAAATATCCATGCGGACCGCGGAAGGACTCACGCCGGTTACATCCGACGAGACGCCGTCGAGCGACGTATAGGTCCAGCGCCGGGGGATCGCGGCAGCGGGATCCAGCCGCAGCACGGCGCCGGATCCTGAGCGGGCAAAAACCTCGTGGCCGCCTGCGGCGTCGGCGATGACAACCGGCCGGCCGCGAATGGTCTGGCGCAAATGAAGATGGGTGACCGTGTCCTCGATTGTCCCGAGGTTCGTCGGAAGGTCTTCCGTCTTGATCACGCTGGCTGTCCGCAGCCTCGGACTTGCCGCAGGGCCCGCATCGACCAGCAACTGATCGCCGGCGGAGATGTCGGTGCGAGTGCCGTCCAGGGGATAGACGCTTTCGGCGGACGCGAATGCCGCCACCACCGGTTTGGACACCCAGCTCGGCCACAGTACGGCCGGGGGCGACGCAGGAACATAGACATTGACCGCGCTCGGTGCATTGTGCCCGAAGAAGCGGAGCCTTCCTTCGAGCCTGGCGACGCGGGCGATGTCCGGACTCCAGCCAGCGGTCTGCACCGGTGGATCGAAGACGAGTGCTTCACCATCGGCTCTCTGGCTGACGTTCGACACTACCTTTTCCTCGAGACCGCCGAGCCCGAACACGACAAGCCTGTCGCCGATCGCGAGACGCTCCGGCCGGGCCGATAACGGACCGCCCGTGCCGCCGTCACGCAACGCATTGAACGGTGCTGGCACGCCGAAGGCCGGAACGTCATTGAGATCACCATGAGCAATGATCGGCTCGATAGTCTCGAAGGTTTGCGGGCGCTCATCCTGCCCGGGTATGCTCATGACCTTGAGGCCTTTGCGAATCCGTGTCTCGGCGCCGGGGTCGAGGCCAAATTCCAGCAGGGTCTGCGCGGCAAGTCCGGGACGCATGCGATAGCCGATCAGCCGGGTCTGGCGCCGCACCGAGTCCCGCTCGCGGGCGGTGCGCAGATAAAGCTCATTGGCAATGCGCTCGTTATAGAACGTGAGCACGTCGCCCACGGCGGCGAACAACTCCATCATGGTGATCGCGTAGTCTTCGCTGTCGCGGCTGGTGAGCGCGGCCAATCCGGGCCTGGTGAAGATCGCCTCCAGCATGGTCTCGCGGAAGGTGGCGAAGGTTCCGATCCGATAGCTGATGGCCGAAAGCCCGGGACGATTCCAGATCGCGATCGGCACGGAAGGGGCGGGCGAAGCGCAACAACTGCAGAAGTCCGGGCCAGACATGTCAGAGCCCTCCGACCGCTGTCAGTCGCAGCACGCCGTTCTCGGGAAAATTGCGGTCATTGTCGAGACGTGCGATTTCGAAAGGACCCATCTCGATCCGACCGCGCGCCAGGTCATTTCCCGGCGCCTCCCAATAGCGCTTGAAGACCAAAACTTCGGCCGAATTGATTCCCTCAATGGCCTCGACCGCCGCATAAAGGCGGGACAGATAGACAGCGGCTCCAAAGCCGAAGCCGAGAGGATGGAAAAAGCCGCGCGTGCCGTCGGCGAACGACCGGTTGGAGAGCACCCGACCAGCCTCCGCCAGTACATCGCCACGGAAATGTCCGGTTCCGACGCAAAGCCGAATCTCGATCTCAAGCGGCACATAGGTCGCAGCGCGCACGTTCAGATCGTAGCCGGCGAGCTTGAAGCGGACGAGATGTGCTTTGACCGCCGCCGCGAAGTCGGGCTGCAATTCAGCTCCGCCGCCGGGGAGCCGCCGCAGGTTTCCGGCATCGACCGGATGGACGGCGAGGAAGACCGTGTGCCAGCTTCCGGTCCAGTGAAAGCTGGCCTTTGCTGCCGCCAAAGCCGGGTGGCGGAGGGCCATCTCTTCCCAGTCGGCGACCGTCACGGCGCGGAATTGGAGCGCGTGAAACGCTTCCGGGGCGATCTGCCGGACATGTTCGACGGACTCCGGCTCCTCCCCTGACCGGGCGGGCACAGGCTGCCGCACAGCCTCGATAGCAGAGGCCGCGGCACCGCCGGCAACGGCGTGGATCAGCGTTCCCCAGCCGCAATTGCCTCGGGTGCCGTTGCCGATCCGGTAAGTGGCGGCGATCCGGACCGCATCCAAAGGGCGCCGTCCATATTGGTCGTCGCCAAAGCGCAAGATCGCTGCGCCGCCATTGTCGATCTCAGCCGCGAACTGCTGGTCGAACGGCCCGCTGTCAAGCAGGTGCGGCACGGCGATCCAGCGTTCTGGATCGGGGATGCCGAAACTCCAGACGTCCAGCGATACGGAAGGGCCGGCCGCGGTCTGGGTCAGCGGCGCGTCAGGCAAGGCAAGCGACGGCAGCGGCCAGCGTCCGGCGCCGGCATCTGGAAAGCTTATGGTGCCCGCGGCGGTGTCGCGGGTGATTGTGCGGCCGTGATCGGCGGGTGCGACGTTACCGCGGGCAACCGACACGGGATCAACCAATACGTCCTGATCCGTGACGGCCGAGATGCAGAGGGGAAATGTCAGTGCATCCGCTTCGGTCCAGGTTATGCGCAGGAGCGGCAAGGGGGGATCGGCGGGATTAAGCCTCGGGGTCAGCGCGGTGCCGGTCAGCACGTTGGTGAAGACCGCATCCTCGCTTGCCTCGGCGGCTTCGATGCGGACCACCTGACGATGGCGCGGATCGGCATCGGGCGCAGCCCCTGTCTCGGGGCTACGGATTTCCTCCAGCAGCAGGTATTCGCCGGGACGGAGATCGGGGGGCACGAGGACACCGCCTGCCTCAATGCAATAGAAGAAGGCATGGGTGGCGCCCTTTGCGAGGCAGCATTGCGTATCGCCCCAACCATGAAAACGAATCTCGTTGTGAAGGCCGACAATGCGGGTCTCGACCTGGGTTTCGAAGACAATCACCTGCGCCAAAGCGGGATCGGTGTCGAAATCGGCGGACAGCGGCACGATGGTGCCGGGCGCTGCGAGATCGCCCCTGAGAGGCTGGCCGATGCGGCTGGTCAGTTTGGCGCCCGACGCAAGAACTTCGCTGGCGCCATCGACAGCTGTGAAGTGGACGAATGTCGAGGCATTGCGGCCATTGGACATCGCATAATCCACGAGCCGAGCATGGCGCGCCGCGGAAATGCGATGCAGGCAAGTGTCGAGAAATCCTTCGGTCGCTGGACCCGCATCCTGGCTATAGCTGAGATAGTCGCCGGCATAGGCCATCAATTCGACCAGCGTCATGCCGAGATCGGCGGGAAGCCTTTCCTGCCAGGATGGATTGCGTTCGGCGATGAGATCGACAAGCAGCCGCCGGAAGCTCTGGTAATCCTTCGCCATGTAATCGAGCGCCGGCTCGTCGAGAAGAGTCGGCGGGCAGTCGGCAGCGGGCCGGCAATCGAGGTCGCTCGGGCAGCTTGCCTTGAAGCTGAAGCGCGCCTGGGATCGCTCAAGGTCGATGTCGGCCTGCTCCATGGCGAGCACATAGGCCGAGAAATCGCCTTCGCGGTCGATAAAAAGCCTGAGCGCGAGTGGATCGGCCGGATCGGCTTCCACGTCGAGCACCCTGAGATCAACGACGCGGACACCTCCGATGATGGCGAAATTCGCTGCCGTCACCGCAGGTGGCAGCGGGGGCGGTTTCAGGAAAGTAACCTGGAGCACGTGGCGTCGAGGAGGTGGCGCCAGGAGGTCGCGACGATATTCGACGAAATCGATGCCGTTCAACGGATGGGCCGGATCGAGCAGGACGCCCGACCGCTGCTCATCCCCGCAAAGCACCAGACCATCGGACGACAGCACCGTCATCTTGCCCTCACAGCGGAATCGGATGGCTGAACACGTCCTCGCGTCTCTCGCCAGTATCGCGCCGGGAATAGACGACGGTGATTTCGAGCGTAGCGTCGAGGGCGAGGACCGAGACCTTTTCCACCGACACGACCGGGTCAAGCCAGCGGATCAAGGCACCGTGGATGAGTTGCTCGGTGGCGGCGGCAAGCGCGTCGGACGCCGGCCCGAAGATCAGTTGCTTGATGCCACAGCCGAATTCCGGCCGGTTCACCCGTTCGCCCGGCGCCGTGAACAAGACCAGGTAGATCATGTCGCGGACATGATCGTCGGTGTCCGTGACCGCGCTCAGCCCATGCTCATCAATGGCGAATGGAAAGTCGAGGTAGGGGCGGTCGGGGTTCATCAGCGATAATCCACATCGATCTCGGTAACCGGCATGGTTTGATTATGCTGGCAAAAGGTAGTGATGGCGGCATGGTTGTCCTGAAGGTGGCGGACG
Source organism: Nitrobacter sp. Nb-311A (assembly GCF_000152905.1). Lineage (GTDB taxonomy): Bacteria > Pseudomonadota > Alphaproteobacteria > Rhizobiales > Xanthobacteraceae > Nitrobacter. The sequence goes on from NZ_AAMY01000005.1 coordinate 37,558, forward strand.
ACGCCGCGAGCGATTGCCACGAAGAAGCGGCGGCGGTCGCGCACGGTCTGTTGCGAAGCGTTGAAATCGAGACCAGGCAGGTTGTCAGCGCGCATCAGCGAATCGAGCTCCTGCTCGATCGCCTCGGCCATGGAGTCGGCGAATTTCGGATCCGATACGCCCACAGTCGCGGCGGGGCTGAGATTCCCGGGGATCAGCGCGTTTCCCATGACACCTCCAGAAAATGACTACTCCAGAAAGACCTTGATCGACAGCAGGCTTGGGCTTGGCGGCGGCATCGGGGCGACAGGCGGGGCGGGCGTGACCGGCAGGATGCCCAGCGCCAATTCGCCGGGATGCACATGGGTATTGAACAGGGTGACGAGCTGAGTGAGATAGGCGAAAAGCTGATCGCCCAATACGCCCGGATGAGCGGCCGAGGCGCTGCCCTCCTGGACGAGGGGAGCGCTGGAGACGACCCGCGCAGCACCTGTGATGGTGACTGTTCCTGTCTTGACGTTGACCTCGACGGAATTGAGCCCGAGGCCATCGGTCAAGGTGATCGTCTGGCCGACATCATCCATGACCGTGGTCAGCCCGAAATCGCTGCGCCAGATCTTTGTTGTTGGTTTGCTCGGAGCGCCCGGGGGCTTCATCGGCAGCTCTCCGGCGGCCCAGAAGCAGCCCGCCCAGATGGGCCGCGAGACGTCGCCTGCTTCGAACTCGATCCAGACGCCGGCGCCGATCGGCGGCACCGAGAAGAAGCCGGAGGTGGGCCCCGCATAGGGCGTGCAAGGCCTGGCCCAGCCGGTTGGCACCTCACCCAGGACTTCCGGCACGAAGGCCTTCAACCGGCCCTGGGACAGAGGGTCCATGTTGTCCATGACTGTCCCTGAATACTTGCCGTAGGCCGGGGTGCATCCGCCGTCCTGGTTTTGTTCGGTCGTTATCGTGTCGAGCACGGAATCCTCCTCATGCCACTGCCGCCAAGGGATCGACAAAGACTTCGGCGCCCGTCAGGCCGACCGCGTTGCGCCAGGCCGAGAAACTCTGGCTGTAGCCGTCTCGCGAGATCCGATGGGTCACCGACTGCACGTAATAAAGGCCGCTGTTCTGCCGCCCGGCTCCTCGCACCAGCACCGGCAGGCCCGCCAGCAGGACGCGGGCGTATTTCAGCCCGTCGATCTCGCCATGGGCGGTGATCGCCCGGCTCGACTCGTTCGCCTTCGCCAACGCCTGCGCCTGGGCCTCGGCGGGGCTGGCGGCGTCGGTGGCGCAAGGACGCATGATCGGCGGCGGAAGGATGCGGCCGAGGGCGGGCTCCAGTCCCATGGGCAACTCGGTGGCGGCAGGCGCCATCGAAGGAATGGGAGCTCGGGTTCGCGGGTCGACGGTCGTGCCCGTGATGGATGTCGGCCGCAGCATGTCGTTCGAGGTGGAGAACGAGGTGAGGTTGGTCTGTGTCCCGAAGTCGATCGAGAGCACGCCCTGTGGCGGCACCGCCGTCAGCGGCGGGTGAAAATGGCCCATGTCCAGGCCGACGACGGGATCCGGTTGGATGTACAGCTCGTAGCTGTTGCGGCGTGCGAGCTGAAACAGATAGGTCGCATCATAATCGCGCTGGTTCGAAATCGTATCGAGCACCGTGCGGAAGGGCGGGGTCGGGACGACCGACGGCAGGATCGCATATTTGCTGAAGATTGCCGCAGCGGCGACGCTGTCAGGAGAATTCGGCCACGGGAAAGGCTGTTGAATATGGGCCATGATCGTGCCCAAGGCGTCCATGCCCACGACCTCAAGTCGCGAGGCGCCCGGTTGATTGGCGGCGCTTAGTTGAGCATCCTTGACATAGCCGTTGATGAGGGCTTGCGGCATTCCAAGCCCTGACGAGATCCTGATGGTGATCGGCACCAGGGGCCGGAAGATATCGAAGGCCAGCGCATCGAAGTCACCGAAAAAATTGCGGCTCAGATCGAAATGCAGACGGAACATCGACGACTTGCCGACGGATGTCTCGACCTCGATCTCCCGCAAGGCCTGGAAGAACACGACCGGCATCGGCGCCATGGCGACCTGAACGGTGAAGAAGGCCGGAAGAAGCGCCATGGCGTCACAGGCCTCCGTCCGGTCCGGGCACTGCGACGCGCGCGCCAGGGCTGGCGGTCAGGTCGGCAGGCCGGCGGATGAGGTTGGCATCACAGAGCCGCCAGAATTGCTCGGCGTCTCCGATCGCGCGCCAGGCGAGCAGATCGGGCCGGTCGCCGTCCTCCACTTTGACCCGAAGCCGAACCGTGGTTGCGGGAATGAAGCGCATGCGCTTGTAGCGGATCTGTCGGCCATCCGGACCATCGATGACCGCATCGGCAATGTTTTCATATCGGCTGCCCCGGAAAAACATGGAGGATCCCTAGATTGGCAGCCCGGCGCCAAGGCCGGTCTTGTCGCCGAACAGATTGAGGGCGGACATGGCTTCCTTTCGGGTGAAGGAGGCGAGATAGACCCAGTAGCCCGGATTGGTGACGTCGAGGTCGCGATAGGTCAGCACCCGCAGCGTGAGATCGGCCTTGGCGCGGATAGGGTTCAATGCCTGGTCGAAGGCCTCCTCGCGGATCGACAGGCCCTGGACCTGCACCGGCAGCACGCGCTTGGGCCCCCAGATGAGCAGGGCCAAGGGCGCCTGCTCACCGAGCACGAAGGCGCTGCCGGCAAGCGCCAGTGCCTCATTGGCGATCACCATCGGATAGGACGGGTAGACCAGCCTCTCCAGGGCGGCGATCACGGGATGAAGTCCGTTTTCGACCGTGACGGCGTTCTCGGACGGATGCTCGAGCTGATCGGCGGCATCGATCTCGACGGAAAAGCTCAACGTCTCCTGAGGAGGGCCATTGACGCGATTGGCATCGCCGCGGCCCCCGCCATTGGCGCCTTGAATCTGAAGCGACCGCGAGACCTCATCGGGATTGTACTGGAAGACGATGACGGTCGGCAGGAGCGAGGGAAGCTGATAGGCGACGATGCCTCCCTTTAGGACGCGTGGACTGCCCGGAAAGTCCGACCCCATGAGACGTTTCCCCTCGATCCAATCCCACACTCTTGCGTGAGACTACCATCAGGAACCCAAATTTGAAAGTAGAGATAAACACAATACTTTATATTATAAATAAAACTCACAATAAATCATCCCATCAGGCTTCCTGATGAAGTAAAAACAAAACTTATATTTCATTCAAATCCATGTTCTACTTCATTCGGTATCCCTTACCGTTGCTCTCAATGCTATCATGTCAGCTTGTCGAGCTTGGCTTCCAGACCAGGGTCGGCTCCGACGCCTGAGATTCTGAAGAGGCGGCCATCGAGCTTGGCCGGTGGTGTGAGTTGATCGAAAATTTTCCGGTAGGCCTTTATCTGGGCCTGATGGAGCCGGCCTGCACTGAGGTTTGTCCGGGTATCGTACGGCCAGATATTGTTGAATTTGTCCTCGCCGCCGAATTGAAGCTCCCGGATGTGATCCATCTGCACGGTGCCCTCGTTGGGAGGCGCTCCGTCGTAGTAGGTGTCAAGGCCTGTCATCAATTGGCGGAAATGGTCGGATTCGTTGCGATCCTTCGGGGATTGAATGTAATTGAAACATTTCGCCCACTGTCCGGTTTCCGGCCAGTTTTCCCCGTCAAGTCCTATCCAATTGGGGCCGGTAACCGGCTCGCCCGGAACGGGACCCTGGCGAGTCCACCTGGTGGTGGGGACCTCCAGATGGGAGACGAGAACCGGATCCTCATCCTGGCTGACGCTCTCCGGATAGACCCCCGGCGCATGGAAACTCAGCGTCTTGGGATAAAGCGAGCGCGGCTTGAACCAGTGCAGCGGCAGAGCCTTGTCGCATGAAAGACCATCGAGCTTGAGCTCGCCGTTGGTATCCTTGATTTTCGATTCCACGAGTTCGCGGACCGGAATGCCGTCCTTTTTCTTCCTCGCCGCGGGCCGGCTTGGACCCGCGACGCGTAGCGCGCCGGCTTGGTGCTGGTTTGGGGAGCCCTTGGCAAAAGCGCCGAGGCTCGGCTGCGGGATGAAGGAATTGTCGAAGACAAGGCCTCCGGTCCAGCCATAGCTGAGATTGCCCTCGGCAAAGGTTGTCTGGCCGTCCCAGAGGCTGAAGCCAAGAAAGTCGAGGCCGGCCGAACCCGACAGCTTGGCGCCGATGGCTGCCATTGCGGCGAGCTCAAGGTCGGTTTTGAGGCCGAAGGGCTGCTTCTTCTTCGGATCATATTCGATTTCCGCCAACACATTGACGTCACCCGAGACGGAAGCATCGAGATCGAGCTTGATTTCGCCGTGGGCGGTCAGAATGTCGACCAATCCGAGCGCCTCGACGGCGGCCTCTACTCCGACCGCGATCTCCATGTGGAGATCCGCCGCGCCGCCGGTGGTGAACTGTGCCCGGCCCGCCAAAGGCATGCTTGGATCGAGCCCGGCCACGCGGCCCAGCGCCGCCGCCGTATCGCCGGCTCCTGGCGACAATTTGTCGAGGGCCCCTGCGGTGGCGTCAAGCGCATCCGCGACCCGGTTCTCGCCCTTGGCGGTCTGCTTGATGTAACCGGACAGGCATATGTCGTCGAGAACCCCGGCATCGTAGCTGTAGGCAGCCTTGGCCTTGGCCTCCACGCCCACCCGCACGGCGATATCGCCCAGGCCGAATTCCGCGAGCTTCCATTCGAACTTCGGCACTTTCGGCAGATATTCGCTGAGATCTTTTTCGTCGCCGCCGTCCGAGAAAAGTGTCTGCCGCGGCAAGGTGACAAGGCATTCAGGCCGGAAGTTCTCCAGTTCCTTTGGATTGGCGCCAAACTCGAAAAGTACATTGTCTTGATCCTTGAGCAGATCCTTCGGGCTGGGCTGCCCCTTCTTTCGGCTATAGCCGCCCCTGAAGACCCGTCGCCGCCCTCCGGTGTGGAAGACGAACTGAACGCCTTCCTGGATTTTGGTTTTCTTTCCGCCCTTCTTGAGGTCCTTTGTCTCGATAGGCTCGACGCTGGCGGTGTACTCACCCGCCGGAAACGTCTTGTCGCATTGATAAAGCCTGTACATGTAGGTCGCCCGCCTGGTCTGGATCGCCATCCGGCTGTCGGCGCAGGACACGAGGATCTTCTGGACCCGGTCATTGACGAGTGTCACGTCGGTATTGTCATCGCTCTCCTCAGCGGACTCCTCGCCCTCGGGCTCGGCCGCGATCGGGGCGGGATCAGACTGGGGAGCTGCATCGGCATCCGGCGCCGCCGCATCGCGCCTGATCACGGCCTCCTGCGGCGCGCGCTGAACGGGGCTTGATCCGCCGCTGCCGGTCTGCTGCACCACATGGGCGAGTTCGTGAGCCAGAAGATGATCGCCATCGGTTGTTCCGGGGGAATATTCGCGAGACGCGAAGGCGATGTCGCGCCCCAGCGTGTAGGCGCGGGCGTTGATGCCGTCGGCCGCGGAGGCGGCTGCGGCGTCCGTGTGCAGACGAACCGCTGAAAGGTCCTGGCTCAGCCGCGGCTCGAAATAAGCGCGTTGCGCGGCGCTCAAGGGAGTGCCGCCTGATCTCAGGGCCGATACCGCCTGATCGGCAGCCTGCCTTTGGAGTTGGTCTTCAGCCTCGCAATGTCCGCATTTGCGCTGGATGGATTTTTCTTCCTCCTCGCAGGCGGAGCATTTGCGCTGCGCGATACCGCTCGCGGCCGTGGCGATCGGACCACTTGGCGTATCGCCGATGACAGCATCGGCGATACGATCGGCCTCGCGCTCCAGAGGGTCGTCGACGGGACCGACGCGTGTCTTGGCCTGGATCGCTGTCGGCGGCGGTCGCGCGCGCGACGGCGTCGCGTTGACCTTAGCCGGGGCAAGCGCTCGCATCGTCATGGGAGCCTCCGTGTTGCGCTCCGCTGCACCGCCTGCCGGATGGCGCGTTCGATTTCGGCGCGTCCCGCGCCGGCCGTCAGGCGCAGTTCGATCCGGTCGATATGAAGCGTGCGCGGCAGGCTGGTCGGCAGCTCGGCAGTGGCGGCAAGCCCGCCGGCAATGTCGCTGGCCAGTTGTCGGGCTGTTTGACCTGAACCGTTACCGCGCGCCGATACGGGGCCTAGAGCGATTGACGGGCTTTGCGAGGCTTGCTTGACCATCTAGACCGACTCCGTCCAGGGAATGCGAAATTCCTTGTCGAGCTTGCGGAATTCGGCGCGCGCGGCGCGGGCGATATGGCGCATGGCCAGGGGCACGCCCTCCGCTGCCGCCAGGAAAGCCGAATTGATCGCGATGACGCTGATGTTGCCGCCGGCAATCTCGAGCCGCGCCAAGGCCGCGAAATCCAGTGATTCCTTGGGGAGTTCCTCGGGAAACGACCGGGCCCAGATCTGCTGCCGTAGCGCTGCATCCGGAAACGGGATGTCGAGGGCAAAGCGCAGCCGACGCAGAAACGCGCTGTCGAGATGGCCTTTCATATTGGTGGCGAGGATCGACAGCCCGCCATAACTTTCCATTCGCTGGAGAAGATAGCTGATCTCGATATTGGCGTAGCGGTCGTGGCTGTCCTTGATTTCGCTGCGCTTGCCGAACAGCGCATCCGCTTCGTCGAAAAACAGCACGGCGCCGCTTTGGTCGGCGGCATCAAAGACCGCTTTCAGGTTTTTCTCGGTCTCGCCGATATATTTCGACACGACCCCGGAAAGGTCGATGCGATAAAGGTCGAGTTCAAGCGAGTGCGCGATCACCTCTGCCGCCATCGTTTTTCCGGTTCCGCTCGGTCCCGACAGCAGCAATGATACGCCGCGGCCCCGATGCAGCTTGCGCGCAAAACCGTGGCGGCCATAGACGGTGGCGCGATGGCGGACCTGGGCAGCGACCGCCTTGAGATCGTGGATCAGATCCGGCGCCAGCACCAAGTCGCGCCAGTCGTAACGAGGCACGATACGCTCGGCCATTTTGTCGAGGGTGAGACCGGCCCGGTCGCGGCAGGCCTGCCAGAGCGGGACGCCTGCGGCGGCGATCGCCGCGATCTCGGAGGGGCCGAAGCGGAATTGCTCGGCGACCGCCTCGATTTCTTGATCGGCTTCGGCGATCCGGGGGCCGAGGGCCTGGCGCCAAAGCATCACCTGCTCGTCAGCACAGAGCGGCTCAAGCCGCAGCACGGGAATAGGGCCGGGGAGATCGGGACGACTCCCGGAAATGGCGATCACCAGCGCGTCGATGCCGTCATCAATCAAGCGCCGGCTCTCCGCGTCATCCGCGTCGACAAGCAGCGCGAAGTTGCCCAGAGCCGCTTCCCGGGCCAGGAGCGAGGGTAATTTCTCGGCCGGTTCGAATGAGCGCGGTTTGAACGCTGCCAAGCCTAGGCCGAGAGTGCTCGCAAGCGCGCGCGCCGCGGCGCGGCGGCCGCATCCCTTGGGCCCGACAATGGCAACCATGGGCCGAGCGGCCTGCGAAATCTGCCGTGCCAGGAGTTCGACGCCGCGACGGTGCTTGTCAGGAAAGGGCGCGGCCTCCGGTGCGGAGAGCATGGGGCGCAGGCGGGAGTCGGTGAAGTCCTCGCCGAGCAGCAGCCGCGCCATGCGTTCGTCAAGCAGGATCGGACTCAGCGGCCCGGACTGTCCATCGGGCGTCTCGATCAGGCAAAAACGCCGCAACGGAGCCGTCGGTGAGAGCCGTTGCCAGATCCTGGCCTCCGCCTCGATGCCAACCGCCCCAAGCAGCGAAAGAGCAAGATGCGGGGTCGCCGCGGCAACGGACGCGCGGCCGTTGGCATGGCTGTAAAGCGTTGCGAAACTGGAGCGTAGCTGGGGCGCGAGCGCGAGCAGCAGGAGATCTTCATCGAAGGGGGACAGGCCGAACAGCTGGGAAAGGCGGTCGATCTGTGCCGGCTCTTCCCGTTCGATCAGCTGGCGGCGGCGATTGTCATAGGCTTCACGGGCAATCCCGACCTCTGTGCCCGCCGCTTCGCCGAGCAAGGATTGAAGCCAGCGCAGACCAAGTTCGATGGCGCTCAAATTGGCTTCGAAGCGAGGTTCGCCATCGGCCGCAACAGAATAGGGAGGGGGCTTGGCGGCAGGTTTCATCGCACTATGGCCCCAGCGTAAAGGCAAGCCCGACATCGCGGCTTCGCGCGCCGTCGACCTGTACGGCGATCGGATAAGGTGCTGCGGACGGCTCGAGGATGTCCGCGGCATCGGCGATCGGCACTTCGACGGCGGTGGGTGTGGGCGCCGCCCATCCATCGCCGGGCCCCGGCTGCCGCACGGGGATCGCCGCGTCACCGACGATCACCTCGACGGTTCGCGCTCGCGGATGCCAAAGACGCTCGCCGTCGATGTGAAGGATCGTTGTCATATCCCCCGTGCCCGGCGTGACTGAAACGGCGCGGGGTGTCAGCTGCAGGAGCAGGATGTTTGAGGGATAACGCCGATCACCGGACACTGCCGTGCCGAGCCCGAGCGCTCCCTGAACGCCCTCCGCCGGATGCACGGCGATCAGCTGCACCTCCAGTGGACCCGGCTGCAAGCGCTGGACGGGTGGTATCGGATGGGCCGGGCCATCGAGATCGGCATCGTACTGGTCGTCAGGGACGAGAATCGTCATCCGGCCATCGGGGGCGGGACTCACGCGGATCGGATCCAACGATCCAAGCCTGACATAAAGACGATCGGCCAAAGCTCCCTGAGACAGCAGCGTGATTTCGTCACCGATGCGGGCGCGGGTCTCGCCCGTCGGCCCGTTGAGCGCCGGCGTCACATAGGCGTCCAGCAGCTCAGGCCGTCGCCTCACCGTCGTGAAGATGCGGCGCGTCTCGACCGGCCTTGGGCTGACGCGCGCTGCTGGTGTCTCGATCTGGATGGTGGTGACTTCATAGACCACGGAACGGCGGAAATTCGTGGTCGACAGCGCCGACCAAACCTTGGTGATCTCATCCAGATTTGCAGGATGAAGCGACACTTTCAATCGTTCGAATTCATCCGTCAGCGCCAGGTCGAGCACCGGATCGCCAACGGGTCCGGCAGCGGCGTTGACGATGGCAAGCTGATCGATCCGATTACCGAAATCATGCAATACCCGCATGGCATCTCCCAGAAGGGTCTGGGCGTTGAGATCGGCGTCGGGCTGGGTCTCCATGGCGCTATAGGTGGTCAGCAGATAGCGCAAATTGAGCGAGAGCGGCGGATGTCCATAGGCGCCCGGATGGCCTTGTTGTGGAATCTCCTGATTCTTCAGCCCGGCATTTTCGAATAACTGCATCAGGTAGAGATTGACGCGCGCGCCGTCGATGCCGGACACGGTGACGTCGGGCGGCGATAGGGTCACTGAGGCGCCGGTCACCATCCGGTCGAGCAACAGCGTCCGGAGTGTCCGGCTGACGGCGGCGATGGCTGCATAATTTGCCATCCCACCTCCCTAGCGGGGTATGCCGCGCCGCGCGCGAGCATAGGCGCCGAAGCCACTGCTTCGAGGCGGCGACGGTAACGCAGCCGGCGGGGCCGGCGGCGGAAGGAACTGCACGTCAATTCGTCCCACCGTGACAGTGACCGGCGCATGCGTCTCCGCCATCGCAAAGGAAGAGTCCTCCCTTGCGCCAAGAGACGGGGGCTCCCTCCAGCCCGGGGTGGAGGCCTCAGGCGTGGCGTCCGCGGACGATGGAGTCGCATTCGGAATATTGTGGCGGGGTGGACTGGCGATCGCTTCGACGAATACCCTCTCCGTCGTGATTGGCGGGGCCTGTATCTTCAGGTTGTCACCGACGGATCTGACCGGGGAGGAAATCTCGTCGGCAGACCTGACCGGGGAGGAAATTTCGCCGGCGGCATCGGAGTTGCGTTCTGCCGCGAAGGCTTGCTTGCGTGGAGCGCGGTGCAGGTTCGCCGAAACGTCGAAAGAATCGGTCCGGCCCTCCGTCTGGACCCGCCAGGGCGGTGTGGTTTTTTTTTCGGCAGGCTCCGGCGCGTCGAAGGCGGGCGGGGACGAATCTGCAATGGTAGAGCGCCTCGCGGCTGGTTCGTATTGCTCTGGCCTTCGCAGGTGTGAGAAGGCTGGGTTTGAGAAGATCCGGGGGCTGTCATCGATGACGGGGGCGGCCTCGCCAGCCAAAAGAGGCCCGGCGTCACCTGCTTCGAAGGAGGACACCGGACGCAACCGGAGCGTCGCCGCCCGCTCGAGAAGGGGAAGGCCCGCGCCGCGGGCTACGATCCGATCCACGAAGCCGGTCATGGCAGCGTCTCCATCTCGTCTGCCAATGCGAGATAGCGTTTGCGGCGGGTGCGGGGGAGCGTCAAAATTTCCCGCTCCGACCAGTGATAGCGCCGTGCCATCCGATAAACGTCGCCGAGGATCCCATGCGATTGTCCAAGCGCCGCGCGCAGAATTCCCAGCCCGTCGACGGCGGCATCGAACGCCGCGCCGCAGTCAGGGCATGTCATCGTGGCTGACAGATCGGCCATTTCATCGGCCTGCTCGAATTCTGCCGACAGGATCGACTCAAAGGCCGTCGGAAGATCCGTGACCGCGACCGGCTTTCCCTCGGGATCGATGAGGCGAAGTACGCAGCCGACCACCAGATCGCGTGCCGCCCGGCTCGGATCGGTCAACGCCGTTGCCGCGCAACGTTCCTGGTCGGCTCCGTTGGGAAGCCGCATTTCGACGCGCCAATCGCCCTCGGATTCGGAAATGAGAATTGTGCGATCCGCCTCGCTTCCGGCGTTTTCGGAGTCGAGCATTTCGCGCAACGGCAAGCTTATTTCGAGTTCCGCCGCGCAGGAGGGGCAGTCGGCGACAAGATCAATCTGCGATCCTGCAACCATTGTGCAAATCGCAAGAAGCAACCGTTCGCGATCACCGACCGGCAAGGCCGCGCATTGATCGTAGCTCGGTGACCGCACGCTGCCGATCCGCTCCGTCATGGCGGCAAGCAAAGTGGTCGTACAGGCGGCGGGCGTCAGATGATCCGCAAGCTCGGCCATGAGGAGCTCCTCATTTCCGGTCAGTTCGCGCAAATGCGCCAGCCTGTGCCGGATGCCATCTTTTTCCAGTCCGAACGCCAGCCGAACCTGCATCGTCAGGCCGGTATGGTAAAGCTCGGCTCCGCAGGCTCTGCCACCGCCACATCGCGCAACCAGCCCTCATTCTCCAGCTTCATCGACTGGATGGCGATGGCATTGGCGTTGGCGTCGAGATCGGGCAGGGCCTGATACTCGGACACCCAGCAGCGGAAGACCTGGTAGGAAAGAACCTTTTGCCCCGCCTCGTTGAATACGTCGATGATCAGGTCCTTGCGAAAATCGGCAAGCGAGACCTCCGAGCCGAGGCCCGCGCCGAAATTCCACACCTTGTTCGCCCATTGCTCGAAATCAAGATCGTGAGTTACCCCGCGCTCCAATGAGATCGCATCATACTTGGTGCGCCCGGGGGACTTGCGTCCTGTGGAGGGATCGCCGCCCTCGCGGTGCTCGATGACCTCGGTGCTGCGCTTCAGCGCGCCGACCTTGCTGATCCCGGCCACGTAGCGGCCGTCCCATTTCACGCGAAACTTGAAATTCTTGTAAGGATCAAATCGGCGGGGATTGGTTGTGAAGGGTGCCATGACTTCGTCCTCACTCGACTGTCTGCCGGACGATCTGCTGGATTTTCAGGATCACGAATTCGGCGGGCTTCAACGGGGCGAAGCCGATCTCGATGTTCACGATCCCCAGATCGATATCGCTTTGCGGAGTCGTGCCGCTGTCGCAGCGGACGAAATAGGCTTGCGCCGGCGTCGTACCCTGGAACGCGCCCTGTCGGAAAAGCTCATGCATGAAGGCGCCGACGTTGAGCCGGATCTGCGACCAGAGCGGTTCGTCATTGGGCTCGAACACTACCCATTTGGTGCCACGATAGAGACTTTCCTCGATGAACAGCGTCGTCCGGCGCACCGGCACATATTTCCAGTCGGACGCGATTGCGTCCGCGCCGTCCAGGGTCCGCGCGCCCCAGCAAATATTGCTATAGACCGGGAAATTGCGCAGGCAGTTCACGCCGAGGGGATTGAGCGTTCCGTTCTCCAGGTCGGTGAGGAGATAGCCGAGACTGTCCACATTGCGCAGGCGCGCGTCGGTGCCGGCCGGCGCCTTCCACACGCCTCGCTGCGCATCCGTACGTGCCCAAAGGCCGGCGATAGTGCCGCTCGAGGCCATCAGCCGCGGCCTGTTGCCGTTGAGAGTATCAACGATGTTGGTGCGCGGGAAATAGACGACAGCGTTGGGATGACGCAGGCTCTCGTTCTCGGTGAGCCAGGTCTGCATCTGGTCCAGCCGTCGCACCGTGTCGGGAATGTCAACGATGAGCATCGCCCGGCGGCCTTCAACATAGGTCTCGGCAAAGGAGTAGAGAGTTCGTGCCTCGTCCGCGTCGAGATAGGTCGCTTCGGGCACGCACAGGATGTTGAAAAGGTCGATGTCCTCAAGCGCATTGATGCCGGTACGGTCGATGGCCGATCCTTGGAACACCGACAGCGGGATCGGCCGGAAATTTGTCCCCGCCGCGGGCGGCTGGCCGTCATGGCCGTCCGCCAGCGGGATCTGCTGATCATTTTCCAATGCGCCTTGCCCCGCACTCAGATTGACGGCATCAGCTCCTGCGCCCGTCAGGATGATCCGCGTGGCAGGGTCGAATGGCCGGCCGTTGCGTCCGAGCTGGACCGCGAAGCGGGCGTCGTTATTGACGGTGCTGTTGCCGATCAGCTTGACGGTCGCGCCGCTGAGGATGGGCTTCTGTGCATTCGGCACCGTGCCGTCATCAGCCGCGCGCCGGATCGCAGCCTGAATGAAGGGCAGCAGGCCCGCATAGGTGGTCGGCGGGGTAGCTCCGCCATAGTCGATCGTGCCCGCAATTGCGCCGCCGCCGATATCGACCGAGAATACAGCTCCGTCCGGCGGTATGGAGGCGGGTATCGGCAGCACGTCGCCGAGCGTGCCCGTCGAGGCCGGCCGGAAGACCGGATCAAACGGGGCCGGCAAGGTCGACCCCAGTGATGCTTGAACGAGGCGCGATCCCTGATTGATCACCTCGATCGCGTTGTTGATGACATCCGGCTCCATCGTCAGATTGCGGAATGTCTCGCTTTGCAAGACAAGAGTACGGTCTCCATCGACTCGAACCTCACTGATGGTGAGGTTGAACTGGGTCGCCGGATCGGCGGTCTCATAGCTGACTTCGGCTCGCAACGCATTGCCCCAGGATCCAGGATTTTCAGCGGATTCGCCCCGAATTTGCCGGCCGGCCGTCAGCAGCAATATGTCCGTGCCGCCGCCTGGATCCGAGGTCAGCATGATCGTGGCGGGACGCGCGTTGGTCGGCGGCGTATCGGTAGCACCCGTCACGGTGTCGGCAAGACGAACCACCCAAGCCTGAGTCCCGCCATTGAGAAAGAATTGCTGGATCGCGTAGGAGGTCTCGCTGTAGCGGTCGATGCCGCCATATTCGCGCTCGAAGTCGGCCATGCCGAAGAGCTGAACCGCCTCGTCGCGCAGACCCCGCTGGAACGAGCCAACGAAAGCCGCAATCGAGGTCGCGACGCCGGCCACGGGTCTCACACCGCTTGGAATTTCCTCGATGTAAACGCCAGGAAAAGTTGGGTGAACAGGCATCGCATCCTCCAGGTTATGGAGGTGTCGTCCGCCTGCGCGTCAATATACGCTTGGCGAACCGTGCCTCCGACTAGACTGCAGGCCTCGAAACTCTACAAGCTGTAAACGCACACGAACTTTCAGCGCGCGATCAGTTTGGCTGCAATGCGTCGCCTTGTCCATAATAACCTGTACGTCCAAGTCCCGACGGAAAAGAATCTGTCGAATTGTTCAGCGCGGTTCACGACCATTGCAGGAATCCTCTCCTGACGACCGAAATCATCGCTGAAACAAGCTGATGGCAACTTAAGACGGCATACCGAAGCGAGATTTGGCTATAGGTCGGATACTACGATATATATACTAAAATACGACAGTTGGAAATTAGCCGGCATGATGCGGGATATCGTTACGCGGCCGGACCTGCTCGGACGGCGAGGCAATCGGCTTTCAGGACGTCATTGGTCGTCGCGGGCTGTCCAGTCTTCGCGGATGCGTGACTCTCTGAACGAGAACGCCCCGGGATAGCGCCAGGCGGCTATCCTCGGCTCCCGCCGCGTCATGCTCAAACAAAAGATGAGCGACGAGTCTGGTTCAACGCAGTTGATACAGGCTCCAGAGCCTTTCCGCTTCATTGATGGCTTAGACGACACTTATCCAGCCGGGATACCGGATCGGATCAGGCTGCTGATCCAACCTCAACTTCGTCGCGGCGTGGTTTCCTTTATTTGCGATAGAGAGGCGCGCTTCATTCTCGGGTTTGCCTTTTTCTTTAACGAACGCCTCTGCCTCTGCACGGCCAGTCTCGACCATGCACACGGCCAAGACCCAAATCATGCGCCAGCCAAAAGGGGACTGTCGCCTCTTGAGCCCCGTATCGCACGACAGGCACCACCGGTCCGCCACATGGATCTACTCGATCGTCCTCAGGACGATACCGATACCGCGGAACGATATAGGAGTCCCAGTAAGGCTGCGGGGTTGGAGGCGTGACGATGATAACCCGCCTGGGCTTGGCATGGGCCGCAGGAATGAATATGCCGGAGCAACACAGCGCCAAGGCCGTTCCGAGAGCGAACGCGACGGTCAGTATCCTCATGCCTCGACCTCCTTGCCGACCACTGGCTTCAATCCGGCGAGCATATGCTTATGGTATTATTTGGCAATGACGGCAGAGCCGTTTCCTGACGGCAAAACCGGAATTCCAACAGCACTTTCACAGTAGGCCGGTTCCTGAGGCTGAGCTTGGAAGCGGCCGCTGGACGGGTTCATCGCTCGCGTCTCAATTTTACTATCAAAGGCGGGGAGGCGCGTTTGCCGTCAGCGGGGAGGCGCTACGCCTCCAGTTTGGAATACCAAACTGTGTCCGCGCCTCCGTCACGCCTGTGTCGAATCCTGGTCGATGGTCGCCAGCATCTCGCGAACGGTTTCGACCAGCTTTGTCTCTGTGACCGAGATCTGCGCCACGTTATTCTGCCTCCACGTTTTATTGTCGGCAATTGAATCTGCGGCACGAGCGCCTTCGATCAGGTTTTTGATTTTCACTTCGCCGTTCTGTCTTTCGTCCGTTCCCTGGATGATGGCGAGCGGGCTGTTTCTGCGGTCGGCATATTTGAGCTGGGCCTTCATGCCAGACGAGCCCAGGTACATCTCGGCGCGAATTCCGGCATTGCGCAAAGCCTGCGTCATCTGCATGTAAGCCTGCTTTTTATCGCGATCCATGACCAGAACTACGACCGGCCCGTTTCTGGCAGGACTCGCACTTTTGATGGCCTCAAAAGCGGCGATCAGCCGCGACACCCCGATCGACGAACCGGTCGCAGGCACCTTCTGTCCCGTGAATCTTGCAACGAGATCATCGTAGCGGCCGCCGCTTCCAACGGAGCCGAACCTTGGTACGTCGGCGTTTCCTCCCAGGGCTTCGATCTGGAGGTCCGCTTCGAAAACGGGCCCGGTATAGTATTCCAATCCTCGGACAATGGATGTTTCGATACAGATTCTGTCCGACCCGAAACCGCATCCCGTGAGGATGCTATCGATATTGTCCAGCTCGGCGAGGCCCTCGCGCCCGACCGCGCTTGTCTCGACGAGTGGTGATATCCTGTCGAGTAGCTGCCTGCGGTTGCCCGAGCCTACATTCACAAACGAGAATATGAGGTCTATCTCTTTGCCCGAGAGGTCAGCTCCGCGTGTAAAATCGCCGGACTCGTCCCTTCGACCCTTGCCGAGGAGTTGCGCCACTCCCTCAACGCCGAACTTGTCAAACTTGTCGATTGCCCTGAGTATCGTCAGCCGTCGCGCCTGGCCATTGATTGCATCATCAAGCCTGAGACCCGCTGCGTCCAAGGCTCCGTCCAGAATCTTCCTGTTGTTGACTTTGACGAGGTAGCCGCCGCGCGGAATCCCGCAGGCTTCGAGGGCATCCGCCATCACCATGCAAGCCTCGGCATCCGCAGCCAAGTCCTCGGTGCCGACCGTGTCTGCATCGAATTGCATAAATTGGCAAAACCGTCCGGGACCAGGTTTTTCGTTTCTGTAGACGTAGCCGCTTTGATATCGACGGTATGGTTTCGCCAACGCCTGAGATTCAAGCGCGACGTAGCGCGCCAGAGGTGCGGTCAGATCATATCGGAGGGATACCCATGCATCTTCTTCCATTTTGAAGGAAAAGACCCCCTCGTTGGGCCGATCCTGATCGGGGAGAAACTTGCCAAGGGAATCGCTGTACTCGAATGTCGGCGTATCGAGAGGTTCGAAGCCGTAGAGGTCGTAAACGCGCCTTACATTGCCTAATAGGCTCTCAATCAGCCTGACTTCGGAGGCCGGGACGTCCCGCATCCCCTTGGGTAGGCGGGCCAAATTGGAAGCTCTAGCAGACACCTGCTTCTCTCCTAGATGGTTGGTGTTGGATGTTCAGGGGCCGGCCAGCGAGCTCAATGCAGCATGTCCAGATTACTTCGGTCGCCTGATATTGCCCATTCTATCCGGATGGTTTCATTAACAGTGGATCGCAGGCCATGTCCGGCGAGTCTCGATGCTCATCCGGCCCGCGAACCGTCTTGACAAGAATGCGCAAGATTTCCGATCAATGCCATTCTTCGCTGGCGTTTTCCATACTGGAGAAAGCCGCGATTGAAAAAAGACAGTTGCGCCAACGCCTCCCCTTTCTGCCCACGCCGTGTGATCGCTTGCCATCGCGTCGTCGCTAGGATTTTATGCCATTGTGATTTGACGAGAACGCAGCCGGAAATTATTGCCGTGCAGCAAGCGAGGAGACAGGCGATGACCAGGTTTCGGCACCTGACCCTGGCGGTTGCCGCCATGGGTAGCCTGATGCTTTCGGCGACGCTTGGTTTTGCACAGCAGTTCGACGGCGATCAGCCTGGTCTCGTTGCCGACGATTCGTTCCAGCTCGACCCGGAATACCGCAAGCAGGTGGTGCTCTATCGCACGAGCGAGCCGCCCGGCACCATCATCATCCAGACAGCAGAACGTCATCTTTATCTCATTCAGGGCAATGGCCGCGCGATTCGCTACGGCATCGGCGTCGGCCGCGCAGGTTTTCAGTGGCAGGGCATTCTCAATATCACGCGCAAGGCGGAATGGCCGGACTGGACGCCGCCTCCTGAAATGATCGCGCGCCAGCCTTACCTGCCGCGCTTCATGGCGGGCGGCCCCGGCAATCCGCTCGGCGCCCGCGCGATGTATCTCGGCACAACAGTCTATCGCATCCATGGCACCAACCAGCCCGATACCATCGGAACTGCGATCTCCTCGGGCTGCTTCCGCCTGGTCAACGCCGACGTTATCGATCTCTATGATCGCATTCCGGTCGGCACGCGTGTGATCGTGCGGCAAAAACCCAAGCTCTAATCATCGTCGCGTCATTCACGCCGATACTTTCCGATATTGCGAGAGGGGCTATCCATGCGGACATTTCGAGGCGGTCTCCTGATAGGCCTCGCCATCGCCACCGCCATCGCGGTGATGGCGATCACCTATGAGCGCTATGATACCAAGACGCTGAAACGAACACTTCGCCGCGACGCGGTGTTGTGCGGCGTCAACGCCGGCGTGCCTGGGTTTTCGAATTCGGACGAGAAGGGCAATTGGTCAGGCTTCGACGTTGATTTCTGCCGCGCAGTAGCGGCCGCCATCTTCGACGATCCGGCGAAGGTGAAGTTCGTTCCGCTCGAGTCTGACGAACGCTTCAAGGAATTGCAGAGCCGCAAGGTCGATATCCTCGCGCGCAACTCGACCTGGAGCATGTCGCGGGAAACCAATTACAATCTCTACTTCCCGGCGGTCGCTTATTATGACGGCGAAGGCTTCATGGTCCGTACCTCGCGCAAGGCCGACTCGGCCCTCGACCTCGGTGATACGAAAATCTGCGTGCAGGATAGCACGACCACGAAGCTCAACCTCGCCGATTACTTCAAGGCTAATAACCTGAAATATGAGGAGATCAAATTCGGGAAGCTGGAGGATATGCTAAGGGCCTATGACGAGGCCAAGTGCGATGTCCTGACTGCCGATGTTTCTCATCTCTATGCGTTGCGGCTGCGGCTGACCAAGCCGAACGAGAGCTTCATCCTGCCCGACGTGATCTCGAAGGAACCGCTGGCGCCTGTTGTCCGCCAGCGCGACGACGACTGGATGATGATTATCAAATGGACGCTCTACGCGATGATCAATGCCGAAGAACTTGGAGTCACCTCGAAGAATATCGATGAGGCGATGAAGTCGAAGAAGCCGGATGTGATGCGGCTGGTCGGCACCGATGGTCAATACGGTGAGGGCCTCGGATTGACGAAGGATTGGGCGGCGCGCATCGTCCGCCACGTCGGCAACTACGGCGAAGTCTACGACCGCAATATCGGCAGTGATTCAAGGTTGAAGATTCCGCGCGGCCTCAACCAACTCTGGAACGCGGGCGGCATCATGTATGCTCCGCCGCTGCGGTAATCCGCGCCCCATTGAAGCGGCCGCGACGCTTTATCTTTGATTTCGTTCGAACGCCAGGATCAGATTATTGGCGGGCATTTCGGTGATCTCCGTCAGGGTCAGGCCATTTTGCTGCGCCAGCGTCGACACCTCGTCGACGTCGCGCACGCCCCAATCGGGATTGTTGTTGCGAAGGCTGGCATCGAACGCTTCATTGCTCGGCGCGGTGTGTCGTCCGTCCCGCTTGAACGGTCCATAGAGAAACAGCCGCCCATCAGGACGCAGATGATGTGCGGCGCCCGCGAACAGGCCCTCGGCGACGCGCCACGGCGCGATATGGATCACATTGGCGCAGAATACCGCAAGCAGCGCGCGCGGGCCGTGACAATCGTTCATTTCCGCCAATTGCCAAGGATTCGACAGGTCGAGCCGTTGGGGTGGGCGGACGTTGGCCAGCTTCTCATGAGCGGTCCACGCTGCGATGCTCCGGAGATGATGGTCGTTGAGATCGGTCGGCCACCAGGTAATGTCTGGCGAGCGCCGCGCGAAGAAAACCACATGCTGCCCGGTGCCGCTGCCGGCTTCGAGCACATCGCCCGTCTTGCCGCTCAGGAATTTTTCGAGAACCGTCCAGATCGCGGCATGGTTGCGGTGAAACGCCGCCGCATCGAGCCGTTCATCGGATGCTTCTCTTCGGCCGTCGTTGCGGAATTCACCGATGTAACCGGTCATGGGCGGATACCTTCATTTCAGCACGACATTCTGCAGGATCGATCGCTCGCCCTGGTCTCGTCCCGGCGGGCCAGACATCCGGTATGGCGCCGATGAGGTTGTGGATGAGCTGAACGATCCTTACTAACATGCGTGTGGAGAAGGTGGAGATCAAGCCGGGGAGAGTATGCGGGAAGCAACTCCCGTGCTTCACGTCGCTGTTATTGGACGGGCGCTTGCCAGCAAGGTGGCTCATGCAAGCTGGCCTGTTACAAAGGCCGGTCGATGACTGCGCGATATGCGGAAGCTTGAGCTTGCCAAAGGCAAGGTGCGCGACGTACGTTGGTATTAACCGGTGTTTTCCGTGCTGCTCGGGCCGATCCCGCGATTGGGAATTTGTTCGAGATCATGCACGCGCCGACACAGCGACCGTGACCAGAAGATCGCGACGACGACCACAGGAGGTATTAATGCGCCGATTTATGCGTCCTATCATCGCCGCAGCAGGGATATTGATCGCATTCGCCTCGTATGGTTTTGCCGCCGAGCCGCAGCACCGCCTGGTCATTCAGGTCGACCAGAACGATCGGCACACCATGGACTTCGCGCTGACCAACGCCACCGACGTGATCGATTACTATCGCGGACTGGACGAGACGGTGGCCGTCGAAATCATGGCGTGCGGCCCGGGCCTCCATATGCTGCGCATAGACACATCGCCTGTGAAGGATCGCATCAAGCAAATTCGGGAAAGCGCATCTCCCAGCAAGATTCAGTTCTCAGCGTGCAATAACACTAAGCAGAGCATGGAGAAGAAGGAAGGCCATCCGCTTGAGATGTTGCCCGGAACGACGATCGTGCCTTTGGGCATGGTGCGGCTACTAGAGTTGCAGGAACAAGGCTGGAGCTATGTGCGGCCGTGATCGACGGCTGTGTCCGTGATATTCTGAAGCGCGCCATATGTGATCCGCGAGCCCGACCTGCGACCGGTTGCAAGCGCGCGCAGATGGCATAAATACCAGGAAAAACAGCACCGGGGGAGCGGGGGAGACAGGGTCATACGATCATGATCTTTCGCCAGTTGTTCGACAGCGTCTCCGGTACCTACAGCTATCTGATGGCGAGCCGCGCCGGAGGCGAGGCGCTCATCATTGATCCGGTGCTGGAGAAGGTTGACCGCTACTGCCAGTTGCTGCGCGAGCTCGACCTCAGGCTTGTGAAGGCCATCGATACGCATCTTCATGCCGATCATGTCACCGGACTCGGCGAGCTGCGTGACCGCACCCAATGCGTCACCGTAATGGGCGAGCGGACAAAGGCCGACGTCGTGTCGATGCGCGTCAGCGATGGCGAGACGATCAACATCGAGGGCATCGGCCTCGACGTGATGTACACGCCGGGCCACACCGACGATTCCTACAGTTACCTGATGGGCGATCGCGTCTTCACCGGCGACACGCTCTTGATCCGCGGCACCGGCCGCACCGATTTCCAGAACGGCAGCGCACGCGCGCAGTACGATTCGATCTTCAACCGGCTTTTGAAGCTGCCCGACGACACCATGGTGTTTCCCGCGCACGACTACAAGGGCGACACGGTCTCCACCATCGGCGAGGAGAGGCGCCATAACCCGCGGCTTCAGGTGCGCTCGATAGACGAATACGTCGAGTTGATGAACAACTTGAAATTGCCGAACCCGAAGCTGATGGACGTGGTGATCCCCGCCAACATGCATGTCGGACTTAAGCAGGACGATCTGGCGAAGCAGGGACTGGCGCTGACGCCGCGCGAGGCCATTGCCCGGCTCGGTCAGCCCGACATCCTGCTGGTCGATCTTCGTGAAGCCCATGAGCGCGCCAAGCACGGCACGCTGACCGGCGCGCTGCACGCGCCCTATCCGGATATCGCCGACAGCCTGAAGCCGGGTGGAGTGCTGCGCGAGGTGGCGGCTGCAACTGGGCGCAGGATCGTGTTCTTCTGCGCCTTTGGCGAACGCTCGGCCATGGCCGTCACCGCGGCGAAGGACGCCGGCCTGACCAATGCGGTGCATATCGAGGGCGGCATCGATGCCTGGAAGAAAGCCGGCGGACCGGTGGTCGCGGGCTGAAGAATAGCCGATATCCGACGAGATTCGAAAACGTTCTCCCCGATAGTCGAATGCGAAGGTGGCCAAGGCAGATTCACGTGACTGTCGATCAATTGGTGTATCGCCATTGCGATAAACACCATTAAACCGAACCCCGAACTCATTGTTCTTTCCAAAACGGCGTGCCACATCAGCATGTCCACCGACTTGAGTTGCCGTGAACTCGGTCGTGTCCTTGGCACGCTTTGGTGTGACGTTAATTGTTCCGCCCACACTTCCAAATGGGGTGACCATGTTTCGATTGTTGATCTTGTAAGAGCTTTGAGGTGGCATTGATCAGGCGATGATTGCCCGCATCGATTCCTATCCGGCCGCTATGGCTTTCTGCAGGTCCGAGCAGGCGTCATCGGCCGCTCGATCGAGAATGAAAATGCTATTTAGAATCGCGACTAGAATAAGGAGCGCTTGTTTCTTCATGCTCGCCTGCAGCCCTGCTGGCCAGCTGAGTTCGGAGAGTGAATATAACGGAGGGAATTAGCGGGGCTGTATTTATTTTGCGGAAAGCAAGCGAACCAGAATATTGTTCATAACCGCCGGCACGGTGTCCTTCGCGCTTTTCGATTCTTGACCCTGAAGAAGCGTGAAATCTTGCCGCAGGATTATACGCCATCGGTTCTCGTCATATTGTCCGGCGGCGTCGGGAGTGTGCTCGTAAAACAGCAATGCGAGCGACCACGGATAGCTCACACTCCTGGTGGGCTCCAGCATCGCCAGCATCCTCAAGGCAGGACCCCATTGGAAGGAAATGCTGCCCTCTGAAGGAGAACCGGATGGGCCCGCTTTCTGCAAGGTTGAACGAGCTAACGGAACGCCGAGGCTATGGCTTTGCTTGCGGGCTTCGCTCTCCAGAAAGTCGCAAAGATCATTGCCCCACTCTTTGGCGGCGAGCGGTGGGTTGCACGCGTAGACGATGCCGCTCCATCGGAGAGCCGTGGCGTTCGCCGTGGGGGAGATGTTCAGGGCGGTCGTCAGGAGACCACTGATCGCTATCACTGCAACGTCGTTTCGCCACATGCTCGCTCCTGCCATGCTGCTTTCGAAGAGCACGACCTATCATGGCCTTGGGGATGCTGCATGCTTAAAGGGGATACGTTTGGCGACCGGCCGGTCGAGCCTCTGGAGCTGGCAACGTAGCGCCGCCGCTGCAACTCGCGCTTTACCTGGCCGCACCGTTATGACTGTCGGATCTCGACAGAATGTTGAGTTCGAGGCGCAGACGATCGGGGTTCGAGAGGTCTTTTTCGATCTCCATATGGTGATGCCGCCAGATCGGCGTCGCTTCAGCCAGGACGGCCCGGCCGGCGGGCGTCAGCCGTAGCAGCCGGGCACGCTTGTCTTTTGGATCTGCCATCGTCTCGACAAGACGCCGTCGCTGCAGCGGCTTGAGATTGGCGGTCAGGGTCGTCCTGTCCATGACCAGCAGCGCCGCCACGCTGCCGAGGTTCGGTGGCCGCGGCCGGTTCAACGACATCAGCAGGGAGAACTGCCCGTTGGTGATGCCGACCGGCTTCAGCGCATCATCGAACCGTCGTGCGAGCGCACGCGCCGCTCTTTGAGCGTGGAGGCACAGGCAGGTGTCGCGCACCAGAATCGTGGTTTCGAAAGCAGGACCCGAAGACGTGCGCATCAGAAGAGTTGACTCCGCGGCCGGATTACGTTGATATCAAGCTATCGAAAGACACGTCAATCAGCTCCGGCGCCATCCCCAAGCGACAAATATAGAAGGAGTGGCAGTTGTCCGCGATGCAATCGTTTCTGATGAACTGTCGGCGGACGGCAAATCGCTGATGCCGCTGGACGATTACGGTTTCAGCAGGCGTTTCGCTTGGGTCGCTGATCGCTTCGGTGTGTCCTGGCAGCTGGATCTTTCCTGATGCGAGTCGATATCCCTGTCGGATAAGGAGACGACCATGAAGATCGTGACCAGCCTCAGCTTCCGGGGACAATGCCGCGAGGCGTTCGAGTTCTACGCCAAGGTTCTCGGCGGGACGATCAAGGCCGCCATCCCCTATGGCGATGCACCGCCGGGAATGCCGATCACAGACGAGAAATACAAGAGCTGGCTGATGCATTGCTGGCTCGATGTCGGCGACCAATCGCTGATGGGCGCCGACATGGACGTCGGCTGGGCATCCAACATCGACAAGCCCAAGAACGGCTTTGACGTTACGCTGCATACTCACGACATGGACCAAGCGCGACGCTGGTTCGACCAATTATCCGAAGGCGGGAAAGCGGGCATGCCGTTCGGCGAAACCTTCTGGTCGCCGGGCTTCGGCACGCTGATCGACAAGTTCGGCATCCCCTGGATGATCAACGTTATCCCGTCCGCTGACTGGAAACCGTCGCAGGGCTGATTGCGTGTCTGAGATCTTTGCGCTCTGAACAGGTTCAGAAAACGTAGTTCTCAGATTTTGGTCTGACGCATTGTCCTCACGCGAGCCGGTTTATAATCCCCGGTCAAGCCGCGCTACCCTTCGTTTGAAAACGCTATAGGAGGACGGCGCGTTCTGTGCGGGGTGCACTCAATCCCACGCAAGCGCGCCGCCGTTCTGGTATTCGATGACGCGGGTCTCGAAAAAGTTTTTTTCCTTCTTGAGATCCATCGCCTCGCTCATCCACGGAAACGGATTGTCGGTCTCCGCGAACACCGGCGCAAGCCCGAGCTGGGCGCAGCGACGGTTGGCGATGACGTGCATGTAGGTCTCGCACAGCGCCGCATTGAGGCCGAGAAAGCCGCGCGGCATGGTGTCCCGTCCATAGGCGGCTTCGAGCTCGGCGGCATTCTTCAGCATGGCGCGCACCTCGTCCTGGAACGTCTTGGTCCAGAGATGCGGGTTCTCGATCTTGATCTGGTTAATGACATCGATGCCGAAGTTCAGGTGAATCGACTCGTCGCGCAGGATGTATTGATACTGCTCGGCGATGCCGATCATCTTGTTGCGCCGGCCTAGCGAGAGGATCTGGACGAAACCGGTATAGAACCACATCCCTTCAAACACGACGTAGAAGGCGACCAGGTCGCGCAAAAACGCCTGATCCGCCTCCGGCGTGCCGGTCTTGAAGCCCGGGTCGTCGAGATGCCGGGTGTGCTTGAGCGCCCAGGCGGCCTTGTCCGTGATCGAAGGCACCTCGCGATACATATTGAATAGCTCGCCCTCGTCGAGGCCAAGGCTTTCGACAATGTATTGAAAGGTGTGAGTGTGGACGGCCTCCTCGAAGGCCTGCCGCAGCAGATACTGCCGGCATTCCGGGTTGGTGAGGTGGCGGTAGATCGCCAGTACGATATTGTTGGCGACAAGCGACTCCGACGCCGCGAAGAAACCGAGGTTGCGCTTGACCATGCGCCGCTCGTCATCGGTCAGGCCGTCCCTCGATTTCCACAGCGCGATGTCGGCCTGCATCGACACCTCGGTCGGCATCCAGTGGTTGTTGCAGCCGGACAGATACTTCTCCCAGGCCCAGCGGTACTTGAACGGCAGGAGCTGGTTGACGTCGGCGCGGGCGTTGATCATCCGCTTGTCGTCGACGCGCACCCGCGCCGCGCCGCGATCGATGTCGCCAAGGCCGGTGGCGTCGGCGGAGGTATCGGTTAGCGTAGGTGATGGATCAGACGCCCCGTCGCTATGCGCAAGCGTCTGCGGCGGAACGGGCGGTGTCGGCGTGGAAGGAGAAGTATCGGGCCAATCGAGCATGAGGGTATTCCTGAATTTCTTTTTCTTTCGTCATGGCCGGCGCGAGCGGGGCATGAGAGTGCGTTACTGACATGCCTCGCAGGTCGGATCCTCGATACGGCAGGATTTCCATCCCTCGCTCGCGGAGGCGGCGGTGGCATGACCATTCAACGGCGCGGCCGATACCGACGCAGCGACCGCGTTGAGCTTGCCGTCGGTGCCCTTGAGGGTCGATTTCTCGACATGCGTCGCCGATCGCGAGCGCAGGTAATAAGTCGTCTTCAGGCCACGTTTCCAGGCGTGGCGATAAAGCGCGTCGAGCTTCTTGCCGCTCGGATTGGCGATGTAGAGATTGAGGGACTGCGCTTGGTCGATCCACTTTTGCCGCCTCGCCGCGGCATCGATCAGCCAGCTTGAGTCAATCTCGAAGGCGGTAGCATAGAGCGCCTTGAGATCATCGGGGACGCGGTCGATCTGACCGACGCTGCCGTCGAAATATTTGAGGTCCGAAATCATCACCTCATCCCACAGGCCGCGCGCCTTGAGGTCGCGCACGAGGTGCGCGTTCACCACCGTGAAGTCGCCGGACATGTTGGATTTGACATAGAGGTTCTGATAGGCGGGCTCGATCGACTGCGACACGCCGCAGATGTTGGAGATCGTCGCGGTCGGCGCGATCGCCATGCAGTTCGAGTTGCGCATTCCGATGGTCATGACGCTCTCGCGTAGCGAGTCCCAGTCGAGACGGCTGGAACGGTCGATGTCGACCGCCGCGCCGCGTGCTTCATCAACGAGCGTGAGAGAGTCGAGCGGCAATATGCCCTTCGACCATAGCGATCCCTGATAGGAGGGATAGCGGCCGCGCTCGGCGGCGAGTTCGACCGAGCCGGAGATTGCGTAATAGGCGATCGCTTCCATGCTTTCGTCGGCGAAGGAGACGGCCCCATTCGAGGCATAGGGCAGGCGCAGGATGTTGAGCGCATCCTGAAAGCCCATGACGCCGAGCCCGACCGGCCGGTGCCGTAGGTTCGAGGTTCGCGCCTCCGGAATGGTGTAGAAATTTACGTCGAGCACGTTGTCGAGCATACGCATCGCGATCCTGACCGTGCGCGCGAGATGCTCGTGGTCGAGCTTGCCGTCCTTGATGTGGCTGACGAGATTAACCGAGCCGAGATTGCAAACCGCGACCTCGGTGTTCGAGGTGTTGAGCGTGATCTCGGTGCAGAGATTCGAGGAATGAACGACGCCGCAATGTTGCTGGGGCGAACGCAGATTGCAGGGATCCTTGAAGGTGATCCACGGATGCCCGGTCTCGAACAGCATGGTCAGCATGCGCCGCCACAGGTCGACGGCGCGGACCTGCTTCGTCACCCGCAGCTCGCCGCGCGCGGCCTTCTCCTCATAGCAAGCATAGCGTTCGGTGAAGGCCTTGCCGGTGAGATCATGCAGGTCCGGCGTCTCGTCGGGTGAGAACAGCGTCCACATGCCATCCTCCTCGACGCGCCGCATGAAGAGGTCCGGCACCCAGTTCGCCGTATTCATGTCGTGTGTGCGGCGGCGGTCATCGCCGGTGTTTTTTCGCAGGTCGAGAAATTCCTCGATGTCGATGTGCCAGGTTTCGAGATAGGCGCATACCGCGCCCTTGCGCTTGCCGCCCTGGTTGACGGCGATCGCGGTGTCGTTGGCGACCTTCAGGAACGGCACCACGCCCTGGCTTTCGCCATTGGTGCCCTTGATGTGCGCGCCGAGCCCGCGCACGCGCGTCCAATCGTTGCCGAGTCCGCCAGCATACTTGGAAAGCAACGCATTGTCCTTGATCGCCTTGAAGATGCCGTCGAGATCGTCGGCGACGGTGGTGAGAAAGCAGGACGAGAGTTGCGGGCGCAGCGTTCCGGCGTTGAACAGTGTCGGTGTCGAGGCCATGAAATCGAACGACGAGAGCAGGTCGTAGAACGCGATCGCCTTCTCCTCGCGGTCGATCTCGCGGAGCGCGAGGCCGCAGGCGACGCGCATGAAGAACGCCTGCGGCAGCTCGAATCGCACGCCGCGAACGTGCAGGAAGTAGCGGTCATAGAGCGTCTGGAGTCCGAGATAATCGAATCGCAGATCGCGTTCGGGCTTCAGCGCCGCCGCAAGCCGGTCGAGATCGAAACGGCCGATCTCCAGATCGAGCAGTTCGTTGTCGATGCCTGTTCGCACATAAGCACGGAAATAGTCCGCATAGCGTTCCGCCATCTCGGCTTGTGTGGCCTGTTCGGACCGTCCTGAGACAAAGCTCAATGCCTCGCGGCGCAGCTTGTCGAGCAGCAGTCGGGCGCTGGCCTTGGCGTAATCGGGATCGGTTTCGACCAGCGTGCGGGCGGCAAGGATCGGCGCCAGCGCCAGTTCATCCACGCTGATGCCGTCATAAAGGTTGCGATGGGTTTCAGCCAGAATGGCGGAGGCGGAGACGTCTCCAAGCCCCGCACAGGCCTCCACCACCACTGTGGCGAGGCGTTTGGTGTCGAGCGCGATCAGCGATCCGTCGGCCGACTTCATCCGCAGCACCGTCTTTGCCGCTGTCGTGTTGCCCTTCTTTGCTTTCGATTCCTGCGACTTCGCCCGTTCGCGGGCGCGCTCCTCGCGGTAGAGCACATAGGCGCGCGCGACCTTGTGATGCTCGCTCCGCATCAGCGCGAGTTCGACCTGATCCTGAATGTCCTCGATGTGGAAGGTGCGGCCGGCGTCGGAGCGCCGCGTCAGGCTGGCGACGATCTGGCCGGTCAATTCAGCGACGATGTCGTGGACTCGGCGCGAGGCGGCGGCGCTGTTGCCCTCAACCGCGAGAAACGCCTTGGTGAGAGCGACCGCGATCTTGGCGGAATCGAACGGCGACACCGAGCCGTTGCGCCGGATAACCTGATAAGCGGGCTCGCTGGGCGGCATTGCTGCCGCTGCGGACAAGGATGGACGCATGATACGCGCAGCGGGTGCAGTTTCGGTTGCGGTAGACATCGCTCAAACCCCGGTCTGGTTGCGAGCCGGGGTCGTGGGGGACGCGCGCAGAAAAACGTCGCGGTGAGGTCGCGATTCCTGCCGTGCGGCCCGCCGGGACACCCCGCCCAGGGACGTTCTTTCCGCCACGGCAGATCTCCTGACTTGCGGGTCGTAGCGTCCGTCCGGCCTTCCCGGAACCCTGCGGTTCCAGTGACACTCAATTGGACTCGGCTCGCCGCTTACAGTTGCGGGGGCAGCGCTGGCCTTGCCCGGATCATGGACCGAGGCGCACCAGCTTCCCTCTTAGCTCTCGGTACGACGACTCGAGAGACCGTGGCTACCATATCTAGTCGCTTCACGAACATAGGAGTCAACAGATCGTTTTCGATTTCGGTCACGGACCTCCCGTAATGCACAGGTCCGACGAAACGCGTGGAATTCCTCGCCCCCATCGCTTGGTCCGGCCCTTGACGCTCCGGCCATTCAGACCATTATCTCCGATATGCTGCGGGGCTTTTCCGCCGCTCAACTGTCGAGTTTTACGTGAACGACTTCGTCCGACCCACCCTCACGCCCCCGAACGGGCAAAAGAAGGTGCTGCTGCACTCCTGTTGCGCGCCTTGCTCGGGCGAGGTGATGGAGGCGATGCTGGCTTCGGGGATCGATTACACGATCTTCTTTTACAATCCGAACATCCACCCCCTGAAAGAGTATCTGCTGCGCAAGGATGAGAATGTCCGTTTCGCGGAAAAGCATGGCGTGCCGTTCGTCGACGCCGATTACGACAAGGACAACTGGTTCGCCCGCGCCAGGGGGATGGAGTGGGAACCCGAACGTGGCGCGCGCTGCACCATGTGTTTCGACATGCGCTTCGAACGCACCGCGCTCTATGCGCATGAACATGGTTTTCCGGTGATGACGTCCTGCCTCGGCATATCCCGGTGGAAGAACATGGCGCAGATCAACGACTGCGGCCATCGCGCGGCAGGACGCTATGACGGTCTGTCATACTGGGACTTCAACTGGCGCAAGGGCGGCGGCGCGCAGCGGATGATCGAGATCAGCAAGCGCGAGCAATTCTATCAGCAGGAGTATTGCGGCTGCGTCTATTCGCTGCGCGACACCAATCAGCATCGCCGGAATCATGGCCGGGCGCCGATCGTGATCGGGACGCAATTCTACCGGCAGGGCAAGGAACCGGACGCGACATAAGATTCGTCCGCGCAGGTTGACGGCCGGTGGACGCTGGCCCATAGGATGGGTGGTCGAGGTTCTCCGGGACGATTCACGCCCGGAGCTAAGAGGGAAGCCGGTGTGTCTTCGGATAAAGCCGGCGCTGCCCCCGCAACTGTAAGCGGTGAGCCGTGGTCCATCATGCCACTGGGTATTGTCCCGGGAAGGCCGGACCAAAGCCGAGACCCGCGAGCCAGGAGACCTGCCCCGACAACATAGTCGTCCTCGGGCGGGGTGTCCCGGTGGTGCGCTTGCGGTCTCGATGGCGGCGCGCCGCCAGGATTCCCATGCCGCGTCGCTAAGGCCCAGCCCCCAACACATGGGGTAAAGCCAGTGTCTGTTTCCTCTCCTCTTCCTGTGGCTACGCTCGGCACGCCGCGCATCGGTCCGCGCCGCGAGTTGAAGATCGCGCTCGAAAGCTATTGGTCCGGCAAATCAAGCGAATCCGCATTGCTTGAAGCGGCGGCTGGATTGCGCGCTGCGAACTGGGCGCGCCAGAAGTCGCTGGGCGTCACCGTCATCCCGTCGAACGATTTCACTCTCTATGATCATGTGCTCGACACCAGCGTCATGGTGGGAGCGATCCCGGAAGTTTACGGATGGAAAAGCGGGCCAGTGCCGCTCGTGACCTATTTCGCGATGGCGCGAGGCGCTCAGGGCGGAAATGACGATGCGGCCTGTGCGCATGGTCATCAGGGCGACGGTCATGCGCATGGTGCGCCGGCGCAGGAAATGACCAAGTGGTTCGACACCAATTATCATTACATGGTCCCCGAGTTCAGCAAGGGCCAACGCTTTGCGCTGTCCTCGCTCAAGGCCGTCGACGAATATCGCGAGGCCAAGGCGCTCGGCTACCAGACCCGGCCGGTGCTGCTCGGTCCCGTCACCTATCTGAAGCTCGGCAAGAGCAAGGACGCGAATCTCGATCCGCTGTCGCTGCTTCCTGACCTGCTTCCGGTCTATATCGATGTGCTCAAGCGCCTGGCGGCGGAGGGCGCCGAGTGGGTACAGCTCGACGAACCCTGCCTCGTTCTCGATCTCGACGATGCGACCCGCAGGGCGATGCGCGCGACATACGAACAGCTCGCTGACGCGCTGCCGAAGCTGAAGATCATGCTGACCACTTATTTCGGCGGGCTCGGCGACAACCTGGATGCCGCATTGTCGCTGCCGGTCACGGGACTTCACATTGATCTCGCTCGCGTTCCGGACCAGCTCGAGTCGGTCGCGGCAAAGGCGCCGCACGATCTGGTTCTGTCGCTCGGCGTCATCGACGGCCGCAATATCTGGCGCGCCAACCTTCCCGCCTTGCTCGACCGCCTGGAGCCCATCGTCTCCGAACGCGGCGCCGATCGCGTGCAGGTCGCCCCATCCTGCTCGCTTCTGCATGTGCCGATCGACGTATCGCTGGAAAATGATCTCGACGCGGAGTTGAAGAGCTGGCTTTCCTTCTCCGTTCAGAAGATGGGTGAACTAGCTACGCTCGGCGAGGCGCTCGCCAAGGGCCGCGCCTCGGTCGCCGACGCCCTGAAAACGTCGGCAGACGCGGCTGCGGCGCGCAAGACGTCGCCGAAAGTCAACGACGCCACTGTCGCGGCTCGAATCAGGGCGGTCACGGCAGACATGGCCCGGCGCAAAAGCATCTTCTCCGACCGCGCTAAGGTGCAGCGCGAGCGCTTCGGCCTGCCGTCGTTCCCGACCACCACGATCGGTTCGTTCCCGCAGACCCCTGAGGTTCGAAAGGCGCGTTCAGCTCACGCCAAAGGTACATTGAGCGATGCCGATTACGAGAAGTTCCTGCAGGAGGAGACGGCGCGAACCATTCGCTGGCAGGAAGACATCGGCCTTGACGTGCTCGTGCACGGCGAGTTCGAGCGCAACGACATGGTGCAGTATTTCGGCGAGCAGCTATCGGGATTCGCTTTCACCAAGCACGGTTGGGTGCAGAGCTACGGCTCGCGCTGCGTTCGACCGCCGATCCTGTTCGGCGACGTGTCCCGGCCCAGGCCGATGACCGTTGGCTGGTGGAAATACGCGCAGTCCCTGACTGTGAAGCCGATGAAGGGCATGCTCACCGGCCCCGTCACCATTCTCAACTGGTCCTTCGTGCGTGACGACGTGCCGCGCAGCCTCGCCTGCCGGCAGATCGCGCTCGCCATCCGCGACGAGGTCGCGGATCTGGAAGCAGCCGGCGCGTCGATGATCCAGATCGACGAGGCGGCACTGCGCGAAGGACTGCCGCTGCGCCGGTCCGAATGGAAGGCGTATCTCGACTGGGCGGTCGAATGTTTCCGTCTGTGCGCGAGCGGCGTCGACGACGCCACGCAGATTCACACTCACATGTGCTATTCGGAGTTCAATGATATCATCGACGCGATCGCGGCGATGGATGCGGATGTCATCTCGATCGAGACGTCGCGCTCCAAGATGGAGCTGCTCGACGCCTTCAAGACCTACAAGTACCCGAACGAGATTGGTCCCGGCGTCTATGACATCCACTCCCCGCGCGTGCCGGCGGTCGATGAGATGGCCAGCCTGCTCAAACTTGCGCGCCAGCGCCTTTCCGACAGGCAGATCTGGATCAATCCGGATTGCGGACTCAAGACCCGCAAGTGGGAAGAGGTCAGGCCGGCGCTTGTCAACATGGTGGAGGCGGCCAGGCTGATGCGTTAACTCGCGAGGCAATCGCGTTCGCGCGGATGATCGGCCGCGCCGAACCGCGCATCATACATGCGTATATGGAGAGAGATGGACTCGGCCATCTCTCTCCGGGCGGTTGGGACGTGCGCGCTCCGTGAGGAATCGTAAAAGCGGGAAAGCCGTCGCGTGAGAACGGATTCACGGTCGCGCCGGCACCTTTGAAGGCGAGTTCTCCAACCGGATGGAGAGCTATGCCGGCAAAGGGGTGCTAAGGTACTCGTGGTAAGCACAGCATCACTTCTTGGAAGCCTGCGAGAATAGGCGACGAAAACGGCGTGACAGTCGTTACGATCTAGAATCGTTTTAATCTTCACGCCGTATAATCCGACACCTCCCCGCTTGCCATGATGGTTTGCCACCATGACGTGCATCTGCCGGCAAGGCACAGGGTTTACTTGCTCGCCGCGAGCGCTTTCCTCTTTGCCCTAAATCGAATACAACGATGCCATCGGCGTCACATCGCGAATCCTCGGCTTTTGCGCGATATATCGCCGGGCGTCGGCGTAGCGAGGCAGTTCCTCGAATCTATTTAGTGTCGGTCACCTTTAAGTTCTGATGCGCAAATGACGATCAAATTATGGTCCCGCATCCATACATGGACATCGCTCGTCAGCATGCTGTTTTTGCTGATGCTATGCGTGACCGGCCTGCCGCTCATCTTTCATCATGAGATTGATGATCTATTTGAGGAGGAAATTGCCGCGCCCGCGATGGCAGCGGATACGCCCCGGGCATCGCTGGATCGTGTGATCGAGGCTGCCCAGAAACTATACCCTGGCCAATTCATTCTTTTTTTACAGCCAAGCCAGACGGAGCCGGTGGTGAGCATTGCCACATCACCGACGGCAGTCCCGCTCCCCGGTATGTTCAAGCGCACGACGTTCGATGCACGGACCGTTGAAGTGCTGGGAGAGGAGGTGCCGCGTTTGGACGTCATGAACATCATATTACGTATTCACAGGGATATGTTCGTCGGTCTGCCGGGCGAGCTTTTTCTCGGCGTGATGGGTCTTGTTTTCGTAGTCTCGATCGTATCGGGCATTGTCGTTTACTGGCCGTTCATGAGGCGGCTGGATTTCGGCTCAATTCGTCCCACATTCTCCCGCGTGAAGTGGCTGGACAGGCACAATCTCCTGGGCATCGTGACCGTAGCCTGGGCGCTGGTTGTCGGGTTGACGGGCACGATCAACACGCTTGCGACTCCGTTGTCCGATCTCTGGCGTGCTCAATACCTACCAACCCTGCTTGCTCCCCATGCAGGCAAACCGGTCGCGCAGATTCCGTCCATTCAAACAGTCGTTGATAATGTGCGAGAGAAATTCCCTGACCGGATCATCACGCAGATTATTATGCCAACCTCTGGCCGGTTTGGAAGCCCGCAACATCTTATCGTGGGAACCAAGGGCAGCACGCCGTTCACGGCGCGGATGCGGGAACCCATTCTGGTCGATGCAAACGACGCGTCAAGCATGGTGGCGCCGCAGGTTCCTTGGTACCTCAAGGTCTTGCAGGTTTCACGTCCGCTCCATTTTGGAGACTATGGAGAATTGCCTCTAAAAATCATCTGGGCGCTTTTCGATATTATTACGATCATCATCCTGTTGAGTGGCCTTTACCTGTGGGTCATCAAGAAACGAACCTTTGTGATCGATCGTGCGTCCCGCAGCATACCTCGGATAGCTGATCCGAAGCGCGAGTATTGAATGACTCAAATCCACATCCCCCGCCAGAAAGTTGTCCATAGAACGGTTTGGGAAGTTTTTCGTGGGCCTGTTTTCATAGCAGTTATCACCACGGCAGGGTTGACGTTTGCTCTATTGGGCGATCATCTTTGGGATGCCATCTCGTGGTTGGCGCTCGCTGTGCCGGTAATAATTGCAACTTTTTACTGGATTAAGGGCCGGTCCGTTAATCGGGGAAGTGCTCGTGGCAAATCTGACCTTCATCACCCCAGGCACGTAATAAGCGGGGGTCAGAATTCGGGATTTGGTTCGAGCGGTACGGGACTGCCGATCTGATGAGCCTGCATCCTCCACGGACCTGCCAGGTTATGTTCAGCGGATAAGAGGGCTTGATGAACGAACACGAGGCACTGATCTCTATCAAAAAGATGATAAAGGCGGCGACCGACCTCGATGACATCGAAGCCGTTCAGGATCAACTTCACACAATGCTCATAGTCGCGAACTACGCACTTCCTGCTGCCCAGCGCAAGCTACCGAAGAAATAGAAAATCCTGGCGGAGGGAGCGTCAGGCGGTGAGCGCTTGCTTCGCTGTCGTCGCCCTTCAGATGGGTCAATTGGCGTCCATTGGTCCGTTACTCTGATATAATCCTCTGGATCGGGACTGCCGGCCTGGTACCAACATTGGGGGTCGACCGGCAGCCCCTAGCCGGACGCCTCCCGGCCCTGTGATCATATTGGAAAGATCGCCGGAGAAACCATGCGACGATCCGTCATCTTGGCGGAGGTTGTTTCCCTGATCTTTGCCACAGACCGTCAGATGGCCACGCAAGTAGAGTGATGCCTGCGACGATCGGCGTACTTCTATGCAGCCCGGATTGCACCGCCAAGTTGGAGAACCTGCTCTCCGCGACGACGATATCTGCATAGGCGACAACGGCGCAGAAGGTCTTCATGTCGCGGAAGTCGCTTTCTTCGATGGGACGATCTTGCGCCTCGATAGGCAGGCCAATCTCGCGCTCGATAAAATAGGTTGGGCATTCGTTCATGATGCTGCGGACGAATTTCTAAAGGACGGCGTTCTCATCTAATTCGAGAAGCCCGGCCATGAGAATAGACGAAAAAACAAGACCCATAATCTTTGCGGGGGGAGTCGCTGTTGACATCCTCGCCTGAAGGTCACTCCGAACCCTGTTCGTTGCGTTCATTGACGCTGACAATCCGCGCTCATCAGTCTGGCCGGACTCCATTTTTTCAAGGAAGTGATTTTAAATGGTGAGCTGTAGAGGCAGATGCCCGCGAGCGCGCCGATTTTGGCGAGACAGGTTATGAACGCCGTGGCTTTTGCAGTGTCATCGGCAGCTCTTGATCTAGATCAAAATAGCAGCCCGGCTTTGGATGACCATCGAAAGGCGCGGAAGGACGGCCAAATTCCGCGCCCGAGTCACAGCGATAATCTATCGGCACGGAAGCAATGCTGGTGGAGGGCGAGCGCGATGAAGATGCGGATCGGAGCCGCCAGGTGAGGACCGACAATGGCAACATGACAACAGGTGCAACGTTGCAGGTAACGCTGTGATCAGGGAGGTAGGAGATGGCAAGTACGCTTTCCGACAAAGAGCGGACGTTAATGAATGCGTACTGGCGGGCGGCCAACTACCTTTCGGTCGGTCAGATCTATCTTTACGATAACCCGCTGCTTAAGCAGTCGCTCACAAAGGATCACATCAAGCCGAGACTTCTCGGCCACTGGGGAACGACGCCAGGCCTGAATTTCATTTATGTTCACCTCAATCGGGTGATTAACAAGCACGACCTCGACGTAATCTACATCACAGGTCCCGGACACGGTGGTCCCGGGCTGGTCGCGAACGCCTACCTGGAGGGGACCTATAGCGAGGTCTATCCGAACATTTCTCCCGATGAAGAGGGAATGAAGCGACTATTCACCCAATTCTCTTTCCCGGGCGGTGTCCCGAGCCACGTCGCACCGGAGACCCCTGGTTCGATTCACGAAGGCGGCGAACTCGGCTACGCACTTTCGCATGCCTACGGAGCAGCCTTCGATAACCCCAATTTAATCGTGGCCTGTGTCGTCGGCGACGGCGAAGCGGAAACAGGGCCGCTGGCAACCAGCTGGCATTCCAATAAGTTCCTGAACCCGGCGAGCGATGGGGTGGTTTTGCCGATACTCCACCTGAACGGCTACAAGATCGCCAACCCCTGTGTTCTCGCGCGCATCAGTCATGATGAGTTGGATCACTTGTTTCGCGGCTACGGCTATACGCCGTATTTCGTGGAGGGGGATGAGCCCGAGAAAATGCACGAGTTGATGGCTGCAACCATGGATAAGGTTGTCGGGGAAATTCGGCGCATTAAATCCGCTGCAAAGGATGGCTTCGTGGAACGTCCATTATGGCCGATGATCGTGCTCCGCACACCCAAAGGCTGGACATGTCCGAAAGAAATTGATGGCAAGCGCACCGAGGATTACTGGCGATCGCACCAGGTGCCGATGGGCGAGATGCATCAGAACGCGGCTCATGTCCGTCTTCTCGAAGAGTGGATGAAGAGCTATCGGCCTTCAGAGCTGTTCGATGACAGCGGCCAACTCCGCCCCGAGTTGGCCGATCTCGCCCCGCGAGGTGCGCGTCGCATGAGCGCCAATCCGCATACCAATGGCGGGTTGATCCTGCGCGAATTGCGGCTGCCAAATTTCCGCGATTACGCTGTCGACGTGACCGCACCGGGCGCCGAAACCGCCGAATCCACGAGAGTCATGGGCCGGTTCCTTCGCGATGTCATGAAGCTAAACATGGAGACCCG
The DNA here is from genome assembly GCF_000152905.1 of Nitrobacter sp. Nb-311A. Taxonomy (GTDB): domain Bacteria; phylum Pseudomonadota; class Alphaproteobacteria; order Rhizobiales; family Xanthobacteraceae; genus Nitrobacter. The sequence continues at coordinate 74,040 of NZ_AAMY01000005.1, forward strand.
GAATTTCCGGCTCTTCAGTCCGGACGAAAACAACTCGAACCGCTGGCAGGATGTGCTCGAAGTCACCAATCGTGCCTGGGCCGCAAGCACCTATCCCTGGGATGATCATCTCGCGCCCGATGGGCGGGTTATGGAAATGCTCAGCGAGCATCAATGCCAGGGTTGGCTCGAGGGCTACCTCCTGACCGGCCGGCACGGCTTTTTCTCTTGCTATGAGGCGTTCATCCACATCATTGACTCGATGTTCAATCAGCACGCCAAGTGGCTGAAGGTTTGCAATCAAATACCATGGCGACGGCCTATCGGATCGCTGAACTACTTATTGTCGAGTCACGTCTGGCGCCAGGACCACAACGGCTTCAGCCATCAAGATCCCGGGTTTATCGATCACGTCATTAATAAAAAAGCTGAGGTCATCCGCGTCTATCTCCCGCCAGACGCTAATTGCTTGCTCTCGGTCACTGATCACTGTCTGCGCAGCCGAAACTACGTCAACGTCGTCGTCGCGGGGAAGCAGCCCGCTCCTCAATGGTTGACGATGGACGAAGCTGTCAGGCATTGCGAAGCTGGATTGGGAATTTGGGAATGGGCCAGCAACGACCACGGCGGCGAGCCCGATGTCGTAATGGCTTGCTGTGGTGACGTGCCAACGCTGGAGACGCTCGCCGCCGTAGACCTCCTTCGAAGATACGCGCCCGATCTAAAGGTCCGCGTCATCAATGTCGTCAATCTGATGAAGCTGCAACCCCCGAGCGAGCATCCGCACGGTCTGTCTGATCATGATTTCGACACGCTGTTCACGGTCGACAAGCCGATCATCTTCGCGTTCCACGGGTACCCGTGGCTAATTCACAGGCTGATATACCGGCGCACGAGCCACGACAACGTGCATGTGCGAGGCTACAAGGAAGAGGGCACCACTACGACACCGTTCGACATGTGCGTGCTCAACGAGCTAGATCGCTTCCACCTCGTCAGCGACGTAATCGATCGCGTACCAAAACTCGGATCGCGCGCTGCCTATGCCAAGCAGGCCATTCGCGACAAGCTCATCGACCACAGGACCTTCATCGTCCGGTATGGGGACGATATGCCGGAGATCACTGGCTGGAGATGGGGACAGCAGGCTGCTTCTGCGGCCGTTCGCTCGACCGAGGCGGACAACGTCTAAACCCGCTGGCGAAGCCGGAATGAACGTTTTCGCGATTGGAGATTAGACATGGGGAGACAGCGTGGAGCCTCAATGTCCGGCACAACGGCACGACCGACATTCCCGTGACGGACAACGGTCGCCGGACTGCGATGCAGATGTGGCCGGTGCTCGTTGCCGCCGCGCGGGATATCATTCAGAATGCCATTGATCTGTACACACAAACCAGATTCGGGAAGTTATCGCGCGTGGCGATCCTGTCGGCGGTCGAGGCCGTTACTCCGCGGTATCCCGTCGACGATCGAGGCGGCGGCACTGTGCAAAACGGCCGATCGAGGGCAGATCACCGGCGGCGTGCTCGACGGACCTCTTGCTTTCGACAATGCGATCGATGTGGAGGCTGCACGGATCAGGGCATCAGGTCCGATATTGCGGGCCGGGCACAGATACTGCTCGTTCCGGACCTCGAAGCCGGCAATATGCTGGCGAAGAATCTCGCCTACTTCGCCAAGGCAGACAGTGCGGGTATTGTGCTCGGTGCCCGGGCGCCTGTCGTTTCGACGCCTCGTGCAGATTCGGCGCGCGCTCGGATGGCGTCCTGTGCGGTCGCGGCTCTTTATGCGAATGCAAGGCGCCAGCCGGCTCCAACAATTGCCGCGTGATCGTCATGGATACCATCCTCATCGTCAATGCAGGTTCATCAAGCGCCAAGTTTCAGGTCTTCTCCGTGGATGGAGAGGGAGAGCTGCGGCGTGAGATCAAGGGCCAGCTCGATGGCATTGGCACTCGTCCTCGCCTACGGGCGAGCGGTGCTGACAACGAACCTTTGACCGACCGCACCTATCCGAAAGAATCGGTTTCGGATCTTCCAGCAGCAATGGAGGTCGCCGGCGGATGGCTGCGGGACGAGCGCCGCATTAGTCCAATTGCGGTTGGTCATCGCGTGGTTCATGGCGGTCCGGACTTCGTCCGGCCGGTGCTGATCGACCATGGCGTTGTAGCGCGGTTGGAGCGGCTCGTGGCGCTGGCCCCGCTTCATCAGCCGCACAATCTGGCTCCGATCCGGTCGATTCTCGCTAATTTTCCAGCTCTCCCGCAGGTGGCTTGTTTCGACACGGCGTTTCATCGCACGCATGACGCTGTCGCTGACTGCTATGCAATTCCATATCAATTTTATGCCGAGGGCGTGCGGCGTTACGGATTTCACGGCCTATCCTATGAATATATCGCGAAGACTTTGCCGCATGTCGCTCCCGAAATCGCCAAGCGGCGGGTGATCGTTGCGCATCTCGGTAGCGGAGCCTCGATGTGCGCATTAATGGGTGGACGCAGTGTCGAGAGCACGATGGGGTTCACTGCGCTCGACGGGATACCCATGGGAACGCGTCCAGGACAAATCGATCCTGGTATCGTGTTCTATCTGATCTCAGAGAAGGGCATGTCGCCCGCCAAAGCACAAAATTTCCTTTACCGGGATTGCGGATTGAAAGGGCTCTCGGGTGTCAGCAACGATATGCGCGAACTGGAGGCAAGCGAGAATCTTAACGCGAAGTTCGCGATCGATTATTTCGTCTACCGGATTGGGCTCAACGCCGGCATGCTTGCTGCTGCGCTGCAGGGGCTCGACGCTTTCGTCTTTACAGCCGGTATCGGCGAAAACTCGATGCGTATTCGGGCGCATATCGTCGATCAACTGAGATGGCTTGGCGTTACGCTTGATCCCATCGGGAATTCCCGTCACATGCGCCTGATATCCGGTTCCGATAGTCGCATCCCGGTTTACGTCATACCGACTGACGAGGAGTTGATGATCGCGCAGCACACGTTGTCGCTGTTGCGAGAGAAGCCATCGTCGAGTGCGAAACATGAGTGTGCGCCATGATTCCAGAACTTCCCTGCACCAAGGGTTGTCTTGAAGGACAAGAAAGGCCTGACCGGCCGATTTCGGGAACATACTTTCGATTTCGCAGATGTGGAGAGCGAGATGGCGAAATGCATCAACCGTAGGGTTGATCAGTCTCGTCACCATTCGAACTTCATGCCGACTCCCATCGATGTCGCGCCTCTCGCATCGACATCGGATTCCACCCGGATATGACGCGTCACGTCCACATTGGCCGAGAGTCCGGACTGGCTGGCGCTCGCGCCGGTTCGGACTCCGACGCTCAGCCTGTCGCCGATCGCGCGGGACGCGCCGACCATTGGGCCGCCTCCCGATCCGACGCCGACATCCAGACTGTCGACGCCGAGCGAGCGGCGCATTCGGTCCAGCACGCCGTCGCCGCCGCCTGCGAACTGGGCCGCAACTTGGGCGAGTTGCAGGGCCTGCGCCGTCGTCAGGTTGCCTGACGCCTTCTGGAACAGGATGCGTGACAGGATTTCATCCTGCGGCAACTCCGGTCGCGATGTGAAGACGAAAGCCGGTGCGGCCGCCGGGCCCGAGATCCCGATCTGCGCGGTGATATCGGAGGCTTCTATCTCGGCCGCGAAATCGAGTTCAGGCGCAAGGTCCCCGTTGAAGGAGAGATTTCCTCTGGTGAAATTCAGCGTCTTTCCGAGTGCCGTCATCTTGCCGCGATAAAGCGAGAATGCGCCTTTCGGCAAGGGTTTGTTGGTCGTTCCGCCGACGTGAAGAGAGCCGCCAAGTTCCGCGTTCACGCCACGGCCGTGCACGAAAACGTGGTTCGGCGCCGAGACGGTGACGTCGAGTGCGGCGTTGAAAAGCGCCTGACGTCCCTTGCCATTGCTCCTCTCTGCGGCTTGCGCCTTGCGCGCCGCCGCGAGCCGGATGGCGGCCTGGCCCGTGGCGTTGACATGGTCGATGCCGTCGATCGGCTTCAGCGTCGAGGGCAGGCGCTCTGGAATATCGACGCTGACATGGGTGAGATCGACGCGGCCGCTGATCTTCGGATCGCGCGCAAGCGCGCCGGTGACGTTGATATCAAGATTCGCCCGAGCGGTCGCCAGCGCGCTCGCCGCGAGCGTCGCCTGTTGCCCGCGGATCGAGACCGTGCCGGGAAAACCCGCATCGGGCGCGATGCGGACCTGGCCGGAGCCGGACAGCACGCCGCCGTTGGGGGTCGTCGCGCTCAGCCGCTCTATGGATAGGCGCTCACCTTCGGCGGTGAGCTTTGCCTCGATGGCGTCGAACCGCATTCCCGTCTGGTTATCGCGGAAGCTGCCGCCGCTCATGGCGGCAAAGCCGCCGACCTGAGGCCTGGCGCGTGTGCCGTTCACGCGGGCATCAAGCTGCACGATTCCGGAAACGGTGCGGCCGGAAGCCGACAGCATGGCATTGGCGACGGCGGCATCGAGCCGGCCTTTTGCCGTCAGTGCGATCGTCTCGGAGACGTCGAACGGTATGGTGCCGGCCGCCGTGAAGGTGCCGGCCTTGCCTGCCGAGGCCGTGGCGTTGAGCTTTGTGCGGGTCTTTTCGAGACGGCCGTCGAGAGTGATATCGATCGGCGGCACGCCCGCGTTCCTTGTTTGCGGCGCCGTGAGCCGTTTGACGGCGATCTTGTACTGTCCTGTCGGCGCGCTTGCGGAACCGCCGATTTCGGCCGACGCATCGAGCGTGCCGCCGAGGCCGAGGCCAGGCACCGCGACATCGGCTTCGGCGAGCGGGACCGCGCTCGCCGCGGCCTTGAGGTCGAGCACCTTGCCGGCCGTGCCGTCGAGCGTAAAGCGGCCGCCGCCGATCCCGATCGCCAGATGCTGGATCCGCATGGTGTCGTTGTTGAGCGTGAAGCTCGCAGGCCTCTGCAGGGCGATCGTCCTGGCACCGCGTTTCGCGGTGAAGCGGTTGAGGTCGAACCGGATGCGCTCCTTCGGCATCAACACGCCCGCGGCATCGAGATTGAAGCCGGCGGCTTTGGCCGACAAGTTGATTGTGCTCGCGTCGGCGTTGCCCTTCGCGATTAGGGTTGCGCTCGCGATGGTCTGGCCGCCGATCTCGGCGCCGTTGATCCGGGCATCCGCGTTGAGCACCGGATGGCTGTAGAGATCGTCGCCCTCGGCACGCAGATCGAAGTTCCGGATCTCCGTGGCGGCGGCCCGAAGCCCCGTGCCCTTGCTGGCAAGGCGGACGGACTGCCGCCCGCTGTCGTCAGACAGCGCAAGGTCGAGTGAAGCCGCGCCGGCGAGGTCGATGAGGGCAAGCGGTGCGATGTCCGCCAGCGAGCCGGCCGCGAAGCGAAGCTGTCCGCGCGCGAGGTTTTGCGCGTCGATCGCGCCCGCGCCCTTCAGCGACACCGATCCGATGGTGATGTCGATGGTGCTGGCGTCCCAGCCCGCGAAGGCAGGCGCGGGCTTGTCGCGCGCATCCTGATCGGCCTTGGTGCCTGTGTCGCGCTCCATCGGACGGCGGCTCGCCTGGACGATGCCGCGTGCCGGCTTGCCGTCAATGGTGCCGTCGAGCCTGACGTCGATGGCGCAAGGCCCGTTGATGTCGGAGACCGTCGCTGTGAGCCCCAGATGCGGGATCGGTCGCTGCATCGCCGTCGCGCGATCCAGCGCCGCTGTGAGCGATAGTCCGGGATGCGCGAGTCCTCCGGTCAACCCCGCGTCGAGCGACGCCATGCCGGTCAGGCGTACATCGCCAGCCGCGAGATTCGGAAGCTCGATACGCGCCGCGAGGTCGCTGGCTTCGCGGGTTAGGCTTCCCTTGGCGCGAACCGCGACATGGGCGCCGTCCAGCGAAGCCGCGCGGACCGTGTAGGTATCGTTGCCGCCGGATGAAAAATCGGCGGCGAGGGTGACGCGTGGCCCCGCAAGTCCGTCGAGCGCCGGAAGCCCGGTGGCGAAGCGGTCACCGGTGCCGGAGAGCTTGGCGTCGATGCGGCCGCGTTGAAGGTCACCGTCAAGATCGAGGTCCAGCTTCACCGCGCCCGCAAGATTCAACCCGGCAAGGCCGTCGAAGCGGCCGAGATCGGGCACGGTGCCGGTCGCGTGACCGCGCAGACGGTCCCGGCTGGCTTCGCCCGTATAAGTAGTCTGAACTGTGGAGGTGCCGACTTCCAGCCGCTCGATCTTGGCCTCGCCGCCGAGATCCGTTGTGCCTTTCAGCACGAGGGATACGCTGTCGCCGATCGCTGCCGCGAGAGCAGGGTCCCGTAGCGCAATGCCGGAAGCACGCAGGTTGGCATCGATCGCGATGGTCGTGGCGAGGTCGCTGAGTTCGGCGTCTGGAGCGACGTTGATCGAGGCTTCGAGCGCGTCGAGGCTGCCGTCGGGCAAGCGGGCACCGGACACCGCGAGCTTCGCCGAAACCCGGGGCGCCTTCGTCGGGCCGTTGACGCGGCCGTCGAAGGTGAGGCTGCGGATCGAGCCGTGATCGGTTTCGGTGACGTCGCCGTTGCTCGGCAGCGAGCGAACAGTCGCCGAGAAATCCATCATCTTGTCAGCGCCGAGCGCGCCCTTCGCTTCGAGGCGGGCGAGACGGCTGGTGAGGGTCAACCCGTCCATGACGACGCTGCCGTCGTCGCCGATGCGTGTGGCGCTATCGAGCCTGGTTTCGCCGGCGAAGACGGAGGCGGCAAGCGGCGGCAGCCATGGTCCGAGATGACCGTTGATCCGGGTCGCGAGCACGCGGCCGGTCCCGTCCCGGTCAAGCATGATGGAGCCGGTCGCATCGATGGTGGGGCCGGCCTGGAATTTCAGCGCGCCGCGAAAGCTGTCGAGCGTACCCTTGCCGCGAAGCGCGAAGGCGATCGGCGGCTCGTCGGGAAACCGGCCGAGCTTGGATAAGAGTCCATGGGATGGCTCGTCGAGAGTAACGTCGAGGGTGAGGGCGTTGCCCTTCGGTACGAAGGCAAGCGCCACCTTGAAGCGGCCCGGGGAATCCTTGCGGGTTGCGTCGAGATTGAAGATGAGCCCTTCCGACGGCGAGCCCAGTTCGGTGTTTCCGGTCGCGGCAATGCTTACGGCCTCGCCTAGAACCGGCTCGCTGAGCACCAGCGCATGCAGGTCGAAAGCCTTTACCTGTACCTTTACCGGAAGGTTCGGCAGAATAGGCTGACTTGACGTCGCTGCGGATGGCCCCGGCTGTGCGGCGGCGTTCTGCTCGGTGTCGGACTGGTCGCTCTCCGCGGCAGGCTGCTCTGACTCTGTGACGGGCTGGTCGGCGGCGAGCGGCTTGCGGCGGATCTCGAGCGTGCCGATCTCGAGACGATCGATCTCCAGCCGTCCCAGCAGCAGCGCGGTGCGCCGCCAGACGAGGCGGGCCCGATCGAGCTTCAACCAGGTGCCTTCCTTGTCGGTGATGGTTACGTCGCGGATCGTGGCGTCGGACGATAATGCGCCATCCACAGCCCCGATATGCACCTGGGTGGCCGGCGTGGAGAGCGTCCGCGACACCAGGCCGGCGAGCAGGTCCTGCTGATTGTCGCCGGCTCCTCCGATCATCTTGTAGACGGCGACGCCGGCCGCCGTGACGCCGGCGAGTGCGAGCGCTGCGGCGGCGGCGAGGAAGATGGTTCGCCGCGCGCGCATCAGAACGCCTGCCCGATGCTGACATAGATGGCCCAGCGGCTGTCGCCGGGGCGGGGGTTCAACGGTGTCGCAACATCGAGGCGGATCGGCCCGACCGGTGTGAGATAACGCAGGCCGATGCCCGCGCCGTAGCCGACATAGTCGTCGAAGTTCGGTAGCGATGAACTGGAGGCGGTACCGAAATCGACGAACGGCACGACGCCGATGGTCGGCGTGACCTTCACCCGCATCTCGGCGGAGCCTTCGACCAGGCTGCGGCCGCCAATGATCTTGCCGAACATCATCGGCGAGATCGTATTGAAAATGAACCCGCGGACGGAGCCGCCGCCGCCGGAGAAGAAGCGGTGCGCATCCGGAATGCGGGCCAGCGGCGCGCCACCGAGTGAGCCTGCCGCCAACCGGCCCGCCAGCACATAGTTGGCATCTTCGTCGAGTGCGTAGTAGGTCGAGCCCGCGATCCGCGCTTCATAGAGATCGATCGTCGAGCCCATCAGCTTCGAATAGGCATTCATTGTCGCGGCGAGGCGCACCCCGCGCGTCGGATCGAGCAGGTTGTCGGTTGTATCATAGCGTCCGCTGGTGGCGACGCCGATCAGCGTCGCATCGACCCGCCCGAGCACGTCCTGCGATTGCGACCGCTCAACCTGGAGGCCGGCCTGAACCCAGGCCATCTCCGAAAAGCGGTGGATCACGCCGACGGTGCCACGCACCGCATCGTTAGTGTAGCCGCCGAGGTCGTTGTTGCCGACGCGCTCGCGAAAGGCGGTGGCCTCGACCAGGAGGTCGTTGGGCGTGCCGTAAAGCCCCGGCTTGAGGAAAGTCGCGGTGAACCGTCCGCCGAAATCGGAGGCGCGGATATCGCCGAAGTTCAAGGAGGAGGAGCCGTCGAGTCGCCGCAACAGCGAGGCGGATGCATCGAGCCGCAGGCGCTCGGCGTTGCCGAACAGGTTGCGATGCTCGTAATAGGTGGAGACGCCGGGGCCGTCGATGGTTGAATATCGCGCCGATAAACCTGCCGCGTGTTTCGGCCTCTCGGTCACGTCGATGAAGATCGGCACGTTGCCGTTGGCGTCGAGCTCGTCGCCCTCGCGGATGCGGATGCCGCCGATCGCCGGAATCCTGGCGATCGAGGTCTTCATCAGCACGAGGCGCTCGGGCGAATAAGGCTCGCCTTCGCGCAGATGGACATGGGTGGCGACCACGCGCGGATCGATATCCCCGCCACCTGAAATCGCGACATGGCCGATGCCGGCCTTGGGACCGGCTTCGACCCGCAACCGAAAATCCATCGCGGTGGCCGCATGATCCACGGTGGCTTTCACGTCCGCGACCTTCGCGAGCGGATGACCGTTGCTGCGAAACCAGTCGATGAGCTTCAATTGCGCGGCGCGCAGGTTGGCGGAGATCGCCGGATCGCCGGGCTTCAGCGGGAAGGCGCGGCGCGGCAGCCGCTGCGGGATCATCTCGCGCGGATAATCGACATCAACGGCGCGCAGCTTGAATACCGGACCGAGCCGCGCGACGACCTTGACGGGAATGATCCCCCGATTGCGAAAGCTCTCCGCCCGATGTACCGCGGCGGCAAGATCGGTCTCGTCGAGCGTGACGGGAATCCCGTCGACCGTGACGTCGATCTCCGCATTGTAGCGTCCAAGTCCCCAAAGGGCATCCAGCATTGGATTGATGTCGGCCTGCAGGCGGCGCACGAGACCTTCGCCGTCTGTCGGCGGGGCCTGCCTGAGGCGATAGGTCGCGGACGCGTCCCGTAGCGCCTGTGCGGCGTCACCGTCCTTCTTGCCGTTGGCGCTCCTGGCCTCGATCTCGAGGCGATACGACAATGCCGTCGTGCTGATCGGTGGCGGATTGTCGGAATCGAACAGACCGAAAAGGTCGAACGCATGCGCCGGCTCACATAGTGACCAGCCAACGGTTCCGATGGCGGCACAACCGGTACACAGAAACAGTCGTGCCGCAGCGATAAAATTTCTTCGCCTTGCCGGGCTCTCCGAGAGAGCCGGGCTTTGTGGCAGCACCTGTTCCTGAATTATTCCGCTCCCCCGAGCTGTTATCGGCTCAACCCGAGTCTTAGGTAGCTCAGGCTCGGCGATTCCCCCTGTCTCTGTAGCTCACTAGGCTGTAGCCCAACAGGCGCCCGCGTGTCATTTATAGACATCATGATGGATTTTGTTGGACGAAAATATGGAGTCCGATGCTATGACACATCCGTTAAAAAAGTCGCGCACTTGACTCAATGACGAACCGTGGAAACGGCTCTTTCCCGTGGGGATAAGTACGAGATCGGACTGAGTCGCGTGCTCAGAGACCGAGGAATTTGAACGGCTTGGCTTCCTTGAATCGATCGTTGGCAACCCCGGAATAGATCGTCTGGTCGGGACCAAGATCCAGTTTCAACACCTTTCCGGTTTTCTCGGAAAAATCCAGTTTGTTCAGGTCGACCCAGAAGATGTTGGGCGTGAGCACCGACTCGAAGAAATAGAGCTTGCGTTTCTGGTCGGATACGCTGCGCCAGCGGGTCGAGGAGATGTTGGGCTGATCGAGCGTATTGATACCGAACGGAACGGAGACATTGCGGATGACACTGAACACGCTTGCGATCGCCTCGACCGGCTTCTCGCTCTTGGGGATCGCATTCACATAGAAGGAGGCGCGAGCAAACCGGTCGGAAGCACGGTTCGTGCCCGGCAGCATCACGGTGCCGCCGATCTGTTTCCAATATTCGTTCAGCGCGAGCTGCTTCTCGAAGATCGGTGAATTTGTCATCACCTGAAAGTCACGGCTGTGGTGGATGACCTGTTTGCCGCCGATAAATTCGATGATGGCGCTATCGCCAGTCGCATCAGAGAGTGAGAGATGCAGTGTGGCCAGCCGATCCTGGCCGGGCACCTTGTCCGTAACGATCGTAAAAGACTGCTTTGCCAGCACATCGACAGCTTCCTGAACGGTGGCGAAGTTGTCGAGCACATATTGCGCCCAGGCTGCGATCGACAGGGCGGGAGACTTGCCGTCGTATTCCGGATAGGAGGACTCGACCAGCCATAGCACGTTGGTCACAAGCCCTGCCTCGTTCATGCCGTCGGTGGTCGAAACATCGTAACCGGAGGCGATAACGCTGCCGTATTTCGACGTCCACCGGATCGAGTTCGGTCCCGCCTCGCCGGACCGCTTCATGCCGCGTGGAAAGACCCAGAGATTTGTGCCGACATCGAGCGTCCAGTCCATCGAGCGCGCCGTGATCACTTCACCGTCGGCGCCATGGTAGACGACGCGTGTGCAGGCTTCGGCCACAGGGGTGAAAAGCAGATTTGCGGAGACGAACAAGGCGGCGCAACGCGACGCGCGTGAATATTTTGGTGACATCACGAACCCCTTTTCATTCCAGCAGCATGATTCCGAATCATGCACCCTAAAGAGAGAGCCGCCACGATCAGCGCGATCAGGCCCATCAGGACCCAGCGTAGCGCAAGCAATAGCGTGCCGGCAAACAGCGCCATCCAGAATTGCGCTCTTCCTGTGACCGCCGCGACGTTGCGGGATGTTTGGGCTTCTCAAGGCTTCGCTCCGGCGTTTGCCAAATAGCGCTGTTCCTCCGGAACTGTGGTTCGCCCGCCGCATTGAGACAGACGGGCAGAGCGCGCGCATTTTCAGAGGGAAACCAAATGGCCAAAACCTCAAAAGGGGCGTCGAAGAAAAGTGCGACCATTCATGATCAAACGCTGATCCGAGGAAACGGCGGCGAGCTGCATCAGCTTGCCGAAGGCGATGTCCCCGTCTTGACGACCGCCCAAGGCGGTCCGATTTCGGACGATCAGAACACATTAAGGGCGGGTGAGCGGGGACCCAGCCTGATCGAGGATTTTCAATTTCGCGAAAAGCTCTTTCATTTCGATCATGAGCGGATCCCAGAGCGCGTGGTGCATGCCCGCGGCTATGGAGCGCACGGCTACTTCGAGACTTACGAGTCGCTCGCCAAATATACCCGCGCCGATATCTTCCAGCGCGCCGGCGAGAAGACTCCGGTCTTCGTGCGGTTCTCGACCGTCGCCGGGTCAAAAGGATCCTTCGACCTGGCTCGCGATGTGCGGGGCTTCGCCGTCAAGCTGTATACCAAGGAAGGCAACTGGGACGTCGTAGGCAACAATATCCCGGTGTTCTTCATTCAGGATGCGATCAAGTTCCCGGATATGGTCCATGCCGTGAAGGAAGAGCCTGATCGAGCATTTCCGCAAGCGCAGTCGGCGCATGACAACTTCTGGGACTTTATCAGTCTGACGCCAGAATCGATGCACATGATCATGTGGGTCATGTCCGATCGGGCCATCCCACGCTCCTTCCGCTTCATGGAAGGATTTGGTGTCCATACATTCCGCTTCCTCAACGCTAACGACGAATCAACTTTCGTCAAATTCCATTGGAAGCCAAAGCTAGGCCTGCAGTCTGTCGTCTGGAACGAGGCGGTAAAGATCAACGGCGCCGATCCGGATTTCCACCGCCGCGATCTTTGGCAAGCTATTAAGTCCGGCCATTTTCCCGAATGGGAGCTGCGGGTGCAGCTATTTGATCAAGCGTTTGCCGACGGTTTCGATTTCGACGTGTTGGATCCGACCAAGATCATTCCAGAAGAGTTACTCGAGCCGATGCCTGTGGGTCGGCTGGTGCTCGACCGTATGCCCGACAACTTCTTTGCTGACACCGAACAGATTGCGTTCATGACGCAAAATGTTCCGCCGGGCATCGATTTCTCCAACGATCCGCTCTTGCAGGGCCGCAATTTCTCCTATCTCGACACCCAGTTGAAGCGCCTGGGCAGTCCAAACTTCACCCATATTCCGATCAATGCACCGAAATGCCCGCTCCACCACTTCCAGCAGGATGGCCACATGGCTATGTGCAATCCTGTCGGCCGCGCCAACTATCAGCCCAATTCCTTCGGCGAAGGGCCGCGCGAAAGTCCGCAGGGTGGGTTTCGTTCCTTTACGGATCTGGAAAAGGGTCAAAAAGTACGGCTCCGCGCCGAAAGCTTCGCCGATCACTATAGCCAGGCCCGCCAGTTCTTCATCAGTCAGACGGCGCCCGAGCAGCATCACATCGCGATGGCACTGACATTCGAGCTCAGCAAGGTCGAAACTCCGCTTATCCGCGAGAGGATGGTGGCTCATTTGTTGAACATCGACGAGGGGCTTGCGGAGATGGTCGCCGACAAGCTCGCTATCCGGACCATGCCGAAGCCTGCCGAGGCTGCCGTTGCTCCCCGTGATGATCTGGATCCATCGCCCGCGTTGAGTATCATCGAGAATTGTCCGATGAGCTTCGCGGGCCGTAAAGTAGGCGTGTTGGTGAGCCCCGGCGCCGACGCCGGGTTGCTGAAGACGCTCATGACGGCGATCGAGAAGGAGGCCGCGGCGATGGAAGTGATCGCGCCAAAGATCGGAGGTGTCCAAGCCGCGGATGGAAGCTGGATCATGGCCAACCACACGATCGACGGTGGGCCATCGGTGCTGTTCGATGCGGTCGTCCTGCTACTTTCTGCGGAAGGTGCAGGGCATCTGATGGTCGAAGCCGCGGCCCGTGATTTCGTCGCGGACGCTTTTGCTCATTGCAAGTTCATCGGCTTTACTGCGGAGGCAGTCCCTCTGCTAAAGAAAGCCGGCGTCGATCCCGAAGCGGACGAAGGCTTGATTTCATTCGACGGCCCGGCGTCGATTAAAGGATTTATCGAATCTTGCCGCAAGCTGCGGCTTTGGAGACGGGAATCCAGGCGTTAACGAGAAGCCACTCGGTTATTTCAGTCGGCGTTAGCCGTGTTCACAGCCCAAGAAGGCGATCCATCCGGCTTTGCGTCCGCCACGCGACGCATCGGTTTTATCGTCCGCCGGCCGCCTTTCGCGATCTGTGGGAGCCGCGCACTATAAAGATATTCAGCAGAATTTCGTAGCGGCTCTCGCCAAGCCGCTCGAGCACAAGGTCCAATAAAATATTATCATTCGATGTGATGTTGTGGATACCATCGTGACATACTGCGATGACGCAGGGCGGCGCAGCCTTTAAAAGAAGAAACTCGTCTGGAGATAACCGTAGAAGGTGTCAGCCGTGTTGGGCGCGTTGGGGGCGTCCCTCAGGAATCTGCCTTTGATCAGGTAGGCTGCCCCGGTTTCGAGCAGCATGGCATCGGGGACGACCCAGTATCGCAGACGAGCCTCAACCTGGTGGCCGGCGAAGTTGCCGGATTGGCCGGAAGGGTCCCGCACTCGCGTGCCGCCGAAGCTGTCGGTGCGATCCGCCAGGAAAAGCGAGCGGTAAGCGACGAAGGCATCCCACACCGGGCTCGGCGTCACCTCGAAGCGTATCGCCGGTGAGACCAGGTTCGCCCGCCCCACCGGTCTGTAGAGAGCCATCGGGTTGTATTCGCGCGCGACGCCATACAGAGTGTCGAAACGGGTGAAGGTATTAGGATTGCTGCTGTCGCCGCTGGCGTGATCGTATTGCAGCGCGACCCGCGGCCGCCAGGGCGCAGCGAAGGTGTAGCCTGCCTCGCCATGGACGAAGAAGGCCGAGACGCTGAGGTCGCGCGTATCGGTGACGGCGGTCGTCTCCCGAGCGCGGCCCATCTGGTAGATCGCCTCGAAATCGTAGTCCAATTCTCCGGGCTTCTTCTTCCGTGCCAGCCGCGCACCGGGGATAAACAGGCGACGGTTCCGGGTCTGCACCGATCCCGGACCTGTCCCGGTATCCCGTTCATACAGGCCGTAGCTATAGACCTCGAACGATCCGCCGAACACATTCGCAAAAGTATAGGAACCGCCGAACAATTGCAGGTCCGGGCTCTCCGAGTCTAACTCGATCGTATTGTTACGGATACCGCGGGTGTCATCGGGCAACCGAATCTGCGGCATGGTCCAGAGCAGGGTCATCTGATCCTTGTTGGCGCCTTTCCAGTCGTAGGAGAGGCCGGTGAAGCCGTTCATGGTGTTGCGGTACAGCGGACGCGCTATGAGACGGCGTGAGCCGACGTCCTTCGTGAACCGGCCGGCGGTGAGGCTGCTCCTCGAGCCATCCTGCAAGATGCCGGTGAGATCGACGTTGAGATAGGCTTGGCCGAGTTGAAAGGCATTCACGTCGGTGGTGGAGACCGCCGAGTTTTGTGGTTCGAAGTAGCCGCGGCTGTCGAACAGCTCAGCGCCGATCTTCACCGTGCCGAGATTGTATTCGGCGAAAATGTCGGTGAAGAACGAGGCCATATAGTCGTCGTGCGAGAAAGGCGCCGGGCGAAACGTATTGGCAAGCCCTTCGCCGCGGGCACGGAACATGCCCTTGACCGTGAAATTCTCGGGTCGCCCGAGTGCGTCGTAGAGTGAAAATATCGGCTTTGACGTGGTCGCCTTGAATGTCGGCCAGGTCTGCGGCTTCGCCTCAGTGTGAACATCTCCGTTCTGAGCTATGGCATGGCCATGGCCATGCCCCTGGCCCTCGTCGCCCTGTGCCTGTGCGAGATTCGGAGGAATGGCGACAAACAAGGCAGCAGATAGGAAAACCAGCCCTGCCGTCGAGCCAAGGAGCGAACCCTTCATATAATTCATACCCTTCCCCCATGTTGCTCTCTCATGGCGGGTTTCGGATCCGCTGAGCCACAACATTCGAAAAACGTTTCGCGCAGTCTTTGACTGAACGCAGCAGTCCGCGATTGCCGAACATCCCTCATCAAGGAGCGATGCGACATCTCAAAAGCGGCGATCATCTAAAAACAGGACGACTCGGGATTGCTCCCCGGTCGATAGCCTATCGATGTATCTATCGCTATACATCGAGTTCCGTGATGTCAACAACCACGTATCTCTATTAAGGAAGCGAGGGGTCCGAGTGAGACTTAAAGGCAACACACAGGCAGCTCATGCGAACGACGATGATTGCAGTCCTGCGATCAATGATACGGCGGTTATCTGCGCGTATATTTTCTGTTCAGCCGCGCCAAACTCGGTGCAACGCTACGTGGGATGAGATTATGTGCTCGCTTTATGGTTGACGGCGGTGCTATCGGTAGGTGCTGTCGGTATATGTGTATAACTACATCGGCCGGAATTTTGCTTTATAAGGGCGAGCGCTCTGGTTTCAACTCTTGAAACACTAAGACGGCAAGAGCGCTCCCGTCGGACGCTGGCGATCTGCAATGAACTAATTCAGGAGGCGTGAGGCCGCCATTTCACTTTGGCGGCTGTAATCCTGGTGAATTGATCCACCTTTCGACGATTATGGCGTGATCCGCCTGTAGGAGCTTTTTCAGCATTGCGTATCGCCCCGGTCCAGGTGGAAGCGGGCTATTCTTCTCGCGTACATCAGTTGGAACAGTAGCCTTCGAAGCAGCTTCAGGCATTTTTGGTCTCCGTGCGGTATATTGACATTAATATATCGTCTCTGGCCTTGCGCTGTCTATCGAGCGAAAAGCGTGAATACGCTCCGGGGCTCAGCTCAAATACGGACAGAATCGTTTGACATAGGCCAGGAAACGCTCCGCCATCGATGGTTTGCGACCGTCGTTGCCTCGGAGACGCCCGGAATAATTGTCGTATGCACGGTCCATTGGACCCCTCCGAGTGGGCGAGGAAGTCGAGTTTTCAGTTGGCGCGGCGAACTTCTATTTCGGCTTGAATGTCTCGCTGGAGACGACCAGTGCCTCCATACGAGCTGCTCTAACAGCGATGTCGGTCAAATCCTTTCGGCGATAAACACCTTTTGCTGCGGCCTTCAGAATCTGTTCGGCCATAAATGCCTTGGTCGACGAATCCGACTGGATCTGCAGGGCAGCGTCATCAAGGGCTGCGGATAACATCCGGGTGAATTCCGATGAAAATTGCGACACGTCTTCCTCCCTGCTTCCATTCCGGCTTTGGCGCTCCATTCGTTATATTATGAGAAATATATCGCAATCGATATCGAGATGTCCATACTTAAAAAGGGCGGGGCGTGATCATGATTGTGGCGGCAATCATGCCGCTCTCGGGCCGCGGAAGACGTGCGCTACCCCTCGAAATTCTGCTGTGCAATTGTAAAGTTCAGCGATATATATGTGTGAATACGACAATCTCATCGTCCGTTTCCGCCGCAAGGTGGTGGTGGCTTGGTTCCAGGCCGCTTGCGTTCCCAGCAGAACTTGCCGCGCTGTTCGCTTCGGTGGATGGCGCGGCTTCTTTATGATGCCTCGGAGAAGAGAATGTCGACAGGTATAGTGAAGTGGTTTAACAGCCAGAAAGGTTATGGATTTATCCAGCCGGATGGCGGCGGCAATGACGTGTTCGTGCACATCAGCGCTGTTCAGCGCGCTGGACTCAACGGTCTGGGAGAAGGTCAAAAGGTGTCGTTTGAAGCCAGAACCGATGAGGCGCGCGGCAAGGTGAGCGCGCAGAATCTGTCGCTCAGGTGAGGACACGGATTGTGCCGAACTGAGGTAGCTCGTCCGTTCCAATACAGGGCGAGCTACACCCTCCGGAGCGCATTCGATCCGCGTTGAGGGTATCCAGACGGATCTATGTTGGCGAGCGGCGCTTTCGGTCCGGTCGATCATCGCCCGCTCAATGCGAACGCTTCCAGCGCTGATGGTGGAACCCTCCGTTCGTCAACGCAGCTTGCGTTGGCGCACCTGGCCGTAGAAATGGACGTTATAAAAGACTAATATAAAGCCTCATCCTCCGAGCACGTTGAGTGTGACATGCGGCCGTCGTCCAACAGACCACTACTTTCACTGAACTTACGGATCGATCTCGATCCCACGAGTTGCATAGGACCGGGCAAAATCCAGCTGCTCGAGAGCATACGGACTTGCGGCTCAATTTCGGCTGCCGGACGTTCCATGGACATGTCCTACAAGCGCGCGTGGGATCTCGTCGATGAAATAAATCGCATCTGCCGGCAGGCGGCAGTCGCGCGGCAGGCGGGCGGCAAAAACGGAGGCGGCGCAGTTCTGACCCCGTTCGGGGTCTCCCTGGTCGCTCGCTATCGAAAAATCGAACGCGATGCCGCCAGCGCAGTTCACAAGGAACTTGAGGCGCTGCGCAACGACATCCGGCACCCCAAAAAGAGCACGGAACGAGGCCGGGACGTCAAGGCTCATTGAACCTGGGCCCTTTCCGCTTCCAGCTTGCCCTATGACGTAATATCACTGGACGGGTAGCGACGTAAATCGAGGAGCGGGATCACGTTCGACGCCCAGTGCGATTTGCCGCTCTGGTCAACACGGAAGTGAAGACCTCGATCAGATCCTGCATGAGTTCGCTTCCAGTCTATAAACGTCAACGGTCAACGCCAACGGTCATCGCGCCGTGAGCATCGTTCAGCGTGGACGCCACTGAGTTGGCGCCGTTCAGCTTTCCGGATTTGGACGAGCAAGGCCACATAATAACAAGGCGGTCGTTGGTTCCCAATGCGTTCGATCTGAACGTCACGCGAGTCGGCAGAGGCAAAGCCTGAGCGATTTCTCAGGTAATTATGAAGACGCGTGACGGACTATATGCACATCGAGACTGCGATGTTATCGATATGTCCTGCGTCGTCATGGCGACGCGCCCTGCATATAGGGAGATCCATGGCTGACATTGCAAGTCGCAAATTAGTGGGTGACATCGGCGGGACCAATGCCCGGTTTGCACTCGTCACGGATGAGCGCATGGGGCCGATCGAGACATTGGCGGTCGCCGATTATCCGGACTTCGATCGGGCGCTGGCCGCGTTCCTTGATCGTCATCGGAACGGACTTCCGATCTCCGGCGCGGTGTTCGCCGTAGCCGGAGCCGTCGAGGCCAATCGCAGCATACTGACCAACAGTGGTTGGCTGATCGATGCTGATCGATTGGGAGCGATGTTCGATTTACCGGTCGTGCGCGTTGTCAACGACTTCAAGGCGGTCGCCTGGTCGCTGCCGGATCTCACCCCTCGCGACCTGCTTGCGATCGGAGGCGGCGAGCGGGCTACAGCTGCGCCTGCAGTCGTGCTGGGGCCCGGAACGGGCCTCGGGCTCGCCTGTTTCGTGCCGGGACCTTACGACCCGCTCGTCGTCACGACGGAGGCGGCCCATACCACGCTTCCAGGCACCAATGCGCGGGAGGATGCGGTCATCGCGCATCTACGTGGATGCTTCGGCCATGTCTCCGTGGAGCGCGCCTTGTCAGGTGCGGGGCTGGTCAATCTTTACCAGTCGCTCGCCGCCATTGATCATCTTTCCGTGCCTCGACGCGAACCGCGCGAGATCACCGAAGCGGCGCTTCGCGGGAGTTGTCCGACTTGCCGAGAGGCTGTCGACATGTTCTGCGCCATGCTGGGCACCGTTGCTGGAAATGCCGCGCTGACTTTCGATGCGCGTGGCGGCGTGTATATCGGCGGGGGCATTGCCCCGCGGATCAGCGAGTATCTGGCATGCTCGCAGTTTCGCGCGCGGTTCGAAGCGAAGGGGCGTTTCCATGCCTACGTCGCGGCCATCCCGTCCTGGGTGATCACGCGGCCCGATCCTGCCTTCATTGGATTGCGGCATCTCGCCACGAAGCTGAGCAGCGACCGCGAGCCGACCTCACGGTAATTGCGCTCGGTTCGATCGGTAGATTCCCAATCGCGCTTCATCCCGGATCAGGCTCGCAGGAACGGCTTCGGCCCGCAGAGACAGATGTCCGCCTCCGCTTGAGCTTTTCCGCTTCTCACTCAATCAGAAACGGGAAGCCGACGAAACTGAGATGACCGGGGCCATGGCGTCCATGAAGATCGTCTCTGGCGGTGAGGACATCTACCTGCTGATCCCGATCGTTGACGGCACAGCCGACCGCTACCCACTGTTCATATCGGCTTCGATAGTGAGGCGCGGTGATGTCTTGAATTGTGACCGGTAGACCTGCAGGTTCTCCATGACACGCTGTACATAGATGCGAGTCTCCGTGAAAGGGATCCGCTCGACCCAGTCGATTGCATCCACGCTTGGGTCACGTGGATCGCCATAGCGTGCGATCCATTCTTTGACACGCCCGGGGCCGGCGTTATAGCCAACAAAAGCAAGAACGTAATTGCCATCGTATGTACCAACGAGATGAGCGATCTCCGCTGAACCCATCTGCAGATTGTAAGTCGGATCGCTGAGCAGCCGCTTGAGGTCGAACTTGATCCCCAGCCGGCGGGCGATCGTGCGACCGGCGGCCGGGGTCACTTGCATCAAGCCCTTTGCCTTGGCGCCTGACACCGCGCTGGTATTGAAAGCGCTTTCCGCTTTCGCGATCGCGTAGACGAGGCTCGTCTCGGCCTTCGGTCCGATCGAAACATATTTCGGCAGGCCGAAAGCCGGAAAGGCATATTGATCGAGCGCAAAACCACGCGCGAGCGCTTTCCTGCCAATCGTCAGCATCGCGCGTGCATCCTTATGCTTTGCTGCCGTCTCGGCGATGAGCGTGAGTATGCCGATGTCACCAACGCGGCCGAGATCGACAACAAACGAAGCCACGAGATCACGATTGCCGGTTGCGTAAAGTAGATCAACCGCACGGACCAGATCGACTTTGCGCAGCGCTGCGCGCTTGGTGCGGTCCAGCCGGGGTGGCCGGCGTACTGCGATCGTGCGCCGGCCGAGGCGGGCGTCTGCCAACTGGCCATAGTATGCTGCAGTATACTGCCCCGCTTCATTGTAGTATCGGCTTGCCTCGCGGCTATGGCCGGCTGCTTCCGCCGTACGCCCGAGCCAATAATAAGCACGAGCAAGCGAGGTTGGATGTATCGTGATCCGTGGAATGCGAGCGAAATGCTCCGCCGCACGGGTCGGATCGCGGAGGAAACGCAATGCGATCCACCCTGCAGTGAAGGGTTGATCGACGCGAAGGCCTTCTTTCGAGGGCGGGGCCGCGTCGCGAGAAATCCGGTAGGCGATCTGTGCTTCGCCTCTGTCGAGCAGTTCACGAACAAGAATACGGCACTCGATCCACCACTCATCAGGATTGCGAGCGGTGTTCCGATCATGAGATGCCGACAATATCAAGCGGCTGGCTTCGCCGATATGACCGCTGCGCCGAAGCCACTGGGCGCGGGTAAGAAGGTAGACGAGGTTGCTGCGAGCAGACTTTGGCACCGCGTTGAGCAGTGCGTGTGCGTTCTTTGCCTTGCTGTTGACGGCGGCTCGCGCCTTTACGAGAGCGATCTCAGCTTCCCCGAGGCGCCTTGCCGCGCGCATCGCTGCACCAAAATCGTTCGCATAGAGCCGCATGTCCATGCGCACTCTGTGGTCGGCCCTTGTCAGCAGCCGCCCAAATTCCTTGATCACCTGCGATTCGGCATGGACGGAGAAACGGCCTGTATGCCACGCAGAGCGAACATATTTTTGAGCTGCCGCGGTCTCACCCTGCGCAATC
Source organism: Nitrobacter sp. Nb-311A (assembly GCF_000152905.1). Taxonomy (GTDB): domain Bacteria; phylum Pseudomonadota; class Alphaproteobacteria; order Rhizobiales; family Xanthobacteraceae; genus Nitrobacter. The sequence continues at coordinate 95,061 of NZ_AAMY01000005.1, forward strand.
AATGCGCGTGCCAGCGCTAATTTGCCAGGCGCTGCCGATGGCTTATGCTGGGCGAAGAAGTCGAATACAACGCGCGGCTGCTTTGGTTCAAGCCAGAGCTTGGATTCCGCGCATCGTCGGAACTGGCTGACGCTCGGCCAACCAGGATTGGCTCGTACGAACGTAGCGTAACGCGCAAAGCTCATTGCATTGTTGCAGGAACGCAGGATCGTCCATTCTACCAGCTTTCTGCCGATAGGGTCGCGGATCTGACGGCGACGATCCGTCGCCGCCGGGACATTGCCGCGACCCGCGAGTTGTACGGCTTCTTTGATAGTATTGAGGTCCGTTTTCGACGGCGCGTGCCCCGGCGAATAAGCTGCATCGGTCGTTGATGATTCGACTCTTGACGGAGGAACAACAGCAGGGGATGCGTGCGTCGGCGGCATCGACGAGAGAAGACCGTCTATTGCGTCCTGTTGAGTCGGAACGGCGGTTACATGCGGCCGAGGGCGTGGCGCGGGCGCGTTGTGGTGCGCCGGCAGCCGACCGGCGATGCGCAGATTTGTCGCAGCGTCACCTCTGCGGATCGTCTCCCTCCGCGCGTTGGACGCGGTCGCGACCTCCTGATCGACAGCCTGCTCCAGGGTTGTGTACTTGCCGGTATTCGCACGCGCAGCATCAGAGCTCGTCGCCAATAGCGTTATGCTTGCAATAAGCGAGAGGTGAGCAAGATATGCGCGAATCCTTGATATCATCATTTTCCGTGCGCGAATCCCTGAACTGAAAGGGGCGAATCGTTCACAGGAGATTTTCTCGCGGAACTGTTGAGGAATCGAAAACCGGAATCAAGTTGGCGCAATACAGACCTCAAGATTTGAGATTGAGGCGCGCGAGGCGACTTGGAACTTGTCCGGTCTCATGATCGCATGGTCATTGATTAAACTGTGCGTCCTGTGAGCCCGCCAAAAAGCCGGTTCGTGCGAAAAGAAGCCTGTTCGTTTCCTCGTTCTTCCTATCAGTCGGCGCCCGGTTCTCGATCACGCGGCCAGCGATGCCGCGACCGATGAGGCTGGGCGAAGCGCGCCGATCTATTTCGGCTGGGATCGATCGATTGCACTGCTGTCGAGCAAGGGAGCGGCATCGATATTCTGCGCATCCATAAGCATGGCCAACCGCTCGACCGCAGCAAGAATCATTGCTTGCTCCCACTGCGGCAATTGAATGAAGCGACTGGTGAATGTGAGGTGAAGCAGGTCCGGCGCGTTGGTCACCACCTCCCTGCCAGTCGGCGTGGCCGTCAGCAAGCATTGGCGCTTGTCGCTCGCGCTACGCTGACGCTGCACCAAGTTTAGCGCAGCAAGCCGATCGACGATGGTTGTAACTGTCGCCTGGCTGAATTGCAGCGCCTGCGCGATGACGCTCGGCGTCGTTTCCGTGCGCGCGTCGATCTCGCGCAACACGAGCCATTGCGATGTGGTGAGGCCTGTCGCGAGAGCCAGCCGGCGACTGCCGATTTCGGTCGCTCGCAGTACCCGTCGCAGGGCACGCAAGGTCAATGAAGCGATCTCTGGTTTCATGTGCCAGCCTTTAACCTTGCCCTCATTCTGAAGCGAATCGCCATTGATCCACTGCAAGATATTCGAAATTAATTTGATATTCTAAATAGTTCAGGGAGTTGAAATCACAGAAATTGACACATATTTCGCTATCTTGCCATCGAAGAGCCTATGCGATAGCTTAAATATAATACGTAAACTGAAGCAATTAATTCGGATACTGAAGCAATTGCGGGGTCGTCAGATTCGAACATCAGATAGATCCTTGTCCGCGACATTGAATGCTGTTCGGCGCTTTCGGGAAGGAGTCCGGTTGAGGAAGCCTACGGTTGCGGATGGCCCCGCGATCACGCGGCTGATCGCGGCCAGCGCGCCGCTCGACGTCAATTCCGCTTATTGCAACTTGCTTCAGTGTACGCATTTCGCGGACACGTGCATCGTTGCCGAACGGGGTGGAGAAATCCTTGGATGGGTTTCGGGATATCGTCCACCGAGCGAGCCGAGCAGCTTCTTCGTGTGGCAAGTGGCGATCGCGAGAGAGGCGCGCGGCAAGGGCCTCGCCCGGCACATGATCAACGCCTTGCTGGACCGGCCGTTCGCTGCGGGCGTCACCCGCCTCATTGCTACTGTGACGGAAGATAATGCGCCGTCGCGGGCTTTGTTCAATGGATTGGCCCGTGCATGGCGCGCTTCGCTGACCAGGCGTGCGATGTTCGAATGCGACACGCATTTCGCCGGCGCGCACGCCACCGAATGGCTGGTCTGCATCGGTCCTTTACAAGGCCGACACTTCCAAACTCAAGATCAGGAGATCTGACGACATGGCCACAACTGTGCTTGCCGCGCGGCGGCCTACGCCGACCCGCCGCATTCCCGACCGCTCCATCTATGAGCGCCGTGAATCCGAAGTGCGCAGCTATGCGCGCGCCATGCCGCGGCAGTTCAACAAGGCCGAAGGCGTTTGGATGTACGACAATCAGGGCGGTCGCTATCTCGACTTTCTGTCGGGATGCTCGACGCTCAATTACGGTCACAATCATCCGGTGTTGAAGAAAGCGCTGATCGAGTACATCTCCGCCAACGGCATCACCCACGGGCTTGATCTTCACACCGATGCCAAGGCGGAGTTCCTCGCAACCTTCGAGTCGGTGATCCTGAAGTCGCGCGGGCTGGACTATCGCGCGATGTTCACCGGACCCACCGGCACCAACGCAGTCGAAGCCGCCATCAAGCTGGCCCGCAAGGTGACCGGCCGCGGATTGGTGATAGCGTTCACCAACGGCTTTCACGGCATGACCCTCGGCGCGCTGGCCTGCACCGGCAACGCCGCCAAACGCATCGGCGCGGGAGTGCCGCTCAGTCACGTCAGCCACGAGCTGTATGACGGCTATCTCGGCCCGGATGTCGATACCGCCGAACTGCTGGATCGGCGGTTATCCGATCCTTCCAGCGGACTCGATGCGCCGGCGGCGATTCTCGTCGAGACGGTGCAGGGCGAGGGCGGGCTTAACACCGCGTCGCCGGAATGGTTGCGCGCCATCGCCGACATCGCCAGACGTCACGGCGCGCTGCTGATCGTCGACGACATTCAGGCCGGCTGCGGCCGCACCGGAACATTCTTCAGCTTCGAAGGCATGGGTTTCACGCCGGATATCGTCACCATGGCGAAATCGCTCTCCGGCATGGGACTGCCGTTCGCGCTCACCTTGTTCCGTCCGGATCTCGACCGGTGGTCGCCGGGCGAGCATAACGGCACGTTCCGCGGCAACAACCACGCTTTCGTCACCGCGACGGCCGCGTTGCGGCACTTCTGGAAGGATGACGCCTTTGAGAAGGATATCGCGCACAGGGGGCGGCTGCTGGCGAAACGCCTGGACGCGGTGGCTGACGAGTTCGGACTTTCAACGCGCGGCCGTGGCATGATGCGCGGCATCAATGTCGGGTCCGGCGAGGTCGCCGACACCATTACCCGCGCCTGCTTCTCCGCTGGGCTCATCATCGAGACCAGCGGCGCGCATGACGAAATCGTCAAGGTGCTTGCCCCTCTCACTATCGACGATGCTGTTCTTTCTGCCGGCCTCGACATTCTTGAGGAATCGGTTCGCACCGTGGTGACCGGCAGTCACGGCGTCGCAGCCGAATAAAGCAAGAAAGAGAAAATGAATGATCGTTCGTCAACTCAGCAACATTCGAAAGACCGACCGGCTCGTCAAATCGAAGGGTTGGGACAGTACCCGCCTTCTCCTCAAGCGCGATGGCATGGGCTTCTCCTTCCACATCACGACGATGTACGCCGGCGAAGAACTCAAGATGCATTATCAGAACCATCTTGAGGCGGTTTTCGTTCTGGAAGGGACCGGGGTCATCGAGGATCTCGGGACCGGGAAAATCCACAAGCTTGAGCCTGGCGTCATGTACGCGCTCAACAAGCACGACCGCCACATCGTTCGCCCCAGGACAGACATTCTGACGGCCTGCGTGTTCAATCCGCCGGTCGCCGGCCAGGAGGTGCACGACGAGAACGGCGCCTATCCGGCGGAGGCCGACATCGCGCCGCAGAAGGCAGCGGTCAATTCCTGAAACTCTTTCGAGAGAGAATCGAGATGAACGATTTTTACCCATCGCGTATCGCGCCGGAAGCACAGATGCTTCCGCGCCTCGATCCCGTCGTTCACGGCAAATGGACCGAGGATGCGCCGCTGACGCGACAGCAGGCCGAGGAGTTCGACCGCGACGGTTTCCTGGTGCTCGAGAACGTGTTCTCGCCGGAGGAGGTTGCCTATCTGCAGCAGCAGTCGAAGATATTGCTGTCGGGCCCCGAGGGCCTCAACCCGCAGACCGTCATCACCGAGCCCGGCAGCGCGGAAATCCGCTCGATCTTCGAAATCCACCTCCAGAGCCGCGTCATCGGACGCCTTGCCGCCGACGCGCGGCTCGCCGGGGTGGCCCAGTTTCTGCTCGACGATATGGTCTACATCCACCAGTCGCGCCTCAACTACAAGCCTGGCTTCGAGGGCAAGGAGTTCTATTGGCACTCCGATTTCGAGACCTGGCACGTTGAGGACGGCATGCCGCGCATGCGGGCGCTCTCCATGTCGGTGCTTTTGGCGGAGAACACGCCGGACAACGGACCTTTGATGCTGATGCCCGGCTCGCACCGGGTCTTTCTGACCTGTATCGGCGCGACGCCGGAAGATCACTATCGCACTTCGTTGAAGAAGCAGGAATTCGGTGTCCCCGACCGGCGGAGTCTGACCGAACTGGCACATCGTCATGACATCGTGGCTGCGACCGGCGGGCCGGGCACGGTGGTGATTTTCGACTGCAATACAATGCATGGATCGAATAGCAACATCACGCCCTATCCACGCGCCAACGCGTTCTTCGTCTACAATGCGGTGAGCAACCGGCTGCGGGAACCGTTCGGCGTCAAGAAGCCGCGGCCGGGTTTCATCGCCGCGCGCGGCGAAACGAAGCCTCTGGTGCCGCAGAGCAGCCCGCTGATGGAGGATGCCCTCACATGAGCAGTGGTTATGGCATCGGGAAGGTCGGCGGAGCGTTCGGCAATAACCTGATTGCGGCGCGTAACGGAGCGGGCTTTTATGATCGCGCCGTCGTCGTCGCGGCCTCTGACCGCGGTGTCGATGCTGTATCGGCCTGACGCTGTGGGACGGGCAGGGCCAGCTCAGTCTTGACGATCGCATTTGCGTCGCCGGCATCGCGGATGGCATCGATATGACGATGCCGATCGTCATCGACGTTGTCGGATGTGGTGTGGGCACGGCTCGCCGTTCTTGCCGCGGCTATTCGGAAATGATCTCTCCGCGCATCGGTGTGCTCGTCCGCATGGGCGTGCGCAATTCTTTCGATCGCACGCCCGATGCCCCGACGGTCGGGGGACGGCAGCCGTGACCTGCTCTGCGTCGGCTTCCGGATCAATCGACGAACGTGCCACGCTGCACCGTGCGATTGCCGCTTCCGCCATCGGTAACGCCGCGGAATGGTTCGACTACGGTATCTATGCCTACGGCGTCACCTATATTTCGACCGCGCTGTTTCCCGGCGATGTCGGCGAGGCGGTCCTGTTCGCGCTGGCCACCTTCGCGATCTCCTTCCTGGTGCGTCCGCTTGGCGGCGTGTTCTGGGGCTCGCTCGGTGACAGGCTCGGCCGCAAATCGGTGCTGGCGCTGACCATCCTCCTGATGTCGGGCGCGACATTGTCGGTCGGCCTTATTCCGTCCTATGACAGCATCGGCTTCTGGGCTCCGCTGATCCTCATCGTCCTGCGTATGATCCAGGGCTTTTCGACTGGCGGCGAATATGGCGGCGCCGCGACGTTCATGGCCGAATACGCGCCGGACGAAAGTCGTGGCTTCTATGGCAGCTTCCTGGAGCTTGGAACGCTTGCGGGCTTCTCGCTGGGCGCGCTGCTGATGCTGACCTTCTCGCTGCTGCTTGGCGACGAGGTTATGCACGCCTGGGGATGGCGTATTCCGTTTCTGATCGCCGCGCCGATGGGCCTGATCGGCATGTATCTGCGTTCGCGGATGGAGGACACGCCAGTGTTCAGGGCGCATGAAGCCTCAAGCGAGATGAAACCATCGCCGGGACCGGGCGCTTTGATGCGACGGCACTGGCGGCCCATGCTGGTGGTCGGCGGTGCCGTTGTCGCGCTCAACGTCGTCAATTATACGCTTCTCAGCTACATGCCGACATATCTGCAGCGCCGGATCGGCCTATCGTCGGACGAAGCGCTGGCGGTGCCGCTGGTTGGCATGCTGTCCATGGCGCTGTTCCTGCCGTTGGCGGGACACCTTTCGGATCGCGTCGGGCGCCGCCCGATGTGGCGCTTTTCACTGATCGGGCTACTGCTGTTGGTGACGCCGCTTTATATGCTGATGGGCACCGGGCTTGTCGGCGCCTGTGTCGGCTTCATCCTGCTCGGACTACTCTACGTGCCGCAGCTTGCGACCATTTCCGCGACGTTCCCGGCGATGTTCCCGACCAGCGTGCGCTTCGCCGGATTTGCCAATGCCTACAATATTTCGACATCGATATTCGGCGGCACGGCGCCGGTCGTCAGCAGCTTCCTCATTACCCTCACCGGCAATGAACTGATGCCCGCCTTCTACATGATGGGGACGTGCCTGGTCGGGCTGGTGGCGCTGCACTTCATGCCGGAAACGGCGGGACGGTCCCTTTATGACGATCCTTTCGCGGATTAGCGTTGCCTTTGAGGGGCGATCCATCCCATAGCCGTATCCTTTTAGGAATGTATGGACTTGCGAGACATTCCTTCTCTTGGGCCAAGGGCAGGAAGAATGATCGGAATGCACAAGTGCAGGCACGATGTGAACCACCAGGCCGATGAGGAAAGGGCTTCTTAACGGGGTGAAACCCCGCTAGTCTCTCCGAGGGGGCTCGTCAATGCACAAGGATGATGTAGAAGGCGACGGGATTTGCGTTGCGGAGGATGCCAAGGCTCCTGTGATTGTTGCGGATGTCGCAGCCAGCTTTACTTACGCATCCTACCAGAACGCGATTCCGGTTATCCGATCCCTGCTGATCGAGAACGTAAGCGACCGGCATATCGAGCGATGCACGCTCGAGCTGATCTCTTCGCCTTCGTTTTTGAGACCGAAAACCTGGACCATCGATCGGCTGTTGCCTGGGGACAGGCTTCCTCTGACCGATCGGAAGGTCGAACTCGACGCGGGCTATCTTGCGGGCCTCAACGAGGCGGAACGCGGCGAGATCACACTACGCCTTTCCTTGAGAGAAGACATCCTTGACGAGTGCCGTCTTTCCGTCAGGCTGCTCGCGCGTGATGAATGGGGCGGTGTCGCCGATATGGCGCAACTGCTGCCAGCCTTCGTGATGCCGAACGATCCGGGCGTGGCCCAGATCCTACGAACCGCGGCGGAACGGCTTGCCGCGCATGGCCATCCGAGCGGACTGGATGGCTACCAATCCCAGGACCCTCAGCGAGCCTATATGCTGGCCGCGGCGGTTTATTCGGCCATTGCCGGGATGGGGATGCACTACGCCGAGCCGCCCGCGAGCTTTGAGAGCCGCGGCCAGAAGATCCGGCGTCCAAGTACCATCGCCGAGGAACGGCTGGCGACTTGCCTCGATACCACCCTGCTTTTTGCCGCTGCGCTGGAGGCCGCCGGATTGCACCCGGTTATCCTGATGTTCGAAGGACACGCGGCGGCCGGCGTATGGCTGACCAAGAGAACTTTCGCCCAGGCGATCGAGACGGATCAGATGGAGGTCCGCAAGGCGCTGGCGTCGCGCGAGCTGATCGTCTTCGAGACCACCGGCGTGACCCATCGCCCCGCCCTAACCTTCGAGAGTGCGGAACGAGCCCTGGATCGGCGTCTCGCCGAGGAAGAAGCTCGCGCTTTCGCCGCAGCGATCGACATCAAGCGGTCCCGAAGCGGCGGGATCACGCCGCTCGCCTCGCACGAGCCGATCACGCGCAACGCCATCGATGATGAAACCGCTCCCGTCCCGGATTTGCCGCTTCCTCCAGCCCCGACTCTTGGCGATCTGCCGGTTGAAGCGATCGAGGTGAAGCCGACCACCGCCGCCGGCCGCATCGACCGCTGGCAGAAGAAGTTGCTCGACCTGACACTTCGCAATCGGCTTCTCAACTTTCCGGATTCCAAAAAGACGATTCCGTTTCTCTGCACCGACATCGCTTATCTCGAAGACCGGCTCGCGAATGGCGCCGCCATCCGGATCATATCGTTGCCGGAGCAGAACCCACTCGGCGAGCGCGACGCGACGATCTATCGTGATGTTCATGGACGCGATCTTCAGCGCGGTTTCGCGGCCGAATCGCTGCTCAGGGACGAGCTTCCCTCGCCATTGGAGGCGCGGCCGCTGGAGGCGCGGCTGATCCACCTCTATCGGCAGGTCCGCAACGACTTTGCCGAAGGAGGAGCCAACACTCTATTTCTCGCCGTCGGCTTCCTGCGCTGGAAGAAGAAGCCGGAAGACGAGCGCAGCTATCGCGCACCGCTTCTGCTGGTTCCGGTGAAACTCGAGCGCCGCAGCGCCAGTTCACGCTTCACGATTCGCTTCCACGAGGATGAACCACGCTTCAACGCGACCCTGTTGCAGTTCCTCGAGCGGGATTTCGATTTGGCGCTCCCCCAGTTCGGTGGCGATCTGCCGCTCGACGATAGCGGAGTGGATGTGCCGAAACTTCTCACCATGATGCGCCAGGCCGTCCGCGACGTGCCCGGCATGGAAGTCGTGGACGAGACGGCATTGTCGACCTTCTCCTTTGCGAAATTTCTCATGTGGAAGGATCTGGTCGAACGCACTGACGCGCTTCGCGAGAACAGGGTGGTCCGCCACCTGATCGACACGCCCGAACAGGCATTTTCGGAAGGCGACGGACAACCGACATTCCGTGACGAGCGCGAGCTCGATCGCGTTTACGCACCGACGGATATCATCCGTCTTCTTCCCTCGGACTCGTCGCAGACGGCGGCGAGCCTCGCGGCCGCCGAAGGACGAGATTTCGTTGTCGTCGGCCCGCCCGGTACCGGCAAGAGCCAGACCATCGCCAACATGATCGCCCACTGCCTCGCGGTCGGAAAGACTGTGCTGTTCGTCGCCGAAAAGACCGCCGCGCTCGACGTCGTCTATCGTCGGCTGCGCGAGCATGGCCTCGGAAACCATTGCATCGAATTGCATTCGAACAAGGCTGACCGCCGGCATTTTCTCGGACAGCTCAAGGCGGCCTGGGAGCATGGCGGACCAACCGATGCGTCCGAATGGGTGGCGATCAATGAGCGCCTTCGATTGCGCCGCGACGAACTCAATGCCTATGTCGAAGCTCTGCACAAGCGCTACCCGAACGGATGGACGCCCTATTTTGCGCTGGGCCTCGCGCTCAAGGCCGCGAACGCCTCGGCACCGGTCTTTTCCTGGCCGGAACGGGATGCCCATGACGCGCAAACCCTGCGCGACCTTGAAGACCTTGCCGCCGAACTCGGCCTTGTCTTCGCGTCGATCGAGCGGCAGCCAACGCTGGATCTCGTTGATGTCGTCGAGTGGAGCTCCGGGTGGCAGGACAGCCTGCTGACGGCAGCAATGTCGCTGGGGAACGCGATCGATCTGTTGGCGATTTCGTTCGAAGGTTATGTCGCTGCTCTTGGTTTGAAGCCGCGGAAGCGGCTATCACAAGCCGAACTCCAGGCACTGGCAGCCTTGGCAAGGGCCCTTCGGAAAAGTGCCGGTCGCGACATCACGATCGCTTCCGATCGGGATTTTGCTCTGTGCGCCGGCGCATTGGACAGTTTAGGCCGATCCATCAACGATTATCGCGAAGCGGAGCGAGGCCTCAGCGCATCATATGGCGTTTCCGCAATTCGCGATCTCGATCCGGGAGGTCTGGAACGCCAATGGCGTGAGGCAAACGCTTCCTTCTGGCCCAACACGATGCTCTGCAAACGCAAAGTTCAGAAGCTGCTGCAAAGCTATGCCGACCGTGGGACCGCTGATCCTCAAAGGGATCTTCCGCTGCTCCGGCGCATGAAGGAATGCCTTTCGGCAATCGACGAGAGCCTGCTGGCGACGAAGCCGCTTCCGGTCAATGGTCTGGAGACCGATATCGAAGCCGTCGCGGACACGATTGAACTTGCGCGGGAGCTTCTCGATGCCTTGCGCTTGCCAAATATGGAACAAGAAGAGCTCCGTTCGATCGGCCGGTCCGTCGCCATCTGTTTGCGCGGCACGGTGGAAAATGACAGGGTGCGACAGGCGGGCGACAGGCTTCTTGCCGCAATTCAGGGCTTGGAGACCACTGGCCGGCATTTCTCGGATCTATCGGGCCGGGACATCCGGCTCGGACAGGACGATACTGACCTCGAGATAGTGCGGGAGAATCTCGCAGCTCTCGCGAATACCCAGCATCTGTTGCGCGACTGGGCAGCCTGGTGCCGCATCAGAAACCGGGCGCTGGCATCCGGCCTTGCCCCGTTGGTCGAGCAGATCGAGAAGGGAGAGGTTCAAGCCGACGAAGCGCGCGTCGCGTTTCGCCTCGGTTATGCGCGATGGTGGCTTCCGAAAGTTCTCGACGCCGACCCCGTCCTGCGGAATTTCCGGCGCTTCCAGCACGAAAACGCCATCAAGGAATTCCGCGAGATCGACGATCTCGTACGCTCGCATGCCGCCCATCGCGTGATCGGCGCGGTCGCGCATGGTCTGCCGCCCGTGCAGAGCGTCCCGCGCAATTCCGAGCTCGGGCTGCTGCGTCACCAGATGGAGTTGCAGCGTCCCAGCCAATCGATACGCGACATGATCGGCAGGATGCCGCAGAGCTTTTCCAGGCTCGCGCCCTGCATGCTGATGTCGCCGCTCTCCATCGCCCAGTATCTCCCGCCCGATCAGGCGCTCTTTGACGTGGTGATCTTCGACGAGGCGTCGCAGATCACGACCTGGGACGCGGTTGGCGCCATCGCCCGCGCGCGCCAGACCATCATCGTCGGCGACCCCAAGCAGTTGCCGCCGACGAACTTCTTTGGCCGCAACGAAGACGATGACGACGAGAAGATCGCCGATCACGAGAAGGATCTGGAGAGCATTCTCGATGAAGCGAAAGCCGCCGGCATACCGGTCCGCGATTTGAGATGGCACTATCGCAGCCGAAGCGAATCCCTGATCGCCTTCTCGAATCATCACTATTACCAGAACCGCCTGGTGACATTTCCCTCGCCGGCCGTCGAAGACCGCGCCGTGCATCTGCGCAAGGTGCCGCATGGCGTCTACGACCGCGGCAAGAGCCGAACCAACAAGATCGAGGCCGAGGCCGTCGTCAAGGAAGCCGTGGCGCGCATGAAAGCCTGGCTCAAGATTCCCGAAAAGGAGCGGCCGACGCTCGGCGTGATCACTCTCAATATACAACAGCAGTCGCTGATTCTTGATCTTCTCGATGTCGCGCGCCGGGACGATCCCGAGCTTGAGTGGTTCTTTGCCGAGGAACGGGTCGAGCCGGCCATCGTCAAGAATCTCGAGAACGTGCAGGGCGACGAGCGGGACGTGATTCTTTTTTCCATCACTTTCTGGAAGGATACAGCCAACAAGCGCTCGATGGATTTCGGCGCGCTCAACCGCGACGGCGGCGAACGGCGTCTCAATGTCGCCGTGACCCGCGCGCGGCAGGAACTCATCGTGTTCTCCGGCTTCACGGCCGACCAGATCGACTCGTCCCGAACCAAGGCGGTCGCGGTCCACCACCTCAAGACGTTCCTCGACTACGCCGAACGCGGCGCGATCGCTTTGCCGGCCCAGGACATCGGTTCTGCCGGCGGCTTCGATTCCCCCTTCGAGGAAGCCGTTGCCGCACAACTGGAGCGCCGCGGCTGGATGGTCGTGCCGCAGGTCGGGATTTCCGGCTTTCGCATCGACCTCGGCATTCGCCATCCCGATCTGGCCGGGGCTTATCTGGCGGGCGTGGAATGCGACGGCGCCACCTATCACGGCTCGGCCACGGCAAGGGACCGCGACAAGGTTCGTGAGCAGGTGTTGAGGGGACTGGGCTGGAACATCCTCCGCGTCTGGTCGACGGATTGGTGGTTCGACGCCGCAGGCTGCGCCGAGCGGCTGCACGCCAGCCTCGAAAGCCTCTTGGATCAAAGCCGGGCGCGCCGCGCCGCCGAGCAGGAGGAGATCGCGACCCATTGGGACATGGGACACAACGTGGAAGGGATCGACGAGATCCGCGACGACGAGGCCGCCGCCACTGTTGACGAAGTGGCGCCGCCTCCGGCGCCCACCGACACCGAACGCGTATCGGTGGAGCCGCCGGCAGAGTCTCGCGCCATCGAAGCGACAGAGCCGCAGCCGGATGCAGGTCCGGCGCCTGCCGATACTCCGGATGATCGACGATACCACGTCGCCGATCTCTCCAGCTTCGAGGCGGATCCGGGCCAGTTCTTCGAATTCGGCTACCGCGACACCCTGCGAGGCATGATCGAGGCCGTCATCGAAACCGAAAGCCCTTTGCGCACGGACATTCTCGCCAAAAGAATTTCACGGGCGCATGGCTGGCTGCGCACGGGCGGACGCATCAGGGAACACATCGATCTGCACCTGCGCGGTTACGACACGACGCGCGAATCGAGCGGCGAGTTCATCTGGAAAAAGGGAGCCGTGGTCGACGTTCTCGCCTACCGCCAGCCAGCGAACGAGGATGCGCGCCGGTCGATCGCGGATATCCCGCTTGCCGAGTTGGCCTCCGTCGTGCTCGATAGCCCTGCCCTGTTGGACGATGCCGATCCTGCACGCTATCTGGCGCGTCTGCTCGGCGTCGAACGCCTTGCAGCCGCATCCCGCACCCGCCTCGACGAAGCGATCATGAGAGCCCGCCAGCGTATCGCAACCATTCAACCATCCGGATAGACATGATCCGTTTCATCCATTCGAGCGACCTGCATCTCGGCAAGCGCTTCGGCAACTTCGACGGCGACCTGCCGAGCCGGCTACGCGAGGCGCGGCATGCGGTCATCGCCCGGCTGGCGCAGCACGCGCGTGAGCAAAGCGCGACCACGATCCTGCTCGCGGGCGATATGTTCGATACCGAGACGCCCGCTTCGGATATCCGACGTCAGGCGCTGGCCGAGATGGCGCATCATGCGCCGATCCGATGGGTGATCCTGCCCGGCAATCACGATTCGCTGCAAGCGACCCAGCTCTGGACCACGCTGCGAGAGGAAGCTCCCGACAACGTCATTCTTGCGGTCGCGTCGCGCCCGATCGCACTGACGGCGGACGTCGTGCTGCTGCCCGCGCCTTGCACGACGCGCCGACCCGGTCGTGATCTCACCGAATGGATGGACAACGAGGCGACGCCGGAAGGAGCCATCCGGCTCGGCCTCGCCCATGGCGCGATCCAGAGTTTTTCCGAGGAGGCCGCCGCGTCCGACGTCATCGCGCCGGACCGGGCGCAACGCGCCGGCCTTGCCTATCTGGCGCTCGGTGACTGGCATGGCGCGGTGAACGTCGGGCCGCGCATCCGCTATAGCGGCACACCCGAGCCGGACCGGTTCAAGCACGACCACCCCGGCGAGGCCTCGCTGGTCAGCATTGCCAGCTGTTCTGCATTGCCCGAGGTGACGCCGCTGTCCACGGCCAGCTTCGCCTGGCGCACGCTGGAACTGCATCTGCTCGACGGGAACGATCCTGCACAGGCGCTGGAGGCGCTGTTGCCGGAAGCGCGGTGCCGTCGACAAACACTCGCGCGCGTCATGGCGACTGGCCGCACCCGCCTGCCGACACGCACGGCCCTGACTCGCGCCATCGAGAGCGCAACGCCGGATTTCGCCCTGCTGGAGCTTGACGACGCCGGTCTCACGATAGAGTGCGAAGTGGAAGATCTTGATCAGATCGACCGCGCCGGAGCGCTTCGCGAAGCCGCGAACGCGTTGCTGGCCGAATCCGGAGATGAAAGCCGTTCCGCCAACGAGCGCGAGATCGCGCGCGACGCCCTCGCCCGGCTCTATTCCTATGCGCGGGTGGCGGGGTCATGAAAATCTCGGCGCTGCGCCTGTTCAACGTGAAGCGCTTTGCCGGCCGCGGCGTCGCCATCGAGGGGATCGAGGGCGGCGTCAATGTACTCTGCGCCGCCAATGAGTTCGGCAAGTCGACGAGTTTCGAGGCGCTGCACGCGTTGTTTTTCCAGCCGCATTCGAGCGGCTCCGGCGATGTCAGGATCCTCAGGCCGTATAGCGGCGGCAGTCCGCTGGTCGAAGCCGATATCGTGACCGGCGCAGGCCGTTTCCGCATTACGAAGCAGTATTTCGCCGGCCGCTCCGCGCAGGTGACCGATCTGGCTACGGGGCGGTTGGTGGCTCAAGCAGATGAAGCTGAAAACTTCATTGCCGGCCTGGTCAAAGGCGGCACAGCCGGGCCGGCCGGACTGCTCTGGGTGCGCCAGGGTGTGACAGGCATCGAAAGGCGCAGCAAGTCGGAGGAGGAGGACGAGAGGGAGGTTCGCCGCACCCTGCTCGAATCCGTGCAGGGCGAGGTCGAGGCCGTCACCGGCGGGCGGCGCATGACCGAGATTCTTTCTGCCACGCAACAGGCTCTGTCGGAACTGGTCACCGCCACCGGCAGGCCAAAGGCCGGCGGTCGATACGCCAGTGCAATTGAAGATCGCGACCGGTTGATTGGAGACGAACAAAAGCTTTCGGGCGAGGTCACGGTCTTGCGCGAGGCGCTGGATCAACGCGCCTCGGCTACGAAGCGGCTTGCCGAACTCGACAGTGCCGGCGACAGGCAGGAACGCCGCAAGGCCGTCGAGGCGGCGCAAGCCGCCTTCGATGCCGCCAAGTCCCAGAGCGAAAAGCTGAAGGCGGCCGAAGCCGAATTCAAGCTCGCGCTCGATCGCCGGGATGTTGCCGAGAAAGAGCTTCTGACGTTCCGCGCCGCCATGGAAAAAGCAAGGGAGTTGCGTCAAAAGCGGCTTGCGGCCGAAGATCGCCACCGCAAGGCCGAGGACAAGCGTCGCGAGGTCAACGAGGCGATCGCAAAGGCAACGACGGATGTCGAGGCGGCGGAGGCTCGCGAGAAGGAGGCGCGCGACCTGCTCACACGCCTGGACGCGGCATTGAGAGCGCGCGAGGCATTCGAGCGGCTCGCCCAACTCAAGGATCAACTCGCCAGCGCGGAAGCCACGCGTCAGGCGCTCGAACAGGGCGAGGCAGAGCTTTCGCTTCTCAAACTGCCATCGAGCGCCATCGACGAGCTTCAGGATCTGGACGTCGAGATCGCAAGACTTCACGCTGTCGAGGAAGCCGCGCGTCCTTCCATCTCCGTCGATTATCAGCCGGATGCGTTCGGTCCCGTGACGATGGATGGTAACCCACTATCGGACGGCAAAGAGCGCACCTACGACGGACAAGCGCGGCTTTCGATTCCGGGAATCGGCACGATGACGCTTCGATCGAACCGGCCGTCCCGGAGCGATGATCGTCTTGAAAAGGCCCAGGCAAGGCGACGCACACTGCTTTCTTCAATGGGTGTTGACGATCTTGCCGCAGCACGGAAGCGGCAGGTTCAGGCCCAGCGGATGGACGCCGGGCTCGGCGAACTACGTGGCCGGCTGTCCCAGCTTGCGCCGCAAGGTTTGCCAAGGCTCCGGGAAAACGTCGCCGCGCAGAGCGCGGTCGATGCCGGGGCTCTCGAACTGAAAGCGGATCCGGCGCAGGTTCGGACCTCCCTCGCCGAAGCCGAGGAGCGGCTGACCGCGGTACGGCTGGTCCGGCGCGAGATGGAGTCGCTGCACGGCAACGCCAGTGACGCCTTCATCGCCGCCGAAAAGGAATCGGCCGCGCTGAATGCAGAGTGGACCCAAGTCGATTCAATCCTCGGCCCTGAAGAGGAGCGCGCAGCACGCGAACAGCAGCTGGTGAAGGTGCGCGATGATCGGGAGCGATCACGCGCCGATGCCGAAGTCCATGCGGAGAGGCTGCGCGCCACGGCCATCGCCCTCGATTCCGCCGAGGCCGTGCTGAAGCGCGCCCGCTCGGTTGAAGAAGCCGCAGAGAAGGAGATAAACCGGCTCCGTGAGACCATTGCCGGCTTGAACGCCGGGATATGCGCGCGCGCCGACGAGGCGGTGGAAGAAAAATGGCGCGAAACCACAGACGCGCTCTCCACCGCAACGGCCCGCGTCGCGGCGTTCGCGAAGGAAGTCACCATCCTGCAACGGCTGGCTTCAGCCTTGGAGGCAGCCAGATCCCAGGCTCGCGAACTCTATCTCAAGCCTGTCATGACAGAGCTGACGCCGCTTCTCGGACTGCTCTTCGACGATGTCTCGATTACCTTCGACGAGAAGTCGCTGCTGCCCCATGCGATCCGGCGTAGCGGCCAGGAGGAGGATGTTGATCGCCTGAGCGGCGGCATGCGGGAACAGCTGTCTGTGCTGACACGGCTCGCCTTCGCAAGGTTGCTCGCCCGCGACGGCCGGCCGGCGCCGGTCATCCTCGACGACGCACTCGTCTATTCGGACGACGACCGGATCGAGAAGATGTTCGACGCGCTCCACCGGCAGTCCAGGGATCAGCAGATTATCGTTTTCTCTTGCCGTCAGCGCGCATTCCAGAGGCTCGGCGGAAACATTCTTCAGATGACCGACTGGCAGCCTTAAAACCCAGGCTGATTGTCGAATGTTGACCAAAATCAACGGTCGATGTCGCGATGGCGGCCAGCGCAATTACGCGACCAAGATTCTCTCGCCGGGCTATCGCGCTCAGCAAGACTGTTTGGCGCGCGCAGCCGTACTTCGCGGAAGTCTTTACAATGCGCCTTTATAGCAAGCGCGATTTCTGCTCGGCAGGCGGCAATGCCGGAACAAAAGCTTCTCGAATGCGTCGTTCTGTCCGCAGTAACAACCGTCGGAGTCCAAGTGGCTCACATGAGGCATGCACAGAAAGAGATCGGTGGAACTCACCGGACGGAGCGCAGTAGAAGCTCGCAGCTGTTCGGCGCGATTGCAAACAGCACCTCGCGGGCGGCGGGCGGCGCTCCGACCTTCGTCGCCGCCGTCGCCGTTGTTCTAATCTGGGCCTTCACGGGTCCGCTGTTCGGCTATTCCGACACCTGGCAACTTGTCATCAACACCGGCACGACTATCGTGACCTTCCTGATGGTGTTTTTGATACAAAACTCTCAGAACCGGGACGGCGCGGCCATTCAGGTCAAATTGGACGAGTTGATCCGCGTGAGTATGGCGCAGAATTCGTTTGTTGGAATTGAGCATCTGACCGACGAAGAACTCGACGATATTCGAGAGAAGTGCGAACGTCGGGCTAAAGCTGAAAAGATCGGCGAGAAGAAAATTGGATTGGCAGGTAAAAAGGCCAAGCAGGCCGCGGACCGGGTTTCTGATTGAGGTCTTGCCCGCGCTTCGGTTCGTCTGAATTTTCCTGACCGGAAAATCTGCGGGCGAGGGAGAAGTGTGCCCGCATAAGCGGGCACCGGTTGAGGCTAGGCGCGAATGGCCCTTGCGCCCCAAATAAGGAGGCAGGCTCCGATAAATCCGGCAATGAGATAGCCCAGCCATCCGCCAAACGAGACGCCGATCAAACCGAATAAGGCGCTTGCGACGGCGGCGCCAACGATGCCGAGAAGGATATTCATGAAGATGCCGGTGTTGCTCTTCATGAAGTTAGAAGCGATCCAACCTGCCAACCCGCCGATGATAATGGCCGCGATCCAACCAATGCTAGCGTCATCCATTTTGCAATCTCCGCCTCGTTAAAGTGATTAGAGTCTCCCCCCGTGGTATGTTTGAAAACGATCATTGTTCGCTTTGGGTTCCACCCTGCCTCGAGGAATGGATGCTCCGGTGTGGTCTCGAAGGGCGCTCTACTAACCGTTGGACATTCGACAGGTTGGTAATCTTCGACCGAAGAGGATAGCTGGAGCCTCCAGATACTCTCCGGGCGAGAAAACGCAGAAGGAGGATGCTCTCGATGAGATCAGCTGGAGGCCAATGAAATGCACGACATGCGAATAAACTTCTACGGTAGCTTTTCTGCCCTTGTCGTCTTCGTTACCTTGACGCGACTGCCGGCGACGTCATGAAGAGGAGCGGCCGGGGATATCCTTCGCTCAAAACGCTCTCACGGTCACGATCACTGTCATTAGCGTGGTACGGGGGCGACTTTCTTTTCCGCACGATGAGGTCCGCCTAGGCGTCTCGTGTCAGCTTGTCGAGAGTAATCGGGAGATCTCGCACCCGCTTGCCGGTCGCATGATAGACTGCGTTGGCGATCGCCGCGGGAACGCCGACGATGCCGATCTCACCCAACCCCTTGATGCCCATCGGGTTGACGATATCGTCCTGCTCGTCGACGAAGATGACCTCCACGCTGTGAACGTCGGCATTCACCGGAACATGATATTCGGCGATATTAGCATTCATGATCCGGCCGAAGCGGTGGTCGATAAGCGTCTCTTCGTGCAACGCCATGCCGATGCCCCAGATCATGCCGCCCATGACCTGACTGCGTGCGGTCTTGAGGTTGAGGATACGTCCCGCGGCGACCGCGCTAACGAGCCGAGTGACGCGGATCACCCCCAATTGCTCATCCACTTTTACTTCGGCAAAGATCGCCGAATGGGTGTTGTGCGCGTGCTTGCCGTCCTTTCCGAATTTTGTGGCCTTTTCCTGCGCGATACGATCGACGCCGGCGTGACGCATGATGTCCGCAATCGGAACAGTGCTGCGCGGCGTCTTTTTGACGGTAACGCTGCCATCGGAGAGTGTTACGTCGGCAGTTTTTATACCCATCAGCGGCGAGTTCGGCATTGTCTCCGCCAGCCGCAGCAGCTCATCGCGGATGGCGTTGCTGGTGGTGACGATACCGTTCGAGACCGATGCGGCAATCCATGATCCACCTTCGACCGGGGAGGGCGGCAGCGTCGAGTCGCCGAGCTTGACGGTGACGTTGTCGATCGGCACGCCGAGCATGTCGGCGGCGGCTTGGGCCATGATCGTATAGGTGCCGGTGCCGATGTCTGATGTCGCGCACGCGACTTCCGCGTGGCCGTTGGCCGTCAGTGTGATCCGCACGGTGATCGGGACCTGGAGCGCTTCCCAGATGCCCGTAGCCATGCCCCAGCCGATCAGATCGTTACCCTCACGCATCGATCGTGGCTCGGGATTGCGCCTGCTCCAGCCGAACGCCTCCGCAGCCTGGCTGTAACATTCGCGCAGGCTCTTGCTGCTGAATGGCAGGCCGGTGTGCTGATCGCTATCGGAATAGCATTTCAGCCGCAGTTCGAGCGGATCCATTTGTAACGCAACCGCGAGTTCATCCATCGCCGCTTCCAGCGCGTAAACGCCGGTTGCCGCACTCGGCGCGCGCATATCACAGGCGGCGGGAAGATCGAGGCGGACCAGTTTGTGCGCGTAGCTGGCGGTCTCGCTCTTGTAAAGAAGACCAGACCACGTGGTCTCATTACGATGGAAGTCCTCGTATTGCGACGTGATGGTGGTGGCGTTGTGGGTGATCGCATTCAGCGCGCCGTCTGTCTTTGCGCCGAGCTGGATACGCTGGACCATCGCCGGGCGATAGCCGACCATGTACATTTGCTGCCGCGTCAGCACGAGGCGGACCGAGCGCTTGAGCGCGCGAGCGCCGAGCACTGCGAGCACCACCTGATATTGCGGCCGCAGGCCGGAGCCGAATCCGCCGCCCATGAACGGCGACATGACCCTGATTTCATCGGGCCTGGCCTGGAACACACCGCAAAGATAGCGCTGAACGTTCTGGACCCCTTGCGTCTTGTCGTAAACCGTGAGCTTGCCGTCGCGCCACACGGCGGTCGATGCGAACAACTCCATTGGATTGTGGTGCTCGACCGGCACATAGTATTCGGCATCATGACGGATATCAGAAACCGCGAATGCCTTGGCGGCGTCGCCGCGCGGCTTGGCCGGTGCGGGAAGGGCTTTTGCCTTGCCGAGCTGCTTTTCGAAATCGGTGATGTGCGGCTGCTCCTCATACTCGACCTTCACCAGCGAGGCGGCATAGGTCGCTGTTTCGAGGTCCTCCGCCAGCACCAACGCGACTGGCTGGCCGTTGAATTTGATACTGCCGTCATAAAGCGGGCGATAGGGCGAACCGTCTCCGGGCGCGACATCATCCTTGTAAGCCTCGTCGTTGTCCGCCATCGGTGGCCGGTTTTCATGGGTGAGGACGGTGATGACGCCATCCACCTTCATGGCCTCGCCCGCATCAATCCGCCTGATGCGGCCTTTGGCGATGGTTGAATTGACCACGCTGCCATGCGCAAGGTCGGGTGCTCCATACTCGCCGGCGTAACGCGCGGCGCCGGTGACTTTGTCGCGCCCATCGACGCGGGACGTCGCTGTACCGATATAGGTCGTCATGGCTCTGCTCGGTTGACGGACGTGGGGCACAGGTGATGCCGCACCTTGGTGTGTCGCATATCGGATGGCGCCGATCGTGACGGCACCTTGCAGGACGCTCCGGCGGCTGATGCCAATGATGTCGTCATGACCGGATCGGGTGAAGCGCGCCACGGCCGGCTCATGCGATCTTCTTGCTGGACTGCGATTGCGGCGTACCGTTCATGGCCTGCGTCAACGCCCGGATGATGGTGCGACGCGCAAGGTCTATCTTGAAGGTATTGCGGCCGAAGCCCTTGGCCTCATGCAGCACGATATCGGCGGCGCGGGCGAAGGTGTCGGTGTTGGCGGCCTGTCCGTTCAGCGCTGCTTCGGCCTCCGGATTTCGCCACGGTTTGTGAGCAACGCCACCGAGCGCCAGCCGCGCGTCGCGAGTCGTGCCGTTATCCATCCTGAGCGCCGCCGCAACCGAAACGAGCGCGAAGGCGTAGGACAGACGATCCCGGATCTTGAGATAGGTGTAGTGCTTGCTGAAACCTTGCGGCGGGAGTTCGATGGCCGTGATGATTTCTTTCGGATCGAGATTGGTGTCACGCTGCGGCGTATCGCCGGGCAGGCGATGGAAATCCACCAGTGCAATGGTGCGCTCGCCATTGGGACCGGCGACATGCACCTCGGCATCAAGCGCCGCCAGCGCGACGCACATATCGGAGGGGTGTGTGGCGATGCAGGCATCGCTGGTGCCGAGGATGGCGTTGATCCGGTTGATTCCCTCTTTCGCCGGGCAGCCCGAACCGGGCTCGCGCTTGTTGCATGGTGTGGCGACATCATAGAAATAGAGGCATCTGGTCCGCTGCAACAGGTTGCCGCCGGTTGACGCCATGTTGCGCAGTTGGGCCGAGGCGCCGGCGAGGAGGGCGCTCGACAGCAAGGGATAACGTTCCGTCACCAGTGGATGCCAGGCGAGGTCGGAATTTGGCACCAGCGCACCGATACGCAGGCCGCCGGCGGTCGTTTCCTCGATTTTGGTGAGGGGAAGGTGAGAGATGTCGATCAGCCGGCTGGGATGCTCGACGTCGTATTTCATCAGATCGACGAGATTGGTGCCGCCGGCAATGAACTTTGCCGAGGCATCGGACGCAATCTGGCTCAGGGCGTCGGCAACATCCGTTGCCCGCGAGTACTGGAAATTATTCATGACGCATCCATGGCCTGCTGAATAGCGGCGACGATGTTCGGATAAGCCGCGCAGCGGCAGATGTTTCCGCTCATCAGTTCGCGAATGTCATCGGGTGTCTTCGCCTTGCCTTCGGCGATCAGGCCGATCGCCGAGCAAATCTGTCCCGGCGTGCAGTAACCGCACTGGAATGCGTCATGATCGATGAAGGCCTGCTGCACGGGATGAAGGACCCCATCGGTTGCAAGACCCTCGACGGTGATTACCTCGGCGCCGTCTTTCATCACCGCCAGCGTCAGGCAGGAATTGACTCGTCGGCCGTCAACCAGCACCGTACAGGCGCCGCATTGGCCATGGTCGCAGCCTTTCTTGGTGCCCATGAGGCCCATACGATCTCGCAATGCATCGAGCAACGTTGTCCAAGGAGCAATATCGAGCTTTACCTTGGCGCCGTTGACCGTCAGTTCAATGCTGATCAAGCCGGGAAATAAAGCGGCTGCCGGAGCGGTGTGTGACCGGGCCATGCCGATACTCCCCTCTATGGCGCTTTCGGGCGAAGTGGATGCCGGTTCGCGTGAAGAAAACGCGTCAAATCCGAACACCAGAATCGTTCACCGTTTCCGTGAACGGTGAAAGACTCTGGTTAAGAAGGCTGGGCGATAACGCGATCCCGGCGCGCATGTTCCATGCGGGGCACCCCCTTGCTCGGGATCCCTTTCGTGCCCCGGATTGGCAACTCCGGCACATGTCGCGATGCTGGCTGGTCGCCAACACGAACGAGCACGACGGGCGTGCTGATGTCGCTCGCGTCGTTATCGCAACGGCATCGGCGGCCGGGGAGCGCTGTCGTCGCCGGGCTGCGGCGGAAGCCGGGCGGGTGCGGGCGCTTGCGACGGAATGTAGGCGTCGCGTTGCGGGTGGATCTGCCTTTCGGTCGCCTGTGGCGGCGACCGGGACGGGAGAGGAGGATTGGAGGTTGCTGCTTGAGGCGAGGGTCGTTGCGGCCTCGGCGGAACAGGCTTCGCCCGGTGCTGCACAGGCTTGGGGTGAGCTTCGCGCTCTGCGGCCGTTGCGATCTCCCGGCGCAGTTGCTCTTGGCCGGTTTTCAAATCCTCGACAGTGCTTTTCAGCGCGGCGATCTCACTTGCCATTGCCTCAAGCGACTGTGCAATTTCGGCCGGAAGCGCAGCTTGAGTTGATGGAGCCTGCGTCGGCGTGACGGCATCCGTCGACGCTGTTGGCGGCTGGGATGTGGCCGCAGGCTCTTGCGCGGGTTCCGCTTCGGCAGCGGGTTGAGGTGCGGCCGCCTGGGTCGCCGTATCCTGCCCTTCAACTGCGTTTACATTTTGCGTGGAAGCGGGAGCCCAAATGGTAAGTTGCGGTATAAGATCGGAAAGCCTCTGTTTGGCCTCTTCACCATAGGAACGCCAGGCCGTGCTTGCGGCGACGCCGGCGCAGATGGCCAACACCACGGTTAAGATACCGCGACGAGATCGTGACCGGCGGCTTGGATCGCGGAGCGCAGCGGCGTTGTCGTTCGACGGCGCAGGGTGAAACAACGGTTCGCCTGTCGGCAGTAATGGTACCGTCGATGGGGACGTCTCTTCAACCTGTGACGGCTCATGATTGCCTTCGATCTGAGGCTCATGCTTGATTCTCGGCGCGAGGTCGCGAAGCTGCGCGACTATAGCGTCGTGCGGATCGGCTTGAGGACCAGCAGGCTGGGATCTGAATAGCATTTGATTTCCAGGTTACATGTTGCGCGGCCAGTTTCCCATGTGGACCGGCTGGTCCGTATGTCGAGAAGGAAGCCTTGCGTTTGACCTCAGCAAGGCGGCAAAATGAAAAGTGTAAGGCAGGGAAACCAGGAACGGACACGACCCGTTCCCGGATACGCCTTGGAGCGAGCGAATTTGTATAATAAGCGAAATCCGTTCATACCCGCTCATCTCCATGGATTTATTCGAAAATTCCTGTTTTCTGAAGACGCGGTTGAGGGTGGAAGATGCCGTTTCCTCCCATGCCAGGCCGCCGCCGCTGTTGCGCTGCACAAATTTTCAGCATCGTTTTGCCCCCATAACGAGCGATCCCGCTCCGTCGTCCTTACAAGCGGTCGATTCCGGTAGCGGTTTTGATAGCGGCGTGTTTGCATTTTCGGGATTGGCATGGGTCTTGCGTTATTGATCCGCGACGGCTCTCTCTATCTGAGGACGACGGAGCAAGATCGAAATGAACAAAAAAGAGAGGCTCGTCATCGTCGGCGCAGGCATGGCCTCCGGACGCATGCTCGAGCATCTGTTCGAAACTGACCCTGAACGTTTCGACATTACCCTTTTTGGAGCGGAGCCGCGCGGGAACTACAACCGCATCATGCTGTCGCCGGTGTTGGCAGGCGAGAAGTCGTTCGATCAGATCGTCACGCATGATGCGGCCTGGTATGATGCCCATCAGGTCGAATGCCGCTTCGGCGAGACGATTACGCGCATCGATCGCGCGGCGAAGATGGTGTGCTCGGCAAGCAGCGAAACTCCTTACGACAAGCTTGTGATCGCGACCGGATCCGCTCCCTTCATGATCCCCGTCGCCGGGCGGGACTTGCCGGGCGTCATGGCATTTCGCGACTATGACGACGTCCAGGCGATGGTGGCCGCAGCCAGAAAAAAGGGCGCCAAGGCTGTCGTCATCGGCGGCGGCCTGCTCGGACTGGAGGCTGCGGCGGCGCTCAGGCTGTATGGCATGGAGGTGGTGGTCCTGCATCTGATGGGCCACCTGATGGAGCGTCAGCTGGACGCGGCGGCGGGCTATCTCTTGCAGAAGGAACTGGAGAGCCGCGGCATCAAGGTTCATTGCAAGGCGCAGACCAGCGCGATCGTAGGACATGGGCGCACCGAAGCGGTGTTGCTGGATGACGGCACCCTTTATCCGGCCGATATCGTTGTGATGGCGGTCGGCATTCGTCCCGAAGCCCGGATCGCGACCGATGCGGGCCTCCATGTCGAGCGTGGCATCGTCGTGGACGACCGGATGCTGACATCCGATCCGGACATTCTCGCCATCGGCGAGTGCTGCGAGCATGGCGGCATCTGCTATGGCCTCGTCGCGCCGCTCTACGACATGGCCAAGGTCGCGGCGAAGACTTTGACAGGAGTTGAAGCGGCGTTCCGCAGCATCGAAACAGCGACTCAGTTGAAGGTGACCGGCGTGAGCCTTTATTCGGCAGGCGACTTCGCCGACGCGCCTGATCGGGAAGATATCGTGCTGCGGAATTCGGGCGCGGGAATCTACAAGCGGCTCGTGCTGAAGGACAATCGCATTGTCGGCGCGGTGCTTTACGGCGAAACCACGGACGGCGCCTGGTACTTCGATATGCTGCGCAAGGGGACGGATGTCTCGGAGGTGCGCGAGACGCTGATCTTCGGCCAATCCCGTCAGGGAGGCGCATCCCTCGACCCGATGGCGGCAGTCGCAGCCTTGCCGGATGATGCGGAGATTTGCGGCTGCAACGGCGTCTGCAAGGGCAAGATCGTATCGGCCATCATCGCCAAGGATCTGACGTCGCTCGACGACGTGCGCGCCCACACCAAAGCGTCCGCCTCCTGCGGCTCCTGCACCGGTCTCGTCGAGCAGCTCATGACACTGACGCTCGGGGATAAGTACAATCCCGGCGCCGTACAGCCGATATGCGGTTGCACCACGCTTGGCCATGGCGATGTCCGCCGGCTGATCAAGGCCAAGAGTCTGAAGACCATTCCCGCCGTGATGCAGGAACTGGAATGGAAGACCTCATGCGGCTGCGCGAAGTGCCGGCCGGCGCTCAACTACTATCTCGTCTGCGACTGGCCGGACGAATATGCCGATGACTACCAGTCGCGTTTCGTCAACGAGCGTGTTCATGCCAACATTCAGAAGGATGGCACCTATTCGGTTGTGCCGCGCATGTGGGGCGGCGTCACCAGCGCCAAGGAACTGCGCGCCATCGCTGACGTGGTCGATAAATTTCACATTCCCACCGTGAAGGTCACGGGCGGCCAGCGCATCGACATGTTGGGCGTCAGGAAGGAGGACCTGCCTGGGGTGTGGGCCGATCTCGGCAGAGCCGGCTTTATCTCGGGTCATGCCTATGCCAAGGGCCTGCGCACGGTCAAAACCTGCGTCGGGTCGGACTGGTGCCGCTTCGGCACGCAGGATTCGACCGGGCTTGGCATCCGCATCGAGAAATTCATGTGGGGCTCGTGGACTCCGGCCAAGGTCAAGATGGCCGTCTCAGGCTGTCCGCGTAACTGCGCCGAGGCAACGTGCAAGGACGTCGGCGTGATCTGCGTCGACTCCGGCTATGAGATCCATTTCGCCGGCGCGGCGGGTCTCGATATCAAGGGCACCGAGGTTCTGGGGGTCGTAAAGACCGAGGACGACGCGCTGGAGCATATCGTGGCGCTCGTCCAGATGTACCGCGAGCAGGCCCACTATCTGGAGCGCATCTATAAATGGGCGAAGCGCGTCGGCCTCGACGAGATCCGCCGCCAGATTCTGGAGGATCCCCAGAAGCGCAAGGCTTATTTCGATCGCTTCGCCTTCAGCCGGAAGTTCGCCCAGGTCGATCCGTGGTCTGAACGCGTATCCGGCAAGGACAAGCACGAATTCCGGCCGATGGCGGCGATCGGCTTTCCGGTTGTAGCAGAGGGAGCACTATGAGCTGGATTGCGATTGGCGTGACGGCGGATATCCCGCTTCGCGGCGCGCGCTGCGTCACGACGCCTCAAGGGCCGATTGCGGTGTTCCGCACTGTCGAGAATCGCTTCTTCGCTATCGAGGACCGCTGTCCACACAAGGGAGGACCGCTGAGCCAGGGTATCGTTCATGGCGCCCAGGTCACCTGTCCGCTGCACAACTGGGTGATCTCGCTTGAGACGGGGATGGCGCTGGGCGCCGATGAGGGTTCTGTCCGCACCTTCGCGCTGAAGGTGGAGGGCGAAAAGCTCCTGATATCGTCGGAAGCGCTCGCCAGAAGAACCGCATGACCGGAAGCGATTTGCCGATCAGCGTCAGATGCTCGGTTCGATCAGCAGTGCGTGCGCGACCTCTATCACGCTACTTATAGCGTTTTCGAGCGAAGTGAAGTCCCGGTTCGCGTGGAGAAAACCCGCCAAATCAAAAGCTGCGGTCATAATGGTCGAGGGCCGTTGTAGATTGCGGAGGAGGAACTTCCTGTGCCGGGAGTGTATTCTGCATCACCGTGTGCCGCTGAGGCTGACTGTGAATCGATCGCTGCGCCAATGAGCAGGAGTCGGTTTTCAAAAGCAGAGGGACAAGCAATGACAATCGCCAAGAACACGATCTGTCTATGGTACGACAAGGACGCCGAGGCCGCGGCCCGGTTCTATGCCGAAACTTTTCCTGACAGCTCGGTGAGCGCGGTTCA
This sequence comes from Nitrobacter sp. Nb-311A, assembly GCF_000152905.1. Classification (GTDB taxonomy): domain Bacteria; phylum Pseudomonadota; class Alphaproteobacteria; order Rhizobiales; family Xanthobacteraceae; genus Nitrobacter. The sequence continues at coordinate 122,093 of NZ_AAMY01000005.1, forward strand.
CCGCGCTCCCAGCGATTACCCGTCCGGCAAGGCCGGCGATGTGCTGACAGTCGAATTCACAGTGGCGGGTATCCCCTGTCTCGGCCTCAATGGCGGGCCTGCGTTCAAGCATAACGAGGCCTTCTCATTCCAGATCGCCACGGAGGATCAGCAAGAGACCGACCGCTACTGGAACGCCATCGTCGGCAATGGCGGTCAGGAAAGCGCTTGCGGTTGGTGCAAGGACAAATGGGGCATCTCCTGGCAAATCACGCCGCGCGTGTTGACCGAGGCGCTCGCCGTCGGCGGCGATGAAGCAAAGCGCGCGTTTGAGGCGATGATGGATATGAAGAAAATCGATGTCGACGCGATCAAGGCGGCTCGGCGCGGTTGAGGGGGCCTGCCCGGACCCTGCGTCGGGTCTTTGATCGGCTGTCCGGATTGTCTCATTCCAGCCGCCATTCATTGGACGTGGCCATGTCCTCAATGAGGTGCCAGCGCCTGATCCGCTCCGGTGTCGGGGACGCATAGAACCGCTGCCACGCCGCCCTGAACGCGTCTTTTGCAGCAGCGTTGCGTCATATATCCCGCTCAAACTCCATGACGGCGTCGAGATTCTCTGGAGCGAGCTTTTCTTCCGCAACCCAGACATCTCCTTCGCGTTTAAGATCACCGGGGCAAACACGTCTGGCGTTGAGAGGTTCAAAGTCCGCCGGAAGTGTTCCTACACGGCGACCGCGGTGCATGACCGGGACACGTTCGATCCCCAGCCACTGGATGAGATTGCCAGCCCCAAATTGCGCCACGGCGTTTTCATCGAGCGTCACATAACGGCCGTCGTCTAACTGATACGTAACGGTCCCGCGCCTTTGGCCTTCTTTTCGTTCTATCTTTCTCATCTCTCCATCCTGCTTGGGGTGCATCAGGACTAAGCCGCAAAGACGGTGGAAAGTTCTCGACTTTATTAGCTTTTCACATCGGCCTCATTCCTTCTCGGACCCGTGTCGTCCATGAAGACAGAGATGAAAAAGGCGCCATGGATCTGATTTGAAAGGAGTTGATGAAAATCCCGGAACCCCGGGTTGGGCCATCCCGAGTCTGGCAGGAATCGAGGGGGGCTCGAGACGGTCCGGTTCGTTGACTCAACGTCGCCGCGGCGTGTCGGTGAGTTGACTGACGGCGTGGCCGTCCGCACTTCTCCCTATCTCGATCCGATCGCCTCAATCTCTTCGTCGACAAGTTTTTTAAGCAGGTAGAGCGCTGTTTCTTCGTACGATAAATCCGGCAGTTTCTTGATCGCGGGGACTGCAGCCGTGAAGTTTTCTGGAAACAGACGGACCAAATCGTCGCTCTTATCGGCTTCATAGTCCGCGGTGTATAGCCGTCTTCTTCCCCGGTATTTGATGAGGCCAGTGATCTGGTCTTCGTTGCTCATGGTCGTACCTTCCGTTCGGCTTGTCTCGGATCAATGATAACCTCCCTCGCTTGATGATCTCAATGGCGTTTGCTCAATTGACCATCACTGACGGTTCGATGCCGTGGAAATGTTGGCCGGGCCGACTCCGTGGAGACTCTACGCGCGCGCTCTTCTTCCCGATTTCTTCGCTTGCGCTATCCCGAACGGAATCGGTTCGCTCATACTCTGTTTCGGCATCAGCCAAGTAACCGAACGAGTACCGAATGGGTGACGAGCAACCGGCCGCGCGCTCCAATGCGCGCGACCAGCTGAGCGATGTCAATGACTCGCGCCTATCTCGTGTTTCTCTTCCTTCGCTGTTTCGAAAAATGATGGTTCATATGGTGGTCTTTGTAGGCATCCGTTCTCCCTGATCTGCTGACTCCCCTGGCGGTATTCGCCCCCTGCTCGCTGACAGTGGGCACGCCGCTATGCGGATGAGCACCACCGTCGACGTTGTCAGCGAATGAGGCGGAAGCCGAACCAAAAGCCAGCCCGACAGCAAGGGCGGCTACTGCAATTGCGTTTTTCATCGTTCTCTCCAATGTTGGTCTCGCAGGGCAATATATAACTCCGACGCGCAGCGTTCCAGATTAGGTGCAAGTTTAGGCTAACGGCAGGTAGGGTTAAGGCGCGTGGGCGCTGGAGCTGCCCGGATTGGCCGATACCGATGGGCTTGGGACAGAATTTGATCTGGTGGGGGAAGCTCCCGCAATCGTGGACTTGCAGCACGGCCATGCGGGACGTTTTCGTGTGCCTGTTGATCGGAGGTAGGGGGAGCGCAGCCGAGAAGTTTCTGGTGCCCCTGGCCGGAATCGAACCAGCACTCCTTGCGGAACTCGATTTTGAGTCGAGCGCGTCTACCAGTTCCGCCACAGGGGCATTCGCGAGTCCCATGCCGATGCGGCGGTGGTCTTGCGAAGCGGGGCGGACTATAGCTGCCGATCCCGGTCGGTCAACCCGGCGCGACAGGCGCACCGCTACAAGGGGGGCATTGGCCCTCGAAACACTCCTGTCAAAGGCCGCAGGTTAAGGGATGCAGGCTCGACAGCGGCGAGCCTCGCAGGCTATAGCCTCTTCGAGCGAAGCGTATCCTCGGGCTTGACCCAGGATTGACACCGGTTCGCATGAAGAAAACGTGTCAGAACAAAATCATAGTGCTTCGTTTCTGATTTTCTCAGGCGCGAAAAAGCGTTTCGCCGGAGGAAGCCGTGGCCCTTGATGCTGTCGTGAAATCCACCTCCGGACCCGGTAACCGAAAAATCGCCTTCGCGGCGGCGCTGGCCGTGGCCTTCATCGCTACGGCGACAATTGCAGGCGCATGGTTTTTTCAGCTCGTGCTGGAGATCCTGCCGTGTCCGCTCTGTCTGGAGCAGCGCTATGCCTATTATTTCGCGGTGCCATTTGGCCTGCTCGTGGCATTTGCCATCGCGAAGGGCGCGCCACGTTGTCTCATCATACCCCCACTCGCCGTTCTCGTGCTGGTGGCGCTGGGCAACGCGGGGCTCGGCGCCTATCATGCCGGGGTGGAATGGGGCTTCTGGCTGGGGCCGATCGAGTGCAGCGGAACGGTGCTCGATCTGGGCAAGGGAAGCCTGCTTGAGAATCTCGACAGGGTGAAGGTCGTGCGTTGCGACGAGGTGCAGTGGCGGTTCCTCGGCCTGTCGCTCGCTGGCTATAACGCGCTGATTTCGCTGCTGATGGCGGCAATCGCCGGATGGGGGATCGCGGCGTTGGCAGGCAAGGTCAGGTAAACTCTGGGCAGATGGTCTTGGCTGGCGGGATGAGGTTGTAGCGGCTTTTCGCCGGCATCCTCTCATCTCATCGCGCCTTAGCGGACCAGCCACCAGCATACGCCGCTTCGCCTGCGTTCGATCGTTCTATCAGGTCTCGGATGGCAAGCCCGATAGTGTCGCAGCTTGGTTGACCAGGCGACACTATCGGACGAGCGGGATCAGTTCGGCTTGGCCGCGTTCGCCTTGCACTCGGCGAGGAATTTCTTGCGTTCCTTGCCGTGCAGGCTCTTGGCGTTGGCCTCTTTCGAGCATTCCAGCGAAGCTGCGGTGCGCGGCTTCTGGGCCTTCTTGGCGGCGGGCGCCATCTTCGAAGCCGGCGCGGGCGTCTCTGGCGCGGGGGCTTGGGCGAAAGCCGTTCCGCCAAGGAGCAGTGATGCCGCGACGACCGCTATGACGCGGGGAAACATGGTCATGGGAATCCCTCAGGTTGATGACGGCCGCACCATCGCGGAGGCGAGCTGAACAATGGCTGAACGGCATCGGGCCGATCTGAACATGAGGCTTTTTTGAGTGCCGGTTCGGGCTCGGCGTTGAAACGGCTGGCGGCAACGCTAGGATGTCGGCCCATCCTTGATGTCCCGGAAAGACAGACACATGACATGTTATTTGAAATTGCTTGGCGCCGTGACGGCGGCCGGTCTGGTTGCGCTTTCGGCGCTGCCCGCCAAGGCGTTGACCGCGCAGGAGTGCAGCGCAAAGTATCAGGCCGCCAAATCAGCGGGCACGCTCGACGGTCAGAAATGGAACGACTTCCGCAAGGCTCATTGCGGAGCGGCGGCGCCGACGGCCCCGGAGGCAGCCGAAACGTCCGCGCCCAAGACCGCAAATCCTTCGGCCGCGTCAGCGGGCAACGCGGTTTTCCCCTCGCCGGTGTCGTCGAAATATGCCAGCGAACCTGCTGGCAAGGCGCGCAGGCACACCTGCCTCGATCAATACAGGGCCAACAAAACCAGCAACTCGAATGGCGGGTTGAAATGGATCATGAAGGGCGGCGGCTATTACAGCGAATGCAGCAAGCGGCTCAAGGGGGTCTGATCGATCGTGCCGCAATCGCACGAGAGGCCCAGCATGCCGACAAGACGCGGGTTGCTGCGAGTCTTCGGCGTAGGAGCGGTTTCGGCGGGTCTGACGTGCGCGCCGACGCTTGCCGAAGCTTCTGACGAAGTTCTGACTGAAGCTCAGGTGTTGCGCGATCAAGAGATTCCGGCGGCGGGCAACGCGCACGGCGACATCACGATCGTCGAGTATTTCGATTACAACTGTTCCTATTGCCGCAAGCTCGCGCCGGAGCTCGCGCAGGTGGTGCACGACGACGGCAAGGTCCGGCTGATTTTCAAGGATTGGCCGATCCTCGGTCCCGTCTCCGTCTATGCGTCGCGTCTGGCGCTGGCGTCCAAGTATCAGGGTAAGTTCATTGTCGCGCACCAGGCCCTGATCAGTACGGGTTCACGTTTGACCGAGTCGCGCGTTCGCCAACTGCTGGCGGATGCGAAGATCGACGTCGATCGCGCGCTCAAGGACATGACCGCCAATGCCGGCGCGATCGGCTCCATCCTGAAGCGTAACAACGATCAGGCGATTGCCTTCGGGTTCAACGGGACGCCTTCGTTTATTATCGGCAAATTCCGTGTGCCGGGCGTATTGACCAAGATGCAGTTCGGCCAGGCCATCGCGGATGCGCGCAAGGCGGCCGCCGCGAAGACAAGGTGAGGTGCACGCATTTTCCGGTGAAGTGGATACGGCTCGCCGGCCGGAAGCGCCGCGCCGGCATATCAAAACAGAGTTTGCTTCAACGCAGTTGAATCTGATTTGAGCGTGGCGTCAGGTCCGCCGGCTCATGTCACGTTCGTGGAAGCCTGCGGCGGCCACGGCCGGTCAGGTCGATAGAACACCGCAATTTTCAGGCTTTCAGCGATGCGTTCGGCCTTTTCCATGAAGGCGGCGCGGATCGGCTCACCGCACAGTTCGCGGCAGGTCTCGTCGAAGAGTGCAAGCCATTGGGTGAACAGCTCCGGCCTCATGCCTGGTATCACCATGTGTTTCATCATGGGATTGCCCTTGTAGCGGCCGGTGGTCAGCATCACCGATGACCAGAACGCGTACATCTTCTCAAGATGGTGGGGCCAATTATCCTTGATCTTGTTCTCGAAAACCGGCCCCAGCTCAGAATCGGCGCGCACCTTCGTATAAAAGGCGTCGACGAGCTGGCGGATGCCGGCCTCGGTTACGTGATCCATTTTGTCGGGCATGAGCGTCATGCGAGAAAGGCCATTAGAATGACCCCGGCCACTGTCCAAATCAATGAGTTTACCAACATGCGGACCAGGTGGGAATAATCCCCGGAGTTATTTCGGATTCCGAGCGCGTTGCAGACGACGGTCCCCGGTAGCAAAAAAGGCTTTGCGACGGTGTCGCTGATCGTGGCGTTCTCGCTCATAAAACGATCCTTTGCAGAAGTCCGCATCTCTATACATCCGCGGTTGCGTAAAAGCAATATATGAAATATAGCTTTTACGTGATCGCTTTCACGGGAAACATGCATGCGCCTCACCACCTATTCGGATTACGCGTTGCGGGTGCTGATGTATCTCGCACTCAAGTCCGATGGGCTGTCGACGATCGCAGAGATAGCCGGAAGCTATGACGTTTCCGAAGCTCACTTGATGAAGGTGGTTCACCAGCTGGGAGTAGCGGGATATATCGAAACCGTGCGCGGCCGCGGCGGCGGATTGCGCCTCGCCAAGCCCGCCGAGGCGATCAGACTGGCAGAGGTCATTCGTACGACTGAGCCGGATATGGCGATCGTGTCGTGCTTGAAGCCGCTTAACGCGCCCTGCATGATCAACCCTAGCTGTGTGCTCAAGCGCGCATTGGAGCGGGCGCAGCAAGCTTTCATGGAGGTTCTGGAAGGATATACGCTGGCCGATCTCACAGCTCCCCGTGCCCGTCTTTCCAGTCTGCTCGGCATCGCTTCAAACGCCTCAATGCGATAGACGTCACGTCGGGCTCAGTGAAGTCTGGGCTTCTTCAGCATCAGGGCGCGGTCTATGGATGTGACCACGACGTCGAAGGTATCCCCCTCGCGATGGAGCGTCAGCGGCACGTCGACGCCTGCGGAACCCAGCGCCCACAATTTTCGATAGAACTGGGCCGCGTCCGACACCTTTTCTCCTTTCACCGCGAGGATGGCGTCGCCTGCGCGCAGTTCGGCGCGGTCTGCCGGTCCTTTCGGCGCGATGCCAACGGCGACCACCCTGCCTTCAATCTCGGCGGTGTATATGCCGAGCCAGGGTCGGGCTGGCCTGTTGACCCGCCCAAACTTCCGGAGGTCGTCGAGAACGGGCTTCAGCAGATCGACCGGCACGTTCATGTTGAGATGCCGGTTGCGGCGGGCGTCCTCCCGTTCGAGCTGTAGTGAACCGATCCCGATCAGTTCGCCCGCTGCCGAGATCAGGCCGGTGCCGCCCCAATTGGGATGCGCCGGGCAAGTGAAGATGGCTTCGTCGATAAGGTATTCCCAGTAGCCGGCGAATTCCTCCTTTGAAATGATCTGGCCGGCGAGTGAACGAGACCGTCCGCCAACTCCGGCGACCACGACCGGGTCATTGACTCTGGCGGCGGCCGACGAGCCTAGCGGCAGCGGTTCAAGATCGAGATCACCGAGTGCCTGTACCAGGCCGAAGCCGCTTTCCCGATCGACGCCAACCGTGTCCGCCTGCATCACGCGGCCGTCCGCAAGGTGCAGCCATACGGTTTCCGCCTCGGTGATGACATAGCCAATCGTCAGAACGAGGCCATCGTCGATGACGACGCCGTTGCCGGCGCGCTCGATGCCGAGCGTGTCCGCGGTGAGGGCGTCGGGCGGAACAAAGGAATGCAGTCCGACGACGGCGGATAGCGCGCGGTCCAGATCGAAGAGGTAGTCTTCGGGGCGCGGCTGCGCGGAGCTTGGCACCTTCCATTCGGTCAATGAAGCCATGCGGATTCTCCGTGCGGTGCGTGCGGACGGCCGTTCACAGGCATCAGAAGACTGCAGCAATTAGCTTGCGCGAGCAATCAGCTTATGCGCCCGGCGTCCTCGCTGGAAGCAGCATGACGACGTTGTGACTTAAGGATCGAGTTCGGTATCCCAATAGAGATAGTCCAGCCAACTGTCGTGCAGATAGTTCGGCGGAAACAACCTGCCGTTCCGGTGCAGCTGATGCACGGTCGGTGCGAAGGGTGCCTGGCGCGGGAACATCCCGGCCTGTTGTGGCGTCAGGTTTCCCTTACGCAAATTGCAGGGTGAGCAGGCCGCGACGACGTTGTCCCAGGTGGTCTGACCGCCTTTGCTGCGCGGAATGATGTGGTCGAAGGTGAGATCCTCGACAGCCGTGCAGTACTGACACATGAACCTGTCGCGCAGGAAGACATTGAAGCGGGTGAAGGCGGGGTGGGTCGATGGCTTGACGAAGGACTTCAACGATACCACGCTCGGAAGCTGTATTTCGAACGAGGGACTGCGCACCGCCCGGTCGTAGCGTTCGACGATGTTGACGCGATCGAGGAACACCGCCTTGATCGCATCCTGCCACGACCAAAGAGACAGCGGATAGTAACTCAGCGGCCGGAAATCTGCGTTCAGGACCAGCACCGGCCAGCCGCCCTGTGAGACATGCGCGTTCAAATAGCGCCTCCAGAGCACTTTCCCGGCAAAGAGAACGCCGGTTGCCGCGGAAAATGCATCCAATATCTACGAGTGAGCGCACTCTGATCGCAAAACCGGCACTTTCGCGGAGCGCGCTCCAGTTCCATGTCTGGCCGCATCGGCCTTGAACGGCATACTACAGGCAGCGTGACGGGATTGTGAAGAGCGCAAGTCCTGCTTTCTGCCGGGCGACGCCTGTCGGCCGGTTGGGATATTCACCACCCCACGATGACGTTTGAGTGCGCGGGTGGTCCTCGGAGGACGGCGAGATGTTGCGGAATCGCTAAGCGGAGAGCTTGGCGAGCGCCTGGCTCAACTCGTGAATTTCGTAGGGTTTTCTGAGAATGTGAAAATCCAGCCGGCGTCCGGCTAGCGCTTCGCTGTAACCGGTGGCCAGCAGCACCGGTAAATGCGGATACATGGCGCGGAGCACCTTCGCCAGACCGAGGCCATCCATTTTCCCCGGCATGACGATGTCCGTGAAGACGAAATCGATTCCATTACGCTCGATCTCCAACAATGCGGCCTCTGCGCTGTTGGAGATTCGCACGCGATAGCCGAGCTGTTCAAGCAAGCCCGCGCTTACCTCCGCGACATCCGGATTGTCTTCGACGAGCAGGACGGTGCCGCCTCTCGTGTCGCGGCGGCTCGACCTGTTCTCCTCCGCACAAAGCGTTTCGGCGGGCGGAAGATAGAGCGTGATTGTGGTGCCACAGCCAAGCTCGCTCTCGATGGCGACATGCCCACCGGCTTGATGAGCGAAGCCGTGCACTTGCGATAATCCGAGTCCCGTTCCTTTTCCGACGGGTTTCGTTGTAAAGAACGGGTCGAACACCTTTGCAAGGATATCCTTCGGAATACCGTCTCCGTTATCCTCAACTGAAATGGCGACATAGCGTCCTTCGGTTTCGTTCGTTTTGGTTATGTTTCGCGCCTTCACGATGAGCTGTCCGCCGTCGTTCATGGCGTCGCGCGCGTTGATGGCTAGGTTAAGCAGCGCCGTCTCGAATTCGGTTGCATCGATCGTGACCGGCCACAAGTCGTCGGCGGTGTCGATATGCAGGGTGATCGCATTGCCGAGGCCGCTCTGAAGAACCTCGGCAATCGAGTGGATGCGTTTGGAGATATCGGTCGGCAAGGGATTGAGGCTTTGCCGCCGGGAGAACGTCAGCAGTTGCTTGGTAAGCGTGGTTCCGCGTTTCGTCGCTGTCTCGATGGCGTGAACCGCCCGTAGCGCTTTCGGGTCGTCCTCGACAATTTTTTTCAAGGTCTGGATATTGCCGCTGACGACCATCAGTAGATTATTGAAGTCGTGAGCGACGCCGCCCGTGAGCTGGCCGAGCGCATCCATCTTCTGCGATTCCGCAAGCTGCCGCTGCACGCGCTCGAGCTTCTGCTGGGCCTCGCGGCGTTCCGTGATGTCCCGCGTGACCTTGGCAAAACCGATGAGATTTCCAAAGTCGTCGCGAATGGCGTCAATCACGACGCTGGCCCAGAAAAAGGAACCGTCCTTGCGAACCCGCCAACCTTCTTCGTCGTATCGTCCCGTGGAACTGGCGATTTTCAGGGCGCGGGCAGGTCGCCCGGCAGCGCGGTCCGAGTCGGTATAAAAACGCGAGAAGTGCTGGCCGACGATTTCGTCGGGTTTGTATCCCTTGATGCGCTCCGCACCTGCGTTCCAGTTGATGATGGTCCCCGTGGGATCCAGCATGAAGATCGCGTAGTCGATAACCCCCTGAACGAGAACTCGATGTTCTCTGTCGAACAGGCTCTTGTTATTCTTATGGTTTTTTGACATTTCCCGGCGCTTGTTCCCCATAGCCAGCGATATAATCGTCGTACAATCAATAAGTTCCAGTCTTGGGGACCCCATGTCGGCACGGGCCACGCCGCTCCGGCGGCCCAAGCGTTCCCCCAGGGGGCTATTTCGTTTGGGGCGAAATACCTTCTCTGCGCTTAATGAGCTTGTAGTACGCCCACCACAAATGCGCCGCGGCGCCGCGCCGCGGTCGCCATGGCTCCGCCAGCGGCATCATCTGTTTCGGCGTCGGCCGCATCGTCAGCCCGAGCCCGACCTTGATCGCCTCCTGAAGCGCGACGTCGCCGGCAGGCCAGGCGTCGCCATGGCCAAGGCAGAACAGCAGATAAACGTCGGCGGTCCACGGTCCGATGCCGCGGTGCCGGACCAGCGTCGCATGAGCAGCGTCGGCATCCTCCTCGGCGAGCACGTCCAGGTTGAGCCGGCTCGCCGAAATCTCGCGCGAGAGCAGCTTCAGCGTGGCGATCTTCGCCGCCGACAATCCCAGCCCGGCGAGGTGGTCGGCGCGCGCGTCTCGAATTGCGTCCGGATGGAACGGCTTGAAGGCGGCGCTGAGCCTTTCCCAGATCGCGCCTGCGCTTGCGGTCGATAATTGCTGGCCGCAGACGATCGCGGCGAGGCCTTCGAAACCAGCCTCTCGCCGGCGCAGGACAGGAAGGCCGGCGCGCGCGAGGATCGGTTTCAGCCGCGAATCCTGCTTCACCAGCGCAGTGACCGCCTCGTCAAGATCGGATTGGGTTTCCAGGCGGACAGTCATTCGTTAGTACTTCAACGTCACGGCCGGTTATGCAAGCAAAGATCAATGCCGCCACCCGTTCTCCGTTTTGCGCCGTCGCCCAACGGTTTTTTGCATCTCGGACATGCCTTTTCGGCGTTATTGAATTTCCAATCCGCCCGGCAGAGGGAAGGGCGGCTTCTGCTGCGGATCGAGGACATCGACGCAACCCGGTGCCGCCCCGAGTTTGAAACGGCGATCTACCAAGATCTCGCCTGGCTTGGAGTTTCATGGGAAAGGCCGGTGCGGCGGCAATCTGAGCATCTCGCCGATTATCGCGCAGCGCTCGACCGGCTCGCTGCGCTGGGGGTGCTTTATCCGAGTTTCGAGAGCCGCGCCGAGATCGCGGCGCTGGTCAAGGCGCGCGAAGCAAACGGTGCCTGGCCGCGCGATCCCGACGGCGCGCCGCTTTACCCGGGCACGGCGAAACCGCTCCCGGCCATCGACCGCGACCGGCGGCTGCGGTCCGGCGCGCCCTTCGCGTTGCGTCTCGATATGGAGGCGGCGCGCCGGCTCGCAGGTGATCTCGCCTGGATCGAGCGAGGCTCCGGCCCGGACGGGGAGACCGGCGAAATTCTGGCGCGGCCGGAAATCTGGGGTGACGTCGTTCTCGCCCGCAAGGATATCCCCACCAGTTACCATTTGTCGGTCGTGATCGATGATGCGCTCCAGGGGGTGACCGAGGTGATGCGCGGGCTGGACCTGTTCAGGTCGACCGCCGTGCATCGGCTGTTGCAGAAAATCCTGGATTTGCCCCAGCCGGTTTACCACCACCACGATTTGATCCGCGATAGCGAGGGAAGGAAGCTGTCCAAGTCCTCGGAGGCGACCGGGCTGCGGGAGCTCCGTGCGCGCGGGATCACGCCTGCGCAGGTCCGCGGTCTTGTCGGCCTGCCTTGAAACCGCCGCAACGCGCCTGCGTTGGTTCGCCGTAAAGCATCTTTGCATGACAAACCATCCACGACGTGACTCGTGCATTCGGGCCGTGGCATGCTGGCGCAGGTGGGGAAAGCAAAATCATGGCGCCGACATCGCGCGGGTTGGGCAGGCCGCAGACGCCTAAAAGGCAAGCGGTGAAAAAGCGTGTTCTGAAGAAGTCTCCAAAGGCTGCAAAGACCAGACGGTCGTCTTCTCAATCGACGTCCGGCGTCGTCGAGGCTGCGCTCGCTGCGTTTGCGCATGAGGTGCGTACGCCGCTCACCGGGATTCTCGCCGTCAGCGATCTGCTCGCCACCTCCGATCTCGGCGAACGCGAGCGGCGTTGGGTTGAGACCATCAAGGCCGGCGCTGACCATCTCGCCAGTCTGGCGACGCTGTTCGTGGATGCGGCGCGAAGCCGCCGTTCGGCGCCGGGCGGCCGGCAGGATTTCTTCGATCTTCGAGCGCTGGCGCGCAACGCCGGCGACTCGCTGGCCGGCCGGGCAACGGCCAAGGGCCTGCGTTCCGCTGTCGAGATTTCAGACAGATTGCCGGTGTTCGTGACCGGCGATTCCGTCCGCCTGCGAGCGGCGCTGGAGAATCTTATCGACAATGCGGTCAAGTTCACCGAGCAGGGTGACGTCGTTCTTAGGGTCACGGCGCCCCGGCGGTCGGGGAAAAAAATAAGCGTGACCTTCGTGGTGTCCGATAGCGGGATCGGCTTGTCTCTCGCCGAGATCAGGCGGCTGTTCCGACCGTACTCGCAGGCCAATGTCTCGATCGCATCGCGCTTCGGAGGCGCCGGCCTCGGACTCTCCTCGGTGAAGCAACTGGCGCGCGCGATGGGCGGAGACGTCATGGCGACGCAGCGGCGCGGCGGGGGCACCACGTTCACGTTCACCGTTCTGCTGACGCCAGCTGAGGGGCCGGTATCGATCCCGTCCGGCAACGACCTCGGCAGCCCTTCGAATGTTTCGAACGGACTCCGGATTCTCAGCGTTGAGGATAATCCGTTCGGGCGCGTGGTGCTCAACACAATTCTTACCGAACTCGGCCATCAGGCTGAGTTCGTCGGACGAGGCGAGGATGCCGTCCATCGCATCGCGCAAGGAGGATTTGATGCGGTGCTGATGGATATGGTGCTGCCTGGAATCACCGGCGTTGAGGCGATCGGGCGTATCCGGGCGCTTGACGCGCCCGTGGGGCGCGTTGCCATCATTGGCATGTCCGGCAGAAGCGAGGATGAGGCGGCATCGCGCGCGGCCGGCGGCGACGTGTTTCTGCTCAAGCCTGTTTCTCCGAGGGCTTTAGCGACTGCGCTGCTTGAAGCGAAACACCGCGCGGCAACCTCGACTTGATGATCGCCGCGTTCAGTTCTCCGCCGAAAACGAAGATCGCGGCGATGAAATAGAGAAACACCAGCGCGATGACGACCGATGCGAGGCCCGCATACATGGTGACGTAATTATTGGCGAAGCGTGCAAGGTAAAGGCCGAAGCCGATGCCCGACATCAGTGAGGCCAGCATGGTGAAGACGATGCCGGGGATGATCTGCCGGAAGGATCGCCGGCCCGCCGGCAGCCACGCGTGCAGGATCAGCAGCGCCACAAACATCGCCAGGATGGTGATTCCGTAGCGGGCGATGTTGAGCAGGCTTTCATTCGATTCGACGATCAGCGGGATATGGCGTTTCGCGGCGGCGATGATCAACGGACCGAGCACGATCAGGAACGCCATCGCCAACGCCGTCACTGCGGCAACCAGCGTATATCCGATCGATTCCAGTCGCAGCCAGTACCAGCGACGCGACTCGATCACCGCATAGGCGCGGTTCAACGCGACCCGCAGGCTTTCGACGCCGTTCGACGCAAAGTAGACCGCTAGCACGAGGCCGATCGTCAACGCATCGCCGCGCGATGTCGTCAGCACGTCATGGATTTCGCTGGACAACGTATTGGCGACCTGCTCCGGCCAAATCTGCAGCATCAGCTGTGCCGCCTGATCGGCGAGCTCCTTGGATCCGAAGAAGCCCGCCAGGGACGTCAGGACGATCAGAAACGGGAAGAGCGCCATCAGCACCGATAGTGCGATATGGCTTGCGATCGCCCAGCCGTCATCGGCGAGAAACGTATAGAAGGCGTCCATTCCGACCAGACGGAGGTATCGGATTTGTCTCACGTTTCACCCTGAACAAGGTCGAACGACGCCTTCCCGGCACCGTTTATTGTCTGAGATCAATACACAAAAGGCCAGATCGTTGCGCGAAGCTGAATCTCCTTTCCGGCAATGGCGCCGCCGCGGTTCCGGTGTTATGTGTACGCCATGACAGTATTTCTGAGCATGGTTTTGGTTCCCGTCGCGGTGGCCTCGGTGGCTACGGTGCTGGTGATGGGTCTGGTCAACATGATGCGGGGGGGTAATCCCAACCTCTCGCAGAAGCTCATGCGAATGCGGGTTTTCCTGCAGTTCGTGGCGATCATCATCGTCATGGTGACGATCTGGATGCTGGGGCAGTGACGGATTGAGACCCCGGCGCCGGAGGACTGATGGTCGTTCTCAACCGAATCTATACGCGCACGGGCGATGACGGCACCACCGCGCTTGGCACCGGTGAGCGGCGCCCGAAATACGATCTCCGTGTCGGCGCCTACGGGACCGTTGATGAGACCAACGCCGCGATCGGCGTGGTCCGGTTGCATCTCGCCGGCGCGCCCGATCTCGATGGGATGTTGGGCCGCATCCAGAACGATCTGTTCGATCTCGGCGCTGACCTTGCGGTGCCTCAGCGCGAGGGCAAAGCCGAACGGCTTCGGGTGGTGTCCAGCCAGGTCGCGCGTCTGGAGAACGACATCGACAGCCTCAATGCGGGGCTTCCCGAGCTGACATCGTTCGTGCTGCCGGGAGGGGCGCCTGCCGCGGCTTACCTTCATCTGGCTCGAACCATTTGTCGCCGCGCGGAACGTATGATGGTGGAACTCGCTGCGCGGCCGGGCGAACCGGTCAGCGATGCCGCCGTGAGATACATGAACCGGTTGTCGGATTTTCTGTTTGTCGCCAGCCGTTTTATCAACGCCGGAAGCGGGGGCGATGTGCTCTGGACACCCGGTCAAAACAGATGATCGCGACCCGATCGCTTCTTGGCTGCGCCGGGATGGTCGGAGGCCGCGTTTTTTGGCCTTCCCGCGTTGACCACCGGAAACGGGACCTTTAGGTTCCGCGCCGAAGCTCACACTCGCGGTTGATCCAACCACGCTCGGTTCGAGAGAGGGTCTATGAAGATTCTGGTGCCGGTCAAGCGGGTTGTCGATTTCAACGTGAAAATCCGTCTCAAGGGTGACGGATCGGGCGTCGAGCTTGCTAACGTCAAGATGTCGATGAATCCTTTCGACGAAATCGCGGTCGAGGAGGCCTTGCGGCTTCAGGAAGCGGGCAAGGCCGCCGAAGTCGTGCTGGTGTCGATCGGTCCCGCTGAAGCCGCGGAAACGATCCGCACCGGTCTCTCCATGGGCGCAGACCGCGGTATCCTGATCAAGTCCGACTCACCCGTGGAGCCGCTGGCGGTTGCCAAGCTCCTCAAGGCTGTTGTCGAAGAGGAAGGGCCCGGACTGATCATTCTTGGCAAGCAGGCCATCGACGACGATTCAAACCAGACCGGTCAGATGCTGGCGGGCTTGCTCGGGTGGGCGCAGGCGACCTTTGCGTCCAAGCTCGAAGTCGACGGGGCCTATTTCAATGTGGTGCGCGAAGTGGATGGCGGGCTTCAGACGGTCAGGCTGAAAAAACCGGCGATCGTGACGACGGATCTGCGGCTCAACGAGCCGCGCTATGCCAGTCTTCCGAACATCATGAAGGCGAAGAAGAAGCCGATCGTGGTGAGGGCGGCCAACCAATATGGTATCGATCTCGCGCCGCGCCTCGAAATCCTCAAGACTACAGAACCTCCGGGCCGTAAGGCGGGCGTCAAGGTCAAGGACGTCGCCGAACTGGTGTCCAAGCTCAGGGACGAAGCTGGGGTAATCTGATGACCACCTTGTTGATCGCAGAACATGACAACGCGTCGCTGAAGGACGTCACGAGCAAGGCGCTGACCGCGGCCATTCAGCTCGGCTCGCCGGTCGAAGTGCTTGTCGCGGGTGAGAACGCCAAGGCCGCCGCCGAGAGCGCGGCGAAGCTGGAGGGCGTCGCGAAAGTTTTGCTCGCGGATGGCCCGGCCTATGGCCACGACCTCGCCGAGCCGCTCGCCGCGCTGATCCGCTCGCTGGCGGCCGGTTACGATGCATTGATCGCGCCGGCAACGTCTCGTTTCAAGAATGTGATGCCGCGCGTTGCGGCGTTGCTCGACGTGATGCAGATCTCCGAAATCATCAAGGTGGTCGCGCCCGACACTTTTGAACGGCCGATCTACGCCGGCAATGCGATCCAGACAGTCAGATCCAGGGATGCCAAGAGGGTCATCACGGTGCGTACCTCGACCTTTGCCGCGGCCGGGGAAGGCGGCAGCGCTCCGGTGGAGACCGTCGCCGCGGTGGCCGATCCGGGGTTGTCGAGTTTCGTCGGCGAGCGGGTTGCCAGGAATAATCGTCCGGAATTGGCTTCGGCGAGGATCATCGTTTCCGGAGGCCGCGGCATGCGAAGCAGCGCGAACTTCACCAAGTATATCGAGCCGCTGGCGGACAAGCTCGGCGCCGGCGTCGGTGCGTCGCGAGCCGCCGTGGACGCGGGTTTCGCGCCGAATGACTGGCAGGTCGGGCAGACGGGCAAGGTGGTGGCGCCGGACCTTTACATCGCCGTCGGCATTTCCGGCGCAATCCAGCATCTCGCCGGAATGAAGGATTCCAAGGTGATCGTGGCGATCAACAAGGACGCGGATGCGCCTATCTTCCAGGTCGCGGATTACGGCCTGGTGGCTGACCTGTATCAGGCGGTTCCTGAACTCACGGAAGAACTTGGAAAGCTGGACCGCTGACGATGATCCGGAGGAGTGCTATCGGCGCAACGGACTTCCGCCAGTGGTTGTGCAAGAATGGAGTGCGCCGCGGTCTGCGCGGCTCGGGACCGGTGAGATGGCGAGATGGCGGCAATGATTAGAAAAGTCGGCGTGATCGGCTCGGGCCAGATGGGCAACGGCATTGCGCATGTAGCCGCCCTCGCGGGGTTCGACGTCGTGCTCAATGATATTTCCGCCGATCAGCTCAACGCGGCGATGGCGACCATCAACGCAAACCTGTCCCGCCAGGTCGCGAAGAAGATCATTACCGAAGATGATCGCGGAAAAGCGCTTGCACGGATTTCGCAAACCGAAAGTCTCGACGTGTTGGCGGATTGCGATCTGGTGATCGAAACCGCCGTCGAGAAAGAGGATGTGAAGCGCAAGATTTTTCACAACCTGTGCGCGGTGCTCAAGCCTGAGGCCATCGTCGCTTCAAACACGTCATCGATCTCGATTACGCGGCTGGCCGCGTCGACCGATCGGCCGGAAAAGTTCATCGGCATTCATTTCATGAATCCGGTGCCGCTGATGGAACTGGTCGAACTCATCCGGGGTATCGCGACCGGCGATGCGACCTTCGATGCGGCCAAGGAATTCGTCGCCAGGCTCGGCAAGCAGATCGCCGTGTCCGAGGACTTCCCTGCTTTCATCGTCAACCGCATTCTGCTGCCGATGATCAACGAAGCCATCTACACCCTGTACGAAGGCGTGGGGAACGTCGAGGCGATCGATGCCGCCATGCGGCTCGGCGCGCATCACCCGATGGGGCCGCTTGAACTCGCCGATTTCATTGGGCTCGACACCTGCCTGTCGATCATGCAGGTGCTGCATGAAGGGCTGGCGGACTCCAAATACCGGCCCTGTCCGCTGTTGGTGAAATACGTCGAGGCCGGTTGGCTTGGGCGCAAGAGCCAGCGCGGTTTTTACGATTACCGCGGCGACAAGCCGGTCCCGACGCGCTAAATTCTTACATCCCCCAGAATTCGTTAACCACGGTCCGCTATATCGGGATCGTGCTGGGGAGTTGTGCGCATGGATGTCAGTTTAATTGCGGCGGCGGCCGGCATGATGGCGGCTAATACGCAATCGCAGATCGCGAACCGGGTAATGAAGATGAGCCTCGACGCCCAGGCGCAGGTGCTTCAGTTGCTCGTTCCGCCGCAGGCCAGTCCGGCACCGAACAACGCGCCGGGCATCGGCGGCAATCTTGACGTTTCGGTTTAGGTCGATTTTGAGATTGGACCCTGCGTCGGCGTGATCCAGCCGACACCGACGCCGCCCGGCTGCATCAGGATCGCCATCCGGCCGACGTTGGGAACTTCGAAAATCGGCTTCATCAATTGCGCGCCCGCCGCCACCGCCTTCGCGACGCGCGCATCGATGTCATCGACGGCGAGATACGGCATCCAGCAATCGGGAATGCCCTCCAGGCCGGGTCGGTTGGTGGGGAAGATTCCGCCGACCGGTTCGCCATTCGCTAACGCCACCCAGTAGCATTCGCCGTCCGGCTGGGTCTGTGCCTGATAGGTCCATCCAACCGTCTGGGCGTAGAAGGACTTGAATCCTTCCGGATCGCGGGTGACGAACTCATTCCAGCAAAAGTGACCATGTCCTGCCATTGGCTTCTTCCCTTGGGATTCTTCCCTCGCATTTCGCGTCGATCACGCGCTGACGAACACCTCGAAGCCGCCATAGATCATGCGCTTGGCATCGAACGGCATCGCCTTCGGATCCATCATTTTGGCGAGGCGGGGGTCCTTCATCACCTTGGTGTTGACCCTGTCGCGATGTTTGCGCGACTTGAAGGTGATCCAGGAGAACACCACAGTCTCGTTCGGCTTCAGCTTCACGCTGCGCGGAAATGATGTCCACTTGCCGACCTCGACGTCTTCCGCAACGCATTCGCGATAGTCCAGCGCCCCGTGTTCGCGCCATACCTTGCCGGCCTTGCGCGCCATGGTGCGGTAAGCGTCGAGGTTTTTCTTCGGTACTGGAACGATGAAACCGTCGACATACTGCATGGGTCATCCCTTACGGTTGTGCTCATGAGCGGGCAGGCGCCAGCATCTGGCTCGCACGAGCATCCCGTCGTGACGCCTGCCCAGTCAGGTCGTGGACCGGGCTTATGGCGCCAAGGATGCCTGAATCAGCTTGATTGCATCCGCGCTGTCCCATTCAGCCGGTCCGGCCATGTTGCCGATTTCGCAACCGTGACCGTCGATCAGCACCGACGTCGGCATGCCGACTGCCATGCCGACGCTTTTGAGATCCTGGAAAACGGACGCTTTCTCGTCATGAAAATTGCCGAGATGAGTCAGGTTGGCATCTTTCAAGAAAGCCTTCGGTTTGTCGGAGTCGCGGGTGTCGATGTTGATGGCGACCACGGCGAATTTATCGCTGCCGAGCTTGCCCTGAAGTCTGTCCAGGGCCGGCATTTCCGTCCTGCAAGGCACACACCAGGTCGCCCACAGATTCACGAGAACGGTTTTCCCTTTCCAGTCCGAAAGTTTTTTGGGCTGGCCTTCGCCGTCCATAAAGGCCAGGTCCGGCATTTGACGTGGCTTGGATGCCATGGTCAGGGAAGCTATTTCGCCCGTGGCCTGCGGAGCGAGCTTTTTGGACAGTTCCACCGCCGGGCCACAGGGCGCCAAGGCGTTGGCAGCGGACTTCGCGTGCCTCAGGTGCCCGATGCCCAAAAGCGTGGCCGTGACCCCTACGACGATAGCGACTGCGACCAACGGGCCTATGGGAAGCTCGCTTTTGGCGCGACGAGGCGGCGTGGGAGTGTCGGTCATATCGTTTGTCATCCTGTACAATATGCGGGTATGCAGGCGTCGGCTTCAGAGGCTACACCGACCGGGCGAGATAGATCGTCCGGCAAGCATGATGAAAATGAGCGGCGCGGCATGAGCAACAAGACATGAGCAACAAGATGTGGGGCGGCAGGTTCGGCGAAGGGCCCGATGCCATCATGGAGGAAATCAATGTCTCAATCGACGTGGATCGCCACCTCTACGCCCAAGACATCGCCGCGTCAAAGATCCATGCTGAGATGCTTGCCGCTCAAGGCATCATCACCGCGGATGATGCGAAAAAAATACGTAAGGGTCTAGACACGATTTTGTCAGAGATCCGCAACGATTCCTTCGACTTCAAGCGGGCGCTCGAGGACATTCACATGAATGTGGAGAGCCGCCTCGGGGAACTGATCGGGTCCGCTGCGGGACGGTTGCATACCGCGCGCTCCCGCAACGATCAGGTTGCAACCGATTTCCGTCTCTACGTCCGCGACGTTATCGACGAGACCGACGCCGCGCTCGAGGCTTTGCAGCACGCGCTGGCGTCGCGCGCGCTGGAGTTTGCGGGAACGGTGATGCCGGGGTTTACCCACTTGCAGACCGCCCAGCCGGTGACTTTCGGTCATCATCTGCTGGCCTATGTCGAAATGGCGGCCCGCGATCGCGGGCGCTTCGCCGATGCGCGCAGGCGTTTGAACGAGAGCCCGCTTGGTGCGGCCGCGCTGGCAGGCACATCCTTTCCGATCGATCGCTCCGCCACCGCCAGGGGACTTGGTTTCGATCGCCCGATGGCGAATTCGCTGGATGCGGTTTCCGACCGCGATTTCGTGCTGGAGACGCTATCAGCCGCGGCGATCGCATCGACACACCTGTCGCGCTTCGCGGAGGAGATGGTGATCTGGACCTCGCCGCTGGTCGGCCTCGTGCGACTTTCCGACAAGTTCACCACGGGTTCGTCGATCATGCCGCAGAAGCGCAATCCGGACGCCGCCGAACTGGTGCGCGCCAAAACCGGTCGCGTCGTCGGGGCGCTTACAGGGCTGCTGGTTGTGATGAAGGGATTGCCGCTCGCCTATCAAAAGGACATGCAGGAAGACAAGCAGGGTGCGATGGAGGCGTTCAGCGCGCTCTCGCTGGCGATCCGCGCCATGACCGGCATGGTCACGGATCTCGTGCCTGACGAGACCCGAATGAAGGCGGCCGCCGGTGACGGCTATGCGACCGCGACCGATCTCGCAGACTGGCTGGTCCGGACGCTGAAGATGCCGTTCCGTGACGCGCATCATGTCACCGGTCGTATCGTTGCCGCCGCATCGAAGCAGGGCGTCGCGCTGCATGAATTGCCGCTGTCTGCGATGCAGGCGGTGGAGCCGCGCATCACCCACGACGCGCTTATGGTGCTATCCGTGGAGGCATCGGTGAAAAGCCGCACGAGCTACGGCGGGACCGCGCCGAAAAATGTTCAGGCGCAGGCCAGGGCCTGGCTCAAGCGGCTGAATAAAGACCGAAAATAAAATACGTCCGAATTTTCGCTTGAATTTCCCTGTCTTCCGGTCTCGCCAGAACAGGGCATTCTTTGTATGGTGCCCCGATTGGGGAAATCGCCGTGAACAGAACTTCGAGATTCGTCTCAGCGGGATGGGGATTATTTTTTCTGACAGCCGCCGCGCTGGCGCTCGCCGGCTGCGGGCGCAAGGGCGGCCTCGATCGCCCGCCGCGCGCGTCGGAGCAGCCCCCTGCCGCCGCGGCGACGGATGACCATGAGCGCGCCGCCGCACCCAGGGGGAGCCTGTTCGATCCGTCCTACGGGATGAACGGTGATCCGGCGGCGGCCAGGGGCACGAAGAAATCCTTCATCCTCGACCCGCTGCTCGACAGCCATTGAGATGTGGGCGCGGTTCAGGCGTTCGCTTCATTAATCTCTGCACACATTCAAGCGGCTTTTGAGTCGGGATCACACCGGAAGTGCAACTGTTTGGTGTCCTTTCGAATCCGAAGGTCTAAAGTCCCTATCCGCTATGACGGAAGCGGGGCTCTATCATTCTGTTCTGACGCGTTTTCTTCACGCGAACCGGTGGCTACTTCGCTCGAAAACGCTATAGGGAAAGATGCTGCATGGTGAAGCGAACGTCGGATTCGGGATACTAGTTTATGCACCACTTCGATTATCGCGACGGCGTGCTTCACGCCGAGGGCGTCGATCTTTCAACCCTGGCCGAGGTCGTCGGCACGCCGTTCTATTGCTATTCGACGGCGACGCTGGAACGGCACTACCGTGTCTTTGCCGAGGCTTTCGCAGGGACCGACCATCTGGTCTGCTACGCCGTGAAGGCAAATTCCAATCAGTCGGTGCTGCGAACCATGGCGAAGCTCGGAGCGGGAGCGGACGTCGTCTCCGGCGGTGAACTCAAGCGTGCGCTGGCCGCGGAGATTCCGGCAAACAAGATTCTATTCTCGGGCGTCGGCAAGACCGAAGCCGAACTGCGCGCGGCGTTGGCCGCGGACGTTCTCTGCATCAACGTTGAATCGGAACCAGAACTCGACCTGCTGTCCCGGCTTGCGAGTGAAACGGGCCGCACCGCGCGCGTCTCGGTCCGCATCAATCCCGACGTTGATTCAGGTGCGCATGCCAAGATTTCAACGGGCAGACTGGAGAACAAATTCGGCATTCCGATCACGCAGGCTCGCGCGGTCTACGCCAGAGCGGCAAAGCTGCCCGGTATAAAGGTCACCGGCGTCGACATGCATATCGGCAGCCAGATCACCGATCTCGGTCCGATGGAAACAGCGTTCCGCCTGCTGGCGGATTTCGTCTCCACGCTGCGCGCCGACGGTCACGTCGTCAGCCATGTCGATTTTGGTGGCGGCCTCGGCATTCCCTATTACGAGGACCGATCGGCTCCGCCGGAGCCGCTTGCCTATGCCGATATGGTCAGGCGCGTGACCCGCAATCTCGACTGCACGCTGATGTTCGAACCGGGTCGCATGATCGTCGGCAACGCCGGCATTCTGGTGACGCGCGTCATTTACGTGAAGCACGGCAACGCCCGGAATTTCGTCATCATCGACGCGGCCATGAACGACCTCATTCGCCCCACGCTGTACGAAGCCTATCATCAGATCATGCCGGTGCGCGCAGCGCCCAAGGATGCCGCGGTAATGGTTGCCGACGTGGTCGGCCCGGTTTGCGAAACCGGGGATTATCTCGCGCTCGAGCGCAATCTGCCGGAGCCGCAAGCCGGCGACCTTCTCGCGATCATGACCGCGGGTGCTTACGGAGCAGTGCAGTCGGGGACCTATAATACCCGTGCGCTGATCCCTGAGGTGCTGGTCAAAGGCGACCAGTATGCGGTAGTCCGCCCGCGCATCGAGGTCGAGCAACTTATCGCGATGGACAAGCTCGCGCCTTGGCTTTGATCTTCGCCCTCGGGGGTCACCGTTGATCGCGCCGACCAAGCGGGAGGACAGCGCAGGAGCAAGGGTCTAATAGCGCCTGTCAAAAGCCGTATTCGCAGTGCAAAATCCGGCGCCGTTCAACGCCGGGCTGAACCGTTGCGCGACAAACATCTATTTGGTATGGGTGTGCCCGCCGCTCCCTTCAGGCACGCGAAGCGGGCTAGAGTGGGGCTGTTCCGAGATCGATGCGCCGGGGGTGCCGCAGCCATCGATTTTTTCATTTCGTCCGGGATGTCCCGGGTTTCTTTGGCTCCTTCATACCGTCGGGAGTACTTCAGTAATGAGCTCTGGGAGTGATACAGTGCATTCGAACCGGACCAACGCGATTCTCGGCGCACTGCTGGGAACATTGTTGTTTGTGCAAACGGTACGCATCATCGACGAGTCGTTCAGCGCGCCAGAGTCGTCGCACTCTGAGGCCGCTCATAAGGCTGATGCCAAGGACACCGCTAAATCGGAGCAGTCGTCGGCTGCTGAGGCGGAGTCTTTCAACAAGGCGCTTGCCAGCGCTTCCGTAGAGCGCGGTGCGGGCCTCGTCAAACAGTGCCAGATTTGCCACAATACCGAGGAAGGCGCGGGCAAGAAGATCGGTCCGGATCTTTACGGCGTCGTCAATCGGCCGATCGCTTCGGTGGAAGGCTTCAACTACTCGGCTGCCTTGAAGAGCAAGGCCGGCGGTAAGTGGACCTTTGCCGAACTGAACAAGTGGCTGAATGACCCGAAGGCTTACGCCAAGGGCACGTCCATGAGCTTCACCGGGTTGAAGAGTGAGACCAAGCGCGCTGACTTGGTTGCCTATCTCAATACGCTCTCCAAGAGCCCGGCGCCGCTACCGAAGTAAGTCGTGTATTTGCGAGCCTACAACTTGAACAACTCAAGGGCTTGCTTGACCCAGAATCGATGGCGCTCGCGAGCATTCCGCTCGCGGCTGCTGCCAGGGTGATTCAAACGCGACCCTCCGCCGGCTGCTGCCGGCGGTGGCGACTTCATCAAAGAGAATGCCGGGCGGATCATTTGCCATAGCGTTGATTTGCTCGATAGAGTTCGCGTGGCGAACGATTGCTTTGAGGGCAGGCGGCTAGCCGGAAGCGGAATACGCGGTGCCGAATAGGCGCTGATGACGGCCATTCGACGACTATCGCCATCGGCCCGATTTGCAGAGGCCCGATTTGCAGATCACGGGCCGGCAAGTCGACGGCCACTGGCTCCGTCTGCGAGGGCTGCGACTGCGGGCTTGCTGACGTGCGAACTTCCCTTGATCTTGCGCCGATACGCTGCTGACCGATCGCCTGCAAGCTCCTGGTCCGGAAATCTCTGACTGCTCGGCAGATCAGCGAGGCTGGGTGATCACCCTGGTGGCAGGGGAGCGCATGAAAGCTCCGGGGGCCGGATCCCGCTGGGACAGTTGCCACCGCCGGGGCGGTGTTCACGAAATCAACTTGATCCAGCCATCCACCACCGGATCTGGCGATCCATCACCACATATTGAGGACGGTTCGCGCCTCGTCCGACATCCGGCTCGGATCCCACGTCGGTTCCCAGACGATCGCTACCTTCGCGTCGTGCACACCAGAAACAGCTTTCACCGCGTTCCTTACCTGGCCAGGTAACTCCGCCGCGGATGGGCAATTTGGAGAGGTCAGCGTCATCTCGATACTGACCAGGCGATCATCATCGATTGCGATCTTGTAAATCAGACCAAGTTCGTAGAGATCAGCCGGAATTTCCGGATCGTAGACTGTTTTGAGCGCGGCGATGATTTCCTCGCCCATCCGCGCCAT
This sequence comes from Nitrobacter sp. Nb-311A, assembly GCF_000152905.1. GTDB lineage: Bacteria > Pseudomonadota > Alphaproteobacteria > Rhizobiales > Xanthobacteraceae > Nitrobacter. Next base: position 146,548 of record NZ_AAMY01000005.1, read on the forward strand.
TTCATCAGGCGGGGTGTTCGAGGAGTGATCCGTCGCGTCCCCTGCGCGAGCCTCGACCAGGCAGGCGCTTTCGGTTCCAGCTGCATTCGCCTCGTCCATCATGTCAAAAACTCCTGCGCTTTGGCGAAAGCTCGCGCCAAGCTTTGACCCGGTTCTCCCTAGCCTGGTTCGCTAGGTTCGGAATCGCTGGGTTGGACTCGCTAGGTCCGGATGTATCTTCCGCCCACGTCTTTTGAAGCGGTTCGCCAGCCTGTCGACCTGGGAGCTTTTGATCCTACATAGCGCAGTTCCTCGCCTTCTCCAAGCGGCAAGCAGCGAGCGGACGCTGCCTTGCGGCAATCCCCGACGGTTTCGGCAGCTAGCCAGCCAGCTTTAAGGAAAGACGAGATTGTACCCGCCCGTCAGCGATCGCAAAAATGTGTATGGTTCGGTCACGAGGCTCGCTGCATCCCTCCTCGGAGGGGGTTGTTCTTGCCGACGCGATCGGAAGTATCCAAAGGATTGGGTCGAGAGGATTTCTGGAGCAATTCTAGCCGGGTTTCTGGCTTTTGCCTGTGGGTTGCGGTCGCGATTTGGTTCCGATCGTGGGCCGCACCCGCTGATTTCAAAGCGGAATTGTGGATTGGGGCGCCGACGCTCGTTGGGGAATTAAGTTGACGCGAACGTTGTTACCATGGTAGGTTTTGTACTGTACCAATTTAGCATGGTTGGATACTTGGACCTTAATGCGCAGCCGTCAATGGTCAGGAAAGTTGGCGGAACGAGTTCGCATCGTTGGTATTGTATCGATGTGGGGTAATGCGTAGTCCCAACCAGAGGAGCCCTTCATGTGCGACTACAGTCTGCATCACGTCTCTTCGCGGCCTGCCAAGGTCGCCGATAAGCTGGTCACTATGGAGCTTGCGAAATCGAACGTGCGCGGCTTTGCCGCTGTTGGCGAGCTCGGCCCCAAGCTTGTAATTCATGACAGCCCGCCTGAGTTGGCGGTCTGCTTGCTACCTGGAACGGAACTCGCATTTGATGAGAATGTTCGGTATGAGCAGCCCCGGAGTTTTCTAGGAATAAAATTCTCGGGTAAAGCCCGTGTTGATCACAAGGTCGCGAGCTTCCGAAAAGTCGACGTGGATAATCCCTACGTCCAGCACGACGCGCTGGAGTTTCCGAATGGGCAGGTTGTGAAGATTGCCCAGCTTGTCGCGGGCCAGACAGCTACGGTGTTGCAGCTGCCGGTCAACGCGCAGCAGGATGAGCACGAACATGAACATGCAGGACGTCGTCGTGCACGGGACTCACGCCTCGCCTTGAATCGCTCTTCCAAGCAGGGAATGTTTGTTCCCAGCCAGGGCGCAGTGATGTTGTGGGATTCGGTCTGTGGTAGGGCAGTTGACCTTTCAAGTGCCTTGACAGAGTCGTTCCAGCGTCTCACCGCTCCGAAGCAGCCTTCGATCCTTGAGGGTGAAATGGCAGGAGGCTTGGGTGCTGAGGTAAGCTTTGAGAATGGCGTGCCGACCGTCACATCGACGGCCGCTTCTCAGAAGCCCGAGAAGAAGATCAGTGCTGGTTCTGCTGTCTAGCCGGGCCTAAACTGCGATTGGTTGATGGCAAGAGGCTGAACGCCTTTTGCAAAAACGATAGCGCCCGCGAAGAAACGGGCGCTATCGTTTTTTTGCGATTGTAGGAACGCGGCCCCAGAATTTGGCGGCACGCGGTCGACGAAGGGAACAAAAGCCGAAAGACAGAGGATAGGCGATCGGACTCGTTGATCGCGAGATACGTATCGCGATCGGCTGCTGCGGTTGACGATCGCTGCGAATCTGGACTCGGCCTGAGTCTTTGCGAACTGAATCTACGGACGGTTAAGCCATGCCAACCCTGAACGGGGGTTGACGCTCACCATACCTGCCACGGGCGGATTTAGCTGAGCTTTCAGATGAACTAAGTCTTTTGCAGACACATGAGGGTCGTGGACCTTGGCGGAGCAGAGCGTCTCCCGTCGCGGCTGCGTATTCGTGAACGCTGAAGTCGGGATAAGCACCTGGTAAGCAGCGCGGGTTGATCCCGAGCGCATGGCATTTTCGAGCGAAGCATGTCCTCGTGTTTGACCTGAGGATGAAATCCTGCGCCGCGTTGGGGAAGAAGAATTCCCGATCGTAAATGCAGTTGAAGCGAAGGCCGAGGCCGCTTAGTATAACGTGTTTGCTTTTTGGTCTCATTCAACAATCCGGGATAACGCCTTAGAATGCACGCTCTATTGAGAATCGTCGGAGTTATCACCTTGGTCGCTGGACTTGGCTTTATGGGGCAGGGCTTTCGCTTTTACAGCTACCCTGCCGATAGCATCATGGCCAGGCATACCGAATGGGTCTATTACGGTGCGGCGATGGCTGTGGTCGGGTTTTTGCTCATCATCTTTTCGAGACCTTCCGAGGAGCCATAAACGCCATAGCGTGGCGACTGAAGGCAGCCGCCTTCGTCTTCTGGCGTGCTCAATCACGAGCTTTCGGAGACATTAGAGCCTTTCGCTTCTGATTGGATCAGAAGCGGGGCTTTATGATTTTAGGCGTTCTTACTCTATTCGCCTGGTTATCGCGCGGAAGCCTGGCTTCAGCGTTTTCGAAGGGCGAGCAGCGTTGCTAGGAATTCCGGTAGTCAACGCCTGTTATCGAGCGTTGCCCCATGCCCTGCATGGCAAGCGCGACGCCGGATCGCGTGCAGTCAGAGATTATCTCCGTATCGAGCGCGTACGGCCCGCGGGTACCTGGCTTATTGCGCGCCCGTTCCCGGCTTGGGCGATTTGCTGAATCCAAGGCTGCCCGCGCCAGAACCGGCCTCTTCAAGTCCTGTCAGCCGTTATCCTGATCTGCGACACGCGCAGGGGTTCGCGTGAAGTGGCGGACCAAGCCTCCGTCGGAGGATTCGCAGAAGCGGCTCCTCGGAATTTCCAATCCGTGCAGGCGACATCAAACTTGTTCGCGGCTTGCGGCTTGGAAAGGCTTTGCTCCAGGCAATCGCGATTGTTCCCGGCATCGAACCGCTGCGTCGCGGAGCGCGTTCGTCTTGGGCCCGCTAGGGACAGCCGCCTTGAAAATGGCGTGGCTCCAAGCGCGGGCGACCCGGCATGGCCAACCAGGGCCTCAAGACAAGACGAGGCGTTGTACGCCCGCAGCCGCGTCGGAACAGGGCGCACCTGCTTCTTCGTTTGCGGTCTGCGCCCCACGATGAATCGAGGCGATCGATCGTCTTCATGATCCTGAATCGGCGGACCCAGAATCATTACGACGACATCCGTGCGCGTTCTCTCATCGTGACAGCTGGCCTCCCTTAAGCGATGCAGCTCTCGAATCCTTCGGCGATCATCTGTTCCGGCAGATTACGGCCGATAAAAACGATGCGGCTTTGCCGCTTTTCGTCAGCCTTCCAGGGCCGTTGATGGTCGCCGTCGAGAATCATATGCACGCCCTGGAACACGAAGCGCCGATCCTCATCTTTGAAGGAAAGAATGCCCTTACTACGCAAGATATTCGGGCCTTCCTTCTGAACGAGATCCTCGACCCACGGGAAAAATTTGTCTGCGTCGAGCGGCTTGTCGGTTTTCAGCGAGATCGATTGCATCTCCTCGTCGTGGTAGTGCTTGAGCTTGCCATGATCGTCAGCGTGCTTGTGGTCATGGTCGTGATCATGATCATGATGATGATGGCCATGATCGTGATCATGGTCTTTGCCTTCGAGGAAGCTGGGCTCGATATCAAGAATGCGGTCGAGATCGAAGGCGTTGCGTTCCAGAATCTCGTTGAGCGCGATCTGCGCTCGCTGAGTCCTGTGCAACTTCGCGTAAGGATTGATACCGCGAATGCGCGCCTCGATTTCGCTGAGTTCGTCGGATGAGACCAGATCGGTCTTGTTGATCAGGATCACGTCGGCGAAGGCGATCTGGTTCTTGGCTTCCGGAGCGTCCTTCAGCCTGTCATTGAGCCACTTGGCATCGGTGACAGTGACGACCGCGTCGAGTTTGGTTTTCTTCCCGACATTCTCGTCAACGAAAAAGGTCTGCGCCACCGGCGCCGGATCGGCGAGTCCCGTGGTCTCGACGATAATGGCGTCGAATTTGCCATTTCGCTTCATGAGGTCGGCCAGGATGCGCATGAGGTCGCCGCGCACGGTGCAGCAGATGCAACCGTTGTTCATCTCGAACACTTCTTCGTCAGCGCCGACGACGAGGTCGTTATCGATGCCGATTTCTCCGAATTCGTTGACGATGACGGCGTATTTTCTTCCGTGCTCCTCCGAAAGGATCCGGTTGAGCAATGTGGTCTTGCCGGCGCCAAGATAGCCGGTCAGCACGGTGACCGGGATTTTTTCAGTCATTTTGTTCCTCCGCTGGTCCGCCTATATAGGCATCCAGCCTCTTTGCATCAATCATCACGAGGGGACCGCTTCCTCGGCGTCGATTTTGGCGGCCGTCGCCTATTTCGAGCGCCGACGTTGATCCTGCGCGGCTGCCGGATTTCACGCTCCTCCACCCATCAGGACGTCACAGTTTCCTGGTGGGATCCACCGGGCTGCTCCCTTCGCCCCGCGGATTTCGGCTCGTTGGCTCTATTTACGATCGGCCTCCTGCTTCGCCGCATTCGGCTGCGTATCGTCGGGTTCGCGCGTGAGTAGTCCGGCGCCTATCAGCCCGGCAATAAAGATATCCGGGCTAACCGTTGAAACGTGAATACCCTCCTGGAACATACGATCCGCCACCGCTTCCATGTATTGCCGGTCGCTGAGGTTTTGTTCGTTCCAACTCGACTCGCGCAGGCGGCGGATTGCATCGAACGACGTTTCGGCTTCGATCAGCAGCCCCTGATTGGTGCGGTATCGCATCGGCCATCCTCTCCTTAAGACGGGTGTTCTGTGGTTCCGACGTCAGCCTAAATCACAGGCGAGCACGGCTTGTCCATGAGGACGGCCGACGCGTTGGCGCGGACATGTCTCGAAATAGCGCCGGCTTTCCTTGCTGCCAAGTCGGGCGCGTTGACCTGCCGCGTACCGGAGATCGGCGTTGGGAGGCTATTTCTTCTCAGCTGTCGAGAAAAATCTGGGACATTGCGATGCCTTACGGAGCCTCATTCGGACCGGTCTCGCAATCCAACGACAATATCGTAAACGTCCGACATGCCCTTGTGTCCGCTTATGGCTGATCCAACCAAAAACGCCAAATCAGCTGTCAGGGCAAGAATAAATAAATGATCGCGAACTGCCCTGGCGCTGCATTTTCAGGCTTCTGCAATTCAGCTATCGCTTGCTCGCAAGGGATGGGAGGGCGCACGCTCTCCCGGATGGACTCAGTCGGCGAGCACAACCATCTCGCCGTCGATGACCTGATATTCAGCAATAAGTTCCGGCGTGGCTTCCGAATCGACCTTGACCTCTGCGTCAGGGAGGGTTTCCTTGACCGCGCGGACAGCCGCGTCCTTGTCGGCGATGGCTACGAGGATGAATTCTCGACGGAGTGCTCCGCTGGCGCCCCTGCCGGGCCTCACGGTGCTGATTTTCCAACCTTTGATCATAACTTAGTATGACATGGATTCGCGCCCGCGTACATATCCGGTCGGGCTCATTTCCGCGCGCCCTTATAGCCTGCAACTGCGATCTGGCGGATCATGGCGTCCCGGCTTGTTGCATCGGGCCCTCTCGTGGGAGGCGGCGGACGCGGGAGCGGGTCGGGCGGCATGGCGCGGTCAAGGTTGGTCCACGCCGGCGCGCTAGCCATTGAACCCGACGTTCTGCGATTGTAAACGTGCAGCCTTCATTCAAGAGGTCATCTGATGCCGGAAACCGCGCTGAGCGTATTCGTCGATGTATTGAACCGGCCCGTCCATTTCCCGAAGCTTGACCCGGCCGGCTCTCTCTTCATCGCCGAGCCGCCGGTCCCGTTCGTGCCGCCGAGATTCGAAACGGACGAGGGCGATCAGGTGGCCCTGGAGAAGGAGATCATCTTCATCGAGGCATCTGCGGCGGCCGGCAAGAGCACCTTGGCGAGGCAACTCTCGGCCACGCTCAGGATTCCGATCCTCGACTTGGCCAAGGTGCCTGTCTCCGCCGGATCGCTCCGTGCCCTGTTGGCCGATCTGGAGGCTGCCGACAAGAGCGATCCGATAGCGGCATTTCACGAGGCGCGGATTCCCGTCATTGTCGACGCGCTCGATGAGGGGAGACTACTGTCGAACGAGGCCGGGATCGAGCAGTTCCTCGGATCAAGTGTCGAACTATTGCAGAGCGACCGACGTGTTATCTCGAGGCCCAAACTGGTTCTGCTGGGACGGTTCGAGTCGATCGAACTGGCGCGGCAGCAACTTGAACGCGCCGCGCCTGGAATTAAGCACGTCACGGCCAACGTCGAGTTCTATGACAAGGAGGGCGCTCGGCAACTTATCCACGCTTACGCCAGGACGGCCGCCAGGCCAGGCTCGCACTATCTCAGCCACCCGGATCTTGCCGAGGATTTCATAACGACGTTCTTTGATGCCATCGAAGCTGCGCTCGGCTTGTCGGCGGGCGAACTGTGGCAGGACGGAAGAGGCAAGGTATTCGCGGGCTACGCACCACTGCTTGCGGCGGTGGGGTCCATCTTGGCTGTGATCGATGATTTCACGACCGTCGCCAGAAACCTCAAAGCAAACCGCGGGCGCGAAGCATGGGGAGTCGTCGAGGCGGTCCTGTACGAGGTGCTGTGCCGCGAACAGGACAAGTTGCGGGATCGGATGAGCGATCAATGCGACTCCGCGTTGCCGAATGCCGTTTATGATGTAGAGGAGCAACTGGCGCTTCTTGCGCAATATATCGAATCCAAGCCGCTCGAGGGCGCCGGCCGCGTCAGGCTTTCGCCCTCCGACATGGGACGATACAGAGCGATGGTCCAAACCTATCTGCCGCATCACCCCTTCTTGCGAAGGCACGAATTCGGAGATGCGGTGCTCGGTGCCAACGCGGTGTCGCGCGCTGTCTATCACGGAGGGACGATTTCCCGGGAGCGACTCATTAGCCTGTCGCGGCAATGGCGACAGTCGGCTCCAACACGAAGACAGTCGCGTTGATCGCGTGCGCCATGAGTACGAATCCGCCGGTCGCTGCCGTGCGGTGTTCTCATGACAAAGTTGGCGCGCTTACGGTGTTAATCGGCCCGTCGCGACCATCCACCATCGCGGCGCCCGGAGTTCGGTGACGGCGTCAAATGCGTCATAGGGTTTGATATCGAGCACGGGAGTGCCGTCGTAGGCGTCCAGAGCTTTGACGGTCAGAATGTTGTTGTCCCGCTTGAGTAACTCGACGACAGCCAGTCCGATCGGATTGGGTCGTTCCGGGCCGCGGGCGCAGAATACACCCACTTCCGGCAGGTCGGCGCGATGCCGCGGATGTGTGGTGAGTGGGACAGGCTTGCCGACGATCTGATCCATCCAGAACAGGACGATCAGGTGCGACCATTCCTCAAGACCGGTCAGGGCCGGCGCAAGGTCTTCACGTACGATGATTTCCGCGATGATGTCGCGGCGGGATATTCGCACCTCGTTTGTGAAACGGCTGCGCACGGTAGCTATGGATCGCATACAAATCGTCATGTGGGGCTACCAGGGAAAATGATCGAACCAAACTGTTATTCGGCGAGAGGTGTTGGCGGTTCAGGGCTTGATGGGCGGCGCCCTTACATTGCTTCAAGATCGAGCGTCACAACAAGAGACAAGAGCGGCAGGACAAGAGATGTCATGGAGCATCCGCATCCTCGCAGTTCGTCGAAGCTTGCGGAAGAGCGTTATGCTCTGATCAGGTTGCAAGAGAGGGCGCCGCGTTTGCGCTTCAATAAATGTTTCAGTAACGCCGCCGCCGCTTGCATCGTCGATGACCAGAATTCAGCACATGGTCAAGAAAGAGTAAGAGAATTACGGTCGCAAATCGTATGATCGAGACCGCGTATCGACGTAAAAACCTCGATGAGACGTTTGATCCTGCCGCAAAGATGCAATCAATTCTTACGATGGAACGCTTCCGTTGTTCCCGCATAGCAGCATGAACGGCGCTTGCATCTTAAAATATACTCCTTTAAGAAAACGGCCGGTACGTAACGCGCTTGTTGGGCCCGTATCAAAGGCCGTCAGGTGCTGGTGCGGGTTTATGACAAGGAGCGCGAGCGGCATGAAGATGTCGATGGGCCAGATTGGCCGCCGGTTTGGCCGCCGGTTTCTGGGATTGGCGTTTGGAGTGGCGGCGCTTGCCGCTGGAGGTACGGTTTCTGCGGAGGAGCTGGGTCAGCCGCATGCGTGGGCGCTTGGTCTTCAGGCGGGCGTGACGCCTGTGATGGAGAGCATTGCGAGCATGCATAGCGGACTTCTGGTTGTGATCACGCTGATCACGCTGTTTGTGACGGCGCTTTTGATTGTGGCGATGTTGCGGTTCAACGCGCGGTCCAATCCGGTTCCGTCGAAGACGACGCACAACACGATGATCGAGGTTGCGTGGACGATTATTCCGGTTTTGATCCTGGTTGGCATAGCGGTGCCTTCGTTCCGGCTTTTGTTTCAGCAGCTTGACCTTCCGAAGGCCGATCTGACGGTGAAGGCGGTCGGCAAGCAGTGGTACTGGAGCTACGCTTATCCGGACAACGGCAAGTTTGAGTATGACTCGCTGATGTCGCATGACAAGCAGCCGCGGATGCTTGCGGTGGACAACGAGCTGGTTGTTCCTGTGAACAAGGTGGTCCGGGTTCAGGTGACCGGGGCGGATGTCATTCATTCCTTTGGAGTTCCGGCGTTTGGCATCAAGGTGGACGCGATTCCGGGCCGTCTCAACGAGACCTGGTTCAAGGCCACGAAGACGGGGATGTTTTACGGTCAGTGCTCTGAGTTGTGCGGCCGGGATCACGCCTTCATGCCGATTGCGGTTCGGGTGGTGAGCGATCAGGATTTTGCGGCGTGGGTTGAAGCCGCGAAGAAGAAGTTTGCCTCGAACCCGGCGAACGCGGTGGCGTCGGCTGCCGACGTGATGCGCTAGGCGTCGCGTCGGGCGATTTCGGCGAGGGCGGCAACCATCGAAGGTCGTCGCCCGGGAGCCGCCCGCCCAGGTTCGTTCGCTCAAGGACTTCAAGGGACGAAAGACAGGATCAGACAATGGCAACAACCGCAGCACATGCTCACGACCACGACCATGACGACCATGCGCACCACCCGACAGGGTGGCGGCGCTTTGCGTATTCGACCAATCACAAGGACATCGGGACCATGTACCTGGTGTTCGCCATCGTTGCGGGGATCATCGGCGGCCTGATGTCGATGGGGATCCGGGCGGAGCTGATGTATCCCGGGGTGCAGGTTTTTGATCCTGCGCATACCTACAACGTCTTTGTGACCTCGCACGGCCTGATCATGATCTTCTTCATGGTGATGCCTGCGATGATCGGCGGCTTTGGCAACTGGTTCGTGCCGCTGATGATCGGCGCGCCGGACATGGCGTTTCCGCGCATGAACAACATCTCGTTCTGGCTGTTGCCGGCGGCGTTTGCGCTGCTGCTGACCTCCACGTTTGTGGAGGGCGAGCCGGGCGCGAGCGGTGCGGGCACGGGCTGGACGCTGTACGCGCCGCTGTCGACGAGCGGCCATCCCGGACCGTCGGTGGATTTCGTGATCCTCTCGGTGCATCTGGCCGGCGCGTCCTCGATTTTGGGCGCGATCAACTTCATCACCACGATCTTCAACATGCGCGCCCCCGGCATGACGATGCACAAGATGCCGCTGTTCGTGTGGTCGATCCTGGTCACGGTGTTCCTGCTGCTGCTGTCGCTGCCGGTTCTGGCGGGCGCGATCACGATGCTCCTGACCGACCGTAACTTCGGCACCACGTTCTTCGCCGCCGACGGCGGCGGCGATCCGGTGCTGTTCCAGCATCTGTTCTGGTTCTTCGGTCATCCCGAGGTGTACATCCTGATTCTGCCGGGCTTTGGCATGATCAGCCATGTGATCTCGACGTTTTCGAAGAAGCCGATCTTTGGCTATCTCGGCATGGCCTATGCGATGGTGGCGATCGGCGGCATCGGCTTTGTGGTGTGGGCGCATCACATGTACACGGTCGGCATGGTGTCGACGGCGCAGGCCTATTTCGTCGCCGCCACGATGGTGATCGCGGTGCCGACCGGCGTGAAGGTGTTCTCGTGGATCGCCACGATGTGGGGCGGCTCGATCGAGTTCAGGGCGCCGATGCTGTTTGCGATCGGCTTCATCTTCCTGTTCACGGTCGGCGGCGTGACCGGCGTGGTGCTGGCCAATGCGGGCGTCGATCGTGTGATGCAGGAGACCTACTACGTCATCGCGCACTTCCACTACGTGATGGGCATTGCCGCGGTGTTCTCGATCTTCGCGGGCTGGTACTACTGGTTCCCGAAGATGTCCGGCTACATGTACAACGAGACCATCGCCAAGCTGCACTTCTGGCTGATGTTCATCGGCGCCAACGTCCTGTTCTTCCCGCAGCACTTCCTGGGACTGCAGGGCATGATGCGGCGCTCGGTCGACTATCCGGATGCGTTTGCGGGCTGGAACGAGATCTCGTCCTACGGCGCCTTTATCGCGGGTTTCGGCGCGGTGGTCTTCATCTACGGCCTGATCGACGCCTTCGCGCGCAAGCAGCAGGCGGCCGACAATCCGTGGGGTGAAGGCGCGACCACGCTGGAATGGACGCTGTCGTCACCGCCGCCGTTCCACCAGTTCGCCACCCTTCCGAAGGTGCAGTAAGTCAATGTGAATGTGCGCGGCGCGCGTGACGCGCCGCGCACCCAACAAGCGGGTTGTGTCGTGTCGGTTGTCGATCAAAAAGCCGTTGAACTGCCGCCCCGGATCTCGGAGGCGAGTGTCGCCGATTACTTCGCGCTGCTGAAGCCACGGGTGATGTCGCTCGTGATCTTCACCGCGCTGGTCGGGCTGATGATCGCGCCGGGCCATGTTCACCCGGTGCTGGGATTCATCTCGATCCTCTGCATCGCGGTCGGAGCCGGCGCTTCCGGCGCGCTGAACATGGCGCTGGAAGGCGATATCGACGTGCTGATGTCGCGGACGGCCAACCGGCCGATCCCGCGCGGCCGCATCACCCGCGGCGAGGCGATGGGGTTCGGCCTCACGCTGTCGTTCTTCTCGGTGATGACGCTCGGCGCCCTGGTCAACTGGTATGCGGGAGGGCTGCTCGCCTTCACGATCTTCTTTTACGTTGTGATCTATACGATGGGACTGAAGCGGCGGACCGCGCAGAACATCGTGATCGGCGGCGCCGCCGGCGCGCTGCCGCCGGTGGTGGCGTGGGCGGCGGCGACGGGATCGCTGTCGATGGAGCCGCTGCTTCTGTTCTTGATCATCTTCTTCTGGACGCCGCCGCATTTTTGGGCGCTTGCGCTGTTCCGTTCCGACGATTACGCGCGCGCCGGGGTGCCGATGCTGCCGGTGGTCGCCGGTCCGGACGCGACGCGGCTGCAGATCCTGCTCTACACCATCGTGCTGGTGGCGATCGCCGCCGCGCCCTGGCCGTTGGGCTACTTCGATTGGGTTTATGGCGTCACCTCGCTGATCCTGGGCGCCGGCATGCTGGTGCTCGCGATCCAGGTCTATCGCCATCGCACCGGAAGCCAGGCGCTGCGCGCCACGCGGCGGCTGTTCGCCTTTTCGATCCTCTATCTGTTCGCGCTGTTTGCCGTTCTGCTGCTCGATGTGGTTGCGAAGGCCCTCGCGCCGTTGATCTGGTAGAGGGCGTATGGTCCGATGGACAGCGAAAACAAGCCGGACGGAGACGGAATCGTTCTCACCGAGGCCCAGAAGAAGCGGCGGCGCGAGCGGTCGATCGCGATCGCCTGGGCGCTTGGGGTCCTGGTCCTGCTGTTTTTCGCGGTCACCTTCATCAAGGGGCCGGGCGTTCTCGTCCGTCCGATGTGATTTGAGATGACGGACGCGCCGCACCATCCGCAGCAACCCGCCACCGCAGCCCCGGCGCCGCCGAAGGCTGCGCCGCGCGTCGGCCGCGACGTGAAGATCGGCGCCGCCTGCGGCCTGCTGGTCGCGCTGATGGTCGGCGCCGCCTATGCGGCGGTGCCGTTTTACAACTGGTTCTGCCGCGTCACCGGCTTCAACGGAACGACGCAGGTGGCGGCGACGGCGCCGCGGGCCGCGCCGCTGGCGCGAACGGTGGCGGTGCGCTTCGACTCCAACGTCTCCGGCGGGCTGCCCTGGAAGTTCGAGCCGGAACAGACCGAGATAAAGGTCCGGATCGGCGAGGTCACCACCGTGCATTACGCCATCACCAACGAGTCGGCGGCGACCACGATGGGACAGGCGGCCTATAACGTCACGCCGCTGACGGTCGGATCCTATTTCACCAAGATCAACTGCTTCTGTTTCACCGAGCAAACCCTGGCGCCCGGTGAGAAGCGGGAGATGGACGTCGTCTTCTATGTCGATCAGGCCTTCGCCGCCGACAGCGAGAACGACGGCGTCAACACCATCACCCTGTCCTACACCTTCTTTCCGGTGAAGAATGCCACGCCCAAGCCGGTGGCGGCAAACGAGCCGGACAGGTCAGGGGGAAGCATCTGACCTTCGAGGGCCGACGCGTTTCGTTACCGCGCGTCTTGTTTTGAGATCAATAGGTGCCCAATACCGCCGGCACCGCTAAGGGAGAGAGACCGCAATGGCTACGGCGCAAGTCAAGCACGATTACCACCTGGTCGACCCGAGTCCGTGGCCGATCGTAGGCGCGACCGCGGCTTTCATCATGGCCGTCGGCGCGATCCTGTGGATGCATCATATGACCGCGGCCGCGCCGATCATTTTCGGCATCGGCGTGGTCGGCGTGCTCTACACCATGGCGAGCTGGTGGGCGGATGTGATCCGCGAAGCCGAGCATAAGGGCGATCACACCCGCGTGGTGCAGATCAGCCACCGCTACGGCATGATCCTGTTCATCACCTCCGAGGTGATGTTCTTCGTCGCCTGGTTCTGGGCCTTCTTCAACTCCGCGCTGTTCCCGGGCGATCCCGTGCATGTGACGCGCGAGGCGCTGTTCGGCGGCGTCTGGCCGCCCAAGGGCATCCAGACCTTCGATCCCTGGCACCTGCCGCTGCTCAACACCCTGATCCTGCTGACCTCGGGCACCACCGTGACCTGGGCCCACCATGCCCTGCTCAATGGCGACCGCAAGGGGCTGAAGTGGGGGTTGATCCTGACCATCGCGCTCGGCGCCATCTTCACCTGCGTGCAGGCCTATGAGTATCATCACGCCGCCTTCAGCTTCGCCGGCAACGTCTACGGCGCCACCTTCTTCATGGCGACCGGATTCCACGGCTTCCACGTGCTGGTCGGCACCATCTTCCTGATCGTCTGCCTGTTCCGCGCCAATGCCGGACACTTCACGCCCTCCCAGCACCTCGGCTTCGAGTTCGCCGCCTGGTACTGGCATTTCGTCGACGTGGTGTGGCTGTTCCTGTTCGTCTGCATCTATGTCTGGGGCAACGGCGCCGCGGCCATGGCGCACGCCGCGCACTGACCGGGACCCGCACGATCAACACCATCACCAACAAGGGCGGCCGCCGGGCCGCCCTTTCTCTTTCGGACAACGTCTCTTTCGGACAACGTCTCTTTCGGAGAATACCAATGTCCAGCTTCCATGCCCGGCCAACACTCTCCCAGACAATCCTGCGCGGAATCGC
>NZ_AAMY01000004.1 GCF_000152905.1 Nitrobacter sp. Nb-311A
CCTTCTTTGTCATTCGGCATGCAAAATTGACCCCGTAAGCCGGGGGATCGGCGTCCAAAATTGACCCCCTACAGGTTGGCTGTTGCGCTGCCTGCTTTGTCATGAAGCAGGTGGTCGGGGATGCTGATCGTGGAGACGATTGCGCGGATACGGCGCGAACACTTCATCAAGGGCAAGACGATCAAGGAGATCGCCCGTGACCTGAAGGTGTCGCGGAACACGGTCCGGAAGGTGCTGAGGTCGGGCAAGACCTTGTTCGAGTATGAGCGTTCGATCCAGCCGCGCCCCAAACTCGGGCGTTGGGCGGCGGAGCTTGATGAACTGCTGGCGGCGAACGCGGCCAAATCGGCTCGCGAACAGCTGACGCTGATCCGGATCTTCGAAGAGTTGCGCGGACGCGGCTATGACGGCGGCTACGATGCCGTACGGCGTTACGCCAGGCGTTGGAGCAAGGAGCGCGGGCAATCGACCGCGGCGGCCTATGTTCCGTTGAGCTTTGCGGCGGGCGAAGCCTACCAGTTCGACTGGAGCCATGAGATCGTTCTCCTCAACGGCGTGACGGCGATCGTGAAGGTCGCTCATGTCCGGCTGTGCCACAGCCGCATGCTGTTCGTGCGGGCCTATCCGCGGGAGACGCAGGAGATGGTATTCGACGCCCACGACCGGGCGTTCGCACTGTTCAAGGGTACCTGCAGCCGCGGCATCTACGACAACATGAAGACGGCGGTAGAGACGATCTTCGTCGGCAAGGATCGCCGCTACAATCGCCGCTTCCTGCAGATGTGCAGCCACTATCTGATCGATCCGGTCGCCTGCACGCCGGCGTCGGGCTGGGAGAAGGGTCAGGTCGAGAACCAGGTCGGGCTGGTCCGGGAACGGTTCTTCACGCCACGGCTGCGGTTCAAAACCCTGGACGAGTTGAACGCGTGGCTTCTGGATAAGTGCATCGCCTACGCCAAGGCGCACCGACATCCAGAACTGGCCGAACAGACGGTCTGGGAGGTGTTCGAAGCCGAGCGGCCCAAGCTCGTTCCCTATGCTGGCCGGTTCGACGGATTCCACGCGGTGCCGGCATCGGTCTCGAAGACCTGCCTGGTGCGCTTCGACAACAACAAATACTCGGTCGCTGCCAGCGCCGTCGGGCGCCCGGTCGAAGTTCAAGCCTATGCCGATCGCATCGTGATCCGTCAGGACGGGCGCATCGTTGCGGAGCATCCGCGATCGTTCGGACGCGGCGAGACGACCTACAATCCCTGGCACTACGTGCCGGTGCTCGCGCGCAAACCCGGGGCCTTACGTAACGGCGCACCCTTCAAGGACTGGGTGTTGCCGGCCGCGATCGAACGGATCCGGCGCAGGCTCGCCAGCACCGACGACGGCAATCGACAGATGGTCGACATCCTCAATGCGGTGCTGACGGACGGTTTGTCGGCGGTCGAAGCCGCCTGCGCCGAGGCGATCGCTCATGGCGTTCATTCCGCTGACGTCGTTCTCAACATCCTGGCTCGCCAACGCGAACCCGCTGCACCGGCCAACATTATGACGCCGGCGGCACTGACGCTCCGCCATGCGCCGATCGCCGATTGCGCCCGTTACGACAACCTCCGGAGGACCATCTGATGGAACGAACCCAAATCTTCGACCTCATGGGTGAGCTCAAACTCTACGGAATGAGGGCTGCCTTCGACGAGATCATGGCGACGGCCGTCAAGCGCCAGCACGAACCTCAGCACATCGTCGGCGACCTGCTCAGCGCCGAGATCAACGAGAAGCAGGCGCGGTCGATCAAGTACCAGCTCACCATCGCCAAGCTGCCATTGGCCAAGGATCTCGATGACTTCCAGTTCGAAGGCACGCCGATCAATCAGACGCTCGTCAATGATCTCGCCGGCGGCGGCTTCATCGCCCAGCAGCGCAACGTCGTGCTCGTCGGCGGCACCGGCACAGGCAAAACCCACCTGGCCATCGCAATCGCCAGAAGCTGCATCCGATCCGGCGCCCGCGGTCGCTTCTACAACGTGGTCGACCTCGTCAATCGCCTCGAGATCGAGACCCGTAACGGACGTCAGGGCCGGCTTGCCGAACATCTGACCCGGATGGACTTCATCGTGCTCGACGAACTCGGATATCTGCCCTTTGCCCAATCCGGCGGCCAGTTGCTGTTCCATCTCGTCAGCCGGCTCTACGAGCGTGCTTCCGTCATCGTCACCACCAATCTCGCCTTCGGCGAATGGCCCAGCGTGTTCGGCGACGCCAAGATGACCACCGCGCTGCTCGACCGGTTGACCCACCACTGCGACATCGTCGAAACCGGTAACGACAGCTGGCGCTTCAAAAGCCGCGACGACGATCACGCCACCCGCGCTCGTCTCGTCTCCGCAATCCCGGCCAGCTCCGACGAGTCGAGCGCTACCCTCAAACCACGCCGCGCGAAGGGGTCAAAATTGAACGCCGATACGGGGTCAAATTTGCGAGCCGATTGACAATGACCCAAGAGGAAGTCCGCGATGAAGCCGCGCTTGTGAACGGCGAACGGCTCTTCTCCACCGCAAAGATCTCTCGTTTCGAAAAGGATCCGGAAGGCACCCCGACGCCCCCCGGGCTTGAGAAGACGGCAATCGCGCGTCTCTACTATACTTCGTCCCGTATTGGCGTCGCTTGCCAAGAACTGGAGTTGTCACTGCGCATCGCCGACTTCGAGAAGAGGCCACTCGAGCACCTCATTCGCGCCGCCGAAGAGTTCCTGCGCGACGCACGGAAGTGGATCATTAACCTCTACGAGACCAAAGCCGTCGATGCCGCCACGCTCGCGGAGTGGAATCTCGATTGCGCGTCGCTCGATTCCCTGGCTCAGCAAATGCGCCTTTATCGCGCGCGCTTCGCTGAGGAAGCGCAGAAGGCGCGGCTTTACTCCGAATCGCTCAAATTTGGACGTGAGGTGCAAAGGCGCCTGCACGACGCTATTGTGGCATGCCCAAATGCCGAAGCGGCCGACGTGATCCTGGCCGGCCGTAGCTTGCTGAATGCCTTTTTCGCGACGTTCATGCTTGATGGCCTCAACGGCAATCAACTAACACTTCCGCTTTCGCACGATTTCGCGCGCAACTCTGCGAACCCTCACATCCTCCTGACCGGTTTCAAGGCGGCGAGTTGGACGAACGATCCGCGCATCGCGCTCTATCTCGGCGAACTTACAAGCCTGGTGGATACAGGCGGGAAGCCCCGCGGGGCACTCGATGTTCGCATCGCAAGACCCAGTCACAACATGATGTTGACCGCGGCGCGGCTGGTATTTCTGGCGAAGAAAATCGACAGGAACGAACTTACCCCTGTTCGCAATTGGCGTCCCAAGTGGCTCACGGGTGAGTTGCTCTCGCAACTCGAGCCTGCGCTTGAACTCGTTGAGTCGGATGAGAAAACTCGCAATCTTGCAAACTAAGGAGACATACAATGCCCGGACATATCAAGTCGCCCTCAACGCTTCGTCGCATCGTTGCCATCTTGCTTACATTTGCATTGATGAACGCGGTCGCAATCCAGCAGGCACTGGCATTGTCGCCTGGCCATGTAACCTAATCTGACCGTCGATCGAATAGACGAGATTGAAAAGGCCTCTCGCACAATTGCGAGAGGCCTTTTGCTTGGGTGGCGATTAAAAAGCGACATTTTCAAATTGGCCCATTCTGCAAACGTCTGATCGATTGGGTGACATCCTATGTGCGTTGACCAACTCGGGAAATGCACAATGAACCTCTTCGTTCTCACCACTGTTACCCTTGTGCTGACTGGCGTTCTCATCCCCTCAGCTCACGCCGAAGAACAGACTACGGTCTATGTCCAAGGCACGATCCCCCTGGACAAAGGCAAGCCAAGTCTCAGCGGCGGCGCAACTTATTCCCAGACGAGGGGCAATTCGTCCTCGTCGACTACGACGACCGTTGACGTCAACACTGATGGCAAGAACCTGAACGTCAAAGGTTCGCAGACAAACCAACGCCGCTAAACGGTCGGGAGCGAATGCAGTTTACTCGCATTTGCTCCCGGCTCTTTCATCGCTTCAAATTTAGCAAGGAAAGGAAGTACTAATGTCGAAACGACTTCTTATGGCCAGCATGGCATTTGTCGTGAGCGCGGGTGTGGCTGCTGCAACGGAGCAGCCGGAGCCTGGATGCTCAAATATTCCGAACGGGCCGACCGTTTGCCGCGACGGTTCGACGGTGTCCGTCGGAGGCAAGACGGATGAAAAGGGTATTCGCGAGTTCTTCGAGTATCCCATGGGAAAGAGCCCCCCACAGCGTTCCCCAGGATATCGGCCGTGGTGTCGAACACCTGGGCCAGGAAGTGGGAAAACTGGGCCGGCGTATTTTCCGCTGGTAAGTCAATTGATGTCTGATTGGCCTTGACGGAGGGCTGCGTTTCTCAAAGAAGCGCAGCTCTTTCTTATGCAGCAGGGCGAGGAACTGACCGGTTTCCGCGATTAGTTGAGTCTTTCTCCAAATCGCTCTGCGGAACAAGATATGAATCATATGCAAATATGGACATATTTAGGTTGTTTTTGCGTACGGGATTAGCTGACTTACTTGGATCGTATTGAAGAATGGACGTTTTCGGCCTATTTTTGCATATGGCGCTAGAAATGCGATCCAGCCTTGTAGACTATCTGGACGGCCTCCAAGCGGAGGGCCGAATAACCTTTACGCGCAATGAAGCAGTCGCCGCGCTCGGCATTACCGAAGGCGCTTTCCTGAAGGCAGCAGCCCGACTGCAGAAGCGTCACAAGCTATTCAACCCACGCCACGGATTCTACGTTGCAGTGCCGCCGCAATTTCAATCGTGGCACGCTCCGCCGCCATCTTGGTATATCGATGCGTTGATGAAGCATGAGGACCGGCCGTACTACGTCGGTCTCCTCAAAGCAGCTGAACTGCATGGGGCCACCCATCACGCTGTCATGGAATTTCAGGTCGTAACCGATCGACAGTTGCGGAAAATACGCGCCGGTCGATCGTGGATTACCTTTCACTTCCGCAAAGAGATGAAGTCGGTTTACCAGGGGATCATCGAGCGCAAGACGGATACCGGCACAATGAAGGTCTCATCACCTGAACTGACCGCTCTCGACCTGGTTCGCTATATCCACGTCGCCGGCGGAGTTGACGCCGTCGCCACCGTTCTCAACGATCTCGGCGCAAAAATTGACGGTGAAAGCCTTGCTACTATTGCCGGAAATTTCGACCGTGCTTGTGTGCAACGCCTAGGCTACCTGCTTGATCGATTGGGGCATGCAGAACGCGCGGACGCGATGCACAAACATTTGTCGGCAACCAAAACCGTGCCTTGGGTTGCGCTTGAACCGCAAAGGCACAGCAATGATTCCCCCTCGATACCACCGGCCGAACGCAGCGAGCGATGGCGCGTGACCGTCCAGCGCGAACCGGAGATCGACGAATGATTCCGAACCAAAACATCGTTGCCTGGTCCAAAGTGGCGCCGTGGGCTGAACCACGTCAAATAGAGCAGGACCTTCTCATTGCGCGCGCGCTCGTAAACCTTTTTGAAGATGCTTTTCTGCGTGACGAATTGCGCTTTCGCGGTGGCACGGCCCTCAACAAGCTGCATTTCCCCAAGCCTCTGCGTTACTCCGAAGACATTGACCTGGCCCGTACGAAAGAAGGAGCATCAAAGCCGATTTGGGACCGCATACATGAGGTGTTGGATCCCTGGCTGGGCGATCCTGAATACAAACGCAGTCCGACCGCGCCTTCGCTCCGCTACACGGTCGCGGCGGAGGATGGCTCGTCCACGATCCGGCTGAAGGTCGAGGTAAACGAAGTCGAGATCGTAGCGCTCGATCCAGCCAAGTCATTGCCATTCAAGGTCGAGAATCCTTGGTTCTCCGGCGAGGCCAACATCTCGACCTTCTCCCCTGAGGAAGTGCTATCGACAAAAATTCGCGCGCTCCTGCAGCGCAATAAGGGGCGCGACCTCATAGACCTTTCACACGCGCTTAACGTCTTTCAGGGTCTCAATGCGCAGCGAACCGTCGACATGTTCGTCGAGTACGTCAAACAAAAGCCGATCCCGCGGTGGGAAGCCGAAAAGCGTATGTTCGAGAAACTCGAGCGGGGCGGGTTTCTCGCGGACGTCCACCCTTTGCTAACCGCGGAAGAGCGCGCCCGCTTCGATGAGGCCGCGGGCAAGAAGGCATTCAAACGAGTGTTTGATGAGTTCATCGGTCGTATTCCTGGTAAGGCTTGGGCGACCACACCCGAACTTCTGAAGAAACACGGGTTTTGACGCCGAGGTGCGTCGACCAAATATTGTCTAGAAATCACCGCGTGGCCTCGGAGGGCAACGCTCCACCGCCAGTAGCAGCACTGGGCTGCGCGGACGAGGAGCGATTTCGCGTTGGAGAAAAATTGAAGAAGCAAAGAGTGGCAGCGCCGATTTCCTGCTCAAGGTATTGAAATCATTGGCGCTCCCTAGGGGAATTGAACCCCTGTTTCAGCCTTGAGAGGGCTGAAAAGCTTTTGCTCAATCGTTCACTCACGTCCGCCACTGTCCAATTAATATCAACATCTTACTTGAATCTCATTCGTCACTGGTCGCTGCCCTACGCTGATGTATATTTGACGGATATTCGACGACTTGGAGGCGGGGGTATGACAAGGACGCTCATAGAGGCTCAAATTACCACTGCGAAGGCGCGCTCCAAACTTGGCGCTGGCGTGCACTGGCGCCGCCTCGATGCCGAGGCGCACCTTGGCTATCGACGGGGGGCACGCAGTGGTGTGTGGCTTGTGCGCTGGCGCAATCATTATGATGGCGCCAACTACAAGCAGGCGCCTATCGGCCCCGCCAATGACCTTAACGATAAGCCCACCGAAGGAACCCTGACCTTTCAGGAGGCGGAGAAGCAAGCGCGGAAATGCCTCGCCATATTCCGAACAGAAGAGGCGGCGCGAGCGGCCGGGCCAGCGCCCGCCGTGAGCACAGCTGTTGAGGCATACATCCGGGAGCGCAACGCCCGTGATAGCCGCAGGGTCGGTCGCGAGATTCGATCCGATGCCGGTCGCCGCTTGCGGCGCTACGTACTTGGCCAGGAGAAACGCGGTAATAGAGAAGCGGTTAAGGCCGCCCCTCTCGCTGCAGTCTATCTCCATGCCTTGAAGGAAGATGATCTTTTGGGATGGCGCGAGGACCTGCCCGAAGGACTGAAGGCCACGACAAAGCAGCGGCTCATAAATGATCTGAAGGCTGCGCTAAACGCAGCTTGGCCTCGGTTTTCGGCGGAAGAAAAGAAACTCCATCCCACATTCCTTTCCATCGTGAAGGACGGGTTTAAGGCTGAGCGCATCGATGATGACGATGAGGCATCCGTCGCGCGAGACAACCAGATTCTTACGGATGCGCAGATCGGCATCCTGCTTCGGGCCGCGGCCGAAATCGATGCCGACCAGGGATATGAGGGCGATCTGTATCGGCTTGTCGTGTGCCTCGCCGCCACTGGCGCACGGTTTGCTCAGGCAAGGCGAATGCGCGTCAACGACGCACAAATAAAAGAGCGGCGCTTGATGATGCCAGGTTCCTACAAGGGTCGTGGCGGGAACGGAGGGGCCGTCCCGATTCCGGTGGGCCAGGATGTGATTGAGGCGCTATTGCCTGCGATAGCGGGTCGTCCGAACGAAGCTCCACTGTTGGAGCGATGGAGTTACGATCAGGAGGCCGGCAGCATTGCTTGGAAGAAATCAGAGCGGGCTCCGTGGAAGACGGCCGAACTTGTTCGCCCCTGGCGCGCTATCCGCGAGCGCGCTGGATTGCCGGCAGCAATTCCGTATGCGCTGCGACACTCCAGCATCGTCCGCGCCCTGCGAAATGGTCTGCCTATCCAGCACGTCGCTAAATTACACAATACCTCCGTGAAAATGATCGAGCGACACTACGCGAAATATATCGCGAGTGCCCTGGAAGACCTCGCTCGGGCGGCAGTCGTGCCGCTGGTGCCACAACACGGCGGGAATGTGGTTAGGATGGAAGGACGCGCGCGATGACGATGGATCTAGGGATTTTAGCGAAGCTGAAATCCGACAAGGCCGGATGATAAAATCGCCTTTTGTATCTTTGTAGCCGATTCTATTGGGTCGGGTCGCAGAATTGCACGGACGGACTATCCGGTCGCAACCTCAGGATATTCCACGAGCGAGTGAAGATGATGGCATGGTGGGCGGCTTATGGTGACCACTTCATCAGGAAGTTTTGTTCAAAAAAGCGGGGGTATGAAGACGAGCGTTAGCGTAACAGCACGGTCACGCTTGGATTCATTGTGCGACTCACATATATGATTATTTAACCGCGTAGGATGCGCGGCAATCCAGCCTTGGGTTGCCCCGCCTGCGCGTTTTTTTTGTGCGCTGGGCTCCCCACCAGATGGAGCGCACAGAATGAGCCCGCAGCTTAAAGCTGATCAAACACACCACCATATTCCCAGTAGCGATGATGGCAGCCTCATGACGGTTGCCGAAGTTTGTGCATTTGCGAAGTGTGGTCGAACGTTTCTCTACGGGGAAATAGCCAAACGCAGAATCCAGAGCTTTAAGCTCGGATCGGCCACTCGATTCAAACGCCAAGACGTCGAGGAGTGGCTGAGTAACCGCCTCGTCCCTGTCGGGCAGGAGGTGGCATAGTCATGGACAACCATGAAAAGAGGCTCGCATCGGCAAAATGCGAGCCTCCGAAAAACAATCTTGCTGGCGCTTCGATCAATTCCGAAAATACCGGATCGTTCACGGCTTCTCAAGCCCTTTCGCCAGAGCCGGTTATCGTCATCCTTGACCGCATACCGACGGTGGCCGCCTCAAGCCGCGTGAGCGCGAATTCGTCAGCGACATCATGCGCTATCAGGCCGCTGGTCGGCATCCGACTTATCCGAAATCGGACTGGTTGCGCGATTTCTGCCAAGATTGAAAGGGCGCGCGTATGAACGCGATTGATTTTGCGCGCGTCAACATGGCCGCGCTCGCGGTGCTGCCGTCGCTTTTGGCGCGGTGGTTACCGGGTGGACGAAGGCAGGGGCGCGAGTATGTCGCTCGCAACCCGCGCCGTACCGACCGCACGGCGGGAAGTTTCCGCATCAACATGACCACAGGCCGCTGGGCCGACTTCGCTACGGGTGATGCCGGCGGCGATCCGATCAGCCTTGCCGCCTTTCTTTTCGATCTGTCGCAGATCGATGCCGCGCGCCGGCTCTCTGCGATGCTGGGAATCCGCGAGGAATAAACATGCTCACCCAAGATGAGGCGTTCGCGCCATTGCACGTAACCAGTGCTACGTCACCGGCGCCCGATGACGAATGGCATCCGGTGTTGCCAGTGCCAACGGATGCCCCAGAGCTCTCTATGGAAATCATCAATCGCTCTTGCCCCGAGGGGTACACTTTCACGACCCAATGGCGCTACCTCAACGCCGCAGGCCAGATCCTTGGATACGTCGTTCGCTATGACCGGCCGGCGAACGGCCTGCCCGCGGCCAAACAGGTGAAGCCCTTCACCTTTTGCGAGAGCCCGAACGGCAAGCGGGAATGGCGGTGCAAGGGTTTCCCTGAGCCGCGCCCGCTCTACGGTCTGGCTCGCCTTGCCGCCCGCCCTGATGCCCCGGTGCTGGTGGTCGAGGGCGAGAAGACCGCCGATGCAGCGATGATGCGTTTCAAAGACTACGTAGTGGTTACGTCGCCCGGTGGTTCAAATGCTGCCCGAAAGGCTGACTGGTCCCCTCTCAAGGGCCGCCGTGTCGTGATCTGGCCCGATGCCGATGAGCCGGGAGCGAAATATGCCGACACCGTAGCCGATCTGCTCCAGGGCATAGCCGTAGCGACCTACGTCGTGGGTATTCCGCCATGTATGCCCCAAGCTTGGGATTTGGCTGATCTGCTTCCAGCCGACCTTACGGACAATGACATTGCGGGGTGGTTGGAGGGGGCAAAGCCAGCCAGACAGATTGTGGCCGATAAGCCGCTCCCACTCTTCCCGCCGCTGCCGCCAGCCCAACCGTTCCCCGTCAACGCGCTTGGCCCGGTCTTGTCCCGCGCCGCCGCCGCCATCGCCCGCAAAGTGCAGGTGTCCGAGGCTGTCGCTGCCCAATCGGTGTTTGCCGCCGCCGCGCTCGCAGCGCAGCCCCATGCGGATGTGATGCTACCCTATGGTCAGAAGAGGCCCCTTTCGCTCTTTTTCGTGACAGTGGCCGCGTCGGGCGACCGAAAGTCTACCGCCGACAATGAAGCCCTTTGGCCGATCCGCAAGTACGAGCAGGAGCTGAAAAAAGGGTATGATAGCGAGCGTCAATCGTGGTTGATAAATCACGCGGCATGGAACGGCGAGAAAAAGAAGATCGAAAATGACCGCAAGCTTGATTTCGAAGGCCGTGAGGCCGCACTGGTAGATCTTGGCCCCGAACCAGAACATCCGCTTCTTCCATTCCTGACGGCGCCCGACCCGACGATTGAGGGGCTACATAAGGCATGGGTTTCCGCGCAGGCTGGACTTGGCATCTTCACCGCCGAGGGGGGCATGTTCGTCGGCGGGCATAGCTTGTCGCGAGACAATCGGCTTCGCACCGCTGCGGGCTATTCGGAAATGTGGGATGGGCAGCCGATCAAGCGCATTCGCTCGCAGGACGGCGTATCGGTGCTTTACGGGCGGCGTCTGTCCGTGCACCTGATGGTGCAGCCTGAGGCGGCGGCTCAATTCCTGGCCGATCAAACCTTGCGAGATCAGGGACTTTTGTCCCGCGTGCTTGTGGCCGCTCCCGAAAGCATCGCTGGCACTCGGACTTATCGCGAAACATCGGCAGATGACGACGCCGCGATCCGTGCCTATGGCGCGCGCATCCTCTCCATTCTTGAAGCGCCGTGGCCATTGACCAAAGGCAGCAGGAACGAGCTTGAACCGCGCGTGCTGACCATCACCGATGATGCAGCGGCCTTGTGGGAAGCGTTCTACAATCAAATAGAGCGGCAGTGCGGGCCGGGAGGCGATCTGCAGCCTGTGCAGGATTTCGCGGCCAAGATTGCGGAGCACGCGGCGCGGATCGCTGGTGTTTTGACAATTGTGGAGGATTTTCACGCCACCACCATCGACGTTGAAGCCATGCGTTCGGCCCTGACGCTGGCCGACTGGTACATGAACGAGGCCGTTCGCCTTCAACAGGCTGCCCGCACCGATCCGAAACTTCTGGAGGCTGAAAAAATGCTCAACTGGTTACGCGAGCGCGGCAAGAATGTGATCGCTCTCCGGGAAATCATGCAGTTCGGGCCTTCACTCTTGCGAACGAAAAAAGCTGCTGAAGCGGCGCTGGCGGTACTCATAAACCACGGCTGGATTACCGGGGTTTCCGACCGTCCCCGAAAGGTCAGGCTGGTAAGGGGAGCGTGAGTAAGATGGCCTACCTGCGCTTCAAAATCCCAGAAATGACTTCGGCCGCTGCTACAGTTGCTACGTTTGCTACGGTCTCATAATCCGCGGGCGAAGTGTAGCAACTGCAGCAAGTGTAGCAGGGGCAGGGCGCAATTCTGACATCTAAACCGTAGCAACCGTAGCAGCTGTAGCAAACCACCCTCTCGATTGTGGTATTCGGGACGCTGCCGACCTTCGCGAGATTTTGGGTGACGGGGCGATCAGGCGGCGTGGTTTGCCGGCACGTGGATGACCTCGATACCGTCGTTGAATCTGACACCTGCGGCGCCACACCGTTTTTCGCAATCGCGCGCATGGCTTCGACGAGCTCTCGGGGCGCCCCAGCTCGGGGCGGAGTCTTGCGGCCTTCGTCAAGCCGACCGCGGTACTTGAGCTTGCGGTCGGCGCTGTAACCGAAGAAGTCCGGCGTACACACCGCCCCATACGCTCGCGCGACTGCTTCGGTCTCATCGTGCAGATAAGGAAACGGGAAGCTGTGCGCCTTTGCGAAAATGCTTCATATTTTCAAATGAATCTTCGGGATGCCTCGTTGCATCATTCGAGCAAATCGCCGCAAAGCCAACGCCCTCCGACATCAGTTCCCGCGCGTCCGCAACCATGCGGTCGATTATCACTTAGACGTAGGGACAATGGTTGCAAAACGACGCGACCGGCACGACCCCGCGCTCTTCTTCGCGAGGGAGTACGCCACCCAAGGCGGCCGTATCCGTGCTCGTTTCAAACGCCCTGCGCCTCGCCAGGAGAAATGGGCGACGCTTCATTACCCATCGTCCCATTCAACCTGGCGAAGTGCGTGTTCATGCGGTTTGCGCGGGGAGACCTCGCCGGCGCATTCGCCAAGCGCCGCCACCCTCAGAGTGAAAGGCCCCGACGTGAGGGCCTCTCACGTCCCGAGCCGCTTCCGAGAGCGTTACATGGCACTTCACGGCAAGGGCCGACGCTGTGAAGCGTCAGCCGCTGCTTCTCGTCATAGGATTCTCTGCGCCCTTCTTGGTCGTTACGGTGTCGATGTTGTCGTAATAGGAATCGAGCTCCGCGCGTTCCGCGGTCCAATCGAACAGCTCGGAGCCGGAGCTGCCGAACACGCTCTTCGGATAGCCCTTCAGCCGGTTGCCGCTAATATCGCTGCAGTAGCCGTCCAGTTCGGAGTCGAATCGGAGCAGCCGCCAAGGGACTGGGTAGTGCTCGGCTCCCATGCCGAGGATGCCGCCGATGCTGAGCACGGCATAGGCCGGCTCGCCGCTTGACTTATCGACCATGACAGATTCAATCGAACCTATCTTCTTGTCTTCGGCGCCGTAGACAGCCTTCCCGTTGTACTTGTCGCTTGAAATGAGGTTGTCGGATTTTCCATCCATAGCCATCCGCTTTCTCCTTGCTAGGTTGAAATTGCTAGGTTGGGCTTAGGAACCGCTCGCCGCTCGGCCGTAAGTTCCGGCTTGGGATGCGCTCACTGAGTCGCTGCTCGCGTCCCCCGGGTCCTTAGGCAACGACCGAGGATAGGCCCGGTTCCGATTGCTTCGGCAGGCTGCGACAGCGGACTCTCTATAGGATGATGGTGGGCGCTGACCGCGCAGTTCGTCCTGATGCACGCCTGGACGGAGCTATCGATTGGAAGGGAACCATCCGTTGCCAACTATATTTCCATCCTCATCGAAGCAATGGCAGCTATCGAGGAGAAGACCATGGCGAAGATAGAAAACGGGCGCGTCGTCGAGACTTCTAGGGAAGCGCGCGGCGCGGAACGTGGGCCCACGGTGCGGAACGTGCTGATCGCGGGCACGGGACTGGTTATCGCGGCCTTCGTGGTCGTCTACATCGTCTACTTCGGAGGTGGACAATAATGGGACGCAGACTGCTGCCCTGGCTTAATGCCGCTACCCGTTATCCTCCTTCTCTGGCTGCTATTCGGGCGCTAGCGCCCGCATGACGCCGAGGGGACATTCTCATGAAGCCCAGGTCCCGTGCGAAGCAGACTAGATCGCTTCATGACCGCCTTGCGGAGTTCGCTGCGGCGGCGCGCGCCGAGGCCGCCAGCCTTCCGGAAGGCCGTGAGCGCGATAGACTGCTCAAGACGATTAGGCGCGCTGAGGCCGCTTCCGAATTCGAAGCCTGGGCGAGCGCGCCCGAACCTGCGCCGAAGCAACCTTTATGACGTTCTTTATGGCTAGTTCGTCCTATGGACTCATCTGCCCGCCGTTGCTTTCAGCGCGGCGGACTTTTATTGGCGGCTTGAGTGGCTAGGCGCAAATTTCCCGGCATACCGGCCGAAGGCGCGAAGACCGCGGGAATGCCGGGTTTCATCAAGCCGCAGCTCGCCACGCTGAAGGCGAGGGCGCCGAGCGGCGACCAGTGGCTCAACGAGATTAAGTACGACGGCTACCGGGTGCAGCTGCACGCGAGCGGCGGGCACGCAAGGGCGTACACCCGCAACGGCCTCGATTGGACCAAGCGCTTCGCGGCGATCGCGAAGGCGCTCGATATTCCCGGGCAGGCGATTTTCGACGGCGAGGCGGTAGTCATCGAGGAGAGCCGCACCAACTTCTCCGAGCTCCAGTCGGCGCTGGCGGCCGGCAGGCAGGGACGCATCGAGTACTACGCCTTCGACCTTCTGTATCTCGACGGCTACGACCTGCGCGCGGTTGCTCAGATTGAGCGCAAACGCCTGCTGAAGGACTTATTCGATACGCGCGGGCTGAAGACGCCGCTTCACTACAGCGAGCACATCGCGGGCAAAGGCGCGGAGATGTTCGAGCACGCCGCGAAGCTCAACTGGGAGGGCATCGTCTCGAAGGACCGCGCCGCGCCGTACCGCTCCGACCGCAACGAGGGATGGATCAAGGTCAAGACGGCCAAGCGCGGCACCTTCCCCGTCGTGGGTTTCATCAAGGACCCGACGGGCGTCGCCGCCCTCTATCTCGGCAGATGCGAAGGCGGGGAGCTGGTGTACATGGGCAAGGTCGGCACCGGCTGGTCGCGGACCGCGTCGAGCAAGATACGTAAGCAGCTCGACACGGCCGTGACGGCGAAGTCGCCGCTAACGAAGCCGGTCAGGAAACCCAAGGCGACGTGGGTAGAGCCGCGCTTTGCAGCCGAGGTGGAATACCGCGACATCACATCTGAGGGATTGCTGCGGCAAAGCTCGTTCAAGGGGCTGGTTAAAGACGGCTGAGCCTTCCAGAGAGACCAACGCGTCGCCTCAGCGTTATCCAATGCACGCGCTCCCGCACCCCAGAGAACGTGTCATTGGAGGAAGCCATGCAGCCGATCTTCTCGATAGCGCTGGCTGGACCTGATTTGACGGAGATAGTGCAGCTGCTGTGGCCAATGCTGGGCTATAGATCTGCATGATCTGCATGAGACGCATTGATCCTACCGAAGATGCGAGAGGCTCTGGCGTTGCGAGATAGCGATCGGTTGCTGGTCCTTCTCGGATAGTCTCAGCTTCAAAAACCCTGGGCTTCCAATCTGACCCTGCATGAATGTCAGGCTGTGGCCTGCACCCGCTTCTCGATCGTCAATTCCGTTTCGCGCCGCTCATAGGTCAAGTTTGATGGACCATGGAAATCCCGTCCCCTGTATTCCGTTTGCCGTGCTCCCGATACCTTGGCTCGGGCTGAACGGGCCATCGGCGAGCTTGGCGAGGGGAAACCCTTCCTCATCGTGTATTACGGCTCGGATGGCAGTGGTGGCTGGCAGCGTCTTGATTGCCCACTCCGTACGCTTACAACACTTGAGCGGTTCGGCCTTGTCACTTGGGAAGGACGAACGCCTACCCTGACGTGTCTGGTCATCGGGTATCGGCGGGCGTAGAATACGATCTCAGGAGATTGAGTGGCATGAATGAATTTGACGCCGCCGACCGACGGAAGCAATACAAGCCATTAAGGAGAGGAAACGTCTGGAGTGGGGACCTGCCGCCTCTGATCACACCCGAAGGCGACGGCTTTATGCCGTTGTTTTCCTCAGCACATTGGATTGCGGTGTGCGGTGGAACGCGCAAGGCCAATCCGAAAGACGAGGAGTTTTGGCCGCGCGTTTATCGCGAATTGCTGGAGGCCATTTGCTCCGGCGGAATTTGCGTTGTAGGCAGCCGGCCACCGAGCACTGTCTCTCTCCCAGCGAGCCAATATATCAGGTAACCGCTATGGACACGTGCGAAGTTTTCAGGATGCTCGGTTTGAGGAGGATCGGGAGGAGGACGCGAACGGGAACGTCGCTGCCCAAGCGCGACTTTCTGCCCCGCGAAGAGGCCAAGTTCAAGATTTCAAATAGGATTCGTGTTGCCAATCAGAAGCAACGCAGCACCGCACATCCATGAGAAGCAAAAGCCTTCTCAACCTTTTTTTCGCCGCCCCCATTCTGGCTAAGTGCGAGGAAAAGCGAATCCAGGTTAACGGCTGCTAGGCGGCAGGTGCTGGGGAACCAACGACGCCCACCTCGCTTATCGGTCCGGATGCATCGCTCGCGGGCAATCCACGGCTGGACTCAATTGCCGGACAGTTTTTCTTATGGACCCACCACAAGTCTTAAAGCGAGAATTCAAGCCCCCGAAGCGAAGCTGGAAACAGATTCTGGCAGGTACTTACAAAAGTATCTCTGCAGATCGCGTCCTTGCCGTCGCAGCTGGCGTCACATTCTATGGATTGTTAGCGGTCTTTCCTGCAGTCGCGGCTCTGGTCTCACTGTATGGACTATTCGCGGACCCCGTAGCGATCAAACGTCACCTGGACCAGCTTTCATGGTTACTACCTGGCGGGGTGGTGCAAGTTGTCGGGGGTCAAATCCAAAGGGTAAGCTCAGCAGGCACCGGAACACTGGGGGTTAGCTTTATTATTGGCGTCGCTATCGCGATCTGGGGCGCCAATGCCGGCGTAAAGGCCGTCTTCGACGCAATCAACGTGGCCTATGGAGCCAACGAAGAGCGGAGCTTCGTCAAACTCAACTTGATTTCGCTTGCTTTCACACTTGGTGCGATCGCGTTTGCAATCATCGCCCTGGCGACTGTCGTTGTTCTTCCGGTGTTTCTACAGTGCGCCGGGTTGGACGCTCTATTCGATGCTCTCCTCCGATATGGAAGGTGGCCTCTAATTTGGCTTGCAATCGCAATCGCGTTGTCTTTGCTGTATCGATTTGGCCCTACCGACTCGCTCGATCCAAAATGGCGCTGGATAACGTGGGGCAGTGCGCTGGCTTCACTGCTCTGGCTTGCGGCCTCTGCGATCTTCTCCTGGTATGCTGCGAACTTTGGCAGCTTCAATGCGACGTACGGGTCGCTCGGGGCTGCGATCGGTTTCATGACGTGGATGTGGATTTCAGCAATCGTGATCATGCTTGGCGCAGAACTCAATTCTGAAATCGAAGAGGCTGCCGACGAGCCTCACGCGCAGCGACCAAAGGATGGAACCCGAGGTACGAGAACGGAGTGACCTATTGCAGGCGGACGAGCTCCGTTGCGACGTGTTCAGCCACTGATGGGACACAAAGCGGCTGAGAGCGCGCGCGTGTAACAAACGACGATCAGTCGCCGCTTCAAACCCAGGCGAACCGAAAGAAAATTCCTGTGATTTATCCAGGTCGTATTGAGAGCTACATCGAATGCGGCGCGCTCGGACTTAGCCGAGCTAAGTTCTCGCGGCTTTGTAACTGAGCAGTGCCGAACAGCGAAGTTTTTCCAAGAAGCTATGATCGTTCACGCGAACTACATTTGTCCCATCAGAACGAAAACGTCTGACAGAGCTTAGTGATCTCTATATTATAGAGGCAATGTCCCTCATTAAAGAAGGAGGAGTTGGTATGAAAAAACATGCTGTTGGATATTTGATCGGTAGCCTTGCCAAGGACTCCATAAATCGAAAACTCGCCGTGGCTCTTGTTAAGCTTGCGCCGTCGCATCTCGAAATGAAAGAGATCTCTTTTAGCGAACTGCCGCTTTACAGCTACGACTATGATGCGGATTTTCCGCCCGCCGCGCGCGCCTTCAAGGACGCCATCGCCGCTGTTGATGCTGTTTTGTTCGTGACCCCTGAATATAACCGATCGATCCCTGGCGGCCTCAAGAACGCCATTGACTGGGCAAGCCGACCCTACGGCAAGAATTCTTTTACGCGCAAACCCTCGGCCGTCATCGGGACGTCCCCCGGTGCGATCGGCACCGCGGTCGCCCAGCAAAGTCTCCGCAGCGTTCTGAGTTTCTGCAATTCCCCGCAGATGAATGCCCCTGAAGCGTACATTCAATTTACGTCCGGCCTCATTACCGATGATGGCAAGGTCACCGTCCCATCGACCGAGCAATTCCTGCGTACCTTCATGGAAGAATACGCGGCCTTCATTGCACGCGTACTGTCTGTCCTCCCTCGGGACGCCTGAAATGCAACGGCGGTGCTCACATCGTCGGCGCCTTTGAACTTGTAGGGTATTTGAACGGGAGTTTTTGAAGTGGCCGCCATGCCTGCCCTTTTCATCGGCCACGGAAGTCCGATGAACACCCTGGAGAATAATGGCTATACCCAAGCATGGCGGAAGCTTGGACAAACTTTGCCACGACCGCGCGCGGTGCTGGTGGTGTCGGCGCATTGGTTCATCGGGGCGACCGCCGTGACCGCTATGGCCCGTCCGCGCACCATTCACGACTTCTACGGCTTCCCAGAGGAGCTGTTCGCTTTCGAATATCCCGCACCAGGCCTGCCTGAATTAGCCGGCGAGGTGGCGGAGGTTGTGAAACCGCACTGGGTCGGTGCCGACCGGGATCAATGGGGCCTCGATCATGGCACCTGGAGCGTTCTTGCCCACCTCTTTCCGAAAGCCGATGTCCCGGTCGTCCAGTTATCGATAAACGCTCTGAAGCCGCTGGACTATCACCTTGACCTGGCGACCAAGCTGAAAGCTTTACGCAAGCAAGGCGTGATGATCCTCTCCAGCGGCAACATCGTGCATAACCTTCGCCGCATCGAGTGGAGCCGCCCTGATATTGGCTTCGACTGGGCACACCGCTTCGATGACGCGGTGGCTCGCCAGATGACCGAAGCGCCTGCCGATATCTTGAGAGCTGTCGAACATCCCGACTATCACATGGCTGTCCCCACACCTGATCACTTCATCCCGCTACTCTATACGGCCGGATTGGCCGCGGAAGATAGGGATGCCCAGGCTTTGCTACGCGGCTACGCCATGGGATCACTGTCGATGACCTGTTACGGCGTGGGCATGAAGAACGTGACATGCGAAGAAGCAGACGGAGCCGCGCAGCTCCCTAAAGGCGTGCCGCCCGACCAGACCAACATCTAAGCGCTGTGCGCGCTTCTACTCTGCCGCCCTTTTTTGTTTTCGGCGTGGCAGTCTTGTCAGTCTGCTGCTTTCTCGGGGCGTAGCCATCAAGCCACCCTCCTCGATGCCCTCGGCGAATATCAGTTCTTCGCGCTCTGGATTGTCCGCCGCGATGATCGGTGATGAGCCGATCATGATCTTGTCTTTGTCGGTGCCAGCCTTGCTCGATACGTCCGGTTTGAGTTTCGTGAGGTGTATCCCTATCGGCTCGTGTTATCGCCGAACCGTAAAATCATGGCCGGCGGATGCCCGCTCAGAACTTTCGGGCGGCCTTTATCGTTTCGCCTCCGGCCGGAGCGCCGCGGGCTAACTCAATGCGGTCTAGATCTTCAACATGAGACCTCTGGGTTCGCGTGAACGTCGCCAGAATTTCCCGCGCTGTGATGGCGGCCTGTTCATGCATCTGCCCGGTTTGCTCATTTATCTTCGAAAACGCGCCAAGCACTTATGCTTGGGCCAAGGACGCGCCGAGCCACGCGCAAGTGAGACGAACTGCACCACCGACCGTCCGGTTTTGCTTGCGGTAAGCGGGCTTCCCACCAGTTGCTGGCGCCCATCACAGGATGCCCTACCGACTATACGCCGGAGCGGGGAGCAAACGTATCTACGGGATGGAGCAGGTTTGCTGACGGCAGCGAGCTCGAGCACAACGAGGCCACCGACAGCCCGCTTCGGATTCTCGCGCAGCAAATCTCCGGCCAAGCCATTCGTCCGCGCCTTCCTGAACCAAAGATCATCGATCACGAGCCGAGTGCGATCCGGCCGAGCACCCGCAGAGCGTAACCAGCGTAACCACGCCAGACGACATCGAGTTTGAGGACGCGCCGGTTACACGCGCGCCAGTGGTTACGCGCGCCGTCGATGACGACGACGATCGCCCGTGCGAACCGCGCACACCATATCGCAATCCTACCAAGAAGACGGCGATGACCTCTGAACATCCGTGAAATACGTGTTTAACCAATTTCCGAGTCCTGACAGCTCGGAAAAGAAGCGGCTAGATCCTCTCATAGAATCGCAACGCATTGGCATATCCGAACGCCGCTGCGCTACGCGCCGATCGAAACTCGACGAGATCGCACTTGGCCAGCGGTCTCTGAGCATCCCATCTCTATTCTTTCTCCGCAGCGGGCAAGCACGACGCCGATCGCCATTCGCCCGAGCTCCGGTCATTGAACGCCCGGCGGAAGGTCGCTTCAGAATCGTAGCCGACTGCCTCGGCCACCGCGACGAACTTGGCGTCGGTGTCTGTTAGCTGCTGCGAGGGGCAAGCGCCATTGCGTCAAATATTGAATCCGGGGATAGCCGGTTAAGTGCGCGAAGCGCTCAGCTAGCGCCTCAAGCCTCCAGGCATTTCGTCGTCCGCGCATCGCGCGACCAACAAGCGTACGCACAGGTCAGCCAGTCGAGTGTGGTTGCTGGCGAGCTGGTCCTTAGGTGTGCGATCACTTCGATGAACATCAGCTCCGACAGGTTGAAAACATTCCGTCTGTTCGCGCGCTTGCTATTCGCCTGCCTCGTGGCAAAGCGAATGAAATTATTTGACCGATCCCGTGGGCATTTTTGGGAGGAAGACCTTGGCAATCGATAGGCGTATCTGGCGGCTTGGTCTGCTAGGCAGGTACTAAGGCGCGTCTCAGGCTGATCGTCTTGCGGCTGTCCCATACTTTGCTACTCTCTACGCGGAGAGTCGGCACCAGAGCGTTAGCTCATGGGTTTGAATTTTGATTTCCAACGGTGTATCGAATCTGGGATCGTATGTTCTTTGCTCATTCGCTGGAAGATCAGAATCTGGACTTGTGGCAGCCGCTAGCCGAGCACTTGGAAGCTGTATCTCGGTTGACTTCACAGCGCTCAGAAAAGTTTGGCGCTGGCCGTTTGGGCGCGGTCATTGGATTACTTCACGACCTAGGCAAATATTCGCGTGAGTTTCAGGACTATATCAGTGGAAAAGGGCCAAGCCCAGATCACGCAACAGCCGGCGCCTGCGAAATCAGGAAATCTGAAGCTGCAACTTCGGCAGATCGACTCGCGGTTCTGATCGGAGCTTACTGCATCGCAGGTCACCATTCCGGCTTGCCTAATTGGTTGGGTGACCGTGCGTTGTTGGAACGGCTTGGAAAGCGAATTCCGACAGTGGATCCGATTTGGCAGAAGCAGGTTTCGCATGATGCGTACAGCGACTTGCTCCCGAAACTAATGCCATATCGCCATAAAGGCGAGGTCGATAAAAGTAGAGTAGCTTTTCAGCTTGCGCTGTTTGGACGGATGTTATTTTCCTGCCTTGTCGATGCCGATTACCGTGATACGGAGGAATTCTATTCGCGCGCTGAAGGCGAGCGCATCGACCGGGAATGGCCTAACCTGACAGCGATTATTACGGATCTCATAGATCGTTTCGACGTGTATATGAAGGATTTGCCGGCCCGCGCAGGTGATATGCCTCTCAGCGTCTCGCGAGCCCAAATTCTTGCTCATGCGCGAGGCAAAGCTGGACTTCCACGTGGCGTGTTTACGCTCGACGTGCCGACTGGCGGCGGAAAGACGCTCGCCTCGCTAGGATTCGCGCTCGACCACACTAAAATTCACGGTATGGACCGGATCGTCTATGGTATCCCGTTCACATCGATCATCGATCAGACCGTCGAAATATTCCGCAACGTACTCGGCCACGATGTTGTTCTGGCGCACCATTCTGCGATCGAGGACGAGCGCCAAGATCGCAGACTCGAGAACGAGGAGGGCGAGCGGTTTGCCCGCGACAAAATGCGGTTGGCGATGGAGGACTGGGCGGCTCCAGTCGTCATTACCACTAATGTGCAACTCTTTGAGAGTTTGTTCGCCAGTCGCACGTCACGCTGCCGCAAACTGCACAACCTTGTGAATTCCATAATCATTCTTGACGAAGCGCAAACTATTCCGAGGCCGTTGCTGCGTCCTTGTGTCGCTGCGCTTGATGAGCTTGTCCGCAATTACGGGTGCAGCGTTGTGCTCTGTACTGCCACCCAGCCGGCCTTGGGTGAGCCTCGCTTCAAGGGCGGTTTCAACCTCTCTAAGGATCGCGAGCTTGCGCCAGATCCGGATAAACTGGCGACGGAACTGCAGCGCGTCCGTCTTGTGTATGGCGGCGACATGGACGATACGGCGCTCGTCGGTGCGCTCGCACGCACGGAGCAGGGGCTCGTGATTGTCAACAGTCGCAAGCATGCCCTTGCGCTCTACTGGGCCGCCGAATCGGCCGGGCTTGAGGGCATCATGCATTTGAGCACGCGCCATTATGCGGTGCACCGCCGCGAGATTCTTGAAAAAGTGAGACATGCACTGAAGACCGGTGCGCCCTGCCGTCTGATTGCGACCTCACTGATCGAGGCCGGCGTGGACATCGATTTCCCGAAAGGCTGGCGCGCCGAAGCCGGCCTCGATCAGATAGCGCAGGCAGCGGGGCGGGTAAACCGCGAGCGGACGCGCTGGCTCGACGAGAGTACCCTGACGGTATTTCGCGCCCCCGACTATCCACCGCCACCCGAGATCAGGAGCCTGTCCGGCGACATGGCGCGCATGATGCATAAACATGACAACCTGTTCTCACCTGCCGCCATTGAGGATTTCTTTGGCGAAGTTTATTGGCGCGCGAGTCCGCAAGGACTGGATGCCAAATCGATCTTCGACGATTTTAAGATCGGCGGTGGCATAGTCGATTTCTCCTACCGCACTGTCGGCGAAAAATTCCGCATGATCGAAATCGGCATGGTACCGGTCATTGTCCCGGGTGACGACAAGGCAAGCGAATTGATCGAAAAACTGTCCATCCCGCAAATTTCATCGGGTGCGATTGCGCGCGAGCTTCAGCCCTACATCGTGCAAGTACCGCCTAAGGCCCGCGAGCGGCTGATCGCCTGCAGCCGCGCGATGTTCGCCGCACCGAAATTGCGTCTCGACCAGTTCGCGGTACTCACCGACACTCAGTTGTATCGGCAAGATGTCGGTCTTCTCTGGGAGGACGCCGATTATTTGTCGGCCGAGGAGCTTATTTGGTAGTGGAATATATACTCCTATTAGGTATTTCGCTCTAATACCATTAGCGAGGAGATTGCGTTGTACGGCGTTCGCTTGAAGGTGTGGGGCGACCACGCATGTTTTACCCGACCCGAGATGAAGGTCGAGCGCGTCTCCTATGATGTGATGACGCCGTCCGCTGCGCGGGGAATCCTCGAAGCAATCCACTGGAAGCCGACGATCCGTTGGGTGGTTGACCGAATTCATGTGCTCAAGCCGATCCGTTTCCAGTCGATCCGTCGTAACGAGGTCGGCAGCAAGGCGTCTGCGAGCAAGATCAAAACCGCGATGAACCGCGGTACTCTCAAAGGCTTGCACCTGCTCGCTGATAAGGACCGTCAACAGCGCGCCTCGACCGTTTTGGCGGACGTGGCTTATGTCATCGAGGCAAATTTCCAATTGACGGTGAAATCCGATGCCAATGAAAAAGAGGGCAAGCATCTCGACATCTTCAACCGCCGTGCCGCTCGCGGCCAGTGTTTCCATCAGCCCTGTCTCGGCACCCGGGAATTCGCCGCAAAGTTCGAGCTGATTCCCGCTGATGCACCGCTACCTGTGGCGATCGACGAAACCCGCGACCTCGGCTTCATGCTGTGGGACATTGATCATGCGGCGAAAGGAAAGCCGTCCCTGCTGTTTCGCGCGCACCTCGATCGCGGTGTTGTGAACGTGCCGGCGCCCGCCTCTTCGGAGATCAGGCGATGAGCATTCTTGCAGCGCTGGCGAAGGCTTATGATCGCATCAAAGACGCGCCGCTGTTTGGCTACTCGGCGGAAAAGATTGGATTTGTTATATCGCTGAGCGATGATGGTGCGGTGGTCAGTGTGACTGATCTACGGAGTGAGGATAGGAAGAAATCACATCGCCTTATGCAGGTGCCTCAGCCTAGCAAGAAGTCGGTGAATATTTCACCGAATTTTCTTTGGGGAAACACATCATATACTCTCGGTATCACGGCCAGGGACGATAAGAAGTCGAAGCGTCTGGCTGACGAGCATGCAGCTTTTGTCAGGCACCACCTCGAAGCATTAAATCACGCCGATGATGTTGGTCTGGTTGCTCTGCGCCGTTTTCTTGAACATTGGACGCCAACGCAATTTGCAGATCTACATTGGCCAGATGAAGTGAGGGATCAGAATGTCGTTTTTGCACTCGAAAGCGAGCGTCGGAATAATGTCTATTTGCACGACCGTCTCGCTGCGAAATCGCTTTGGGAGAAGTTGAATTCACCAGAAGAAGCGGCAAAGGCCGTCTGTCTGATCAACGGCGACGAAGCGACAATTGCGCGGCTGCATCCATCGATTAAGGGCGTGTGGGGTGCTCAATCATCAGGTGCCTCAATCGTCGCCTTCAATCAGGAATCCTTTGAGTCTTACGGACACGAACAGGGTGACAATGCTCCGGTTTCCGAGGCCGCCGTATTTCGATATACTACCGCGCTTAATGCGTTTCTCGCAAAGGGCAGCCGCAACCGTATCCAGATCGGCGATGCATCGACAGTGTTTTGGGCGGATGCGTCCGATGCTGCCACGGCGGAAATGGCGGAAGATGCCTTCGCCGCGATGTTCGAGGAGGTGAACGAGGAGGTCGAAACCCGCAAGGTTGGCGATATTCTCGAACGCATCCGCAAGGGGCAGCCCTTGAAAGAGGCCGCGCCAGAGCTTTCGCGAGGTGTGCGCTTTCATGTCCTTGGCCTTGCGCCGAATGCCGCGCGGCTATCGATCCGCTTCTGGTTCGACAATGATTTTGGGGTGTTGGCCGAAAACTATCAGCAGTTTGTCGCCGACATGCAGATCGAGCCGCCGCCCCGAGAGCCTAATCCACCGTTGTGGCGCTATTTGATCGAGACGGCTGTGCTCGGCAAACGCGAGAACGTGCATCCCAACCTCGCCGGCGAATGGATGCGCTCCATTCTGACGGGCGCGGCCTATCCGCAGCCCCTTCTTGCGACGGTCCTGATGCGGATCCGCGCTGATGGCGAGGTCAACGCCTTGCGAGTTGCCATTCTCAAAGCGCTCGTCATTCGCAATTTCAAGAACGAAAGGGAGGCTTCCGTGTCGCTCGACCTAGAGAACAAAAACAAAGGCTATCTGCTGGGGCGCTTGTTCGCTGCCTACGAGTACGCACAGGCAAGGGCACTAGGCGACAAGATCAACGCGACAATTAAGGACAAGTTTTACGGTGCCGCCTCTGCTCAGCCGCGCAAAGTCTTTGCTATTCTGGAGAAGAATTCGGCCAATCATTTGTCTAAGGTCGGGAGGACCTCTATCGGCTCGCTTAGGTTCCTGCAAGATGCGATTGGCGGCATCATGGAGCAGATGTCGCCGGGCGATGAGCCTTTCCCCGCCTCGCTCTCGGCCCAGGAACAGTCGCTGTTCGGGCTCGGGTATTACCATCAGCGAAACGAATTCTTCAAACCCAAAACGAACCAACCGGCTGACTAGAAGGACTATCCGATGACCGCGCTCGCTAACCGCTATGATTTCGTGCTGCTGTTCGATGTAATGAGGGGGAACCCGAACGGCGACCCGGATGCCGGTAATCTCCCGCGGCTCGATCCCGAGACCAATCACGGTCTGGTTTCGGATGTAAGTCTCAAGCGCAAGGTACGAAACTACATCGAATTCGCCAGGAATGGCGTCGCTGGTTTCAACATCTACGTTCAGGAAGGAGCCATCCTGAACGAGCAGCATCGCAAAGCCTATTTGGCGGTGCGCCCCGGCGACGACAAGGTGGCCAAGGACACCAAGCTCAATCCGAAGAGCGAGGATGAGGCCGCTCGTCTGCGCGACTTCATGTGTCGCAATTTCTTCGATGTCCGTGCCTTCGGCGCGGTGATGTCAACTGGCATCAACGCCGGTCAGGTGCGCGGACCGGTGCAAATGACTTTTGCCCAGTCGGTCGAACCGATCGTGCCGCAGGAAATCACCATTACCCGCATGGCGGCGACCACTCCAGCGGAAAAGACCCTGCGTGCCGAAGGTCAGGAAGAGGGCAACGACCGGACCGACAACCGCACCATGGGCCGCAAATACATTGTGCCTTACGGCCTCTATCGCTCCCACGGGTTCGTCTCGGCCAAACTCGCCGAGCGGACGGGTTTTTCCGACGCCGATCTCGATGCGTTGCGCGAGGCGCTCACCTCGATGTTCGAGCACGATCGCTCGGCGGCGCGCGGCGAAATGGCGATGCGAAAGGCAATTGCCTTCAAGCATGCCAATCCGCTCGGCAATGCGCCGGCCCACGAGTTGTTTGACCGGGTGAAGGTCGGCCGCGGCGTCGATGACGAGTTCCGCAAGATCGACCGCCGCCTCGACAATCTGCCGCCTGCGCGAGAGTTCGCAGACTACGCGATCGAGATCGACCGCAACGAGCTGCCGGAGGGGGTGGAGATCGAGGAGTGGGCGTGAGGCGGTCATGGTCGCGCTGGAGCTCGACAGTCCCATCCCCATCTCCGCGCTTCAGCACGCGGTCTATTGCCTGCGTCAGGCAGCGCTCATCCATATCGAGCGCGTCTGGGCCGAAAACCGTCTTACCGCCGAGGGCCGCGTCTTTCATGGCGTGGCCCACGAGGCGGGCTCGCGCAAAAGCCGCGGCGTGCGCCGCGTCAATGCGCTGCCGCTCGCCTGCAAACGCCTCAACATCGTCGGTGTCGCGGACGTGGTCGAATTCCACGCCGGCCCGGACGGCGAGACCGCTTTTCCCATCGAATACAAGCGCGGCAAACCGAAGCTGCATCGCGCCGACGAAGTGCAGCTCTGTGCGCAGGCGCTCTGCCTTGAGGAAATGACGGACCGTCCAGTGCGCACGGGTGCGCTGTTCTACGGCGAGACAAAGCGCCGAGTTGTCGTTTCGTTCGACGCCGAGTTACGCAAGCTCACCGAAGGCACGGCCATTGTCTTCGGTGCTCTTGTGGGCGAAGGCCGCACACCGCCGCCGGTGTGGAAGGCGAGCCGTTGCCGCGCCTGTTCGCTGGTTGAGCTGTGCCGGCCACAGGCTATGACGAAATCTGCGTTGAGTTTCCGCCAGCGCGCCATCGCGGCGGCGTTTGCGTTGGGATCTGCGGCCGACGAGCCCACGTCATGAAGAAGCTGCTCAATACGCTCTATGCCACGACCGAGGCCGCAAGATTGCGCAAGGACGGTGAGAACGTCGTCGCCGATGTTGATGGCGTCGAGCGTGGCCGTGTACCGCTACACATGCTGGGCGCAGTCGTTGTGTTCGGGGCAATATCTGTGTCCCCACCGCTGATTGGTGCGTTGGCTCGGGCTGGCATCACGCTGGTGCTGCTCGACCGGCAGGGACGCTTCGAGGCGCGCGTCGAGGGGCCGATCAGCGGTAATGTGCTGCTTCGCCGTGCACAGTATCGAGCCTCCGAGCAGCCGGACGAGATCGTGCGCAGCATCGTCTCTGCGAAGATTGCGAATCAACGCTCCGTGCTGCTGCGCGTTTTGCGGGATCATGGCGAGGAAATGCCCTCCGAACGTTGCTCCGCGATTAGAGCGGCTGTTGACCGTATGGAACAGATTTTACGTCGGGTCGCCTTCACGAAGGAGGGAGCCGACGTTATGCGCGGTGCGGAAGGGGAGGCGGCGAACAATTATTTTGCGGTGTTCGGCGATCTGATCCGCGGGCCCGATCCCGACATTCGCTTTAACGGCAGGAGCCGGCGGCCACCACTTGATCCGGTGAATGCGCTGTTGTCGTTCCTTTACACGCTGCTCACGCACGACTGCCGCAGCGCTGCGGAAAGCGTCGGCCTCGATCCGGCTGTGGGTTTTCTGCATCGCGACCGGCCGGGACGACCGAGTTTGGCGCTCGACCTGATGGAGGAATTGCGGCCGGTGCTGGCCGATCGGCTCGCGCTGTCACTCATCAATCGGCGTCAAGTGCGCAGTGGCGATTTTGAGACACGTGACGGCGGCGCGGTGCTGTTGTCTGAAGTGGGTCGCAAGACGGTGCTGACCGCTTGGCAAGACCGTAAGAAAGAGGAACGTAGGCATCCATTTCTGGACGAAATGGCACCATTTGGGTTGGTGCCTTACTTGCAGGCGCAGCTTCTCGCTCGGCATTTGCGTGGTGATCTTGATGCTTACCCTCCCTGGTTTTGGAAATAGGAAGCCAGATGTTGGTGGTTGTGACCTACGACGTTAGCTTGACACAGCCTGGCGGTGCACGACGCCTCCGCCGCGTAGCACGAGCATGTCAGGATTATGGTCAGCGGGTGCAGTTCTCGGTGTTCGAAATTGAAGTCGATCCGGCGCAGTGGGCCGCACTTAAGGCCCGGCTCGAAGGCGTGATTGATCCCACACATGACAGCTTGCGCTATTATTACCTCGGAGCCAATTGGCATCGCCGGGTCGAACATGTCGGAGCCAAAGCCGCCGTGGATCTAGGCGGTCCGCTCATCGTGTGAGAGTAAGCGCGAAACACAAGCGTGCCACCATTTCCCGGGTGGTTCGCGACTACGGTAGCTGTTTGAAATCGTAAAAAGAATCCATTTGATGCTTGGTTGCATCCCGGGTGTAGTAGCTTCATTGGCCGTAGTTTCGCGCCGCTGGCAGTATTTCCCAAGATCGTGAGCCGTGTTAAGCGACGCCGGGGTCGCGCCCCTCGCGGGCGCGTGGATCGAAACTGGCAGCATGTTGAGGCCCTGATCATTGTACTGCGGTCGCGCCCCTCGCGGGCGCGTGGATCGAAACTTGCGAGAAAACTCACCAGACTGACGCTCCCACAGGTCGCGCCCCTCGCGGGCGCGTGGATCGAAACTGCTAGACCAGAGATGGGGTGACCTTTACCCCGAGTCGCGCCCCTCGCGGGCGCGTGGATCGAAACATTGTCTAACGTTGCGTAAATCATTGTCTTGCTCGGTCGCGCCCCTCGCGGGCGCGTGGATCGAAACTCCCATATGGGCAGACACTAAGCCGCACGACCTAGTCGCGCCCCTCGCGGGCGCGTGGATCGAAACCCGATCTTCCTCGGTCGTCCCACCATGATCCAGAGTCGCGCCCCTCGCGGGCGCGTGGATCGAAACGCGAACTGCGAGAGTTTGAGCGCAGAACGAGAGGTCGCGCCCCTCGCGGGCGCGTGGATCGAAACACGATGGAAAACAACGTATGGGCGCGGACCTATTGGTCGCGCCCCTCGCGGGCGCGTGGATCGAAACCAAAAAGGAAGTGGTTGGGGGCGAAAGGCGGGAAGTCGCGCCCCTCGCGGGCGCGTGGATCGAAACATCGCTTGAGCAGTGTGCATGAAGGAAAAAACAAGTCGCGCCCCTCGCGGGCGCGTGGATCGAAACTGAGGAACGCCACCAAGTATGACGCCTCGTTTATCGGTCGCGCCCCTCGCGGGCGCGTGGATCGAAACGTCCGTTCGGGCATCCAGGAAAGTGCGAGCACCGTCGCGCCCCTCGCGGGCGCGTGGATCGAAACTAGACGCGTATTACGCCGCATGGCTCTATGATGGTCGCGCCCCTCGCGGGCGCGTGGATCGAAACGA
Organism: Nitrobacter sp. Nb-311A; assembly: GCF_000152905.1. Taxonomy (GTDB): domain Bacteria; phylum Pseudomonadota; class Alphaproteobacteria; order Rhizobiales; family Xanthobacteraceae; genus Nitrobacter. Next base: position 29,349 of record NZ_AAMY01000004.1, read on the forward strand.
TTTCACGTTCCTGTTCCGGCGTGATGTCGTAGTCGCGCCCCTCGCGGGCGCGTGGATCGAAACATCAACGCAATGGCAGAGAGCCTTTCAGAGCGTCGTCGCGCCCCTCGCGGGCGCGTGGATCGAAACTCAACCGCGAATCTCTGAGTGTGAACGTACACAAGTCGCGCCCCTCGCGGGCGCGTGGATCGAAACACTGGTGTCGTTGGCTGAATATCTCGATGACAAAGTCGCGCCCCTCGCGGGCGCGTGGATCGAAACAAACGCCACAAGGCGGGCAGTAGATGGAGCTAGGCGTCGCGCCCCTCGCGGGCGCGTGGATCGAAACGTGGTGACGCTCGATCTCGCGTGGATCTGGTCCGGTCGCGCCCCTCGCGGGCGCGTGGATCGAAACTTTGCTGGGGAGGGTTGACAGGCATTAGGGGAGGGTCGCGCCCCTCGCGGGCGCGTGGATCGAAACCACGTAACCCACAACTCGCTGTCTTCCTCGCGCAGGTCGCGCCCCTCGCGGGCGCGTGGATCGAAACCTGACACGAGAGGAACATCACGAGTCCCGCTTGAAGGTCGCGCCCCTCGCGGGCGCGTGGATCGAAACGATGCTTAAGCTAAAGCTGTCCCCGGATGATGTCAGGGTCGCGCCCCTCGCGGGCGCGTGGATCGAAACACCCATGACATCCAGCGCGCGCCTTCGATCTTAGGGTCGCGCCCCTCGCGGGCGCGTGGATCGAAACAGCCTTACGTGCTGCTCCAACTGCGGGATAGTCGTCGCGCCCCTCGCGGGCGCGTGGATCGAAACTTCTCCTTCTCCGGACCGGCGAGACGGCGGACAGGGTCGCGCCCCTCGCGGGCGCGTGGATCGAAACAAATTCGCACGGTTCGTCTACGTGGTGATTGCCGGTCGCGCCCCTCGCGGGCGCGTGGATCGAAACCAGCTTGAAGGAAATGCCGTGTTTCTTCGCGAGGGTCGCGCCCCTCGCGGGCGCGTGGATCGAAACTGGTAGCCGCTCGTTCCCGCAGCCTCTCAATCAGGTCGCGCCCCTCGCGGGCGCGTGGATCGAAACAGTTTGACGCGGCGGGCAATTTGCGATTCCGGCATGTCGCGCCCCTCGCGGGCGCGTGGATCGAAACTTGAATGAGGGCTATGAGATGGTCTCCGCACTGCCGTCGCGCCCCTCGCGGGCGCGTGGATCGAAACGTCGTATTTGTCAACGGTGCGCACGCGCTGCGCGTCGCGCCCCTCGCGGGCGCGTGGATCGAAACAAGCGCGCTCCGGGAACGCGAGAAGCCCATCACATTGGGGTACGGTAACGCCCATGACATCCAGGGTTGCAACTCCCTGCCTATCGTCATGGAGCAATGGGTAAAAACTTGGCGGCCGTCCGGAGATTCGTCTCGCCATTGCTCGACGCTTTCCGAAGATTGGCGAAGAGCGAAACTTCGTAGCCAGGGCGAACTTGCAAAATCGGAACCGCCCGAAGCCAACAACAATTGGCTCGGCATCCGAACAGAGCAATACGTAATGGGATATGGAGAGCTTGGTTCCTTCCACGCGCAACCCCCTCGATAGATCGAGCGCCGCGCAGAGTTTGGACGGAAACCGTCTGATCGGGGAGTCTGCCTATCCCCTGGAGCGAGACTAGATCATAGGCGCGCTTGGATTCAAGACCGGGTCGCCCGATCGGAAAAATATTTCAGTGCTCTCTGTCGGAGTCTTTTTGGAGCCTAGCTAGCGGTGGCCTTATTTGAAGATGCCCGCGTAAGCAGGACAAAAAAACCGCTATGCAAAGCTTGAATAGCCCGAGAGGAGCGATTTGTGAGGGCATCGTTGGACCAACTCTCTAGGACGCATCGGCATGATGAGGATCATAAGGTGACGTCAGGATTATTTTCGATGACCTCCGGCTCGTTCGCGGGCCACATCAGCGAGGCTCCTGTGACGCCGACAAGGGTTACGACCGCTAGTACGAGCGCCGTGAAAGATAGGCTAGCCGTCTCGCCGAGCCAGCCCGCCAGCGGATAGGTCAGAAGCCAGCACGCATGTGATAACGCGAACTGGGCGGCGAATACAGCAGGTCGGTCGGAGGTGTCCGCCGAGCGGCGGAGCAGCCGCCCGGTCGGTGTCTGCACTGCGCTGTAGCCCGCTCCCATCAGCGCCCACAGTCCAAGCAATAGCAGCCACAGGCTTTGTGAAGCGTTGCCGCGCAATATGGCGGAGAGGATCACGAGCTGAGGGATCAGCAGACCAGCGGCGGAAATCATGACAGCGCGATCCGGCAGCCGGTCCAGCATGGACGGTAACAGCAGGGCTGCGAACATCGATCCGCCGCCAAAACAAGCCAAAGCGATCGCGACATCCCCATCCGGCCGCCCCAGAACTCCGCGCACTAGAACGACTGTATTGACGATGACCATGGCACCAGCCGCAGCCACTGAGAGATTCAAAGCGAGCAGTCCGCGCAAGCGAGGCGTCGCTAGATAGATGCGGATGCCGCGTGCGATTTTGTTGCGAAAGGATTGACCGACACTCGCTGCTGTACTCTCAGGAGAGGGGAGTTGCACCGACAGGACCAGCAGGGCTGAAAACAAGAAACCGATGACGGTGCCGGCGAACAAGGCGTTGAAAGAAATTACCGTCAACAGCGCAGCGGCCAGCGCCGGACTGAGAAGGTTCTCGAGATCATAGGCAAGACGAGACAGCGACAGAGCACGGGTGTAGTCGCCTTCATCCGGAAGCACATCCGGGACGGTAGCCTGAAATGTGGGCGTAAACGCCGCTGAGGCGGCTTGTAGCAGGAAGATCAAAAGATAGATCTGCCAGACCTGCGTTGCGAACGGCAGTGCGATTGCAACCGATGCTCGGATCAAATCCATGGTCACGAGAAATGAGCGGCGCGGCACATGACCTGCAAGGCTGCCGGCGATTGGGGCGATGCCGACATAGGCTATCATTTTGATGGCAAGGGCAGTGCCGAGCACGGCTCCCGCCCTGTCGCCAGCAATTTCGAAAGCCAGTAGCCCGAGTGCCACGGTCATCAGACCCGTGCCGATCAAGGCGATGACTTGCGCCGCGAAAAGGTGCCGATAGATGCGGTTGGCAAGTATCGACAGCATTTTGTACCAATGAGGTTAATCTGGGATGTCGTTCTCTCTCGTCGTTGGTCTTACTTTATTCGGGACCGTCCGAACGACAGCCACGTTGGCTAACGACGGTCCCTCAGATCATTGGCGATCATTCGACCGTATATCGGGCGGTTAGGGAATGACCATGCACGTTGCCCGAGAATACGACGCGAGCCTGCGCTGCAAGTTCGGTCTCGGTCTTGCCGACCATCATGTTAGGATTAAGTGGCTTGAGCTGCACGGTGATAGTCTTGCCATCTTGCTGGATCGTTGCGCGGCCCTTCATCTCCTTGGTCGGCAAAGGCGATCCATCGTCGTCACCGACATAGAAAATGACCTCCTCGCCGTTGTGAACGAACTCGATTGGATGGCCCTGCGAGGTGACGAGGGGGCCGCCATGATCCCCCTTCTTCGTCTGGGCCATTGCCGGATCGAACGAGGCTGTCATCACGGAGATTATGGCCAGAAAACCGTACTTGAGCATCGCATTTCTCCCTTAGCGTTTTTGAGCCGATTTCAGAAAGCTTCCGCTAACCTGGAAGTTGCGGCGTGCTCGGCCAGAAGGCGACTCAAGGGCTTCCGGCCGAACAATAGGAACAGGATCGGCGTCACGACGGTGTCGAGCGCCGTTGCGCTCAGCAGGCCGCCGAAGATCGTGACAGCGACGGGATGGAGGATTTCCCGACCCGGCTCGTCGGCGCTGAGCAGCAATGGCGTCAGGGCGAGCCCCGCGCAAAGCGCCGTCATAAGAACGGGCGTCACGCGTTCCAGACTGCCCCGCACGATCAGGCGGCGGCCGAAGCGTTCACCCCCGTGCACAGCAAGATTGACGTAGTGAGATATTTTCAAAATCCCGTTGCGGGCCGAGATGCCTGCGAGCGTGATGAAGCCGATCATGGAGGCGACCGACAATGGCTCACCCGTGATGGTCAACGCGATCACGCTACCTATCAACGCCAGGGGGATGCCACCCATGATGATGAAAGCCAGCGCAGCCGATCGGTATCGACCGTAAAGAACGATGAAAATTATCGACAGCGACACCAACGACAAAACCCCGATCCGCCACGTCGCTTCCTCCTGCGCCTTGAACGCCCCCTCAAGGTTGGTCGTATATCCCTGCGGGAAACTGATCTCGGCCAGGGCACGCCGGATGTCTGACGCGATCTCGCTCATGTCACGACGGCCGTCGCCGTTTCCGTAAACGACGATTCTGCGTTGCGTACCTTCCTTTTGGATCTGGTTTGGCCCATCGGTTTCGATGACCTTTGCGAGCTCCTTCAAGGGAATGAATCCGGACAGCGTCGGGATCAGGAGATCCCGGAGACCACTGGTTGACCTGTCCTGATCGGACAGGCGCATGACAACGTCGAAACGCCTGTTACCATCGACGATTTGCGACACCTTGCGGCCGTTTGAAAGGGTATCTAATGCCTGGGTAATGGAGGCGGGGGTGAGACCGTGAAGTGCCGCACGCTCATAATCGACTTGGATCCGAACCTGCGGAATGAGAACCTGTTTCTCCACCTGGAGATCGACCAGCCCGGAGATTGGTGACAACCGCTGGCGGGTGGTTTCCGCCAATTGGCGCAGCGTATCGAGGTCTTGCCCATAGATCTTGAGGACGATCTGGGCGCGAACGCCGGACTGCAAATGATCAAGCCGATGGCTGATTGGCTGTCCGATTGCGACGGAGGCGGGTAAGGCTGACAGTTTGTCCCGGATGTCAGCGTAAATTTCGGTCTTGGGTCGCTTCGACGGCGCGAGATCGACGTCGATCTCGCTGTAATGAACTCCTTCCGCATGTTCATCGAGTTCGGCGCGGCCGGTTCGGCGTCCGACTGATTTTACCTCCGGCACCCGTGACAGAAGCTGTTCGGCCAAAAGGCCGAGACGGTTCGACTCCACCAGCGAAATTCCCGGATTGTACTGAAGGGACAGCACCAGCGTGCCTTCGTTGAATGGCGGGAGGAACCTGCGTGGCAACATCACCGCGGCATATCCGGCGACCAGAACCGCGATGCTGACTGCGCCGAGAACGAGTCTCCAGCGATCGAACGCCCAGGCGAGAAGCCGCCGATTGCCTTGCTTCAGCGTTCGCACGACGATGCTGTCGCGCGCGCGGGAATGAGCCTTTCCAGCGAGCAGATAGTAGGAGAGGACGGGTGTAACGGTCACCGACGTCAGCAAAGACGCCAATATGGAAACGATGTAGGCGATGCCGAGTGGGGTGAACAGCCGCCCCTCGGTTCCGGGAAGGGCGAACAATGGCACAAAAACCAGGACTGTAATCATCGTCGCATAGACGATGCCGGAGCGGACCTCCTGGCTCGCTTGCGCGATTACGTCGAGAACGGGCCGGGGATTTCGCTGCGCGCGGTTCTCCCGTAGCCGTCGCAGGATATTCTCGACGTCAACGACTGCGTCATCGACCAGTTCGCCAATCGCAATCGCAAGGCCGCCCAACGTCATGGTGTTGATAGTGAGCCCGAAGGCGAAGAAAACCAGAGCGGTCACCAGGATCGATATCGGGATGGCCGTTAGCGACACGAAGGTCGCGCGTGCGTTGACGAGGAAAACGAAGAGGATCAAGGCGACAACGATCGAAGCCTCGACCAGGACTCGCTCGACATTGCGGATAGAGGTCTCAATGAACGTGGCCTGCCGGAATTGGACGTTGGTGACGGAGATTCCAGCAGGCATCGTGAGCTGCAAGTCTCGCAGTGTGGCTTCGATCTCACGAGTCAACGCCACGGTATCCGCTGCGGGTTGCTTCTGAACGCTCACGATGACGGCTGGCTTGCCATTGTAGCCGGCATCGCCTCGCTTGACGCGCGGAGCAAAATCGACCCGCGCCACTTGCTTCAGCAAAATGGGCTGATGATCGAGCCCCGCAACAACGGTATTGCCAAGGTCGTCGATCTTCCTTGTTAGCCCCACGTTCCGGATCAAAAATTCCCGGCCGTGCTGATCGATGAATCCGCCGCCGGTGTTTGTTCCGAAGCGGGTGACAGCTCGCTCGATCTGTTCGTGTGTGACGCCGAGCCCCTGCATCGTCATAACGTTCGGTGTCACCCGGTATTGCCGGACCTCGCCGCCGATGGGAATGACCTGAGCGACGCCCGGAATGGCGAGCAACCGCGGCCTGACCACGAAATCGGCGATCTCGCGCACGTCCATCGCCGACGCCTTGCCCTCCGTGGTGAGCGCGATCAACATGATCTCGCCCATGATGGAGGTGACCGGACCCATTCGTGGATTCACGGAGGTCGGCAATTGCTCGCGGATCAGCGCGAGGCGTTCCGAAACGAACTGGCGCGCCCGGTAGACATCGACGCCCCAATCGAATTCAACGTAAACCACCGAAAGTCCGACGCCGGAGACTGAACGGACGCGGATGACGCCTGGCATTCCGTTCATCGAGGTTTCGATTGGAAACGTCACGAGTTGCTCGACTTCTTGCGGGGCAAGCCCCTCCGCCTCGGTCAAGATATTAACTGTCGGTCGGTTGATATCCGGAAAGACGTCGATCGAGATGCGCGTAAGCACGAACAGGCCGTAAGCGATCAGGACTGCCGCTGCTGCCAGTACGAACAGGCGATTGCGCAAACTCGTCTGCACGATGAGCTTGAACATGATGGCTCCTAGCGGATCTGGTTGATGAGGTCCGCGCCGCGCACGACGACACGATCGGAGGCATTAAGGCCAGCTGCGACGATTATGTTTTTGGCATCGAGCGGCTCGATCCGGACGGGTTTTGGCTCGAAACGTTCAGGGGCGACATGCACCCAGACAACGCTCTCGCCGTTGTTGGTCTGGACCACGGCGTCGCGCGGAAAGATCAGACCCTCCTTCGCCCTGCCGCCCTGGACGAGCACGGTGACAGGTTGACCGATACGAAGGCTCGACGGGGGCTGCGGAATGGAGAAGTGAACCACCGACGCGTGCTGCCTCAGCGCGCGGCTGGTTCCGAGATAAGACAAAAGAAACGAGGTGCCGTCCGAATCTGACGCCGTCGCTTGGACAGGACCCGCGGGATCAAGCTCGTCGTAGGCCAATGCTTCGACCCAGAGTCCTTGAGGATCGGCGATTTCGAACAGAACGTCTTGCGGCTGCACGACCTGACCAGGCACCGCCTTGGCCGCTGTGATGATGCCATCGGTCGATGCCCGCAAAAGCTCAAAGCCACCACGAGAGTTACGCATGGTCTCGCGTCGGGCCCGCAATCCTGCCAGTTCACTCTCAAGATCGTGGAGTTGACCCATCGGCGCGGCGCCGCGTTCAGCCAGCGGACGGAGGCGATTAATCTTGGTTTCAGCGAGCGCGATGAATTGCTCGATTTCCCCCATCTTCTCGGAAATCGTCGTGCGGTCTGCCACGGGCAGATAAGGTTCGATCCGGAGAAGCGTTTCTCCCTTGGTGACTTTCTGCCCGATCCGCGGCAACGTTCCGTTGTTGGGGACGATGCGGCCGCCGTAGAGGCTTTGGACAATGCTGCTGCGGTTTGGATCGCCGATAATACGGCCGATCAAATTAAATGCTGGCCGCGCAGTTCCGGGTTCGGCGGTAGCCGTGCGGATATCCAGTAGGCGCTGCGTCGGCTTGGCAGCAAACGCGGTGCCGTCCGAGAGCCGTCGGGGGGCGTCGCTTTGAGCTTGTAGCTGTGGCGTGCTGGGCGACATTCCCGCGTTCTGCCATCCGGCGGATGCGACGGCCGCCAGAAACAAGCAAGCTCCAGATGTCAGCCCGGCGATGGAGGCCGCGTTGCGCCGTCCCCGACGTCTCAGATAACCGAACAGAATACCAATTATGCTTCCCGCTAGAAGAAGGACTGCCAGTGTCCCCATCGGGGAAATCCGTGTCGAATTGTGCCGCGTGTTCGGTTGGATCGGCTGAGAGGGCATGAAGGAATCGACGAGCAGGTCGTCACCCTTTCCACCACTGATCGCGAAGATCACCTCCGTCGATCCGGAATGGCCCAGATCAGGAAAGGGAATTGTATAGCCGTTCGGGCCGCGCTTGGCTTCGACCGCTTCGAAATCGCCGATCGTGACCTGCAAGTTGACATCCGTGACAGGTTGGTTGGACACAGCGTCATCGATAAAAATCAAAAAACTGCCGTTCTTCAGGATACCGACGATTTCGTAGCGTGCGGATTGCGCCGTCACCCGAGGAAACACAGACGAGGCGGCTGCCGATTTTTGATCGTCGCCATGATCGTGCCCCTCATGGGCTATCGAAACGGAAATACTGAGCACCAAGGCAAACAGACAGCCAAATCCAATGGCCCCAAGCCTTGCGAACTGCCCACGCGGGCAGCATTGATTCAGGAACATTCAAAACCCCTTCAGACATGCGATTTTGCAGCAGCCGAAAGGCCGCCCGGACTACGCGATGCTGGGGGTACTTGGCGGGCGGATCAGAGCGGCCGGATCGATGCCGTCGGCGCGCTCCGATGGAGGCAGTTGGACAAAGCCGACGAACCCAGTTGGATCAGACAAAATGGGTGCAGTCGGAATGGTAACGGACATGCAAAATAATATGCACAACAACGGTGCGAAGTCGCCATCATGGTGACGATCGGCCTGACTGTGAACATGGCCCTCGGCGATGTCACCATGGTGGACATGCACGTGGCCTGCGAGGTGGCCGTGGTAGTGCATAGAACCGCTCAGGACAACCGCCGGCTCAGGTAGTACGCCAGCGGCGGCCGACACCTGAGAAATCGACATCATCATAGTCTGAACCAAAAGCGTACCTACCGCCAGGAACATCATCATCCTGGCGAGAGGGAGAAACTTGAGGTGCCGCTTGTGGTTCATTGCCCTCAAACTAGGAGAGAATGGAGCCGCAAACAAGGTGCCGCCTTAATGCACAAGCGCGTGTCGCCTCGCGCGTGTCGTCTCGCCCTTGTCGTATAGCCGGAGGAATGCAACGACTAAAAATTGGATCCAGCCCCTGACGGGACTCATCGTCTCCAAGATGACCATGATCCGACGCTGACGGGCGCGAGGCGGTGCAGTTTGCTCTCGACAAGAGCCCGAGTGACGAAGATACCCGGGTGCTTCGTGTGATGCTCGAGGGCGGGCGGACCGAGGATCAAGCGCGCGCTGGTGGCCCCCAAGAACGCTGCATTTACGAGAGGCCGGTCTCCGCGCAAGATGGCTCGACCTGATCACGAACGGTTCGCGACACCATTCCTGGCGGCTCTGTTGAAAATCTCCCGAGGAGCCAGTCGCCCAAATTGCAAAACTGAATCGTTTGCTCGTGGAATAGTAGTTCACGGTCGTTCGCCGATGCTTATTCGACTGATATTCGACGATATCCGCGAAATCTCCGTAAGTTATTGATTTTACTGGCGCTCCCTAGGGGAATCGAACCCCTGTTTCAGCCTTGAGAGGGCCGCGTCCTAACCGCTAGACGAAGGGAGCGTATGAACAGGCAATAACCTCGAAATCGCTACGCTGCAAGGTGTCTCCCGACATCAAGGCTCGCGTGCGAAACTCAGCGTTCCGGCCGATCGCAACGTACGTAAGTCGAACATTCGTATCTGGATGGAGCCGCCGAGATCGAGGGTCACCACGAGGCGGTCATCCGCGACCGCAGTTGCGACGATCTTGGCATCCTTTGGCAGGGTCGCGGTGACGTCGGCCGCCGGCCTGCTTCCCTCGACGCGGAAAAAGCGATAGCCGATAGCAACCAAAACGGCCGCCACGGCGAGGGCCGTGGTCAGACCAGCGACCAACATCATCCGCCGAACCCGCGCGAACAGCACGGCCTGTTCCGGCGTCGGTTCAGGGTTCAAAGGCTCGGTCATGCAAGGCTCGGCTCTCAAAGGTTCACCATCGGATCAGAGGCTGGACGTCGTTGTCACCGGTAACGAGGGGTCGGCGCGCCTTGACCGCGTCCTTGCCGTTCACAGCCCCGATCTATCGCGATCACGCTTGAAATCCCTGATTCTCGCCGGCCACGTCAGTGTTGTGAAAAAAGCGTCTGCTGCGGAGCGGACGAGCGGTCCACCCTCTGTTTCCGACCCCGCTTATCATGTCGCTCCGGGAGATACGATCACAATCCGCGTGCCGCCGCCAATATCGGCCAAACCGCAAGGGGAGGCCATCGCACTGGATATCGTTTACGAGGACAACGATCTCATCGTCATCAACAAGCCCAAGGGTCTGGTGGTTCATCCCGGAGCGGGCCACCAGGCCGGAACGCTGGTCAACGCTCTCATTGCGCATTGCGGCGGGAGCCTGTCCGGCATCGGCGGCGTCTGCCGGCCCGGCATCGTGCATCGGCTCGACAAGGACACCACCGGCCTGATGGTGGCTGCCAAGAATGACGCCGCACACAAGTCACTGAGCACGCAGTTCGCGGATCACGGACGCACGGGAGCGATGCGGCGCGGTTACCTGGCTTTTGTCTGGGGACTGCCGAACCGCCCCCACGGCACCATCGACGCTCCGATAGACCGGCACCCTTACGCACGCGAAAAAATGGCCGTACGCGCAGGCGGGCGGGAAGCGATCACCCATTGGGATGTAGTGCAGGCCTTTGATGATCCGGCCGGTAAGTCGGTGGCGGCCCTTCTCGCCTGCCGGCTCGCCACCGGCCGCACACACCAGATTAGGGTTCATCTCGCCCATGCCGGCCATCCTCTGATGGGAGACGGCGTCTATGGATCGCATTTCAGGACCAAGGCCAATCATCTGGGCCCGCGGGCCGCGGCTGCCCTGAGCGCTCTCGGGCGGCAGGCCCTTCACGCGTCCCTTCTCGTCATCGAACATCCCCGGACTGGAGAAATTCTGCGCTGGGAAACGGGTCTGCCGGAGGACCTGGCCTTGCTTCGATCGGCCTTAACGGCGGCGGAATGACGCAATTTCCGAAAAAGAACAAGTATAAGAGAGGCTTGGGATGTGATCACGAAAACGTAATCACTTTTTGTTCTTCTTTTTTTGCCTCGCTTCGTATATGCTGCACCTGCGTTGAACATCCAACGCGGAACATCGCAGCGTGGTCGGCTTTAACAAGGGACTGCCTGCCGGGCTCGCCGCTGTCGGGAGCCTGAACCAGTGGAGGGCGCAATCATGGCCCGTACTGCTACCCTACCGGTGCTCAATGGAGAGTCCGGACTTTCTCGTTATCTTGCGGAAATCCGCAAATTCCCGATGCTGGAACCGCACGAGGAATACATGTTCGCCAAGCGTTTGCGCGAACATGACGACCGCGACGCGGCGCATCATCTGGTGACCAGCCACCTGCGGCTCGTGGCGAAGATCGCCATGGGCTATCGCGGCTACGGCCTGCCGATATCCGAAGTTGTTTCGGAAGGCAACGTCGGCTTGATGCAGGCGGTAAAGCGATTCGAGCCCGAGAAGGGTTTTCGCCTCGCCACATATGCGATGTGGTGGATCAAAGCGTCAATACAAGAGTATATCCTGCGTTCGTGGTCGCTCGTGAAGATGGGCACAACCGCGAACCAGAAGAAACTGTTCTTCAATTTGCGGAAGGCGAAGAGCAAGATCTCCGCGCTTGATGAAGGCGATATGCGTCCGGATCAGGTCAAGCTCATCGCCAGGCGTCTCGGCGTTACGGAACAGGACGTTGTCGACATGAACCGCCGCCTCGGTGGCGATGCATCGCTCAATGCTCCGATCCGTGATGATGGCGAAGCCGGCGAATGGCAGGACTGGCTGGTCGATCAGTCGCCCACTCAGGAAGCCGTCATGGCTGAACACGAGGAGTTCGATCATCGTCGTCGCGCATTGACCGGCGCAATGGGCGTGCTTAATCCGCGCGAGCGCCGCATCTTCGAGGCCCGACGCCTCGCAGATGAGCCGATGACGCTGGAGGATCTCGCTGCCGAGTTCAATGTGTCGCGCGAACGCGTGAGACAGATCGAGGTTCGCGCCTTCGAGAAGGTGCAGTCAGCGGTGAAGACTACGATCGCACAGCAAGAACAAGCTGCCATGGAGGCCGCCCGCTAAAGGGGGAGCCTCCGTTCAAGAGATGAAAAAGGGCCGGCGCGGCGACGCCGGTCCTTTTTGTTTGCGATGCAGGAACGCGCGCCGGTCTCGACGGTGCCCTATGCTTTTTGATTCGACGGAATCTGTTGTGGCGGCAGCTCCGGGGCAAGCGGTGGTGCAATGTCCCCGCAGAACGCAAACCGGTTTTTTCCCTCGTTCTTGGCCGCATAGAGCGCACGGTCTGCAGCGGCGAGCAGACGCTCCGAACAAGCTCCGATCTCCCGGGTCCATTGAGCCAGACCGATAGAGGCCGCGATGGGAATATCGGCGCCGGTGCATCCGGCGGCGTCTTCGCGGCAGGTATTCAGCACGCGCCGCGCAATCTCCACGCCCTCTCCCAGCGTTGTGGAAGGTAACAAGACGCAGAATTCGTCGCCGCCAGTACGCGCCAGCAGATCGCCGGGCCGCAGCTGCATCTGCGTCATTAGCGTGAAATGCCGGAGGCAGGCGTCGCCGGCTGCATGACCGTGGGTGTCGTTGATCTGCTTGAAGCCGTCCAGGTCGGCCACGAGGATCACGAAGGATTCGCCGCTGCGCTGCGACATCGCGCATCTCTCCTCCAGCCGCCCGAGCAACTGTCGCCGGTTAGCAACGCCGGTGAGGTCATCCACAAGTGCAAGGTCGACAACCTCGTTGCGTAGTCGCTCAATCGCCATCAAAAGGAACGCGAAATTCCAGACCATCGACAGGAACACGAGGGCTAACGTCAAGGCAGCTTGAAGACCGTTGAAGTTGACGAACGATATTCCGCCGCCGATCTCGAAAACGGCGCAGACCGACCTGATCATGGTGATGCAGATGATAAGTACGCCAACAATTCCCGCGAGCCGGGCTGCCGAACTGATGTGGTCCTCCCCGCGCGACAGCACCAGTTTCAAGGTCATGGCGATCGGTGTGGCCTGAGCCGCGGAGTAGATGAAGATGCGCATCGGCATGTCGTCGCGCACATACTGGAAAAAGGAGACTCCGGCGACGGTCATACCGACTGTGATGAAAGTGGTTTGCCAGGAGACAGGTCGTTCGTAGAAGCGCCGGATTCCCATCGTGCAGAGGCAGATCGTGAAGATCACTCCGCCGCCGCCGATCACCAGGGGAAGCTCCAGGTCGACGTACCCGCGCAGTATGGATATTGCGGCAAAAAAAGCGGCGACGAAGGACGCCGCCGCCCAATAGGGTGCAGCCGCCAGCGTCGGATAGCTCCGCATGACGTAGGTCCAGACCAAACCCAACGCCAGGAAGTTCACAATGAACACGACCCACAGCGTCGGCACGCTCAGCATGTTAAATTTCGGAGCATGCGACGCCCCGCCTTCCCCGGTACTTTTTTACGACTTTTGACTTCCGGCAATGTGGACTGCAGCGATTAATGGAAGCTCTCCGCGACGAGAAGATCCTGAGCCATGGTTTTGAATTAATGAATGTCGGTGGCCTGTTTCAGGCGTAATCTTCTTGCTAGTCGCTCGCAAAAGTGTCGGATGTCAAAAGACGCCCTGTCGCACCGCTAAGCCGTTGGTTATGTTCTGGAGAGAGGTCTCAAAAAGCCCGCCGGTGAAGGGGGGACACCGACGGGCCAAGCGGACGAGGGATAGAGGCGTTAGCCCGTCCAGGCAGTTAATTCTTGCAGAGCAGCAAGGTTCCTAAATTTAGGCTGTCCGGCGACACGCGCAAGATTCCATCAAGCGGGCCGGCCAACAAGACCCAGAGGAGCGTTGAAGCAGCCATACTGAATCTGACCTGCTCGCTCCGAACGATGCCCGCTTACCCTGGACGTATCACTTCGTCGTTATAGTAGTCATCGAGCTCTGCACGGCGAGCTGTCCAATCGAACAGCTCGGAGCCATGCTTGGGAGCTCCTTTCAACCGATTTCCGCTAATGTCGCTGCGATAGCCGTCGAGTTCGGAGTCGTATCTGAGCAGCTTCCATGGCACCGGGTAATGATCGTCGCCCATACCGAGAAATCCGCCCACACTCAGCACAGCATAAGCCGGTTCGCCGCTGGACTTGTTGATCATGACGCACTCGATCGAACCTATCTTCTTATCTTCGGCACCATAGACGGCTTTCCCGGAATGCTTATCGCTCGAGATCAGGTTTTCAGTTCTTCCATCCATACCCATCAGCTTCTCCTTCCGTGGTGGGAAATAAAAGCATTCGCCATACCGAATGTTCCGAAATGCGGTTCATCAGCCGATTGTGGCGACATCGGACCGCGGAAGAACTCAAGACGTGGTCGTATTTCTTCGGATATTGCCGGATCATCTTGAGTGAGCGCGGTGGAGCGCTGACGGAAGGGGCGCGCAAGCGGTAAAATCTTTGCGGGAAGGGTTTGGACAGGGTTCCTTTTCTCGGGGAATGCGAGTAAAGATATATCTGTGATACATCAATTGAGAGGGGCGACCGGATTCGAAATCTGCCAACGGAGTTGCCTGCGGCTGGATTCAGAAGCTAGATTCACAAAAGGAAAGGCACGGCGATGGAAAGTATGAGCAAAGGTAGAGTCGTTATTATCGTTGCGCTGACGGGCATATTGCTGGCTACAGGCGTGTGGATGATTTCGATCTTGAATCAGACCGCCGGCGTCGAAATAGGAAAACATGGCTGGATTGCGTTGGGTCTTGGCACGTTCTTTTCGCTCGTCATCGGATGCGGATTGATGGTCCTGATGTTCATCAGCAGCCGCTACGGGCACGATGAAGCAGCGGATCCCTTTCGGAAACGGCCGCCTTCAAATTAAATCAGGCGTAAGCTCCGAGTCCGCGTCTCTGGCCACCTGAGCGACGCTCGACGTCGGATCAAGCGCTCGTCTGGTCTTTGAAATCGAGGCCGAAGTCGAGAATGCCGACGCTGTGCGTGAGCCAGCCGATCGAAATGAGATCGACGCCGGTTAAAGCAATCTCTGTGGCGGTTGCCGGCGTAATGCGGCCGGAAGCTTCGGTCACCGTCCGGCCTCGGGCCATCGCGACGGCCTCGCGGAGCATGTCGGCGCTCATGTTATCGAGCAGCACGGCGTCGACGCCCTGATCGAGTGCTTCACGCAGTTGATCGAGCGTATCCACTTCCAGCTCGATCTTGACGAGATGGCCGACGCTGTTCTTCGCGCGCTTCAGCGCTTCGGTTACGCTGCCGGCGATGGCAATGTGGTTGTCCTTGATAAGAACGGCATCGTCGAGACCGAACCGGTGGTTACTACCTCCGCCCGCGCGGACCGCGTATTTTTCAACAGCGCGCAACCCCGGCGTCGTCTTGCGCGTGCAGACTATTTTCGTGCCATGACCTTGAACCGCGGCAACAATCGATGCCGTCGCGGTGGCGATTCCGCTCAAACGGCACAGAAAATTCAATGCGACCCGCTCGGCTGTCAAAATCCCGCGCGCCCGACCCGACAAGGTCGCGATCACCTCACCAGGCTCGACGGTCGCACCGTCTTCGTGCTCCGCGTGCATCTGGATGGCCGGGTCCAGAAGTTCGAAAGCGAGCCGGGCAAGCTCGAGCCCGGCAACGGTGCCGTGCTGGCGAGCGACAATAAGGATCGTGGCACGGTGGCCAACGGGTACGATGGCGTCGGTCGTGAGATCGCCCGCGCGTCCGACGTCTTCAAGCAAGGCCATGCGAACCAGCGGTTCGATCATGATGCGCGGAAGGGCGGGGAGCGGCATTGTGACCTTGGGTGCGAGCTAGCTAACTAAATCGGGGATGCAGTCTTGTGCGGCATCGAACGCATCGCAAAGGCGAAGTGTTCTTCGCGCCGCGCTGATCGCCCGTTCGGGAAAGTCTGTGCGTGCATGCGCGCCCCGGGTTTCTTCACGGCGAAGCGCGGCGATCACGATCATCAGGGCGACGATGGCCGGGTCGCTCGCCGCCTGCCGGGAGGTGGCAAGCGGCAAGAGCGCGCGCGCGGCTGCACGCAGCTTTTCGCCGTCACGCAAAACTCCGGCGGCGCGGGACAGAATTGGCCGGATCAAGATCGGATCGCAGCCGGCGCCCGTGTCCGTCGTTCCGGGGAAGCGTCGTTTCGCAGGCGCCGTGGCGGCGATATCCTGGGCGACCAGGCCGGCGCACACGACCGCCTCCAGAAGCGAGTTGCTCGCGAGCCGGTTGGCGCCATGAAGGCCGGTGCAGGCGGCTTCACCGCAGGCCCAGAGACCGTCAATGGACGTTCGTCCGCGTTTGTCGACGGCAATTCCGCCCATATGATAATGCGCGGCGGGACGAACCGGGATCGGCTGTGTCAGGGGGTCGATTCCCGCATCGCGACAAAATGAGGTGATCGCCGGGAAACGTTTAGCGAAGTCGATGCCAGGCATGTGCGCTGCGTTGACAAACACGCGATGACCCGCTGCCATGTGCCGCCAGACCGCGCGTGCGACGATATCGCGCGGCGCAAGTTCGGCTCCGGGTGTATCAGCCATGAAGCGATCGCCGTTTTCGTCGATGAGAGTCGCGCCTTCGCCGCGCACTGCTTCGCTGACTAGTTTCAGCGGGAAGGAGCCGGTGTCGAGCGCCGTCGGGTGAAACTGGATGAACTCGAGGTCGGCCATGATGGCGCCGGCGCGCGCCGCGAGCGCGAGTCCCTGGCCGCACGATCCCGCCGGATTGGTTCCGTGCAGAAACAATCCGCCGATGCCTCCGGTCGCGATCACGATGTGATCGGTGACGAAGGTGACGAAATCACGCCCGGTCTGGCAGACGACACCTCTCACCGCATTGTCCTCGACGATCAACCGCTGTGCGCGGGTCGGCTCGCACACGGTGATCGAAGGCGTCTCATAGACCTTGCGGGCCAGGGTGCGAATGATGTCGTGGCCACTCGCATCACCTCCGGCATGAACGATCCGGCGGCGCGAGTGGGCTGCCTCAAGGCCAAGCGCGATATCACCCTTGGCGTCGCGATCGAAAGCCACGCCGAGCTGCAAAAGCCGCTCGATCGCAGCCGGCGCAGCGGCGAGGATTGCCGCGGCCACGCGCTCGTCGCAAAGCCCGTCCCCGGCAGCGAGGGTGTCGGCCAGATGCAGCGATGGGTTGTCGTCCGCTCCGATGCCTGCGGCAATACCGCCTTGCGCGAGAATGCTCGATGTCTCGAGACCCAAGGGTGCGCTGCTCAAGAGCAGCACCGGCCGCGGCGCCAGCGCGAGCGCCGTCATCAAACCGGCAAGGCCGCCGCCGATAACGACTGCCGCGCCGTTGGTGTCATGAAGCGTTGTCATCCGACGGACAGCATTCGCTCGACAGCGAGGCGTGCGCGCGCAGCGATGCTTGCGTCGATCGTGACCTCGTGCTGCATCGACTCCAGCGCGCGGCGAATATTCCCCAGCGTGATCCTCTTCATGTGCGGGCACAGATTGCAGGGACGAATGAACTCGAGGTCAGGATGATCGGCTGCGACATTGTCGCTCATCGAGCATTCCGTTAGCAGCATGACCCGGGGCGGTCGTCTGGCGGCGACATAGGACGCCATGGCGGCGGTCGATCCGGCGAAATCCGATTCCGCCACGACGTCCGGCGGACACTCCGGATGCGCCAGCACGACGACGCCGGGGTGATTGTCGCGCAGCTGCCGCACCTCTTCGGCGCTGAAGCGCTCATGCACCTCGCAATGCCCGGCCCAGGCGATGACCTTGACATGGGTTTCGGCGGCGATGTTCTTCGCCAGATATTCGTCGGGCAGCATGATGACGCGTTCGACGCCGAGCGACTCGACGACGGCTTTGGCGTTGCCCGACGTGCAGCAGATGTCCGACTCCGCCTTCACCGCGGCCGAGGTGTTCACGTAAGTGACGATCGGAACGCCGGGATAGGTGCGCCGCAGAAGCCGCACATCTTCGGGCGTGATCGAGTCGGCGAGCGAGCAGCCGGCGCTGGTGTCGGGAATCAGGACCGTCTTTGACGGATTCAGCAGTTTTGCTGTTTCGGCCATGAAATGCACCCCGGCGAGCACGATCACGTCGGCTTCCACCTCGGTTGCCTTGCGGGCCAGCGCAAGGCTGTCGCCAACGATATCGGCCACGCCGTGGAAGATCTCGGGCGTCTGGTAGTTGTGCGCAAGAACGACCGCGTTGCGACGCTTCTTCAGTTCGATGATCGCATCAACGTCGTTGGCGTAAGCCGGCCATTCGATCCGGGGGATCGCATGCCGCACCTTGGGATAGATCCGGGCCGATGGTCGCAATTCAAGGACGGACATGACAAATACTCCCAATCGACGCCTATTATACTGATGTTGAGTATAAGTATTGTCAAGTCCCCGAGATGGGTAATTTGGTCCCGGCAATCGCGCGCTCAGCCAATACGACGCGGCGGAAACGGAAAAGTTTTGCCGGCCGTCCCCCGGTTTCCTGGCTGGTTTCGCCGGTATCCTCCACCAGTTCCTGCTGTTCGATCAAACGGCGAAAATTGGGCTTATGCACAAGCTTTCCGGCCAGCGCTTCAACGCACCGTTGCAATTGCAGCAATGTGAACGTCTCCGGCATCAACTCGAAGACGACGGGGCGATATTTGATCTTGGCGCGAAGCCTGGCGATGCCGGTCGCCAGAATCCGACGATGGTCGAGTATCATCGGATCGCCCGGCACGGATGTGGTGATGGCTGTCGGAACGGGCGACCCGTCGCCCCGCAGGGCCTCCGGGATCAATCGTGCCTCGTACATGAGCTCATACCGTTGCAGGACGAGTTCCTCGTTCCAGATGTGATCGTCCAACCCGAACAGCCTCGCCGCTCGCTGCCGGCGATGGCTCCGCGTTGTCCGGTCCGGTGCTGCCGCGATCCATGCTGTAAGGCCGGACCGCAGCGTTTTGTCCGCTACCGGCGTACCAAGGCGATGATCCTCCCAAGGGAAATAATCATACCAGCTCCGCCAGCTCGCCTCATATTGGCTGGACTCGGCCTGCTCGCGGGTCAGGCCTTGCTCGCGGGTGAGGCCGAGATAGCTGATCGAGATGATGCGCTGGTCGGCGGCGCCGGTGCGATCCCGATCGGCGAAGGTGTAAAGCTGCTCGACGTAGCCTAGCGGCAGCCCCGTCTGGCGTTCGACCCAGGCGCGCAACCCCGATTGCAGCGAGCGATGAGCCAGTTCGAATGGACCCGATGGCAGTGCATTCTGATCCTGGATCGTCAGAACCCGGGGATCGCCCGCGGTCACCGCCACCAGCAGCGCAATGAGGTCCGCCGCGATTGCCTGTGTTGATGCAGGAGGCAGCGAACGCATGGGCGTCCTGGATTTGGCGAGCGGATCATTCATCGCAAGCGGTCATCGTCGAACGTGCTCATGCTCTGAAATCGAGTGCGTCCGGTGCGGACATCGAAGGAAGCTCATATGGACAGTATTTCGCGGAACATTCAACAGGAGGTCCGGGCTTGTGAAACGCTGCTTCCTGGACCGGCGAGCGCGCCTGCGTCGTGAGCGTTGCGTTGAACCTGATCGCAAGATAGTCATGCGGCCTGGATCACCCTCTGCCCTACGGCCAGCCATGATTCGTCACATCGTTTTATTCACCGCGAAAGACAAGGGCGATATCGACAAGATTATCGACGGTCTGTCGCCGCTCACCACGATCCCGCACGCGCGCAGGCTCGAGGTGGCGCGCAACCGGAAGACGGATCAGCTCGGCAACGACATCGACGTGGTGGTTTATGGCGAGTTCGACAGCGAGGCGGAACTTGCGGCCTACAAGGCGCACGATCTCTACCAGGCATCGACGGACCGGGTACGGCCGCTTCGGGACATGCGATTTGCGGCCGATTACGATGTCCCGGCCGATTAGGCCGTCGCGACTGCCGTCACCGGCGAGGTAAAGCGCAATATATGACGATGCACGGGATTTACACGACGGATTTGCGGGCGCTCGCGGACAGAGGGCGTCTGCGGACGTTGCGCGAGCGTTCAGGGATCGATCTCGCATCGAACGACTATCTGGGCTTGGCTGAATCTGATGAGTTGCGGCAGGCCGCCGCCGCCGCGCTGGCGCGGGGCGTGCCGGTCGGCTCCGGTGGATCCCGCCTGCTGCGCGGCAATCATCCTGAGCATGAAGCGCTGGAGCGCGAAGCGGCGGCTTTCTTCGGCGCTGAATCGGCGCTCTATTTCGGCGGCGGCTATGTCGCTAATTTCGCAATTTTCTCGACGCTGCCGCAGCGCGGCGATCTCGTCGTGCATGACGAGCTGATTCACGCCAGCGTCCATGACGGCATTCGTCGCGGCCGCGCTGAATCCGTCAGCGTCCGGCATAACGATGCCGATGCGTTCGACGCGGCGATCGTGAAATGGCGCAAGGCTGGCGGCACGGGGCGACCCTGGTTGTCGATCGAAAGCGTCTACAGCATGGACGGCGACAGCCCGAACCTCAACGAGTTGTTCGCAGTCGCCGACCGCCACGAGGCAATGGTCGTGATCGACGAGGCTCACGCGACCGGCGTGCTGGGCCCGCAGGGGCGGGGACTTGCCACGCCATTCGAGGGGCGCGACAACGTCATCACGTTGCACACCTGCGGCAAGGCGCTCGGGACGTCCGGCGGTTTCGTTCTTGCGCCAAAGATCATTCGCGACTTTCTGGTCAATCGCGCGCGACCGTTCATCTATGCCACCGCGCCTTCGCCTCTGACAGCCGCGGTGACGCGCGCGGCGCTCGAACTTTCCTTCACCAGTCCCACGCGGCGTGAGCGCCTGGCGCATCTGGTAAGGTTTGCTGGTAGCGAACTGCGTCGGCGCTGCCATATCGAGTCATCCGGCTCGCATATCATTCCGGTGATTGCGGGCGCCGATCAGGCGGCGGTGGAACTGGCGGCTTCGTTGCAGCGCAGGGGCTTCGATATACGCGCGATCCGTCCGCCGACCGTTCCCGAAGGCACCGCGCGATTGCGCATCGCGTTGACGCTCCATGTCAATGAGGCAATCGTTACCGACCTGTTCGCGGCTTTGGCGGAAGACATGCGGTTTGCCGCGTGAGCGCGCGGATCGTCGTCAGCGGGACCGATACCGGCGTCGGCAAGACGGTGTTTTCGGCTGCGCTTGCCGGCGCGCTTGACGGCTATTACTGGAAGCCGGTTCAGGCGGGACTGGACGAGGAAACCGACTCGCAAACCGTGTCGCGGCTGTCGGGTCTCGCCGCCGAGCGCGTATTCCCGGAGGCGTACCGGTTGCGGACGCCGGTATCGCCGCATCTCGCCGCCGAGCTTGACGGCGTCAGCATCGATCACCGGGCGCTGGAGGCGCCGCATACGGACCGACCGCTGGTGATCGAGGGCGCTGGCGGTTTGCTGGTGCCGCTGACGCGCGAGGTCACCTATCTCGATCTGATGGCGAGGTGGCGGCTGCCGGTGGTGCTCTGCGCCCGAACCGCTCTCGGCACCATCAACCACAGCCTGTTATCGATCGAGGCGCTGCGCGCGCGCGACGTTCCGATACTCGGCGTCAGCTTCATCGGAGAAGAAAACGTCGAAACCGAACGGATCATTATCGATATGGGTAGGGTGAAGCGTCTTGGCCGGCTGAATTATCTCGCGCCGTTGACCCGCGCCACGTTACGTCAGGCTTTTACCAACGGTTTCGATATCGGTGATTTCGTCAAGGAGCGAGCCCGATGAAGCCGCCATCTCCCGTCTGGCACCCGTTCACCCAGCACGCGCTACAGCCGGAGGCGATTCCGATCGCCAGGGGCAAGGGCGCCTGGCTTGAAACCGCCGACGGCCGCCGCATTTTCGATGCGATCTCCTCCTGGTGGGTGGTGACGCATGGTCATCGTCATCCGCATATCGTGCAGGCGATCAAGGATCAGACTGATCGTCTCGATCAGGTGATCTTCGCCGGCCTCACCCACGAGCCTGCTGAAAGGCTGGCGCGGCAGCTTGTTGCGATAACGCCGCCGGGACTCGACTACGTCTTCTTTTCCGACAGCGGCTCGACCTCGGTGGAAGTCGCGTTGAAAATGGCGCTCGGCTTTTGGCGGAACCGGGGTGAGCGGCGCAGCCGGATCCTCGCGCTGGAAGGGGCCTATCACGGCGACACCATCGGCGGCATGTCGGTGGGTGAGCGCGGCGTTTTCAACGCGCCGTATGATCCGCTGTTGTTCGATGTGGAGCGCATTCCCTTTCCCCGCGAGGGCCGTGAGCAAGCCACGCTGGATGCGGTCACGACGGTGTGTCGGAACACCGGCGTGGCGGCGCTGATCGTGGAGCCCCTGATCCTCGGGGCCGGCGGCATGCTGATCTATCCGGCCTGGGTTCTGGCGGAGATGAAACGGATCTGCGAGGCTCACGGCGTTCTGTTGATCGCCGATGAAGTCATGACCGGGTGGGGCCGCACCGGAACGCTCTTCGCCTGCGAGCAGGCCGGTGTGACGCCCGATGTCGCCTGTTACTCCAAGGGACTGACCGGCGGCACGCTGCCGCTGGCGGTCACATTGTGCCGCGCCGATATCTTCGAGGCGCACTATTCAACGGATCGCAACAAGACCTTTTTTCATTCCAGTTCCTACACCGCGAATCCGATCGCCTGCGCGGCTGCGTGCGCGAACTTGGAGATCTGGCGAAGCGAGCCGGTGATGGAGCGCATCGCCGCGGTCGCGCGCGCGCAAACCAGCGGTCTTGACCGTTTTCGCGAAGATCGGCGCTTTACAAATATCCGTCAGCTCGGAACCATCGCCGCGCTTGATGTCGTCGCGGATGATGCTGGATATCTGGCCGGCATCGGGCCGCGCCTTTACGATCATTTCCTGAGCCGTGGGCTGCTGGTCCGGCCGCTCGGCAATACGATCTACCTGATGCCGCCGTATTGCAGCACGCCGCAGGAACTCGACAGCGTCTTTGACGCGATCGGCGAGATCGCCGACGCGGTCGGATGACATAGCGTTTTCGAGCGAAGTGGATACCGGTTCGCGTGAAGAAAACGCGTTAAAACAAAAAATCTGGAGCGTCGCTTCTGATTCAATCAGAAGCGAAAATGCTCCAGGCGACATCGTTGCCGCAGCTGACAGCGATCGCCGTCAGAAGATCGACCAGCCATGGCTTCCCGCGACCGCTGCGAAGACAGTCGCCAGGCCGAGCCCCAGCAGAATCCAGTGGGCCCGCTGTAGCCATGAAAAGGCAATGTCCGGCTGTTCGGTCGCCAGCCGATGGAAATAGCGATGCAGGATCAAAGGTTCGCCAACGAACAGCACGAAGGTGAACAGCAGCCAGAGACCCACCATGGCGTCCATCCACCAGAAGGCGGGCATTCGAAACCGATCCCAAAGATCGAGTTGCCACGTCAGGTAAAGGCCGCTCAAGCCGACGATGATGACCGACGCGCGCGCCTGCCAGATGAAACGCCGCTCGATCGCCTCGAACGCTTTCAGCCGGTCCGGTCCGAGATCGCCGCGCCGCAGCGCCGGTAAGGCCACCGTTGTCGCCATCGAAACGCCGCCGATCCAGACGACCACGGCAAGGACATGTAGCGCACGCGCAACGACGATATCATCCATGAAGCACCCGCTAGAACATTTTCCGGCGACGCCGGTTCGCCGCAAGAAAATGCGACCAGACAATAATTTCCAGAGCATGGGCCGTTTCAACTTGATCGGATCATGCTCCAGGCCGGCTTGGGTTCAAACTGTAAGGCAAGGCAGTTGGGCAGGGATTGCGCAAACGCAATGGATTGTCATTCTGCGCAGAGACGCATTACTGTTCGCGAATGCATAAAATGGCATCTCTGTCTCGTCAGCTCCTTTCAACCCTCGAACTCTTTCGAGACCTGCCGACGACAGCGCTGGATGACGTTCTTGCATCTGCCAGGCCGCGCTCCTTTGCCCGCAACTGCCGTGTGTTTAACCAGGGCGAAACCCGCGTGCGTGCTCATATCCTCGTTGATGGCTGGATCAGGATTTCTCAATCTGGCAGCGATGGCGGACAGGTCGTCCTGCGCTTCATTGGGCCCGGAGATATTTTTGGTGCGGTCTCGTTGTTCACGGATCGGTGCTATCCGGCCGATGCCGATACGTTGACGGATGCGACTGAGGTGAGCTGGAGCGACAAAGTTTTGCTCGAGCTGATGAACAGTCATCCCCAGATCGCCGTCAATGCCATTCGGATCGTTGGCCAACGACTTCAGGAGGCTCAGCACAGGGTTCGCGAACTTGCCACCCAGAGCGCGGAGCGGCGCGTCGCTCATGGGTTGTTGCGACTGATTCGTCAGGTGGGCGCCACGACCTCTCAAGGCATCATCATCCGCTTTCCGCTTCGTCGGAAAGACATTGCCGATATTGCCGGAACGACTCTTTATTCCGCAAGCCGCATTCTGAGCGCCTGGGAACGAGCCGGATGGCTCAAGACGCTCGACCGGCGCATTGCGGTCGAAAGCCTCTCGGAACTGATGCGCATTGCGGAAGACGAAAGCGAAAAGGGAGTCGGGGCGACGGCTGTTTTCGGTCAACCGCCATAGCCGTAGGCGTGGCTCGCGCTATAGCGTTTTCCGGCGACGTGGAAACAGGTTTGCGTGAAGGAAACACGTCAAAAATCATAGAGCCCCGCTTCTGATTCAGGCAGAAGCGAAAATGCTCTAAGAGCCGAGCGCGGCGATCAGCCGGGCCGCGTGATCCTGGAGCACCTTGGCGTCCTCCTGCCGGCTCTGTGGCGGTAGGAGCGCTACTCCCGATTTCATCGGCATGACATGCATATGCAGGTGAAACACCACCTGTCCGCTGACGGCTTCGCTGAACTGCTGGATGATGATGCCTTCGGCATCGAAGGCCTTCATGGCTGCCACCGCAATCGTCTTGCTGGTTCGCGCGACTTCCGCCAGATCATCCGCCGAAATGTCGAGGATTCCGCGGGCGGGTGCCTTCGGGATCACCAGCGTGTGGCCCGGCGTGCGCGGCATGATATCGAGAAAGGCAAATGTATGCGTATTCTCGTAAACCTTGAAGCAAGGCAGTTCGCCGCGAAGAATTTTCGCGAAAATGTTCTGGTCGTCGTAGGCTGGCACCATTGTCATTAAGTCTGTCCCGGCTTGTTCGAGCTGCGTCAGAACGGTCCAAGTGTAGTGGTTCAGAGGTTCGCTTTCAGCGTCCAGCGAGTCCGCCAGGCGAACTTCTGAACCTGAACCACACTTAGAATTATAAAGCTGGTCGTGTCCCTTTGATTTCGAAGTTCGCATCAAAGGTTGCTGCAAGGATGTGCGAATTTCGCAATCGGGGACCCTAGTCGTGATTGCGCGGCCTATCCAATAACTTTGTCAGGCCAAGCCGTCTGATCCGTTCGCGCGTGAGTTGATCCCGTGCACCTTCCTTGATCAGCAAGTCGATGAACGCCAGCCGTTTTGATTCATCCGTCGCCGCGGCCAGAAGATCTCGATAGCGCTTGTAATCGTATCCTTTGTCGGATTCATCCATGGGAGGTCTCGTAGACTTCTCTTGCCCGTGAGCCCGGGTAGTCAATTACAGGGATGGCGGCCATTCTGCCCTTGGTATGAGGCGGCGCTCTGTTTGCAACGCACGCCGATCGGTCCGTCATAATAGGCAAAGGGTTGATCCGGCGTGACGGCAGGCCCGTAATTGTGGAGGTAGATATCAGTCTCGGGCGAGAGTGGTTTGTGATAGTGGTGCTTGTGATGACGATGCCCGGCCCCCGCGGATGTTGAGATGGCCATCGAAACCACGGCGGCTGCCAGAATACGACAAGGCGGAGTTCTGAAAAACATCGTTGGGCCTATCTCCTGTGCTGCGGATCGAGCGTCCAATCCAGAGTACAGGGTAAAATGGGAAATTGTTGTGGGCTGGTTCCATGTTCGGGCCGGCCCCGGCCGCTGTCAATGCCCCGTGGGCGAGGCACAGGAAATCTCAGGCTGCCTCCTCGTGCGACGGGCGGATCGAGCTGGCCGCAGCTTGAGGGCGGTCCGGCAGTCCTGGCCGCATTCTGGACCGGGGGCGTGCGAGCGCGGGACAATGCCGCCGGATAATGGTATTCGACCTGCAATTCGACAAATTCCCGGAAAGGACGCCCCCCGATGACGCTGCATACAGGACGACATACCCTTCAGATTCCAGGCCCCACCAATGTGCCTGACCGTGTGCTGCGCGCCATCGATATGCCGGTCCTCGATCATCGCAGTCCGGAATTCGCGGTGCTGGGCCATGAGGTGCTGGCCGACATCAAGCGGATTTTCCGCACCAAACAGCCCGTGATCATCTATCCGTCGTCGGGCACCGGCGCCTGGGAGGCCGCGATCGTCAACACGTTGTCGCCGGGCGATAAAGTGCTGATGGCGGAGACCGGCCAGTTCGCGACGCTATGGCTCGCCCTGGCCAACAGATTCAACCTCGATGTCGATGTGCTGCCCACCGACTGGAGGCGCGGCGCTCCCCTCGACCAGATCGAGGAGCGGCTCAAGGCCGATCGGGAGCACAAGATCAAGGCCGTGATGATCGTGCATAATGAGACGTCCACGAGCTGCGTCACCCATCCCCTTGAGGTTCGCAAAATTCTCGACCGCGCCAAACATCCGGCGCTGCTGCTGGTCGACACCATCTCCGGCCTCGGCGCGATGGAATATGAGCATGATGCCTGGGGTATCGACGTGTCGATCTCAGGGTCCCAAAAGGGCATGATGTTGCCGGCGGGACTCGGTTTCAACGCGGTGTCGGAAAAGGCGCTGGCGGCCTCAAAGGCCAACACGTCGCCGCGCGCTTATTGGGACTGGCATCAGGTGATCGCCAACAACGAGCAGGGCTCGTTTCCCTACACGCCGGCCACAAATCTCCTCTACGGCCTGAAGGTTGCGATCGCCATGATGGAGGAGGAAGGTCTGGAAAACGTGTGGGCTCGCCACAAGCGTCACGGTGCTGCGACGCGGGCTGCCGTGAAGGAGTGGGGGCTGGAACTCGTCTGTCAGGATCCGCACGCCTATTCGCCGGCGCTGACCGCCGTGATGCTGCCCGATGGCTACGATTCAGACGCCTTCCGCAAGGTGGTGCTGGACAATTTCGACATGTCGCTCGGCGCCGGTCTCAACAAGATCAAGGGCAAGGCTTTCCGCATTGGTCATCTCGGCCATCAGAACGACCTGATGCTGATGGGGGCTCTGGCGGGGATCGAGATGAGTCTCGACCTCGCCGAGGTGCCGCATCGCGCGGGCGGCGTTGCTGCGGCGATGGAGGTGCTTAAGGGGCGTGAGGCGGCGCCGATGCTGAAAGCTGTCGTGGCCTGAGCTGGATCGCGTCGATCGTCGGGGCTCGCTGCGGGGCCCCGACGCGCTATTTGAGTCGAGCAGTCTTGAGTTGGCAATAAACGACAGAGTGGGCGCATAAACGCTCTCACGGCCGTCAACGAAGACCTTCTCTCCGCCCTCCAACTCCATGTCCTCAAAGGTGGCATCGCCCATCTGACGTTTAACCCTCCCGCGTCCTCCCCCTGAGTGAAAGCCGAGATGTCTGAAGGGTGCATTTGGCGGAGGCGAGCGCGGTCATTTTTGATGGGCACCCGCAAATCCACAAACCCCCTTTGTTTTTACTCATGAAAATTGGCTTCGTTCTGCCAAATTAGAGATGCTGCATTGCTCGTTTGCGCCTTGAAAAGGCGCGCTTTTCGTATCGTTCGATCTTCCTCAATTCCGCATTCAAACGAACGCTGTCGTCAAGCGTTCGATCGCTTTCGAAAAAGCGATCGAATATCGTAGCCTTGACTTTCCTCACTTGCAGAAGAGCCAACTGCGCGTGGGCGGCTTCAACACTGGCGAAAGTGGGGTCGCTTTGGTTCGTTTCCTTGGAAAGAAGGCGCGCAAATCCCTCGATCTCGTCTCTGAATGGTGAGTTGGTGCACGTCAATCCGTGCTGAAGCGCGTTCTTCGCTGCCCTTGTTTTGCCGGCTTGAGAAATCGGTCCGGTGCTTCTTTGGGCATTTTTTCGGTTGGCGGCGATCTGTCGGGCCGAGGCCATGGTGGGTTACTCCGCTGCCTGTTTGAATGCGCCCAATTCACCCTCAATCAGGCCGGCTGTTGCCTTTTTCAACTGTTGTGCAGATTTCTCGTTGCGACGTTCGATTTCCCTAAGCGCCATCAATCGTCGGATTTCGTACGACGCAATCCGCTGCTCCACCGATCTCTGCCGCGCCTTTGAGGTGGGCGAGCGCCAACACCTTCGAGGGCGAATATCCTCGGGCCTGCAAATCGGCGTCGATTGCCTTACGGGCGGCCGCATCAACCAACCAGCGCTGCGCGTCACGCTCGGCGCCGAGAATTCGATCTACTGTTTTCAAGCTTTCAATCGGCCCGCTGAGCTTGCTGTATGCCGTCTTCAACAGATCAAAGACAACTTCTTTCTGATGAAGCCTAATGATGTCCGCCAAAATTAAACGCTCGCGACGGATCTGCCAGGACAAATCCACGAAATCCTTCAGATAGAGCTTGTTGATGACGTCAGGCTGGGTCATCGTGCTGACAATAGCCTGATAGAATGCGTCGTAGTCTTCCTGCTTCTCGTCCCCGACCAGCGGGGCGTCACCCAGAAAGCGGTCAAGGTCCGAACGAGGCCGCAACTTGGATGATTTGACAACCGGTTTGGGCATTCCGTTCGCCAGCCTTCACGAAGCACCAATTGCGAATCAAAAAAGCAATTCTATCTGTCTCGCCATCCGCCGGTTAAGTCGCGGCGCTTACTTTCTCCACAAATAAATTGTGAGGCTTCTTTATTCAGCAGCCGAGGGGTTTGAAGTCATCAATCAGGAGACGCAGAGCCTAACTCCTTCATCATGTCGAAGCCCCTGACTCCGCGTCGGCATCTGGCCGAGCTCAGTGCGAAGGGCTCCCGCATAGGAGACATTCCCATCGCTATGACGCACGGTTGAGAAAGATCGGCAACCCTCGCTTACCCGCATAGAGCGGACGATAGCGTTCCGTGTTGTATGTGGTGGCGACGTCCAATTTGCGTGGCCCGAGCTTGGGATCGGGAATCGGCACGAGATCGTAGCGGCCCTCGACCAACGCCGACATCAGGCCGGTCCTGCCTTCCAGGACCGCATCGTAAGCGATGTTGCCGAACGTCAAAGCGACGAGCTTGTCCACGAAGTCCGGATCCCCAGATCGCAGGTCATAGGTCAGGTCAGAAACGATCGTCTCTTCGCCAGCGCGCCATTTGATCTCGTCGGCAAGCGCTTCGGCGACGCTCGCTTTCTTGCGGTGACCGTAGGGATCGGGTTCACCGTATTCCTGCACTTTATAGCCCTCCCACTCAGCACCCTCGCTGAGCACGATCAGCGCATAGTTGCTCGGATTGGCGTGCTTCTCCTCGAGCAGCAATTGGATCAACTTGTAGAGATCGACCTTATATTCCGGTATGGCACACCGGATCGAGGTCGCGTATGCGGTATAGAGTGCTGTAAATCCGGCGTCGCGGCCGAACACCCGGAAAATGCCAATACGCTCATGGGACCCGACCGTGGTGCGCTGCCGCTGGATGGCGTCGCTCGCTCGGGTGATCGCGGTCGAGAAGCCTATGCAATACTCGGTGTTGCGGACGTCGTTGTCCATCGTCTTTGGGATGGTGATGACCTTGACGCCGCGTTCGTTGAGCCTGGCCGCATAACTGAGCGTGTCGTCACCGCCAATGGCAATCAGGTGCTCGATGCCTAATCCGGACAAGTTCGCGAGCACTTGGTCGGTCAAGTCCCAGGTTTCGGTGTCGCCGTTGGTATGCTTGGTCAATGGACGATCCGGGCCGACGAGATGGTCGGGCAACTTTTTCATTTTGGAGGGATTGGTGCGGCTCGAATGAAGGACCGTGCCGCCGCGCCGGTCGATGGTGCGGGTGTTTTCACGGTTCAGCGGAATGAGATAGTGGGACCTGCTTGTCGGGTCCTCGAGGTTCAAGTGCGTCAGGGCCTCCCAGCCACGGCGGAGACCCACGACCTCAATATCATCTTCAAAGCCGCGATAAGTAATGGTCTTGATGATTGCATTGAGACCGGGGACGTCGCCGCCGCCGGTGAGGATGCCAATGCGTCTTTTCGCCAAGCCCACCTCCCATGGTATCTCGCTTATCACCAGCGCGTCGCGTCTCTTAACTGGCCGCTTCCGCCTCGCGTGGCTCCTGCCGCCGACGCATTAAAAGCACGGCGCAGGCTACCATAACACGGTCAGTAGCGGATGAGTTAGCTACATCACCGATACCGATCGCATGTCATGATGAAGCGCCCTCACAATCGAAAGCCGCACACTTCTCGGCTCAGTGCCCGCAGGCGGAGCGCGTGTTCGCCCCCCACGGTGACCGCCTTATGCTTGCCGGGGCGTTTCATCAATTGTGGGCCGCGACTCACGTGATCTCGTTTTCCCGTGTCGCTAACCTGAGACGACTCCGTCCTGCCTGTGTTCGCTGGGCGGGGCGGAGGGCATCGGCGTGGTCCATAGCCAGCGTTAGGTCTTGGATCAGCTCTCCAGTCCCGTTCGTGGCGATGCAATTCAGTTCATCCACCCGCACCGAGAATCCGCCCAAGGGTTGTTATAAAAGAAGCGCTCCGATCAGAACGATGAACCCGAGGGCGGCGACGAGAAGCATGACCTTCTCGACGCCGCTAACACGCTGTAACTCCGGATTTGGTTGACCGACGAAGGGCAACTTTGGCTCCTGTTGTGTCAGATCGCTCACCGTAAAAAAAAAGGGGCGGACGTAACCAGCGGCGCTGCAATCCGCCCGCGTGATAATGAGGTCCGCCCCTTTCGAATCACAAGACCAGGATTTGAGCGCCCTCGAACAAAATCCAAGCAGGATGTCCATCCATGGAACCTGCGGTTGATGGCGATCCTGCTCATGACGCCCTGGGTCCTGTTCATCATCCCCGGTCTTATCGCTGCATACGTGATCTTCGCGCGACCGGTTCTGAAAGCGCGGTTCGTCCTGGTCGGGGAGTCGATCTGAACCGCACCGGCTTTTTCGGAGGCTGTTTGATTTAAGTTGTTATGCCGCCATGGTCGATTGTTCCAGCATGGCGTAGTAGCGTTGCTCGGCTTCGGCGGGCGGGATGTTTCCGATGGTCTCCATGAGCCGCCGGTTGTTGAACCAGTCGACCCATTCCAGCGTTGCGAACTCGACGGCCTCGAAGCTACGCCACGGCCCGCGTCGGTGGATTACCTCGGCCTTGTAGAGGCCGTTGATGGTTTCGGCGAGAGCATTGTCGTAGGAATCGCCGACACTGCCGACAGACGGCTCGATGCCAGCGTCGGCCAGGCGTTCGGTGTACTTGATGGATAGATATTGGGCGCCTCTGTCACTGTGGTGGACCAGCCCACCGCGATGGATCGGCCGTCGATCGTGCAGGGCTTGCTCCAACGCATCGAGTACGAAGCCGGCGTGCGCCGAACGCGACGCCCGCCAGCCCACGATCCTGCGGGCATAGGCATCGATGACGAAGGCCACGTAGACGAAGCCCGTCCAGGTGGCAACATAGGTGAAGTCGGAGAGCCAAAGAGCATTCGGCCTCGACGCCTTGAACTGGCGGTTGACGCGATCCAGCGGGCATGGCGCCGCCTTGTCGCTGATCGACTTGCCGCGGATAACACCTTGCAAACCCATGGTCCGCATCAGTCGCGACACCGTGCAACGGGCAACATCGAAGCCTTCGCGCTTGAGCTGCCGCCAGACCTTGCGCACGCCGTAGACCCGGAAGTTCCGATCGAAGACGCGCCGGACCTCGATCTTCAGGGCGGCATCCTGCTTGGCGCGCGCCGACAGCCTGGCGGGATCGCGCCGCCTGGCCACATGGGCGTGGTAGGTCGAGGGGGCGATCGGCAGAACCTTACAGATCGGCTCGACCCCGTGCGCCGTGCGATGATCGTCGATAAAGGCAATCATGGCTTGGACCGGCGGTCGAGCTCCGCCGTCGCAAAATAAGCGCTCGCTTTGCGCAGGATCTCATTGGCCTGCCGGAGTTCGCGGTTCTCCCGCTCAAGCGCCTTCAGCTTCTCGGCGACGTCCGTGGGAACGCCCGCTCGCTTGCCGCTGTCGACCTCCGCCTTCTTCACCCATTCCAGCAGGGTATGACCGGAACAGCCAATCTTGGGCGCTATCGCCTCAATCGCCGCCCAGCGGGACGGATACTCGCTGCCGTGATCCAAAATCATCCGAACCGCTCGGGCCCGAACCTCCGGTGAGAACTTGTTCGTCGTTCGTCATGGCTCCATCCTCTCTCAGGACTTGGAGCCTCCGGCAAACCCGGGGCGGTTCAATCGCCAAGATCGCCGCGTGGATCCGAGGCGGCTGACCGCAACTAGTCCAGTCTGAGATAGGCGTCCCGGCGCGCGGACCTGGGGGAGGCGCGCCGGGAGCCATGCCGGATCGGCTCTACAGCGCCAACACGGATGCCCACCCTATGCTGATCCAGTAGCATCACAAGGCAATTCGGTGATTAAAGGAATCTTTCTCGCGGCCGCCCCGCTGTGTGTTCCTGACGATCTATGGCGGGTGTGATGGAAGGACCACAAATGATGGAGCGGTGACGTGTGATGGCGAGTACGTTAAAAGCAACGGCCCGACACGCGGTCACTCGTGAGAGCAGGCGTGCCGGGCCGCGCTACCGGGTCGCTCTATAGCGCCAACACGGCTGCTCAAGCCTAGACCTATCCACCAACACCACAAGGTAAATCGATGGAGCTATCGCTGAAAGTTGGTGACATCGGGCCTTGGGAAGGCGGCATATCATGGGGGTGCTTGCCGCCTCCACTTCTCCACCGAAGGAGCGATATGCCGTGTCCAAAGATAACGTCATCGAGCTGATTCATCCAGGAAACGTCGACGATCAACTCACGGAAATCTTTCGCGATGGGGCGCGTGCTCTGTTGGCGCAGGCGGTCGAGGCCGAGGTCACGGACTTTCTCGGCAAGCATGCCGATTTGAAGACTGCGGACGGCCACCAGCGCGTCGTGCGCCATGGTCACCTGCCGGAACGCGAGGTGATGACCGGCATCGGTCCAGTTGCCGTACGCCAGCCGCGTGTACGCGATCGCGAGGCGGATGCTGCCAACCCCGACCGCATCCGGTTCTCTCCGTCGATCCTGCCGCCCTACATGCGCCGCTCGAAATCGATCGAGACGCTGCTGCCGATCCTTTACCTGAAGGGTATCTCTACCGGCGACTTCTCCGAGGTTCTGGCGGCGCTGCTCGGCAAGGATGCTGCCGGGCTGTCGGCATCCGCCATCGGCCGGCTGAAGGACGGTTGGCTTGATGAACACACCGCGTGGCAGAGGCGCGATCTGTCGGCGAAGCGCTACGTCTATATCTGGGCCGATGGCATCCATCTCCAGGCGCGCCTCGAAGACGAAAAGCAGTGCATCCTGGTGCTGATCGGCGCGACGCCGGAAGGCCGCAAGGAACTGGTCGGCTTCACCGATGGCGCCCGCGAGAGCGCGCAAGACTGGCGCGATCTGCTGCTTGACCTGAAGCGGCGCGGGCTCGACGTGCCGCCGCAGCTTGCCATCGCCGATGGCGCGCTCGGGTTCTGGAAGGCCGCGGGTGAGGTCTGGCCGAAAACGCGCGAGCAGCGCTGCTGGGTGCACAAGACCGCGAACGTGCTCGCCAAGTTGCCGAAGAGCCAGCAGCCGAAAGCCAAACGCGCGTTGCAGGAGATCTGGATGGCTGAAACCAAGGTCGCCGCCAAGTTGGCGTTCGACGCCTTCATCGAGAGCTACACGCCCAAATACGCGAAGGCGGCCGACTGCCTGAGCAAGGATCGAGACACGCTACTAGCGTTCTACGACTTCCCGGCCGAGCATTGGAAACATCTGCGGACGACCAATCCCATTGAAAGCACCTTCGCTACCGTGCGCCACCGCACGATCCGATCGAAGGGTTGCCTGTCCAACAGGACGGCGCTCGCAATGGTTTTCAAGCTGCTTGAGGCCGCGCAGAAAAGCTGGCGTCGTCTCGATGGTCACAACCAGTTGTCAAAACTCGTCCTCGGTGTGACATTCAACGACGGGATCGAGGTCATCGCCAAACCGACTGACCGTCAGTCCTCAACCGCCGCCGCCTGATCGGCCCGGCCGTCACCAAAAATTGGCGATAGCTCAAATCGATGACCCTGCGACTTCTTGCGGCGGTGCTGCTGTGGGACAAAGGACGAGAGCAATCGTAGGTAGCTTTAACGCTTCCTGGCCAGTTTTCTTCTTCCTCTCTATGGCGTTTTTTGCCTTCCGGGGTCCTATCGGCGGCGAGCCCATGGCGCGCATGGCCAGTTAGGCATTCGATGGCTTCACGATTGACGCCGCCCCGATAGCAGCTAACGCAACCACACGGAAATGACGACGAGACAGATAAGAAACGCCGGCACCAGAATTGGCGGAACAAGCCAGCTTCGGAGGCCCTTGATCACGATTGATCTCCTCCGTTGGCGCTGCTGATGTCAGCCTCAGTTTTGCAGCTGCGACCGCAACGGCTACATTTCCAACTATTGGTCACAGCACTTGGAGAATAGCTGGAGCCAGCCGGAGCTGTAACAATGTACCCACACGAACAAATGTCAGTCCCTTCGCGTCGAGAACGCCGCGGCATGGCAAGGCTCATGGCTTGAACTCGCGAAGCCGAACGCCGCTCAAAAATTTGGTGAAAATGTATCGGGTAGGTAATGCCGCTCATCGCGCACCTCCTGTCTAAGGCGGGAGCGCTGTAGCGTCTCTCAGCCGTCAGCGCCCTTTAAGAATGGCCGACGATCGCCTCAATATAGACACTAGATGCCAGATAGATAGAGGGCGATTCCATTTCGCGGGGGGGCTCACCTATGCAAACGAAGCTGATCCTGAAAATGTCAGAGTATTAAAGAAGCTGTTAGTCGAAGAAGAGGCCAAGCTGACGGATTGGTGCGCTCAAAAAAAAGAACCGTAGTTAGCGCCCACCATGGCCTAAGTTGCGGTTTGCGATGCTTTCCCTAGCTTCCGCTCTTGGGATCCAGCCGCTGAAGGGAGCGCTGAAATAATCTGGTGACGCTTAAAAAAGATTCGTTCATTGTCAATTTCGGGAGCACATTATAGCCAATAATTTTTAGGGGCCTAGGTGTTCCATAAGCAGTTTAATTTGGAAGCATGAAGCCTGATGAACCTGAGGACGTCGCATGGACGCCTTTCAGTGATGGCCGTGGTCTCGAATGTTGAAAGAGAAGACTCGGCGCTCCTTGTATGGAGCAGGAGCCGAAACACGCCTCGCCGGGCTGCAGGCAACTTCTCCAGCGGGCGACGGCCGATCCCGCGTTGCCGCTGGCTAGATTCCTTCTTGATGAGACGCACCTGCTGGCACTCATGGTCGAACACGGCGAGGGGCGTGCGGGTCTAAAAGTCCCATCGTTGGCCTTTCGCCACAGCTTGCGCGGCGAAGGACCTGTCCGAAGTTGGCGTTAGACTGGAAGTCGTTCAACCGAAACCCGACCCGCTTTTGACCCAGCGGTTTCGCACCAGTTTGCCATCTCAATTCGTCGGTTCCACAGTCCAGCTGGCTGACAGCTTCTCGCGGATATGATATGCTTAAAAATAGCTCGCCCTTGGGCGCGACTGGGGGCCACAAATCGATGCGATAGGCGGCTAGGCCACACGATGGAGGAGGCTATGTCCATCGAAAGCATTCTGAGGCAGAAGGGTACCGACGTCACAACAATAGGTCCGGAAGCTAATATCAAAAGCGCGGCGGGTTGGCTCCGTGCAAAGAATATTGGCGCTCTGGTGGTGACGAGGGGCGACACAGTTCTCGGCCTCGTTTCCGAACGTGAAATCGTTGATGCATTTTCTCGCTACGGCGAGGCTGCCGGGTCGATGCGTGTGAAGGAGATCATGCCACACGGTCTGACCACCGTGTCTCCGGACGAAAGCGTCACTCGCGTGATGAGGCTGATGACGCATCATCGTGTGCGCCACTTGCCGGTGCTACGGGGCGGCAAGCTAGCCGGTATTGTCAGCATCGGCGATGTGGTCAAGTATCGACTGGAGGAGCTGGAGCTTGAGACGAACGTCCTCCGCGATGCCTACAGCGTCTCGCGTTGACGGCTCGTCTCATAGGCGTGACCGTGTTTTCTGACCGAAGCCCAAATCGCTTGGGCTGGGGATGCGTGTTCGTGCGCATCCGATGATGATCTCCACCCAAGAAGTCCATTAGTTTCCAGGGTAGCGTCCGCTTGAATCGACTGATCCACCTCCCGGCCTCCGCCCCGTTGCGGCCCAAGGGGCGGGGCGAGTAGTCACTCCGATCTCTGCCTATGTAGGAAAAGGTCATCTCGCATTCTTTTGTCGGGGGAGTCGAACGCCGCATCAGTCAAATCCGGCCGACGCACTATTCTGTCGATACAGGCGGCCACGTGCCCTTCAGGCCACGTATAGCGACCCTAAGTCAGACTTGTCAGTGAGATTGCCCTGAATGGTCGCGGTCGAAGTCGCCACACGACGGATCCACTGAGGGAAGGTCATAGAAACCTCAGGTTGGCTCGGAGCGTTGGGAAACCGAGGCGTCGCATGATTCCCACTGGCGGCTTCCGAGCGAGGCCAGGTGCCGTTCGTCTCAGCAGGAGCCATGCTTTTCATTTCTGCTTCGGGAAGGAAAATACCATGTCAAACGTCAAGGAGCTTTCTGTCGTTTTTCTTTTGGCTCTGCTTGTCGGAGTGTGGGTCTGGGCATTTTCAGCGTGGACGAGCGATATCCCCATGATCAACTGGGTCGCCTTAGGGCTTGGAGGTCTGTTCACACTCATCGTCGGAAGCGGATTGATAGGCCTGATGTTCTACAGCAGCCGGCGCGGCTACGACGACGAGGCGTTCCGCAAAAGGCGTCCGAAGTAGTGGCAATTGCCGTTGAGCCTGGAAAAAAGGAGGTCTCTCAGTTCATTCCGGCGGGGTTTTAACGCGAGAGCTTGGCGGTTTTGGCTCGCCCGATTTGATCGCTCGGTCCATTTCCACCGCGGTCTCAGCTTTCTTGAGCTTCTTGAGTATTTCGTCGCGCTGCGGGCCGGGTCCGACGAGCTCGGCGCGTTCTTGCATCGCGTGGATAAATGCTGAAAGGCGATCACCCAGCGGAAGGGACTGTTTGAAACGGCGCCGTTGTACCATAGCGCTGCTCCTTACTCTGTGCTGCCCCACTTGTCTCACCCATAATGCTAGATGCCGAATTTGGTTCATGAAACGCAGCGCATACGTTCCGTGGACCCCTTAGGAACGTTCCTTGGCAGCTGGCATTGAAGCGTCGAGGTGCGTCTGAGCCATCCCACGGCTCGTCGGTAGCCATCTTCAAGTGGTTAAGAGGTGTTCCCAATGAATAAGATCGAAGAGAACTTTATGGCGTGGCTTCACAACGCGCACGCGATGGAGGAACAAGCCGTCACTATGCTGACCAGCTTGGCAAGCCGCACTCGCGACTATCCGGAACTCAAAAGCCGGATTGAGAGCCATCTCGCTGAAACCCGCAGTCAGATTGACGCGCTGGAGGAATGTATCAAGCGCCGCGGGGGCGAGACCTCGACGTTGAAAGACGTGGCCGCAAAGATTGTAGCTTTGGGCCAAGGCATAAGCGGCATGTTTGCTGAGGACGAGATCGTCAAAGGCGCCATGGCAAGCTATACGTTCGAGCACATGGAGGCGGCGGCCTACCGCGCGTTGATCGCTGCTGCCGAAGCCGTTGGCGATACGCAAACAAAAGCGGTTTGCGAGCGCAGCTTAGAGGAAGAGCTTTCGATGGCTTCCGATCTGGAGCGCCAATTGCCGAGCTTGACGCGCCACTATCTCAGCCGTTTGGAAGGGGAGCGCGCGAGCGCTTAAGTCAGCGCCACGCGAAGCGGTTTGCGGTCGAGCTCGTCCGCTCGATTGTTTTGGACTCTTCGGAGGGCTTTCATCTGGCATGTAGTCTTCACTTACCAAGTCGGTGCAGGAAGCCCCAGGCGACGCGGGTCGAGCCTTTGTTCGCCGCCGAGGTGGAGTACCGCGACACCACCTTGCTGCGGGTCCAAGGGGACTCGCAAAAGCGTAGTACCCACAATTTATCTCGACAGGACAGGAGCCCCGGGGAACCCCATTAGTTGGAAGCGGTCGGCCATTTTTAGGCAGTCGGCGGACTGAGAGCAAGCAGAGCTTCCGCCTAAGGAGCGAAGAATGTGCCGCAAGTGCGACAATCTGCGCCGGGAGATCGCCGCCAACCGCCAGCTTTCCACGGGATTGACGGACCCGAGCAGCATTCTCCTGAGGAGGGATGATATTAAAACTCTTGAAGAGAAAATGATCAGAATGACCGCAGAGCTCCATCCTGTCGCGAAGTACAAGTCGCGCGCCAGCAACGACAAGTCAGCATGAAATCGCCCCGGCGCGATTTCTAGTCCTGGTGAAGAAGCCACATTACCTTGCGCAAAATGCGCGATCTGCTAAACCGCGTGCTCCTACGATCGAATGAAGGAATGACGATTTGCCAAAGACGAAAACGGCTGTTCGTCGCGAGTGGACGAAGGACGACGTTCGCACTCTCAAGACGCTCGCGAAGCAAAAGGCGGGCGTCACGAAGATTGCGAGGACGTTGAAACGAACGCCCGGTGCAACGGCGGCCAAGGCGCATACCATGGGTGTGTCGCTAAGCACTCAATAGTGGTACGGACACTGAAGGCAACGGCCTGGACACTCTTGCTCCTCCTGTTCGTTCTTACGGTTAGTCCGCTTGGCTGGCGTCCGACGTTGGGGCATCCAAATGCTGAGCGACTATTGGCGCTCGCCGTGCTCGGGTTTGCCTTCTCGCTTGCCTATCCCCGCCGACTGCTTGTCGTCTTAACTCTGCTTGCGGGCGCTCTTTGCTGTTTTGAATACCTGCAGCACTTCGTGAATTACAGGCACGCCACTGTGCATGATGTCGCGATCAAATTGGCAGGCGCGGTGGTGGGGGCCGGCGGTGGCATCGTCGTTTCAAAATTGGTCGGCAACATTAGATCGGATTCAAACGGCATCAATTAGACACGCCGCTTCAGTATGCCCGACGAAATTTGCCAAGCTCGTCGTCTTCCTCTTAGAAAATGGCCTAGCGATGGCACGCTTGTTCCTTGCCGCCCTCGCGTTTGTATTGGCAAGCCCTTCCTCTGCGGAAACAATCACCGGCCAAGCGTCCGTGGTGGACGGTGACACTCTTGAAATCCATGGGCACCGTATACGCCTAATAGGCGTAGATGCGCCCGAATCCGATCAACTCTGCCGTGGGGACAATAGCCTACAATATCGCTGCGGTGCGAAGGCTGCGAACGAGCTGGCTCGGTTCATTGCGGGTAGGCCGGTTAGCTGCAAAAGCGTGGACGTTGACCGATATCGCCGTGTTGTCGCTATCTGCTCTGTCGGTGGACGAGACATTGGGGAATGGATGGTTAGGGCCGGACTTGCGGTTGATTGGCCTCGATACTCAAAGGGCACTTATGCTGGTGCTCAAAAGGAAGCGGAGCGCGAAGAGCGAGGCGTTTGGGTCGGTAGCCACGTCGCGCCGTGGAACTACAGAGCTTGCAGGCGGGACGGCGGGCGACCCAAAGGATGTTCGGATGATGCGAGCGGGTTGGACTAGCATTTCCGCTTGCCGGCATAGAAGCAAGTTCGGGTCGGCCGGGAATGGTGGAACGATCCGTGTTTCCCCGGTTCACGTAGCGCCACAACATTTACCGGGCTCATCCGGATTTCGTGCAAGCGTTTCTGGGGCGTCATCAATGACCCCAGCTCGCCATGTTGTTCTCATCGTAACCTGCTCCAGGTTAGATCGACCACGAAGCCGCGAGAGCACCTTAACTGCACGTCACTTCGCAAGCGCGTGAGCAGCCGCTTGATTGCCGAGCCTCGGCAGTGTTCGATCGACAACGGCTGTTCGGAACGCTCAGCAGCCGCGTCGTCTAGGACCGAACTGACACCGTCGTATGAACGGATGTTCAGCTACTTAGGGGACATTCTGGTTCACCCGCAGGAATCGACAAGCCCGTCGGCGCGGAGATTGCTGGCGAAGTTGACGCCGCCACTCGCATAAGGGACAACTTTGGACCTCTGTGCTTCGTCTTGGAGGAGCCATATGAAAAAGCTGCACGTTTTTGCACGCGCCGTGATCGCGATCGGCCTTGCTGCGGTTTTCTGCTCGTTGGACCCGGGGCCTAGTATGGCTGCAGGTTGGGAGTTCTGTCACGCCTATAGCCAGAATGCGGCAGTGCAAATAGAAGCCAAAGATAGGTTTCGCTGTGGTGGGACCGGACCACAATGGGGAACCAATCGTCGGGAGCATTTCGACTGGTGCCGAGCAGCCGAGCAAGACAGTGCGGAACGAGAAGAAAGAAATCGCCTCGGGCGCTTGGCTGCTTGTTCAAAACAGGCCGTTTGTGCGGCATATGCTAAAACGGCAGTAGGTCTTAATCGCCAGCGCGAGAGTTTGCGATGCCACGTTGGAGGCGCGCGCTGGCACAGCAACGAGGGCAGCCATTTCGGGTGGTGCATGAGCGCTCCCCAAAATTGGATTGAGAGTGAAAGCATCAGTCGGCTCCACGAGATCAATGCGTGCGACAAGTGCGCTCGTTATGCCGAAATTTCGGTCGTTCACAACAAACTAAACCGAGACAGAGGCTGCAACTTTTCAGGCGATCCATGGAGCGACGATTGGGGAGGCCATTATCGATGGTGTGTGGGGGCGGATCAATCAGAGCTAAACCAGGAGCATAGCCATCGTAGAGGCGCTCTGAGAAGCTGCGGTATTGGCTTTCCGCCCTGAGCGCGCTCGGCTACATTCGACAAATAGGGGCGACCAGCAAAGCTGTCCTCAGCCACCCTCAGCCACCAGCACGTGTTCCATCTCACATGAAAAACCCGCCGGCGCGGCGAGTTTGCCGATCATTTGTGTCCAGCAGGTATCGAGCTGAAAGGGTGTCGCCACTGCACGCCATGCGATGCAGGATCTGACCGCTATTTTCCAGGAAACGCTGCGGACACTCGATCACTCGTCAACCCGCTGCAGTTATCTGAAGGAAGGCATTCAGCGCCAGCAGAGTTGCTGGCGTCAGCTCCGACCGCATGTCCCATATGGCGTCTGGAGGAACTTTCAAGGGCTTGCCTTCGGTAACCACTAGGGTGTCGGTCTGAACACCGTAAGAGATGAAAAACTCCCCTCTCAGGTGACCGCCGGGTCTCTCCGGATCAGCACCGTCCAAGCTGAATAGATGTTGAAAGCGTTCGGCAGGAATGTGTTGGGTGATCTCTTCGGCGATCTCTCGGACCACACACTCCAAGAATGTTTCATCGCCTTCGCGGTGTCCTCCGAAGAGGCCGACTTTTCCGGGCTGAATGATGTGAGGGACGTTATCGCGCCGCTGCAAAAGCAGATTGCCGCTAACATCGATCAGAAGGGCCGCAGCGATTTCGCGGGTATACTGATTGCTCATCAGAAACTCTAACGACAGGGCTATCGACTTCGGGCGATGGAAAAGCTCCGTAAAGCGGGCCACCGCAATATCGGAACGCGACAGGCCAAGGCTAGTGCGGCCCAATCACCAGTCGGCACGCTCGGACAATCCTCCCGCCGAGCTGGCATGAGTGCGGGGGCCCGAGTCCAACTCTCTGCGACTTCCGCCCAGAACGAATGGCGGCGGATGATAGCAAACGGTAACCGACAACAATGGATAAATCGACCCCAACCCGTACCCGCATCGCCTAATGAAAAAAGCCGATCTATCTCTGAATCTTCGAAATCTTTGATAGGCGATGCGAGCTCGAACCTCGACCCGCTACCTAAAATCGGTGTTGGTTACGTTGGTTGCGCGTCCAGCTTTTGTCTGAGTTCATCGATCAACTGCTGGTCGTCGGTCTGAACGCGAAGATATCCGTTCCAGGTAATCGGACCGCATTTGGTGTGTTCGCTCGCGATCTGATTCTTCAACGACGGGAACAACTCCCTATGGCGAGGAGGAATGAGAAGGTTCATGTCGTATCTCCACCTATGAGAATGATTCAATGTGGACTGCCGAGATGATCTCCGAGATAGCGCACAAGAGACGTCTCCGAGGAATCAATACTCACCATGGGGCGGGTAGTTTCTGGCCAGAGTATGATCACCGTTCGAAGACATTCGCCACGAACTCTTAGCGAGTAGCGGAAGAGTGGAAAATGCGGTTCAATCGCGTCCAGCCAGGCACTTCCGGCGATCTTGACGGAGTGGTTGGTCCTTTGCAGAATCGAATGGGTCAACTGGCGACGGCGATCCGTTTGTCAAAGCCGTTCGGAAGCTCGATATCGACTTCGAGGGTAGACACGGTTTCCCCTCTGTCCATTCGGACAACCACCTTTTCCGGATCCAGCGCGACGTGTCGCGAGACCACCGCAAGAATCTCCTCTCGCAAGACCCCAAGTAAGTCGGGCTGGCTACGTAACCCACGCTCGTGCGCGAGGAGAATTTGCAGCCTTTCCCGAGCAACCGGCGCGGAACCGGTGCGGCGCCGAATGAACTGCAGAAGGTTCAGGCTCATGCTGCCCTCCGTCCAAGTAGCCGGTCCATGAAACGTCGGCGCTGCTCGGTCGGCACCATCATGGCGATCGTCTCGCCGTTGAGGCGCCGCGCGGCGTCTGTGTAAGCCCGCGCCGGCAGGCTCGCAGCATCGTTCAACGTGACCGGAGAGCCGACGTTCGACGCTTTCAGGACGTCCTGGCTTTCAGGAATAATCCCCAGAAGGGGAATCGCCAGGATCTCGAGGATGTCGTCAATGCTGAGCATTTCACCGCGTGCCGCTCGGCCCGTGTCATAGCGGGTGATCAAGACATGCTTCTTCATTTGTTCGCCTGCCTCCGCTTTGACGGTCTTAGAATCAAGCATGCCGAT
Organism: Nitrobacter sp. Nb-311A; assembly: GCF_000152905.1. Lineage (GTDB taxonomy): Bacteria > Pseudomonadota > Alphaproteobacteria > Rhizobiales > Xanthobacteraceae > Nitrobacter. Next base: position 72,264 of record NZ_AAMY01000004.1, read on the forward strand.
GATTCGGTCGGCATCGCGAACAGATGAGACTTCAGGGTTGGTGACGACAATGGCTTCATCCGCGTAGCGCATCGCCAGCGTTGCACCACGTTCGATGCCCGCGGGGCTGTCGCAAATCACCCAGTCGAACTTCGTCCGCAAATCGGCGATGATGTCGCGAACGCCGTCGTCCGTCAGGGCGTCCTTATCCCGCGTCTGCGACGCAGGAAGTAACCACAGGCTCTCGAGTCGCTTGTCGCGGATGAGGGCCTGCGAGAGCTTGGCGACGCCCTGTGCTACGTTGACAAGGTCGAAGACCACACGGCGCTCCGCTCCCATGATAAGATCGAGGTTACGGAGGCCGACGTCGAAATCAACGACCACGACTTTCTCGCCGTCCCGCGCGAGCGCTGCACCAATCGCGGCCGTGGACGTGGTTTTGCCGACGCCGCCCTTGCCTGATGTCACGACCAAGACTTTGGCCATCATGGCCTCCTTTGTAGGTTAATTGAGCGGTGTTATTCGAATGACTTCGCCGTCCAGCCAAGCCTGTGCGGGTCGGCGACGCAGCGTTTCACCGATATCTTCTGCGGTCTGGTAGTAGCCGTCGATGGCAACAAGTTCCGCCTCGATTTTCTGACAATAAATCCGCGCGGCCGCATTGCCGTTAATGCCGGCCATCGCTCGTCCTCGCAGCGTCCCGTAAACGTGGATAGAGCCTCCGGCGACAATCTCCGCACCGGAGCCCACAGAGCCCAGCACAGTGATGTCGCCTTCGGCAAATACGATCCGCTGGCCCGATCGGACCGGGGTCTGGAGCAGAAGCGATGGTGTCGGCGGCCGCGGGTCCTCCACTTGCTTCGGCTCGGCCTGCTCGATTGCACAACCGCGCCCGCCGATCAGTACGGGCGGCAAGCCTGCATCCAGCCCTGTCGCTTCCACGCCTTCAAGGCCGAGAACGCGGATGCCGCGGCTCTCAAGGTTCGAGACCAGATGCGCGATACCATGGGAGCTCAGATCGACCGCGGAAAGATCGAGGACGATCGGGCGCCCGACGAAAAAGCCGGGTGAACGGGCAAGCGTCGCATCAATTTCCTCAAGCCAGTTCACGATCGGCATAAATGGCGAGAAAACAAACGCGATGTAAGACCGGCCACGGAGGCGCATCACCTGGCGCTGGGGCTCGACTTTTGAGTCCATGAATGACGGCTCTCGGGCTTGAATTGTTTAGCATTGTTTAATTTCAGATTGACCAGCGGTGGTTAATGACTGGTTAACGAGCCCGCTTTTGTTTGCGAAATGTTAAGGAACTCCAGCGGGCTGCTGGCTCGATGCGCTCAACTGGCGAGGTCATAGCAAATTCGATGCATCGATCGCCGCGGTACCCCCGTGCGCTGGCCCGAATTTCCGCTTTCTCTGCTGAAAAGGGACGCCGGACTTGCCGGTTTCTGCTATAGCCCGCACTTAATTACGGTGTGAATCCATGAACGGGGCTCATAGATGAGTGGATACAAGGAACCCAGCTTCGCTGCCCGGCAAAAGGCGGCGCTTGAGGCCCGAAAAAATAGTCTCGACAAGTTTCGCGCGCGGCCCGGTCCAGACGACCCCTCGGTAAAGCAAAGACAGGCCCAGCGCGAAGCCCAGGCAGCTGCCCGCGAGAAGACCCGGCAGTCTCGCGAGATCGAAAAGGCCGCGCGAAAAGCTCTCGAGGCGGAGGCCGCCGCGACCGCCGCAACGCGTCTCGCCCGCGAGAAGAAAGAAGCAGCGGACGCCGAGGCCGCGCTCAAAGTCGAGCGTAAGGCAGCGCGCGACGCCCGTTACGCGGCCAGAAAAGAGCGGAAGAAATAGCTCGACCAACCTTGGTCAGAGCCTTGCAACTCAAAGCCAGAAAGAAAGGAGTTTCACGGTTGAGTCTGGCGGATGGCTGCAACTAGAGTGCCGTCGGATTTCGGCGTAGACACTCTTGCTGGATGTCCTGAAGATTTAGGCGGTCAAACATGGCCACTCTGAGCTTCCGATAGGAAAAAATTCTAAGATGGGAGCGTCCGAGCAACCCGAAAACCAAGGTACCTGAGCCGGTAGTCGGAGGCGAACCAATAACGGCTCGCCGAGCGGAGGAAGGCCGGAGCGAGGAGGAAGGACCCTCCACGCACGACCCGATGATAACAGTTCCCCCCTTCGATCCAAGCAGAGCCATCCGTGGGCGCGCCGTTGTATGTGTCGTGGTAGCAATCCTCCGTCCACTCCCGGACATTGCCTACCAAATCATTGAGACCGAACCTGTTAGCCGCAAATGATCCAACAGGTGCGGTTTGTTTCGCATCCCATTGGCTGCCACAGGAGTGGCAGTTGGCGTGGTTGGTGCCGACTGCGTCTCCCCACGGATAGACCGTCTGTGTGCCAGCGCGCATGGCATACTCGTATTCGGATCCCGAGAGCAGCCGATACGACTTGCCCGTCTTCTTCGATAACCACGCGACGTAAGCTTGGGCATCGTCCCAGGAAACGTTGATCACCGGGCGACGGCCACGGCCCCAGCCTTCGTCGGAGGGCTTATAGCCGTTGCAGCCGCCTTCGGCGACGCAGGCATCCCATTCGTCGAAAGTCACCTCAAAGCGGCCAACTGCGAACGGTCGAGCAATCGTGACTCGATGTTGCGGGCCTTCTTCGGGGGAATGCCCAGGCTCGCTTTTCAGTGACCCCATCTTGAAGCTTCCGGCTGGAACCACCACCATCTCGGGGCAATTTGCACAGTCTTTAAACATCTCCTTGGTCTTCAGCACCTGCTGCTGCATCGAGGGTGGCGCTACCTCCTGAGCGGAGGCGCCCGTCACCGCGACAATGAACGCGGCGCCAAGGACGCAAAACTTAAGCAACGATGTCAGTGCTGGCAGAGCGCACCACCTGTCGACGCCGCGTGCTGGAGTTCCTGACTGCCGCCGCGTTTCATCTTCGAGGCATTTTTTTCGTTGTTCGGGTTCGAACGGCGCAGGTTCATGCGAGCAACTGAAAAAGCCAATGCGTTTCGAAAGCTCAAGGAGGGAGGACATGAAATACATCCGTCAGCAGGGGCTGTTACGAACAGAGAATTGCAAAGAGAGAAGCGATCGTCGTCACGCACCGCTTGCCGTTAGTATCTCCGCAGTCGCACTCGTTTGTTCAATGAGCGGTTTTGCATTCCTGAAGCCGATCCGCGAAAGCACGATGTAGAATGCCGCGACATTCATTAGCGCCCAGATCGCAAAGCCCAGGGTATAGTCGCCGAGAAGTTGCTTGCTGGTGGCCAGGATCAACGTCATGGCGAAGCCGCAGGCCGCGCCGGCGGCCTTGGCTAGCCCGCTGACCGCACCGACATGGACAAAGTACATCGGGATCAACTTGATGACCGCCGCTGCGGCGGCGCCGGACAGCAGCGCAAGCCCATACATGGCAAACAGCTGGACGGGTAACGAGATTTGCACGGCCATGAGCACGGCCAGAACGACCATTAGCCCGAACAGCCAGCTCAAAATTCTGAATGGATCCGAACGGTCCGCCAACCAGCCGCCCAGCGGCCGGGTGGCCGCGACACAGACCACCAAGGGGGGAGTATATACCATGGAAGCCCGGATGGCATCCACATGCCAGCGGTCAAGCAGATAGATCGACATCGCCGACGCGAAGAAGGTAAGGGTGCCAAACGAGACCCAGTAAAGGTAGGTCACCAGCCACACCACCACACCTGAACGGTAGACGGCGAAGATTTCACGCAGGGAGGTCTTTTTGAGCTTCCTGTTCGGCGGATCCGACGTGAAGAACCAGTAGACCAGAGCCATCAAAAGGGTAACACCGGCGAAGATTGGGAATATCATGCGCCAGCCATCGGGGCCACTCAGAACGCGGGTAATCAGGAAAGTGACGGTCACCATGCCGACGGTGATTCCGACATTGCCCATACCGAAGATACCGAGCGCTGTACCCTGCTTGGATTTGGGGTACCACGACGATACATGAGCGTTGCCGACAACGAAGCTCGCACCTCCCAGTCCGAGAAGGGTCCCGACCAGAAGGAAGGCGTAATAGCCGCGGGCAAAGTATCCAACAAGAAGAGGAAGGGTGAGAGTCAGAAGCAGGAGGGTGAAAACGCCCCGGCCGCCGAACTTGTCGGTCAAGATGCCAAGCGGAATGCTGACCGCAGCGGCGAAAAAAGGCTCCATCGCCGTCAGAACCAGCACCTGAGTCGCGCTGAAATCGTACCATTTGATTAGAAAAGGGGCGAGCGCGGCAAACATCCCCCACACCGCAAACCCCAGTGCAAATGCCAGGGATGAAATCCACAAAACCCTGGAGTTGCCCGAGGGTTCAACCTTCACATCAGTTACGAGAGCCGGATTTTCCACGACATCTCCTACTAGAGATCACGCTACACCAACTTCAAGCTCCGCTTCCGATCGCGCGGTAAAGTGCGAGTCGCAGACGAGTCTTCCGGTAAGAATATCTCTTGGTGATCTCAGGTTCATCAATTTTCTAGGCCAACAATCGACGATCACGCCTATTAGTTCCGCGCGCTGCTCGATCTCAGCCAGCCGCCGTTTGTCCATCTCGCGAGGCTACGAATGTCAGCGATTAAGGAGATTAAACAATCCCGGGGGGATAACGGTGCGGGGCTCACGTGAGGAGCTGGGAATGCGAAGGCCATGACCTCCATTCGGAGCAGGAAGGGCTTATTTCTGGCAGGTATCGCATATTCGTCTGACCGAACTCGGGGGCGAAACTTAGGGTTACCTTGGCGCAAGAGGAACCTAATTCGCAACCTGGCGTTCCTGGCTTAAACGGAGGAACGTCAATGCTTAAGGACGAGCAAATCGCCCTGCTTAAGGATATCAGCGCATCCATAGCTTTCGATGACAGGCGAGCCGCCGTGGATGAACTGGTTATGGAAGGGTACCTCGTGAAGGATGGCGACCTCTATGAGCTCACGGCGAAGGGTGAGATGGAGGTAGAGTCTCACGCCGCATTGCAAGGTTCCCGTAGCTTGTAACTCGGCCTCGCAACCCCTTTATTCGATTTTGAGCACATCCACGGCATTATGTTCGCATTCAATCTGCGATGTGCGATTTAACCCGCCTGCTGGGTGACATCTGTTGCTAGTTGGCGCGCAATGCTGGAAGGAGGTCAGCCCTTGCCCAGATCAACAGCCGGTCGGAACTCCAGAATTGCTTCCTGTCAACGCATCATCTGATTTGCGGAGCTTGGAAACCATGCCTCCGGCCACGCCCACCCCCATTACGTAGATCCAGCCTTCTACGTAGTCGGAGAGGTGTGAATTGAAGAGGGAGCCCAAGACGTTCTGGCTGACCACGATGATTCCGAGCCAGGAGATCCAGCGCATTTCCGTGAACATCAGGAAGTGAGTGATCCACATCGCATAGAGCAAGATGACCCCGATCACACCCCATTCGATCGCGAAATAGAGCGTCTGGTTGTGCGGGTTAGCGACGATTTGATCGCCCGTCACTGTTTTACCGATTGCCTCGCGCTCGAAGAGGCCGCGGATCGAGCCTGTGCCGTGCCCGCCGAGCGGCGAGTTGTGGATGAATTTAAGTGATTTCGTCCAGTATTCGAGACGAAGGCCGACCGAGGTTTGCTGGCTCTGGCTCAACATGTATTGCTGCTGGATGCTGGCGATCCGTTCTCGCAGATTGGGAGCAAGGAACCAAGTGAACGCGGCGGTGAGGGCAATCGCCAGATACAAAACGAGCACATCGCGCCATTTCATATATCGAAACGTTGAAATCAGCAGGAGAACGGGGAGCGAGACGAGGGCGGTTCGTGACGAGGCCACAAGGGCCATGTTGGAAAGAAACGCCACGCCAAGCAAGGCGAATGCGGTTGCCGCATAACGTCTTTGCTTCCGCCACATCGCGATGGCGAGCGCGGCGCTACCGAAGATGCACAGCACGAACTCCACGCCCTGGGTGATCCAGTTCTTGACCGGAACCCCAGGAATTTTATTCGGTGTCAGGTTAATCCGCGGCTCGAACCAGCTCAGCCACGACAGGATCAGCAGAACGGTGGATGATGCCAAAAACGCGAGAAAGACGGTGAAGCCTTTCCCGGAGCGCTCGAACTGGTGCATCAGCAGCGGAATGGCGAGCAGCTTGACCATCGATCCCGCGGCGTGAATCCGGGCGGCCCACGTGGCGTCGGCCCACAGCATTCCAAGCGCTGCGAGACAGAACAATGCAACGGGCAGCCAGTATACCGGGCGGCGAAACTGCGCCCGGAACTGCTGCGCGTCGATCACGGTCAGGAGCGCGATCAGCCAAAGTACTGTAAAAACGCCGAAGATTGTAGTGGACCACGGTAGCGAAAATGCCATCAAGACGGCGAGATGATCCGCCATTCGGGATCGGGGTGCCGCGTTGGTCCAATCAGCCATGAGTTGGTTCAAGCGCATCGCATCTGTTCGCCCTGAGAGTCCGCGTTGAGTTTCGCGAGAAACGTCATGCTCAGCCAAAAGTTAAAACCGAAATCGATTCGACGCAGACCGATCGAACCCACCCCCTATCGTCCCTGCCGCCCGTTTTGAGTATGACACGTATTGAGCCGATGGAATGAGCACCACCCGCGTCGTTGCCAGGTGACCGGGAAAATTGAGGTTCTGCAAGGTGGGAGGGACGCTTTTGAACTCGCGCACCGCGCATGCAACCGCTTGCGAGGCAATTATTGATATTCGGGATCAACGAAGCTAACAAGTCGCCGGCAAGGACGCTGTTGACCCACGGATGACGTTTTTTGACCCCGCTCGCAGCATCATTCGTAAAATCGGCAACGCAATTCAGAGACAAGGCCGCTCTTTGGGTTGATGGCGAGAATTACACCTATGGCGATCTCCATGAGTTTGCGTTGCGTCTCGCCGGCGGATTTCCGCTATCGTCTAAAAGCGGCTTCGATACGTGCGCTATCTTCGCCCACCGAAGCCTTGTCGCCTACGCTGCCATCGCCGCGTGTCATCTGGCCCGATATGCCTATGTCGCGCTGACACCCGCGCAGCCGATTGGCCGTTCACAATCGATTATTACCCAGTCCCAGCCAGCGGTCATCGTCGTCGACGCAAAGTGTTTGAAAAGTTTGCCGCTGCTTTTGCAGAAGGTAAGGGGTCCGACTGTGATCCTGCTCCCTGATCAGGATGCGATCCCGGACTGGGCGGCTGACTTTCCGCAGCATCAGTTTCTGAACAAGAGCCTTTTGACATCGCCGGGTGAACCGCAGCAGGGCAGCGGCCACGACCTAGCGTACGTCATGTACACCTCAGGCTCGACCGGCGAACCGAAGGGGGTCATGGTCTCCCATGGTAATGTCGCAACGTATGTACGGAACGTCGTGGACCATTTCTCCTACAGCGAAGCCGATCGCTTCGTTCATTTACCTGAATTGAATTTTGATCTTTCGGTGCATGACTTGTTTTCAGCATGGTCGGTTGGCGGAACTTTGTATTGTGTCCCGCAAGAGGAGGTGTTGATACCGGACGGGTTTGTGAAACGTCATCGATTGACCGCCTGGACTTCCGTTCCATCCGCCGTGTTGATTCTCAAGAAGTTCAACAAGCTGCGAACCGACGCCTTCGAAAGTATTCGGGCCAGTATGTTCTGTGGCGAGCCGTTTCCAGGTGCGTTGGCGGCGGAATGGATGGTGGCGGCTCCGAACTCGCGCGTTGACAATTTCTATGGACCAACGGAGGCAACCGTTGCCGTGACGGCCTATCCTTGCAGCCGTGGCACGGACTTTTCCGTTTTGCCGCTTGGAGAGCCTTTTGCGGGGCAGGAAGCGGTAGTCTGTGATGCCGATCTAAGACCCGTAAGTGACGGCGAGACGGGAGAACTGTTATTAGGCGGCACTCAGGTATCGGCCGGATACTGGAACCGGCCCGATCTGACCGACGCTCAATTTATCGAGAGACATTTTCCCGGCCTGTCAAGCGGCCGCTGGTATCGTACAGGAGACCTTGCGTGCAATCAGGCGGGGATCGGCCTGATATACAAGGGACGCGCGACCCGGCAGATAAAAATTCACGGCTATCGCGTCGAACTGGGAGAGATAGAAGCAACTTTGAGGAAGTTCAGCGATAAGGAGTTTGTGGCCGTCATTTCGATTCATGGCAGCGGCGGGGAAGTTCTTTACTTATCCGCCTTCATTGAAGGGCTGTCGTCGGATGCGGAAAAATTTATGAGGGCCGAAAGTGCTAAGGTGCTGCCAAACTATATGATGCCTCGTTACATTTTTAGCATCGACGCGATGCCCCTCAACTCAAATGGTAAAATCGATTATGCCGAGCTTGGAAGAATCAATGAAAGACGCATCAAAGTCGGAAGTTGAGCTGGCTTCATTGATTCTCGGTTACCTTTGCGAAGCGGCTCCCGATCAGGCGGCCAGCCTGACGGTCGACGCGAAAATTCTGGATGTGATCGACTCGTTCTCGTTCGTCGAAATGTTTGGATTCATCGAGGCGGAAAGGGGAGCTGCGATCGATCTTTCGAAAGCCGGCCCGCAGGACCTCGAAACCGTGCAAAGTTTCGCCCGGTTTTTGAGCCGAATATAGATGCCAGCGTTTGTGATCACGGGTGACGGCCATCCCGCTTATACAGTGTTGAAAGCGGTCCATGAGACGCAAGGCGCCTCGATATCCGCCTTTATTCCGGGGTCGTCGTCTGCGGTCAAGGCGACGGCCTACGCAGAGAACAACGCCATACCGATTTTGCCGCGCGCGATGCTGATGGGCAGGGAGCCGTTTTCGAAAAGCTTTCGAGCGGAGTGGCTGGTCAATATCAACGGCACCACGATTATCGATCCTGGCGTTATCCGTATGTTCGCCGGACGAGCGTTGAACATGCACCCCGGTCTGCTTCCGAAATACGCGGGACTGCATTGTCATCAGTGGGCTATTCGAAATGGAGAATCGGTTCAGGGTTTGACAGTGCATGTCATGGACGCGGGGATAGATACTGGTCCCATTATGGCGCAGCAAACCATTCCCATATACGATTCCGATACCGGTCTGTCGTTGTTCATGCGCGCGATGGAAATGGGAGCTCACCTGCTGATCGGTGTGCTCACGAGGATCATCGCGAACGATATTCCGCCAGCGGTGCCTCAGAACCTGTCGCAGCGAACCTTGTATCGCCACAAGGACGCGCTTGACGGCGAGGTCGATTGGAACTGGAGCGCGCGCCGTATTCGCGATTTCGTGCGCGCCGCAAACTATGATCCGCTCGTTTGTCCGACTTATGTACCGACCGCGCTCGTCTCCGGCGTTCCGGTTGTCCTGCGCGTGTGTGACGTGGCGCGGCCGGGAGAGCATATTGAGCCGGGAGTTCTGAGAGAGGTCGACGGAAGCCCGGTCATCGGATGCGGAAACGGCGAGGTCGTCGTTATCAAGCGGGCGTTACGGCAAGGGCGCATCATGACCGGCAGCGATTGGCAACAGCTGGTCGGTTCGGAAAGATGATAACCCGTCCTGTTCAACAAGCCGATGCAGAAAGTATTGCCCGCGTGCATGAGCATGCGTTGCCCTGGTCCATCAACGGTCGCTTGGGCTATTCACATCTGAAGGGCATGTACGAGCGGCTACTCAGCGGGCCGGATTGCGTCGGCTATGTTTCAGTTCACAAAGACGAAATCATCGCATTCCAGATCAGCACGACGAACTGGGAGGCAGCGCGCAAGCGCCTCGCCGAAATCGATTGGCGAAGCAAGGCGAGGGTTGTCGGAACTTGTTTGTTGCATCCATACGATCTGATTGCGCTGTTTGAGGCTGTTTTTTTGATTCCCTGGGCATTCAAGCGAACAAAAGTCAAAGCTGAAATCATGGCCTGGGCCGCGGAGCCTGCCAATCCAATTGCTGTCATGGGAGCGTATCAGTGTCTGCTTTCTTCAATCGCCGAACTGGCACGCCGAGGCGAAACAAGATGCCTTGGACAAATGCAAAAGCCAAACGAACGTCCTACGAAAGCTCTCAGCAAGCTGTCACCGGTCATTTTTTCGAAGTATATTCGAAATGACGTTTTGATTTTTAATTGCGCCGAGATCGCAAAGAAGGTGGTTTGACACGCTTCTTTTTTTTCATGTCGATCCTGGCTCGGGAGGCAATATGGTTGACGGGAACGGGCAGCGCCGGGTCGCCCTGATTACGGGCGTAACGGGGCAGGACGGCGCTTATCTGGCCGAATTTCTGCTCGGAAAAGGCTATCTCGTTCATGGCGTCAAGCGGCGGTCGTCCTCCTTTAATACAGCACGCATCGACCACCTCTATTCGGACCCGCTGGCCGGGGAGGTGCCGTTTCTGCTGCACTACGGGGATATGACGGATTCCACCAATCTGATCCGTCTCGTGCAGCAGATTCAGCCAACCGAGATTTACAACCTCGCGGCGCAGAGCCATGTCGGCGTCAGCTTCGAAAGCCCGGAATACACGGCAAATGCGGATGCCGTCGGCGTGCTACGAACGCTGGAGGCAATCCGGATACTAGGTATGTCGGATAAGGTCCGCTTCTATCAGGCCTCGACGTCCGAACTGTTCGGCCTTGCGCAGGAGATTCCGCAATCGGAAACCACGCCGTTCTATCCGCGCTCGCCATACGGTGTTGCAAAGCTGTACGGCTACTGGATTACGGTCAACTATCGTGAGGCCTACGGAATGTTCGCCGCTAACGGGATTCTATTCAATCACGAAAGCCCGATCCGCGGCGAAACGTTCGTCACGCGCAAGATCACGCGCGCCGTCGCGCGGATCGAGATCGGTCTGCAGGAAACTCTGTTTCTTGGCAATCTTGAAGCCAAGCGCGACTGGGGGCATGCCAAGGATTTCGTCGAGGGCATGTGGAAAATCCTTCAGGCGGATAAGCCGGACGATTATGTGCTCGCGACCGGGGAGTGTCGCTCGGTGCGAGAATTCGTGGAGATTGCCTTTGCCGAGATCGGCCGCCGTATTGAGTGGCAAGGCAGGGGCGTTGACGAAACCGGGGTCGACGCAAGGACCGGCGCCGTCCTGGTTCGGATCGATCCCGTCTACTTTCGTCCCACCGAGGTCGACTTGCTCGTCGGCGATGCTTCAAAAGCTCGCGCCGAACTGGGATGGCAGCCGAAAACGTCTTTCTCGCAGATGGTGAAGGAAATGGTTGCGAGCGATCTGCAAGCGGCCAGACTGGAACGCGCAACTCATCAGCATTCGCTCGAGCAGCATCCAGTGCCTGCGCGGTGAGAGGCGGCGGCAGCTTCAGTTCGCCGGCAAACGGAGGCGTTCGGAGTCAGACTTTGCGCAGGGCATAGAAGACCAGCGAACTTCCGGCTTCTCGCTTTAGCCTGCCGTGAATTGCCGCTATTAACCAGTATACCAGGGCCGCATAATACTGGCGCAGCTCCGGGAACAGGAACCAGCGCCCGAACAGCCGCTTGGCTGCCATTGACGGAAGGGCGCAAGGCATCAGAAGATCATAAAATGACGAGAAGTTCGGCGATGCATAGAGTCGTTCCTCGGCCACCTCGAATCCTGCAGCGGTGAACAGCTCCCGCCATCCGGCGCGTGAATGCACGTTGTAGTGCTGCCAGAAACGATTGTGGAATTTGCCGTATCGCGCTTCCAGCCCGGTCGCACCGAAAAGGTTGAACAGCCGCGCGGGCAGCGAATTGTGCTCCAGACGGTCTGTCGGAATAGTAAGAAAAAGCTGTCCGTTCGGGGCCAGAAGGCGATGCACTTCTTTCAGCACCGGCATCAGAGCGGGAATGTGTTCGATGACGCTGTTCGATAGGATGGTGTTGTAGGCTTGATCGGGTTTCGGAATCCTGTCTCCCGCGCACACCATTAGTTCGTGGTAGGAATCCTGTTGCTTGGCGCGCTCGACTTCCGCCGGATCGAGGTCGATGCCCGTATCCAGCTTTTCGTCGAACAGGATCGCTGCGAAAATTCCATCGCCGCATCCGATATCAAGGATCGGCCGGACCCATTCGCGTTCCTTGAGAATCTCGCATTCGACGGCGCGCTCAAATGCGAGCGCGGCGGGAGCCAGATCGAGATAGCGGCGAAAAAAATTGTTTCTGAAGATCACTGCTCAACCCGCGTTGCGGATGTGGTGACAAAAACGGTCGCAAATATATCCGATCTGCTCACCGGTGAGATCAAGAAAGGTAGGTAGCGAGATAACGCCGGCGCTTGCGACCAGCGCATGGGGTAGCTCAGGTGCGTCGTAAGGCGGCATCAGGCTGAGCGCGTAAAAACCTGGACGCGTTTCGATGCCGTCCTCGAGCATCGCGGCCATGATCCTGTCCCGTCTGGATCGCTGCCGTGAGGGATCGGTGTCCTCGATCAGTACGGCGATGACCCAAAGCACCGGATCAACACGATCCGCAAAATGCTGCAATCGAACCCCGGAACAGGATTGCAGGGCGTCGCGGTACAGCGCATGGATGCGGCGGCGATCCGTCAGGATGTCGTCAAGGCGCGCGAGTTGCGCGCAGCCAATGGCGGCCTGCAGATTGGTCAATCTGAAATTGTAGCCGACCACGTCGTGCCAGTACCTCTTGTCCTGGCGCATCCCGTGGTCTCGTAAGACCCTCATGCGCCGGGCGAGGTCGGGGTCGTTCGTCACGACGAGACCGCCTTCGCCCGTCGTGATCGTTTTGGTAGCGTGAAGGCTGAACGTGCCGACGCTTCCCATCGTGCCGGCGCATTTGCCGTCGAAACGAGAAAAGGCCGCTTCGGCGGCGTCTTCAAGGATAGCCAGATTATGCGCCTTCGCGCATGAGGTGATCGCGTCCATGTCGGCCACGTTGCCGTAGAGATGAACGGGGAGCACGGCCCTGGTGCGAGGCGTCACCAGCCGATCAATCTCATCCGGGTCGAGCAGCCAGGAGTGTGCGTCGATATCGGCGTACAGGGGGGTGGCGCCCACTGACAGGATCATGTTGGCGGCGGCCACGAACGTGAATCCCGGTACGATGACTTCGTCTCCGGGGCCAATTCTCAGACCACGAAGTGCCAGCTCCAAAGCGACCGTTCCGTTTGCTACCGCCACGGCTTCGGCGACCTGCATGCGCTCGGCCGCCACCCGTTCCAGCCGCTGGACATACGGTCCGCCCGAAATCCATGCCGACCGCAGCGCTTCGATGACCATCGATTCTTCGTTCCCGAAAAGCTTTGGCCGTGCCCAAGGGATATGGACTGTTTGAGTCATGGCGTTCTGGAGCGTATCCCGCTGGGACCCGTGTCGGATGCGTTTCCCACCACTTCAAATTCTGGAAGTGGAAAAATCAGGTGGCCGCCGTCGGCGAGAAACGCCGCTTCGCGCGCAACGAACTCTTCCCGGAAGTGCCACGGCAGAACAAGAAAATAGTCTGCATCCTGGCGCGCTAATTCTTCGGATATGATTGGAATGGCCGTTCCGGGTGTGCGCCGGCCCCATTTTTCCGGATTTCGGTCGGCGCAGGCCGTCAGCAGATTTCCATCCAGTCCGAAATGCTGCAACAGCACGTTGCCTTTGGTCGATGCGCCATAGACATAGACGCGCTTTCCGCGCCCAACCTCCTTGGTAATGAAATCCTTCAAGCGGGAGCCTAGCGCCGCAACATTGGCGCGGAATGCCGCAAACGGTTTGTCCGTGGTGATCTCGAGCGCGGTCTCGCGTGCGCGCAGCGCGTCAATGATGTCCCGGTTTTCGGGATAGGCGGCATCATTGTGACACACCCAAAGCTGGAAGCTACCGCCATTGATATCGTTCAACTTGATGTCGAAAACCCTCAGATTTTTGTCCCTGGTAAGCCTTTCGATTTGCGCCAACGCATAATATTCAAGATGTTCGTGGCAGATCGTGTCGAACGAGTTCTTGTCGAGCATATCGGGAAGATAGCTCTGTTCGAGCACCCAGACGCCGTCGGGAGCGAGCACCGTGGCGATGTCCCCGACAAAACTGCCGGGGTCTTCAAGATCATAGAACATCGCGATTGATGTGATGGCGCGAGCTTTGCGGCCGGGGAGCAGATCAGCGAACGATTTGGCGTCAAAGAAGCCGGCATGAATCCTGAACTCGCCGGGATACTGATTGGCGAACGAGCGGGCGATCGGATCGATTCCGGCGCGCACAAGATCCGGCATCGGATAGCTCTTGAGCAATGTTCCGTCGTTGCAGCCGATATCGAGCACCACGTCGCCGGAAACGATCGCCGCGCGTGACGCCACGGCATTCGCGATCTGGCCGAGGTGGTTGCGCATCGTCGCATTGGTGCCCGATCGATAGCCGTAATTGTCTCCGAACATTTCGGATACACGGACTGAATGCCGCAACTGCGTCAGCCCGCATTCGTCACAGCGCACGAGCTGCAGCGGCGCTTTCGGGGGGGGCGGTTCTTCCGCGGCCGGGAAGCGTCCGGTCAAGGCTTGCAGTCCGAGGTCGATCGCAGCGTGCAGATCCGAACTGCCGCAAATCCGGCACTTGGTTATTGCGTGAAACAGGTCCGGAGTTACCATCGGTTGGCCGCCCTGAGATAGATCAGCCGCGCAACCTCGCGCGTGTAGCGCATGAATATCGATATAAAACGGGTCTTGCTACCCCCCGCTGCTCGCTCGCCATAGAAGACGGGGACTTGCACGTGAGTCATCCGCTCGCGTTGCGACAGCAACAGAAGCCGGAAAAAGTAGTCGCCGTAGCCCCAGAAGATTTTGTCGAAATCGAGCTTGAATAACGCGGCGCGCTGGATCGCAAACAGACCGCTCAGGTTGTCGTCTATGCGTGTACCCAGTGAGATGCGCATGAAGATATTGTAGAGGTAGCTCAGAAAGTAGCGCAGCCGGTTCGGCATTCCGCCGCCAAAGATGAACCGCGATCCGATCCCCAGATCGACCAGTCTGGCCACTTCGAAAATGAGTACGGCGTCCTTCGGCTGGTGATTGAAATCCGTATCCATGACCAGGATGACCGAGCCTTGCGACTTCTCGATCCCCTCGCGGATCGAAAATGCAAGCCCGGGATTGGCGGCACGCTCGATCACGACTACGCCGCTGTCATCGGCGAATGCCGCGCGCGCAGCCATTGCGGTGCCGTCAGGACTTCGATCGTCGATCACCAGAATTTCGTATCTGACGCCGACACGTTTGAATTCCCGACGCAGCTCGTGCACCAGCGGAACGATATTCTCACGTTCCTGGAATGTCGGCAGTATAACGCTGACATCAGGCTGGCCGGTCGGCTTGTATGGCTCGGTCAATGGCATCACTTGCGGAAAACGCGCGATCAGGCGGGATTTATTGCCGGCGTGAATGAGATGTTGACGTCTTTGGGTCTGTGCCGTTCGTCGGTCGGGGTTGATCGATCATTTAAGTGGCCTTGTCAACGTGAGCTTAATCGCCTTTGGCGCCTGTCAAGCGGCGCAAAATGCTGCTATCCCCGCAATATTGATGCTCGCAGGGCAGGCCCTGACAGTCCGCAGGGAGGGGCATTGCGGACCCCTGACTTTGATGTCAGAAACCCGAATGTGCTTCGCCATTCGGCGTGCAGTCGCTTATCATGGAATGATAAATCTGTAGCGGGACCGCCAATGCCGACCTGGCGCTCGGTCGTAATCTATCTGTTCGCCTCGCTTCTGGTATCGGCGATTTTCCATTCCAACCTGTTGGCGCGGCTTGCCGTCGACAATCAGCAAAAGGTCGGCGTGCCGCTTGCGAGTTCCCGAACGGACGCGAGTGACAACTACGCCTATTTCAGTCTGATCGAGCAGGGCTTGGGAGCGTGCAATAGGGCGACATATCCCGAGGCCACAAGAATTGAAGGCAATTCTCTTGCCTGCACATATATCGGCGGCGTGCTCGTCGGTAACGTCATGTGGCGTCTCTCTCATGCCGTCACACCCTCGAAGCGTGCAGCGATTTCATTGCTGCTGATTCTCAGCACAGCGCTTCTGGCGATGTCCTTAATCCTTGCATTCGGTGCAGTTCTCGACCGGCAGTTTGGCTTCGCCTCAGCGTTGTCGATTGCAGGAATATCGTTATTTCTGCTCGATAACTTCGCCCTCAGCTTTTATCTGCAGTCGCTGCAGCTGGATTTTGTCGGAGTGCTTGATCTCGAGCCAGGCTTCGCCCGTCTTCTCAACCCTTCTATTTTCTGGTCGTTCGGGCTTCTGACGCTTACCGGCGTGCTTCTTGCCATGCGCCAACGCAGCCGTGCTCTGGCGGGATGCGCAGCGGTTGCCGCCGCCATATGCGCCACCGCGGGGCTTGCCGTGACGGCTGCGTTGATCGGCGGATTGGCGCTCTTTCTCGGTCTTCAACTCGTCATAAAACGGCGAATCGATTGGCTAGTGTTTTGCGTGACCGCGGTGCTGGTTTCTGGTGCGGCCTATATGCTGCTCGGCTTTTCTACGTTTCACAACACCCAGCTCGGTGCGAGCGTCCACCATGGCGAAATGATGCGACTGCGCGCCAATTTCTACTTTCTCTGGCTGCTTGTTCCGGTCGCGATCGGCAAGATCAGCATCGCGGGGCGAGAGCAGAACATGCTCATGAAATGTCTGCTGCTGTCTTCCGCAATGATGGGAATGTTTTGCGACTCGGTCGAATTGGGGTCGCGATTGTGGCTGCGCGGCTCGTGCGTATTTGCCTTTCTTGCGGTCGCCGCGTGGTCATGGAACCTTGCGGAATCTGCTGTCGGAACGGCTCGCGGCCCGCGGTCGGCCGATTTTCCGCTGCGGGTGAGATGGAGTATTCGCGCCGGGTCCGCGCTCTCCGCTATCGCTGTCGCCGCCATTCTGTTTGGCGCGATGCAGATCGTTCGTCCGTTCCATCTCGACCGGCCGCGAGGTTTCGTCGATCGCGACAAATATGAGATGCTCACTTGGCTCGAAGGACATGCGCCGTCCGGTTCGGTGATCGCCTCGACCAGTATCGAGGACAGTTTTCTGATCGAATTCTATACGTCAGGACGTCCTTACGTTCCGCTCTTTGGTCTTACGATCCTGCCGCAGTCTGAAATCGTCAGACGTTACTTCCGCACTATCGGCGAGATCGAGGAAGGCCGGCTGCTTTTTGACCGGCTTTCCGCGATCACACCGAATGCGTTATCGTCTTACAACGTTGCGCTGAAAGATGGTCTAGGGCGTCCATTCGACGAAACCGCCTATCAGTCGTTGGCGTTTTATTTGATGCTGCTCTATTATCCCTTTACCACGGAAAGTCGGAATATCTTCTCAGCGAACGCACCGACGGCCGTCTTTCTCGACTGGCTGCGCGGGTTGCGCGACCAATCGCGCGGGGAATGCACACGCTATGACTATCTCATCATTCGGGCGTCTGAACATCTGACCGAGGGCGGCCGGCACGATGAACTGTACCGCAACGCAAGCTACGCCGTGCTCCATCCGAAAAGTTCGGCCGATGGAAACCGCGCGATCGATTGCCGCTAGGTTGAGCCGAGTATCGGGGCCAAACCCGTGACAGCGAATGTGAAACACATGCGCGGGATTTTGTTACTTGTCATCAAGATTGCGGTTTCAATCGCATTACTGGTTCTCGCACTGCGAAAAGTCGATTTTTCTGATGTCGCCGCGCGGATCGATCTGGTTACGCTGTGGTGGCTTATCTTTGCGCTCGCCGCTGTCCTGTTGCAGATTTTTTTCGGCGCTCTGCGATGGCGCGAGATCGCGCAGCTTTGCGGCGCGCCGTTGACGATTTGGCACGCTTTCCGTTTGAACATGATCGCGGCGTTCTTCAATCAGGCGCTACCGTCTTCCGTCGGCGGCGACGCGATGCGCGTGTGGTTCGTCGGCCGTGGCGGCGCTGGCTGGCGTGCAGCCGGCTATTCGGTCTTGATTGATCGCGCAATCGGTCTTGCGGTGCTGGCGGTTCTTATAGCCGGGAGCCTGCCATGGAGCTTGCGACTGATCGCGGATCCGCACGGTCGCGTGGCGCTCCTGCTGGTCGACGTTGCGGCGATAGCCGGCGGGATTGGCTTCCTGGTGTTGGGCTTCCTGCCATGGAGGTGGCTGACCCGCTGGCAAATTATACGGCATGTTCGGGCGTGTTCCCAAATCGCCGGGCGGCTGGTCACCAGCCGCGTTCACGGTCCTTCGCTTGTCATTCTGTCTTTGCTGGTCAACGTCCTGAATGCAGTAGTGGCGTGGGCCGTCATCCGATCCATCGGGGCCGACGCGTCGTTTGCACAGCTCTTTTTGCTGATTCCCCCTGTCATGCTCGTCACGACGATACCTGTATCGATCGCGGGCTGGGGCTTGCGCGAGGCGACGATGGCGCTGGCCTTCGCTTACGCAGCATTGCGCCCCGAGGATGGGGTGGGGGCATCGCTATTGTTCGGAATCGTGAACTTTCTCGCGGGCGGCCTTGGGGGGGTGGTCTGGATTGTGAGCTCCAAACTGGCAGACCCGGACGATTCGGCTGTGGATGAGGCCGGCGAGGTACCAAGTCGGGTTCGCTAACAACGTTGTAATATAAACGAAAATCCGAGAACCCTCGCGTTCACGGCATGAACAAAAGGCTTGACGTTCACAGTGTGAACGGGGTAAGCGGCAGTCCGATAAACGGGGCGATCAAGGTGTCGGACACCGCCAATACCAAGGACAGTGAGAACGGGATTATCCTGGGATTGCTGACGTCCCTCGCCGAGGATGGCGGGCTGTCGCAACGGCGGCTGGCTGCGGAACTTGGTATCGCGCTGGGTCTTGTCAACGCGTATCTGAAGCGCTGTGTCAGTAAGGGGCTGGTTAAAGTCCAGAACGTTCCAGCGCGCCGCTACGCTTACTATCTTACGCCGAAGGGATTCGCGGAAAAGTCGCGCCTGACTGTCACTTACCTGTCGCAATCCTTCAGCTTCTTTCGTCAGGCGAAAAGCGACTGCGTCGCCATGTTCGAGGCGGCCAAGTCGCGCGGCCTGCGCACCGTCGTCTTGATGGGGCGTTCGGATCTGGCCGAGATCGCCGTGCTGTGCGCGATAGAAAGCGGCGTCGAGATTGTTGCGCTGATTGATGCCGAAACCAAATCGGGCCGGTTTCTGGGGATTCCTCTTGTCGCCTCGATCGGCGCCGTCGAGAGGAATTTCGACGCGGTCGTTATCACGGATTTGGTCGGCGCCCACGAGAGCCGGAATCTGGCCGCGCTGGCGGTTGGCAGGGATAGGGTTCTGCTTCCGCGTCTTCTAGGTATCGTGGAGGACCGTGAAGATTCGAATGATCAGAAAGATCCTGGCGGTCAGAAAGACTTGGCGTCATGACCGCTTCCGGACAACAGTGGTATGTGGTGCAGACCCATCCGCATGCGGAAGGCAAGGCGGCCGCGCATCTGCGACGCCAGGGCTTTGAGGTCTATTTACCACGCTATGCCAGGCGACGCCGCCATGCACGTCGCGTTGACATCACGGCATCGCCGCTGTTTCCACGATATTTGTTCGTGGCGATCGATCTCGTTCATCAGAGGTGGCGTGCCATACGCTCGACGGTCGGTGTCACGAACCTCGTCTACAGTGGCGACGAGCCAGCGCCGGTGCCGGACGATGTCGTCCGGCGTCTGAAACAACGTGAAGATTCGAAGGGCTGCGTTCAACTCGATCTTGCGCCCCGATTTTCCGCCGGCGATACCGTTCGCGTCGTCGACGGCGCGTTTTCTGATTGCCTGGGCCTGTTCGAGTCGATGAGCGACGGCGAGCGTGTTCTGGTGCTGCTTGATCTTCTGGGCCGCAAGGTCCGGGTGACCATGGATATCGATACGATCGAGGCCGCGTAGAGCCATCGGTTTTGATCACATCGGCGCTCACGGCGGGCGAGAGGGATGAATCCCTTTCACCCGAATGGCGGTAGCATGGCTGTCGCAGATGACATTGTCGAATGAACCGATGAAACTTCAGGGCAAGAAAGTTCTAGTAACCGGCGCCGATGGCTTTATCGGATCGCACCTCACCGAGCACCTCATCGCGCAGGGCGCGAATGTGCGTGCATTCGTTTATTATAACAGCTTCAACTCCTGGGGTTGGCTCGACGAGACCGATGCGCAAGTCAAGCGCGAACTTGATGTGTTCGCCGGTGATATCCGTGATCCGAATGGCGTGCGGACGGCAATGCGTGGATGCGACGTGGTGTTTCATCTTGCCGCACTTATCGCAATTCCATACTCGTACCATTCTCCCGATGCGTATGTGGACACCAATGTCAGGGGTACGTTGAATGTCGTGCAGGCCGCGCGCGATCTCGGCGTTGAGCGGGTGGTTCATACCTCGACCAGCGAAGTTTACGGGACAGCCCGTATCGTGCCGATTACGGAGGAGCATCCGCTCCAGGGACAATCGCCTTATTCGGCGACGAAGATTGGTGCGGACCAGCTCGCGATGAGCTTCCACCTTTCGTTCGGTACGCCGGTCAGCATCATCAGACCGTTCAACACGTATGGCCCGCGACAGTCGGCGCGGGCGGTGATCCCCACGATCATCACGCAAATCGCTTCGGGCGTGAAACGGATCAAGCTCGGTGCAATGACGCCGACGCGAGATTTCAATTACGTTCGCGACACTGTGCGAGGGTTCGTTGCAGTCGGCGAATGCGACCAAGCCGTTGGGAAGGTTCTGAATGTCGGCAGCAATTTCGAGATTTCGATCGGAGACACGGCCAGCTTGATTGCCCAACGGATGGGGAAGGACGTCGAGTTCGAACTTGACCAGCAGCGCGTGCGTCCGGCCGGCAGCGAGGTCGAGCGCTTGTGGGCCGATAATACGAAAATCAACGAGCTGACAGGGTGGACGCCGGAGTATGCGCGCCGGGACGGGCTCTGTCGCGGCCTGGATGAAACCATCGCCTGGTTCAGCGACGCCGCCAATCTGCGACGCTACAAGGCCGACCTCTACAATATCTGACGATGCGCGAAACGACGGCTCCACGCGTGAACGGCGACCGGATGCAAATACATCCCGAACGTGCATCGAATGTGGTGGCGTCGGTGCTCGCAGCCATGCACGGATTGTTCGGCACGCCGGACAAGCGGATTGCGCTGCACGAGCCGGAGTTTCGCGGCGAAGAATGGACCTACGTCAAGGAGTGCATCGATACCGGATGGGTATCGTCGGTGGGCTCCTATGTCGACCGGTTCGAGCGCGATCTGGCGGCGTTTGTGGGCTGCAAGCATGCCGTTGCGACATGCAACGGAACATCCGCGCTTCACATCTGCTTGATTTTGGGAGGCGTGGAGGCGGATGATGAAGTTCTTATTCCGGCGCTGACCTTCATCGCGACCGCGAACGCGGTATCGTATATCCGCGCGGTGCCGCACTTTGTCGACAGCGAGACAATTTCGCTGGGAGTCGATGCAGGGCGGCTGGAGCGTTATCTCGAGCGTGTCGCACAGGTTATCGGTGGCGTTTGCGTCAATCGCGCCACGGGTCGACGGATACGGGCGCTCGTCGTCATGCATGTGTTCGGGCATCCATCGGATCTCGATGCACTAGTGGAAGTGGCCCGGCGATGGAAACTGGCCTTGGTCGAGGATGCCGCCGAATCTCTCGGTTCGTATTACCACGGTCGCCATACCGGAAATTTCGGATGCCTCGCTGCGCTGAGTTTCAACGGCAACAAGGTGATGACCACGGGCGGGGGCGGTGCGGTCCTTACAAACGATTCCGAACTGGCGAAGCGGGCGAAGCATATCAGCACGACGGCGCGCGTCGCGCATGAATGGAATTTCCTGCACGACGAGGTAGGCTACAACTACCGGATGCCGAATATCAACGCCGCGCTCGGCTGTGCGCAGCTCGAGCGGCTGCCGTCGATGCTGCAACGCAAGCGCCATCTGGCGGACCGTTACGGACAGGCATTTGCGGGGATCAATGGCGTCCGGCTTCTGCGCGAGCCACCGGGCACATCGAGCAACTACTGGCTGAACGCTATCATGCTGGATAATGGATTGGCCGCACGTCGCGATGAACTGCTCGGCACGCTCAACGAGGCAGGTTTCATGTCTCGTCCTGTCTGGACGTTGATGCACAGGTTGCCCATGTATCATGCCTGTCCGCGTATGGACCTCGATGTCGCCGAACGCATCGAGGCGCAACTCGTTAACCTCCCCAGCAGTCCCGGGTTGATCGCCTCACCATGAACCGACGAATTTGCGTCGTGACGGGCAGCCGCGCCGAATACGGATTGCTGCGCTGGATCTTGAGCGATTTGCGGGCCGCGGTCGATGTCGATCTTCAGCTGGTTGTGACCGGCATGCACCTGTCGCCGGAATTCGGCGGCACGGTCGGGGAGATCGAGAGGGACGGCTTTTCCATCACTCGCCGTGTGGACTCGCTGCTGTCGAGCGGCACTCCCGGGGGCATAGCAAAGTCGATCGGTCTCGGGGTGATCGGCATGTCGGATGTCCTGGAAGATCTCAAGCCGGATATCGTGCTGATACTTGGCGACCGGTTCGAGATCTTCGCCGCCGCGCAGGCCTGCCTGGTCCATAACATTCCGATCGCCCATATCGCGGGGGGAGACACGACCGAAGGCGCGATCGATGAAGCTATGAGGCATGCCATTACCAAGATGGCGCATGTCCATTTTGTCACGAATGCGGAATCAGCACACCGGGTGCGCCAACTCGGGGAAGATCCGTCGCGCATCTACGAGGTTGGAAGTCCGGGTCTTGACCATCTGCGTCGGCAGCCGCTCCTCGACCGGTCGGCGGTGGAATCCAGACTTGGAGCGCGGCTCGGCGAGAAAAATCTTCTGATTACTTTTCATCCGGTCACGCTTGAAGCCGCGCATGGCGAAGCGCAGTTCGCCGCACTGCTGGATGCACTCGATATGCTCGATGACGATACCGCGCTGTGGTTTACCCATCCAAACGCCGACGCCGGCGGCCGGACGATGGCTGCAAAGCTGAAGGCGTGGGTGCAGGCCCACCCGAATCGTGCGCGTCTGTATACGTCGCTTGGCCAGTCGCTTTACCTCAGTCTCATGGCTCAGGTGGACGCTGTAGTCGGAAATTCGTCGAGCGGACTTTACGAGGCGCCATCGCTCGGTGTCGCGACCGTCGATATCGGCGACCGGCAGCGTGGCCGTCTCGCCGCGACTTCGGTGCTGCACTGCGCGCCCGATTGCAACGCCATTCGGGAAGCGATCGCGAGAGCGATCCAGCTTGATTGTTCGGGAACGAAGAGTCCCTATGGTGACGGACATTCGTCGGAGAGAATCGTCGAAGTCCTAAGAGCGCTACCTCCGGCAATGGAGCTGATCGGCAAGCGGTTTCACATGATCGGGAACGCCGATGCCTGAGCGCACCCTGATCATCGCTGAAGCGGGCGTCAACCACAACGGCTCGGTCGAGCAGGCGCTCAGGCTTGTCGATGTCGCCGCCGATGCCGGCGCTGATATTGTCAAGTTTCAGACTTTCAAGGCGGACAAACTTGCGACGGCAAAGGCCGCGAAGGCGGAATATCAGGTCGTCAACACCCATGAAGCCGGTTCGCAGCTCGACATGCTTAGCGCGCTGGAACTATCGCTTGCGGATCATCGGATCATTGCGGAGCGTGCCCGCAGCCGGGGCATCGGCTTCATGTCGACGGCGTTCGATGTCGAAAGTCTGGCGATGCTTGCGGCGTTCGAGATGCCGGCGATCAAGATTCCGTCCGGCGATGTGACCAGCGTCGATCTCTTGTTGCGATCGGCGCGATCGGGAAAGCCGCTGATCATTTCGACGGGCATGGCGACCTTGGGAGAGGTGGAGCAGGCGCTGGGCGTCGTGGCTTTCGGACTCGTTACAGACAAGATGCCGAAGTTTCGCAAGGATTTCGAAGAAGCCTATTGCAGCAACGCAGGTCGCAACGCTTTGCGCGAAAAGATCACGTTGCTGCACTGTGTGACGGAATATCCCGCGCTGCCGCAAACGATCAATTTGCGCGCGATGACCGCCATGGCCGCGGCGTTCGGCCTGCCCGTGGGATATTCCGACCATACGATCGGCATCGAGATCGCGCTTGCCGCGGTCGCGCTGGGGGCGGTCGCCATTGAGAAGCATTTCACGCTCGATCGCGGTCTGCCGGGCCCTGACCACAATGCGTCGCTTGAACCGCACGAATTGAAACAACTGGTGATGTCGATCCGCAATATCGAAAGCGCGTTGGGAAACGCCGTGAAGGGTCCGGACGCCCATGAGATGCGCAATCGCGCGGTGGCTCGCCGCAGCCTCGTCGCCGCGCGTGCGATCCGCAAGGGGGATATCCTGACGCAGGACATGCTCGCCGAAAAGCGGCCCGGCACCGGCTTGCCGCCGATCGAGGCGCTGAGACTGATCGGCCGCCCCGCTGGGCGCGACTATATGCCTGATGATTTGATCGAACCATGAAGCCCGTCATCATCATTGGAGCGGGTGGACACGCAGCCGTCGTCGCCGATGCCTTACAGGCGGCGGGTGTCAGTGTGTTGGGATTCACCGACGCCGACTCCACCAAGCATCAATCGCGGCAGTGCGGCCTGCCGATTCTGGGCGGCGATGCCATCGTTCTGGCTGGTTACGATCGGAATGAAGTGTTGCTGGCTAACGGCGTCGGCGGCGTGAGAGGGACCGATGCGCGCAGGGCTCTGCAGTTGCGCCTTCAGGAAGCGGGTTGGCGGTTCACGACGGTGATACATCCGACCGCGATCGTCTCTCCTCATGCGCGGGTCGGCCACGGTGTTCAACTTCTCGCGGGCAGCATCGTTCAGGTTTCCGCAGTGATAGGTGAGGGGACAATCGTGAATACCGCGGCGATCGTCGAGCATGATGTCGAGGTCGGAGACTATGTGCATGTGGCGCCGCGTGCGCTGTTATGCGGCGCGGTAACGGTCGGGAATTTAAGCCACATCGGAGCCGGCGCGGTGGTGCGTCAAGGTATTCAGCTTGGACAACATACGTTGGTTGGTGCCGGGGCCGTCGTCGTCAAGGATTTTGACGGAGGCGGGGAACTGGTTGGCATGCCGGCCCGTCCCGCCGGAGGTATCGCATGAAAAACTGGGAGATCGTTCTTATTGATCCCGAGTTGTCGCTGCGAGAAGCGCTCGAGGTGATCGACAGGGCAGGGACGCGCATGGTTCTGATTGTCGATGAAAATCGCAGGCTGCTCGGGACGCTCAGCGACGGCGACGTACGCCGCGGGCTTCTGCGGGGGCTTACGCTGACCGATAGAGTTTCGCAGTCGATGCACGTCAATCCGACCGTCGCGAAGTCCGACGAGGACATTCCGGCTATCATCGCATCGATGCGGAGCCGGGGTGTCTATCAGATGCCCATCCTCGATCATGAAGGCATCGTCGTTGGCCTGCAGACCATCGATGATTTGCTGACAACGCCGAAGCGTGACAATTGGGTTGTGATCATGGCCGGCGGCCGGGGCGCGCGGCTGGCCGAACTGACCAGCGAGACGCCCAAGCCGATGTTGAAGGTCGGCTCACGGCCCTTGCTTGAGACCATCATCTCGAGTTTCTCGCAGCAGGGGTTCCACCGTATCTTGCTGGCGGTCGGTTACAGAGCCAGGCAGATCGAGGACCACTTCGGCGACGGGTCGTCGTTTGGGGTGGATATCTCGTATCTTCGCGAGGACAAGCCGCTCGGGACCGCAGGCGCGCTGAGCTTGCTGACCGAGCAGCCAACGCTGCCATTGGTCGTGACCAATGCCGACCTTCTGACCAAGGAAGATTACGGCCATATGCTCGACAGACATGTCGAGTCGAGAGTCGACGGGACAATGGCTGTTCGTACCTATGACATGCAGGTTCCGTTCGGCGTTGTGCGCGAAAATGGCGCGGGAATTGAGGCGATCGAGGAGAAGCCAATTCAGAGCTTTATCGTCAATGCAGGCATGTATGTGCTGTCGCCATCGAGTCTGGGTCTGATCCCGAAGAATGCGACGTTCGACATGCCGTCGCTGTTTGATGCGATGATGAAGCATGGAATGACGACGCGGTGCCATCACATCGATGGCTATTGGCTCGATATCGGTCGAATGGCTGACTATGAGCGGGCGAACGTCGATTTTGCAGAGATTTTTAGATGATCGACGGGCGGTCGGTTCTCGCGATCATCGCGGCCCGCGGCGGATCGAAGGGAGTGCCGGGCAAGAACATCGTGCCGATCGCCGGGCGTCCGCTGATCCAGTGGAGCATCGATGCTGCCCGAAAATCGTCTCATGTGGATCGGCTGATCCTGTCGTCTGACGATGCGGCAATCATCGAAGTCGCCAAACGCGCGGGATGTGATGTGCCGTTTATCCGAGATGCGGCGCTCGCCACCGATGAGGCGTCATCGATGGATGTCGTGGCTGACGCGTTACGCCGCGTCCCCGGTCATGACATCGTCGCTCTGTTGCAGCCGACGTCGCCGCTGCGAACGGCAGCCGACATCGACGGCGCATTGATGAAACTTGTTGAAAGCGGCGCGCCGGCTTGCGTTAGCGTCCGCGAAGCAGAAGATCATCCCTATTGGACTTTTCGGCTCGATTCAGCCGGCCGGCTCGCGCGATTTACTGAACCGGATGGCGATCTACCGCAGCGCAGGCAGGATTTGCCGCCGGCGTGGTGTTTGAACGGCGCAGTCTATGCCGCCCGTGTCGACTGGTTCATGCGTGCGCGGACGTTTCTGTCGGATGAAACCGTCGGTTTCGTCATGCCGGCCGACCGTTCGCTCGACATCGATACATTTGCCGACATCGAGCGGCTTAGGAATATAGCAGGAGAGAATGGCAATGGATCGATACCCTCGTCACCGTGACGTCGACATGGCGCCGTTTTCGTCCGAGCGGCCTAATCATGCGCGTTACGGCCTGCCGGTGCAGGTTTGCTTTTGCAAGAGCTGCGTAATTTCCAACCAGCGTCCTAACTCCACGATCGAGTACGAGCACACGAAGAACAGCAAGAAAAAAACCATCAACTTCGACGCCGAAGGCGTCTGCGACGCCTGTCGGGTGGCTGAGCACAAGGCTAGGACTATCGATTGGTCGGCCCGCGAAGCGGAGTTGCGCGAACTTTGTGATCGTCATCGCAAAACCGACGGGACCTATGACTGCATTCTGCCCGGCTCTGGCGGAAAGGACAGCTTTTATGCGGCGCACATTCTGAAGACCAAATACAATATGCATCCACTGACGGTCACCTGGGCGCCTCATATCTATACGGATTGGGGGTGGCGCAACTTCCAGTCATGGGTCCATGCCGGGTTCGATAACTTCCTCTGCACGCCGAATGGTCGGGTTCATCGCCTGCTCACGCGCCTCGCGGTGGAAAATCTTTTTCATCCGTTTCAGCCGTTTATCTTCGGCCAAAAATCTCTCGCGCCGAAGATGGCGCTTCTGCACAAGATTCCGCTGGTATTCTACGGCGAGAACGAAGCGGAGTATGGTAATCCGGTCGCCGACACGCAAACGGCGCGCCGCGACTGGTCGTATTTTGCGGCTCAGGACAAATCCAAGATTTACTTGGGGGGGACGTCAATTGCCGATCTGCAGGATCAGTTCGGCGTCGACCTACACGAACTGCAGCCGTACATGCCGGCCGATCCCGTGGCAGTCGAACGGCAGAAAGTCGATGTGCACTACCTTGGCTATTACCTGAAGTGGCACCCGCAAAGCTGTTACTACTATGCCGTTGAGCATGGCGGCTTCCAGGCTTCGCCGGAGCGAACCGCGGGGACTTACAGCAAATACAATAGCATCGACGATCGCATTGATGATTTTCATTACTACACGACGTTCATCAAGTTCGGTATCGGCCGTGCTACCTACGATGCGGCTCAAGAAATTCGTTCCGGCGACATTACCCGTGAAGAGGGTGTCAGCCTAGCGCGTCGCTTCGACGGAGAATTTCCCGAGCGGTTCGCCGAAGAAATCTTTCGCTACCTGAGCATTCCCGAGGCTGAGTTTCCAAAGGCATCAAAGATGTTCGAGCAACCCGTCATGGATCGGAGATATTTCGATAATCTGGCTGACTCCTTCCGGTCGCCGCATCTTTGGAAGTACGAGAAGGGCGCGTGGTCATTGCGCAAGACAGTCTGGAACGAAGAATAGAACGTGGCCAACGTACGTCTCATCGCCCGGCTCGATGTCAAGGGCCCCAACCTGATCAAGGGAGTGCATCTTGAGGGTTTGCGGGTTATCGGCGATCCCCAGGAGTATGCGCGCCGTTACTACGAGCAAGGCGCGGATGAGCTTATCTATATCGACATTGTCGCAAGTCTCTACGGGCGCAATAACCTGACGGATATCGTCCGGCATGCGGCGCGCGATGTTTTCGTTCCCATGACCGTCGGCGGCGGCATCCGCAGTTCCGATGATGTGCGGGATCTGTTGCGCGTGGGCGCGGACAAGGTTGCGATAAATACCGCGGTAGTGAAACGGCCGGAGCTGATCACCGAGGTCTCGCGCCGGTTCGGTTCGCAATGCATGGTATTGTCGATCGAGGCGAAATCACGCGGCGATGGCCGCTGGGAGGTCTACACCGATTGCGGCCGCGAGCGTTCGGGTCTCGACGCCGTTGAATGGGCGCGGCGCGGCATCGAGCTTGGTGCAGGTGAAATCCTGTTGACGTCAATCGATCGCGAAGGAACGCGCAAGGGTTTTGACGCGGAATTGACCAGGGCGGTCGCCTCTGCCGTCTCCGTTCCCGTTATAGCGAGCGGCGGATATGGCGAGCCACGCCATCTCGCCGAGGTTGTTTCCGCGGGCGCGGACGCAATCGCAGTTGCCGACGCACTTCACTACAATCGTACGACCGTTCCTCAGTTGCGCGAAGCCGCGCAGGCGCAAAACATTCCTGTGAGGGCGGTGTGAGCAAGGCCAGAGTGACCGTCGTCGATTATGGCACCGGTAATCTCTTCAGCGTGCAACGGGCGCTGGACCATTGCGGTGCGGACGTCAAGATGTCTTCGAAGACGGACGACATCGTTGCCGCGGATCGGCTTGTGTTACCCGGGGTCGGCGCCTTTGCCGATGGAATGAAGGGATTGCGTGATCGCGGCCTTATCGAGCCGTTGCTGCAATTTGCTGCGACGGAGCGACCGATGCTCGGAGTCTGTCTCGGAATGCAAATGCTGGCAACGACGAGCGAGGAGTTCGGCCAGCACCAAGGACTTGGCCTGATACCCGGCCGGGTCAGGCAGGTTCCGACGCAAGCAGTCAACGGAGAGCCTAACAAGATTCCTCATATCGGCTGGAGTGAAATATCGCCCGCATCCGGCGGCACGTGGAAGGAGACGATGTTGGAGAATACTACGGCCGGCACGCCTGTGTACCTGGTGCATTCGTTCCATCTTATTCCCGACGATCCTGCGCATCTGCTGGCCGATTGCGGCTATGGAGGCCATCGCGTGACGGCGGCCGTTCGCTCAGGCGCGATAGTGGGAGCTCAGTTTCACCCCGAGAAGAGCGGCAAGGAAGGTCTGAAAATGCTGACCGCGTTTCTCCGGCTGTAAGGTCCGACTGTATCTGACATGAAGGTGTTCCGAGCCGGGGCCATCTACGCGGCCGCCAATGTAGCGTCAGCAGCGGTACCGTTTTTGCTCTTGCCGCTCCTCACCCGGGTGCTTTCTCCTGCCGAATATGGGCACATCGTTGCCTTCGCACTGCTGATGACGTTCTGCATGCCTTTCGCAGGGCTTAGTGTACATGCGGCCGTTGGAGTCGCCTGGTTTTCGCGGCCGCGCGATCAGATCCCGGCGTACAACGGCACGGCTTTGGTCCTCGCGATCGGGGCCACGTTGCTGGTTGCGCCGATTGCTGTTCTGATCGTGATGGCAGCGCCCTCGCTGGTCGCGGACCTTCCGGCGCCATGGGCGGCGGTGGCGGCGCTAACCGCTGGCGCGAATGTCATTCTTCAGTGCCGCCTGGTGCTGTGGCAAAGCCAGCAGCAGCCATTCAAAAATGCGCTTCTGCAAGTGACGGCGAGCGTGCTGAATGTCGGCTTGTCGTTGATTGCGGTTCTTTGGCTTGGGTGGGGCGCCGCTGGCCGTAATGGGGGGATCGCGCTTTCAGCCGTCGCCATGGCGTCTGGAGCGCTCATCATATTCGCAGTTTCGCGGGACGCGGTTTTGTCAATCCGCGTCGACTATTTGAAACAGCAGATACGCTACGGACTGCCGTTGATTCCCCATGTGATGGCAGGGGTCATTCTCGCGACGGTCGATAGATGGATGGTTTCGACGCAGCTCGGTTCGAAAATACTCGGCATTTACGGAGCCGGGGCCCAGCTGGGAATGGTGATGACCATCCTCGCCGATGCCTTCGTGAAAGCCTATAACCCCTGGCTCTACGCGAGGTTGAAAACAGGGGATGCGAGCGACAAGCTTCGCATCGTGGGAGTGATCTATATCGCCGCGCCGATCTTTCTCGGCCTGGCGGCTGCGGTTGAGGTCGGTTTGCACTGGACCAGCGGCCTTTTGCTTGGCCCGCGCTACGCGGAGGCTGTGCAGATGCTTCCCTGGTTCGTGCTTGGCGGGGCCTTCAGCGGCGTCTATTTCTGCACATCGAGCATCTATTTCTTTCAAGAGCGGACAGCTCTCCTGGCGTCGTCCTCGGTCAGTGCGGCCGCGTTGGGTGCGATCGTCGTCTGGGTATTGATCTTGACGTTCGGCGCGCAAGGCGCGGCGATAGGGTATGCCGCCACGCAAGGCATTCTGGCTTTGTTTGCGACGACCGTCGCCATAAGAAGCTTCGATCTGCCGTGGTTCGAACCGCGGCGTGCGATAGCCGCGTTGTTGCATGGCGCTTACATTTCAAATCCCCTTGAATCCCCAAGCCTCCAGGATCGCCCTTGATATGACAATACGCTCTTCCGCTCCCACCGGCTTGCGTGCGGCTGTTACCGGTCTTGGCCGCATGGGAATGCGGCACCTCGAGGCGATCACCGGTCTCGGAATGACGGTCTGTGGCGTGTCCGATATAGCGGAGCAAGCCCGCGCCGCAGCAAGAGAAGCCTGCAAGCTCGATCCATCCGCGAGCTTCGCCGACGGTGTTGAAATGCTGCGCAGCGTTCGTCCCGATGCGCTTGTCGTAGCGACAACGGCGCCATCTCATGCGCCGCTCGTCGTGGCGGCGGCCAAGGCGGGAGTGCGTTATATCCTCTGCGAGAAGCCAATGGCGACCTCGCTTGGCGAGGCGCGTGAGATGATGGATGCGTGCAGGCGCTCAGGAACCCTGCTGGCGATCAATCATCAGATGCGCTTTATGGAGCAATACACCCGCATGAAAGCCTTGATCGGGTCCGAGCAACTCGGACCCCTGGCGAGCGTCGTGGTGGCCGCGTCGAATTTCGGGCTGGCGATGAATGCCAGTCATTACTTCGAGATGTTCCGGTATGTCAGCGGCGTTCCCGTCCACTCGGTCAACGCTTGGTTTGAAGACGCCAAGCTCGCTAATCCGCGCGGCCCGCAGTTCGAGGACAGATCGGGACGTATTCTGGCGCACAGCCAGAGCGGCCCGTCATTGTATCTCGATTTTTCGGTCAACGCCGGCAACGGCATCAACGTCGTTTACATTTGCCGGTATGGCCAGATCGTGGTGGACGAACTGAACGGCGCGATGCGGGTGATCGCCCGAAAGAGCGAGTTTCGCGATCTTCCCACGACCAGATACGGCATGCCGTCTGACATTCGTACGGAAAGTATTGCGCCCGCGGACGTGGTGGGACCGACGAAAGCGCTCTGGACAGCGCTTCTCGCCGGACAATCCTATCCCGATGGCGAAGCCGGAATTCATGCGCTGGCGTGCTGTGTTGCCGCGCACGTCTCGCACGAAAATGACGGGGCCGCCGTTGCAATCGGGCAGTCGTTGCCTGATGCGCGCCGGTTTCAATGGGCCTGAGACGAATGCGAGCTGAGCGTTGATCATGAAAAGATGGAAGATTGCGATCGTCGGGGCCGGGCACATGGCTCAGGAACACGCGAGGGCGATCCATTCGCTGACCGAGGTGGATATCGCCGGAGTTTGCAGCCGCACCCGGTCGCGTGCGGAAGCGCTTGCACAGACCTATTCGGTGCCTGTTTTTAACAGCATTGAAGAGATGTATGATGCCACGCGAGCCGATGCTGTCGTGGTTGCCGTCAACGAGCTGTCGATGCCGGAGGTCTGTGGCGAGTGTTTCAGGTTTCCGTGGGTATGTCTGCTCGAAAAGCCGGCCGGCGTCGATCTCGCCGCCGCGGAGCGCATTCTCGATAACAGCCGCCGGACCGGCAGCCGCGCATACGTGGCGCTAAATCGTCGGTCGTACGCCGCCACGAGGCAGGCGCTTGCCGAATTGGCGGCTGACGATAGTCCGCGGTTGATTTCGATTCTCGATCAGGAGGATCAGGAAGCAGCACGCGGTGCGGGACAGCCAGAGGAGGTTGTTCGCAACTGGATGTATGCCAATTCGATCCATCTCATCGACTATTTCAGTTTCATGGCGCGGGGCGACGTTGTTTCCGTCGAACATGGCATCCCCTGGTCGCCGGACTCGCCCGGGTTCGTCGTTGCCACGATCCGGTTTTCCAGCGGCGATGTCGGCGTGTATCAGGTTGCATGGAACGCGCCGGGGCCATGGTCGGTGAGCGTCACGAATCGTAGCCTCCGTCTCGAGATGCGCCCGATCGAGAAGCTTGCGGTTCAGCGGCGCGGCGAGCGCCGTCTGACCGATGTCGCTCCTGAATCCATCGATTCCGAATACAAGCCCGGTCTGCGTTATCAGGCGGAGCAGCTCGTGGAGGCGCTCAAGGGACATGCGCCGAACCTCGCCTCGCTCGAGGAGGCGACGCGCTCCATGGCGTTGTGCGCAAGAATCTACGGACTTGGCTCCCGTGACTAGTGGCGAAGAGCGGGCGGCGCGGCTTGAGAAGCTGTTCGCGCTTGAGCGTCGGCACGATTTTTTCTCATATCGGGCCGATGGATGGTCGGCATGGCGCGTGATGAGAAACCCGGTTTACTGGCGTGTTGCCGACCTGCCGTTTTCAAAGCCGGCGAGGCCGATTTACATCCGCATTCTTGAGGCGCTGCGCGGGACGCTGGGAGCGCTCTGGCTTCTGATCGCGAGCAGGAAAAAGGATCTGCTCATCAAGACCTGTCGTTCCGCGCTACGCACGAAGCATGGTGACAAGTACGAAGACCTGCATTTCGATAGTCTTCTTCGCCGTGGCTATTCCTGCGTCAAGCTTGAGGAAATCAACTCGTCCGACTTTAAGGTCCAAGCGGCCGCGGCCTGGCGGCCCTCTGACCTCAACCCGGTGGTGTTTACATTCTGGGGCCGCGTTCTTGGCCGATTGTTTCCGGCTGACGCAATGCCGTTCTGCCGGTTTGTCGCAGAGCACCTTCAATCTGAACTGCAGGTCGCGGTGGATCCACGCTGGTTGCAGATGCGACTATCCACTGTAATCTGGCAGGCGAAGCTCTATGGCGCTCTTCTTGCCCGCATAAAACCTCGCGCGGTTCTCGTTTCTGATACCGGTGAATACGGATTGCGCATCGCTACGCATCGCGCAAACATCAGGTTCATCGAGGTGCAACACGGCGTGTTCGATGCAACACAGCCTGATGCTATTCCGCTGTGGGTCGAAGGATCTGGTGCTGAACTGGTCCTGCCTGATGTTCTTGCTATCCGCGGGAGCTACTGGATGAAGAAACTGGCCGCGACGCGGCAGGGGCGAGACCATGCGGTCGCGGTCGGCGATGCAATGACGGACTCGGCAAGAGCCAGGCGCGCTGCCAAGGTCAGCGACGGTCGTATCCGTCTCGTGCTGACGTCCCAAGGACTCGATACGGAACGACTCGTGGCCTGGATCGGTGAACTGGCGCGCGCTGCGCCGCCGTCTCTTGATTGGCATTTGTCGATCAAACTGCATCCGATCTATGATTCCAGCCCCGAGAAATTTGATGCGCTGAAATCTCACGCGAGAATCAGGATCATATCGGGCGCCGAGCAGCCGAACGTGTTTGATTTGTTGGCCGACAGTGATCTGCATCTGACTATCGCGTCGGCGTGCCATTTCGATGCCGGTGCAATCGGCGTGAGGAGCGTGATCATCCCGCTCGATGGCCATGAACTGCTAATGGATACCGTCGACGGCCGTTTGTTCTATCGCGCCGCTAGTCCACGGGACGTCTGGGATATCGTGGCAAGTCCGCCGTCCTTTGATTCCGCGGAATCAGACCACTTTTCCGCACCCGGCTATGTCGACAATCTGGCGGCTCTGCTGCCCGCTTCGTCTCTTGATTCTTGCAGGCGCCAGCTTCAGGAGTCGCTGGGGCATTGAGCACTCACGTCTTGTCTGTCGGAACCCCAGCAGCCTTGCCAATGGCCGCGCGGATGAATCGACCACAGCGGCTGATGACCGTATTTATTGCCTTGTCATTGACGGTAACGATGTCGCTTGGGCAGTTGAACAGCTTTGAACGTGGTTCTTTCCAATACTGGTTGCTTGTAACTCCGGCGTTGCTGTTTCCTCTGCTGGATCCGCATGTGCTTCTAAAAACCCTGTTTGGCAGAGCAAAGCTACTGCTCGTCATGGTGCTGTGGGCCGGTAGTTGGTATTTTGTGATTGGCGACATACGCGTCATTATTCAACTCGGCGGGTTTGTTCTGGTCTTGGCCTGGATCTCGACGGATCAGGCGACGCTTGATGTGCAGGATCTGGTCCGGCTCTACGTGCTGCTGATCCTGGTCGGCGTCTCTATCAAATTTCTGTCTGACCTCAACCACTATGGTTTGATACCGGGCTATTCCGATCCGGTTTATGGCCGGATGCGGGTATCATTCTTTCCGAACGTGGCTTATACGGGTCTCCTCTCACTAGGGATGCTGATGGTGTTGACCAGCAGCAAACAGCGCGCGAAACGTCATCCAATCGTTCTCGCCGTTGCTGTTTATTTCCTGGTGTTTTCGTTCGTGAGAGCGGCGTTGATCGCAGCCCTGATATATCTGGCTTTGCATCATTTTTTTAGCAAGTATCGCAGGCCAAGACCCGTGCGCCTGTTCTGGATCGCCATCATTGTGGGGTTCGGTTTCAATCTGGCAATCTTTTCATCCGCTCCGATCCTGTATCTGCTGCAGGATAATCAAGTGATCTCAACGTTTCTCTTGCGTGGTCAGACCAATTTATCCATTTCGGATATTCTTTATTCGCTGTATCGCCCGTGGTTATGGAATGCCCACCTCCATCTCTTTTTCTCCAGTCCGGGTTGGATGGGGTGGGGATCGTCTTATCAGGCCATATTTGAGGCAAGTGAAAAGCCGCTTGCGACAAATGGCTCGGAGTCCTTGCCAACTCGGCTGCTGGCGACCTACGGGTTAGCCGGCATACTATTCACGCTTTATCTCGTCGGCCGGCTACGCGTGTCTGCATTTCGCGATGACCGCTGGGCGTGCGCCTCTTTTCCGGCGATTTTGATCCTGATGATGAACTGGGGAAGTGTCTTTCATCCCACCGATGGAATGTTTGTCCTCTTGATGTTGATGATCACCAGGGGGTCTGCCGGCTTCATGGAGCGCTCCCAAATCTCGCGATCTCCCACTGTTCTGTGATGAAGGTTCTGTACATTGATAGTGATGGGCCGCTCGGCGGCGCTTCCCGGAGCCTGTTCGAGGTAGTGCGGCCGTTGTCTGCTGAGGCGGTTGATCCGTATTTCGTCGCAGTCGAGGGGACGGCGTTGCAGTTCTACCGGCAGATCGCTAAAGACAGCATGACCACACGCGGCCTGACAAAGTTCGACAATACCCGATATAGTCACTACAAGGGCGTCCGCTGGCTGGTCGTGCTGCGCGAGATATTCTATTTGCCTTTCACCGTAGCTGTACTGCTGCGAGCCAAGCGGAAGTGGAATCGGATTGATGTGATTCACATCAACGAGTTCTTGGGCATCATTCCAGGCATGATCGCCAAGTGGCTGTTCCGGGCTCCGCTGGTCGTGCATGCCCGCTCCCTCGCGTGGCAGGATGAGCATTCATTGCGGTGCCGCTGGCTGAAGAAACGGCTAAGAGCCAACGCCTCTGCCGTGGTAGCGATCGATCAGAATGTTCGCGCCACACTGCCGGCCGACATTGAGGTCGACGTCATCCAGAATTCTTTTACACCGAAAGTTCTCTCCTCGCCGGATCGTGCCATGCTGGCGCGGCTTGATGGATTACGGTTGGGGTCACTGAAGGTGGGTTTCGTGGGCAACCTGCATCGCTCGAAGGGAATATTCGATTTGCTCGAGGCCGCGAAACTCGTGAAGGCGACGGGTCGTGATGTCGAGTTCTTGATCGTTGGCGGAGGCACCGTGTCCGACAAGGGTTTGAAGGCATGGGCGCTAAATCGCGCCGGGCTTGCGCAGAACGTTCAGAAGGAACTGACCGAGCGCGTCAGCGTGGAGGGGCTTTCCGATATTTTCCATCTGCTTGGGCCGACCGTTGATATCCAACGGGTTTATGAGCGCATGGATGTAGTGGCGTTTCCGTCGCACTTCGATGCACCGGGCCGTCCCGTGTTCGAGGCGGCATTCTCCTCGGTTCCTTCGATCGTGGCGGTCGAAAATCCTTATCCCGATACGCTGGTACATGGCGAAACAGGGCTGGTAATCCCGGCGAGAAACCCGCAGAAACTGGCCGAAGCCATCATGCATTTTGCCGATAATCGCGACGACGTACGTCGAATGGGGAGAAACGCCAGGCAACTAGCCGAAACGAACTGTCACCCTGAGAGCAACGCAAAAAAACTGCTAGCGGTTTATACGCGCGTTATCAGAAACGGCCGTTCGAATCACGGTGTCTGAAAGCTGGAAGAGAATGTGGTGCCGGCAAAACGTCCTTACATGATCTGCAATAACTGCATCATGGATACTTCGGATTCGAACATCACGTTCGATTCACGCGGCTGGTGCGATTACTGCAACAACTATCATCAGAATATCCTGCCCAACTGGCGTCCCGACGAGCGCGGCGAGCGCGAGATACTTGCCGAAGCCGAACGAATTCGGTCGGAGGGCAAGGATCGCGATCACGACTGCATCATCGGCGTCAGCGGCGGCGTCGACAGTTCGTATGTCGCCTACCTCGCCAAGGAGAGGCTTGGCCTGCGACCGTTGATCTTCCATGTCGACGCCGGCTGGAACTCGCAGCAGTCAGTGAACAACATCGAGAAGATGGTGGACGGACTCGGACTCGATCTCCACACCGAGGTGATCGACTGGCAGGAAATGAAAGATCTTCAACTCGCGTTTTTCAAAGCTCAAGTGCCGCATCTGGATACGCCGCAGGATCACGCTTTCTTTGCCGCGCTCTACAACTTCGCGGCGACCCACGGATTCAAGTACGTTATCACGGGCGCCAACTATTCGACAGAATGCGTGCGCGAGCCACTGGAATGGCACTATCACGCCACCGACCTGCGGCAATTACGCGATATTCATCGCCAGTTCGGGACGCGGCCGCTGAAAACGTTCCCGCTCACCGATATCTTCACCTATCGGGTCTATTATCGTTTTTTCAAGGGAATGCGGGTCGTCAAGCCTCTCAACCATTTTCCTTATATCAAGGACGATGCGATGCAGGAGCTGGCGGATCGTTTCGGATGGCAGAAGTACGCGCACAAACATTATGAGTCGCGCTTTACCCGGTTTTACGAAGGATACTGGCTGCCGACGAAATTCGGTTTCGACAAGCGCCGCGCGCATTTTTCGAGTCTGATACTCACCAAGCAGATGACCCGGGATGAAGCGCTTCGCAAGATATCCGAGCCGGCCTATGACAGGGATGATGTCGAGCACGAGTTCGAGTACGTCGCCACCAAGCTCGATCTAACGGCTTCCGAGCTTCGAGCATTGATGGCCGGTCCGAACAAAAGTTATCGCGACTACAAGTCGATGATGCCGCTCATCGATCTGGGAACGCGGGTTCTGCGGATGCTTGGCGTGCAAAGAATGGTCGTTCGATGATCGCAATCGTCGATTATGGCCTGGGCAATATCGCCGCCTTCGTCAACGTCTACAACCGAGCCAACATCAAGGTGACGGTTGCGAAGAGTAGCGACGAGCTCAAGAGCGCGTCGAGGCTGATCCTGCCTGGCGTCGGCCATTTCGATCACGCCATGGAATTGTTGCAGCGTTCGGGTATGCGGGACACGCTCGATCGGCTGGTGCTCGGCGACAAAGTGCCCGTCATCGGCATTTGCGTCGGAATGCAAATTCTTGCCCGACGCAGTGAGGAAGGCGCCTTGCCGGGGCTTGGATGGATCGATGCCGACGTCAGGGCGTTCAGTTCCTGGGAGGCAGCCAGGGACATGCCGCTTCCGCACATGGGCTGGAACGATGTCCGCCCGCGCGGAGCCGATCCGCTATTCAACGGCCTCGAGCGGGACGCGCGATTTTACTTTCTGCATTCGTACTACGTCGGTTGCGATCGTCAGGATGATGTGCTGGCAACCTGCGACTACGGCGCGGAGTTCAGTTGCGCGATTCGTCACGCCAACGTGTATGGCGTTCAGTTTCATCCTGAAAAGAGCCACAGCTTCGGCAACCGGCTTCTCAAGAATTTTGCAGAGCTTTAAGCGTGCTGAGACCGAGAATCATTCCCGGCCTGTTGATTCACAAGGGCGGTCTGGTCAAGACAGTCGGTTTCAAGCAGCCGAAGTATGTCGGCGATCCGATCAATGCGGTTAAGATTTTCAACGAAAAGGAGGCCGATGAACTCTCGGTGTTCGACATCGATGCGACGGCAAACGGAGCGGAGCCAGATTTCCGGATGATCGCCAATCTGGCGATGGAGTGCCGGATGCCGCTTTGTTACGGCGGCGGCATCAAGACCGTCGAACAGGTGAAGCGTATCGTCGGGCTCGGCGTCGAGAAGGTAGCCATCAGTTCGGCCGCGATTGCGTCGCCCGAGCTTGTCGGGGCGGCGGCGCAGGAGATCGGCGGGCAGAG
Organism: Nitrobacter sp. Nb-311A; assembly: GCF_000152905.1. Classification (GTDB taxonomy): domain Bacteria; phylum Pseudomonadota; class Alphaproteobacteria; order Rhizobiales; family Xanthobacteraceae; genus Nitrobacter. The sequence goes on from NZ_AAMY01000004.1 coordinate 111,125, forward strand.
CGTTGTTGTTGTGATCGATGCCAGGAAGGACGGCCGCACCGGACAAAGCCAGGCGTGGACCCACAATGGCACCCGGTCGACGGGGCGTTCGGTGATCGATATCGCAAGACAGGTCGAGGCGCTGGGCGCCGGTGAGATCGTGATCAATTCGATAGACAACGACGGGATGATGAAGGGTTATGATCTTGAGCTTGCCGTCGAGGTTCGAAAGGCGGTGCGCTTGCCTGTGACGTTTCTTGGTGGCGCCGGATCGCTTTCCCACATGGAGGCGGTGGTTGCCGCATGCGGCGTGGTCGGTGTTGCGGCCGGAAGCTTCTTCGTGTTCAAGGGGGCGTATAAGGCTGTCTTGATCAGTTACCCTTCCGCCGACAAGAAGGACGAGCTTGTTCGAGCGGCCGCTTCAGCCTCGCCGCCCGGCGCGGGCGCGATTGCATGACAAGCCTAGGATCGCGTAAGGCTTGGACAGGCATGACATTCTGGCGGAGACGCGGGTTTATTCATGTTCAGTGACAAGGTATTGCTCATTACGGGCGGAACAGGGTCGTTCGGTAAAGCCGTGTTGAAGCGATTTTTGTCGTCTGACCTGCGTGAGATCCGAATTTTCAGCCGCGATGAAAAGAAGCAGGACGATCTTCGGAAGCGATATCCTGATGCAAAGCTAAAGTTCTATATTGGCGATGTCCGGGATTCGCGAAGCGTACGAGCCGCGATGCGCGGCGTGAACTATTGTTTTCATGCCGCTGCCTTGAAGCAGGTACCTTCCTGCGAATTTCATCCGATGGAAGCGGTCCGGACCAACGTTCTGGGAACAGAGAATGTGCTTGAATCTGCGATCGCCTCGAACGTGGAGCGGGTTGTCTGCCTGAGCACCGACAAGGCCGTTTATCCGATCAATGCCATGGGCATATCCAAGGCGATGATGGAAAAGGTGATGGTTGCGATCTCTCGCAATCTGGAGAACACCGTTATCTGCGGTACCCGGTATGGCAATGTGATGGCGTCGCGCGGATCGGTGATTCCGCTGTTTGTCGAGCAGCTCGTGGGAGGCAAGCCGATCACGATCACGGATCCGGCCATGACCCGGTTCATGATGACGCTGGATGAGTCGGTCGAGCTGGTTCTGCATGCGTTCGTGCATGGCAACAACGGCGATATTTTCGTGCAGAAAGCCCCGGCTGCGACGGTTGCGGTGCTGGCGCGAGCGCTGACATCGCTGATGGGTAAGCCGGATCACCCGATCGTCGAGATCGGAACGCGGCACGGCGAAAAACTCTATGAAACGCTGCTGAGCCGCGAGGAGATGAGCCACGCTGAGGACAGGGGCAATTATTATCGGGTTCCGGCCGATGGTCGCGACCTGAATTACACGAAGTTTGTGGAAGAGGGGGAGCGGCGTATCAGTTCCGAGGACGACTACAACTCCCACAATACCGTCCAGCTCGATGAATCCGGTATGACGCAGCTTCTTCTCAAGCTCGATCTCGTTCAGCGCATCGCGCGCGGCGAGAATGTGGTGATGGACGAATGACGATCATGAAGATCATCATCACGGGCGCTGACGGCTTTATCGGCACCAATCTCCGGATCCGCTTGCGTGAGCTCGGTCATACCGACGTCGTGCGCGTCACTCGCGAAACAGAACCCGAGCAGCTTGCTGACGCGCTGTCATCCTGTGATTTCATCTTTCATCTTGCCGGCGTGAATCGTCCGAAGACCGAAGCCGAGTTTCTTTCAGGTAACGCCGGCTTCACCGACCGGTTGTGCAGCGCGCTTACCGTCAGCAGCCGTTCGGTGCCGATTGTGATGTCTTCTTCGACGCAGGCCGCTCTCGATAACCCGTATGGACGCAGCAAGCTCGCGGCGGAACAGCGGCTGCGCGCGTATCGTCGCGAGACGGGGGCGCCGATCCACATCTTCCGGCTGGCGAATGTGTTCGGGAAGTGGGCTCGCCCGAATTACAACTCCGCTGTCGCCACTTTTTGCCATAACATCACGCGGGGCCTTCCGATCTGCGTCAACGATCCGGCCGCAACGCTGCGGCTGGTTCATATCGACGACGTCGCGGATGCGTTCATCAAGTGTCTTGAGGGAGCATCGTCTTCGGTCGAATTTGCCGAGGTCTCGCCGGTCTATGAAACGACTGTCGGTGCGGTCGCCGAGGCGATCAGGGCATTTGCTGAAAGCCGGTCGTCGCTGATCAGTCCGCCGGTCGGCGTCGGCCTCATGCGGGTGCTCTATTCTACTTATGTCAGTTATCTGCCGGCGGAATCGTTCGTCTACGACGTGCCACGGTACGGCGATCAGCGTGGCATGTTCTCGGAGGTGCTCAAGACCACGGATAGCGGTCAGTTTTCATATTTCACTGCGCTTCCAGGCATTACACGCGGTGAGCACTATCATCATACGAAGACGGAGAAATTTATCGTGATCCGCGGCAAGGCGCGGTTCGGATTCCGTCATATTGAAACCAATGAGCGTCACGACATCTTCGTCCAGGGTGGCGAAGGTCAGATCGTTGAAACGGTTCCCGGCTGGGCCCATGACATTACAAACGTTGGCGACGACGAGTTGATCGTGATGTTATGGGCCAATGAGATCTTTGACCGGTCTCGCCCCGACACCATCGCCATGAGAGTCTCGGCGTGAAAAAGCTCAAGGTCGTCACGATCGTCGGAACACGACCGGAAATCATTCGGCTCTCCCGCGTGATTGCTCGACTTGACCAGTATTGCGATCACGTTCTCGTTCATACGGGTCAAAACTACGATTACGAGCTCAATCAGATTTTTTTCGACGATCTTGAGGTACGCGAGCCCGATCATTTTCTGGACAGCGCCGGGTCGAGCGCGGCTCAGACCATTGGCAACGTGATCGCCAATGTCGATCGCGTGTTTTCGGAAGCGAAGGCTGACGCGATGCTCGTGCTCGGCGACACCAATAGTTGTCTTGCCGTCATTCCCGCGAAGCGCCGCCGAATCCCCGTGTTTCATATGGAGGCGGGCAATCGATGCTTCGATCAGCGGGTGCCGGAAGAAATCAACCGCCGCATTGTCGATCACACCGCGGACGTCAACCTGACCTACAGTACGATTGCCCGGGAATACCTGTTGCGCGAAGGCTTGCCGCCGGATCTGGTCATCAAGACCGGGAGTCCGATGTTTGAAGTCCTGACGCACTATCGCCCGAAGATCGATGCGTCCGATGTGCTTACGCGGCTGAATCTGTTGCCGGAGGATTATTTTGTCGTCAGCGCGCATCGCGAGGAAAACATCGACACGTCGTCGGCCTTCACGAAACTGGTGGCCGTGCTCAACGCGGTTGCCGAAGACCACGGGCTGCCGGTGATCGTCTCGACCCATCCTCGCACTCAAAAACGGATCGACGAGCGAAAGGTGACGTTTCATTCGGGCGTTCGATTGCTCAAGCCGCTTGGCTTTTCGGATTACGTCAAGCTGCAGGTCTCCGCGCGCGCGGTGATATCCGACAGCGGCACCATCAGCGAAGAATCATCGATCCTGAATTTTCCGGCGCTGAATCTGCGCGAGGCTCATGAGCGCCCCGAGGGCATGGAGGAGGCCGCGGTCATGATGGTCGGCCTTGATGCCGATCGTGTCCGCCAGGGGCTCGCCATTCTTGCCGATCAGCCGCGCGGCGAACGGCGCGGGCTCCGGCTAGTCGGGGATTACGCAGTTCCCAACGTCTCGGAGAAGGTTGTTCGAATCATTCATAGCTACACAGACTACGTCGATCGCGTGGTCTGGCGTAAGTACGACTGATACGATGCTAATCGGTGTTGAGGTCATTACTGTTGCAGCGTTTCCCTGCGTGCTAAGCTGAGTCTGATCCACATCCAAGGAATGCGAATACTGTTTATCACCCAATGGTTCGAACCCGAACCGACGGTTAAGGGCATCATGTTTGCGAAGGCTCTTGCCGAGCGCGGGCATCACATCGAGATCGTTACGGGCTTTCCCAATTATCCGGCCGGCAAGACCTATCCAGGATACCGTGTTGAATACTACAAACGAGAGATCATCGACGGAATTACCGTTCATCGGGTGCCGCTGTACCCGAGTCACAACAATTCCAGCGTTGGCCGTATTTTGAATTATTTGACCTTTATGGCGAGCGCCGCGCTGTTCTCTGCATTCCGCGCGCGCCGCTTTGATGTGGTCTATTGTTATCCGCCGATAACGGGCGGTCTTGCTGCGATCTTCGCCACTTTACTTTCGCGGCGCCCATTCCTGATCGATATACAGGACTTGTGGCCGGATTCCGTGGTGAAGTCCGGTATGGCAGGCACGCGGAAGATGGAGAAAATTCTCGCTCTGATGTGCGATTTTGTGTACCGCCGCGCGGCGGGAATCGTTGCGCAATCCAAAGGTATCAAGACCCGGCTAATTGAGCGAGATGTCCAGCCCGACAAGATATCCGTTGTCTATAACTGGGCGGATGAGCGGGCGGCAGCACCCGCCGGGCTGGCGGACCTTTCATCCTATGGATTCGATAACAAGTTCAATATCGTTTACGGCGGCAATCTCGGGCGTGTCCAGGGATTGGAGGTTATGGTACGGGCAGCACACTTTGCGCGGCGAAAGGTACCCCATTTACAGCTGCTGCTGATCGGAGATGGGATCGAAAGCGATAGTTTGAAGCAATTAGTGCAGCAGCTCGGCGCGGAAAATGTGCGAATAGCGCCGGGTGTTCCGCGAAGGATGATCGGCGACATCTTCGCGGCTGCGGATGTCCTGGCCATGCATTTGTGGAGCGATCCATTGTTCAGGATCACGATTCCTCAGAAAACCCAATTCTATATGGCAATGGGGAAGCCGATACTGATCGGAGTGGAGGGCGAAGCGGCCGACTTTGTTACCCAAGCTGGTGCCGGGGTCGCAGTGCCTTCCGATAATGTCCAGGCAATGGCGGATGCGATGATACGGCTGTCGCTGATGCCGAAGGAACTGTTGACGGACATGGGTCGGCGCGGGCACGAGGCATATTGGAGGATATTTTCGTTCTCGACCGCGATCGCAGAAACCGAATCAACTCTTCAGAAAGCCATTCAGGATATTCGCGGCAACGCTGCATAAGCGATTGGGCTAGACCGAACTTAATCACACACTCCAATACCCCCAACAATGGTCCGCTCAGACATGATGAAAGGAATTGCGTATGGACTCGCATTCAATCTCCAAGTCTGACGAACGCATGCTTGAAGATCGCGAGTTGGACTATTGGGGGATGTTTCTCGATCTTATTCCATCCTTCTTGCAAGCATGGAAACCTATTCTACTGACAACGATAGCTGCTGGTGCTATCGCTTTCTTCTTAAGTTCGTCCGATTCTCCTTACCCCGCGAAGAGTTATAGCAGCGTCGCTTACGTTGGTCCTCTGGATGAGACGAAGGCGAAATATGCCGAGTCGATTCTGCGCTCGGAGCCAATTTTGAAATCGGTTTTGGAGAAAGTTCCCGTTCATTCGCAGCTGGAGACGTCAGATCGAAATCGCCGCGAGCTCTTGGCGAAGAATGTTCGGCTCTTTCCTGCGTCGGGGGCCGACCCGCACCGACCCTCGCTTTATGTGTTGGAAGTTTCGGACTCCGAGCCTGCCCGGGCGCAGGCACTTGGATCGGCGCTTATCGAGGCGTGGCTTGCGACCACGAAACCCAAGCCGGATGCGGCGGCGCGGCTGAACCGTCTCCTTGAAGCCATCCAAATCCAAATATCGGACCTGTCGGCCGTGACCAGAGAACTGCTCAAGAATCCCGAACTGATTGTACCGAAGCCGGGATACTCTCCTCCAGACGTCGCAGGACTAATCGAGCTTCGAACAAACAGCATTGGCAAGGCGGAAGATATCAAAGGCGAGCTCTCGGGCATAAGTAAAGATATCATCTTTTCGCCACCCACGATGCCGGACAGATCGGTGCCAGACCCACCCAAGAGTTCGCCGTGGCGGGGAGTTGTCCGGGCCATGGGGGTTACTTTCATCTTATTGGCCGCGATCATTGTGCTTCGCCATATCTTGATCAAGAGTATGAGCAACCCGCTTTATAGAGCGAGGGTGCAGCGTATTCGTGAGGCCCTGCCATGGCAGTTCGCAACGAAGAACCCCCTTAACCAGTAGCTTCCAACCAAGCAGAGGGTCGCAAGGGGGGAGTGTTGACCTCGTAACTTTAGAGCGACAGCTAAAAGCTCCCGCACAAGCCCATGATGCGCCGCATAGTGCGTCGCTTTGCGGTTTCTGGCTCGTTTCCTATGTCACCAGTTTCCAATTTAGCATTTAGCCGGAAGATCCAGATGAAATCCGACTTGATCGAAAAGCTCGAATTGAAAAAGGCTGTCATCGGGATTGTTGGTCTTGGCTATGTCGGATTGCCGCTAACGCTGAGGTATTGTGAGGTCGGCTACAATGTAATTGGTTTCGATATTGACCAGAATAAGGTAGAGGCGCTGAAGCGCGGCGAATCCTATATCGAACATATATCGGCTACAGCTATCAGACAGGCGGTGGCGGATCGTTTCGATCCGACCTCAGATTTTTCGCGCGCTAGCTATGTCGATGCTCTGATTCTATGCGTGCCGACGCCGCTCAATCGATACCGCGAGCCTGACTTGAGCTTCGTCGTCAGTACCACGGAAGCGCTTGTTCCTTTTTTGCACAGAAACATGGTGATTTCGCTCGAAAGCACCACTTATCCGGGCACAACGGATGAAGAGCTGAAGCCGCGCATCGAGCGGCGTGGCCTGACGGTCGGCAAAGATCTCTTTCTCGTGTTCTCACCTGAGCGGGAAGATCCAGGCAATTCGGATTTCTCGACAAGAACTATTCCGAAAGTCTGCGGCGGTCACACGCCGGATTGTCTCGAGGTCGGTCTCGCACTCTACGGCAGTGTCATCGATAGGGTTGTTCCCGTCAGTTCGACGCGCGCCGCCGAACTGACCAAGCTTCTCGAGAACATTCATCGCTCGGTCAACATCGGGCTTGTCAATGAAATGAAGATGGTAGCGGATCGTATGGGAATTGATATCCACGAGGTGATCCGCGCGGCGGCAACCAAACCCTTCGGTTTCGTGCCGTACTATCCGGGCCCTGGCATTGGCGGTCACTGCATCCCGATTGATCCGTTCTATTTGACCTGGAAGGCACGGGAGTATGGCATGCATACCCGCTTCATCGAGCTTGCGGGTGAGATCAATTCATCCATGCACGATTACGTCGTCGCGAAGGTCGTTGATGGATTGAATTCACGACGAAAACCGGTGAATGGCAGCAAGGTTCTGGTCCTTGGCATCGCTTACAAAAAGAATGTGGACGACATGCGAGAATCTCCATCTGTCTTTCTGATGGAGAAGCTGCGCGATCTCGGCGCAGAAATTGCTTACAGCGATCCACATATTCCGATTTTCCCAAAAATGCGCCAGCACAGCTTTGCGCTGTCCAGCATTTCACTTACAGCGGAAGCACTGGAGAAATTTGATTGCGTTTTGCTGGCGACCGATCACGACAGGTTCGACTATGATTTTATCAAGGCGCACGCGCGGCTATTGGTTGACTGTCGAGGACGATTTCGTAAGGGCGCTCCCCACATCGTCAAGGCATGACCATGATCGAATATTCAGCCGGGATTACTGATCGCAAGATCAAGTTTGCGCTCGCAGGCTGCGGACGAATTGCGCAGAACCATTTGGCGGCCATCCAGCGGCATCATAACCAGGCAGAGCTTGTGAGCGTCTGCGACGTCAACGCGGCGGCACTTAAGGTGGCTGTTGAGACGACGGGTGCCAAGCCTTATGCGAATCTTGGTAATATGCTCGCGAAGACTGACGCTGACGTCGTGGTGCTAACCACCCCCAGCGGGTTGCACGCCGAGCAAGCGATTAGGGTTGCGGCATCGGGTCGCCACGTCATGACTGAAAAGCCCATGGCCACTAAGTGGGCAGACGGTCTGCGGATGGTGAGAGCCTGCGATGATGCCGGTGTCCGCTTATTCGTGGTGAAACAGAATCGCGCGAATGCGACGCTTCAGCTTTTGAGAAGGTCTGTGGAAAGCGGCCGCTTTGGCCGCATCTACATGGTCAATATCAACGTGTTCTGGACTCGCCCGCAAAATTATTACGACAGCGCGAAATGGCGAGGCACGTGGGAGTTCGACGGCGGCGCCCTGATGAATCAGGCGAGTCACTATGTCGACCTCCTAGAGTGGCTTATTGGCCCCATTGAAAGCCTACAAGCTTATACCGCAACTTTGGCACGCAATATTGAAGTCGAGGATACCGCCGTGGTCAATTTGCGTTGGCGCTCCGGTGCACTCGGCTCGATGAATGTGACCATGCTGACTTACCCGAAGAACTTTGAAGGAAGTATCACCATTCTCGGCGAGAGGGGAACGGTTCGGGTCGGCGGCGTTGCAGTCAACGCCATCCAGCATTGGGAGTTCGCGGAGCCGCACCCCGACGACGAGAAGATCAAATCGGCAAGCTACGAGACCACGTCCGTCTATGGTTTCGGCCACCCACTGTATTATGACAACGTCATCGGAGTTTTGCGCGGCGAAGCCGAACCCGTAACTGACGGCCGCGACGGCCTCAAGTCGCTCGAGGTTTTGATTGCCTCCTATCTTTCGGCGCGTGATGGCAAGCGGGTTTGTCTGCCGTTGGATTATTGATATGACGGTGACGATTCATCCCACTGCGATTGTCGATGAGGGCGCCAAAATCGGTGATGGCTCGCGTATCTGGCACTGGGTTCATGTCTGCGGCAAGGCTCGCATTGGGCGCGGCTGCTCGCTCGGCCAGAACGTTTTCGTCGGCAACGATGTGCTGATCGGTGATAACGTCAAGATCCAGAACAATGTTTCGATATATGACGCGGTTCGCCTGGAAGACGATGTGTTCTGCGGTCCGAGCATGGTCTTCACCAACGTCTACAATCCACGCTCTGCAATTATCCGCAAGGACGAATATTGCGAAACGATTATTCGCAAGGGGGCGACGCTCGGCGCCAACTGCACCATTATCTGCGGAACCACCGTAGGCCGTCATGCCTTCGTGGCCGCCGGTGCGGTTGTTAATCGCGATGTCGCTCCGTTTGCGCTGGTGGCGGGCGTTCCCGCAAAGCGGATAGGCTGGATGTGCCGATGCGGAACGAAACTTACTGGACCAGCGGGCGAGGTCGTCTGCGAGTCTTGTGGGGACGCCTATCGTATTGACCTGGAGTCGTGCGAGCCAACAGGATCGCAGAGATAGATTGGCGTCGAACGGGTAAGCGAGCAGAAAGATTGAAAAGCCGTGCCCGACGAGGTGAAGAGTTGGGACAGGAAGTTCTGACGGATTGAATCGGGCATAAGCATGTCTTTTCGGATACTCGTTACCGGCGCGTCCGGCTTTATTGGCTCCGCTCTCGTGCCCGCTCTGGCCTCCGCGGGACACCATGTGCGCGCGGCGTCACGCCAGCCGATCAGAGGCGGAGAAAGCATCGATCCCGTCGAGCTTCCCGACTTCGAGGATAATTTCGACTGGGGCCCGCTTCTTGCCGGTATCGACATTGTCATCCATCTCGCTGCCGTCGCCCATCGTCAGGGCGGTGATGCGGTCGACTACGATAAGGTCAACCGCGGTGCGGCGGTGAGCCTGTCGGAGGCTTGTTTGCGGCATCCCGTGCGGCGCTTGATTTTTCTGTCGTCAATTGGTGCGCAAACCGGATCGGCATCCGACCGCGTTCTGACGGAAGACGATGAGCCGCATCCGGTGACTGGATATGATCAAGCCAAACTTGCGGCGGAGGTCGCGATCCGCAAAAGCGGCGTTCCTCACACGATCCTGAGACCGGTAATCGTATATGGCCCGAACGCCAAGGCTAACATCGCTTTTCTGGTTCGTATTGCGGCGCTACCGCTTCCTCTTCCACTCGGTTCGTTTCACAATCGACGCTCGCTGCTGGCCATCGGAAATCTTGTCGAGGCGATCATGTTGAGCCTCGACAGCCCGTCGACTCTCAATGAGACATTCATCGCCGCTGATCCCGAGGCAATGTCAATTGCCGAGATATTCGGGTGTCTTCGTGAGGCAGATGGCGGTCGCGCACGGTTGGTTTCAGTTCCGCCGCGCTTGATCAAAGGATTGCTTGATCTTGCCGGTCGAGGTACGGTCTGGGACCGCATCGGCCGGGATCTCGTGGTAAATCCTGCGAAACTTCTGCAGGCTGGATGGGAGCCGTCCGTTACGACCCGCGAAGGCCTTCGCAAGATGATTAGTAAGGCAAGCGCATGAGGGTGCATAATCGGGCTGGTTTGCCCCGGTCTCTTGAAACCATAATCAGTCGGCTATTGCGTCGGCCGAGGCCGCGAAAACGTAAACAGGGCAAGGCCGACTAGCATCGCTCCTACGACTAGCGCCATGATCTTTGCGGCAGGCGAGATCACCAGCGTGGAAGTGATAGCCAACACCACCAGCGCAAGATTGAGGCAGAAAACAGTCCCCACGACATTCAGAACGGAAAACCCGTTGTTCGTTGCACGCTGATAGAAATGGGAGCGATGGGCCGTCCAGACTTTCTCGCCTGCAAACAAACGGTGCAGCATTGTTAACGTCGCATCGGCAAGATAATACAGCGGCAGCAGGAGGGCCGCGACCATATGGCCTTGATAGACGAGCATCAGAAGGCACCAGCCTAGTATTAGCCCGATTGGCAGGCTGCCGGCGTCGCCGAGAAACACCTTTGCGACCGGGCGATTGAATGGAGCGAAGCCGAGCAGAGCGCCGCCGAGCGTGGCGGCCACCATGGTAGCTCCAATCGACAGAACGCCGGTGTAGCCGAATATGACAAGTGCGATAGTGATGGGGACGGATTCCGCTACAGTCATCCAGTCGATGCCATCCATGAAATTGACGAGATTGACGAACCAGACGCCTGCAAGCAGCAGCACTCCACGTTCAATCCAGAAAGGGCAGGCGGGAATGATTCGAAGTTCGGCGGGCACTATCAGTACGATCGAGCCGACTGCCAATCCTTGACCGATCAGGCGAGGAAGCACGGAAATCGATTTAATATCATCGGCGGCGCCGAGAGCAGCCATGAAGAGCGTTGCCAGAACAACAGTCGTTGGAATCCGCGATTCGATTGAACCGCTCGGCGCAAGGAAGGCGATCGAAACCATCAGCGTAGCGGCGATAACAGCGATTCCTCCGCCCTGAGGCGTCGGAATGATGTGAGAGGAACGTGCGTTTGATTTTGCAAGCGCATAGCGTTGGAGCAAAGGCATCAGAAGCCACATCAAGCCAAATGAAAGGGTGGCCGAAACGATGCTAGCCAGTGCTAACGAAAAGAGAGCCAATTTAATTCCACCATCAGCGGTCAAGCTGCAATTTGCGATTGAGCCATATAAACCCTTGGAGGTTTCCGGTCGAGCCTTGGATGCGCATCGACCATTAGAATATCGATGGCTCTCTCTCTACATTCCGCCGCAGGACGCCTGTCGGAGTGAGGTACTGTAGCCGGATCTTGGGTGCAGATCGTGTTCGCCCAGATTATTCAACTATGCCTTGCTACCGCAGGCCTGACCGAAGCGGCGATCGCCGTAGAACTCGAACTCCTCGCAGTTCGGGAATGGCTTCGAGGATTGTGGTGTCGTCGGTCTTTCGAGATACGGATGCTCAATATGTTGGTAAAGGCGAAGCTGGCGAACTGCGAGCCTTGTTCGATGTTGAAGATATCCGGCTTCCCATTGCCGGGCATGGCTTCTACCGACTCCGCAACGCAGAAGGCTAAGACCCTTGCGGTTGGCTCAGTTCATGGTCGCGACCAGATATATGAATCCAGCCGCATGGGATATGCAGGAAGGTAAGGAGAAACGCGGCGCAATTGACTGGTGAAGTCCATCTCGGCTTTGCCGCAAATCGTCCCGGAAATCGGAACGACTCAGCTGCAACTGGGACAGATGGGTCTGAGGATCGCTCACGATGCCCCTCTTTCCCATCTGATCTACTGCTTTGTATTTTAGACTAGGGTCAGGACTTCTGTGGTTGCCACCCGTGATGCAAGAAGTTTCTGACCCTATGGATTGGTGATCGAGTGCGCTCTTCTGTAAGGCCTTTAAGTACGGCATTTCAGAAGCCGCTGGCCGGTATGGTGATCCGCGGATCAGATCCAAATCTCATTGGCGAGCTGTATCGCTCAGAGTCCTGAACTGGTTTTTCTGACCCAGATCTGTTCGATCATTTTGCCCATTCGGGTCATCGCCTTCTCACACCTCCCTCATCCGACGACAGGCTGACTTCGCGGCACCTTGTTCATGCTGCTGCCACCTGTGCCGGAACTCGGTAATCCTGATTCTTTGTGATCAGCGCCCAGATCGTCCGCGCCATCTTGTTGGCCAAAGCAATAGCTACAAGCATCCGTGGCTTTCGCGCGGCGATGCGCGCCAGCCACGAACCTTCCGGGATTGATTTACGGCCCAGCCAGCTCAGCCGCGACATCGCGCCGATGATCAGCAGTCTGCGGATATCAGTCTGCCCCGCCTTCGAAGTACGACCAAGGCGCTCTTTTCCGCCTGAGGAGAACTGGCGCGGAACGAGGCCGAGCCACGCAGCGAAGTCGCGACCGCACCGGAAGCTTTCCATGGACGGGGCAAAGGCTTCGACTGCCATGGCAGTCAATGAGCCCACCCCAGGGATCGTCTGCAGACGCCGCGCTGTGTCAGCTTCAGCCGCCAGTGCCTTAATTTTACCGGTCCGAACATTGATGTGCGCCGTCTTCTCGCCAATCTGCTCCATCAGATCGAGGCACTCTTCGCGCACCAAATCAGGCAAATCGCCGCTCGCCGCAGCTAGAATTTCTTCAATACGTTTGAGCTGATGAATTCCCTGTGGGACAACGTAGCCGTATTCATAGAGGCATGCCCTAAGTGCGTTGACCAATTCGGTGCGCTGGTGAACGAGGCGTTCTCGAGCGCGAAATAAAACCGCCCGGCTTTGTTGCTCCGCAGACTTCGGGTCGACGAAACGCATTTCCGCCCGCTGCGCCGCGATCACAATGGCCTCCGCGTCTGCAGCATCGTTCTTCTGTCGCTTTACAAACGGCTTCACGTAATGCGGAGCTATCAGCTTCACCTCATGACCGAGCCTGATCATCTCGCGGGCCCAGTAATGGGCGCTGCCACAAGCCTCCATCACGACTGCCGCTGGAGGCAGCTCGGCCATGAACTTCAGGAAGCTCTGCCGCGATAGCTTCTTGCGGAACTTCAGCTCTCCCGTCATCGACGCAGCGTGTAGTTGAAAAACAGACTTTGCCAGATCCACGCCAATCATCGTATCTTTCATCATGGTTGCCGTCCTTTCCGCTCAGTGGCTTCAACACCACTTTCTTGGCACATTGCGATACCGTCTGGGAGGGCGGCAACCACCCCATCTCATTGATCAGAGCCAAAAGATGACGGCTGCTGCGATGCAGATGGCGGACATGAAGGTGTGAGCGCATCGGTCGTAACGGGTATGGATGCGCCGCCAGTCCTTGAGCCTGCCGAACATGTTCTCGATCTTGTGCCGCTGACGATAGAGTTCGCGGTCATGTTCGATCGGCTTTTTACGGTTTGACTTCGACGGGATACATGGCGTGATGCCGCGCGCGGCGAGCGCCTGGCGGAGCCAGTCGGCATCGTAGCCCTTATCGGCGAGCAATTGCCTGGCGGGCGGCAGCGCATTGAGCATCAATGCAGCCCCCTTGTAATCGCTCATCTGGCCTTCGCTGAGCAGCATGATGACAGGGCGTCCCTGACCATCGCATACGGCGTGCAGCTTCGAGTTCAGGCCGCCCTTCGTGCGCCCGATACGTCGGGGAAGAGGCCCTTTTTTAAAAGGCTCGCGGCGGTGCGATGCGCCTTTAGATGGGTCGCATCGATCATCAGCCGGGATGGCTTGCCGGCCTTACGCGCCAATTCAGCAAAGATTTTGTTGAAGACGCCGAGGCGGCTCCAGCGCACGAACCGATTGTAGATGGTCTTATGCGGACCATACTCACGCGGCGCATCGCGCCAGCGCAATCCGTTCCTGATCACGAAGATGATCCCGCTGATCACCCGCCGGTCGTCAACCCTCGCAACTCCGTGCGACAAAGGAAAATAGGGTTCGATCCGGCGCATCTGCGCCTCGGTGAGCAAAAGCAAATCAGCCATGATGACGCCTCCTCGCGTCACCAATGAATCAGCCAATCATGCTGACCGCAAGAATTTAATAGGTCCTGATCCTAGGAAACTTTCGGGTGAATTGGGCTGTTATCCCAAAAATCTCGTGCGTTTGAGAGTGGATTGATTTTGAGATTGGTCCACCAGGATGCCTCGTTGCCGTGGCGGTGCAGTTCATCGTGATGCTCACGACAAAGCGGTACAGTATATTCGTCGCTGACCTTTAGTCCTAAGGCTTTCGGCTGGGCGAACCGCACATGATGAGCGTCGCAAGGTGTACGCCTACAAATGAGGCATGGCTGAGCAGCTACGAATGCGAGATGCGCCTTGCTTCGCTGTCGGACTGTTTTAGTGCGGGGAGTGACGGAAGGCGATGATTGTGATGCTTGGGTGGATGGAGCAATGTTCTCATTGTGCTCTTGCGAAGAATCATTTGCTTGTTCGGTAACTTGGTATGTTCGCAATAGTTTGCGACAGGCAGTATCGACGATACCCGCATCGTCTCTATTCAATGTATTTTTGTCTTTCATACGTCGGTGCGCCCATATCGCCAGAGCGTCCTCCCCGGTGACATCGTTTAGTTCCGCAAGCAATTGATCTCGCAGCTGAGCGGAGGAATCTCGATCCAGCTGGGGTGGTTTATGAACGATTTTGGTTTGTTTCTGCCTTCCTTCTGGAAGTCGTTGGCTAGATTTTGAATGTATGCGGTCAGTATTAGTCACCGGAGGTTCCGGTGCGTCGAGATCGTCCTCACCAGCTAAGCCGACTAACGCAAATAGGGCATATCGGCGAGCATAGGTGAGCGCAGCTCCCATTCGATGAGGCGTTGCCGTTTCGCTCACAGTGCAAACTGGCCATATCGATGAAATCCATTCACCGGACGCATGCGCCAACAGCGTAGTGAGATTGATCAGGCCCGCCTCTTGGTCAATCGCCGTAGTCTGAATGGTTGCAATCTCGTGAGCACCAAGGTTCTTGCGGATAATATCGAGGCCATTGGCCAACGATGCGTAGCGGAAGGTTTTGGCTTCTTCGCGCGGAAACGGCGAGCTAATAGTCGCAGTGAGGGTTTTTTCGGGGTTGACAAGCTCTGCTTGAGCTTTGGCTAAAGCGGCGGCGATGACGCCAATAGTTTCACTGGATCTGTGCATTGACAGCCTCCAGATCTGCTAACTCAAAACTAATCGCTCCGCTTTTGGATCGTTTTGCGCGGATGCCGTGGCCCACAGCTTCTTTGGCATCCTCCGGTACGAGCTTCTTGAGGTCGCTCTTGGCGCTCTCATGTTCGTGGTAAGCTGCTCGTGTTCGTTGATAGATCGAGGCGAGTTCGGCCCAGCTGTTGGACGCGCTCATATCCACTACCCTAACGGCTTCTAGGCGCACCCGAGGGGTTTCGACACCGAAGAGGCGAGGGGGCTCACCATTCTGTACGCAGCGCCAAAATTTTTTCTCTGCGGTCAAAAGGAGGTGCTGATAGAGAGGATCCGCAGGGATGGTCATTTCGACCCACTTTCCGCCACCAGTGATAATCGACAAGCTCGCGGCCTGGGCATTGGCGACCCACATATTATGCTGAAGCTGGGCCATGTGCTTTTCGGCTGCTGCTTCTTCCGAAAATGTCCACGGCAGCATGAACTTGGCTTCGAAAATGGCGTTCGTCTGTTGGATGCGACCATCCAGCGTTGCCCCCATCCATTTATGGATAGGATGATGAATTCGTCGCTGCACGTCCTTGATTGAGTGCCCAGTGCTCCGTTCAAACCAGCGGCGGTTGAGTTCTTCGGTTACGGTGCCTAACTGAACGACAAGAACTCCAGATAGATCCTCCGGCTCGACTTCTCCGCGTTTTTCCTGCCAAAGACGAACCAGCTTTGTGAGATCCTCACCCATGATGATTTTAGCATCTGATCCGCCGATGAAGTTTCTGCGGACATTTTCCGTAGGATGCTTTGGAGGTCTTGTGGCCATTGCATGCTCCTCGATATGATAAAGCGCAACAATCAACATTTTATGTTTATATGGTGGGGTTGTTATTGTGTCAACAGAAAATGTTGATGGAATTACTGGCGCCCAGTGTAGAGCAGCGAGAGCTCTTTTGGATCTAACTCAGCCGGAATTGGCAAGAAGCGCGAAGCTCGGATTATCTACAATCGTCGATTTCGAGAAATCGCGACGTCAGATATCCGACGGGGCTGTTAGTGCAATAAGGAAAACGCTCGAGCGGCTCGGAGCTCAATTTATCCAGGAGAATGGCGGGGGCGCTGGAGTAAGGTTGCGCAGACCTACAGCCCGGCGGTGAGCCGCTATTAAAATCAGCAAAAGTTAGATGTTGGTCCGATGCAAGTCTGCGCGGTGCAATTAAGGATATGGAGCGAGCAGCCGAGGAGTTCGCACGAGCCCGAGGTTCACCTATGGAAGATTCGCAAGGTCCAGTCGAAGGCCCTCGCAGAGTTGGCAAAGGCGCCCGAAGGCGATCAGGCGAAAGCCATCCGACGGCTGAGAGCATTGATCGCTACGAACGATATGCGTTCGCAATGCGGTAGCGAGCGCACAAGTTTTTGAAAATTGCAAAAACGACGAAATTTAATATTTTAACAGAAACAAGAAAAGAGCAATCGTGCGACTATATACCTCTCAACGCATTCAGGCTTACTGCCATCGCCGAGATCAGCGGCTTCATGAAGAACGCTTTGTTTGCAGGCGTGATGTCAGTCCGCAAGCCGTAGGTTTTCAATTCGTCAGAGACTACGGGGCCGACTGACGCGATCTTGGTGCGATCGAGCCCGGCGCGTAGCCGCTCCTCGCAGCGATGGATGCGCGCGACCTCCATAAGTCGGCGGACCTGCCCCGAACTCGTCAGTGCAATGGCATCGACACGGCCATCGGCCATTTCGTCGATTGCTCCGATGATGTTGGCCTCTGCAGCGCCTGCATCATAGACGTACGGCAGCACCGGATCGACACTCGCGCCTTGTCGTTTGATTTTTTCAAGCAGGGCGGTGTGGTCCCGATCTGGATAAAGCTGCAGGCCGACTCGATGGTCCTGGAGATCGAACCGAGCCAGGGTCTCAGAGATGCCTTCGGATGTCGGCTTGTCAGTGGTAATCGCCGCTTCCAGTCCGATCTCGCGCAGCGCCTTGCCCGGCTTTGGACCGCGCGCAAGCGTGCGGGATTTGCCAATGGCGGCGATAAGCGCCTGATCGAGACCGATCCGGCGCGCAGCAGTGATGAGACGCCTCAACCCTTCGCCGGTCGTCAGCACCAGATCGTCATGCGGGGTCTGGATGCAACGCCTGATCCAGTCCTCGACCGGCGCGGGATCTGGCGCGTCGCGGATGGTGAACATCGGGCATTGCAAGACCTCGGCGCCTTGCTCCGCGAGCAAGCGGGCAAACTGCGCTTCCTCTCGCGCCTCAAGGATCAGGATACGGAAACCGGACAGCCTGTCAGTCATGATCACCCAGGAGGTCAACCGTTAATCGCTTTGCAGTATTAATTGTCCCTCTCGCAGGGTGAGTGGCGCAAGGCCGATGTAGGTGATAGAGCAGGGTGCCTGTTCGATTTCCGTCCCGATCGTCCGGTCTAACCGCCGTTCCTCCCCCCATGTCCCACCATCAATATGTGCTGACGCTCTCCTGTCCCGACCGGCCGGGAATTGTGTCCGCGGTGTCGACGTTCCTGGCCCATAACGGCCAGAACATCATCGATGCCCAACAGTTCGACGATGCCGAGACCGGCCGCTTCTTCATGCGTGTGGTGTTCAATGCCGCCGATCTCGCCGTGACGCTGCCTGCGCTGCAGACCGGATTCGGTGCGATCGCCGAGCGCTTCCGCATGACCTGGCAGATGCGCGACCGCGCCGCCCGACGAAAGGTTATGCTGCTGGTGTCGAAGTCCGATCATTGTCTGGTCGATATTCTCTATCGCTGGCGGACCAGCGAACTGAAGATGATCCCGGCCGCCATCGTCTCCAACCATCCACGCGAGACCTTTGCGCATCTCGATTTCGACGAAATCCCATTTCATTATCTTCCAGTGACAGACAAGGCGTCGCAAGAAGCCGCGGTCCTGGAACTGGTATCGGAGACGGAAACCGACCTAGTGGTGTTGGCGCGCTACATGCAGATCCTGTCAAACGACATGAGCGCAAAGCTTTCTGGCCGATGCATCAATATCCATCATTCGTTTCTGCCGGGGTTCAAGGGCGCGAAAGCCTATCACCAGGCCCATGAGCGCGGCGTCAAGTTGATCGGTGCGACCGCACACTACGTCACCAGCGATCTTGATGAGGGGCCGATCATCGATCAGGACGTTGAGCGCATCAGCCATCGCGATACGCCCGAGGCGCTGGTCCGCAAGGGGCGCGACATCGAGCGGCGGGTCCTGGCGCGGGCGATCCGGCATCACTTGGATGACCGCGTGATTCTGAACGGCCGAAAAACCGTGGTATTCATGGATTGAGCGGAGCCGGGGCAATCGATGTTTTAGTGAATCGCGCCCAGCGCGTTATCCCCCGCTGATTGGGCAACCCCTGATTGGGCAACAGTGTTATCCGCTTTCGGCGTTTGACCCTCGCGTTCACGCTGCTTGATCATCTCATTGTATTTCGCGGTACCAGGCCGTGGTGGTGCGTCCGCCGGAAGCCCGCCGGCCCAGTGCGGGAGCCCATCCGCCATTCCAGCAGCCAAATGGGAATTGATGCTGCTGCATCCACCCAGGCTGGAGATGATCCACAGGGCGCAAAGCAGGATCGGAATTCGGCGCGCGCAGCATGTCATGGCTCTATTCGTAATATCCCGCTGTGGAGATTGCGGGGCAGCGCTGGCCTTTTTGAGCATGTGATTGTCGGTAACCCGCCGTTGCATGGACGACCCTCGTTAATGTCTAGTCCAACGTGCACTATATCGCTGCCGGTATCATGACACCGACCAGCGGCTATTAAGGCTTGAGCGCAAGAATCTCATAGGATGGTTTTTGTTGAGAGTCATTTCGTCGCCGAATTTTGAAATCCGCGGTGCTCGGTGGCTGGAGGTGAAAAAGACATGGGGCGTCCGTCTCGCAAGCTACCAATATCAGGAGCGGTTGGCAGTTCTCCGGAATTCTCCCTCTCGGATCCGGATTGGAAGCAGGTTGAGATCGCGTATGGCCAAGCGCTGCCGGCAGCGGTTCGCCAGAGCATTGTGGACACAACGAATAAATATCTCGAGTGGGAAATCTTTGAACGAAATGCCAGTGCATTGAAGCCGGCGGTGGATCGAGTGGAGGCGATCAAAACCGCATCCAACAATCTTCGGACCAAACTTTCGTCGGCGGGAGGCGTTGGGGGAGCCTTTGCGCAGTCTCTGATCAAAGAGCATTTTCATTCCGATCACCTCCGAATGGAATCCTACGACCAGCTGTTCCACGCCCTGGGTGAGGTGATGTCGTCGTTAAGCCTCGCCTGCCAAACTGCGCTCTCGGAAATGAATGACGAGGACGCTAAGGCTTTCCGGGAAGGCGCCAGCTGGGATGATTGGATTCGAGCGCTGACGAACATTGCGGAAGAACATGATCTGCCCACCGCCGCGTCCAAAGCCGGCAATCTGGATGCTGACGTCGGGCCTTTCGCTAGGTTGATCGCAGCGTTGCAGGCGCATTTGCCGAAAGAGGCCCGAAGGCACGCCAACACCAGATTGTCATCGGCGATCTATACCGCGCGGGCCAACCCCTTGAAGACAGCCGACGAGCCATAGTCGGGACGCATTAAACTGAAGGCGCCTTTAAAAAACGTCCTGTCTCCGGCGCGAGAATTCCGGGAAACCTCCACCGATATGTCAACACGAAAGGTGGAGAGCGAAACATGGCGAAAAGGAAACGGAGGACGGGCTACAGATCGGAAGCTTGCAACCAGGTGGTTACGCTGATGGGAAGCGGACTCTCTCTTACCGCCGCTGCTGGCGCGATGGGAGTTTCCCGTGCCACGATCAACCGCTGGATGGATGAGCACGAAGAATTCAAGGACGCTGTCGCGAGGGGGGAGGCCGCACGCGCGCTCGCCCTTGAAAGTCGTATGCTTGCCAGCGACAACACCGCCGTTATCAAGGCTTGCCACTTTGCTCTGATGAACGCTGCACCCGAGGAATGGCGTGAGAAACCCGTAGTGGAGACGGCGGTGGATCCGCTCCGTGTGCTTGCGGAGCAGATATCGGGCAGTGCAATTCGCCCGCGAATGCCGGAGCCCAAGATCGTCGAGCACCGGCCCGCCGCGTCGCGCGAAGTACGTCAGCAGTGCGTAACCACTGATGAAGCGGATGATGACGAGCCACGCATTCACACCGTTTCACCGGAAATCGCGGCCGGCAAATAGCTGGTCTTGCAAAGGAGGTGGTGGTCAGGACGCGCAACTTCCTGCTCAGTTCGGCGTTAAAGGTGACGCATGGATATCATCGAACCCGTCAAGCGGTTGGCCGAGAAGGCCACCGGCATCAGTATTCCGAGCCGGGAAGAGGCGCTCGCCTGCGTGCGGGACGTCCGCCCGTCGCGCCTGAAATTCCGCGACGATGGCTATATCCCGAACAATCCCAAGTTTCCGCTGCTGCACTACCGGAAAGTCCTCCGGTTCGGTCGCAAGTACGATCCCGCCGCTGTCCTGGAGAAGGTGTTCAAAGTCAACGGCTGGGGCGAAGCCTGGCGCAACGGGATTTACGATTACGTTCACTATCACTCGATGATCCACGAGGTGCTGGGGATTGCCCGCGGATCCGCTACGCTGCAGCTCGGCGGCAACAAGGGAAAGACCGTGAAAGTCAGCGCCGGCGACGTCATTGTTATCCCGGCCGGTGTCGGCCACGAATGTTTGAAGGCAAGTGCAACCTTCCTGGTGGTCGGCGCCTATCCGCCGACCGGCACCTACAATGAATATCGCGGCAGCTTTCAAGAGCGGGGCCAAGCGATCAAGGCCATTCGCCGTGTCGGTTTGCCAGGACGGCATCCGCTTTACGGCAGGCGCGAACCGCTTTGGTAGGAGTGTTTGGCTTCTTAGGTAGTTCCCTGATGCCCGCCCATGCGCTTTCATATCGAACGATACCGAAAGCGGGGCTGCGGTAGTATGAAGGCGATCTTGCCGCGTATCATAAGGAACTGGAACTCGCCCTAAATTTCCTCCATAGAGCCGCCGCTAGGCCGGATGGTAGAAAGCATCCACGAGATTTGGCACGAACATCGAGGACCAATTCCTAACCCCAAGCGGAGTGAAGTTCGAGAGGGTGGGGAATCTTCATCGAGCAGCGGGACCAATTTGGAGGTCCAGCAACGAACCTGCCGCGGCGCTATTGGAGGGGCAAGCTGGAACCGGAAGGCCAGCGGCATCGATGATCCCGGCGCTTCATTACATGCACATGCAATTACTTTGCCGGCGAGCGTCTGCTGGCCGTTTGCGAGCAAATGACCAGATAAAAAGGGCAGCCGAGCTGGCCCCGATAAAATTTTAGGAGCGGATGTTTATCGGCTGCTCCACCGGCCACCTGACAGTATTCCGCGCAGTTAAGCACCGTCGCCTTCACCACGAACCGCCAGCATCCTGCGGGCTGATGTCGATTCATTCGAGACGAGTTCACGTTTCATCGCGCGAACGGTCTCTATTTCTAGAGATAACCAGTACTGTTGAATCACAAGATGGTTGAGCGAAAGAGCGAGAACGGAGTGTCTGGCTTGATCAATCGAGCGGACGTACATAGAAGCCTCTTACTGCCCCGTTCGGGCTCACTTAACGTCGCGGATGAAAGATTGTTCCTCAAAGATAAAGGCTCCCGCGAGATGGGCTTCCTACGCTCCAGCGTTGCGGTTAGTTGTAGGTGATGCCGCCGGGGAGCTGGCCAGCGCCGGAGCATCTTTTTAGGGTCGTGCGAGAGCTCCGCACCGGCGGGGCCGCTCTTTACGTCATCCCTGCAAGGCTTGAGGTGGAGGTCCCTGATGTCCAGAATCAATCCCTTCGTTCCAATGCCTCGGAACTTTGTCTCCCTAACCTATGAGCGTGCTGACGTACCGCGCTTTTCGCGCAGCGCCGGTGAATCCGGGATATCAAGGTACGGATTCGCGTACTTGTTGGCACAATATTTACGTCACAAAATCACTGGTGACGCTTGGGATCGGAGGGCTACGAATGCTCGAGCAAAAGATTAGCTAGTCTGACGGGCGAGCGGCATCGAGCTATGGACCAGATTATCGTCCCGGTTTTGTTGTTCACCAGCGCCTCGATAGGTGCAGCTGCGGGCCTGCGCTTCAACGGCTATGTTCTCGTGCCCATCGCGGTATTCATTGCTCTCGTCTCGGCAGCCGTCCTACAATGGAACGGCTTCGGAACCGGGAGCGGCATTGCCACCATAACGGCCTGTCTGGTCGTGAACCAAGCTGCCTACATAATTGTCCAGATATTCACTCCCACCGCCGATCTACTTTCCGATGAGGTAGCCAACAGCGAACCAAGCCCCAGCCGCGAGCAGACTGTCCGCGGCAATGATGGCGCTCACGGCGATCAGAAGACACACCCATTTGCCACGTTCGATAGTGGATCGAGCGAATGAAGAAGCTAGCAGGACGCTTCTGGCCCGATAGATCAACATGATAGCTCGCAATTTTGCTTGGGACGGGATGAATAATAAAAGCACTTAATTAAATGTCAGCTGCCTTTTCCGCGATCGCGGAAAGCCTTTGCTCGACGATTCCTCCTCGCCAGCATGCCGACCGCCGGGTGAGGTCGCCACTTACGCCGGACGGCCGCAATGCTGGCAGTCTCAGCTATGCATCTTCATCTCTTACAGTTGTTCGCGCGACGCGCCGGCGCCTCACCAGCCAGTAGACGCCGTATCCTGCGGCAAGGATCGGAAGACCAGCCGCGCCGACAATTGGTCCAGGCGCTCCCCGCACCCCATGTTTAAGTTGGCCAGGCGCGTTTTCGCAATTTCCCCTGCCATTGCAGGCCAGCGCAGGAGAGGCAATCATGACAGCGAAGGCCGCTGCCGACAAAGCTTTAAGCGCCGTCTTCATTTGACTGCTCCAACTTTTCAAAGCACCGGGTTTGGTAAGCCATTAAATTTAAGTTTATAGTCATTTAATTCTTGGCGCTAATTAAATCGAAAGTGTGATACCCGGTTCCCTTCACGTTACGTTACAGAAATGGAGAGTTTTCCTTCGCCCCATCTCTGGTCTGTTTCCGCTTGCCGCATCCGGGCCTGCCTCCGTACGCGAGTTCTTTGTCGAGGGAATCTAGTGCGTCTCGATGCTCGGCAAAGAAGCCGCTTGCTTCGAAAGGCAATCGCGGTACGGCGGTCGTCTACTTACGGGGCGGCGACAGACCATCTAGCCAGTCTTGCTCCTCGGCAAGCGCGAGCCAAGCATCCTGCATTTCGCTTGTAGCGGTTCTTTGACGGCAGATCCTTTGCCTCATCGGCCAATTCACCGCAGTTGCGGGCATTCTCTCTACTCTTCCGATTTGGTCCGCATGATGGAACTCTGTCCGCTTGCTACCATGTTTCCCCCATTCCGAGCTAAGCTTTCGCTTCGAGCAAAGAAAAAGGCCGGCAAACTTGCCGGCCTTTTCCTCGTCAGTTCTGATTAGATCAATATCCGGGCGCCATCGGGGCAACCGGAGCACCCCAGTTGAAGCGGTAGTTCAGACCGACCTTGATGGTGTGCTGGTCGTTGCGGAAGTTAGCAACAACGGGCGCGACCAAGTTCACAGTGCCGAGATCGTAGTACTGGTACTCGACCTTGCCAGACCAATTCTGGGTGAACAGGTATTCCAGGCCGCCACCCACGGTATAGCCGTCGCGTCCGCCGTTGCCTCCGAAGCCGTTGGTGAAGCGCGAATCAGCCCAGCCGTAGCCGCCCTTGACGTACAGCAGCGCCGGACCCCAAGTGTATCCGAGCCGGCCGGTCACCGAGCCGAGGCCACGGTTAGCAAAGAAGCTTCCGGTGTCGAGGAAGCTGTAGTTGGCCTCCAAGCCGAACACCCAGTTCGGCGAGAACTGCGTGTCGTAGCCGACCTGCACACCGCCCATGAACACGCCGTCGTTGTTGTTGAAGGCAACACCGGGTGCGAAGATGTTATTCGCGCCGCCGAAGGCACCACCGATGTGACCACCGAGATAGAAACCGGTCCAGTTATAGATCGGCGCGGGCGGCGCATAGGGCGGAGCTTTGGTGTACGGACGTGCCGCCAAATCAGCGGCGGAAGCAGCCGATGCACTGATCAGCACAGCTGCAGTGGTTAGCAAAATCTTTTTCATGAGCGGACCCTTTAGGTTGGAATCGATACCTCGTATTCTAAAGACAAAACCTCAGCGGTTGCTGTAGCTACTCTGCCACACTTCGGGAAATGTCGACGGGGTGCGCGGTTGCAAAAAAAAGCCCCGCCATTCGTGGGCGGGGCTAAGGATGATTCGATTTCCTGGACCGGACGGTTGCCGGCTAAGACAAATAAACACAGATCCATTCGATTTCCAAGCAAATTTGGACCGGCGCGGACTGCCCTTCATCGATGCTCGTTCGTCCTCGTCGCAGTTCATAACTTTGAAAGCGTCTGTTCCACCGATCGTCTTGTTACTTCCAACCAGCCCGGTAGGTCCGTCTTGGCTGCGGCGCCAGTCGTCTATTGCTTTCTCGATTCCGGCTGATCTTCTAAAAAGGAACCGATGCCCTCAGTTTCGAGCACCCGATAAAACTCGGCATATGCCTCATTATCGGTAGCAAATCGATCTTCCCACACTGTCGATCCACCCTCGTGATCGGTCACTTCAAGCGTCCAGCTTTCGTCTCCTTCAACGAGCCGATAAATCTCGACGTGAACAGTCATGCCGTCGCGAACCACTATGCCACCCAGTGGCGAAACTTCAATTTCGGGGTCTTCCTTAATCATGCGTCGACTTCTATTGTTTGGCCCCGCTCCGCGAAGAGGCGGCGGGGTAGGCCGTCCTGACTGCCGATACATTGTAGTTGTTGGCGAGTCGCAGATGGAGCGCAAATAAAAGATATCGACAAACTTCCCATTGGCCCCGCGCTGATCACGGCTGGTGAGAACGCGTTCGCCCACGTAAAGAAGACGGCCCGGACGAGTCATTGGTAGTCACTTGGGTTAGAGCTCGGTGGAGCAGGTGAATAGCCTTGCTTAGACATTTTTGCTCTTGTTCCGGCCAATGCTCTCGTAAACGAAGCCGAGATCCTGCATGTCTTCGGCGCGATAGATATTGCGCAGATCGACCACGATCGGCTGCTTCATGATGCGTTTCAGCCGCGGCAGGTCGAGCGCGCGGAACTGGACCCATTCCGTCACGATCACCAGCGCATCGGCGCCGTCCGCGCAGGAATAGGCGTCATCGCAATAATCGATATCGGGGAGTTCGCGTCGCGCCTCCTTCATGCTGGCGGGATCGAAGGCGCGAACTTTCGCCCCCATGTCGCAAAGGCCCGTGATCAACGGGATTGACGGCGCCTCGCGCATGTCGTCGGTATCCGGCTTGAACGCCAGTCCCAGCACCGCGATGGTTTTGTTGCGAAGATTGTCGCCGAGCGCATGCGCCACCTTGCGTGCCATCGCGCGCTTGCGGTTATCGTTGACGGCGACCACCGATTCCACGACGCGAAGTTGGGCGTCGTGATCTTCTGCGATCTTGACCAGCGCGCGGGTGTCCTTGGGAAAACAGGAGCCGCCATAGCCGGGGCCGGCGTGCAGAAATTTGGTGCCGATGCGATTGTCGAGGCCGATCCCGCGTGCGACTTCCTGGATATCGGCTCCGACCTTTTCGGACAGGTCCGCGATTTCATTGATGAAGGTGATCTTGGTCGCGAGAAAGGCATTAGCCGCGTATTTGATCAGTTCGGCGGTGCGGCGTACGGTAAACATCAGCGGCGCCTGATTGAGTGATAGCGGCCGGTAGATATCGCCGAGCACCTTGCGTCCGCGCTCGTCGGATGTTCCGATCACAATCCGATCAGGGAATTTGAAATCGCGGATCGCGGCGCCTTCGCGCAGGAATTCCGGGTTAGAGGCCACGACGGCATCTGCCGATGGGTTGGCCTCAAAGATCAGCCGTTCCACTTCGTCGCCGGTGCCGACCGGCACGGTCGATTTGGTGATCACCACCGTGAAACCCCGGATCGCCGCCGCGATTTCGCGCGCTGCGGCATAGACGTAGCTAAGGTCGGCATGACCGTCGCCCCGGCGCGAGGGGGTGCCGACGGCGATGAACACCGCATCGGCCTCCGCCACCGGGCCGGTCAGATCGGTGGTGAAGTCGAGCCGCGACGCCTTGACATTGGTCGCGACCAGCGCGTCGAGGCCCGGCTCGAAGATCGGGATCTCGCCGCGGCAAAGAGCGGCGATCTTGACCGCATCCTTGTCGACGCAGGTCACCTGATGCCCGAAATCGGCGAAACAGGCTCCGGACACCAGACCCACATAGCCCGTGCCGATCATCGCGATGCGCATGGTTCAAACCTTTTCGCAGGGATGCTGAGGAGATTGAAATTCAGCCTTTTATAGCGTTTTCGAGCGGGTTGGGTACCGG
The DNA here is from genome assembly GCF_000152905.1 of Nitrobacter sp. Nb-311A. Taxonomy (GTDB): domain Bacteria; phylum Pseudomonadota; class Alphaproteobacteria; order Rhizobiales; family Xanthobacteraceae; genus Nitrobacter. The sequence continues at coordinate 137,846 of NZ_AAMY01000004.1, forward strand.
TTCGCGTGAAGAAAATGTTCTCAATCAATAACTTGCGCGTATTACGCGGCGAAGACGATATCCCACGCTTGCGGAATACGCACAAGGCTGAAACGAAAAGGCCCGGTGGGGTGCCTTTGCGGGTTTCAATCGTGGGCAGATGGTGATAGGAGGATGGCTTCACGTTCAGCTGCCCATTGGTCTGGCCCCATTTCCACTGCGATGACAAACGAGGAACTGCTGAGCCAGATTTCCAGCTATTGCCGCCAGGCCGGGATGGCCGAATCGACCTTCGGCCGGCGTGCCGTCAATGACGGCAAGCTCGTGCACCGGCTGCGCGAGGGCAAGCGCATCACCATCGACACCCTGAACCGGATAGAGGCTTATATCGTCTCCGGTTCTCCGGATGGGGCGGTGCGGGTCCGCAAGCCGGAGCCGATCGAGCGGCGCGATCCCCGCGCCAATTTCCGCTTCTTCGAGAACCGGCAAAAATACCTGCTTTTCGTTCATACCTGCAGCGAAAAACGGGTGATCGCCGATCGGGTCGCGCTGGAGTTCGGCAGCATTCATCCGCGCCCACCGGCGCTGCGGGTTTTTGATGCGGGAGTCGGCGACGGTACCGTGCTGGCGCGCGTGATGCGGTCGATGCATGGCCGATTTCCCCACATGCCGTTCTATATCGCGGGCAAGGAGCTTAGTCTCGAAGATATCAAGCTGACGCTGGACAAGCTGCCGGACCGGTTGTTTGAGCATCCTGCGACGGTTATGGTGCTCACCAACATGAACTATGCGGAGGCGCCTTGGCTGGCGCCCCGGTCGTCCCAGGCCGCGGCCAGCATGGTGTGGCGCGAGGTGTCGCTGCGAGGGGCTTCCTCCGGCGAGTTCGAGGTCCAAATCCGCGACCTGTGGCCGTTTCTGGAGGAGAACTGGCGGGCGAGCGTCAGCCCGGTCACGGGGATGCCGGTCTATGAGCGCCCGGTGGTGCTGGTCATCTACCGTGAGGATCACCAGTTTCTGCTCGATTCCGCGATTCCACGGGCCGGACGGGTCGAAGCCAACTTCGATCTGGTGATTGCCTCGCAGCCTTACCGGGCTCGGTCTTCCCTGAATTTCAAGGCCAGAAGAATAATCGCTCCGCTGGCGCGGAGTTTACGATCTGGAGGGCGTTTAATAGGAATACATTCACACGGACAAGACCCCGGACTGGAGATCATCCAGGCCGTCTGGCCAGGAGAAAACCCTTTCGCCGTGAGCCGTCATGAGCTATTGCGCGCTGTGAAGTACGAGCTTGGCTCGGTGGGGCGCGACCTCAATTTCAACGCATATGCCGACCATCGTTCGATTTTTCGGTATGATATGGAAGCGCTGCCCAATGAGGTCACCGGGTCGATCGGGACTTCGACCCTGTTCGCGGCGTGGAACGCGGCGGTTTACGTCGCCCAAGTCGAAGATGACCGGCTGACGGAGATGACCCAAAGCGGCCGTTACCTCGACGCCACCAGAGCGGTTTTGCGCAAGCACAACGGTCTCTGGTTCTACGACGAATCCTACGTCATCTCGCGTCGCCGGGACTGACATTTCAGACAACAGCATGAAAGGACCGCCACCTCTGGCGGACGAAAGGTCGATTGATGCGCGGATCCTATTTATTCACGAGCGAGTCGGTTTCGGAGGGACATCCCGACAAGGTGTGCGACCGGATCTCCGATGAGATCGTCGATCTCTTTTTCAGCGAAGGCCCGAAAGCCGGCATCGACCCATGGGCGATCCGCGCCGCCTGCGAAACGCTCGCCACCACCAACAAGGTGGTGATCGCCGGCGAAACCCGGGGGCCGGAATCCGTCACCAGGGACAGGATTGAAAGCGTTGTGCGCGCCGCGATTAAGGACATCGGCTACGAGCAGGACGGCTTCCACTGGAAGACTGCCGATATCGAGATCCTTCTGCATCCGCAGTCGGCCGACATCGCGCAGGGCGTCGACGCGCTGCAGCCCGGCGCTAATAAGGAAGAAGGCGCAGGCGACCAGGGCATCATGTTCGGCTATGCTTGCAATGAGACGCCGGACCTGATGCCGGCGCCGATTTTCTACGCTCACAAAATCTTGCGATTGATCTCCGAGGCCCGGCACTGCGGCAAGGAAAAGGTGCTGGGACCAGACTCCAAGAGCCAGGTCACCGTGCAATACGAAAACGGCAAGCCGGTTGGCGTGCGCGAAATCGTGGTCTCGCACCAACATCTCATCGAGGACATGAGTTCCGATCAGGTGCGTGCGCGCGTCGAGCCCTATGTGCGCGAGGCGCTGCCGAAGGGATGGATCACCGACAAAACCATCTGGCACATCAACCCCACCGGCAAGTTCTTCATCGGCGGCCCCGACGGCGACGCCGGCCTGACCGGCCGGAAGATCATCGTCGATACGTATGGCGGCGCGGCGCCGCACGGCGGCGGCGCGTTCTCCGGCAAGGATCCGACCAAGGTCGACCGCTCGGCGGCCTATGCGGCGCGCTACCTTGCCAAGAACATCGTTGCAGCCGGTCTGGCCGATCGATGCACATTGCAACTTGCCTATGCCATCGGCGTGGCGCGTCCGCTGTCGATCTATATCGATACGCACGGCACCGGCAAGGCTCCCGAAGACACGCTCGAGCGGATCGTGTCCGAGGCGATGGATCTCACGCCGCGCGGCATCCGCAAGCATCTCGACCTCAACCGGCCGATCTATGCGCGCACGTCGTCCTACGGTCATTTCGGCCGCACGCCGGACAATGAGGGCGGCTTCTCCTGGGAGAAGACCGATCTCGCCGTGACGCTCAAGAACGCGGTCTGATATTTCCCTCTCCCTTGCGGGAGAGGGTGCCCGAGCAAAGCGAGGGCGGGCGAGGGGTTGATCCGGGATGAAGAACACCCCCTCACCCAGTTGAGTTTGTAGTGCCGTTGACGATGCCCTCTCTCGCAAGGGGAGAGAGCGCAGCAACGAGCGCTGCTTTTGCTAATTTCGTGCAATATTAGGGAATGCCATGACCACCGCCACCGCCACCGCCACCGCGACCAAGCAGACCGCAGATTTTACCGACTATATCGTCGCCGACATCGGCCTTGCCGGTTTCGGCCGCAAGGAAATCTCGCTCGCCGAGACCGAGATGCCGGGCCTGATGGCGACGCGTGAGGAGTACGGTCCCAAACAACCCTTGAAAGGCGCGCGTATCGCCGGCTCGCTGCACATGACGATTCAGACTGCCGTGTTGATCGAAACGCTGAAAGCGTTGGGCGCCGATATCCGCTGGGTCTCCTGCAACATCTATTCGACCCAGGATCACGCCGCCGCCGCGATCGCCGCAGCCGGCATTCCGGTGTTCGCTGTCAAGGGCGAGACGCTGAAAGACTACTGGGACTACACCGCGAAGCTGTTCGACTGGCACGGCGGTGGCCATCCCAACATGATCCTCGACGACGGCGGCGACGCGACGCTCTTGATCCATCTCGGCGTGCGCGCGGAGAAGGGCGACACCGCGTTTCTCGACAAGCCGGGTGCCGAGGAAGAGGAAGTGCTGTTCGCGTTGATCAAGCGCCTCTTGAAAGAGAAACCGAAGGGCTGGTTCGGCGAGGTGGCCAAGTCCATCCAGGGCGTCTCGGAGGAGACTACCACCGGCGTGCATCGCCTATACGAGATGCAGAGGAACGGTACGCTGCTGTGGCCGGCTATCAACGTCAACGACAGCGTCACCAAGTCCAAGTTCGACAACCTCTACGGCTGCCGTGAATCGCTGGTCGATGGCATCCGCCGCGGCACCGACGTGATGATGAGCGGCAAGGTCGCCATGGTCGCGGGTTTCGGCGACGTCGGCAAGGGCTCGGCGGCCTCGCTGCGCCAGGCCGGCTGCCGCGTCATGGTTTCCGAGATCGATCCGATCTGCGCGTTGCAGGCGGCGATGGAAGGCTATGAGGTCGTGACCATGGAGGACGCCGCGCCGCGCGCCGACATCTTCGTCACCGCCACCGGCAACAAGGACATCATCACCATCGAGCACATGCGCGCGATGAAGGATCGCGCCATCGTCTGCAATATCGGCCACTTCGACAACGAGATCCAGGTCGGAGCGTTGAAGAACCTGAAGTGGGACAATATCAAGCCGCAGGTGGACGAGATCACCTTCCCGGACGGCAAGCGCGTGATCCTGTTGTCGGAAGGCCGTCTGGTGAATCTCGGCAATGCCATGGGGCATCCGTCTTTCGTGATGTCGGCCTCGTTCACCAACCAGACGCTGGCGCAGATCGAACTGTTCGCCAACAACAAGGACGGCAAGTACAAAAAAGAAGTCTACGTGCTGCCGAAGTCGCTGGACGAGAAGGTGGCGCGGCTGCATCTCGCCAAGATCGGTGTCAGGCTCACCGAACTGCGCAAGGATCAGGCCGACTACATCGGCGTCAAGGTTGAAGGCCCGTTCAAGAGCGATCACTACCGGTATTGAGCATGATCCCGACCCGAACGGCCGCGCCAGCGCAAAGTGGGCACGGGTTTTCGGACCCGATCATGCTCGCCTGAAGCCTCCCGCGCATGACGGTGGAACGCTATAGCGTGTTCGAGCGAAGTGAATCTGGTTCGCGTGAAGAAAACGCGTCAAAACATAAAGATAGAGACTTTCACCGTTTCCATGAAGCGGTGAAAGTCTCTAAAAGCCCCGGAACGACCGGGGCTTTTTAGATTCTGTTTAATCTTTCGCAGGATCACGCGGCCCATCAAGTGGTTCGGCCGGTGCTTCTTTGCGAGGCAAGGAAATCCGAGAGCTTGGCGGTTTGTTTGGGCGCTGCCTTCCTGCCCCGGGCCGGCGCTTTCACCGGCTTAGGTTTCGCCGCCTCTTCGGCTTCCTTCGCAAGCCGCAGGGCGCGCAGGCGCTCCATGTTCTTGCGTATGGCGACATCGCGCGCTTCGATATCGGCGCGGGCCTTGGCGCCCTCGATGGCTGCCGTGCGCATCCGTTCGTTACGGGCCAGCTGTGCTGGACTCGGTGGAGACTTGCTCATGGAACTCATATAGGCATCATTCGCCGAAATGCCAGAGCAGATACGGGATTTGCCTTCTCCGCCGAGAAGTGTCATAGGGACGGGTATTCGATTGCCGGCATTGGTTTTGTTAGAGCGCCGCAGGTCTTTTCAAAGACAAAGGCTCCTTTCCAAAGACATCGCTGAGATTGGATGATTCGCGCAATCGTGCGCGGACAACGCGCATATGCGCGCTTTGGAATAAGGACGACTCCGATGACGACAGGTACAGTAAAGTGGTTCAACGGCCAGAAGGGTTTTGGCTTCATCCAGCCGAACAACGGCGGCAACGACGTGTTCGTGCATATCAGCGCGGTGGAGCGCGCGGGCCTCAGCGGCCTCAATGAGGGCCAGCAGGTCACCTTCGAGGTGAAGACCGACAAGATGCGCGGCAAGGTCAGCGCGGAAAATCTCTCGCTCGCATAGAGCAGGATGAGGAAAAGTGCGGAGCGGTTTTCCGCTCGCATCCCGCTCAACGTATAGAATCGATCATGGTCGCGCTGGCTGTCATCCCCTTGTGATGATGGCCGTGCATCATGCCGGGAATCGGAAAGCGTTGTCACCCGCGGATGAACCGGGACACGTTTTCTTCGCGCTTCGTTTCAATGAAACGGGCGTTCAGGGAGCCTCGTCAGCAATGACGGGGCTTTTTTGTTGGGGAGACTGCTATCGCGCGGCTCTCCTCCGGAACCCGGCTCCAGGCCCGGCGTTTTCTTCGTTCGATCCCGCTATCGCGTTTCGAGCGAAGTGGAATCCGGTTCGCGTGAAGAAAACGCGTCAGACTAAAGCTGGAGTCTTTCACCATTTTCTTTCCGGGAAGCAGTGAAAGACCCTGGCGATCCCCAGGCATTCCGCGAGGCTCCCGATGGAACATCTACGATATCCGAACGAGAGTGAAGGCTATCGAGACGCGCGCAACCGATTGCTGGAGGAGGAGATCAAGCTGCGCGCCCAAATCGAAGCGGTCGCGGCCCGGCGTCGCGCGCTGCCGTTGGGTGGCGAGGTGCCGTGGGATTATGTGTTCGAGCGCATCGGCGACAATCTGATGCCGCAGAAGGTGAGGATGTCAGAGCTGTTCGGGCCGCACGATACGATGATCCTTTACAGCTTCATGTACGGTCCCGAGCGCGACTCCCCATGCTCCGGTTGCGCGCATCTTCTCGATGGCATCGACGGCGCGGCGCGGCATCTCACCCAGCGCGCGGCGTTTCACGTCGTCGCCAAATCGCCGATCGCGCGGCTCACCGCCTTCGCGCGCCAGCGCGGCTGGCAGCACCTGTCGCTGCTCTCGACCGCGGGCAACTGCTACGACGGCGATTATTTCGGCGACACTACCAAGCTGTCAAAAGCCATGAGGCTTCAGCACAGGGTGCCGGTGGGCCAGAACTGGGACGAGACGATCTTCAACGTCTTCAAGAAGCGCAACGGGAAAATGCATCACTTCTGGGGCTCGGAGATGGCCTTCGCGCGGGCCGCGCCGGGCCAGCACCACCGCGCGGGCGACATGGCCGATCCCTTGTGGAATCTTCTCGACATGACGCCTGACGGGCGAGGGGAGACATGGTTTCCGAAGGTAGAATATTAGAGCATGATCCCGAAAAGTGGAAACCCGGTTTCGGAAAAAGATCATGCTCAAACAAAAAGATAAGCGACGAGCAAGTGATGGCCGAGGTTACACCACCCAAATGTCAACGGTGCTCTTATTTTTCTATGATACGAAAACTGTTGCGCGTTTTGCTTTCCTTCGGCGACCAGGCCACGCGCCACTTTGAGAATTGGCGCGACCGGACGCAAAACCGGTACCCACTTTTGTTGTCGCGCCCTGCGTCCGGCGTTTCGCGCGTCCTCTTTTGGGCGTGGCGCGAACGAAGCAAGCCTCGCGCGCGCTACGGTAGCGGCGCGGTCGCGGCGTCGAGCCAGACTTTCGTGGCCTCGTCGAGATGCGGGCGCACCTCACGGCGGACGCGGGCGTGGTAGTCGTTGAGCCACATCAGCTCTTTCTTGCTGATGTGGTGATCGATCAGGCGGCGGTCGATCGGAGCCAGGGTCAGGGTCTCGAAGCTGTTCATGGACTTCTCTGCCTGGGCGATCTCCGCGGCCGTGACCAGCACCAGATTTTCGGTCCGGATGCCGAACGCGCCACGTTTATAATAGCCCGGCTCGTTGGACAGGATCATGCCGCGCTTCAATGGCGTGGTTCCGAGCTTCGAGATCCGCGCCGGACCTTCATGCACCGACAGATAGCTGCCGACGCCGTGGCCGGTGCCGTGCTCGAAGTCGACGCCCGCCTGCCAGAGAAATTGCCGCGCCAGCGTGTCGAGCTGTGCGCCGGTGGTGCCGTCGGGAAACACCGCGCGGGCGATGGCGATGTGGCCGCGCAGCACGCGGGTGAAGCGGTCGCGCATCTCGTCGGTGGGCGAGCCGATGGCGATGGTGCGGGTGACGTCGGTGGTGCCGTCCTCGTATTGTCCGCCGGAATCGATCAGCAGCAGATCGCCGGGCACGATACGGCGGTTGCTCATGCGGGTGACGCGGTAATGGACGATGGCCCCGTTCGGCCCGGTGCCTGCGATGGTCGGGAAGGAAACGTCCTTCAGTGCGCCGGTCTCCCGGCGGAAGGTTTCCAGCGCCTCGACTGCGTCGATTTCGGTCAGCGTGCCCTTCGGCGCCTCGCGATCGATCCAGGCGAGAAACCGCACCAGCGCTACGGCGTCGCGCCGATGCGCGGCGCGGGCGCCTTCGATCTCGGTCGGGTTCTTCACCGCCTTCAAAAGCGCGACGGGATCGTTACCGCACACCGGCTTTCCGCCGGCGGAAGTGATCAGGCGGTTCAGCGCGTCGGCGGCGGTGGCTTTGTCGAGCGCGATCGCCGCGCCGGATTGCGCCGCCCGCGCCAGCGCGCCGGTTAGCTCGTCAGGCTCGCGCACATCGGCGTTGCGTTCAAGATGATCGCGTGTGCTGTTGGAGAGTTTGCGGGGATCGATGAAGATGGTGGGGCGGCCGTCCTTCGGCACCAAGGCGTAGGACAGCGGCAGCGGCGTATGCGAGACATCGGCGCCGCGAATGTTGAAGGTCCAGGCCACCGCGTGGGAATCCGACAGCACCAGCGCATCGACGCCGAGCTTTGTCATCTCGGCGCGGATGCGCGTCAGCTTGTCGGTCTCGGCTTCACCCGCGAACGTCGCGCCATGGATCGTCACCGGGCCGAGCGGCGGCGCGGGACGGTCGGTCCAGATGCCGTCGATGGGATTGCTCTGCACCGGAACGAGTTCGGCGCCCGCCTTCGTGCAAGCCGCCGAGAGGCGTTCGACCGCCGCCGAGGTGTGCAGCCATGGATCGTAGCCGAGGCGGTCGCTGGCTGTGAGATGCTCCGCCAGCCAGCTTTCCGGCGGCGGATCGGCTAGCGAGGCGATGCTCCAGGCCCGGACATCCACCTGTTGCGTCGCTTGCAAAGTGTAGCGCCCGTCGACAAATACGGCGGCTTTCGTCGGCAGCACGACGGCAAGGCCAGCCGATCCTGTGAAACCGGTGAGCCAGGCCAGCCGCTCCTCGGAAGGCGGGACATACTCGTTCTGCTGCTGGTCCGCGCGCGGGATCACGAACCCGGTCAGTTGCCGCCGCACCAGTTCCTCGCGAAACGCGGCCAGACGGGCGGTCAGCGCGACGCCGCCTTCGGGGTCCTCGAATGTCTGGAAATGGGCCTCGAACATTGTTTCGGCATCATATAGCGTTTTCAAGCGAAGTGGACACCGGTTCGCGTGAAGAAAACGCCTCCACTAAAGGAACGTCGCTTCTGATTGAATCAGAAGCGAGAATGCTCCGGAATCGGGGGCAGGGCTGCGCAACGCGGCCCGGGAGTCACCCCCTGTTCTGCATCAGCAGGCTGCACCATCCGTCGATCCGGATCTGCCGGATCAACACCAGCCCCTGCGCGCGGTACGCCGCGATGACGCCGCGGGTTTGTTGTGGCAGCAGCCCCGAGAGGATCACCATGGCTTCGGGCGCGAGGTGACGCGCCATTGCCGGGGCCATCTGCCGCAGCGGATTGGCGAGGATATTCGCCAGCACCAGATCGAACGGCGCGCGTGTGCGAAACGGCGGCGCGGAAAAGCCGGTCGCGCGGATCGACTGGACAAGATTGCCGACGCCGTTCGATGCGGCATTCTCTCTCGCCACGGCCGCCGAACGCGGGTCGATGTCGCTCGCCAGCACATTCCGGCGCGAAGCCTTGGCCGCGGCGATGGCCAGGACGCCGGTGCCCGCGCCGAGATCGAGGATGCGCCTCGGCATTTTGCCGCGCAGCACCTGATCGAGCAGCAGCAGGCAGCCCCGGGTGGTGCCGTGGTGGCCGGTGCCGAACGCCAGCGCGGCCTCGATCTCGATGCCGAGCTTGTTGGGCGGAACGCGGGCGCGGTCGTGCCGGCCGTGGACGACGAAGCGGCCGGCGGGGACCGGCGCCAGCCCTTCAAGGCTGGCCTCGACCCAGTCCCTGGCGGCGATGCTATCGAAGGTAACAGCCTGGGCGACCTCATCGCCGGCGATCAAGGCGACCAGCGCGCGGATTCGCGCTTCATCCGGGGGATCGGCGAAGTGAACCGCGACATTCCAGCAACCGTCGGGACGTTCGAATGCGGCAATGGCAGCCTCGCCGTCCTTCAGACTCTCGGACAGAAAGTCGACGGTCCGCCGCGCGACCTGCTCCGCCCCGATGGCGAAGGCGGCGCGGCTTGTTGCCGGCGAAATCTCATTGGTCATCGGCAGTCCAAAGCTTATCCCGGGGGGAAGGATCCCGGAGGACCTCAGCTCACGTATATTTGGCAATGAGATAGCCGATGCCATAGGCTGGTCCGGCGACCAGGAGAATGGCGAACACCATCACAAGCCAGCCCTTTAGAATCGCAATGATGCCGCCGCTCGCCCAAAGCTGTTGCGGTCCGGGCTGCGCATAGGCCCACAGCGACCAGGAAGCGGCCACGAGCAAGTAGATATCGAAAATATTCAATGATGCGCCGACATAACCCAGATATGTCGGGACTAAAATCGCCAGAAAGACCCGGCCGAGAATTTGCAGCACCTCAACCCCCAGAACTTGCCTGCTTTCGCCAAGCCTTTGCTTTAGTGTAAATTGGACACTTAGACGATGGAAAATGCACGAGCGAAAACCGGCGGCGGGATGCGGTGACAGGGGGCGCGTTTACCACGAAGGCGGCGTGCGGGACGCGGAAGAAGCTTCACTCACTTTTCCACAGGGATATCCACAGGATTTCCCCAGTATGATCCCAGGCTTCGCACGGGGTTTTCAACAACCGTAACTCTCCACTCCATAACTCCTCCACTCGACGCCAAAGCGGGTTTTGCTCGGAATTGGCATCGCGGGCGACAGTCCATGTGCTGCCAATCGTCAGCGGCGAGCGAACAGCGCCCGGTGATCCCGTAAAATGGCGCGCGCGGCGTTATGGCCGGGTGCGCCCGTGACGCCGCCGCCGGGATGCGCGCCGGAGCCGCAGTGATAGAGCCCTTTCAGCGGTCCCCGGTAGTCGGCGTAGCCCAGCATCGGCCGGGCCGAGAACAACTGGTTCAGCGTCAGCGCGCCATGGAAGATGTCGCCGCCCAGCAATCCGAATTCACGTTCGAGGTCGAGCGGTGACAGGATCTGCCGGCCGATCACGCTGGCGGCAAAGCCCGGCGCGTAGCGGTCGACGGTCGCGATCATGAGGTCGGCGACCTCGTCGCGATGGTCGTCCCAGGACGCGCCCTGGGGCAATTGCGGCGCGACGTGCTGGCAGAACAGGCTGGCCACATGGCGGCCGGGCGGCGCGAGCGTGTCGTCGATCACCGAGGGGATCAGAACTTCGATCACCGGTTCGCGGCTCCAGCCGAACGTGCGCGCGTCCTGCCAGGCGCGGTCCATGTAGTCGAGACCGGGTGCGATGATGATCCCGGCGCTGAGATGGTCGCCCGCGCCCGGCAAGGCCAAAAACGAGGGCAGGCCGGAAAGCGCGACGTTCATGCGAAAGGTGCCGGAGCCGTTGCGCCAGTTCTTGATGCGGTTGAGAAAGGCGGGCGGGAGCGTGTCGGCGGACAAAAGCCGTGTATAGAGCAGCTTCGGGTTGACGTTCGCCGCCACATATCTTGCGCGGATTGTTCGTCCGTCGTCGAGCACGGCGCCGGTTGCATGCTTCCCTTCGACGATGATCTCGCGCACGCCCGCGTTTGTTTCGATTTCCACGCCATGCGCGCGGGCGGCCGCCGCCATCGCCCGGGTGATCGCGCCCATGCCGCCGATGGCGTGTCCCCAGACGCCCTTCTTGCCATTCACTTCTCCGAAGGCATGGTGCAGCATCACGTAAGCCGAACCGGCGGCGTAGGGGCTCGCATAGTTGCCGACGATGGCGTCGAAGCCGAACAGGGATTTGATGAGATCGGTTTCGAAGCGGTCGTCGAGCATGTCGCCTGCCGATCGGGTAAAGAGATCGAACAGGCTGCGTTGTTGCTCCAGCGAAAGCCCGCGCAGGATTTCAGCGGAGCCGATTGCGTTGACGAGTTCGCCCGCTGCCTTGAGGCCAAATCCCTCGGTGAGGTTTGGCGGCGCGCGGAGTACGAACTGGCGGACGACATCGGCGATCTCTTCGAGTTCGCGCATGAAGTCGTCGAATTCGGCGGCGTCCCGTTCGCTCAAGCGAGCCGCCGATGCCCTGGTGCGACCTTCACCTGTGAGTAGGTAGCGGCCGTCGGGAGCGGGCAGGAAGTTCTGGGCGCGGCGTTCGACGATCTGCAGGCCGTGGTGATGCAACTGCAGGTCGGCAATGACTTTCGGATTGAGCAGGCTGACGGTGTAGGCTGCAACCGAATTGCGGAAACCGGGATGGAATTCCTCGGTCACGGCCGCGCCGCCCACCACCTTGCGCCGCTCCACGACCCTGACGCGTAGCCCGGCCATCGCGAGATAGGTTGCGCATGTCAAACCGTTGTGGCCTGCGCCGATGATGACCACGTCAGTGTCTGACATATCTGTTTCAAGGTTCTCAGACGGGTTGACTGTCGCTTTTCAGGCTTTTTATCCGATGAGCGGAGCCGATTTCAGCCTGCTGACAGGCTTTGCGTTGGCGGCCTGTGTCCGGTCGAAACCGGTTGTCGTGCATTTTGTTTGCCGGATCCCGGATGACTGTTCGCTTTTTTGGGACTGGACAATGATGATTTCAGTATCTTCAAAGATAACGGCTATAGCAGCGTAATAATGGAAGATTAGTAGCCGTCAGTCGTCGAAGTCCGAAAACAGGCCGCGCGAGCGATAGGGTCGCGGTGCATGGACCTGGGGTTGGTAAGGCTGCGCATACCCGTAATCTCTTTGATCGCCGTAGTAGTATTGCTGTCGTGGGGGGACGTTCTGCGCGCCGTATCGAGGACGATAACCGCGCGGAGCGGGATAGCGCTGATCGTGCGAACTGCCGTCCGCCGGATAGATATAGCCGTCGTCGTCGCGAGTCGCAGCTTGCGGCTGCCAGCCAGGTGCGATCTGCCGAGGCGTCAGATCCACGGGATTTCCCGCGGCATCGTAGGATTGATAGTTCGGCACCTGGTCGCGACGGGCGACATCAGTTTTCAGCTTGCCGCGTGGATGTCGCGCCAGCGCCACGCGCGACGATCCGGTCAGTGTGACGGTGGTGTTGAGGACGCCTTCTTTCTTCACAAGAGAGAACAGGGTGCTGGCGTTGACGCGCGATATACGTACGCAACCGTGCGAGACGGGGATGCCGAGGCTACCTTCGGAGAACGTGCCGTGGATGGCATGACCTATCTTGGTAAAGAAGATCGAGTGCGGCATCGGCGCGTCGTCAAACTCCTTCGAGAAATGGTTAGCTTCCATCCGGAAAGTCTGGAATTTACCGTTCGGAGTTTCGTGCGACGGATTACCGGTCGAGACCGGCCATTGATAGCGCTCGACGCCATTGACGGAAACGATCATCTGCTGATTGTCCTTGTCCACCAGAATGGACACCTTTGCCTGGGCAACGCTACCAGCAATGAGAAACAGCAGAGTAGCAGCAGGAATAAAAATTTTACGCATTACCTAGGGCCTCGACTCCAGCCTACCGTTCCCGAGCTAATATAAATATGCGCTCAAAAAATAATATGCGCTCAAGAAGATGTGCTTCCAATAGTGGGTTTGCGTCATCGTTAACTTACGAAGCGGCACAACCAAGGCGGGGAGGAAACGTCGGATGAAATAGGCTTGAAAAGCGCCGTGCGACGTCTGAGGAACTTCCGATAGGATAATGCGTTATATTTACCGCAAATCCAGCGATCACGGCCCGTTCAACGTTCCCCTTCAACCATGAGGATAAAGATACCGATGAGGACCAAAACCCTAGCATTGCCGATCGAATCGTCTTTCCGGTTGCGGATCGCGGTGGTCGCTGCTGCCGCAGCGCTGGCCCTGCTTTCCCTTCCGCATCAAGCGCATGCGCAGGGCGTCTTCGGCGGTATGGAGCGCGGTGCCAACCAGGGCGCGTACGAGGGTCATCGCGCGGCGGGGCCGGTGGGTGGCGCAATTGGCGGCGCGATTGGCGCTGGCGTCGGCGGTGCGGTCGGCGGAGTCAGAGGCGTGCTCGGCATTCCGGATCGGGGTCCCTATCGGGGGCATCGATGCCGGGGCTATTGGAAGCGTGGGCATTTCCACTGCTATCGGCGTTGATTAAGAGTTTCCCTACGCGCAGACCGCGAGCCGGGTGAAACCCGGCGCGGTCTGTGATTTGCAGAGGGGAGATTAATTTTTGAGTCGATAGCCGCTTCGGAATATCCACGATACGACCAGCATGCAGGCTGCAAGAAAACCGACTGTCATCCCAATACTCACGGACACGCTGACGTCAGCGATCTCGTAAAAACTCCACCGGAATCCGCTGATGAGGTAGACGACGGGATTGAACAGCGCGAGGGTTTGCCAAGTCTGCGGCAGCATGTTGATCGAATAAAAACTTCCTCCGAGAAATGTCAGCGGCGTGATGATCAACATCGGAATCATCTGCAATTTTTCGAAACCATCGGCCCAAATCCCGATGATGAAGCCGAACAGGCTGAAAGTCACCGAGGTAAGTAACAGAAAGGTCAGCATCCATATCGGGTGATGAATGTGCAATGGCACGAACAGGCCCGCGGTGGCCAGAATGATCAAACCCAGAATAATCGATTTGGTGGCGGCGGCTCCAACATAACCCAGCACGATCTCGAAATAGGAGACCGGCGCCGACAATATCTCGTAAATGGTGCCGATGAACTTCGGAAAGTAGATGCCGAACGATGCATTGGTAATGCTTTGAGTCAGTACCGACAGCATTATAAGTCCCGGCACGATGAAAGTACCGTAACTGATGCCCTCGACCTCGGTGATGCGCGATCCGATCGCCGCGCCGAACACCACGAAATAAAGCGAGGTCGAGACCACCGGTGATACGATGCTTTGCAGCAGCGTGCGCCAGGTGCGCGCCATCTCAAATTTGTAGATCGCCTGCACGGCTCCGAAATTCATGTCAGGTCCTTACAAGGCTGACGAAGATCTCTTCCAGAGAACTTTGTGTAGTGTCGAGGTCGGAAAACCTGATACCCGCGGCACGAAGATCGCCCAGCAGGCTGGTGATTCCGGTGTGTTCGCTTCGGGTGTCATAGGTGTAGATGAGTTCGCCGCCATCTGCGGCGAGTTCGAGGTTGTAAGCTGCCAGCGTTGCTGGGACGATGTCGATCCTGCTTTGCAAATGGAGTTTCAATCGCTTTTTGCCGAGTTTCTGCATCAGTGCGGCTTTTTTCTCGACGAGAATGATCTCGCCTTTGTTGATGACGCCGACCCGGTCCGCCATTTCTTCAGCCTCTTCGATGTAATGCGTCGTCAAGATGATCGTGACGCCGGAGGCTCGCAGCGCGCGCACCACGTCCCACATCGCTTTTCGCAATTCGACATCGACGCCGGCCGTGGGCTCGTCGAGAAACAGTACCTGCGGCTCGTGCGAAAGCGCCTTCGCAATCATCACGCGCCGCTTCATGCCGCCCGACAACGTGACGATCTTGTTGTCTTTTTTGTCCCACAAGGAGAGATCCTTCAGGACCTTTTCAATATAAGCCGGGTTTCTGGGCTTTCCGAACAGCCCGCGGCTGAAACTGACGGTCGCCCAGACCGTTTCGAACGCATCGGTATGCAGCTCCTGCGGAACCAGGCCGATCATCGCGCGGGTCGCCCGATAGTCGCGGCGGATGTCCCGACCGTCGACCAGCACCTGACCGGCGGACGGATTGGTGATGCCGCAGATGATGCTGATGAGCGTTGTCTTGCCGGCGCCGTTGGGGCCGAGCAGCGCGAAGATTTCGCCCCGCTTGATATCGAGGTCGATACCCTTCAGTGCCTTGAATCCGGACGCGTAAGCCTTCGACAAACCGGAAATGGATATCATGGACGACATGCGAGGCTTGATGCGCTGTAAGCGGGTGGAGAGGAACGAAGAGAGAGATGATATCGAGGCCGAATGGCGGGACGATGGTGAATGCAGGTCAACAGATAGGAGTGCAGGCGGCGGTTCGCAATTCGGTCACACCCGCTCGACGAAGCTATCGACTACCTTTTTCTCGCCGGCTTTTTCAAAGGCGATGGTCAGCTTGTTTCCATCGATCCTTGCGACTTGCCCGTAGCCGAATTTTTGATGAAAGACCCGGTCGCCCAATGAGAATTCGGAGTCCGAGCCCGTGGATCTCGCGATCAATTCTCCTTCGATGATCAACGGCGCACGCTTCGACTGCGATCGGTTCGCATTGTAGGGCATGCCTGCCTCATTGAACCCGCCCCGGCCGCGATTGGCCTGCGCGCGTTGCCAGCCGGGCGTCGCATAGCTCGATCCGAACGACTCGACGTTGTCGAAACGAGAGGGGCCGTAACCGCCCGATCCGCCCCAGCCCGACCCGCCTTTCGATTCCATGATCTCGACATTCTGCGCCGGCAGTTCGTCGAGAAAGCGGGACGGGATCGTGGTCGACCACGAGCCGTGGATGCGGCGATTGGTGGCGAAGTAAAGTTTTGCGCGTCGGCGCGCCCGTGTCAGCCCCACGTGTGCGAGGCGGCGCTCCTCTTCGAGACCGGCGCGTCCTTGCTCGTCCAGCGCACGTTGATGGGGAAACAGACCTTCTTCCCAGCCTGGGAGGAAGACAGTATCGAATTCGAGCCCCTTGGCGGAATGCAGAGTCATCACCGAGACGGCATCCTCGTCCGCGGCGCCGTCGCGATCCATCACCAGAGAGATATGTTCGAGGAAGCCTTGCAGGTTCTCGAACTCTTCCATCGAGCGTATCAGCTCTTTCAGGTTCTCCAGGCGGCCCGCGGCGTCGGCCGAGCGGTCCTTTTGCCACATCTCGGTGTAGCCGCTCTCGTCCAGCACGATTTCGGCAAGTTCGGTATGCCGCATGGACTCCCGCTGCAAGCGCCAGCGGTCGAAGCTCTCGAGCAAGGCGCGCAGCGATCCGCGCGCTTTCGGTTTCATCTCGTCGGTTTCGACAACGGCGCGGGCGGCTTCGCTGAGCGGGATCTGCCGCTTTCGCGCGATCCCATGCAGCATCTGGACGGTGGCGTCGCCCAGACCACGTTTCGGCACATTGACGATGCGTTCGAAGGCAAGATCATCGGCCGGCGAGTTGATGAGGCGCAGATAAGCAAGCGCGTCACGGATTTCGGCGCGCTCGTAGAAGCGCGGACCGCCGATGACGCGATAGGGCAGGCCAAGCGTGACGAAGCGGTCTTCAAACTCGCGCATCTGGAATGAGGCGCGCACCAGAATTGCAATCTCGTTCAGTTTTTCGCCGGCGCGCTGGAGCTGTTCGATTTCCTCGCCGATGGCACGGGCTTCCTCCTCGGAATCCCAGGAGCCGGTGACGGTGACCTTCTCGCCGTCGATATCCTCGGTGCGCAACGTCTTGCCGAGCCTGCCTTCATTATGCGCGATCAGGTGGGAGGCGGCGGCGAGGATATGGCCGGTCGAGCGATAGTTGCGCTCCAGCCGGATCACCTTGGCGCCTGAAAAATCGTGCTCGAAGCGCAGGATGTTATCCACCTCGGCGCCGCGCCAGCCGTAGATCGACTGGTCGTCGTCGCCGACGCAGCAGATGTTTTTGGACCGGGCCGTGCGCGCGTCCGGACCCTCTTCCGCAGAGGGAACCGGAAAAAGCGCGGGTGCTGAAGGAGGCGTCTGCGACAGCAATCGCAGCCACAGATATTGAGCGACGTTTGTATCTTGATACTCGTCGACAAGGATGAATTTGAAGCGATTCTGGTATTGCCGCAGCACGTCCGGATGCTCACGGAACAGCCGGATGTTCTCAAGCAGCAGATCGCCGAAGTCCGCTGCATTGAGGATTTTCAACCGTGCCTGGTAGGCGGCGTAAAGTTTGCCGCCACGACCATTGCCGAATACGGAGGCTTCGCCCGGCGGCACCTGCGCGGGCGTCAGTCCACGGTTCTTCCAGCCGTCGATCAATCCGGCCAGCATCCGCGCGGGCCAGCGTTTGTCGTCGATGTTGTCGGCCTGCAGAAGCTGTTTGAGCAGACGGATCTGGTCGTCGACATCGAGAATCGTGAAGTTGGATTTGAGTTGCACCAGCTCGGCATGAACACGCAGGATCCGGCCCGCAATGGAATGAAAGGTGCCGAGCCACGGCATACCTTCGACTGATTGTCCGAGCATCTGGCCGAGACGGTGCTTCATCTCGCGCGCAGCCTTATTGGTGAAGGTGACCGACAGGACTTCGCCGGGGCGGGCGCGGCCCTGGCTGAGGATATGCGCAATGCGGGTCGTCAGCACGCGGGTCTTGCCGGTGCCCGCGCCGGCCAGCACCAGAACCGGTCCGTCCAGCGTTTCCACGGCCTCGCGCTGCTCCGGATTGAGCCCGCTCAGATAGCGTGGCGCTGCCGCGGCCCGCGCGGCGATGCCGCCGGCGGCAGGCCGGTGCTCGGAAACGTGGCTATGGATCAGTCTGCTCGGCTCGGTCATGCGAATCGTCTCTCCCCACGATGACACCACTGGTCGGCGAAGGGGAGCCCTCTTAGGCGGATTAGGAATATATAGTGCGACGCGCTTCGTAACGTTTTTTCTGCGTCCTGGCCAAGAATGATCGCCGTAGCGCTCGGCGTTTTGTTCCCAGAAACCCGTTCATTTTCAGAACTTTCTCGCACAGAGCTGCGGGGAACCATTGTTCCGGTGACGGATTGTTTTTTTGAAGTCACGCGCTAAGCGCGCAGGAAAAGCGGAGGCCAAGCCATGTTCAACTGGGTAGTGACGTTCCTGGTCATTGCATTGATTGCTGGCGTTTTGGGCTTTGGAGGTATCGCTGGCGCCTCCATCGAAATCGCCAAGATCATCTTCTTCGTTGCTCTTATCCTGTTGTTGGTCTCGGCAGTGATCGGGTTGTTGCGCGGCAGGCCCCGCGTATAGCGCGCGGGGTTATGAAGGGCATCACGATTTTCTGACAGATGCCCTCTGGATGCGGGATGGAGCTTTTGGAGCGTTGACCGGCTTATGGAACGGGTTCAGTGGACTCCCATGCCATCCTTTCGCAAGGGCGCTGCCGTTTCAGGGGTGACGCCTGACCGCCGTCCCGCTGCGACTTTTGCCACAGTTGATATTACTATAACGATGCTGGCACTCGTTTAGTGTGCTCGCCACGTCCCGGGACCGAAGCTGCAATCTTTGGAACCCGGTCGTGACTTGCTGAACACGCACGCGGAAGCGGAACTCAAATTTGCGAGTCAGAGGGGGACACCGTGCAGACGACGCTGCTCGGCCTGGCGATCACACTCATCGTTGCGCTCATCGCCGCGCTGATCGGGCCGCATTTCATCGACTGGAACCATTTTCGCTCCCAGTTCGAGACAGAGGCGGCGCGCGTGATCGGCGCGCCGGTGCGAGTCGCAGGTGGGATCGACGCCCGGATGCTGCCGTCGCCATCCTTGCGGCTTGAGTCGGTACTGGTTGGAAGTCCGAACGATCCGGGGAAGGTTCACGCGGACGTTCTCGCCGTCGAGTTCAGCCTGGGTTCGCTGATGCGCGGCGAGTGGCGCGCAACCGAATTGACGATTAACGGCGTTGCGCTCGACCTTGGCCTCAATGAGAGAGGACAGTTGGAGTGGCCCCTGTCGTTCAATTTCGGCTCGCTTTCCGTTGATCAGTTAAATCTCACGGGCCGCGTAGCGTTTCATGATGCTGCCAGCCGCAGTACTTTAGAATTGAACGACGTCGCTTTCAGCGGTGGGGTGCGGCCATCGGGAGCGTCCGTGCGCGGTGACGGCAATTTCGTGTTGTCAGGAACGCGCTATCCTTTCCAAATTTCGTTCGCACAGGCGGGTGTGGGAAACGCCAGCCGTGTTCATGTCGCGATCGATCCGGGAACGCATGCCGAGTTCACCGGTGTCGATGGCATGTTGTCATTCGACGAGCAGACTCCGCGTTTCGACGGCACCGTGAAACTCGCAGGAGCGGGAGAACCCGCCAATAAAAACCCTTCGGGCTTCCCCGCTCAAAGACCATGGCGTGTATCGGCCAAGGTCAAGGCCGATCCGAAAGGTGCGCGGCTTGGGCAGATCGATGTCAGTTACGGTAAGGACGATTCTGCACTGAGGCTTACAGGTGAAGGAGACATTCGTTTTGGCTCGTTGCCCCGGCTCCGCGCTACATTGTCCGCACCTCAACTCGACGCCGATCGCCTGCGTGCCAAGGATCGCAACCCGCCCGCAAAGCTGTTGCAGGCATTGCAACGTTATCTAACAAAAATCCCGAAACCACGGCTCGCCGCCGACATCAAGATCGGGGTCGACCGGATCATGCTGGGCGACCGCCCGATACAAGATTTCGGCGCTGACTTGCGCAGCGACGCTACCTCATGGGCGATCAGCCGGCTGGAATTCGACGCTCCCGGCGCCACACGTGTGGCCGTTGACGGTGAAATCCTGAAGCCCGGATCTTCGCCGCGGCTCAACGGGACAGTCGATCTTGACTCGTCCGATCCCGATACTTTCATGGCATGGCTGCGAGGCCGTGGCGAAGTCGCCCATCCACATCGAAAGCCGCTGCGTGTGCAGGGCAAATTGACAGTCGAGCCAGGCCAGATTGTCTTCGAACAGCTCAAGGCAGATATCGAGGGTGGCAGCGTCGAAGGGCGGCTGGCGTTTGTCGATTTGACGGCGGAGAACGGTGGGCGGGCCGAAGCTGAACTCAAGGCGGATCGTCTCGATCTCGATGCGGCGGCGAGCTTGGTGCGCGCGGCGACACCGCAAGGCGGTTGGTCCGGGGAAGGACGACTGTCCTTGAATGTTGCGCACGCTATGTCGACGGCACAGGAACTGGGTCCGTTTCTCGCTGAGCTGAGTTACGGGCCAGTGGCGATCTCTCTCGAACAATTGAAAATCGGCTCTTCCGGCGGCCTCATGATCGATGGCTCCGGTGCATTCGACCGTGTCAATACGACCGGGAAGTTATCGTTGAATGCGACATCAGAGTCGGTTGCGCCGATGGCGAGCTTGATTGCTCCGCTCGCACCGAGTGTCGCGGCGCGCCTCAATGCGATACCCGCGACTGCGGGGGCTGCCCAGCTTCATCTCGCGCTCAACGTTGCTAAGAGCCCTGTCGATAAAAAGAAGGCAGATGCCAGCGCGAAACTCAACGTCGATCTTCCGCAACTTAAAGGCTCACTGTCGCTGGATGCAGCGCCTTTGCTTGCGGCAGTGCGCGCCGCCGACTTTGATGCATTGTCACACAGCGAGCTGACGCTTCGGACGAAGCTGACGTCGGAGCGCGGCGGGGGCGTGCCGATGTTGCTGGGTCTCGACCGCGTCATCGCGATTGCGAACCAGTCCGTACTGGAAGCTACAGCGACGGGAGCATGGCGTGCTCCGGTCCGGCTGAATGCGAGAATGTCGGGACCCGATCTCGATGCCGCAATAAAAGGAACGGCGGAGCCGTGGTCTTCGGATCGAAAGGCCGATCTCAATCTCACAGTTCATCGCGTCGGTTTCAAGCTGCTCTCGAAACTTCAGTCGTCTGGCTCCGATGCTCAGGGGGCCAGGCTGTCGTCGCGTGTCACGCTGGCTGGCGACAAGTTGATCTTCAGCGATCTCGATAGCGCGATCGGTGATTCCCGTATGCGCGGGCATGTTACGGTCGTTCTGGGCAATGAGAATCACCTCGAAGGTGAACTCGGAATCAACACGCTCGATCTGGCGACGGCGTTCGGCCTCGCAGTCGGCGCTGCCGGGCGTGATCCGGCCGAGCCGTTGAGCGTCGGCCTGCCGGAAGGTTGGCGCGTTCAGCTCGCTTTTGCAGCGCTACGCGGGACGCTGCCGGGAAACGTTGAATTGAGACCCGTCAGCGGCGTTGTCAAAGGGGACGGTCATTCCCTGACGTTTGATGCGATGAAAGCGAAAATCGGAGATGGCGACGCCACGGCAAACCTCCATGTTCGGCAGACCGTCGAAGGCGTTGCCTTGAATGCGGCCGTTCAGTTCACCAACGTCGAGGGTTCAGCATTGCAATACGGCGCACTTGCGATGCCTGCCGGTCGTACCTCGGCGCGCATCACACTCGCCAGTCAGGGTCGCAGCGCCTCGGCGATGGTGGGAGCGCTATCCGGCGACGGGGTGGTCACGCTCGATCATGCGCGAATTTCAGGGCTTGATCCTCACCTGTTCGGCGTCGCGATCAATAGCGCCGTCGAGGCGGGATTCAGCGACGCTAAATTGCAGGGGATCGTAGAGCGGTCTCTGTCCGCTGGCCCACTGTCAGTCGCATCGGCGCAAATTCCGTTCACGGTGAGGAATGGCCGTTTGCGCGTCAGTCCAACCTCGCTGGATGGGGACGGCGCGCAGGCGATCGTCTCCGGCGGTTATGACATCACGGCGGATCAAGTCGATATCCGCGCCGGGCTTACTTCGACCTCGGCCGGGTCTGCCAACGATCGTCCGGAAGTTCAGATATTCGCAGCTGGACCGCCCCAGGACATACACCGGACTATTGACGTCGCGGCGTTGTCCTCATGGCTTGCGGTGAGGTCGATCGATCGCGAAACCCGCAAACTCGACTCGATCGAGCAAAGCCTGGAGCGGCCAGCGGTCGTTTCGCCGGCGCCGGCGTCATTTCAGGCCAGGCCGTCGGATCTTTCTGCTGATATACCGGCGACGGACGCCGCGCTCGTCACTCATGCTCCACTACCAAGGCGAAATCCTCGGCGGTTCGCGGCAAGATATCGGATGACTATCCCGCTACCGTCTTCGCGTCCGGCGGCCGCCCACGCATCCCGTGCACCGCCGGCGCTGCCGGTTGCGCGCTTGCCGGTGGAGACCCAGCTCGTAGCACCCGGGCCTGTCCGCCGCCGCTAAGGCCGCATGCGCCGGAGGAATGAACCGGGTGTCTCCTCGTGAGGAGCTGAAAGTACCGAAACTATTTCGAGCCAAACGGAGCAAGCTGCGTTGAAGGTGCTTGCCGCTCGCCGATGAACATGGTGCGTGCCGCTCGCGTGCGAAAATGCTCGAGGACGTACAGACGGATCGCCGAAGACAAGTTGCCGGTTCTGCGATTGGTATCGATTGTAGCAATTTGTGTGGAAAGGCTTATGCCCCGCCGTGTCGCGATATCCTTCAGACTTGTCCAGAATGCATCTTCGAGGCTGACGCTGGTCTTGTGACCACCGACGACCACTGATCGTTTAACAACTGCATATTCGCGTAATAGACCCGGCTCTCCGCGGCGGTCACCGCTTTCGTCGTTCTGCATGTGTGCCTCCATTTGTATTCCGGCAGGGGTCATCATCGGCGCACGATGAGATCTCACCGGACGTCTGTTCGGTTTAACTGTGAAAGCGGTACTGCGGATCATCGGCGGAACGCGCCGGTTTACCTGATCGGCGCGACGCGGATCGTCGATGTGCAGGTAAATAGTAGCTGAAAGTATCGGCCGCCGGTATTCGGGAAATAACCTATAGCGTTTTCGAGCGAAGTGGATACCGGTTCGCGTCAAGAAAACGCGTCAAAACAAAAAGCTGGAGCCCGGCTTTGATTCCGTCAAAGCCGGAATAGCTCTAAGCCCAACCACTATCGTGACGCCGATGTGCGCAGACATACAGATGAGAACTGTATCGGCGCTCTGCGGAGAATCGATACCTGCTGTCAGAGGCTAGGATTGCTTTCGGATCTGGCCGTCGCCGCTCGGCTTCGAAAGTAATCCAGCACGAAGAGACGGATTGCCGAGGAGAGGTTGCCCTGTTGGCGGTTGCTATCGATCTCCCCGACGAGTTCGGACAGGGTCATGTCGCGATGACTCGAAATTTCCTTCATCCCGTTCCAGAAGGCTTCCTCGAGGCTTACGCTCGTCTTGTGGCCGGCAACTACGATCGATCGTTTCACTACCGGCGATTTCATGACGCGTCCTCACCGTCGATGCGGTGTTGATCGAGCAAGCGCATGTCTCGCATTATCTTCTGTTTGGAAAGATCGCGCTCGGCTTTGGTGCGGCCGAAGCGTGTTCGATTAACGTCAGCGATGGCGGCCGCCTGTTTACGCTCGGCGTGCTTCCTGCGCTTGTTCAAATTAATCACATCCCCCATGACCGATTCCGCTGTCTCAAATACCGGGAACGCGTAACTGCAAATATCGACGCCGCCATAAGCGGCTATAATTTTGTGATGTATCATGATGCATCGCAACAGGATAGAAAATTTTGTCCAAAATGCTCAATAATATGGGATAGATCAGTTCACGAAGCGCTGATCGCTAGAATATCATCCTGACGGGATTTATAGAGGCATTGAACGTTCGACCGATTGTATCATCCCGGTCGCGTCATTTTATGGGGTTGCACCAATCGGTCGAATTCCGCGGCCGTGACAAAGCCGAGCCGCTGAGCCTCCTCCTTCAATGTTGTTCCGCGAGCGTGGGCGGCTTTAGCGACCTTCGCCGCGTTATCGTAGCCGATCCTCGGCGCGAGCGCCGTGACCAGCATGAGCGAACGTTGCATCAATTCGCGGATCCGCTGCTCGTCGGCATGGATGCCCTTGATGCAGTGTTCGGTGAATGAGCGCACGACGTCGGCGAGCAGTTGTATGGAATCGATCATGCAGTAGGCCATAACCGGCTTGTAAACGTTGAGTTCGAAATGCCCCTGACTACCAGCTACAGTCACTGTCGTATGGTTTCCGAACACCCGGCAACAGACCATGGTCACCGCCTCGCACTGAGTGGGGTTGACCTTCCCCGGCATAATGGACGATCCAGGTTCGTTCTCGGGAAGGATCAGCTCTCCGAGGCCGGAACGAGGTCCAGAACCGAGAAGGCGGATGTCGTTCGCGATCTTGAACAGACCTGTTGCGACGGCATTGATCGCGCCGTGAACGAAAACATAGGCGTCGTTTGAGGCCAGCGCTTCAAATTTGTTGGGAGCGCTCGTGAAGGGGAGTTTCGCAAGCAGCGCTGTATTTTTCGCAAACAGTTTGGCGAATTTTGGCTTCGAGTTGAGTCCTGTTCCCACGGCGGTTCCACCTTGCGCCAGCGGATAGAGGTCCTTCAGTGCTGTGCGAAGCCGGGCCAGACCGCTCTCGATCTGCGCCGCATAGCCGGAGAATTCCTGTCCGAGCGTCAGCGGAGTTGCATCCTGGGTATGGGTCCGTCCTATCTTGACGATATGCGCGAACGCCTTTTCCTTTTCGCGCAGCGTCTTGAGCAGGGCGGCCAGCGCGGGCACGAGATCAGACACGATGCCATGAGCCGCCGCGATATGCATCGCTGTCGGAAATGTATCGTTCGACGACTGGCTCATGTTGACGTGGTCGTTGGGGTGAACGGGCTTCTTGTCGCCGCGTTTGCCACCGAGCAGCTCGTTGGCACGGTTGGAGATGACCTCATTGAGGTTCATGTTGGTCTGCGTGCCGGAACCCGTCTGCCAGACCACCAGCGGAAAATGATCGTCGAGCTTGCCGTCGATCACTTCGCGCGCCGCACGAAGGATTGCGGTCGCGCGCCGGCGGTCGAGCAGGCCAAGCTCCCGATTGGTCTGTGCTGCTGCGAATTTGACGATGCCGAGCGCTCGAATCAGCGGCATCGGCATCCGGTTCTCTCCAATGCGGAAGTTTTGTCGACTGCGTTCGGTCTGGGCCCCCCAATAGCGGTCGGCCTGAACTTCTATGGGACCGAAGCTGTCGGTTTCGGTGCGCGTTTTCGCCGTGCGTGATGACGCAACCATGTTTCAGTCCGTTATGTTGAATGTTCGGTGCCGCTATCGGGCGCAGCCCGATCGTCAGTCCCACGAAAAGGCGCTCCGGCAAATGCAACAACCCGGCTACTTCTTGCGGAAGCGGTCCAGTCTGACAACCTCGGCGCCCTGGCCAGGTTTAGGTTTGTCCTCGGTTTCCGCCGCTGTAGGCTGGGAATGGTCGGCCGGAGCGGCCAGCGCCGTCGGGGAGGGCGCGGTCGATGGTTCGCTCGCATTTGTCTCGATCTCAGCCTTCTCTGTTTCGGCTTTTTCTGTCTCAGCGGGCTCAAACTGCAATCCGAACTGGACCGATGGATCGAAGAAGCTCTTGATCGCGCTGAAAGGAACCACGAGGCGCTCAGGCACGCCGCCGAACGATAGACCGACCTCGAAGTGATCCTCGGTCACCGTCAGATCCCAGAACTGATGTTGGAGAATGATGGTCATCTCCTCGGGATACTGCGCCAGAAGGCGGGACGATATCGTCACGCCGTCGGCCTTCGACATGAAGGTGATGAAAAAGTGGTGCTCGCCCGGCAGCCCGTGCTCGGCGGCGTCCGTCAGCACGCGGCGCAGGACACCGCGCATTGCGTCGCTCGTGAGCAAATCGTAGCGAATATGATCGGTTGGCATCGATTAGGTCTCGTCGCCTCGGCAGTATAGCGCAAATCGCCGCGAGCATTTGGGGCCGACTCGCACCGTCTCGCGATGATACTCCTGCGATTTTGCCGGGTCAGCAGCGATTGGGGTCGGCCGGTAAGTTTCTTGTCGCCAGGTTGGCTGGAGCGGTGAACGGATTAAGAGTGGAGGCTTCTGTTGCCAGGTGCCTCCGAACCCCGCCTGACGGAGCTTAACCCATCAGGACTTCAGAGTGGTCTTTCAAACTGCGTTACGCAGCCTGAGCAACCGGAGCATAGTTGTCGTTTGCAACTATTGCATAGCCCGATAACGGCGGAACCATACCGGGAAAAAGCGAGCCCTTTACGCCCTCGTCGATCCTGTTTCGCCCCCGCCAGAACCCAAATCTGCCGAGTCGGGCTCTGGTGGAGGCGCCGGGTACTGCCCCCGGGTCCGAATGGTTTATTGCGGCGGCCATTTATTTCCATAGCCGGCGAACCGGCGCTTTCAATATAGTCTGCAAAACGTGAGGAAAAAAGGGTGCTGGACGGCACATTTTTTGCCGCCTCGCCGATCCATTTTCCGGGGCGGGGTATAATGGGAATGTGGTGAGACCCACCGACCCGACGCTTAAGTTCATCGCCCGGAAAGCGCCACTGGCATGAATCAATATCACGATCTGCTCGAACGAATCCTCCGCGAAGGCGCGGAGAAACATGACCGTACCGGCACCGGCACGCTGTCTGTCTTTGGACATCAGATGCGCTTCGATCTCGCATCCGGCTTTCCGATGCTGACCACCAAGAAACTTCCCCTCCGGTCGATCGTGCATGAACTGCTCTGGTTCTTGAGGGGTGAGACCAACATCAAATATCTGAAAGACAACGGCGTTTCGATCTGGGACGAGTGGGCCGATGAAAATGGTGATCTCGGTCCGGTGTACGGCTCGCAATGGCGTTCATGGCCCGCGCCGGACGGCGGCAGTATCGACCAGATCGCCAACGTCATTGACATGATCCGGCGCAACCCCGATTCGCGGCGGCTGATCGTCAGTGCTTGGAATCCGGCCGATGTCGATAAAATGGCGCTACCGCCGTGCCATTGCCTGTTTCAGTTCTATGTCGCCGATGGAAAACTGTCATGCCAGCTTTATCAGCGCTCGGCCGATGTATTCCTCGGCGTGCCCTTCAATATTGCGTCCTACGCGCTGCTGACGATGATGGTTGCGCAGGTCACGGGGCTCAGTCCAGGCGACTTCGTCCATAGTCTGGGTGACGCGCACCTCTATTCGAATCATCTTGAGCAGGCTCGGCTTCAACTGTCGCGGCCGGCGCGGCCGCTGCCGACGATGACGATCAACCCCGAGGTGAAGGATATCTTCGCGTTCTGCTACGGGGATTTCAAACTGGAGAACTATGATCCTCATCCGCACATCAAGGCCGAGGTCGCGGTATGACCGGGACCGTCCCCCAGCGTCCGGAAATCGTCCTGGTGGTTGCGGTCGCCGAAAACGGCATCATTGGTCAGCGCAATGAAATCCCTTGGCGGCTGAAAGCCGATCTGCAACGTTTCAAGGCGATCACCATCGGCAAGCCGATCGTAATGGGCCGCAAAACCTTCGACTCATTGCGCCGACCGCTGTCGGGACGAACCAACATCGTCATCACCCGCGATCCGGGCTTTACCGCGGCCGGAGCGTTGGTGACGCGATCGCTGGCAGACGCGCTTGCCATCGCAAAAGGAGATGCCCTGCGGCGCTCGGTCACTGAGATTGCGGTGATCGGCGGAGCCGAGATCTATAATGCTTCTATGCCCGTAGCCGATCGGCTCGAAGTGACCGAGGTTCATGCCACAGTCGATGGCGATACCGTCTTCCCGCCGATCGATCTTTTGATCTGGCATGAAATCGCCCGCTGCCGAAACAAGGCCGCCGCCGGCGACACTGCTGACCACTCTTATGTGACATATCGCCGTCGGACGCAGCATTAACCGCATTCCCTGATGTTTGCATTGACATTTGTCTGATCGAATATAGCTCCTTCAATCAACAAGCCGCGTTGTAAGGGCGAAGAGCGTCCCCTATAAGGTCGAATGGACAGAGCGAGGTTAGGCTTTAAAAGGCCCATCCGCGCGGAGGAGAGTATCGATGCCGTGGAAGAATCAAACCGGAGGTCCATGGGGTCAGGGTCCAAAAGGGCCTTGGGGGGCCGGCCCGCAGCCGACCGGGCCCAAGCCGCCGGATCTTGAGGATCTGCTGCGTCGGGCCCAGGAGCGCATCCGGCAACTGTTGCCGGGGGGGCATCTGAGCACCATGGGCGTTTTGCTGATCTTGATCGGCGCGGTCGTAATCTGGGGCATGTCCGGCTTTTTCCGCGTGCAGTCCGAAGAACTCGGCGTGGTGCTGCGGTTCGGCAAGCATGTGCGAACCGTCCAGCCCGGCCTCAACTATCACCTGCCATATCCTATCGAGAGCGTGTTGCTGCCCAAGGCGCTGCGCGTCTCAACCCTCAATATCGGTTTGACGCTGGCTCAGGACCCGGCTCGGAACACCAGCACGATGCGCGATGTGCCGGAGGAAAGTCTGATGCTGACGGGCGACGAAAACATCGTCGACGTCGATTTCACCGTGTTGTGGCGGATCAAGCCGGGCGGGGTCGGTGACTTCCTCTTCAACATCCAAAATCCGGAAGGCACCGTGAAAGCGGTGGCCGAAAGTGCGATGCGCGAGTGGGTCGGACGTTCGGATATTCAACCGATTCTAACGTCCGAGCGAACCAAAATTGAAGCTTCGGTGCACGAACTCATGCAGAAGACCCTGGACCAATATGGTGCCGGTGTTCTGATTCAGCAGGTGCAGATGCAGAAGGTCGATCCACCGGCTCAGGTCATCGATTCATTTCGCGATGTGCAGGCGGCGCGTGCCGACCTCGAGCGGCTGCAGAACGAAGCCCAGACCTATGCCAATCGAGTCATTCCCGATGCGCGTGGTCGGGCGGCGCAGATCGTACAGAATGCCGAAGGCTACAAGGAACAGGCGATCGCCGAAGCCAAGGGTCAGAGTTCGCGTTTCTTGCAGGTCTACCAGGCCTACAAGGCGGCGCCGGACGTGACACGCGAGCGCATCTACCTGGAGACCATGGAACATGTGCTAGGGGAGGCGGACAAGCTCGTGTATGATCCGGGTTCATCGTCCTCGGGTATCGTGCCTTACCTGCCGCTGAGCGAATTGACATCGCGGCGCGGTGGCTCGACGACGAACCAGCCTGCCAAGACGAATGGGGGTGCCCGATGAAAATCGGAGTTTTAGGGATTGCCGCGCTCCTGCTCGGAATGGCTCTGCTGGTGGTGGGATACAGCTCTGTTTTCACGGTGAGCCAGACCGAACAGGTGTTGCTCGTGCGACTGGGCGAGCCGATACGCGTCGCCACTGAGCCGGGATTGCATTTCAAGGCGCCGTTCGTGGATTCTGTAATCGCGATCGACAAACGAATTCTGGACCTCGAGCAGGCGTCGCAGGAGGTCATTGCGTCGGATCAGAAGCGGCTCGTTGTCGATGCATTCGCGCGATACCGCATCAAGGATGCGCTGCGTTTCTATCAAAGCGTGGGCTCCATTCAGGTCGCTAATATCCAGTTGACGACGCTGCTCAACGCATCGCTACGCCGGGTTCTCGGTGAGGTGACATTCATTCAGGTCGTGCGGGATGAGCGCGAACAACTGATGGCCCGCATTCGCGACCAGCTCGACAGAGAGGCTGGCGGATACGGCATCTCCGTGGTCGATGTCCGGATTCGGCGGGCCGATCTGCCGGAACAGAATAGTCAGGCGATCTACCAGCGTATGCAGACCGAGCGGCAACGCGAAGCTGCGGAATTCCGCGCTCAGGGTGGGCAAAAGGCGCAGGAAATCCGGGCCAAGGCCGATCGGGAAGCGACCGTTATCATCGCCGAGGCCAATTCATCGGCCGAGCAGATTCGCGGTCAGGGTGACGGCGAACGCAACAGGCTCTTTGCCCACGCCTACAATCAGGACCCGGCATTCTTCGCGTTCTATCGGTCGATGGGCGCCTATCAAACCGGACTGAAAAGCAGTGGTACGCGTTTTCTGCTGAAGCCGGATTCCGACTTTTTCCGCTTCTTCGGACATATTCGTGGCCAGTCGGCGGCCTCCGCACCGAGGCCGTGAAATCGACATCGCGAGGGTTGGGAGACGCCATCGATGGGTTCCATCGCCTTCGCCGATTTTCTTGTCGGTCTCGGTGTTCTGTTCATGCTTGAAGGCCTTCTGTTCGCCGCGGCGCCGGATTGGACGCGGCGAGCGATGGAAAGCGCGCTGGCAGTACCGGAACACATTTTACGGCTGGTGGGTATAGGGTCGGCAATCGCGGGCCTTATCCTGATCTGGCTGGTCAGGCACTAGAGTTGTTTCAACTGCGTTGAATCAGACTCGCCGCTTATCTTTTTGTTTGAGCATGATCTTTTCCGAAAACCGGTTTCCACTTTTCGGATCATGCTCTGGAGCACGGACTCCGCAACGGTACCTCGTGAACGGAGTGCCGGCTTTTTGCCGCAATCGGGAGCCCGATGGATTGGCGAACGCTGTTTTCGCGGCTTGCGCAGGTACGGCGTCCGGCGCAGTGTATGTCCGGCAATATGTTTCTCCAGGAGAGACTCGCAACATGATCCGAGCGATTCACGCGTTGAGCCTTCGCCGGCGTTCCCTGCTGACCGCGCTTTGCCTCAGCATCGCAAGCGCCATGATATCAGCGCCGGCGCTGGCCCGAGGTCCCGATGGCATCGCCGATGTGGCGGAAAAGGTGATCGACGCGGTGGTCAACATCTCGACGACCCAAAAGGTCGACGTCAAGAACGGCGAGGGCCGCCGCCTGATTCCACAACTTCCGCCGGGATCGCCGTTCGAGGAGTTCTTCGACGACTTCTTCAAGAATCGCCGCGGCGGCAAGAATGGCGGCCTGCAAACGCATAAGACAAACTCGCTCGGCTCCGGATTCATCGTCGATGCCGCCGGAATTGTGGTCACCAATAATCACGTCATCGCCGATTCCGACGAGATCAACGTCATTCTGAATGATGGCACCAAGGTCAAGGCTGAAACCATAGGGGTCGACAAGAAGACCGATCTTGCGGTGCTGAAGTTCAAGCCGCCGCATCCGCTGACGGCCGTCAAATTCGGCGATTCCGACAAGTTGCGGCTTGGTGAGTGGGTGATTGCCATCGGCAATCCGTTCAGTCTTGGCGGCTCCGTGACCGCCGGCATTGTCTCGGCGCGCAATCGCGACATCAACAACGGCCCGTATGACAGCTACATCCAGACCGACGCCTCCATTAACCGTGGTAACTCCGGTGGTCCGCTGTTCAATCTTGAGGGCGAGATTGTGGGAGTGAATACACTGATCATCTCGCCGTCTGGCGGTTCTATCGGTATCGGCTTCGCGGTGCCGTCGAAGACGGTCGCAGGCGTTGTTGATCAGTTGCGGCAGTTCGGTGAGTTGCGCCGAGGTTGGCTTGGCGTTCGTATCCAGCAAGTCACCGATGAAATCGCCGACAGCCTCAATATCAAACCGGCCCGCGGGGCGCTGGTTGCCGGCGTGGAGGACAAGGGGCCCGCTAAACCTGCCGGCATCGAACCCGGCGATGTCATCATCGCTTTCGATGGAAAGGACATTAAGGAGCCGAAAGATTTATCGCGCATCGTCGCCGACACGGCAGTGGGCAAGACAGTCAAGGTCGTGATCATTCGCAAAGGCAAGGAAGACACCAAGAAGGTTACGTTGGGACGTCTGGATGACAGCGACAAGCCCCTGCCGGTCTCGGTCAAGACCAAGCCGGGGGACGACGACAAGCCCGTCACGCAAAAGGCGCTCGGCCTTGATCTCGCCGCGCTCAGCAAGGACCTGCGGGCGCGCTACAAGATTAAAGACAGTGTCAAGGGCGTCATCATCACCGATGTCGAGGCCGATTCCGACGCGGCCGAGAAGCGGCTCAGCGCCGGCGACGTCATCGTCGAGGTGGCGCAGGAAGCCGTGGGCAGCGCGTCCGATATCCGCAAACGTATCGATCAATTGAAGAAGGACGGCAAAAAGGCGGTGCTGCTGATGGTCTCGAACGGCGCCGGCGAATTGCGGTTCGTGGCGCTGAGCTTGAAGTAAGGCGCGACCGCCCTTTGTCATTCCGGACGGCTTGCAACGCAAGCCGATCCGGAAGCCGCTTTCCGCAGAGCAAGTTTACAAATCTACGCGAAACTCGTCGCGCCGGTACCCTTGCGCATACAACAGCGCGGTGAGATCACCATGATCGATCTGCGCGGCTGCGGCTGTGGCAACCACCGGCTTGGCATGATAGGCGACACCGAGGCCTGCATTCTGGATCATGCCGAGGTCATTAGCGCCGTCGCCGACCGCCAGCGTATCCTGATTGTCGAGGCCGAAGGTCTCGCGCAGTTCGATCAGCGTCGCAAGTTTTGCCTCGCGGCCGACGATCGGTTCGGCGGCCTGTCCTGACAATTTTCCGTCTTCGACCAGCAGCGTGTTGCCGCGATTTTCTTGAAAGCCGATCAGGGCGGCCACCGCTTTGGTGAACAGCGTGAAGCCGCCGGAGATCAGGCAGGTGTAGGCGCCGTTGGCGCGCATGGTCATGACCAGTTCGCGCCCGCCGGGCGTGGGCGTGATGCGTTTTGCCAGCACCTCGTCGACCACGGATACGGGAAGCCCTTTGAGTAACGCTACGCGCTCGCGCAGAGCGGCTTCAAATTGCATTTCGCCGCGCATGGCGCGCTCGGTGATTGCGGCGACATGCGCCTTGAGGCCGGCAAAATCGGCGAGTTCGTCGATGCACTCCTGGCCGATCATGGTGGAATCCATGTCGGCCAGAAACAGCTTCTTGCGCCGGCCGAGCTGCGGCTGGATCACCACATCGATCGGTAGATCGCCGCGCGCCTCGCGCAGGCGCTGCGAAATGGTCTGAATGGGTTCTTCGCTCTCGAAGGGAATGTCGGCCGCGATCTCGTCCCATAGCCAGTGCGCCGGGCCGGCATTGTTCAGAATTGCGCGCGCCCCGTCGAGCACCGTGCTATCGAGCGCGGGGTTAGCCGGATTGCAGATCAGCGTGGCGACGAGTGACATGGATGGGGAGAACTCTGGCGAGGTAAACGGGCGGGCGACGAATGCCGTGCTTATCGCAGGGCCGACCGCGAGCGGCAAGTCTGCGCTGGCGCTGTCGCTTGCCGAACGGACTGGCGGCATCGTCATCAATACCGACTCCATGCAGGTCTATCGCGATCTCCGCATCATCACGGCGCGGCCGACGCCTGAGGAGGAGGTGCGCGTGCCGCACCGGCTCTACGGTCATGTCGATGCCGGCGTGAACTGCTCCGCCGGGATGTGGGTCGCCGATGCAGGGACCGCTCTCGCCGAGGCGCGCGCGCAAAACCGGCTTTCGATCTTCGTCGGCGGCTCCGGCCTATATTTCAAAGCGTTGACCCGCGGCCTGTCGGCGGTGCCGCCGATTCCGCCTCAAGTGCGCGACGACGTCCGCGCGCGCCTCGAACGTGACGGGGCCGAAGCGCTTCATGCTGTTCTCGCGCGGTGCGATCCGGCGGCGGCGCAACGCCTGAAGCCGCGCGACCGCGTTCGCATCGCCCGCGCGCTCGAAGTCATCGAGGCGACGGGGCGCTCATTGACCGATTGGCATCGCGATGGCTTGCCGCCGTTGCTGCCGCCTCGATGCGTGAAGGCGGTTTTCCTTGCTCCGGATCGTGACGCGCTCTATGCGCGGATCGACGCGCGGTTTGGCGCGATGCTGACGGCCGGGGCGTTGGAGGAGGTCGCGGCGCTGGCCCAACGGCGCCTCGATCCGCTGCTGCCGGCGATGAAGGCGCACGGCGTGCCCGCGCTGATCCGGCACCTGCGCGGCGAGATTTCGCTGGCGGAGGCTGCCGAGATCGGCCGCGCCGACACGCG
Organism: Nitrobacter sp. Nb-311A; assembly: GCF_000152905.1. Classification (GTDB taxonomy): domain Bacteria; phylum Pseudomonadota; class Alphaproteobacteria; order Rhizobiales; family Xanthobacteraceae; genus Nitrobacter. The sequence goes on from NZ_AAMY01000004.1 coordinate 171,723, forward strand.
TCACTACGCAAAACGGCAGTTCACTTGGTTTCGTCACCAGTTGCCAGAGTTCGCTTGGGTGAGGCCAGAAGAGGCAAGAAAGGTGCTGGACACATCTGAGTTGTGATATGCGGGACGATCCGCCGTATCTCGGCGTTCCCCTCCCAAACCCACGAAATCGGCATATTTCCCTCGAAACACTTGTTGACGGGCACAAATCCACCTCGTATAACCCGCGCAACCTTTGGGAAAGTTGACGAAGAAATGCGCAATTTTGTTATCAAGAACCTTGTTCTGATCCTCGTAACTCGGAACACCGCCCAGGATGGCTAAGCCGTCCGAAGGGAAAGGCGGTGTGCCGGGGCCCTTCAGGCCCTTTTTTATTGTTTGCGACGCTGGCGGACATGAGGGAAGCCTGCGCGAATCCGGAGTCGGCCATGAGTCCAAGCGAACGCCAAGATTCTAATCAGATGACCGGTGCGGCCATGATTGTGCGGGCCCTCGTTGATCATGGCGTCAAAAGCATTTTCGGTTATCCGGGCGGGGCGGTGCTCCCGATCTATGACGAAATTTTTCAGCAGAGCGATATCGAGCACGTCCTCGTGCGACATGAGCAGGGCGCCGGTCACGCGGCCGAAGGTTACGCCCGTTCTACCGGCAAGCCGGGCGTGGTGCTTGTGACCTCGGGGCCGGGTGCCACCAACATGGTGACGCCACTGACCGATGCCCTGATGGACTCGATCCCGCTGGTCTGCATCACCGGCCAGGTGCCGACGCATCTGATCGGCAACGATGCGTTTCAGGAATGCGACACCGTCGGTATCACCAGGCCCTGCACGAAGCACAACTGGCTGGTGCGCGATATTAAGGACCTGCCAAAAGTGCTGCACGAGGCGTTTTACGTCGCCACCTCCGGCCGTCCCGGCCCGGTTGTGGTCGACGTGCCGAAGGATCTGCAGTTCGCGACCGGCACCTACACGCCGCCACGTAAATCGGACGTCCACGCGTCCTACAAGCCGCAGATCAAAGGCGATGCCGGACAGATTCGCAAGGCGGTGTCGCTGCTGGTCAACGCCAAGCGTCCGGTGATCTATACCGGCGGCGGCATCATCAATTCGGGCCGCGAGGCATCGAAGACGCTGCGCGCGCTGGTCGAAGCCGCCGGCTTTCCGATTACGTCGACTTTGATGGGACTGGGAGCCTATCCGGCCTCCGGCAAGAACTGGCTTGGAATGCTCGGCATGCACGGCACTTACGAGGCCAATATGGCGATGCATGATTGCGACGTCATGCTGTGCATCGGGGCGCGCTTCGACGATCGTATCACGGGTCGCACTGACGCGTTCTCGCCGGGCTCGAAGAAGATTCACATCGATATTGATCCCTCATCGATCAACAAGAACATCCGCGTCGACGTGCCGATCATCGGCGATGCCGGCAGCGTGATGGCCGACCTGTTGCAGGCGTTCAAAGCGGAAGGCAAGACGCCGAAGATCGATCCGTGGTGGTTCGAGATCGGACGCTGGCGTGCGCGCAACTCGCTGGCCTACAAGAAGAACGACGACGTGATCCTGCCGCAGTTCGCGATTCAGCGTCTGTTCGAGGCGACGCGAGGCTGCGACACCTACATCACGACCGAGGTCGGTCAGCATCAGATGTGGGCCGCTCAATTCTTCGGCTTCGAGGAGCCGCATCGCTTGATGACCTCGGGTGGCCTCGGCACCATGGGTTACGGTCTACCGGCCGCGCTCGGAGTGCAGGTGGCCCATCGTGACAGCCTCGTAATCGATATCGCTGGCGATGCCTCTGTGCAGATGACGATGCAGGAGATGTCGACGGCGGTTCAGCACGATCTTCCGGTCAAGATATTCATCCTCAACAACCAGTACATGGGCATGGTGAGGCAATGGCAGCAATTGCTGCATGGCAATCGGCTGTCGCACTCATATTCCGAGGCGCTTCCCGATTTCGTCAAGCTCGCCGATGCCTTCGGCTGCGTCGGACTGCAGGCGACCAAGCCCTCCGATCTCGACGGCGCCATCAGGGAGATGATCTCGGTGAGAAAGCCCGTTTTGTTCGACTGCCGCGTCGCAGCGCTTGAAAACTGCTTTCCGATGATCCCGTCCGGCAAGGCGCATAACGAGATGCTTTTGCCGGCGGAAGCCAATGACGATGCGGCCACGGCCGCCTTTGCCGGCGGCAAGGCGCTGGTGTGAAACGTCCGTGGAAAACATGGTCCTATTAAACAACACGACGTCATCGTCCCGCCCGACCGGAGAATCCAGTATGCCGCGACGGTTGCGCTTGGCTGCTGGCGCGGACGCATACCGGATGCCCGCCTTCGCGGGCATGACCAATTGAGAGACTGCAATGAACCAGCCCGCTTCCGCCTACTTTCTCGAAGAGCGCCACGATCCGAACGAGACGCACACGCTGTCGGTGCTGGTCGCCAATGAGCCGGGCGTGCTGGCGCGGGTGATCGGGTTGTTCTCAGGTCGCGGCTACAATATCGAAAGCCTCACTGTATCCGAGACCGAGAGCAAGAAGCACGTCTCCCGAATCACCATCGTCACCACTGGCACCCCGATGGTGATCCAGCAGATCAAGCATCAGCTTGACCGCATGATTCCGGTCTATCAGGTCGTTGACATGACCCTGACCGGACGTTCCATCGAGCGCGAACTCGCCATGGTCAAGGTGAAGGGTTCGGGCGATCAGCGCATCGAGGCGATGCGGCTTGCGGAGGTGTTTCGTGCTCGTGTGGTGGATGCCACCAATGAGAGTTTCGTGTTCGAGATTACGGGCGGCACCTCGAAGATTAATCAGTTTGTCGACCTGATGCGGCCGATCGGTCTGGTGGAGGTGTCGCGAACCGGTGTCGCTGCGATTGGGCGCGGACCGGAAGGGATGTAAGGTCATGCTGGCGCGCGACTGGTTTTACAGTGAACGTGGGCGGATGGGATTGGATTCGCTCATTGCCGCGCGCTCCGCGATCTATGATCACGACGATAGCGGCAGCCGCGCCCGCGCAACCCTCGCCAGGCTGGGCGTGCGTCCGGGCTGGCTGATCGCAGATATCGGCTGCGGCGCCGGCTCGCTCGCTTGTGAAGCCGCCAGAATGGGCGCGGAGGTCTATGCCGTCGATATTGCGCCGGCAGCGCTGGCTCTGGCCGAGGCCCAGGCGCGCGACGGCAACGTCGCGATCAGGACTCAGGGGGCTGGCTTGCTCAGTTTTGCTCTCGCATCGGATTCCCTGGATCTGGTCGTGAGCGAGTTCACGCTGCATCACCTGCCGGATTTTTGGAAGGCGGTCGCGCTGTCGCGCATGTTCCGTGTCGTCAAGCCCGGAGGACAGCTGTTTCTGCGCGACATCGTGTTCATCCGCGAGCCGGATGGCTCCGACCGTACGGTCGAGCAGTGGGCTGAATTCAACATCAACAATCACGACTTCCCGCGTGGCGAGGTCGTCAGCCATATGCGCGATGAACATTCGACCTTCGGCTGGGTGATTGAGCGGATGCTGAAGGACGTTGGCTTCACGCTGGAATCCGCTGACTATCATGCGCCGCTCCATGGCGCTTATCTCTGCCGCAAACCAGCCGTCGGCGACGCTCCCGCATAGTCTTCTGTTCGTCACTTGGCGCTGTCCACCTTCGTTACCGGACGACTAATGAAGTTTTTCCATTATCCAAAACATTGCAGCGGACTTGTTTCCGGGCATCCGTAGCCCTAAAAACCGGACGCAACTCTTTCGGGCTGCGTGCTCGCGCCATCCGCAAAATGTGATCTGGCCGATTGTGGCCGCAGAAGAGGAACAACCATGCGTGTTTATTACGATCGTGACGCCGACCTGAACCTGATCAAGGGAAAGAAGGTGGTCATCGTCGGCTATGGCAGCCAAGGCCACGCCCACGCGCTGAACTTGAAGGATTCCGGCGTCAAGGAGATCGCGATCGCGCTGCGCAAGGGCTCTGCGTCCGCCAAGAAGGCCGAGGGCGCTGGCTTCAAGGTGATGGACGTCGCCGAAGCCGCGAAGTGGGGCGACCTTGTCATGATGCTGACGCCTGACGAGCTGCAGGGCGACATCTACCGCGAGCATCTGCACGACAATATGAAGAAGGGCGCGGCGCTCATCTTTGCGCATGGGCTCAACGTGCATTTCAACCTGCTGGATCCGCGCGCCGATCTCGACGTCCTGATGATCGCGCCGAAGGGTCCCGGCCACACCGTGCGCGCGGAGTATCAACGCGGCGGCGGTGTTCCCTGCCTGATCGCGGTTGCCAAGGATATGTCGGGTAACGCGCATGATCTCGGTCTCAGCTACGCCTCGGCGATCGGCGGCGGACGCGCGGGCATCATCGAGACCACCTTCAGGGAGGAGTGCGAGACCGATCTGTTCGGCGAACAGGCGGTGCTTTGCGGCGGTCTCGTCGAGCTGATCAAGAACGGCTTCGAGACGCTGGTGGAAGCCGGCTATGCACCGGAGATGGCCTATTTCGAGTGCCTGCACGAGGTGAAGCTGATCGTGGATCTGATTTACGAGGGCGGTATCGCCAACATGAATTACTCGATCTCAAACACCGCTGAATACGGCGAATACGTCACCGGCCCGCGTATCGTGACCGCGGAGACGAAGAAAGAGATGAAGCGCGTGCTCGACGATATTCAGTCCGGCAAATTTGCCCGCGACTGGATGCTGGAGAACAAGGTCAACCAGACCTCGTTCAAGGCGACCCGCGCGCGGCTTGCCGCTCATCCGATCGAGGAGGTCGGTGCAAAGCTCCGCGACATGATGCCGTGGATCAAGAAGGCCGCCATGGTCGACAAGGCGAAGAACTGATCTGCCGGCTTGCGGGTAGTGCTTTTCCCTCTCCCGCAAGGGGAGAGGGAAAGAAGAGACAGTGCTGCGCCGCGATGCGCGCCGTCGTCATTACCCCTTATTTTTCACCCCTTATTTCTCGTTGATTGTCGCCCACAACCAGCGAGCCACCGTTGCCGGTGAGCTGTCCGCGCCATTGCCGGTGGCGCGCAGGTTAGCCTCGCGCATGACAGCGATATCGATTTTGCCAAGCAGAGGCTGAAGCGCAGCGCGGAGCTTCGCGTCATTGGCGCGCTGCGGCGCCAGCAGCACGATCGCGTCATAGGACGGAATGGCGTGTCTGTCATCGTCAAGCGCGGTCAGGCCGTATTTCGCGATCAGGCCGTCGCTGGTGTAGCCCGCGATCACGTCGACTTCGCCGGAAGCGACGGCGGCATACATGAAGTCCGACTGCATTTGCCGCCGCTCGCGAAACGATAACCCGTAAGCCTTTTTCAGAGCCGTCCATTCAGGCCGGGCGAAGAATTCGTAGTCGCCTGCGATCGACATTTTGCCGGCATGGGCTGCGAGATCGGAGATCGAATGAATGCCCAGCGCGTCGGCTCGTGTTTTCGGCATGAGCAGCGCATAGGCATTTTCGAATCCGAGTTCGCCAAGCAGCGTGATATTCCGTCGCGCCAGCGTCGCCTTGAGCTCGCTGAGCAGTTCCTGGCGCGGCTTGAGCTCTGGCATATGGAACTGGTTAGCCCACAGCGTGCCGGAATAATCGACGTAGACATCGATGTCGTCGTTCGCCAGCGCGTCGAAAATGACGTTGGAGCCGAGACCCTCGCGGGTCGTCGCCGGAAGGTCTGCTGCTTGCAGCCGGTGCGAGATCAGCGCGGCGAGCACATATTGTTCGGTGAAGGTTTTGGCGCCGACGATGGTGGTGGATTTCGTGCGGGTCAGAGATGGCGCCAATGTGGCCGCGGCGAGAACTGCGATACCGAGAAGACCGATTGATACATGGATGCGGCGGCGTATCCGCAAGCCGGATTCGATCAGCGCCAGCAACTGGTCGACGACCAGCGCGAGGACCGCCGCGGCGATGCAGCCGAAGAGCACGAACACCCAGTTCTGGGTCTGTAGCCCGGCGAAGATGTAGTTGCCGAGACTGGTCTGGCCGATCGGCGTGGAGAGCGTCGCGGTGCCGATCACCCACACAGCGGCGGTGCGGATGCCCGCCATGATCACCGGTAGCGCCAGCGGAAGTTCGACCATGGCGAGGGATTGCCGCGCCGTCATGCCGGCGCCTCGGGCCGCTTCCGTCAATGCAGGGTCAATCCCTTGAAGGCCCGTAATGGTGTTGCGCAGCACCGGGAGCATCGAATAGAGCGTCAGCGCCAACACCGAAGGCAAGAAACCGAACGCTGAGAATCCGACGCCGAACCATTGCGACGTTAATGTCGCCAGCGCCAGGAGGAGCGGATAGAACAACGCCAGCAGCGCCAGCCCCGGCATGGTCTGAACGATGCTTGCAAAACCGAGAAGCGTGCTGCGCAGCATCGGCCGGTTGTGCGAGCGGCCAGCGCCAGCGGGAAGCTGATCACGAGCCCCAGCGTCAGCGCCGTTATGCTGACGCGGACATGGTTGCCGAGATAATCGGGCAGGTGACCGAGTGCTTCGCTCCAGCGCGGATCGAAAAGCAAGCTCATAGCCGGATGCTCTGCGAGAGCGTTGCTTGAAGCCGCTCGGCTTGGCGGCGTGGCGTGCCGAGCAGTTCACCGACATAAGGGTTGTCGAGACGGGACAATTCGTCCGCCGCACCCAGGGCAATCAGACGGCCTTCGTGCATGACAGCGACGCGATCTGCGAGCAACAGCGCTTCGGTCATGTCATGGGTGATCATGACGGTGGTGAGGCCAAGTCTGGCGTGCAGCGCGCGATAGTCGCTGCCCAGCGCGTCACGCGTCACCGGGTCGAGGGCGCCGAAGGGCTCGTCCATCAGGACGATGCGCGGTTTCGCGGCGAGTGCCCGCGCGACGCCAACCCGCTGGCGCTGGCCGCCGGAAAGTTCGTGCGGAAATCGATCGCGGTGCTGCGCGCGGTCGAGCTGCACGAGATCGAGCAGTTCGTCGACCCGCGCGGCGATTTCAGATTTCGGCGTCCCGAGCAGGCGGGGCGTGATGCCGATGTTGGCGGCGATATTCATATGCGGAAACAGACCGCCGCTCTGGAAGACATAGCCGATCCGGCGGCGCAGCCCGATCGGGTCGATTCCGGCGATGTCCTCTCCCGCAACTGTGATCGTGCCGGCGTCGGGGTCGATCAGGCGATTGGCGAGCCGCAGCAGCGTGGTCTTGCCGGAACCGGAACCGCCGACCACGGCAAGGAATTCGCCCGCCGCGATGTCGAACGAGACGTCGTCCACAGCTCTGACATTGCCGCCTCTTGCGCGGCCGCCATTGAAGCTTTTGACGACATGCGAAAACGCGACCAGCGGTGAGGTTTCACTCATGCCTTGCGGGGGGTATCACACGCTCGCCATCCCACCAAGCCCGCTCCGAAACGCGTTTCGATTGCGGGGCGCCGTGCCGGAAAGCGAGACCGGCGGTAGCGTTGACCGAATTTGGGCATTGCGATGTCAGGTCATCCTCGGCTAAAATCCGTCCAGGAAGGGTCGGCAACGAAACCAATCGTCAATGGTTCTCGTTGAAAATGTCCCCCGAAGGATCCGGTAATGCTGGTTTGCAGCGAAATGGCAGGAATTCACGGACACGCGGCGTTGACCGCGGGTTCCGAAGCGATTCCGGCTGCGTCCATGCCCGGCCTGCTGATTGGCGGGCTTCTGCTTCTTATCAGCCCCTGAGCGCCGGCTGGGCAGTTGTTGCCTGGGCACTCAGGGGAACGCAGAAACACCAGCCCCTTCGAGCGCCCGATACGGCGCACCGACCAGAGGATCATTTTCATGATTACCGCGAACAAGTCCGACAAGGACCGCGTTGTTATTTTCGACACTACCTTGCGCGATGGCGAGCAATGCCCCGGCGCGACCATGACGTTCGAGGAAAAACTCGAGGTCGCCGAGATGCTCGACGACATGGGAGTCGATATCATCGAAGCCGGCTTCCCGATCGCTTCGGTCGGCGACTTCGAGGCCGTTACGGAGATCGCCAAGAACGCCAGGAAGGCGGTCATCGCGGGTCTGGCGCGCGCGATTCCCGGCGATATCGCCCGCGCCGGTGAAGCGGTGCGACACGCGCGCCGGGGCCGCATCCATACCTTCGTTTCCACGTCGCCGATCCATCTGGCGCATCAGATGCGCAAGAGCGAGGCGGAGGTGCTGGAGATCATCACCGCCACGGTGAAGCAGGCCCGCAACCTGGTCGAGGATGTCGAGTGGTCGGCGATGGACGCGACCCGCACCCCGATCGATTACCTGTGCAAATGCGTGGAGGCCGCGATCGCGGCCGGCGCCACCACCATCAACCTGCCGGACACTGTTGGCTATGCGGTGCCGGACGAGTACCGGCGCATGTTCATCACCGTTCGCGAGCGGGTGCCGAACGCGGATAAAGCGATCTTCTCGGTGCACTGCCATGACGATCTGGGGCTCGCCGTCGCCAACTCGCTGGCCGGCGTCGAGGGGGGCGCGCGCCAGGTTGAGTCCACCATCAACGGCATCGGAGAGCGAGCAGGCAACGCCGCGCTGGAAGAAGTCGTGATGGCGATCAAGACCCGCGCCGACGTCATGCCGTATTGGTGCAACGTCGAGAGCACGATGCTGACCCGCGCCTCCAAGATGGTGTCGGCGGCCACCTCCTTTCCGGTGCAGTACAACAAGGCGATCGTCGGCCGCAACGCGTTCGCGCACGAGAGCGGCATTCATCAGGACGGCATGTTGAAGAACGCGCAGACCTACGAGATCATGACGCCGGAGAGCGTCGGCGTGAAGCAGACCTCGCTGGTGATGGGGAAGCATTCCGGCCGCCATGCCTTCCAGCACAAGCTTGAGGAGCTGGGCTACAGGCTGGCCGAGAACCAGTTGCAGGATGCGTTCGTACGCTTCAAGGCGCTGGCGGATCGCAAGAAGGACATCTACGACGAGGACATCATTGCGCTGGTGGACGAGGAAATGGCTGCGACGCACGATCGCATCAAGCTGTCGTCGCTGACGGTGATCGCAGGTACTCATGGTCCGCAGCGCGCGACCATGAAATTGACGATCAGCGGTCAGACCCGGATCGAGGAGGCCGAAGGCAACGGTCCGGTCGATGCGGTGTTCAACTGCATCAAGAGACTGGTGCCGCACGAGGCCAAGCTCGAACTCTATCAGGTTCATGCGGTGACCCAGGGCACGGACGCGCAGGCGGAAGTGTCGGTGCGTCTCAGCCAGGACGGGCGCGCGATGACATCGAAGGCCGCCGATCCTGATACGCTTGTTGCATCCGCCAAGGCCTATCTCGGCGCGCTGAACAAGATCGTGATGAAACATCAGCGCGACTTGCCTTCAGCCGCCGCGAGCTGAACTCCTCATTTCCTATGCAAAGCGGACGCTGTGAGGTGCCGTCGGTCTTGTGGGCTGCGACGTATCTACGCATCGATACGCGACATATTATCGCGACGCGGCGTGACTGAACGGAAACAGCCGTTCCGGTTGGGAGAAGCGACATAACATCTTCGTAAGAGATCCTATCCTTGCGAAGATGTAATTTGCTTGGCTCGCTGCGTACACCCATCTTGGTTGGACCTTACAAAGGAGAGTTCCAATGAAGAAGGCCATTCTCGCCGGTGTAGCAGCGCTGTCCATCGTCGGTTCCACCGCGGTGTTCGCTCATCAGCATCACCCGTGGTCCCATCATCGCGTGCAACTCAGTCAGCAGGACCGGACGGCCATCGCCGATGCGCGGATCGCGGCGATCCATGCCGGTCTTACTCTGACGCCGGATCAGGAGAAGCTGTGGCCGCCGGTGGAAAAGGCGATCCGCGATTTCGCCAAGCTCCGGATCGACCGCGCCAACGCAAAGATGCAGGACAAGAAGGAGGGCAAGGACGATAACGCGCGAAAGCAGCAGGCGGCCGTTGATCAGGTGGCGCGGCTCCGCGCACACGCGGATCGCATGGCCGAGACAGCTGCAGCTTTGAAGAAGATCGCTGATGCCGCCGACCCGCTTTACAAGACCCTCGACGATGGCCAAAAGCGGCGCCTGATGGTTCTCACCCGCATGAATCACGCCTTCGGAATGGGAAGCCGGTGGCACCATCATCACTTTGACCGAAGCGGCGATCGGTTCGATCACGATGAGGACCGTGACGGGGATTCCGATCGCTCCGACCAGCAGAAGCCCGGACGCCTCTGATCCGCCGATATACTGATAACAAGACAGCCAGCCATGAGAAGGCCGCCGGAAATCGGCGGCTTTCTCGTCTCTTCGAAGGTTGTGGTGCGACAGGAGAAAGCGCTGCTACCTTGCTGGACATCGCGGGTCCGCTTTGCTAAACGACCCGCTCCTGTGAGGGAATTTCTGACAGTTCGGGCGATTAGCTCAGTTGGTAGAGCAGCTGACTCTTAATCAGCGGGTCGTAGGTTCGAGCCCTACATCGCCCACCACCCAGTTCGCAGGAACCGAGCTCGGTGGCACATCCGTCGATTTGTCGCGCAAATTGCGGGGTTTTGGCGATCCGTTCAGTCTCAGCGCGCGTCTCTGGTCTCAAAAATCTTGCCAAAATGCGCTTTGTCTCTGCATCGAAAATTCCCGTTCCTGGCCGAGCAGCAGAGACGGGTTCGCTGACTGGGTCAGTTCGGCCGCTGCAACCAATCGGTTCAAAGGGACATAGCCGGCATCATGCTACTTTTATTGCGGGTTTGAACCGCGACGGGTCTGCCCATCTGTGCGAAAGCCTGCTTTCTCGGGGAGGCCGGAAGTGCTTCTTTCGCGACATCGAAATGGCGAAAAATCAAGAGCGCGGTGTCGCTGGTCAGATCGGATCGAGACCTAGCGCTTCGAACTGACGATCCCATTCAAGCGGGAGCTCGCGCAGCTGTTCGAGACCGATGCCACGAGGTAACCGACCTTCAACGGCAGCCTTGGTGAGTGCGGGAGAGAGGAAGGCCAACGACAGTGTCATGTTGACGTGTCGCAGGCTGCATCGCTCGCGCGTTGCGATTGCTTGGGCATCTGTCGCCGAATCCGTAATGAGTTCATCAAGCCAGCGCCGGCCGAGGGCAATCGCTGCGACCAGCGTGGCCCGTCGCTCTAGCTTCATCGGGCGGAGCGGAACTTTTGCGGAGGTCGGGCGCAGGATTGACCGCGCTCGTTTGGATGGTGGCTTGATCCAGGGGATGATGATGGTGGAGTGGTCTTCGTCGGCGGAATTGTCCGGATCCTGCTTCAGCTGCACAACGAGACGGTTTTGCTGGACCTCGATCCGTTCGATCAGCAAGGAGGCGTAGGTGTTGTCGATCGGGTTCGTGCTTTTGTTTCGCGGCTCCAGGACAACCTTGCGAATCTGATCGTCGACATCATGGGCAGGCACTCGAGAGACTGAACCAACTGCGGCTGTCGCTGCATTTCCGAACAGAAGCGGTCGCGAGACATAGTAGCTGTAGTGCCGACCCTTCTTCTGAGCCTGGGTCGGCGCCATGCGATGGCCGGCGTCGTCAAACATCAGACCGATCAGGAGATGGCTGAAGGAGGTCCGGGTTCTGGTCTGATGGCTTCGCTGCACGGAGAGCATGGTCTGGACGCGGTCGAACAGGTCGCGATCAAGGATAGGTTGTTGTTCGCCAGGGCAGATCTGCCCCTTGTAGTTGACCTCGCCGACGTAAAAGCGGTTGCGCAGCAGGTGGAATAAGGCACCACAGCCGAACGGAACTCCACCTCGAATTACTCCGGTCTTGAGATGACGCCGCCTGCTGACGATGTTGCGGTCCTTAAGGTCCCGCATCAGGGCACGGACACTGCCAAGTTCGAGATAGCGGCTGAAGATGTGGCGTACCCGTTCGGCTTCTTCGGGGACGACGGCCACCTTGCCGTTCTCCATGACGTAGCCAAGGGGGAGGGGGCCTCCAACCCAGATACCCTTCTTCTTGGAGGCTGCCACCTTGTCCCGGATGCGCTCCGAGGTGACCTCTCGTTCGAACTGGGCAAAGGACAAGAGAACGTTGAGGGTCAGGCGTCCCATGGACGTTGTGGTATTGAACTGCTGGGTGACCGAGACAAACGACACTCGATGGGCATCAAACAGCTCGACCAGCTTGGCGAAGTCGGCGAGCGAGCGGGTCAGACGATCGACCTTGTAGACCACAATGACGTCAATCTTGCGGGTTCGGATATCCTCCAGCAGATTTTGCAGCGCCGGCCGGTCGGTTGATCCGCCGGAGAAGCCGCCATCGTCATAGCGGGTCTTGACCCGCACCCAACCGGCATGGGCCTGGCTTTTGATATAGGCACTGGAAGCCTCATACTGGGCATCCAGCGAGTTGAACTCCTGGTCGAGGCCATTGTCGGTCGAGACCCGGGTATAGATACCGCACCGGACGATCTCTCGGGACAATGCTTTTCCCGCCCTCACGGCCCATCCTCCCTACCGACCGTGTTATCCCGTAGGCCAAAGAAGCGGGGGCCGTTCCAGCGGGTACCGGTGATGGCGAAGGCGATCGCCGAAAGGCTGTCATATCGTGTCCCGTCCCACAGGAAGCCATCATCAACGATGATCGCTCGCTGAGTGATGCCGTTCCATTCCCGGGACAGGATGGTGCCGGCTTTCAGCTCGACCTGGCCGCGGTCGAAGGCGACCAACTTGGCCATGACGGATTCGGGTGTCTCCTTCTCGACGATACGATCAAGGAACTGGCGAATCGCCGGATCGAGGTCGCCCGACTGATCTGCCTGTCGCCGATAGCTGATGATGGCTGTCTGGAGATGTTTCGGAAGATGCGCCAGCGTGGACCAGCTTGACCGACGCCCCCGCGATTGCGGTCGCCGACCACCGAGATCGCGACGACGTGCGAGCTCGCCCTGCGAAGCTTTAGCCATCGTCAGGCCTGCTTCGCTGGAACGACGCGGTAGGTGCGCTGATCTGCTTCAAAGCTCGAGACCAACTCGAGCCCGAGCCTCTTGCGAACCACGCCGGCCAAAAATCCGCGCACGGAATGTTGCTGCCAACCGGAGGCGTCGGAGAGGGCGGCAATGGTCGCACCAGCCGGGTGCCTCAGAAGATCCAGCAGTTTGGCTTGCTTGTTCGTCCGTTTGCCCGCCTTTGCAGCCACGCTGACGACACCGCCTCCTACAGCTGGGCTTGAAGGAAGCGTTGCACGTTTCGTCGGCTCTCTCACCGGACGAGGTGCTGTTTTTGTCGCCTTCATTGTAGTGAGGGCCTTACCGCGTCCGCGGCGGGTCGATAGTGGCTTCCGATTGCGGGATGACTTCTGCATGGGACCCTCCGACAATAATGCGACATCAGCGTCGCACCACCCGAGGCCCCGTCAGCGATGTTGCGCTGCGGGGCCGATCCAAGGGCCATCTCACGCTACAGCAATGCTCGCTTCGCCCACGAAAGCCAGTCCTTTCTGCAGAATTTGAACGATGCGAATGTCGGCACATCAACGATAGCACTCCAGCGCGCGCCCTCGCTCCCCTCCGAAGGGTGCATCCGCTCGCCGCCGAACTCCTTTCGGAATGCCTCGGCGTGCTCCTCTTCGGCGAACATGAAGACCTGGTACCGCTTACGCGCGCGCGCCACGGAATGCCGCGAGCGGACAGCGACAGGCCGCGCTCGCGGCAGAAGTCCCGCAGCATCTTGTAGTTGGGGCCCGTGCACTTCCATTCTTCGAGGGCGACCCAATAGGGGTGAGCCTCATCCGTGCGACCGAATATGCCTTGAAGATGCTCACCCGAAGTGCCGCCCTGCAAACCCTGCGGCGGTGCGGCAGAGATGTGCCATGAATTGATCCGCGCTCAGCGGTAAGTAGCCGCTGGGCGCGAAAAGGTTTCATCGAAGCGAAAATCATCTCTCTCTCCCGCCTGAGCGGGCCTTTAAGCCTCAAACGCAGTCCCCCGCGGGTAGGAAGTTTCGGGCCTTAGAACGCATTTTAGGGCGTCTGGGGAGCCGTTCTAGACCTTGCTCTCGAAACGCTGGATTACGAACGTGTAGAAGACGCCGGCGATGACGAGCACGCGGGCGACCGTCTCCCAGTAGCGGCGGTGACCAGCGCGCAGTACAGCCCAGCAGCGCCTAGGCTAATGGCGAGAAGGATGAGGAGCGTCTCGACCTGGCTTGCCGACCTCTGCTTGATCGCTTGTTCCACTTCACGAGCAGCAATGCCGCCGCGCCGATGATAATTGTCATGATGAAAATTCGATGATGGGTAATCGAAGCGCGGAGCGCCTCTACGGAAAGCCTAGCACGGCCTAGAGGCCGGTCAGGTGGTACTTGGCGAGCCGAAGGCCGTTTGAAACGAGCAGGGAAGCGGCCGCCTTGTCGATCGCGTATTCCCTCGCGAAGAAGGGAGCGGGGTCGGTGCTGCCTGTCGCGTCATTGCTTTCGAGCGCGTAGCAAAGCATTCATAAAATCTATGCAAGCGACTGGCCATCGGCGCTGTGGACTTCTGCGGCTCCGGCGTCGGCGACGAGACGGGATTGAGGTCCATGCCGGGCTGCGCCGCGGCCGGCTGCGGGAACGCCTGCGGGTTCTCGCGCTTGTGCATCATTATCTTCTTGACCGTCGGTGACGGGGGCCATCACGCCGGCGCTCCTATCGAACTCGTTGAGGAGCAGGAGGCCGCGGCCGAAGAAGCAGGCGTCCTATTTCCACTCGTAGTCCGCCTCGTCCTTCTGCATGACGCGGTAGTCGTGCTCGGCGAGGTCGGTGAGGTTCCGTGTCCTGGTCGCCCTCGTCGTTGCAATCGAGGACGGCGGAGAGGCGGTCGTCGTAGAGCGAGGCGAACACGGTCGGGAACGCGGTGAAGAGCAGTGGGTCGCCCACCTTGCTCTCGTCGCGCGTCTAGTTGTTGTAGAGCCTGAGGCGCCTGAGCCACTTCGCGCGCTTGGGCGCCATGAAATCGTAGCAAAGAGCTCGGCTTCGATCTGGCGAAGCAGCTTGTCGAGGCGCTCGGCCTCGGCTTTGATCTCTTCCTCGGTAGCAATCGTGTCTTCGGCGCGCTCTTCGGTGGCGGCTGTCATGCCGTAAGTGTAGCACCTTTTTGCAAAGTCAAGCTTTCGGCTGTGGTTAAGCCCGCTTATCGCAGCAGGTTATCGCTGGAATCTGCCTGCGCCGTCCTGCACGCCTTCATGGCCTGCATCCCCGTCTCCGCTTCCGACCGCGTCTTGAAATAAATTTCGTCATCAACGGTGCGGGCCGCGCTCTTGGGCCTATGATCGACAATCGCGCACTTGTTAGTGGCCGTGTCGAGCACGACGTAGTACTGGGCCGCCGCCGCAGCCTGCGCGAAGGATGCCGAAGCTGCGCATGCTAGCGCGCATAAGGCCAGCTTCTTCATGATTGCTCTCCGGTGTTGAACAGGTCAAGGGGCGAACGCGGCGGCCATGCGTTCGTTCCGGTTCACAAAAGCGCATGAAAAGCCCCGCCGGAGCGAACCGGCGGGGAATCTACGGGAGCAGTCCCAATGAGTGTCCGTGCACACCTTCAAGGTCTTCATGCCGGTTTCTGCTTCGGCCCTTGTTTTGAAAATTCCATTGTCGACAATGGTTGTCGTGGTCGTCGGCTTCTGGTCCACAATCCTGCACTTCTTTGTCGCCGGGTCGCGGACCACGTAGTATTCCTTTCCTCCGTTGAACGACAGGAAACAAAATCGTTCGTTGATTAGCCCCCTCCAGTATGAGCGAGATGTTGGTCCCGTCCTTGCGGTACATCTTCATGATGTGCGCACCGCATTGATGCTCTGCCCGGCTTGCCTACCAGAAGCGGTATGTCGGATTTAGACAGGCTGATGCGGAAGAGGATGCCGCGCGCGTCCTCGGAGCGTGCCAAGCGCATCTGCTCCGGCTGGAGCACGATACCGCTTGAGTATATTGCGCAAGGATGCTTCGTCCGCACCCATGTAAAAACTTTACCAAGCCATCGATCCGTGCGGAGTCGAACCGCAGCCGCCCCTGATAAGTCGCCAGACTGAAGTCGTTGCGGATTTGCCGCGTGTCAGGGGATCGAACTCGTCTTACCGTTTGCCCGCATTCAAAGATGGACGGGCGGCGAACCTTCCTGCTCTTACTGAGCCCGCGTGCGGAGAAGTTGCTGTTCCTAAACGGAGCGCAGCATGGTAGTCCGAATGCCTTTCACTCGAGAGGAGAACCATGAGCAGCATCCGGAAAGGCTGGATTATCGGAGGCGCGGTCATCGTGCTGCTGGTTATCCTTTCCACCTTGTACTATGGACGCGGCACGCATTATAAGCCGGCCGCCAATGCGCCGGCTACCGCACCGCAGACGCAGTCCTAGGCCCACGCAAAAACGAAAGCCGCCAACCCCTCGCGGGCGCTGACGGCTTCCTTCGGCACTTAACAGTTCAGCTTACGGCAGGATATCGCTCTTTGTCCTGCAGTACGAACTCACTGCCCCCGGACGACGGGTGCCATCTTAACCGGCCTCGCGGCTGTCCTCGGTCCCGCGTCCGGCCTGCGGCGGCGCGGTGCCTTTTTTTCCTTGAATTGAGAACGTGCCGCCCGTTGCGTCTAGATCGGGGCGTTGCCGGATGCTCGGCCCGTGCCGTCGCGTTGCTCGAGCACGCGCCAGCGTTGCGCACGCGGGCCTGTGACCCGCCAACCTCCGCTCATTGCCGCATGGCTAGTCGGTTTGGCTCGGATTCATATTGTAAATAAGCCCGCATTCGCTGCGAGCTTTCTCATTTACCAACCACTGCCGAAGCCAACCGAGATGCCCGGCCCGTAGCCATAGCCGCCGCCGTAATACGGATTGCCGAAGCCAACCGAAATGCCCGGCCCGTAGCCATAGCCGCCGCCGTAATACGGATTGCCGAAGCCAACCGAAATGCCCGGCCCGTAGCCATAGCCGCCGCCGTAATACGGATTGCCGATACCAACCGAGATGCCCGGCCCATAGCCGTAGCCGCCGCCGTAATACGGACCGCCGTAGTACCTCGGAGCGTATCCCGAACTTCTGTAATACGGGTAATGCTGATGATAGCCATAGTGATGATGATGCCCATGTCCATAGTGGTGATAATGCCGATGTCCATAGTGGCGATAGTCTGCGTTTGCACTGGAAACACTGAGTAACGCGGCCGCGCCCACCGCCATCGCCAAAGACAACTTTTTCATCTGAATACTCCGTAATGTGCCGAGTACTAATTAACGAGGACGCTCTATGTTCCTTGTCGCTATGTGTATGAACAGCCGTTCATATTCCCTCCGGCGGCTTCGGCTCCCGCCTGTCGTGAGGCTGCGTCGTTACCTGTCCCTGTCGCAATCGCCATCCGGCTGCCGCTTGATCGAGAATTGGGCGATGCTGCTGTTCGATGTTGGATTTGGTCAGACTGATCTTTGGAATGGTGATCGACCTGCTGCGGTCGCGAGTTGGGCTTGAGGCAGAAGTTCTGATCTTCGGGCAACAAATCAATGTGCTGCGGCGAACTCGTCCCAGGAGAGACCTGCCTTCATCCCGATTGATCGACTGATATTGGAAGGTGTCTGCCGACTGTTTCCCAAGATGTATGGTGCACTGGCGATCGTCCGACCGACGTGCCCAGCTTGAGCAACTCGCCATGGATCCGCGGCGCTCCCCACAGCGGGTTGGCGACGCTCATCTCGAGGATCGGCCGGCGAATTTCTAACGGCACAGTCGGTCGACCGTCATAGGCTCGGATTGCCGGCATTTCAACAGCCTACGAACTTTGTAAGCGTGGTAAGTCGAGACAACGTCCTTTGCCTGCTTATCGGTGCGCAGACCAAGATACACAGGATGCGCATTTCGCCAGGGCTGGTCCATTCTGTGAATTTGACCTCTGCTACAAGCTGCGGCTTCACCCCGTTGTGATCGCCTCATTTCCGGCCCGAGCTTGTCGATGTTCATCGATCCACAGCGCTCGTAATATCGCCACCCCATGCCGGCGCTCTGGCAACGATCGCATCAATAAGGAACGATGGCATCGTCACCCGGTTACCCAAGACGGCTCGTCTCTAGCCCAAGAGGCGCGATTTGCGAGGCGCGATTTGCCCCCCTCAATTCGAAAGCAACCAGCAACTGAGGAGGAACTTAAATGAGGAGTAGAATGAAGAACAGGTTTCTCGTCACGACGGCAGCATTGCTTGCCAGTGTGAGCTTTGCGTCCGCGCAAAGCATGAGCGGCGATGTTGGCGGCGCGGCGAGTGAAAGGGGAACATCGGCGGGTAGTCATTCCAGAAGCGGAACGGGCGGCGGGGAGGGTACTTCCCGTAGCGACGGAATGTCAGAAAGACATGGGTCCGAATCGCGCGAGAGCGGTCGGGCCGAAGGGTACTCCGCACGCGGTAGCGAATCCAGCCGCGCGCAGCGCGAGGACTCTGGCAGGCACGAGCGTGGCCGAGCCGAAGGCCACCGCGACAGTAGCAAGGGTCAGACAGTTGGCCAGGGGCGGTCAGAGCGTGACTCCGATCGCGACAATACGCACCGTTCGGAGGAGTCGCGCAGTAAACAGCGTGACCCGAGCAAGGACCGGGCGCAGCAGCGCGACCGAAAGGACAAGGATCAGACGGTCGGTCAGAGCAAGCCCGAGCGCGACAATGCAAAGCAGTCGGAAGATCGCACGCATGATACGGGCAAGGCCGACGCCAAGGCTGACAATAAGTCCAACGGCCATCAAAGCGGATCGTCCGGCATGCAGGGGCAGAGCGCCCAGGACCGGAATTTGAATTCTGGCGTCGATCAAAACGCGGCGCAGGGCCAGACCAATACCCAGGGGGGCCAGAGCCAGACCACTGCTGGAATTCAGACCCAGAGCGGCAAGAACGTGACGGCACAACAGCAGACGACGCTTCAGCAGTCGGTGCTGCGCGCAAGCAACGCCCCGCGCGTCAACGCGAACTCGATCAATTTTCAGGTTCGCTCCGGTATTGTGGTCCCGTCTAGCGTAACCGTCGCCTCGGTCTCCACCTATCCGGCGCTGATTGACGTGTTTCCGGCCTACCGCGACAATAGCTTCTTCGTTATGGAGGACGACGTCGTGATTGTCGATCGCGATCGCCGTATCGTCGATGTGGTTCCCGTCGGCCCGCGCGCGCGCTTCGCCGGCGGTGGTAGCAGCGGTCAAAGTGGCGGGCCCGTCGCCGCAGTTGACCTGCCGCCCGAGGACATCCGTGTGATCCAGCGCGTGTTGATCGATCGTGGTCTTCTGCACGGAGATGCCGACGGCGTCTGGGGTCCGGCAACCCGCGAAGCCATCACAGTGTACCAACGTCAACAAGGTATTGCCGTGACAGGCACGATCGACATGCGCACGGTGTCGTCGCTTGGCATTTCCAGTCGGCTGAGCCAGCAGGCAAACCAGAGCATCCAGTCGCAGTCTTCATCGACCGGCTCTCAAACCTCAACCGGTACCCAGACCACGGCGGGTCAGGGACAAAGCGGTCAGATGGGCCAGCCCTCGAACCAGCAGACCGATCAGACGTCGAACCAGAATGCTGGGCAAACGCAAAATCGGGCGTCTTCGACAACGGGCCAGAGCGCGCCCAATCAGTCGAACACGACGGGTCAGGCTAAGCAACCTTCGCCGAGCGGAACGACGCCCAATCAACCGGGCGCGAACCAGAGCACGTCTCCGAACTCCTCATCAGGCTCCGGTTCGAGCGAGAAATAGTTCGGCCATGGCTGTGGGGCTCGAATTGATAGTCATAAAGAGCTCCGCTTCGGCGGGCTCTTTTTTGTGCGGTCTTTCTTGCCTGTTTGGGCGGACGACCTGTGCGCGGATGGATTGTCGACGAGCCCGAAAATTGCTGACTCCCTGGGCTTTCCGAAGAGGAGAGTGGGGCCATGGATTGCGTATGCCGCGTCCGCCGTTCGAAAGCTCCGCCAGACACAGACCGCGCAGCGTGGCGCGGCCTGCTCCGACAGTGTCACGTCGTAGCCTAGCGATTTGGTGTCGTTACCTCATGGCTCTGAAGATCCCTGGTGTTGCCCGAAAGGACGAATTGGCTTCGCAAGGGCAGAAACCGGAGCAAATCGCGCAGCCATCTCGCCTTCTCGACCGTACCAGCCCCCACCAGCTCAACTCCCGTCCACACTCTTTGCGCGACTATAGGTAGATGACTCGCCTCTTTCGAGCCCGATCGCTTAGGAAAATGGCATAATCCCCGCACACGCTAGACGACCGAGTCGGGTCGCCGGCGAACGGCATCGTGGTGGGAAATGCAGAACGTCGGTGGGAAAGCTCCGCAATCTGTTTCAAGGATGCCGGCAAACAGGTTCAGCATTTCAAGTCATGCGCCGTTGCGGGTGGAGGGAGAGGATTAGGCTCAGGACCCATTAATGTTCTTGGGGAGATGCGTTTGGACTGATTCATTGGCGTTGCTGGGAGACGCCGTGATGTCTGATTTGTTTTTGCTCACCGATGCGCAGATGCGCCGGATCGCACCGTATTTTCCCTTGTCGCACGGAGTTGCGAGGGTTGATGACCGGCGGGTGATCAGCGGCATCATTTTTGTCATCAGGAACGGGCTGCGCTGGCGCGATGCGCCGCGTGAGTATGGTCCGCACAAGACCGTCTACAATCGGTTCGTGCGCTGGAGCCGTCTTGGTGTGTTCAACAAGATATTTGCCGAATTGGCTCGCAAGGGCGGCGCTCCGAAGCGCTTAATGATCGACGCCACCCATTTGAAGGCGCATCGTACCGCCGCAAGCCTTTTAAAAAAGGGCCTGTTCCCCGACGTATCGGACGCACCAAGAGCGGTCTGAACTCGAAGCTGCACGCCGTATGCGATGGCCAGGGACGTCCCATCATCATGCTGATCAGCGAAGGTCAGATGAGCGATTACACGGGTGCGGCGTCGATGCTCGATGCGCTGCCGCCCGCGAAGCAGTTGCTCGGCGACAAGGGCTACGACGCCGACTGGTTCCGCCAGGCGCTCGCGGTCCGGGGTATCACGGCCTGCATCCCATCAAGGTCTAACCGCGCAAAGCCGATCGAACATGACCGCGTTCTCTATCGCCAGCGGCACAAGATCGAAAACATGTTCGGCAGGATCAAGGACTGGCGACGCATCCATACCCGCTACGATCGATGCGCTCATACCTTCATGTCCGCAATCTGCATCGCAGCCGCAGTCATTTTCTGGCTCTAATCGATGAGTCCCTTCCTAGGGAACCTCTGAGCAACTCACCTTTTCTGACAAAGGGTGACAGTCGCAACAGGTTTGCGCTTGTGGTGAAGGGTTCTTTGTTTGCACCTGCCGCGGGCGGCATTCGCCCGGCAACTTCGTCAAGCGGACGCAAGTGTCCTGCGGGCAAGGAATAGGTTTGCGAGCGCGAGCAACGCGAAGACCTGTGCGCCGTTTTTGGCGATGCCGCGATAGCGAACCTTGCGATAGCCGAACTGGCATTTCACCACCCGGAACACGTGCTCGACCTTGGCGCGGATTTTTCCGACGCGGCGATTGCGGCGCCGTTGCGATATCGACAGGGCGCGCCCGGGCTTCGCTTTCGCCTTCACGGCCCACAGAACGCCCGCTGCTTCCGCCTGTCGTTGTTTGCGGTCGTTGGCATAGCCCTTGTCGCCATATACCGCACGATCATCCTCGCGGATCAGATTGTCCATGACCTTGGCGTCATGCACACTGCCTGTGGTCACGCCCGCGGTGTGCACGAGCCCGCTTGTCGCATCGACACCGATGTGGGCCTTCATGCCAAAGTACCACTGGTTGCCCTTCTTCGATGAGCGCATCTCGGGGTCGCGCTTCTGTGCCCTGTTCTTAGTCGATGGCGATGCCGCGATCAGCGTCGCGTCGATGATGGTGCCGCCACGCAGCAGAGCACCGCGGTTCTCCAGAAACTCTGCAATCGCGACGAATATCACTTCGTCAACTCGTGACGCTCCAGCAGATGCCGGAAGTTCAAGATGGTCGTCTCATCGGGAATTGTGTCGCGTCCGAGCTCCAGACCCGCGAACGTGCGCATCGAGCAAATGTCGTACAGAACTTCTTCCGCGCCGGGATCAGAGAGGTTATACCACTGCTGCAAGCAATAAATCCGTAGCATCACGGCCAATGGAAATGGTCGCCGACCGCCGCTCGGACCAGCCTTGGGATAATGCGGCTCGATCAAAGCTTCGAGCGCGACCCAAGGCACCACGACTGCCATCTCAGCTAAAAACACATCTCGCTTCGTGCGCTTCTTCTTGGCCGCATAACCGAGCGACGCGAAACTCAGCTGGTCCATCCGAGCGTCTCCCCGAATCAATGATCGAAGAGTGCCATAGTCGCCAAGTTGTTCAGAGCTTCCCTAGGAAGGTTTGAACCTCGTCGATGCCTTCGTCTGCAAATTCAAACACTGGGTCGGCGATCGACTGCACGGCATAGATGTCGTTACCGGTGCCGCCCTGCAGAGTATTTGTCCCTGCGCCGTCCAACAACACGTCGTTTCCCTCCTGGCCGATCAGATAGTCATTTCCGAGTCCCCCGTCGATACGATCGATACCGCTACCGCCGATCAGTATGTCGTCACCGCCACCCCCCTTCCAGATAGTCATTACCTTCCAATCCGTAGAGGCAATCATTGCCACCGGCACCGCGGAGTGAGTTCGCGGCCAGATTGCCCAGGATTTGATCGTTACCGGCGCCACCCACAGCGTTCTCGATCAGAGATCGAGGGTCTGCATCAAACAGCAATGCGTTGGCGATGTTACCAGTGGCAAGTTGCGACCCGTCGTAATGCAAGCGGGCGAGCTGTGCTGATGAGGTCGTAGTCCAGCTCCCTGGCCGCAGATCGACGCTGAGATTTGTCGCGTAGTTGCTGAAATCGTAAGTGTCGCTACCCCCACCGTCCCAGATCGTGAGCAGAATTCTGTTGCCAGTTGGACGGCCCTGCGCCACACCGTTAACGAACATCTCGCCGGTCGCGCTCCAGGAGTAGACCGTCGCTCCGGAATTGGTGTTGAAGTTCGCGCCATAAAGGTGCTGAAGCGCCGCAATGTCAAACATCATTAGCGACTCGAGGTTGTCGACGCTCCAACGAAGGACCGGTAGCTCATTACTGTGTATTCAATTGAATCCCGGCTGACTGGTACCGCAGGATCTTCATGAGCGTGATCGAGCCCGTGCGCGTGCCCAATCTCGTGGATGATTGTAAAGTGCGCGTAGTTGCCCCTGACCGGGGCACTATAATAGCCGCTGGAGTTGTTGAACCATGCGTCACCCCCCCCCTCTGGAGCCGGATGTGGGAGGTATGCCCAGGCCGTGCTAGGTGCATCCGACAATGCAAAGCGGAGATCGGCATGTTGCACAGCCGTTTCTGTAAGCTCCAGGTAATTCAGGTTCGCCACGGAAGAGAACATTCCCAACGCGATCCGAACAGCGTCCTGCTGTTGGTTGTTCAGAGTTTCGAAGTTGTCCGATGGCTCGCCAATGCCGTAGCCGGAACCGTAATAGGACGCACTTGTAGGAAAGCTGTAGGTGAGATTGGCGGTCGCCCATTTCACATCGCTAAGAATCCCGTCGATGTAGGCGCTCCGGTTTTCATCGCAGTCGCAACGGTAGGCATCAAAGTTCCTCCGAGGTTGGGGGCGCGCGTGTGCGGCCTCGACCCGCTCATCGCTGCGCCATCGCGTGGCAGACGGGCGCCTTCGCGACGAAGTCGTACGGGCGCGGAGCTGTCCAAAGCGGCACCCGAGGGCAGCCGGCGGCAGGATTTCGGGGTGTACTAGCGGTTCCGCAGAGGAACAAACCGCTGGCAAGCGGCGTTTTGTTCTTGTTGTTCAACGGAGGAAGTGCCTTATGAAAAAATTCGCCTTAAGCGCGCTCATTGCTCTTGCCGCCACTTCGGCGCTGGCGCAGACGACCACCGTTCACGAGGAATACTACGTGGTCCGCGACCCAGCGACAAAGAAGTGCAGGATCGTGGACCAGAAGCCGACCACAACGACAACCATTGTTGACAATGGAATTTTCAAAACTAGGGCCGAAGCAGAAACCGGCATGAAGACCCTGAAGGTGTGCACGGACACGCACTGAGATTGCTCCCGTAGATATGTTCCCCGCCGGTTCGCTCCGGCGGGGCTTTTCATGCGCTTTGTGAACCGGAACGAACGCATGGCCGCAGCGTTCGCTCCTAACCTGCTCAAAACCGGAGAGCAATCATGAAGAAGCTGGCCTTATGTACGCTAGCAAGCGCAGCCGCGGTATCCTTCGCACAGGCTGCGGCTGCGTCAGAGGCCCATTACTACGTCGTCCTCGACACCGCGACGAATAAGTGTGCGATCGCCGACCAGCGGCCGAGCAGCGCGGGCCACACTGTCGACGACAAAATATACTTCAAGACGCGGGCGGAGGCAGAGACGGGCATGCAGGCCATGAAGGCGTGCAGGGCGGCGCAGGCAAATTCCAGCGAAAACCGGCTGCGCTAAGCGGGCTTAACCACAGCAATAAAGCTTGAGGCGGCGGAAAGGTGCTACACTTACCGCATGCCAGCCGCACCGAAGAGCGCGCCGACGACACGACTGCTACTGAGGAAGAGACCAAAGCCGAGAGCACGCTATCTCGATCTCACCACGGTTAGGGTCAATCTCGTGAAAAAAACAAGGGTGGCCGTTCCGGTGATCGCTATGAAATTCAGTTGAAGCTTTCCCACTGCTGTCCCGCGGTGATCGCAGACTAGTGCCTTTCGACAACCCGCGGCGTTGACGCAGCTGCCAAGCTGGAGCTGGAATAGGTTCAATTTGCCGGACTAGCTCACCCGTGTCAAACCGCGCCATCTACATCGGCAGCGATCAGCATGACCCATCCGACGGTGACGGCGAAGACAAAGACCTCTCGCGTGCGCACTAACGCGGGCGCGGCCGTTTCGTTTCTATGCAGCTTCGGCGGCAATGTCGCATTCCTATCGCGATGAACTGCGCGCTCAATCGATAACCCGGTCGGCGGCCCGCCCGGCCTTTTTATCGGTCAGATAGACCGCCCTTTCGCTGATCTTTTCATTCTTAGCCAGGCGCTCGCACCTGCTTCGAATATCGTCGAGCTCTTCGTCGGTCAGACGCTCAATCCCGACGAACGAATTTCGCGCCTTGCCCACGCGGATCAGCTCATCCAGCTTGGCCTGAATGGCGGCGCGTGCGGCGGTGCAGATCGCTTCAGCGGCGTTGCCGTCGTTCTTCTGCCGGAGCACAAAGAGCTTAACATACTGCGGGCTGATGATCTTCACCCGTTGGCCAAGTGCTTCAAACTTACGAGCCCCGCAGAACGGGCCCGTGCAGGCGTCGACCACGATCGTGCAGCGCTCGACCTGTGCAACAATGTCGAGAAGCTGATCACGCATCACCCGCCGCTCTAGCACGATGCCATGATGATTGACCCTCTCGACGGTCATTGCAGTTCTCCTTCCTCTTGCAGGCTCTCAGCCTGAATGGTGGAGGGAGAACGTCCATCCCAATAGATGGTACGATCGCTATCGCGCGGGCGGGCATTGAGGCGTTGTCAGATCACCGCTCTCGACCGGATCGAGTCTGGAATCGCATCCCGGATGAGGTCCACGGCCAGATCATTGGACTGGCGTTGGAACTTCCGGAACTTTCCCTGCGAGAGCTGCGGTGCGCTTTAGCGATGAGAGAAAGTACTTTGTCTCCGAGGCTTCGGTTTATCGGCTGCTGAAGGCGCACAACCTCATCACTAGTCCGGCCTATGTGGTGATCAAAGCGGCGAATGAGTTCAAGGATAAGACCACTGCCATCAATCAGCTCTGGCAGACCGACTTCACCTATCGTCGATAGATTCCGGCGTGCTACCTCAGTCGCAAACTTGTACGTGGCGGATCCGATAGCCGTAATCATCCCAATATCGTTTGCGGACCAGTCTGCATTCCATCTCTTCTACGTAGACCGGTTCCGGTGCGTAGTAGACAGGAGGGGGCGGAGCGACATAAACGCGCGGACCGGCGAGAGCACTGCCGAGAAGCACCCCGCCGAGGAGTCCGCCAGCTACACCAGCGGCAATTTGGCCGCCGTCGGCCTTTGCTTCAGGAGCGGTTGCGACGAGCGAGCCAACGAGGAAGCTGGTCGCAAGGACCGCCGCAGCTAACTTCCTCATTTATATCTCCGTCTGCTGTGGGCAAATAACAAGGATGACCATCTTTTAAAACACTTAAAAAACCTTTAGGAAAACAACCTACTCGAGGCTGCTTTTGCCTACCCCTACCAGCATTACACGGTTGTCTTGTGGTTTACTTTGTCGCCGCCATGCATAGGCCTGCAGGCATGCCGGATGGCTCCGACGTGCGACATAGACCCGCCTCGTGCTGGGGGCTGCTCGGTCAGGAATCGATTGCCGTGCTGTGCCGCTGCGAAGGCATCGCCGATACAGCTGGTCGAAGGAATTCATTGAAGCGGGCAAGAAGCGGCGGTTGGCGACACGACCCGCGCGGCGACTAGCGACGAAATGAAGATACTTCGTTGATCAACGCCTCTCACCATGAGGCGCTCGCATTCCGCTTGATAGATTGATTACCTCGCCAGTGGAGGATTTGCGAAGCAGGGAATGCCGCTTTTTTAGTTCGAGCCTGCTTTATAGAGCGTTTTCAAGCGAAGAAGATCCTCGGGCTTGACCCGAGGGTGGGTGCCGGTCGCGTGAAGAAAACGCGCCAGATCAATATATCGAGACTTTTCCGTGAAGTTTGAATGGTTCCATGTAGTTTTCAAAATGCCCACTGGGTGCGCATCGCGAAGGCATCATACTTGGTGCCGAGATCCTGATTGGCAAGGTGGCACCGTCGACTTCGGCACTCAGCAACCGCACGTCATCGACATTACCAATGTTATGGGTGTCGAGCACCCGTGGGATCGATGCGAAGTTCGATGCGTTCGCGCAAAGGAGCGGCAGCGATCACCGCTGTTCGCGAAAGAGCCTCTTCTGAATGGGTTGGCCTCTGCTCGCCGCCCCGGCTGAAGGGTTAAGTGACGAAGCCAGTTCATTTTCAACGATGGCGCAACCCTTATCGATCGCAAGTATGAAGATGTCTTTTAAGCCGGTGTCCCTCATTATCGCATCGGCGGCATTGAATGAGGACACCACTTTCCACTCCAGGTTTTCGCCTGGTGGCGGTAATCTCTCAGGGGCGAACGCGTAGGCAGCGCGTTTCGAGCTGTCGTCAGTCACATTATACTCGACGAACTTTTGCAGCCGGTTCATTTCATGCCGCCTTACCGTTTTGCCCAAAAATAAAAGACCAAGCGCAACCGCAACGTAGGGCAAGTAATGAGCGTCTAGTCCAAAGGGCGTCCAAGGACCTAGCGCCAAACAGTGATCTACGGCTGATTCGTGACGTTTAGATTTCACGCGCAGAAATGGATTAGAACGATCGTCGTTCCAGTCCGACCGGCACGGACCGAGCCGTTCCTTTGCCCAAGCCAACGACGTTGGCGATAATCAGCGAACAACTCCCGTCACAAGCATTGGCAGTAGGTTTTCACCGGAGCGTGGGTCAGCCTGCTTGTTGTCGAAGTCTTCGGCGTCCTTTTGCGATTGGGATGCTTTTTGAATTTTCTCTAGGGCAGTCATTGGAAACCTTTCTCGGCAGCCAGCTGAGCCGTGCGTTGCTCACGAAAAACAAGGTGCTCGATGATCGAGCGCGCTCACCGCAATGTTTAAACGCAAAGCGATTCAAAATTGTTAGAACTTACCGAAGAGAATGTTGTGTCTATGCGGTGAAAGCGCGATCGAAAAGTTAGAACCGCTGTAATTGAGATCGAATGGTCTTGTTCGCTGCGCAAGGTTCTCATAAAGGAGCAGGCGCGCCGCTCGCTCGTCAAACTTCGAAGCGTTCGCGAGTGTCGATGTGACCCCTCTGGCCTTAACGCCAAACCCTAACTGTTAATTCAAAGGAGCTCCCATGCGCGTAGACGCTATTTGCGTATCAGTGCCGGAATTTCCATCGTCTGGCGCCAGATTTGCCGTTTTTCGAGAAGTGATAAGCATCAACACACCCGCAATTCATTCGTGAAGGGTGATCTCATGATTTATCACAGCATTCTCGAAGGCACCGGGAATACGCCGATCGTTCGTCTTTCTCGCTTGTTTCGTGATTGGCCGTGCGAGGTGCTCGCCAAACTGGAGATGTTCAATCCGGGCGGCAGCGTTAAGGATCGGCCGGCGCGTTATATCATCGAACGCGGTCTGGCGGACGGGTCTATCCGGCCGAACTCACACATCATCGAAAGTTCGTCGGGCAATCTCGCTATCGCGCTAGCCATGGCTTGCCGCATTTATGGTCTGCGCTTTACGGCAGTGGTCGACCCGAAGATCTCGCCGCTCAATCTGAAAATCATTCAATGCTATGGCGGCAATATCGAGCTCGTCACCGAGAAGGATAGCCAGGGCGGTTATCTGGGAACGCGCATAGAGCGCATCAAATGCCTGCTGCGCGAGTGGCCCGATGCCGTATGGGTCAACCAGTATGCCAACGAGCGCAATTGGCAAAGCCACTACCATGGGGAAGGTGAGGAGATCCTGCGGCATCTGGATCGTCCGGTGGATTACCTGGTGCTGGGCGTCAGTACTTCAGGCACCGTGCATGGCATCTCGCGCCGGCTGCGCGAAGCATGGCCCGAGTTGAAGGTAGTGGGAGTGGATGCAGTCGGCTCGATCCTGTTCGGCACGCCTCCCTATCCTCGCGACCTGCCGGGAATCGGCGCCAGCCGTGTGCCGGAGTTGTTCCAGCGCGATGAGATCGATCAGGCAATTCATATCGACGACTACGAATCCGCCGTCGCCTGCCGTGAATTGGTCAACCACGAAGGTATTTTCGCCGGCGGATCGTCCGGTTCGGTGATCGCGGCCATTCAACAGCTCTGTGCAGACCTGCCACGCGATACTCGTATCCTGACCATTCTGCCGGATCGGGGCGAACGCTACCTGGATACGATCTACGACGACGAATGGCTGTCGCGCATGAAGGATCGTCACCTGGTGCGCACGGCAAAAAATTCCGTCAATTTGTCTATGGAACACACAGCATGACTTCGCCAACCATCACACCGAACCTGCTTTATCTCAACCGTAACGACCTGATCGTGTTGGGCGGCGATCATTCACAACCGTATGTCGACGCCATTGTCGACGGATTGGCCGCGCATGCGCGCGGCGAATACGTGCAGCCGCTCAAACCCTACCTGCGCTGGCCGAGCGCGGACCATATCGCCGACCGCATCATCGCGATGCCCTGCTACCTGGGAGGCGAGCGGCCTATCGCGGGCGTGAAGTGGGTCGGCAGCCGGCAGCATAACCCGTCCCTTTTCGGGCTGGAGCGTGCCAGCGCGGTCGTGGTGCTGAACGACGCGGAAACAAATTACCCGATTGCGCTCATGGAGGGGGGGCTGCTTAGCGGCATGCGTACCGCAGCAATCACAGCCGTGGCCACTCGTTATCTGGCGCGCGCCGACTTTACCGACGTGGCCGGCATCGGCTGCGGCCCAATTGCGCGCATGCAGGTACAAACCCTGCTGGAACAATTCCCGTCGATCGAGCGCCTTCACCTGTTTGATCTCTCGCATGCCGCTGCTGACGCCTTCATCACCGAGTTTGCGGCGCGTTTTCCGAACAAGGAGTTTGTCCTGGCTTCTTCGGCGGAAGCGGCGGTGCGTGCCGCCGATGTGATCGTGACCTGCACGGTGGCCGATGCACCTTATCTGCATTTCGGCTGGCTTAAGCGGGGCGCCTTTGTCAGCAACGTATCGATCATGGATGTGTGCAAGGAGGTCTACGAAAAGGCCGACAAAGTGGTGGTGGACGATTGGGATCAATCGAATCGCGAGAAAAAGATCATCAACCAGTTGGTGCTGGAAGGGCGGTTTAGCCGCGAGCGGTTGCACGCCGAACTCGGTCAAATCGTCGTGGGCGGCAGGCCCGGCCGGGAAAGCGAGGAAGAGATCATTCTCCTCAATCCGATGGGTATGGCGCTCGACGACATAGTATGCGCCCGGCATTTCTATCATCTGGCGCGCGAGCGCGGCGTCGGCGTGCAATTGCCGCTATACGGTTGAAATGCATGCAATCTGAAACATCTCATCCGTACGCGCGGCGGCTGGCTCAGGATCTGTTCGATGCGCTTTGGTTGGAGGATCTGTACGGCTTTCGCAAGCACTGCAGGTTTCATTCGCTCGACGTCGGCGACACGATGCTGGAAGTCGCGCTTGATGAAGCGCGATCATTGCTTTGGTACGGCCGCCGGGCCGGTGGTTTGCGTCCATTCCGGGTATCGGACCGGCCCATCGTATTGCATATCGCTCACCGTACGGAAAACAGAGCGCTCATCGGAGTCGTCGAGGCCTTGCAAACCGCCGATTGGTGGGACGACCGGACCGGCCGTTTTGCCCGCTTCTTTGCGTTAGCCTACGACCAGGCCGCATTGGCTGCGGTGTATGAACCGGCCATCATGGCGCGGGCTGCGGTCGCGCCAGACGATCTGCTGTCCTGGGAGGCAGTGAGTTGTCTGAAAGATCGCCCGTTTCATCCGCTGGCGCGCGCCAAGGATTGGGATGAAAGCGACGGTGCCGCCTACTTGCCGGAAACGGGCGCCTCGTTTGCCCTGCATTGGGTGGCGTTGCCGCGGGATCGGGTGCTGGAGCGCACCAGTTCCGGCCGCCCCTTATCGGACCTCCTGCTGGATCGCATCCAGCGGGAAGCCCTCGCCGAGACGGCGCGCGTGTGCGGCGCCGATGGCGATGCTTACTTATGGTTGCCTGTGCATCCGTGGCAGTGGGAGCGGCTTAACCGCACCGGATTGTCAAACCTAGCGGACTGCATCGACTTGGGCACGGGGCCGGGATCAGTTATTCCGACCGCCTCGCTGCGCTCCCTTGCCGTCATCGGCCGCCCCGGCTTACACCTTAAGCTTGCGCTTTCCGTCAATGCGTTGGGAGCGGTGCGCACGCTGCCACCGCGCTATCTACACAACGGCATGCTCGCCAGTGCTTGCCTTGAGCGCCTGAAACAGCGGGATGACTGGCTGGCGGCGCTGTTGCGGTTGTGCGACGAGAATGATTGGTGCGTGTTGCGCCAGCGCGATACATTGCAGGCAGAGCCAGGAGAACTGGCGTGTATGATCCGCCGCTATCCGACGGTGGCTGGTGCGACGTTCATTCCGATGGCGGCATTGCCGGCGACGAGCGCCGGAAAAACGCTGCCGGCTTTCGACCATCTGATCGGTCGTGCCGGACCGGAGAGCAAGGTTTGGGCATTGTTCGCCGATATCGCCGGCGCCTTGTTGGAATTGGGCCTGCGCTGCTTTGCGTACGGTGTCATGCCGGAGTTGCACGGACAGAATGTGGTGCTGGCATTTCAAGGGCAGCGCATCGCCGCGCTGGTCCTGCGCGACCACGACACCTTGCGCATCTGCCCGCCGCTGATGCGGGCCCAGGGTGTAGCGGCGCCGGACTATGTGATTGATCGCAGCACGCCGAACACGCTCGAACTGAATACCCCGCGCGAGTTGCTGGCGTATCTGCAAACACTGGCCATCGAGGTCAACCTGTATGCCATCCTAGCCGCGTTGGCGGAGCGCTACCGCCGGGAAGAGTCGCATGGCTGGCATATCGTGCGCACGGTGTTGGAAGACTGCCTGGCGCGTGTGCCGCTGCCGAACGACATCGCCAATGAGACCAGGAGCCTGTTGCTGGATGAACCTTATTGGCCGTTCAAGCAGGTACTGGCACCGCTGCTCGGCCGAGCGAGCTTCGGCACCGGCATGCCCAGCGCGATGGGACGATTGAGCAACCCGTTATTACCTGTCGAATGTATTGAATGTCTGGCGTAACATCATGTTCCCGCAACCTTGTCTTGTTGCTGGCATGCCAAGCCGTGACAACGCTCGGGCTGATGGTGTTGGTGCCTATACTGCCTTTGTATATGGCGACGCTTACCGGCATTGATACGCTTGGCGCCGCTCGCTGGAGCAGTCTCGCGCTGGCAGCACCGGGGCTCGGTACTTTGTGCTTCGCGCCTCTTGCCGGTCAGTGGTGCGACCGCTTCGGCTATCGGCGCATGCTGCTGGTGTCGCTGGCGGTGTTCATCGCAAGCATGCTGCTGATGGCGCTGAGCACAAGCGTATTGAGCTTCATGTTGGGTCGGCTGCTGCAAGGCATAAGCACCATTAGCGTCGTACTAACTGCCTTCGTCGGCCATGCCAGCAGCGACGCGTCGCGCGGACGCTCGCTGGGCTTGCAGGAAAGCGCGATTGCTTGCGGCGCGCTGGCCGGTCCGGTGCTGGGTGGCATGATGCTGGACCAATGGTCGCTGAAGCCACTTTTGATAGCGAGTGCGCTGCTTACGGGCATTGCGGGCGGCGTGCTATGGAGCCAGCTCAGAGAA
The DNA here is from genome assembly GCF_000152905.1 of Nitrobacter sp. Nb-311A. GTDB lineage: Bacteria > Pseudomonadota > Alphaproteobacteria > Rhizobiales > Xanthobacteraceae > Nitrobacter. Next base: position 204,011 of record NZ_AAMY01000004.1, read on the forward strand.
CCGCCCAAGTCGGCGCCGGATAAAAACCTTCCACAGTTCGCCGGCTTGCAAACCGTGCTTGCCCGCGCCGATTTGCGCAATTGGATGTTGGCCGCCTGCCTGACCCAAGCCGCTGCATTCGCACTGGTCAATGTCTTCCCGCTCTATTTGATGGCGCATTTCCCCGCGGCGGATGCGATTGCCAGCAAAACCGGGGCGCTGCATGCATTGGGCTGGCTGGCAACTATGCTGGCGAGCCCGCTGTGGGGACATCTGAACGATCGTGGCGACCCGCGCCGCCACTTCGTGCTGGCCGCGATCGGTTGCGCATTGTCCATCGGATTGTTGATAAAGGCCGATCAACTCTGGCTGGTCGCCTTGCTCAGGGTAGTTCAGGGGATCTGCTATGCCGCATTGGCGCAATCGATGTTGCTCGCCTGCAGCCGTCAACTGCCGGCAGCGGTTTATGGGCATGTGACTGGGTTGAGCCGTAGTTTCATGGTCGTCGGCCAAATGCTGGGGCCGCTCATCGTCATGCTTCTGATGCCGTTTCTTGCGCCTGCCAACTTGGTATGGCCGATCACCGCACTGTTTCTGATGGCCGGTTTACTCGTGCTCGGCAGTAGCATGCAGCGCTCATACCCTGTTTGCAGGATTGAAAACCAAGGGAAGGATGTCGCATGACAATGCATTTTCCGCGGCTCGCTCCCTTGGAGCGGCGCCTGGTGGAGCAGTACCTCAACACGTATTGCCGTGAGACCGCTTGTTTCGATCCTCGCTTAGCACCGACTGACGCGGGACCAGCCGAATTGCAAGCGCAGATAACCGGCTGGCGGGCTGCCGGACTGATGCCGTATCTCGTGTCGTTCGCGCAGACGGGATATCAACTGGTTGGCGCGCTGAACTACTTCTCCCCGATCGGTTACCACCGCGTGACGCCTTTTGCATGGATAGGGTATAACGGCGACTGGTGTCCCCTGACGAACGCGACGCCACTGGTCGACCGGATTGTGGACACACTCGCCGATGCCAGCGGCCAGCCCGCCAAGACGGCGCAACAATGCCGTGATCGCTTGAAGACCTTGATGCGCAACAGCGTGGACAAGGTGCGCCGTTTCCACCAGCACCATGCCGCCGGAGGTCGATCGGCTTTTGTTGCGGCGGAACAAGGCTTGCGGTTCGGGCATATTTTTCATGTCACCTCCAAGGCTTCGGAAGGGTTCAGCGAGGAAGATATGCAGCGTTACGCTCCCGAACTGGGAGCCTCGTTTCGCTTGCACTACTTCGCAGTCGCCGCCAACTTGCTGGATACACGTGTCGTAAATGCCGAACAGTTGCCTATCGATCCGGAAGCGGCGCGTTTCGCCGTGGAACTCTTGGCCGATGACGGGTATCACCTGCTGCCCTGCCATCCATGGCAAGCCAATCATCTGTTGAGTATGTCTGAGATCACCGAGCTGGTGAAAAACCGCTCGCTGATTTCGCTCGGGCCTCTAGGAGAAGTGGTTTGGCCGACGTCTTCGGTACGTACGGTCTGGTTGCCTGCTCAGCAGCTGTTCCTCAAGTTATCGCTTAATATCCGCATCACCAACTTCGTGCGCAACAATCCGCCCGAACATGTCGAGCGGGCGCTGGATGCAAGCCTCGCACTGTCCCAATTGCCGCAAGAGGTATTGGAACAGCCGACGTTCCATATCTTGGCGGAGTTAGGCAGCCAGAGCTTGAAGCTGCCGAGCGAGGCGCTGCGCGCCGCCTGCACGGTGGTGTACCGAAAGGCCATCCCAGGCGCCGAGGTCGAGCATGCGCAAGTGGTCGCGTCAGTACTGGAAGAACCGGCGGAGGGTGAGATTCCGCTATGGGCGCTGCTGCGCCAAGCTGCAGGGCGGAACGCGCCCGACGCCGCCTTGGTTCAGCGTTGGTGGGCACGCTACTTGGATGCGAGCCTGATGCCCTTGCTGCGCTTGTTTTCCGAATACGGCATCAGTCTGGAGGCACATCTGCAGAACGCGATGATGGCGTTCCAGGATGGCTGGCCGGCGCGGGGTTATGCGCGCGACATGGAGGGCACCAGTATCAGCCGCACGCGCTACCCGTTCCTCGATCGCCTGAAGCCCGACAGTCCCGTTTTATATGACGAGCAGCAGGCGTGGCATCGTTTCCAGTATTACGTGCTGGTCAATCATATCGGCCATGTGATTGCCTGCCTGGCCCGAACCGGCCTGACAACGGAAGCCGCGTTATGGCGCGATACGGCCGGCCGGATCGCGGCGACAGGCAATCCGCTGGTGCGGCAGTTGCTCGCGCAGCCGACGCTGCCGGCCAAAGCCAACATGCTCAGCAGTTTCCAGCAACGCGGTGAACGCCCGTCGTGGGTGGAGATTCCCAATCCACTGCTTCAGAGATAAGCCATGCATCCGCACGATTATCAGAACCTGATCGACAGCCCGGCCTACCGGCAGGCCAGCCGCCGCGTGCTGCGCCAACTGCTGGAAGCCTTGCTGTTCGAAGAGGCTTTGCCGCATTGCGTGTGGCGCGGAGAAACTCTGACGATACCCGGCTGCGCTGCCGGCGACACGGCAGTCAGCTATCAATGCCAGGCACGACGCAGCTTTAGCTTCGGCCGTGTCCGCATCACCGCGCCCCTGTTGCGCCGGGCGGACGATGTAACGGAAGAAGCGAGTGATCCCGCACTGTTCTTGGCGGAAATCGCACCCTGGCTGACCGCAGACGAAACGCGGCTCAGCCAGTTTGCTGCGGAACTGCTGGCAACCCAGATCAAGGATGCTCAAACCTTGCATGTGCGCGGCGACAAGATATTGCGGGGTGCCGATTACGACACGGTGGAAGCTAGGCTGACCGATAGCCACCCTTATCACCCCAGCTACAAATCGCGTCTCGGGTTTACGCTCGATGACAACAGCGCCTATGCGCCGGAGATGACGTCGGCAGTGACGCCGCTGTTGCTGGCCGGGCGCCGCGACCGCAGCCGTTGCTCGGTCAGCGCCACGATCGACCGGGAACATGCGGCGCGCACCCTGCTGGGGGACACCGACTGGAAGCGCTTTCACGACAAACTGAGCCAACGCGGTGTGCGTTCCGACGATTACGTGCCGCTGCCGGTTCATCCGTGGCAGTGGGAAGAAGTGATTCTTCCCGCTTTCCATCAAGCGCTGGCGCGCGGCGAACTGCTGCTCATCGGGCCGCTGACGAAGCGCTATCTGCCGCAGCAATCCATCCGTACGCTCGGTAATATGGATGACCGGAAAGGCTTATCGCTCAAGCTGGCGATGAGCCTCGTCAATACCTCCACCTCGCGCGTGCTGGCGCCACACACCGTGCAAAACGCCGCGGTCATCAGCGACTGGTTGCAAGCCCTGGTGGAACAGTCGTGCTGGCCGGCGCCGATGGTGCGTCCGGTGCTGCTGCGCGAAGTGGCTGGCGTGAGCTTCACCGCGCTGGCGCCAGCGCACGGTCAATACGGGGCATTGGCGTGCATTTGGCGTGAAAGCGTGCACCGGCATATGCAGCTGGGCGAAGCCGCGGTGCCGATGACCGCCTTGATGCATGTGGATGCCGATGGCCGGCCGTTTGTCGATGCGTGGGTCAGGCGCCATGGCCCCGAACCATGGCTGAAGCGCTTGGTTGAGCGGGCCTGGCTGCCGGTACTGCATCTGCTTTGGGAACATGGCACGGCACTCGAATCGCATGCGCAGAACATGATCCTCCTGCACGAAGACGGGCTGCCGGCACGGGTGGCGCTCAAGGACTTTCACGACGGCGTGCGGTTTTCCAAGGCACTGCTGTCCGGCTCCGCACCCGCGCTCATCGCGCCGCCGGCCGAACATGCGCGCGTCAATCCGAATTCTTTCCTGGAAACCGACGATGCCGACGAGCTGCGCGATTTCACCTTCGATGCCCTGTTCTTCGTCAACATGGCTGAACTGGCGTGGCTGTTCCAGCGTTTCTACGACGTGAAGGAGGCGCGATTCTGGGAGATCGTGCGCGACGTACTGCAGTCATATCAATCGCGTCACCCTGAACGCGCGGCACGCTACCTATTGTTCGATTGCTTTGCCGAGCAGGTCTCGATCGAACTACTTGCAAGCCGCCGCTTTCGGCAGGAAATCCGTTTGCGCACTCGGCTCGCGCCGAACCCGCTGGCGCCGGAAGGGAAGCCGTCATGTCTCTGAAAGTGCGCCTGCAACAGAAAGCCTCGTCGCATCCATTGTATGGACTATTTTGCTCTACGCCGGCTGCGCTTTCGGTCGAATTGATCGCGGCGGCCGGATACGACTTCCTGTTGATCGATCTGGAACATACACTGATCGGCCCAGACCAGTTAGCCAGTATGTTGCTGGCGGCGCGTGCCGCTGCGATCACCGCGCTGGTCCGGGTGGCTGCGCCGCATCAGGCCGCGCAAGCGTTAGACGCCGGCGCCGAAGGCATCGTGTTTCCGCGCATTCGCTCGGAGCAGGCCGCTCGGGATGCGGTGCGGCTTTGCCATTTCGCACCGCTCGGCGAGCGTGGCTTGAACGCCACTTGGCATAGCGGCTATGGGCGCGATGATCTGGTATCCGCCTTGGAGGCCGCGCGTGAGCGCACGCTGGTCGTGGCGATGATCGAAGACACCGAAGGCATCGATCAAGCCGATGCGATTGCCGCAGTTGACGGAGTGGATGTGCTTTTGGAGGGCGCCGCCGATCTCTCGCAATGTCTCGGAGTTCCGTGGCAGACACGCCACCCGGAGGTGCGCGCGGCGGTGTCGCGCATTCGCACGGCGGCTTTGCAGCATGGCAAGACGTTCTGCGCGTTGCCGCGCGCTCCGGAGGATTGCGAGGCCTGGCATCGGGACCAGGTGCGCATGTTCATCCTGGGCGATGATCGCGGCATCAGCCGCCGCGCCATGGCGGCCCATCTGACACGGCATCAGATGAAAGACGGCGGGCAATGAACCTGCAACACTTACGCAATTACCTGGATGGCCGCACCGAACCAGTGTGCGCCTACCTCTACGATCTGGCGCATTTGCGCCGGCGCGCCGACACGCTGCGCCGTTGCCTGCCTGCGCAGTGCAAGCTGTTCTACGCCATCAAGGCTAATAGCGACGCGCCGATCCTGCGAGCGCTGTTGCATCGTACCGACGGCTTTGAAGTGGCATCACTGGGGGAAATCCAGGCCGTGCGCGGGATCAACGATGCGGTGCCGGTTGTGTTCGGCGGCCCTGGCAAGACCGATGCCGAGCTTGAAGGCGCCCTTGATCAGGGTGTCCTGCTGATCCATGTCGAAAGCGAGCATCAGTTGCGGCGCCTGGACTGGATCGCGCGCCGCCGCAATCAGCGGGCGGATATCCTGCTGCGGGTCAATCCGGCGTCCGTGCCGCAGCAAGCCACACTGCGCATGGGAGGACAGGCGACCCAGTTCGGCATCGAAGAGGCGCAGATACCTGCCTTGATCGAACTGGCGCTCGGCCTGCCCGGCGTGCGTCTGAGGGGTCTGCATATCCATTCCATCTCCAACAATCTGGACGCACAAACACATCTCGCCCTGCTCGAACATTACTTCGATCTGACGAGCACTTGGCAGCGGCGCTATCAACTGGAATTCGATTGGCTCAACGCCGGCGGCGGCATCGGCATCAACTATGCCAACCCGCAGGCCTCATTCGATTGGGAAGGTTTTTGCGCCGGCCTGGCGGCGTTGATCGCCGCGCGCCAGCCGCGCTTCCAGCTCGTCTTCGAATGCGGACGATTTCTGACCGCGGACTGCGGTTATTACCTTGCCGACGTCACCGACCTCAAGCACACTCATGGCAAGCACTTCGCGATACTGCGCGGCGGATCTCACCATTTTCGGCTGCCGGCATCATGGCAGCACAATCATCCTTTCGTGGTGCTGCCGCGCGAAGCCTGGCCATACCCGTTCTCGCGCCCGGCCGTGCATGAGACTCCGGTGACCTTGTGCGGCGAACTATGCACGCCGAAAGACACGCTTGCCTGCGACGTCCGGGTCGAGCGCCTGCGCGCGGGCGACTGCATCGCCTTCCTGCTGGCGGGCGCCTATGGCTGGCACATTTCACATCATGACTTTTTAAGTCATCCGCATCCGGAACGGGTTTATCTGGATTAGGAAGGAGCCAGCCGTGCTCTGTGCGCTGCCCGTTCACTTCGTTCGTTCCGACGCGATCCTGCCGAACGAGTGCCACTATCCGGAACATGCCGCAAGCCTGGCGGAAACGCTCCGGCGCGAGCAACTCTGGCGCATCCCGATTGTGCTGGAATGCAACAGCTTAGCTGTCATGGATGGTCATCATCGGTTGCAAGCCGCATTGCAACTCAAGCTGGCCTATGTGCCTTGCCTGTTGCTTGGCTACGGCGACGTGGAGGTGATCGCCACGCGAGAGGGTTACCTCGTCACGCCGCAAGAGATCGTGCGCCGCGCCAGGGCGCAGGATCTCTACCCGCCGAAAACCACGCGCCATCGGTTTCCATCGGCACTGCCAACGTGCAATGTTTCGGTATGTTTGCTGTGAAGAACCTCCAATCGCGGCCAGTGTGATAGCCGGATGGAAAACCCTCTTAGCTAGCGCTTTCCGAAGCGCTGATTGGCTATTCTAGACAATTGCGCATGTTCGGTTCTTTGCCGCGCGCCTCCACCGCCAAATCTGAAAGCTTGTGACGAAGAGAATGAGCGGCACGAAGCCAGTAGCAAAGATTAGAAGGCGGCCGAGCAAGCCGAAGGTCGATCCGTTATGCAACCAGAGCTGTCCGGTCATATAGCGGTCGCCCGGCGATAGCGAATCAGGCGTGCGGTCGTGAGCGAGTGCGCCCGTCCAGGGATCGAGCCAGACGGCACCACGACTGCGAAGGGCTGGATCGGAGCCCGGCGGGCGCAACAGGACTCGCCAAGTGTTGCGAGTCTCATTCGGAGGTGACAATTGCGCTAGCTCGTAGCCGGGTTTGGCGGTGCGTGCCGCGAGAACAATCGCATCAGCAGACGATCGTGCGGATTCGTTGGGAGGAGGCTTGACGGTCGGTGATGCGTCGAGGTTGGTCGTTGAGACAAAGCCGACCAAAGGGCGGATGACACTTGGAAATACGATACCGATACCCGTAACGGCGATCAGAGCAAGCAACGGTAGACTCCATAAGCCCGCCGTATTGTGCAGATCGCGCATGAGACGTTGCGCGGACATGTGCCGACGGATCGAGACGGAGCGCCAGAACCGGACTCGTTCCCGCCACCATAGATACAGGCCCGAGCAAGCCATCCCAAGCAGCAGGAATCCGATCGCTCCGACAAGTTCGTGACCCCACCAGTCATAGAGCAGAAGATTATGGTGCATGCGATAGACGGTGAACGCAAAGCAGTTGGTGTAGTCGCGGCGGCCTAACACCTTCCCATTCGAGGGATCGATCATGGTGGTCCAGAGATTCGGATACTTACCTTTCTCCGTCGCGTGGGAGTGCATCACGACCCAGACCGGCCAGGTCCGGTCAGGAGCGATGACCGATCGGATCGGCGCCGGATCGGCGACGGCCGCAATCCGCATAACCTCGGCGGCCTTGAGACGGTGCTGAGGCCCGGCCGGAGTGTATAAGCCCGGATTCAAGGCTGCATCGATCTCGCGATAAAAGACAATGAAGCTGCCCGTGAGCCCGATCACCACGAGGAGAATGCCCACGCTCAGGCCAAGCCAACGATGTAGCCGGACAAGTGCAAGGCGCAGCCTTGTGGAACTCGTGGGAGTCCAGGCTGCTGCTGCCCCCGAACGGTCGTTCACAATGTCACTGTCTCATGCAGCTTCAAAAGTCGATACTCGCCGAGATACGATAAGTGCGCGGTATACCCGGGGTGAGGAAGCCACGTCCTGTCGTTGCCCAGTAGTCTAAGCCGAAGACGTTTTCGACTGCCGCACGCAAGGTCAGCAACCTACCATCGACTTTGGTGACGTAGCGTGCTCCGATGTCAGCCCGGGTCCAGTCCGGTATCTGCTGCGTGTTCGCCTGATCGTAAAATTGCCGCGAGGTGTAAATGACCCTCCCGGTCAGGGTCGCCACTCCCGAGGTTCGCCAGAAGGGCAGATCGTATTCGCCATAGAGGTTGAACTGAATATCCGGAACGCCAACCGCGGCCCTGCCGTCGAATTGGCCACCAACCGTCTTGGTCTGCACGCCGTCGATGAGGGACACGCCACCGAGCAGGCGCAACCCCGGAGTGACCTCACCGAAGGTGTTGAACTCCAATCCGCGATTACGCTGCTCGCCGTCAACCGAGAAGATGTTGGTCGTCGGATTCGTGAACCCGTTGGGCTGCGTAATCTCAAACGCCGCTAGACTCACGCCCACAGCCCCGAAGTCATACTTAGCGCCGACTTCAATCTGCTTGGCCACAATCGCAGGAAGGACTTGACCAGCATTGACAGTTCCAACTGGGGCCGTTCCAGCCGACGTTAGGCCCTCGATGTAGTTGCCGTAGAGCGACAGGTTATTGATTGGCTTTACCACGAGAGCCACAGCAGGAGTGATCGCCTCGTTCTGCGGACGCGAGGTCACCGCACCCGTCGTCCTGTCGAAGTTAGCAACATCGATACCCTGCCAGCGCCCACCCACGGTGAGTAGCACGCGATCATCGAGGACCGACATCGTATCCGCGATTGCGACGCTTTGATTGATCCGCCGCGAAATAAGTGGCGCATTGTGCGACAGGCCCGTCGCGCTGCGCGGAGCTACATAGACCGGGTTATAGAGGTTCGACGTGATCAATGGCCCGACATTGGTATTGGCATTTCCGTTGTCTTGCCACAGCCCAGTGGCCGAAATTACGGTTGAATGTTTGACTGCTCCGGTAGCGAAACGACCGCGCACTCCAACCTCTCCGGTTTCACGATCGGCATCTTGTACAGTGAGGGCCGGTTGTGACGTGAACCCGCCCAGTGCGTTCGTGACATTGAGAATTCCACCGAAGAAAGTCTCATCAGATTTGCTGTGACCGTAAGCTCCGTACAGCGTCCAGAAATCATTGAGGTCATATTCGGCGCGTAGCGCCGCGTATTGATGGTTCGATTTATAGTATTCCCAGGGTTGCTGCTGGTTGATCGAGAGTGAGGGCGAATCCGGGATGGGAAAGCCCGGGCTCACTCGGCGTACGCGCGTTGGTGCCTTCAGGTTCTGCTTCTGAAAACCAAGATCGACCGTGGCCCGGAACCGCTCGCCACGGTAGTCGAGAGCCGCCGCGCCGACACCGAATCCGTCCGTCTGGAAGGCAATCGGCGTCCGGCCATCGCGGTAGGCACCATTGAGGCGAACGCCCCATTCCTTGTACTCGCCAAAGCGGCGGCCGAAATCGATGGCCGTCCCGACATTTCCGTTGGACACGAAGCCCGTCGTTAATCGTGTGATTGGATCGTCGGTGGCACGCTTCGGAATGAGGTTGACTGTGCCGCCGACATTTCCGAACGGCGAAATCCCATACAGCAAGGCGCTTGGACCCTTGAGGATCTCCACCCGCTCGATAGGCTCCATAGCAGGGCGGCGCGAATCGGAAACCCCGTAAAGGCCGTCGAACGCAAAGTCGCTCGAAAATACCGGGAAGCCGCGAATCAGAAAACCATCGATTCCGCTATAGCGCGGTGAGTTTGTGCGCACCGAGGGATCGTTGTCGGCGACATCGCTGATGGTGTTGGCCTGCTGGTCGCGAATAAGCTTGCTGGTGTAACCCGTCGTGTTGAACGGCGTATCGAAGACATTGCGATTGCCTAACATGCCGACACGCGTGGTGGTTCCAACCTGACCGCCGGCATAGGGAGCCGGCGGCTGACCGATCGTGCCGGTCGAAGGCGTGAGGTACGGCACAGCCGGCGATCTCACCGGAGCGGCAACGCGCGAAGCAACAGTCGATCTCACCGGAGCGGTCGCGCGACGAGCAACAGTGCGCGGCTTCTTGTTCCTGGCCTTCGGCGCGGTGACCGTCACGGTTGGCAAGGAAGTAGAGGCTCCTTGTGCGTACGCATCCTCTGCGAATTGATAGGACAATGGGAGGTAACTTACTGCACCGCAACAAACCGCCCAATAGAATTTTTTCGTCAAAGGATTCATCGTCGCCCCAAGTCTGATCATCCACCCCAACCCCCTCTTACAGCATCGTTTCGTGTGACGATAGGATACAAGCCTAGAACCCTTACAAATTAGAGCCGTTGATGTGGAAATGTGTTCGGTCGCGCATCCGGCACGGAGCCGTGTGCGCGGATGGGATCACACATCGCCTCGTGCGCGTCATCCGGTATACAGACGCTCGTCAGCTCGCCGGCCCCGATGCAGCTTAGCCAGCATGACCGCATCGCGTCGTCCGTCTTCACCCGATCACCCGCCTTCATCGGAATGAGCGACGGGGCAACCACGATGCAGTCGTGTCCGAGTTTGGTAAGCTGGCGCTGGAGACCATAGCCGCAGGGGCCGGCCTCATAGCAGAAGCTCAACTGCGGCTCATTCCTGCCGAGCCGCTCGGCCAACCTGGCGATATGATCCGGCCGGTTCGGAAAGACGCCGCCGTGCCGCATCTTGCCCCCGCGCTGGCCTTTGGCGATGGCGGCCGAGACCGTCGCCTTGTGTGCATCCAGTCTACGTACGTGATAGAGTCATCAGGCCCGTCCCCCATGCTTGAGGCTCGGCACCGGTCCTTCCGGAGCTTCCCTCGATAGGAGCTTGCCGTGGGCGGGCCGCTAGCCCAGCCTAGAACATGGAGTCTAGCGGCGTTGGCTGAAGCGGATGCTAAATCGGCCGCGTACTGGTATCTGTAGTGGCAATGGTGTTGATTTAGCTTGCCACTCTGAATTGGCCATCAACTGGCTTGATCTACAGGAATTCAGGTTGGGCGCGGGGGCGGGCATGACAAAGGAGCGGCGGAGGCTCGGTGTTCACCAAGGACAGATCATTCTCGATGGAATATTGATGCGCTGCAAGGTTCGTCATCTGACGGCCACGTCGGCGACGATACAAACGCTAGACGCGCCTTCGATTCCAGCAGCGTTTGCATTGCGTATCCCAAGCGCAGATATCGATGCACGTTGTCAGGTCGTTTGGCGTGACGAACGTCGCCTTGGCGTAACTATCGTCTAAGCGCCGCGCCTCGCCCAGGGTATTGGACCGTATTCTATTGAAGGCCACAACGATTCGTGGATTAGCGTGCACCGTCCTCTATCGAAGCCGCAACGCCATCGAGCGCATGTTCTGTCGCCTGAAGGACTGCCGTCGCATCGCCACCAGATATGATGCGTCTCGCAAGCAATTTCGTCGCAGCCGTCTGCATCGCTGCGGTGGTCAGTTATTGGTTATTATGAGTCGACCCTAATTCAGGGCGCCTTGCTGCGTTAGCTCAACGTGACGCCGAGGCGGGTGACCTGCCGAAGGCCTGTAGGTGGTAGGTGCCGGAGTCGTTGTTTGACGATCTGGCGAATCTGGTGCTCTGCGCGATCGTAGACCGCGGGCTCGGCAAGGCGGCAGCGAGCGTTAGAGAATTTTTCGCCTCGGGCGCGGTACTCGTGGATCTTGTGTCGGGTGGAGTGAGCGGAGGCGTTTCCGCGAGCGGCGTGGGCTTCTGAAAAGTCTCGACTTAATCTGACAATTTGATTTGGATCGGGGGGGCCAGTGAGCCGGCTGGACGAGCGGGAGCGCTCGCACGACGGTGCCTGGTTACCATTCCCGTGGTTTCACTGAGCGCATCATTGACGAGTTGCGAGGTTCGCGAGCTGCGTGAACTCGGGTCTTCATCGTTCTGCGCTCCCCCACCGGGATTCGGCGCGAAAAACTCTAACCAAAAACGATCCAGTTTGGCGAACTCAGACCAAAGTCCTCCAGCTTGCTTCAAGGACCTGGACGACGAACAGATAATGGCGGCCCACATACCCGCTTTTCCGGCGAATAGAGTGCACGCATAAACCCAATTCGAGCGAAGTCCATCCACGGTCCGTATTCAAGCGCGGCGCGTTTGATATCGTCGTTAATGTCGTTCCACGGTGCGCAAACCCGCTCCGATTCCGATAACTTTAGGATGTAGTCTCGAGCCTCGATTAATGTGGCAATTTCTCCGCCGCCGGGAAGCGGAATGGGATGACGAAAACGATCTGACCACGGCATTTCTGGGATCCACGCACCGCTACTCAACTATGATCGGAACAACAGCCAGGTGGGTCACAAACTTCAGGGTTCAAGCTGAATCCGCATCTGAGCGACGGCCAATAACGAGGTGCCCGCCTATCGCCATAATCCCAAGGCATCAAAGGATGCAAGTCTGGTTTGATCATGTGGATGGCACGAGTGTTGAACGGTTGGATTGGGAAGGAAGGAGCTGCCCCGAACGATACAGTGAGCGAGGCGGGATTGATCGCCCTGCTGATCGGATACACGATTGCTGAAGTTGAACGGGATCTTATTATTGAGACACTATGCGCGTGCAATGGCAATCGGACGCGGGCAGCAAAGACACTTGCTATTTCGGTTCGCACCCTGCGCAACAAGATCAATGAATATGAAGCCAAGGGCTTCCATATTCCCACTCCGGTTCACAGCGGATCAGAACTAGTTGGGTGGCGCTAGCTAGCCGCTTACTATCTCTGTCAGTTCTGCCAACCGATTCCAACCTTGGTGAATAGCGGGAGAGTCGACGGCTTTTCTTGATTAAGCAATCGGCCTTCTTCATCTTTATGGAGGCGTTTTCTGGCTGAGGAGCTCTCTCCCTTTAGCCTCCTGTCGTAAAACGCCCGATCATTCTTAAATCATCTGACGAAGGACAAGCCCGAAGTCCTCTTCGGAAAGCTCCTCAATCTGTCTCAAGGATGCCGGCAAACAGGTTCAGCGTTTCAGGTCATGCGCCGTTGCTGGCGGAGGGAGAGGATGAGATCGGCGAGGCCGACTTTCCTTGACCAAACGGAAACGAGTGGGTTGGGATTTCCAGTCGAATGGGATGCTCACGGAAGGAATACACTTCGTGAGAAGCCTTTCTCCTTGTTCATTAATGATCTGGAAGAGAATCCCCGCCTGCTCCATGTGCGCACATTCTGACCATCGGTCAAAAGATATCCATTCACTCATTGTGCGCCTCGTTAACCGAACAGGAAGTCCGCACCGTTCACGCTCGTAATCCCCACATTCAATAGCGAGATTGTATCTCCGCCGAAGCTAACCATGGTCCCAGCACCCTGCGCTTTTATAGTGAGGTCGTCGAAGTTCAGGCCTCTGCCAGTGAGATCGATCTGGTCATGCCCAGAGGAGGCATCCGCAGCATCGAAGTCGGTGATCACGTCATAGCCGTTCACGGCGTTGCGATAGTCGAAGATGTCAGCACCGCCGCCTCCGGTAAGGTGGTCATTGTACGACGCGCCAGTCAGACGATTGTCCTCGGATGTGCCGACCCCGGTGTGCGCCGTATGACCAACAAAAATCAAGTCTTCGACATGGGACCGCAGCTCGTATTGCGCCAAAAATGTCTGGATTTGATCGGTGCCCTCATTTGCAAATTCAACGATGGTATCGTCACGCGACTGCACAGCATAGATGTCGTTCCCGCGCCCGCCCTGCAACGTGTTGAGACCCTGACCGTCGATCAACACATCATTGCCGTCGCCGCCGACTAAATAGTCGTTGCCGGCTCCGCCGATAAGGCGATTGCTATGCGCAGTGCCGATGCCGGTGTGATCCGCGCTACCCACAAAGACCAGATTCTCTACATTTGCAGGTAGAGCATAGCGGCCTAGGAAGGTTTGGACCTCGTCGATGCCTTCGTCTGCGAATTCAAACACTGTGTCGGCGATCGACTGCACGGCATAGATGTCGTTACCGGTGCCGCCCTGCAGAGTATTTGTCCCTGCGCCGTCCAACAACACGTCGTTTCCCTCCTGGCCGATCAGATAGTCATTTCCGAGTCCCCCGTCGATACGATCGATACCGCTACCGCCGATCAGTATGTCGTCACCGCCACCCCCCTTCCAGATAGTCATTACCTTCCAATCCGTAGAGGCAATCATTGCCACCGGCACCGCGGAGTGAGTTCGCGGCCAGATTGCCCAGGATTTGATCGTTACCGGCGCCACCCACAGCGTTCTCGATCAGAGATCGAGGGTCTGCATCAAACAGCAATGCGTTGGCGATGTTACCAGTGGCAAGTTGCGACCCGTCGTAATGCAAGCGGGCGAGCTGTGCTGATGAGGTCGTAGTCCAGCTCCCTGGCCGCAGATCGACGCTGAGATTTGTCGCGTAGTTGCTGAAATCGTAAGTGTCGCTACCCCCACCGTCCCAGATCGTGAGCAGAATTCTGTTGCCAGTTGGACGGCCCTGCGCCACACCGTTAACGAACATCTCGCCGGTCGCGCTCCAGGAGTAGACCGTCGCTCCGGAATTGGTGTTGAAGTTCGCGCCATAAAGGTGCTGAAGCGCCGCAATGTCAAACATCATTAGCGACTCGAGGTTGTCGACGCTCCAACGAAGGACCGGTAGCTCATTACTGTGTATTCAATTGAATCCCGGCTGACTGGTACCGCAGGATCTTCATGAGCGTGATCGAGCCCGTGCGCGTGCCCAATCTCGTGGATGATTGTAAAGTGCGCGTAGTTGCCCCTGACCGGGGCACTATAATAGCCGCTGGAGTTGTTGAACCATGCGTCACCCCCCCCCCTCTGGAGCCGGATGTGGGAGGTATGCCCAGGCCGTGCTAGGTGCATCCGACAATGCAAAGCGGAGATCGGCATGTTGCACAGCCGTTTCTGTAAGCTCCAGGTAATTCAGGTTCGCCACGGAAGAGAACATTCCCAACGCGATCCGAACAGCGTCCTGCTGTTGGTTGTTCAGAGTTTCGAAGTTGTCCGATGGCTCGCCAATGCCGTAGCCGGAACCGTAATAGGACGCACTTGTAGGAAAGCTGTAGGTGAGATTGGCGGTCGCCCATTTCACATCGCTAAGAATCCCGTCGATGTAGGCGCTCCGGTTTTCATCGCGGTTGCAACGGCAGGCATCAAAGTTCCTCCGAGGTTGGGCGAGCGCACATGGTCGCTCAGGGTCCCTGAGCAGCTCCGATGGGCGACCGTTACTAAGCCAACTCGCCGGCGGCCTGTTCCGACTTTGTAGGAGCCAACAGAAATCCAGTAAATGAGCGGTGAATCATTTGCCGAAAACTGCGAGCACCAGCTATGCAACAATGATCGTTACGTATGACGACAAAAAGCGACGGGTTGGCAACGACCACACGTTGTGCTCAAAGGCGGATCATTCCATAGGGGCAGGCCAGCTGCGCAAAGAAAAAGAAACGCCGCGGCCTAAGCGTCACGTCATGAGACGGTTGATAATGCTGCTCGTCGAATTGCGTCATCTGATTTTTGCAAGGCGCTGGACATGAAGTATCAGGTCGCGACACAGGATGACGCAAAAGGGATGGCTCTTAGCAAAGCTCGATTTGGAATTACGGATGTTCGCTCCACCATGCTGGCCATCGGACCTTGTGCGGGGTGCGGGTGGCCTTCACGATGACCTGCTGATCGGCGGGAGTGAGTGGCTGCGGGAGACGGGCGAGCGCGGCCTCGACGAGCCATGGTTCCAGGACGACCCGCGCGGTCGTGCGATAAGGATCGAGTGTCCTGGCCATTCGCAGCGGCTCCAATGCAGAGGTGACGCTTCCGGGAGCCACGCTTTTCCAGACGATGTGCAGGGGACTGAGGGCAACTTGCCGGAGCCTGGCGTCTTCGATGAGGGAAAGCGATGCACGGGCTGCGGCTCCGTCGCCTTCGACCCCGCGCTTTGCGAGCTGGAGCAGAAACGCCTCGGCCGCCGTGACACGGCGCGTCCTCCCACCCTCCCGGATGGTCACCATTCGGCCTAGCACACTCTGATAGGGAGCTTCCCGGTGACGGCCGCGGGGACGGCCTGCCGGATTGCCACTCTTGCCTTTGGTAAAGCGCGTGGTCCGCGGCGGTCGGCGATACCCGACAAAATCCTCCTCCGTTTCATCCGATGGACCGCCTGACGTCATTCGCCGGTCCCCCGTGGCCAGCGCAGACTCTTTGGATCTCGCGTGCAGCGTCGGATCTCGTCACATTCCTTGTCGGTCAGGCGTTGGCCACCCCGCCTGCGGCGCAGCGCCGCCTGAACAGCCCATGGCTCGAGGAGAAGCTGTGCGCGATCCGCACCGATGTTCGCGCGCTCGGGGTTGTGCGCGGCGATTTCGAGAAGCAGCAGGGCGGCATCCGCATTGTCGGGATCGTGCGCAGTGTCACGCCAGATCACCTGCCGGGAAGGCATTGGGGCATTCTTTTCCAGCCAAGCCTCGCGCTTGATGATCCATTTCACGACCTCGCGCATGGCCATGCGTTTGCCTGCCAGAGCGTCCTGATAGGTCCGCTGCTGAAGTGCTTCCTCCACGGTGATCTCGCGGGTGCCCCCTTGGCCGTCTACTGTGAGGGTCTTCTCTACCAAGACCTCGAACGCCGAGGCCTTTGAACGAGAAGAGGTTGGGCGTCCTTTAAGATTGCCGCTGCGCCCCTTCGGAAACCAGCCGGGATTCCGAGCAGGTTTGCGGGAGGACGACTTCTTGTTCATGTTACAGGCTTCTCAAGCCGCGGCGCGAGGCCCGTCCGCGCTGACCAGCGTTCGATCGCAACATCGACATAGGCCGGATCGATGTCGAGCCCACGAAAGCACCGCCCGGTCCGCTCGGCGGCGATGAGCGTCGTTCCGGAGCCCAGAAAAAGATCAAGCACGAGATCGCCATGGCGCGTGACATCCTTGAGGGCGTCGGCAACAAGCCCTGTCGGCTTGACCGTAGGATGGAGGGTCAGATCCTCCCGTCGGCTGCCCCGCATGGAGTTTACCGAGGCATAATCCCACACATTGGTGCGGTTGCGGCCGTACTTGCCGAGTTCGACCATATTGAGATGGGGGGCCATTCCCACGCGATAGACGAAAACCAATTCGTGCTTGGATCGGTAAAGCGATCCCATCCCGGCATTGGATTTGTTCCAGACGCAGAGGTTTAGACACGCGCCATAGACGGTGGCGCCGACCGCCGAGACGCTGTCCATGTGCCGCCAGTCCATGCAGACGAAGTGGACAGCACCGTCGCGGGAGACAGACGCGGCGGCGCCAAGCGTATCAGCGAGGAAGGACCGGAACTCGGCTTCGTTCATCTCGCCGGAAGCCATCGCGAACTCGCGATGACTCCCGGCGGACACCGCATGTCCCCCGATCCGCACATTGTAGGGAGGATCGAGGAAAGCCGCATCGACGCGCTTTCTGTCGCCGATGACCCGCTGCAAGAATTCGGCATCGCGGCTGTCGCCACATCCCACCCGATGCTCCCCGAGAATCCAGATATCGCCGAGCTTGGTTCTTGGCGTCGCCAAAACCGGAGGGATCACTTCGTCATCGGGATCGGGAGCTGACGCGAGGATGACGTCGATCTCGCCGGTCGAGAAGCCGGTCAGTGTGGGATCAATATCGACATCGATCGAAGCGAGCTCGCCCAGTTCCTGCTGCAGGATTTCCAGATCCCAGCCAGCATTGAGGGCGATCTTGTTGTCGGCGATTCGTAGCGCGCGCTTCTGAGGCTCGGATAAGCCGGCGAGGGCGATCGTCGGGACCTCGGCAATCCCCATGGCGCGAGCTGCCTGAAGTCGGCCATGGCCCGCGATGATGTGGCCTTCGGGGTCAATCAGTATCGGATTGGTGAAGCCGAATTCCTTGATGGATGCCCGAAGCTGGTCGATTTGGCGCTTCGGATGGGTGCGGGCATTGCGCGGATCGGGAGTGAGATCGTTCACTGGCCGGTAAACGACGGCCAGCCGCGACGAGGGTGCGACAGAGACTGGATCGTTCATGGCGAGGAGGACCCAGCACTGGACGTGATCAATGGGAGCATGCTCGATTTTCCAAGGTTTGACCGCAACAGGCATGTCGCTGCTCAAGCTATGCGCGATTCCGCTCCGGACCGCTGCCTGTTCGGAGCTTTCAAATGCCTGATGCTGCTTTCAAATTGCCTGTTTGCCCGTAATTAGCGCCTGTTATGCAGAATAACAGGAAAGTGCTTGGACTACAGCGCATCAAGCGGAATTCACAGGATAATTCCGATCGCTTCGTGATTATAAGCCGATCAGAAGCCTGTTTTGTCCCGCAATTTGTAAGAAATTCCCTGTTATGGGCTCTTGGAGACTCGTTCGCATCCGACTGCTTCCGCCACCACCCAGTTCGCAGGAACCGAGCTCGGTGGCACATCCGTCGATTTGTCGCGCAAATTGCGGGGTTTTGGCGATCCGTTCAGTCTCAGCGCGCGTCTCTGGTCTCAAAAATCTTGCCAAAGTGCGCTTTGTCTCTGCATCGAAAATTCCCGTTCCTGGCCGAGCAGCAGAGACGGGTTCGCTGACTGGGTCAGTTCGGCCGCTGCAACCAATCGGTTCAAAGGGACATAGCCGGCATCATGCTACTTTTATTGCGGGTTTGAACCGCGACGGGTCTGCCCATCTGTGCGAAAGCCTGCTTTCTCGGGGAGGCCGGAAGTGCTTCTTTCGCGACATCGAAATGGCGAAAAATCAAGAGCGCGGTGTCGCTGGTCAGATCGGATCGAGACCTAGCGCTTCGAACTGACGATCCCATTCAAGCGGGAGCTCGCGCAGCTGTTCGAGACCGATGCCACGAGGTAACCGACCTTCAACGGCAGCCTTGGTGAGTGCGGGAGAGAGGAAGGCCAACGACAGTGTCATGTTGACGTGTCGCAGGCTGCATCGCTCGCGCGTTGCGATTGCTTGGGCATCTGTCGCCGAATCCGTAATGAGTTCATCAAGCCAGCGCCGGCCGCGGGCAATCGCTGCGACCAGCGTAGCGCGTTGCTCCAGCTTCATCGGGCGGAGCGGAAGTTTTGCGGAGGTCGGGCGTAGGATGGACCGCGCTCGTTTGGAGGGTGGCTTGGTCCAGGGGATGACGATGGTGGAGTGGTCGTCTTCGGCGGGATTGTCCGGATCCTGCTTCAGCTGCACGACGAGACGATTTTGCTGAACCTCGATCCGTTCGATCAGCAAGGAGGCGTAGGTGTTGTCGATCGTGCCCGTGCTTTTGTTTCGCGGCTCCAGGACAACCTTGCGGACCTGGTCATCGATGTCAGGGGCTGGCACCCGAGAGACCGAACCAACTGGGGCGGTCGCTGCATTCCCGAACAGAAGCGGTCGCGAGACATAGTAGCTGTAGTGCCGGCCCTTCTTCTGGGCCTGGGTCGGCGCCATGCGATGGCCGGCGTCGTCAAACATCAGACCAGTCAGGAGATGGCTGAAGGAGGTCCGGGTTCTGGTCTGATGACTGCGCTGGTCCGAGAGCATGGTCTGGACACGATCGAACAGATCCCGATCCAGGATCGGGGGCTGCTCGCCCGGATAGATTTGCCCCTTGTAGTTGACCTCGCCAATGTAGAAGCGGTTGCGCAGCAGATGGAATAAGGCGCCACAGCCGAATGCAACTCCGCCCCGGGTTACGCCGGTCTTGAGAACGCGCCGTCTGCTGACGACGTTGCGGTCCTTGAGGTCTCGCATCAAGGCACGGACACTGCCAAGCTCGAGATAGCGGGTGAAGATGTGACGGACCCGTTCGGCTTCTTCGGGGACGACGGCCACCTTGCCATTTTCCATGGCGTAGCCGAGGGGGAGGGGACCTCCGACCCAGATGCCCTTCTTCTTGGAGGCTGCCACCTTGTCCCGGATGCGCTCCGAGGTGACCTCCCGTTCGAACTGGGCAAAGGACAGGAGAACGTTGAGGGTCAGGCGTCCCATGGACGTTGTGGTATTGAACTGCTGGGTCACCGAGACAAACGACACCCGATGGGCATCGAACAGCTCGACCAGTTTGGCGAAGTCGGCGAGCGAGCGGGTCAGACGATCGACCTTGTAGACCACAATGACATCGATCTTGCGGGCCCGGATATCCTCCAGCAGGCTCTGCAGTGCCGGTCGGTCGGTTGATCCTCCGGAGAAACCGCCATCGTCATAACGGGTCTTGACCTGCACCCAACCGGCATGGGCCTGGCTTTTGATATAGGCACTGGAAGCCTCATACTGAGCATCCAGCGAGTTGAATTGTCGGTCGAGACCCGGGTATAGATCGCGCACCGGACGATCTCTCGGGCCACCGCTTTTCCCGCCCTCACGGCCCGTCCTCCTTACCGACCGTGTTATCCCGTAGGCCAAAGAAGCGGGGCCCGCTCCAGCGGGTACCGGTGATGGCGAAGGCGATGGCTGAGAGGCTGTCGTACAGTGTCCCCTCCCACAGGAAGCCATCCTCAACGACGATCGCCCGCTGGGTGATGCCGTTCCATTCGCGCGACAGGATGGTGCCGGCCTTCAACTCGACCTGTCCTCGGTCGAAGGCCACGAGCTTGGCCATGACGGAATCGGACGTCTCTTTCTCGCCGATCCGATCAAGGAACTGGCGAACCGTCGGATCAAGATCGTCCGACTGATCGACCTGTCGCCGATAGCTTACGATGGCTGTCTGCAGATGCTTCGGAAGATGCGCCAGCGCGGACCAGCTTGAGCGACGACCACGAGACTGCGGTCGCCGACCACCGAGATCGTGACAACGCGCGAGCTCGTTCTTCGCGGCCTTAGCCATCGTCAGGCCTGCTTCGCTGCAACGATGCGGTAGATGCGCTGATCTGCTTCAACGATTGAGACCAACTCGAGCCCGAGCTTCTTGCGGACAACGCCGGCCAAAAATCCTCGCACGGAATGCTGCTGCCAACCGGAGGCGTTTGAGAGCGCGGCAATGGTCGCACCAGCCGGGCGCCTCAAAAGATCAAGCAGTTTTGTTTGCTTGTTCGGCCGTTTGTTTGCTTCAGCACCTGCGCTGAATACACTGCCCCCTACAGCCGGACTTGAAGGAAGCGTTGGACGTCGTTTCGTCGGCTCTCTCACAGAACGAGGTGCTGTTTTTGCTGCCTTCGTTGTGGTGAGGGCCTTACCGCGTCCGCGGCGGTTCGATGGTGGCTTACGTTTGCGGGATGACTTCTGCATGGGACCCTCCGAAATTGATGCGACATCAGCGTCGCACCATCCAAGGCCCCGTCAGCGATGTTGCGCTGCGGGGCCGATCCGAGGGGCCACCTCACGTCACAGCAATGCTCGCTTCGCCCAAGAATGCCAGTCCTTTCTGCACGAATATGGGCAGTACGAATGTCAA
>NZ_AAMY01000002.1 GCF_000152905.1 Nitrobacter sp. Nb-311A
CGTTTGCCTCGCTGGTGACGTGGACGATCTGCATCGCGAAAATGGTGGAGCTGTCGCTTGCGCGGCGCAATCTCGGCACGGCGCTGAGGGAGATCAGCGAATCGCGGTCGCTGGCGGAGGCGCAAATGGCGCTCGGCGCAAGGGACGGCGTGCTGGCGTCATTGCTGGCTTCGGCGATGCACGAGGCGCGGCTCTCGGCCGGCATTTCCAGCGACGCCGGCATCAAGGAGAGAGCGGCGTCGAGCTTCGCCGAAATCGTCCGCGCTGAATCCCGGCGGGTTCGGCTCGGCATGGGGCTGCTTGCGACCATCGGCGCGACATCGCCTTTCGTCGGCCTGTTCGGCACCGTGTGGGGCATCATGAACAGCTTCATCGGGATTTCGAAGGCGCAGACCACCAACCTCGCGGTGGTGGCGCCTGGCATCGCCGAAGCCCTGCTCGCGACTGCGCTGGGTCTCGTCGCGGCGATTCCGGCCGTCATCATTTACAATCACTTCGCACGGGTGACGAAAGGCTATATCGAACTCGTCAGCCGGGCGTCGGGATCGGCCGGCCGGTTGCTGTCGCGCGATCTGGACCGCACCCATGGCGGGGCCATCAGTTCGCGCGCGGCGGAGTAGATCAATGGGCGCATCGATTGCAGAAGGCGGCTTCGACGACGACGAGGATTACGCTGAAGCGCACGATATCAATGTCACGCCGTTCATCGACGTCATTCTGGTTCTTCTGATCATCTTCATGGTGGCCGCGCCGCTGTCGACCGTCGATCTTCCGGTCAACCTGCCGACGTCGAGCGCGACACCGCAGAAGAAGCCCGACAAGCCGACCTATGTCAGCATCAAGGCCGACCTTGCCGTCGCCATCGGCGAGACGATGGTCAAGCGGGTCGATCTGGTGCGGACGTTGGACAGCACGCCGAACATGACCAAGGACAGTTTCATCTTCCTGCGCGCGGATCGTGCGGTGCCTTACGGCGACCTGATGGACGTGCTGGAGATCCTGCGCGCGGGCGGCTTCACCAAAATCAAGCTGGTCGCGCTCGAGGGGGTTCCGGACGCCCAATCGGTTCCTGCCGCGGCTAACGCAAAGCCCTGAACCATGTCTGAGATCGTCGTAGAGCCAGCGCCGTCCCGCGTCTTTGGGTTTTGTCAGCGGCCGCCGCGCTTGCCATCCACCTCGGCTGCGTGGCGCTGGCGGTAGCCCAGATGCAAACGGATGAGTCGGCCGAGGATCTTGGCGCGCCGGCGATCGAGATCGGACTCGATCTATCCTCGCCGCGCCGCGAGGCGACCGACCTTCCGCCCGGGCCAGACACCGACGCGTCGACGGCCTCGCCCGCGCTTGCCGAACAGAAGGCGGTCGAGAAGGAAACCGATCTGCCCAAGGACACGCCGACGGAGACCGATGATCCGGACCGGATCGTCACCGAGAACGAGTCAAAAAAGCCGGTCGAAGAGGACCCTGAGAAGGCGGAGAAGCAGACCTCGGCCTCGCAGGAATCGGCGGCTTCTGAAGCAACCGCGATGCCGAGCGTTGAAAACGCACAGGAATCGGAGCGTTCGGTGGCGCCGCAGCAAGGCACCGGCGCCAGCGCGCGCCGAATCCGGGCCACCTGGCAGAAAGAACTGGTCGCCCACCTCGACAAGCACAAGCGTTATCCGCCGGAGCACACCCAGAAGAACGCCAAGATTCTCATTAACTTCGTGCTCGATCGCCTCGGCCATGTCGTGTCGGTGAATATTGTGAAGGGATCGGGCGATCCCGTCTTCGACCAGGCCGCACTCGCCATGGTGCACCGCTCAGACCCTGTGCCCCCGCCGCCGCCGCTGATCGCGGACGAAGGATTGAGCTTTACGCTGCCGGTCGTCTTCAGGGTCAAGGGCAAGGGATGACGATCGCGAGCCTCATCCCAAGTTCGGCGTAGGCGAGGATTCAGAGACAGTACCAGCGCTCATGTCTCGTTTAGAGGCGCACATAAATCCTTTGCCAGCTATATTGTCTACGCACCACCTTGTTCAAATCCCCTACGTAACTGCCCGAGCTCAACCGACAGCTTCGTCGTGTGAACTCCTTACAAGATCCACACCCTGCTCACCGACAACGGTATCCAGTTCCGCTATCCGCCGCGCTACGCCAACGGGCCGGCCGCGCGATATATGCGCTGCCGCGAGAACGCTTGAACCGAACGATCAAGGAAGCAACCGTCAAGCGTTTTCACGACGACAGTCACGACCAGTCGCGCCGGCGCCTTCGGGATTTCATCGACGCCGACAACTTCGGCCGAAGGCTCAAGACGCTGAAGGGCCTTACCCCTTACGAGTTCATCTGCAAACAAGGGACTTCAGAACCGGACCGATTCATCATCAATCCAATCCATCAAATGCCGGGATTGAACATCTAGCGCTGACCGGCGCAGCGGGAACGCCCCATCAAGGGCATCCCAAGTTCAGACAGCGTGAGCCGGCGGGCCCGCTGAGCTTGGATGGTCAACGCCTCGCGCCAACCCGTGGCTAAACTTCCATACCCGCCGACTCTCTAAGCTCTACATCACCAAGCATAGGGCTGGTAGCAGCCGTTCCACTGGTACCCGCCCCACCCCCAACAACCGTTATAGCCCCCATAAGGATAGCCCCATCCCCAACCACCATACGGATAGCCCCATCCCCAGCCAATTAACCCGGCCGCAACAGGAAAGCCCCATCCCCAGCCGCGCCGCCATCCCCAGCGTCCTCCTCCGGCCCGCCATCCCCAGCGTCCACCTCCCCAGCGTCCACCTCTCCAGTGTCCACCTCCCCAGCCCGCGCGCCTGAACCCGCCGCCGGCGAACCCGCCTCTAAAACCTCCGGGCATTCCAGCTCTGAATCCACCACCGCCGAATCCGCCTCTAAAACCTCCAGGCATTCCAGCCCTGAATCCACCACCGCCGAATCCGCCGCCCCGGAAACCACCGCCGCCAAATCCGCCGCCACCCCTAAAGCCTCCTCCTCTCTGTGCCACCGCCTCATTCGGGGCTAGCGCGAGAGTCGATGCGACGATTGCCACGCCACTCAGGATGGCCAACACTTTTTTTCGCATTGCAAACTCCTACAGATTTGGCGTCTCGCATTGACATCGGGCCGGACTTCGACTGCGGCAGATCAATCCAATGGCCCAGCGCGACGCCCAGGACAAACACTCGACGCGTGCAGTCACATATCTTCCGGCCGCCCCAATAACGTTGGCATTGCGTTCTCGTTCCGGGAGGGTGCGGGATACGCCCTGGTCTGGGCGACTTCCGCTCGGCCCAAGACCTCGCGCAAGGACCTTCCGGTGCGCCAGTCAAGGGCGCGGATCGCCCAAAAGCACGCAACCTCCGGCCCCCCCAGCCTGCCAGATCATCATCACCATCATGGCCCCGGGGAGCGTCGACAGCCGACGCAGGCGCGGGCGCGGGCGCGGGCGCGGGGTTCGCGAAGTTGGCCGACGTACCCTACAACCGACCGCCCGCCTTGGGGGCGGGCATCCGTTGACCTAAGTTTCCGGTCGCCGAACGAGCAGCGAAAGAAGGCTCGAAGGGCGGAGCATTGAAACGATCAAGACAGCAAGCACGTTCGGAAATAGATGCAATTGAGCGACGCTACGGCGGCGAATCCTACCACCAGCCCCCTTGCATCGGGAAGAACTGACCGCCGCCCCTGCGCGTATTGCTCGGTCGGGGAATAGGACTGCGCTGAAAAAAGAAGCCGAAGCCGTCGTCTGCCTGCGGGCTACCGTTGCTCCAGCCGCCGTCGTCCGCCACGAGGACCTGGCTCGGCTTGCGCGTGATGAAGCCGCCCTGCGGCTGGTCGCTCAGCACTGCAACAAACTCCGTGCGATAGTTGGTCTCTTTGCTCAGCGGCTCGTCGGAGACGACGATCGAGGATCGCGGCAATGCGGCCGGCGCGATGCGATCGAGGACTTCCTTCGGGATGGTGATGCGGTCGAGCGCGTTTTTGGCGTCATCCCCGTTCTCGATCGTGACAGCGGTCCAGCGCAAACTCCCATCGTTCCGCGCCACCGCCGTGAACACATGCGTGCCGAGTGGTTTGCCGGGATCGCGGATCGTGACCGGGACCTCGATCGTCGCGTCGAACACCTCGCCACCTCCGTCCGGTGCCGGCTTATGTGTATTGCGCCGAACGTAAAGCATTTGCGTCGCGCGGCTGATGTAGATCGAGAACGGCTCGATCGCGAGCTTCGCATCGAGCGCCGCCTTGGCGATGTCGCCTTTTTTTGTCTGCGCCGTCCTGGCCGCTTCCTTTGCGATGCTGGCTGCGTCGAGCTTTGATTTCGCGTCGGCCTTGGCTGTTTCTAACAGGGTGTCCAGCTCCGCCGCTTTGGCAACGGCCTTTTGCTTACGGTCCTCGGCCTTTGCCCTGGCTTGATCGGTCTTGGCCGCGGCCAGCGCCCTGTCGGCGGATAGGAGCGCGGCGCCGGCCCGGGCTTTGGATCGCTCCAGCTTGCGTAGAGACGCTGCGAGCGGTGCAGACTCGCGGGCTGCCGCGGCCGCGGTCTTTTTGGCCTCATCGGCCGCCTTGGCAGCCTCCGCGGCTTCGCGGGCGAGCCTCTCGGCATTCGCCGGAGCATTTGCGACGATGTCCGCGTTCGGCACGATGAGCGATAGCGTCGGATGAGAAAAATTGACCGGAGCCGCATCGACAGGCGAGATGATCACGCGCATTCCGATCCGCGTCTTGTCGAACAGCTTCTCCGCAAAGCCATAGGGCATTCGCACGCAGCCGTGTGAGGCCGCATGGCCGGGCAGTGGCCCGCCATGCAATGCGAGGCCGTTCCATGTGATGCGCAGCATGTTCGGCATCCAGGCATCGTCATACATGGTCGAGTGGTGGTCCTTGTCCTTCTCGACGATGGCGAAAACGCCGGCCGGCGTCTCGCGTCCCTTGATGCCGGTCGATACCGGCGCGCGCAGGATCCAGCCCTCGGCGTCATAGAACGTGACCTGCTGGCTCTTGATCGATACGATTGCCATGATCGGCTCGCCTGCCTCGCGCGGCGCCGTCGTTTCAGCGGGTTGCGCGCGGCGCGCCTGTTTCGCTGCGGCTTCGGCAATCGGTGAGATCAACGTGGCGATCGCCGCGAACATCACAACGGCCGAACGCCCCCAATGGCTCATTGCGACGGCAGATCGCGCCAACTTTAATCGATTCACAATTCCATCCCCCGTCGCAGCATGTGTTTGCGGCCTTGACCAACCTCACGCACATATCCGACTCGTAAGGAACAAGCATGGTCGCAGGTGAAATTGGCACAAAACGGACAGCAAGCGTTCGCCTTCAGTTGCGCACAGGCAACACGTCGGAGAAAAAGGACGCGGTCCGCCCGGTTACGCCATTGCGCGGCTATTTTTTTGCCGGAACAATCATCGCGTCCACATCCTCGGCTATGTAATTCCGTTCCGATGAGGCTGGCCCGATGAACCCGCAACAACTTTCAACGCTCACGCCCGCGTTGCTATGGGTGGTTTTCGCGACGGGAATTTTCGGTCTGCTTGCGACCGGATCAGGGACACAGCAGACCACGGGCGCGGCGCCCTCCATCAGCATCAGCATGCCCCTTCCCCCCGCTCCGCCGGCGTTGGCGACGGCGTCGCAGCCGAGTTCTATGTCTCGTCGCGATCTGAGTCAAAATGATCTGCAAGCCTCTTCGGCATCTCATGCGACATCTCATGAAGCGAAGACCGAACTGTCGGTCGCGGATGTTGCTCACGCACCGATGCCGTCCACCGAACCCGCGCCTGTGCAAATCGCAAGCGCGGACCCGTCCGATATCGAACCTGTCGATGCCAACAAGGCCACGAAGCCCATCGAGATTGTCGGCGAGTGCGAAGTCGTGGACATCTGCATCGATCGATATTTGTGGGCGCTTTATCAACGGACTCCCAAGGAGGACACCATTAAAAAGCTTGAGCGGAGGCAGGTCATCGTCAAGCGGAAGGTAAAGGGTAAGAGAAAGACGGTGACCGTTTCCAAAGCTTTCACCAAGCTTGTCGATCAGGATTTCGGATGGAAGGATCCCAAGGCGGCGGAACGCGCCGGCATGTCGATGATGGACTATGTGATCGGCGGCATGGACCGAGTTTTCAGGCTGAAATTGTTTCGCATGCTTCATGCGGCGGAGGCGGCGGGCCTTTCGCCCGGCATCACCAGCGGATTTCGTGACGACTACCGTCAGTCGATCGCAAGCGGCCTCAAGGCGGCGAGCAACCGGTCGTATCATGGCGGCAGCTTGCGCGGCGGCTACGGCCATGGGCTCGCGGCCGATGTCGTGAGTGTCGAGGGCAGGACGCGCAACCAGCGACATGCGTCCTCGGAAAAGTTTTGGAAGTGGATCGACGCGCACGGAAAGGAATTCGGAATCGGACGCCCCTATCTCGACAGGGATCCACCCCATGTCGCACCGATCGACGGTGAGGAATATGCGAAGCATAATCGCGGCTCCAAGCAAGCGGCATCGGGCGCAAAGAAGACCGCCCTGAAAAGAAAAGCGAATCGCGTGGCCACGCGCGATCACCTGCTCCATGCCAAGCGCCCGAGAACCGCAGCCGTCTCAGCCCGAAAGCGAGTTGAGTAGCGGGATCCGGTATCAGACTTGCAGATAAAATCCGCATGCGTGGCGGCGGGTATCCCGCATGGGACGGAAAACCGGGGACGTTGAGCTGACGAGCCGCGGGGATCTTTGACTCAACCGGCTCCGTTCTCGTGAATTATTCCTTGGGTCTTGCGCCGCCCCGCGCAAAGCGCTTGCGGATACGTGACAGCAATCCGTCGCAGACGTCGCGATAGGCCTGCATACGCTGCTCGCGGCTGCCCTCGATGCTGGTGGCGTCCGGCGTCGGCCAGTATTCCACATCGGCTGCGATTGTCCGCGTCAGTTCCAGCGCCTTGTGATGGGCTTCCGGTGACAGCGTGATGATGAGATCGAAGTTGAGACCTTCCCAGTCCTCGACTTCTTCGAACGTCATCGGCCGGTGCTTCGAAATGTCCTGACCCAATTCCGCCATCACCGCAACGGCGAACGGATCGAGCTCGCCGGTGCGAACGCCTGCGGACCTCACATACAGCGTTCGCGGAAACATATGCTGCAACAGGCTCGCCGCCATCGGCGAGCGCACGCTGTTATGCGCGCAGGCGAACAGCACCGACTGGGGATTATCCACGCGCGCAGGCGCGGCCATGCGCTCAGGCCGCTTTCGTTTCGCGCGCGCGCTCCGCGCAGCCATCCCGCATGCACCGCGACAGCGACAGACGGTCCACCATTCGGATCATGCGCTATCCCTTCCAGTGCAGAACGGAGATCAGCGTGAACAGGCGCCGCGCGGTGTCGAAGTCGACGCGGACCTTGCCGTTCAGCCGCTCTTGCAGCGTGCGCGAACCTTCATCGTGGATGCCGCGCCGGCCCATGTCGATCGCCTCGATCTTGTCGGGCGTCGCGGTCCGGATCGCCTGATAGTAGCTGTCGCAGATCATGAAGTAATCTTTCACGATCCGCCGGAACGGAGTCAGCGACAACAGGTGTGTCACAACCGGCGCGCCGTCTTCGCGCCTGATATCGAACATCAGGCGGTTGCCGGTGATCGCGATGTGCAGCGTGAACGGACCGCCTTCCGCGCCTTCCGGTGCGAACAGATTCTTCTCGACGAGATCGTAGATCGCGATCGCCCGCTCGTGTTCGATATCCGGTCCCGAGCGCCCGATCGAATCCTCGTCGAGCGTGACCGCCACGATACGGTTGCGAGAATCATCCTTGGCCGGGACCTTTTTCATTGCGGATTGAGGCGGACTCCGACCGAGCGGGCATGGGCGTCGAGACCCTCGGCCTTGCCCAGCGTCATAGCCGCCGGCCCCAGCGCCCGTAACTGGTCCGGCCCGCATTTCAGGATCGATGTCCGCTTCATGAAGTCAAGCACGCCAAGGCCCGACGAGAATCGCGCCGAGCGCGCCGTCGGCAGGACGTGATTGGAGCCGCCGACGTAATCGCCGATCGCTTCCGGCGTATGCGGCCCGAGAAAGATCGCGCCGGCATTGCGGATCCGCGCCGCGAGGCTTTCGGGATCGGCGGTCATGATCTCCAGATGTTCCGCCGCGATCGAATCCGCCAGCGCCACCGCTTCATCGAGGCTCTTCACCAGAATGACGGCGCCGAAGTCCGCCCATGAAGCGCGCGCGATCTCGGCCCTCGGCAGGGTTGCGAGTTGCGCCTCCACCGCGCGCTCGACATCGGCGGCGAGCGCCTCGCTGTCGGTGATCAGGATCGACTGCGCGTTGGCGTCGTGTTCGGCCTGCGCCAGCAGATCGGCGGCGATCCAGTTCGCATTGCCGGTATCGTCGGCGATGACGAGCACTTCCGAAGGACCGGCGATCATGTCGATGCCGACCTTGCCGAATACCTGACGCTTGGCGGCGGCGACATAGGCATTGCCGGGCCCGACGATCTTGGCCACCGGCGCAATGGTCGCGGTGCCGTAGGCAAGAGCAGCGACCGCCTGGGCGCCGCCGACGCGATAGATTTCGGAAACGCCGCCAAGCCGCGCCGCGGCCAGCACCAGGGGATTGATCCTGCCCTCCGGCGAGGGCACCACCATGACCACGCGCGCCACGCCGGCGACATTGGCCGGCACCGCGTTCATCAGCACCGACGACGGATAGGCCGCCGAGCCGCCGGGCACGTAAAGTCCGACCGCCTCGATCGCGGTCCAGCGCGCGCCGAGTTCGACGCCGAGGGCGTCGGTGAAACGGTCGTCCTTCGGCAGTTGGCGGCGGTGAAAAATCTCGATCCGGTCGCGCGCCAGTTTCAGCGCGTCCAGCGTCGCTGCGTCGCACGCTTCCACCGCGGCGTCGATCTCGGCGGCCGTGAAGCGCAGTCCCGCGGCATCAACCGCAAGCCGGTCGAATTTGTGCGTCGCCTCGATCAGCGCCGCATCACCCCGCGCCGCCACGTCGCCGACGATGGCGCGGGTGGCAGCCTCGATATCGGCCGCGACCTCGCGCTTGGTCGCGAGAAACGCCTTGAAGCGCGAGGCGAAATCGGCGTTGCGGCTATCGATGCGGATCGGCATGGGAATGGTTCCGGCAGGTGTGGAACGAAGTCACGGGTCACAAGGAGACCGGCTCAGGGACACGGGCTCAATGGCGCGGCCTCAAATCGCCGTCAACCCTTTGAGACAACTCACGTCTGATTCAGTCGCGCGGATCACCGTTCGCTGATCCGTTCGATGAAGGCGCCGCACGACGATAGTTTTTTCTCAAGATGCTCGAAGCCGCGGTCGAGATGATAGACACGATTGACGATGGTCTCGCCTTCGGCGGCGAGTCCCGCAATCACCAGCGACACCGACGCTCGCAAATCCGTCGCCATCACCGGCGCGCCGCGCAGCGTTTCGATGCCATCGATGGTGGCGGTTTCACCGTCCAGATGAATGCGCGCACCGAACCGCGCCAGCTCCTGCACGTGCATGAAGCGGTTTTCGAAGATCGTCTCGGTGATGTGGGACGCCCCCTTGGCGCGCGTCATCAACGCCATGAATTGCGCCTGAAGGTCGGTCGGAAATCCGGGAAACGGCGCGGTGGAAACCGTGACCGGATTGATGCCGGCGCCGTTGCGCGCGACGCGAATGCCCTCGTTGTTCGGCGTGATGACAGCGCCCGCCTCGGTCAGCACGTCGAGCGCCGCCTGCAACAGCTCCGGCCGCGCGCCGCGCAGCAGCACCTCGCCGCCGGTCATCGCCACCGCCATCGCATAAGTGCCGGTCTCGATCCGGTCGGGCAGCACGGTGTGGCGTGCGCCGCCGAGCCCGCCGACGCCCTCGATGAGGATCCGCGGCGTGCCCGCCCCGGAAATGCGTGCGCCCATTTTATTGAGACAGTCGGCGACGTCGGCGATCTCCGGCTCGCAGGCCGCGTTGGTGATGATCGTGGTGCCTTTCGCCAGCGTCGCCGCCATCAATGCGACGTGGGTACCGCTGACGGTCACCTTTGGAAATTCCACTTCGGCGCCGGTCAGGCCGCCGGGCGCGCTGGCAATCACATAGCCGCCATCGATGGCAATCCTGGCGCCCAGCTTTTCCAGCGCCATGATCAGGAGATCGACCGGACGGGTGCCGATGGCGCAGCCGCCGGGCAGCGACAC
Organism: Nitrobacter sp. Nb-311A; assembly: GCF_000152905.1. Taxonomy (GTDB): domain Bacteria; phylum Pseudomonadota; class Alphaproteobacteria; order Rhizobiales; family Xanthobacteraceae; genus Nitrobacter. Next base: position 10,165 of record NZ_AAMY01000002.1, read on the forward strand.
CCTCGCCTCACGCATCCGCGCAAGGAGCGGTGCGATCACCCAGAAGCTTGCCCGCATCCTCGAGACCAGTTCGTACGGAGCGGTGGTATCGATGATGTTGGCGGCCGAAATGTGCAGGGTCTGGCCCTGATATTCGTGATCGCCGGAACGCTTGCCCGCCGACATGATGTCGACGCCGTGGTTGCCGAGGATGCGCTGCAACTGCGCGACGTCGGCGAGCCGCGGCACATTGTCGAGAATCAGCGTCTCCTCGGTCAGCAGCGCAGCGATCATCAAAGGCAGCGCCGCGTTCTTTGCGCCGGAAATCGGAATGGTGCCGTTGAGCCTGTTGCCGCCGACAATGCGAATGCGATCCATACCAATTCCCGTTTTCTGTTGAAATACTTAAGACAAATCACCCCGCGCCCGAAAGCATCACGATCAGGGCGTGGTGAGGAGCTTACAGCCTGCCGGCGGGACGCGCGCAAGCCGCGTTCCGTCCGGGCCTGCCGCGCCGCGGAGGGCGAGTGGCTTCGTCGTCATTCATCCCGATGGTCCGGTTCAATGTCTTCCGTGGAAGCGGCTTGATCGGCTCGTCCGCGGGCTTGCGATTTACGCCGTTTGAGATTTTCGCGCAGCGCCGCCCTCAGCCGCATCCGGCGTCCTCCGTTCTCCGCGTCGCGGCCGGTGTCGCGTTTGTCGATCATGGTCATTTCCGTCCGGGGGTCCGGATACGCCCGCTCCGCGATCCGAGGGGAGCCGGCACCTCGATCTCAATAGACATGCGACGCGGCGGCCGCAACACAGCCTTCCCCGGCGCGATTCGTCCGCGTTGAAAAGCGAATCGCTGGCCGGCGCACCCGATTCCGGGTGATGCCGCCCCGGGAAGGGGCCTCAACTTGCGCGCCTTCCAGCCTTGTGGCAAGGATCGGCCGCCGTGCGAGTCCCTTGAAGGACGATTTTCCCGCGTTACGGCTTGCTGCCGTAGCTCAGTGGTAGAGCACTCCATTGGTAATGGAGAGGTCGACAGTTCAATCCTGTCCGGCAGCACCATTTTCCTGAAGAGCATTTCCCTGAAGAGCACGAACGACCCGGCACCGCGAACCGCAAAGGCGATTCGCATGGTTGCGGATCGAGATTCGCCGTGAAAAACGTCAACGCGTGATCAAAATTGGCGTGAAGGGGGGAAAATTAAGGCCCCATTTGGTTTTTATTAGGGCGGCATTAAGCATACAAAGTTCCCTGCCACTTCAACGGATTGCGAACGTTTCAACGGATTGCGAACGTTTCAGAGTGTGGCGTCTCAGTGACAGCTTTTTTCAGCAAATCGATTTAGGGTCCAAATGACGGGGCCGACCAACGGCTGCTCGGAACACGAATTTCCTGGAGAACGAAATGAAAAAGATTCTGCTCGCTTCTGTAGCCATTGTCGGCTTGGCCGCGATCGCACCGGCACAGGCCGCTGATCTCGCGGCGCGCCCCTACACCAAAGCTCCGCCCTATGCGCCGCCCGCGCCGATCTATAACTGGACCGGTTTCTATCTCGGTGGTCACATCGGTGGTGCCTTCGGCGGCGCGAATAACATCTTCGCACCCGGTGTTGCCTTCAACAACAACGACGGCGTGTTCATGGGCGGTGTGCAGGTCGGCTACGACACGCAGTTCTCGCCGAACTGGGTGTTCGGCTTGGAGGCCAACTACAGCTTCCTCGACACCGGAAGCTTCTTTGCTAACCGTGGCCTCGGCTCGGTGACCGGCCGGCTCGGATACACTTGGGGTCCGGCGCTGCTGTACGTCAAGGGCGGCTACGGCTGGGCTGATTCGCGCTTCACCAACGGCTTCGGAGGCAACGGCGGACGCGACGGCTATACCGTGGGTGGCGGCCTGGAATACCTGTTCACCCAGAATTGGTCTGGCAAGGTCGAGTACCAGTACTACGATCTCGGCACTGTGAACCTGGTCGCCCCCGTTGTTGCTAACTTCCGCAACGACCAGCACACCGTCAAGGTCGGCCTGAACTACCGCTTCAACTGGGGTGCTCCGGTTGCCCCGATGGCGCCGGGATACTGATAACTTCCGAACCTCACGGTTCTGAAATAGAGAAAGGCCGGCATCAAGTGCCGGCCTTTCTTGCTTTAGAGTATTATCGCTTCTGATTGAATCAGAAGCGAAGCTCTAGATTGTTATTTTGACGCGTTTTCTTCACGCGAACCGGTTTCCACTTCGCTCGAAAACGCTATAGCGGCTTGACATCATTCGCGATTCGCTCCCGCACATGGTATCTGTGCCCGAGCGGCAGACCGGTTCAAAGACCGATTCGGCATGATGTGACACACGGGAATCGCGCGCCATGGACTCAGTTTCGGTTTCGTTCGACAGTAGCCCCGATTCGATCGCGCGGCCCCGCCACGACTGGACGCGGCCTGAAGCCGAGACACTCTATGATCTCCCGTTCCCGGATCTGCTCTTTCAGGCGCAGACCATCCATCGCCGCCATTTCGATCCCAACCGCGTCGAGACCGCGAGTCTGCTCAGCATCAAGACCGGCGGCTGCCCGGAAGATTGCGGATACTGTGCGCAAAGCGCGCATTACGATGCAGGGGTGAAAGCCACCAAGCTGATGGACAGGGACGCGGTCCTTGAAACCGCCCGGCGGGCCAAGGAGGCCGGCGCCGGCCGGTTCTGCATGGCGGCGGCCTGGCGTCATCCGAAGGACAGGGATCTCGACCGGGTCTGCGACATGATCGGCGCCGTCAAGGCGCTCGGCATGGAGACCTGCGCGACGCTGGGAATGCTGACGCCCGAGCAGGCCCGGCGGTTGCAGCAGGCCGGCCTCGATTTCTACAACCACAATGTCGATACCTCGCCCGAATTCTACGGCAAGATCATCACCACCCGCACGATGCAGGATCGCATCGACACGCTCGCCCATGCACGCGAGGCCGGGCTGAAGGTCTGCTGCGGCGGCATCATCGGCATGGGAGAGCAGGTCGGCGACCGCCTCGGCATGCTGCTGCTGCTGGCGAATCTGCCGGCGCATCCCGAAAGCGTTCCCATCAACCTGTGGAACGAGGTCCGGGCGGTGCCGGTCAACGACACAGCCGAGCGACCGGATCCGATCGCGCTGGTCCGCATGATCGCGGTCGCGCGGATCATGATGCCGAAGAGCGTGGTGCGGCTGTCGGCGGGCCGGCAATACATGACCGATGAACTGCAAGCTTTGTGCTTCGTGGCCGGCGCCAACTCCATTTTCATTGGCGACCTTCTCCTCACCACGAAGAATCCGCAGACCGTGCGCGACGCGGCGTTGCTCGACCGCCTCGGCATGACGTCGCCGCTGGACGGTGCGAAGGCGCCCGCCACCTCGCTGATCTGATCGGGAACCGCCGGTCGTGGAGTAACACGCGGTTGTCCGCTCGCCGCCATGGCGCGAATGGACGCCCGGTTGCAGGGTTGCCCGACCGGAGCCGTCTCCCCGAAGCGGGTCATTACATCCCCGGTCAAGCCCGGGGACACGCTCCGCCTCGAAAACGCCATAGGGACCATTTGTGCCAGAGCAAAAATTAATGGCGATTTTTAACCCTCAAGCCGGCGCTTTTGCGGATTCCGGCTCGACAGCGCCGCTGGAAAAGCTCTAAAAAGGGTTTGATCGGTCCGGCGTCCCGGGCTTTCATCCGGATGTAGTCATGGATTATAGCAAGTTCTTCAGTAACGCGCTGGATCGCCTTCATGACGAGCGGCGCTACCGTGTTTTCGCGGATCTCGAGCGCATCGCCGGCCGGTTCCCTTACGCCACCCTGCATACTCCCAAAGGGCCGCGCAACGTCATCATCTGGTGTTCCAACGACTATCTCGGCATGGGTCAGCATCCGAAGGTGGTTGGCGCCATGGTCGAGACCGCGACCCGTATCGGCACCGGCGCCGGTGGCACCCGCAATATCGCGGGAAACCACCATCCTTTGGTCCAGCTCGAACAGGAACTCGCCGACCTGCACGGCAAGCCGGCGGCGCTCGTGTTCACGTCCGGTTACGTCTCGAACCAGACCGGCATTTCGACGCTCGCAAAGCTGATTCCGAACTGCCTGATCCTCTCTGACGCGCTCAACCACAATTCGATGATCGAAGGCATCCGGCAGTCCGGCTGCGAACGCGTGGTCTTCCGCCACAATGATCTGGCCCATCTCGAGGAGCTGCTTCGCGCCGCCGCCCCGGATCGTCCGAAGCTGATCGCCTGCGAAAGCCTGTATTCGATGGATGGCGATGTCGCGCCGCTTTCGAAGATCTGCGATCTCGCCGAGCGCTACGGCGCCATGACCTATGTCGACGAGGTGCACGCCGTCGGCATGTATGGGCCACGCGGTGGCGGCATCGCGGAGCGCGAAGGCGTCATGCACCGCATCGACGTTCTCGAAGGCACGCTCGCCAAGGCTTTCGGTTGCCTCGGCGGCTACATCGCCGGCAATTCCGAGGTCATTGACGCCGTGCGATCCTATGCGCCGGGCTTCATTTTCACCACCTCGTTGCCGCCGGCGATCTGCTCCGCAGCGACCGCCGCAATCCGGCATCTCAAATCATCATCCTGGGAACGTGAACGCCATCAGGAGCGGGCAGCGCGCACCAAAGCGAGCCTGATCGCAGCCGGCCTGCCGGTGATGGTAAGTTCGACGCACATCGTTCCGATTTTCGTCGGGGACCCCGAGCGCTGCAAGCAGGCCTCTGATATGCTGCTGCACGACCACAACATCTATATCCAGCCGATCAACTATCCGACCGTCGCCAAGGGAATGGAGCGGCTGCGGATCACGCCGTCGCCTTACCACGACGACGCGCTGATCGATCAGCTGGCTGAAGCGCTGCTTCAGGTGTGGGAGCGTCTCGATCTGCCGCTGCAAGCGAAGTCCATGGCAGCCGAGTAACGAGCGGTCCACTTTAGAGCGTTTTCGAGCGAAGTGGACACCGGTTCGCGTGACGGGATCGCGTCAGACCAAAGTCACATAGCGTCGCTTCCGATCCCGTCTTAGAAGCGTAGAGGTTCAGGAAGCGGAAAGCCGCCGCCATGCGCCCGCCTCTGAGAACACGATCCGGATCAGATCGGCAGTGTTCTTCGCGCCGAGCTTGTCCATGATCCGCGCGCGATGAACCTCGACCGTGCGCGGACTGATCCCAAGTTTTCTCCCCACCTCCTTGTTCGAGGCGCCCCTGGCCACCTGAGACAGAACCTCGCGCTCCCGGCAGGTCAGCAAATGGCGGCCGGGGAAATTGGCGAGGCCGTCGCTCTCGCTCCCTCGGGTCTCTCGCCACATCTTCACCGCGGCACGAACACGGTCGATGATGGCATCGGAGGAAAACGGCTTCTCCAGAAAATCGAGCGCGCCGTATTTCATGACCGCGACAGCCATCGCGATGTCGGCCGCGCCCGAGATCACGAGGATTGGCGAGACAATTTTTTCGTCGGCCAGCCTGCGCAGGACATGAAATCCCGATTCACCGGGAAGATGCAGGTCGAGAATGATACAGGCGGGAGGCGCGCTACGCACCGCCTCAAGGAATGAAGCGCCGTCGCCAAAACCTTGCGCGGCATATCCCTCGATTTTCAAAAGGAGGACCAGCGTTTCACGTACCGACACATCATCGTCGACGACAAAAACCGGAACATCCGGCACAAAGGACAGAAGCTTTCCCATTCGCGGCTTCCTTACTGAGTCCCTCACCGGCTTCGGTGAAGTCTCACTTTTTTTGACCTGACGCGTTTTCTGTACGAACCGGCATTCATCCTCGGTCCACCCCGAGGACACGCCTCACGAGAAAGCGCGATAGCGAAAGGCGAGTACCACAACTTATACGTGTATAATCTGATTCGTTCGGGTCGGCAAATCCATCGTGATCGCCACCGCTCATCGGCCGCATGGCTTCCTCGGCGAACCGCGGCGGCAGACCAAAATTCGAGTCGAATGTTTTCAGCGGATCCGGATCATATTCCCGAGGTATCGCGCTGGACCCGCCCCGCAATCTCGATTAGCCGCCGCCATGCGCGCTCGACAAATGACATCAAGCGGTCGAGATCGCGATCATTCGGCAATGGAATCTGGATGCTGTTGCGGTTGGCATCGGCGGATTTTCGTCCATCAGCCTTTGGCGCAGCCGGCCCGGGCTCACCGGACCCCGGCGCCTGTTGTTTGAGCGAATCCTTTTGAGTATTGCCGGCCGGCTCGCGCGCAGCGAGTTGCGCCTTCAATTTTTCGTTCTCCGCCAGCAACCGGCCGATTTCCTTATCCAGCGCGGCATGCTCTTCAGGCAATGCGTAGCAGGCCCAACCCGAGCCCTTGTCCTCGCAATGGGAAACAACGCCGGTACGCGTGTCCAGCCTGACAAAGCCGCCGCTCATCGGCACGAGCGTAAAGCGCCCTTTTTCCGACTCCTGCGCAAGCACCGGCACAGCCAGGCAAAAGAGCAGCGTGGTGATTGCGAAAATCCGCAACAGTCCGAGCGATGTCGCCGCGTACATGCTCTGCTCCGTCGAGACCGAATCCGCTTCATCCGAGCGGGCGCTCCGTAACTTCGACCTATAGCGTCCACCATCCGATTTCAACGCGTCGGCTCTATTCGATACGCGTCCACCTCTCAACCACCCTGTCGCCGCGACAGCAGGCGAAAAACAAGATTGTGCTATTGATCACATCAACTTACACGATCGCGGACGATGCGCTGTTCCCGTCGCTTCAAGGCGTCCGGGCCTGAAATACAAGATTGGCAGCACCGCGTCAGACGACCTTCGGAGTATCCCCTCCGAACCACCAGCTTTTTGTGTTGCGGACGGCCAGCGACGCTAAACATCCCCGCCCCTTCGTGAAGACCGCTTTCGCAGCGCGGCAACTCGGCGCAGCTGTTTTGATTTTCCAAAATAAAGCCAGCGAGTTCAATGATGTAGTCCATCACGGCACAATCTTGACTTGACCTTTGGCCGTCAGTATGGTCCGCGCGGCTTCTGAGGGTAACGGGCGTTATTTCCTTAAGATCGCGGCGTTGTGTCGGGTGTCGAGAGCATGGCTGACGGCACGGACAAAAACAGCAGCGGGCACGGAGATCGCGAGCATTCGGCTCCTGACGAAGCTGCGCTTTCCGAACGGCTCGGAAATCTCAATCAGCGGCTGTCCGAACGTCAAGGACACCGCAAGAACGAGACTGACCAATCCGGTGATGGAAGCGGGAACGGAGCTGCCAGAGCCTCGGCGATGGCGCGTGGTTTCCGCCTCTCCTCCGAATTGATCGCGGGTGTCGTTGTCGGAGCGGTGATCGGCTGGGGATTTGACCGCTTGCTGTCGACCTCACCCTGGGGGCTGATCGTGTTTTTCCTGCTTGGCTTCGCGGCTGGCGTGATCAACGTGATGCGGTCGGCGGGCGTGATTCCCGAGCAGACAGACCGATGACGCATAGCCGTCGGGACGACTGAGTTGCTTGAACGCCGGCTCGCCGGCAGACCGAGAGTTGCACGCGGATGATGGACCCGATCCACCAGTTCAACATCGAGCCAATCTTCACGATTGGCCATATCGGCGGTCAGGAAATCGCCTTCACCAATTCCTCCGCCTACATGCTGCTCGCCGTGGCCCTGACGTCGCTTTTGATGCTGGGCACCGGGCGCAAGCTCGTGCCCGGGCGCATGCAATCGATCGCCGAGATCAGCTACGAATTCGTCGCCGACACCATACGCACCACCGCCGGCAAGGACGGCATGAAGTTCTTCCCCTTCGTGTTCTCGATCTTCATGCTGGTGACCGTCTCCAATCTGGTTGGCATCATCCCCTACACTTTCACGATCTCAAGCCACATCATCGTCACCGCCGCGCTGGCATTCCTCGTCTTCTTCACGGTGCTGATCTACGGCTTTTACAAAAACGGTCTGAAATTCTTCAAACTGTTCGTGCCGTCCGGCATTCCGGTGGTGATCCTGCCGCTGGTGGTGGCGATCGAGGTGATCTCGTTCCTGTCGCGGCCGGTCTCACACAGCGTGCGTCTGTTCGCCAACATGCTGGCCGGCCACATCACGCTGAAAGTGTTCGCGAGCTTCGTCACGATGCTGGGCGCCATGGGAATCGTCGGCGTTTTCGGCGCCGCGTTGCCGCTGGCGCTGGTGGTGGCGCTCACCGCGCTTGAACTGCTGGTCGCATTCCTTCAAGCCTACGTTTTCACGATCCTCACCTGCATCTACATCAACGATGCGATTCATCCCGGTCACTAAGGACCGGTTCCACATCTTTCACAATCACTCTCACAAGCCTCAGCAAGGAGTTGTTTCATGGATCCGATTGCCGCGAAGTACATTGGCGCTGGTATTGCCTGCATCGGCATGGGTGGCGCCGGCGCCGGCGTGGGTATCATCTTCGGCAACTATCTCGCCGCGGCGGTACGCAATCCCTCGGCCGCTCAGGGTCAGTTCGGCAACCTGATCTTCGGCTTCGCGGTGACGGAAGCGCTCGGCATCTTTTCGCTGCTGATCGCCCTGCTATTGCTGTTCGCACTTTAAGATCACTGACCGGCTGACGGGACCTGGAAACAAGTCTCGATCAACCGCAGAGGAGAAGCCCGTGGCTGAAAGTCATGGCAACGCACAGGGCGCGACGGCCCACACCGAAGCCGACGGCGGCCACAAGGCCCCGTTCCCGCCGTTCCAGAAGGACACCTTCGCGTCCCAGCTGGTATCGCTGACGATCGCGTTCGTTGCGCTCTATCTGATCTCATCGCGATTGGCCTTGCCGCGCGTCCGCAAAACCATCGATGACCGCCAGGACACGATCGATGGCGACCTCGCACAGGCGCAAAAGCTGAAGGACGAATCCGACAGCGCATTGAAAGCTTACGAGGCCGAACTTGCAGCCGCGCGGACGCGGGCGCAGGCGATCGGCAACGAGACCCGCGAGAAGCTGAACGCGGCGGCAGATGCCGAACGCAAGGCGCTCGAGGAACGTTTGTCCGTCAAGCTCGCCGACGCCGAGAAGACCATCGCCTCAACGCGCGCGGCGGCGATGAGTAATGTCCGCGGCATCGCAAGCGATGCCGCAACGGCGATCGTGCAACAACTGACCGGCGCAACGCCCGACTCCAAACTCGTCGACGTCGCCGTCGAATCCTTGATGAAGGGATGACGAGACCATGTTTGCCGAACCGGAAACCTGGGTTGCCATAGCCTTCCTGATCCTGATGGGCGTCTTCGCCTATGTGGGAGTACATCGCACCGTGCTGTCGGCGCTTGATCGCCGCAGCGCGCGCATCAAGGGCGAACTCGACGACGCGCGCCGCCTGAAGGATGACGCAGCAAAACTGCTTGCCGACTACAAAGCCCGCCATGCGAGCGCCGAGCGCGAGGCGCAGGACATTATCGCCTCGGCCAAAGCCGAAGCCGAGCGCATCGCGGCCGAAGCAAAGGCCAAGATGGAGGATTTCGTCGCGCGTCGCACTAAGAGTGCGGAAGGCAAGATCGCCTCGGCAGAAGCCCAGGCCATCGCGGATGTCCGCGCGGCCGCCGCCGACGCCGCTGTCGCTGCCGCCTCCTCGATCCTGTCAAAGTCGGTGAAGGGCCAGCTTGCCGACGAGCTGCTCGCCAACGGCGTCAGCGAAGTGCGCGCCAAACTCAACTAGAGCATGATCCCGATCCGAAGGGCCGCGCCAGCGCAAAGTGGAAACCAGTTTTCGGAAAAGATCGTGCTCAAACAAAAAGATAAGCGACAAGTCTGATTCAACGCAGTTGAAACAGACTCTCTAGAGTCTTTCACCGCTTCACGGAAACGGTAAAAAGACTCTGGCTTTTTGATTTGACGCGTTTTCTCCACGCGAACCGGATTCCACTTCGCTCGAAAACGCTATAGGTCATCATGACCACGAGGCGCGCATCCGGTGGGTGGCAAGCGGCGATAAAATGCATCCGTTGTGACGAGCCAAAGGGACCGCCCCTCCACTCCTAAATTTGATCCGGAGTTTTGCCATGCGCGGTTTTCCAGTTCTGGCCCTTGTGGCGGCGGCGCTGATCGCCTCGTTCGCGGGCGCTGATGCGCAGCAGCCCGCGCAACGCGTCAAGGTCGGCGTTCTCGAATGCCGCGGCGGAGCGAGCGTCGGGTTTGTCGTCGGCTCCGTCACCCACCTTGGCTGCGTGTTTCATGTTAACGGCCTGCCGGACGACCGCTATGTGGCCACGATCCGCAAGGTTGGCGTCGATCTCGGCATCACCCAGGAATCGGCGCTGGCCTAGGGAGTTTACGCGCCGGTGGCGCGGCTGGGACCTGGCGATCTATCGGGCGACTATGCGGGCGCACAAGGCAGCGCTTCGGTCGGCGTTGGTCTTGGCGGCAACGTTCTGATCGGCGGCTCCGCCAATTCGATCGCCCTGCAACCGCTCAGCATACAGGGTCAGGTCGGCCTTAACGTGGCGGCGGGTCTCGCTGCGCTTGAGTTGCGTCCGGGCCGCTAACAGGCTTCGCCGAGTCCGTCGTTCTCCCGGCTGCCCCGGCTAGCCGGTTCACCTGACCATCGGCGCGGCCGTCCGACGCGTTTTCCTGCTTGCCAAATTCCGCCCGCGGGAGGAGCATTGCGATCGCCGACCCAATCATGGGCCGACTTCCAGACCAGGAGGCGGCAATGGGACAAGACCTCAGAAGTCCCCAACGGGTTCCTCAAGGCACTCACGCGTCGGGTCCGCGGTGCATTGCGCTGGTGGGCCCGTTCCAGAGCGGTAAAACCACACTTCTCGAAGCCATCCTTGCCCGAACGGGCGCAATTCCCAAAGCAGGCAGCGTCGATCAAGGAACAAGCGTCGGCGACGCCAGCGCCGAAGCCCGCCAGCACAAAATGGGAGTCGGACTCACTCCGGCCACCACCTGCTTCATGGGCGAAACCTATACTTTTATCGATTGTCCGGGTTCGGTCGAATTCGCCCACGACATGCGTGCGACGATGCCCGCGGTCGATGCGGCGGTGGTCGTGTGCGAGGCGGACGAGCGCAAGCTGCCGCAGTTGCAGATCATCCTGCGTGAGCTGGAAGACTTGAACATTCCCCGGTTTCTGTTCCTCAACAAGATCGACAAGGCGAACAAAGGCGTTCGCGAAACCCTGGCAGCGTTGCAGGCGGCGTCGCGAACTCCGCTGGTGCTGCGCCAGATTCCGATCTGGAACGGCGATTTGATCGCTGGATTTGTAGATCTCGCGCTGGAGCGCGCCTTTATCTACCACGAACATACGGCCTCCGAAATTGTCCAACTGGACGGCGGCGATCTCGACCGCGAGAAGGAAGCGCGGTTCTCGATGTTGGAAAAACTCGCCGATCACGACGACGTGCTGATGGAGCAACTGCTGGAGGATATCGCGCCGCCGCGGGATGCGGTGTTCGACGATCTCGCTCGTGAACTGCGCGAAGGCCAGATTTGTCCCGTATTGCTCGGCTCGGCTGCGCGCGAGAACGGCGTGTTGCGGTTGATGAAGGCGCTACGCCACGAAGCGCCCGACATCGGCGGGACCGCGAAGCGCATGGGCGTGGCCGGGAGCAAAGAGGCGTTGGCCTTCGTGTTCAAGACCGTCCACCTTCAGCACGGCGGCAAGCTGTCGCTGGCGCGGGTGCTGACCGGGCGTTTCGACGATGGCGCCACGGTGCAGGCATCCTCGGGCGAAGCAGGAAAGATCTCCGGCATTCTCGCAGCCTCCGGTGCGCAGGAGACGAAGCGCGCCTCGGCGGGCGCCGGTGAGGTGGTGGCGCTGGGCAAGCTCGAGGCCGTCAAGACGGGCGATACTTTGACGACCGCGAGAATCGCAGCGCCCTCGCTGGCCAGCATCGCGCCGGCCCCGCCCGTGCTTGCGATGGCGCTTTCCGCCGGCGACCGTAAGGACGACGTCAAGCTCGGACAGGCTCTGTCCAAACTCAACGAGGAAGACCCCTCGCTCGCCGTCGTTCACAATGCGCAGACACACGACACCGTGCTGTGGGGACAAGGCGAGATGCATCTACGCGTTGCGCTGGAGCGGCTGCACGATCGCTTCGGCGTCAATGTGGAGTCGCATCCGCCCGCGATCGGCTATCAGGAAACGATCCGCAAGCCCGTCAGCCAGCGCGGACGCCATAAGAAGCAATCCGGAGGGCATGGCCAGTTCGGCGACGTGGTGCTGGAGATTCAACCTCTCTCGCGTGGCGCGGGCTTCGTCTTTGTTGACAAGATCGTCGGCGGCGCGGTGCCGCGCAATCACATCGGCGCGGTCGAGGATGGCGTGGTGGACGGACTCGCGCGCGGTCCCCTCGGATTTCCGGTGACCGACGTGCAGGTCACGCTGATCGACGGATCCTACCACAGCGTCGACTCCTCGGATCAGGCGTTCCGCACCGCCGCCCGCATCGGGGTGACCGAGGCATTGCCGAAGTGCCAGCCCGCGCTGCTGGAGCCGATTGATGTGGTTGAAATCGTTTGCCCGAGTGACGCGACAGCGAAGGTCAACGCTATCCTGTCGGCGCGGCGCGGCCAGATTCTCGGTTTCGACAGTCGCGAGGGTTGGACAGGCTGGGACTGCGTACGGGTGACGATGCCGGAAGCCGAGATCGGCGATCTCATCATCGAGCTGCGGTCGGCGACAGCGGGAGCGGGCAGTTTCACCAGGCAGTTCGATCGCATGGCCGAAGTCACCGGCCGCGCCGCCGACCAAGTCATCGCCGCACGTCGCGTGGCGGCTTAGAGCATGATCCCGTGGAAGCCGGTTTTCGGAACTAATTTCCAAAGCATGGTCCGATCAACTTGATCGGATCATGCTTTGGAATCTTCCACCTGGAATCTTCCACCGCCTCACCGAAACGGCGAGAGCGAGCCGGATTCCTTCCTCGGGCCAAGCCGCGAGGATATGCAACAGGCGCAACAGGCTGACGTCGTTGTGTTCCAAGGGCCGCGGTCAGGATCCCACCAACCGTTCACTTCAGCGAGGCCGAGGCCGCCGGCCTGCGTTCGTTCCCCGCGAGGCTACTTCCTCGGCATGGCCGCACGGGCAAGGACATCCAGCAGTCCCTCCGTAGCATCCGCGTCGGCCTCTTTCTGCCTTTCCGCAAAGCCAAGAGCCTGCCGCCAGCGGGTGACACGTTCGCCGAGAGCCTTCAACCGATTAAGAACGGCGTCGGCGCGATCGCGATGCTGCTCGAGATAGGCGCGACCTTCGTCGGTGATGGTGAAAAGCCGCGGAGGATCAACAGATGCGGTCAGACAATGCTCCTCCACAAGATTGGCCAACATCGGATGCACGACGTTGGGACTGGGTAAAAACCAGTCAGCCGTCATTTTCTCGACCGTTTGGATGACGTCGTAGCCGTGACGGGGCGCCTCGGAAATGAGTGAGAGCGCAACGAGACGCAGATCGTCTTCGGCCACACCCTTTGATGATGGAGCCGTCATTTCTCTATTCTCCGTGAAGATATCTTTGCTCGAAAGAAACCCATATTATGCTGTAACGCAAGACATATTTCCTCGGCTGTCCGGACTGCCCGGTCGCGTTTCGTGCTGGTTCCGACACCCCCGGCTATTGAGCCGCAAGCGGATGCGGAAGGCTCCAGGAGAACGTCGGACGTGAAACCGGCGGCGGCAATACCGGCGATGACGGGCGGTTGTTCCGGCCGCAAGGCCGTCATGAGGTCAGGGTCTCGCTCTCATCCCGGCCGACAGTCTTCATCCACCTGCTTGACGTGGAGACCAGGCGGCAAAACTTGACCGCCCTGCTCGTCCGCGACGGGAATATCCGAAATGAGACCCGCCTGCAGAGCTTTCTTCCAGGCGTCCAGTTCCGTCGCCGCTGATTCGCCGATGCGTCTGTCGTGATCGAACAGTGCGTAAAGCATGGCATCCCTCCTGACGATTCAATTTGCCGACAGCCGGAAAGATAGGTCGTTTCCCTCACCGATGAAGGGGCACCCTTCCCAACGCCGGATGTCTGCTGGTGCGCAGCTTCCGGATGCGTCGCGGGAGACCAGCGAACGGATTCACGACCTGCAACGATAGCCGGATCAAAGCGGCGGCGCCTGACGCTGAACGACCGATTATCGCGCGCTCTGGAAGGCCGGAACCAGAAAGAACTGTGTTAATCATGTCACAGCCGAATCATCCAACATGAGCCATCCTTGCCGCGTATGGCTGCAAACAAGGTAACGGCAGTACACAGGGCCGGATAACCTCCATGGCTCGCCTCAAGCCATTCTTGAAAGAGAATGGCTTTTTTCTTGATCTCCCTGAGACCACCGGGACCACCCACCTCACGGCGTCATCCGGCGAAAGGCGGCCTGAAGACCGGATGTCGGCCAGGCATCAGCGCGCAAAACTCGCCGGCGCGTTGGCATGAAACAGGCGTGACAACCTCACTTCGGCGTCTGCAGCCCTGACGAATTCGCCCACCGATCGATATGGGCCGCTATGTCCGATAGGCGGCGTTTCCTCAACGCCTCATCCCCTCGCGCGTTCTGAGAAAGTTCGTCGGCCGCCTTGTGGACACCTGCGGCGAACTCGGCCAAACGATCTTTCAATGACTTTGGCTGAGTGGAACCACGTTGCACCCTCATGGCTTGCTCCCTGTTTAGGAGGAGCGCGAGCAGCGCTCTCCCGAGCCCTGTTAGAAGCCGCAACCCTCGTAATGATGAGCGAGAGTATGCGCTTCCCCATGTCGGAAAGCGAGTCAGATATGCACCATGAGCCCGGAACGATTAAAAACCCTGCGCGATCGATACTAGGAATTTAGTCAATAGCGGGATCATCGTGTTGTGCCGATTCAATCGCGGTTTTGATCGGCCGAGGAGAGTGCGCTCCCCTCACCAACACATCTTACCAGGCCAAGGTGCAATGAACGTCGTCACATCCGTCAATTATGGACGTGTCCTGACGCGGACCGCAGGTGCAAGTCCGCTTGACACCCCGGCCCTGCATTTCCTAAATCGCGGCTTCGTCGCCAAGCTGGGGCCCACACCGCTTCACGGCAGATGACGATCCCGGGCGCATAGCTCAGCGGGAGAGCGTTCCCTTCACACGGGAGAGGTCCAAGGTTCGATCCCTTGTGCGCCCACCATTTTCTGGATCCGGCGGCGGGGCGCGCGCCATCACGGTCCTCCGCGATCCCTCACAGCAATTTTGTCCGTGCGAACAATGCCCGCAACGCATCGGTCGCCTTGCGGCTCAGCATCGCGTTGCCGGCGGCGGCTTCGAGCGCGGCGCACGCATCCTCGTGCAGCGCGCGAAACTCCACCCACTCGGCGGTGCTCAGGCGGTTGATGAAGTCGTAGGCCTGTCCCACCGTGGCGATGGCGACGGACTCGCCGTTCAGCGTGATGCGGAACGTCGCCTGCAGTTTCGTGACCGAGTCCGAGACCTTGTCCATTGTCACACGAAGACCTGCGCCGCGCGCAGCCGTCAAGATAAACCGTCAGGCTATCCCACGAAAGAAGCCGGTCGTCGTCACTGGATCCCTTGAGTCGGGCCATGAACGACGATGAAATCGACCGGTCCCCCTGGCAATGCATCGTCGAACACCCCGGTCACGAGGCGGCCGGTTCGCCATGCCCTCGTATCGAGATTGGTCCGACCTCTGTACAGTTCCGGTCCCTCGGCAAACGAGTTGTGTCCATGCACGACATGACGGCCTTCAAAGCCCGCAATATCCGCCTTGGGATAGCGTTTCCAAAGCAATGTGGTTTCGGACTGGGCATTGCACGCGATGCCGCGATCGAGTCCTGCGTGAACATAAATCCGGTGAGCGTCGGTATGTATGAGAGGTAGAGTCTCAAGCCAGGCAATGTCCGCTTCGGGAATGCCAAGGAGATTACCGCCATAAGATTCCACGACTGCATCGCCGCCGCGCTCCAGCCAATGCGTTATTGTCGCTGGATCGTGCCGCGCCGAAACCATCATCGCATCGTGATTGCCCTTGAGCGGAACGAAGGTCCAGCGCGGCGGCATTCCGCGCCGCAAGCGGGCGATGATCTTGCTGCTGTCCGGTCCCTTGCCGACATAATCGCCGAGCATGATGAGCGTACCGCCGTTGCCGGCGGCATGAACATGAACCTCGTGCAAGGCTTCACTCAATAGATCGAAGCGGCCGTGGATGTCGGGAATGACATAGGTCAGGCTCATTGAGGCTCGCGCGCCCTGGACGCCACCTTGCCGTGCTCGGCGCATCGGCCATTGCTCACGCCTGCATTCCGCACCGTCGTCACATCTGTACTTCGATCAGGCGCGGCCCCTTTTCGGCCATCGCCTCAGCAAGCGCCTTGCTGAACTCATCGGCCGTGGTCACGGCGCGGCCCTGCACGCCCATGCCTCTGCCAAGCGCCATCCAGTCGAGCGCGGGACGGTCGAGACTCAACATGTCCATGGCCTTCCTGCCGGGCTCGCCGGCGCCAACGCCGTCGAATTCGCCTCGCAGAATCTGATAGATGCGATTGGAAAAAACGATGGTAACGACATCGAGGCCTTCGCGGGCCTGCGTCCATAGCGATTGAAGCGTATACATCGCACTGCCGTCGCCGACCAAGCAGACCACTTTGCGGTCGGGACAGGCGACCGCAGCGCCGATCGCCACCGGCGTCGAAAATCCGATCGAACCGCCCATGTTCTGCAGCCAATCATGCGGCGCGGCGAAGGCTGTCGGCGGAAAGAGTCCACGGCCCGTTGTGATCGCCTCGTCGACGACGATGGCATTTTCCGGAATCGCCATCGCAATCGCCTGCGCGATGGCCGTGTGATTGAGCGGCCCCTTCGGCCATCCAATTTCGATTGGCTTCTGCGGTTTCGCATCCCGCAGTCCGGCACCGACAGCACTCGCCAGTGCTTCCAGCGCAGCTATGGAATTTTCGCCCTTCGCCGTCATGCGATACACGTCGCAGCCTTCCGGCTTCAAGAAACTCGGCTTGTCCGGATAAGCGAAGAAACCGACGGGATCGTTGGCTTCCACCAGGATGATGTTCCTGAAGGGCTTCAGAACGTCCAGTGCCTGTCCGACCGGATAGGGAATGCGATCGACGTAAAGGCGGCCGCGGCCGCGCGCGATGCGCGCGCTGAAGGTCTCGCCCATCACCTTGCAGCCTGTCTTGCCGACGATGCCGGCGGCAAACGCCAATCCCCTTTCAGTCAGCCCGCTACCGGCGAGTAGAAGCAGAGTCTCGCCGCGGCCGCGCAGGATCTTCGCCGCGCTATCGATCGCTTCCGGCGAATAATCCGGACGCTGCAACGTCTGGGTGACTTCGGCAACGCCATCGGCATCGCCCCATGCGGCGTCGGCGGGCAGGATCAGCGTTGCGACCTGCGGCGGCGAGCTCTTGGCCGCGGCGACGGCCGCGGCACCATCTCGAGCGACCGATCTTGAATCCGGCGAGGTGCGGACCCAGGCCGACATCGGGCGGGCCAGCCCCTCGATATCCGAGGTCAGCGGAGCGTCACATTCGATATGGTGGAGGGCGTGCTGGCCGACGATATTGACGATGCCTGAACTGGCTTTCCTGGCGTTGTGAAGGTTGGCGAGGCCATTGGCGAGGCCTGGACCGAGATGAAGCAGCGTACAAGCCGGCGCGCCCTTCATACGGAAATAGCCGTCTGCAGCACCGGTCACCACGCCTTCGAACAGCCCGAGCACGCAGCGCATTCCCTCCACCCGGTCCAGCGCCGCGACAAAATGCATCTCTGACGTGCCAGGATTGGCGAAGCAAATGTCCACGCCGCTTTTGATCAGCGTCCGGACCAGACTTTCAGCGCCGTTCATCCTTGCGCTCCGCTTTTCAATTTTCGGTGACCCGAGATCGACATTGCGCGGCGTCCTCACCCGGGGCTTGCACCGTGACCGCCGGCGGACCCGCATAAAGCAGGAATCAGCTGATGCTTTCTCCGCAACGCCAGCGGGAAAGAAGTATCCCCCGCATGGCGAGCGACTTGCGAAATCGGGCGAATTATGGCCTGTCTCACAATGAAATCGATTGATGCGAGGAAATAATGACGCGCATTTTGGCCCTTTTGATTGCCATCGCCTTTGGTTTCAATGTGAAGTCCGCTTCCGCCCAGTATGTCGATACGGGCGACTTCATGAATTTCGGCTCCGGTTTTACATCCGCAAGTCCGATCCCGCGACAGCTTGTCTATTTCCCGAGCCGGTACGCGCCGGGCACCATTGTCATAAGGACCGGCGAACGAAGGCTCTATCTCGTCCTCCCCCAAGGCCAGGCGCTGAGATACGGTATCGGCGTCGGACGCGATGGCTTCCGCTGGAGCGGCGTCCACCGAATCAGCGCCAAGAAGGAATGGCCGAGTTGGACGCCGCCCTCGCAGATGCTGCGCCGGCGTCCAGATCTCCCGCGCTTCATGAAAGGCGGTCTCGAAAACCCGCTCGGCGCGCGCGCAATGTATCTTGGCTCGACGCTCTATCGGATTCATGGGTCCAACGAGCCGGAGACGATCGGTCGGGCGGTATCCTCGGGCTGTTTCCGCATGACTAACGAGGACGTGGTGGACCTTTATAACCGCGTATCGGTCGGCACGAAGGTCGTCGTCACGAACTAGATCATGGTCCCGAAGAGTGGAAACCGGTTTTCGGATCATGCTCAAACAACAAGACAAGCGACGAGTCTGATTCAACGCAGTTGAAACAGGCTCTAACCGTTTTCAAGCCAAACACATTCTCGGGCCTGACCGGAGGATGTAATCCGGCTTTCGTGAAGAAACGCGTGAGATCAAAATCTGAGCGTCCCGCTTCTGATTCCATCAAAGCGGCGCTTTAGACGCTCTTCTCGAACAGCTCGCGACCGATCAGCATACGGCGGATTTCGCTGGTGCCGGCGCCGATTTCATAGAGCTTGGCGTCGCGCAGCAGGCGGCCGGCCGGATAATCGTTGATATAACCATTTCCGCCCAGCAGCTGGATCGCGTCCAGCGCGCATTGCGTCGCCTTCTCCGCGGAGTAAAGAATCGCACCTGCTGCGTCCTCGCGCGTGATCTCGCCGCGATCGCACGCCTTCGCCACCGCATAGACATAGGCGCGGCACGCATTCATGGTGACATACATATCGGCGACCTTGGCCTGCACGAGCTGAAAGCTGCCGATCGGCTGCCCGAACTGCTTGCGCTCATGCACGTACGGCATCACGATATCCATGCAAGCCTGCATGATGCCGAGCGGGCCGGCAGCGAGCACGGCGCGCTCGTAATCGAGACCGGACATCAGCACGCTGACGCCATGGCCAGCGTCTCCGAGCACGTTATCCTCGGGCACCTCGCAATCCTCGAACACCAGTTCACAGGTGTCGGAGCCGCGCATGCCGAGCTTGTCGAGCTTCTGCGCGGTTGAAAATCCTTTCATGCCTTTCTCGACGATAAAGGCGGTGATGCCGCGTGCGCCCGCCGCGGTGTCGGTCTTGGCGTAGACCACGAGCGTTTCCGCGATCGTCCCGTTGGTGATCCACATCTTGCTGCCGTTGAGAACGTAGCGGTCGCCCTTCTTGTCCGCGCGAGTCGTCATCGAGACCACGTCAGAACCGGCGCCCGGCTCGGACATCGCCAGCGCGCCGACGTTCTCGCCGGAAATCAGCTTCGGCAGATACTTGCGCTTCTGCGCTTCGCTACCGTTGCGGCGCAACTGATTGATGCAGAGATTGGAGTGAGCGCCATAGGACAATCCGACCGAAGCCGAACCGCGCGAGATTTCCTCCATCGCAATGCAGTGCTCGAGGTAACCGAGGCCGGCGCCACCGTAATCCTCCTCGACCGTAATCCCATGAAGACCGAGCGCGCCGAGCCTCGGCCAGAGATCGCGTGGAAAATGGTTGGAGCTGTCGATCTCGGCGGCACGAGGCGCGATCTCGTTTGCAGAAAAATCTCGGACCATCTCGCGGATTGCATCGGCGGTTTCGCCGAGATGAAAATTGAAAGCATCAGGGCTATTGGCAATGGTCACCGCGAAATCTCCCGCAGGCGCGACCGGAGACCGATCGCGTTTTATCCCCGAAGCAATCATGCCATGGCGAGATAACGGAGAGAAGTGGTGGCGCAACGGCCTCAATACCAGCGCTTACGCCAGCGCGCGCGATGCCTCCTTGACTTTGCGGGTTGCAGCGTCGACGGACTGCGTGACGCCGGCTATCTCACTCATGTTTGCCGTGATATCGGCAACGCCCCTGGCCGCAACCTGCATATTGGATGAGATGCTTTGCGTCACGGACGCCTGCTCCTCGACCGACGCAGCGATGGCCGCAGATATTTCGTTGATCCGCGATATGGTCTGGGTGATGGCCTCGATGACCCCCACCGCACTGCCGGTGGTATCTTGAACTTCGGCAACCTGACCGCTGATTTCCTCGGTGGCCTTGGCGGTTTGTGATGCCAGGCTCTTCACTTCCGAAGCAACCACCGCAAAACCACGACCGGCCTCGCCTGCGCGGGCCGCCTCGATCGTGGCGTTGAGCGCGAGCAGATTGGTCTGTTCGGCGATGGTGTTGATAAGCTTCACGACGTCGCCGATTTTCTGCGCGGCCGTCGCAAGTCCGGCAACGATTGCGCCGGTCTCGTTCGCCTGCGTGACCGCCTGCTGGGAGATAGCGAGCGCGTCCGCTGCCTGCCGACTGATCTCGCCGACCGACGCCGCGAGTTCCTCAGCACCGGCCGCAACAGCCTGCATGTTGGCGGAAGCTTGCGTGGAAGCATCGGCGGCTGAG
This sequence comes from Nitrobacter sp. Nb-311A, assembly GCF_000152905.1. Classification (GTDB taxonomy): domain Bacteria; phylum Pseudomonadota; class Alphaproteobacteria; order Rhizobiales; family Xanthobacteraceae; genus Nitrobacter. Next base: position 30,830 of record NZ_AAMY01000002.1, read on the forward strand.
CTAACGCGCTCCGACGTCGCGGCAACGGATTCGGTGATCTGACCGAGGTCCGCATCGATGGATTTCTGCAGACTGATACGACGCATGCGGTCTTCGACTTGGGCCGTCACATCGGTGGCGAACTTGACCACCTTCATGAGAGACCCGTCCGCATCCCGGATCGGGTTGTAGGATGCCTGGATCCAGACCGGCCGGTTATCTTTGCCGATCCGCTTATACTCGGCGGCCTGATATTCCCCGCGCCGGAGCATTTCCCAGAATGTCTGGTAAGCCGCGCTGTCACGCTCCTCCGGCTCGACGAAGATGCGGTGATGGCGGCCCTGGATCTCGTCCAGACGGTAACCGACCGTCTTAAGGAAATTATCGTTGGCGGTAATGATACTACCGTCGGGCCTGAATTCGATCACGGCCTGCGACTTATGGATCGCCTTCAACTGACCTTCATGATCGGCATTGCGCAGCTTCTGTATCGTGACGTCGGTCGCGAACTTGACCACCTTGTAAGGCTTGCCGCGCGCGTTTATCAGAGGATTGTAGGTAGCCTGGATCCAGACTGGTCGCCCGCCCTTGGCGATTCGCTTGAACTCTTGCGCATGATATTCGCCGCGGCGCAACGAATCCCAGAATTCGCGATATTCAGCATTGTCACGACGTTCCTTCTCGACGAACAAGCTGTGATGCTTGCCGCGGATTTCATCGAGCGTGTATCCCATCGTGTTGAGAAAGTTCATATTCGCGGTGATGATGGTCCCCTCGAGAGTGAACTCGATGACGGCCTGAGACCTGTTCAGCGCGTCGAGTTTCGCGTTCGCATCGCGAGATGCCGATAGAAAGCTCATGATTATCATTCCCCAATACCCGCGAATACAATCTATGCGAGTAGTTAATCTTCTTTTACGACAAACAGGAGAGGGAAAAATTTTGGCTTGCGGAGCGGGCAAAGCCGAAATTGTGACTTCATGCAAAGCCGCCGAAATCGTCGATGCTGCGCTCGAATGCGGGCAAACGCACGCCAAACGCTCGCCTGTCCGCCATCGGGCTTTGCTGCTAGATCAACGACTTTCGAGGGAGAAGTGAGATCGTTAGCCGGCGCAAGGATTTTTTAAGGCGAACTGCGACCATCTCGAGACGTCGTCCGCATCGTTTCGTTCGCTTACCAAGAAGCTCGGGCCATTCCGAGGCCGACAGAGCTATAAGCGGGGCTTCGCCGAGCAGCTTCGATATCGTTTTCAACGTCACGCGCAGCCGTGCCCGCGGGTCAACGAAACCTCAACCTAATTGATGTACAATTCATCTGGATACAGAAACTTGATTCCGGCTCGGCAATCGCCACTTTCCGGTTGCCCGCGAACCATATGTGCGCCATTGCAAGCTTCATCACCGACATCACATCAACATGGCCGCCAGCTTTTCCGATATCGTTGAAGAAGCGCGCCTGTCGGCACGCGCGCTGCTGGACTACGGCGAAAATTTCTTCAACCCGACGATCAGGCTTGGCGTGACCGGCCTGTCACGCGCCGGCAAAACCGTGTTCATCACGGCGCTGGTGCATGGCCTATCGCGGGGCGGCCGGTTTCCGGTATTTGAATCTCTCGCCAGCGGCCGCATCGCCCGCGCCCAGCTTGCCCCGCAGCCGGACGATGACATACCGCGATTTAACTATGAACATCACGTCAATACGCTGATCGCGGAACGCCGCTGGCCGAGTTCCACGGTCGACATCAGCGAGTTGCGGCTGGTGATCGGCTATCAGCGGCAAAACGGTTCGGACCAGACGCTGACGCTGGATATTGTCGACTACCCCGGCGAATGGCTGCTCGACCTGCCGTTGCTCGACAAAAGTTATGAACAATGGTCGGCGGAGAGCCTGGCGCTGTCGCGGCAACAGCCGCGCGCGCGCCTCGCACAGGCATGGCACGAGCATCTCGCAACGCTGCGGCCTTCCGCGCGCGAGGATGAACAGGCGACGCTCGCCGCGGCGCGGCTGTTCACCAACTATCTTCGCGCGTGCCGGGACGAGCGTTTCGCCATGAGCCTGCTGCCGCCCGGCCGTTTCCTGATGCCCGGCAACCTCGCCGGCTCGCCCGCGCTCACCTTCGCGCCGCTTGATCTGCCCGCCGGCGGAATCCCGCTTGACGGATCACTCTGGACAATGATGCGGCGGCGGTACGAGGCCTACAAGGATCTCGTGGTTCGCCCGTTCTTCCGCGATCATTTCTCGCGGCTCGACCGCCAGATTGTGCTGGTCGATACGCTCGCCGCCTTCAATGCGGGGCCGGAAGCCTTATATGATCTCGAGGCGGCGCTTGCCGGAATTCTCGATTGCTATCGTGTCGGCCGCAGCACGCTACTGAGCACACTGTTCCGGCCGCGGATAGATCGAATCCTGTTCGCCGCCACCAAGGCAGATCATTTGCACCATATCAGTCATGATCGGCTTGAGGCGATCCTTCGACGCATCGTGGAGCGCGCCGCCTCGCGGGCTGAAGTCGCCGGCGCCGCCATCGATGTCGTCGCGCTGGCGGCGGTCCGCGCCACGCGCGAAGCGCAGGTGCGATGCGGCCGCGAGAAACTGCCGTCCATTCTCGGCACTCCCCTCGCCGGCGAAGCCGCCAATGGCGAAACCTTCGACGGCAACACCGAGGTGGCGACGTTTCCGGGCGACCTGCCCGAGGATGTCAAGAGCCTATTCAGTGGAAACGGTGCTTTCCGCGGGCTATCGACATCCGCTATGGATCAGGCCGATTTCCGCTTTCTGCGCTTCCGTCCTCCGCGCCTCCAAAACGAAGGAGCCGGCGAGCCGTCGCTGCCTCATATCCGCCTCGACCGGGCGCTCCAGTTCCTGATCGGAGACCGACTGCAATGAGTGAGCGTTCCGGCCAGCGCCGTCCCGTCACATTCAAGCTCGACGATCCGCACGTCGTGGTCCTGGAACGCGACGAGGCCGCTGCCCGGCCTGCTCGCGGCAGCATCAGCATCACGCCGGAAGCGGAACCCGAGCCCGAGCCCGTGCTGCTGCCGGAACCGCTGGAGATGCCTCCGGTCCCCGCACGCAAGGGATTCCGCTGGGGGGTATTGTTCTGGTCATCGCTCGCCGGGCTCATCCTGCTCGGCACCATCCTCGGCGCGATCAACCTGATCGGTGACCTGTTCGCACGCAGCGAGGGGCTTGGTTTCCTCGGGCTGACGCTGGCGGCGCTGTTTGTCATCGCGTCGATCGTGATCGCGGTACGCGAGATCGCGGGGCTTGCCCGCCTCGCCACGATCGAGAACCTGCATCGGCGCGCGCTGGCTGCGATCGCGGCCGATGATCGCAAAGGAGCCGATGCGGTCGTGCGTGACCTGGTGAAGCTCGCCCACAACGACCCGCATCTGGCGCGGGCGCGGGCAGCATTGCGGAGCCATCGCGCCGATATCATCGACGGCGCCGATCTGGTGCGGCTCGCGGAGCGCGAACTGATGGCTCCTCTCGATCAGGAGGCGCGCCGACTCGTGTCGGTGGCGGCGCAGCGTGTATCGATCGTCACCGCGATCAGTCCCCGCGCCGTCGTGGATGTGCTGTTCGTCTTCGCCGCAGCGATGCGGCTGGTGCGACAGCTCGCGCGCCTCTATGGCGGAAGGCCGGGCACGCTCGGAATGATCCGCCTGATGCGCCACGTCATCGCGCATCTCGCAATCACCGGCGGCATGGCGGCCAGTGACACGCTGATCCAGCAGATGCTCGGACAGGGCATCGCCGCGAAACTGTCGACCCGTCTGGGCGAAGGCGTCCTCAACGGATTGCTGACCGCCCGTCTCGGGCTGGCGGCGATCGACGTCACCCGGCCGATGCCGTTCACGGCGCTGCCACGGCCCGCGCTGGGCGATCTTGCAAAAGATCTGTTGCGCAAGCGAGACGGCGGCAACTGAGCTATCGCACAGTGTCTGCGAGGACTACGTGGCGGTACACCGCCCTGTCCTCCGCCAGTTGTCGCCATTTGTAGAACGGCGAGACCGGCGGCGGCGAAAGATCGGGCGTCCAGCCTGAGAGCTTTTTCAGAACATAGGTATCCATCACCCGCCCGCGCCAAACCCGCTGGACCTGACCGAGAGGTGTGAGCACCGCCGTGGTCGAGGCCAGTATCGCGGCATCATCCGGCTCTCGTGCGACATAGAGCCCGGCATGCCCGGCAATCCTGTCGAGACCCGGATCCCGAAAGCTCAGGAAACGGCTGCGCTCGTTGATCTGGATCACCGGCACGCGATCCCTGAGATGCCAGCGCAGCATCGCGTAAACACGGTAATCGGTTGTCGCGATCCAGGTTGCGCCGGAGTTTTGCATTTCGCCTTCAGCGCGGCTCGCCACCTGCGCGAATCCCGCCTCGCCTCCGATCGGATCGGTCTTGCCGATGAAATTCCACGGACTGACAGTGTAGTACAGAAAGACCGCGACGACGATGCAGAGGCCCGACGCGATCGCAATGTTGGCCCAGAATATTGACCCCTTCACCATCCATGCCGGCCAGCTTTCGCGCGGCCGCATCGCGATGTCGATCGCCGCCGCCGCAAAGCCCAGCGGCCAGATGAACATCGGCCAGGTATCGCCGACCCGAAGAGTGAGCGACTTCCAGAAGAAATACCCGAACGGGACAAGCACGGCCGTCGACAGCAGCACGGCGACGGGATCGCGATGCCGATAGCCGCGCCATGCCGTGAGCCCTGCGGCGAACAACACCACCGGCAGCAGGACCGGCCCGACCTGACCGAGCTGAAGGCCGATGTAATCGCCGAGCGTGCGAAGGTTGAAATCATGCGCCGCTGTCGCGCGAACGAACTGAAACCTGAAGGAGGCCCAGTCGTGCATCCCGTTCCAGATCAGGACCGGCGAAAACACCACAACGGCAATCAACACCGCAAGCCATGGATACAGGCTGCGCAGCCAGCGCAGGCGCCAGTCCGGCACCAGGATGAAGGCGGCAATCGCGGGGATCAGCATCAAAGCCGTCAGCTTCGACAGCAGCGAAAGCCCTCCGAAAAGGCCGGCCGCAAGCCACCAGCGCGCATCGCCGCTTTCCGTGAGCCGCACCAGCGACCACACCATCGCCAGCTCGAACGGAATCAGCGCGGTGTCGGGCGCGACCTTCGCCATCAGCAGGCCGTAATACAGCGCGGCTTCCATCATCAGAACCGCCAGCAGAGCGGCGCGCATGTCGCGCGTGACGCGACGCACGATGTCGGCCAGCAGCAACTGCGATATCGGCATCGCCAGCAGCCCGGCAAACCTGACGCCGAAATTCGTATCACCGAAAATCGAGGTGCCGAAACGAATGAACCACGCGATCATCGGGGGATGATCGAGGAAGGACAGCGTATTTTCCTTCGACCAGGTCCAGTAATAGGCCTCGTCCGTGCGCAGTTCCAGGACACTGGCAAAAACCCATCGCATCGCCGTCGTCACAGCGATCAATGCCGCAAACCAAAGCAGTGACGAACGCGCGGGACGTTCCTGGCACGGCGAGGGTTTATGAGGATCAGCGATGATCATCTGGATGCCGAGGTTGCCTCCGTCGCACACCCTCGCTCCGGTAGCTTCGGTCACGCTTTCTTGACCACTGTGCCTCCGGTGTCAATCAACGGCCCCGGAAAGCGATCTCCACATAGATATCCGCCCTTCCATCACGCGAAGGCAGCGATTGACTTGCCGGCTGGCGGTGCGAGACTTTCCGGATGAATGACCGCCTAGAAGCCCTTCCGCTTCTGATAGAATCAGAAGCGGGCTCTATGATTTTGTTTGGTCGCGTTTTCTTCACGCGAACCGGTGTCCACTTCGCTCGAAAACGCTCTAGATAAGAACCCTGGAGGACGCCATGCCGGACAGACGTGACGTGCTGAAACGCATCGGCGCGGGACTGGCGCTCAGCGTCGGGCTGACCCCTTTTTTCAAAGCCCTGGCGCTCGACAGCGTGACGATGCCCTTCGACAACGGCGAACGCCCGCTGGTCAAATATCCGCAGAAGTGTCCGATGATCGGGATCACCAGCCGGCCACCCCAACTCGAAACACCGTTCCCGGTTTTCAACGAAGGTCCCATCACGCCGAACGACGCCTTTTTTGTCCGCTATCATCTTGCCGACATCCCGCTCGACATCGATCCCGACACATTCACGCTTGAGATCAAGGGCAAGGTTGATCGTCCGCTCAAATTGTCGCTTCAGGACATCAAGAAGATGAAGCAGACGGAGATCGTCGCGGTCAATCAGTGTTCGGGCAACAGCCGCGGGTTCTTCAATCCACGCGTCGCGGGCGGCCAGCTCGGTCACGGGGCGATGGGCAACGCACGCTGGCGCGGCGTTTCGCTCAAGACAGTGCTCGATCGGGCCGGCGTACAGCCCGGCGCGAAGCAGGTGGTTTTCGGAGGCATGGACGGCCCCGTCAGCGACAGGACGCCGGATTTCGCCAAGGCGCTCGATGTCGATCACGCGCGCGACGGCGAAGTCATGCTGGCCTATCTGATGAACGGAAGGGAGCTGCCGTTCCTGAACGGCTTTCCGCTCCGGCTCGTCGTTCCCGGATATTACGGCACTTACTGGATGAAGCACCTCAATGAGATCACCGTCATCGACAGCACCTACGACAATTTCTGGATGAAGACGGCCTATCGTATTCCCGACAATGGCTGCGCCTGCGTCGAACCGGGCACCACGCCGAAAGCAACGGTCCCCATCAACAGGCTCAATGTCCGCTCCTTCATCACCAACATCCCCGAGGGCGCGCAACTCAGGCGCGGCGGAAGGATTTTGAAAGGGATCGCGTTCGATGGCGGCACCGGCATCAGGAATGTCGAGGTTTCCGTCGACGACGGCAAGACCTGGAAGAGCGCGCGGCTCGGCCGGGACTACGGCAGATACGCGTTCCGTGAATGGAAGATTCCGGTCAAGCTCACCGCCGGGCCGCATGAACTGAAGGTCCGCGCCACCAGCAACGGCGGCGACGCGCAGCCGGCTGAGGCCAGATGGAACCCGGCCGGCTACATGCGCAATGTCACCGAGACCGTTCGGGTGACGGTCTCGTGAGGAGAGCCCATGATGCGTTCAGCCGTTCTCGCCCTTGTGACCGCCGCCGGGCTGGCGGCGAGCGTCTGCGCCTTTACCCCGACGACAGCTACCGCCGAACCGCTTTCCTACAAGCTCCCGCGTGAAACGATCGAATTCAAAGCCGGACCCAATCTCGGCGTCGTGAAAAACAATTGCCTGGCCTGTCACTCCGCGGATTACATCATGACCCAGCCGCGCGGCCCGAAGTTCAAAAAGGATTTCTGGCAGGCGGAGGTCAACAAGATGATCAAGGCGTACGGCGCGCAGATCGACGAGGCCGACATCGGCAAGATCGTCGAGTATCTGGCTGCTACGTATTGATGTCGCAAGCCGGACATCGGCCTGGAGACCCGTTCTCCCGGGCGGTGGATCTTGCCGGCCGGGCGGGCAAGATATTGTGCCCTGGCGGCCGGCCTCAGAATTGTGGCAAAATTGTACCGGCCGTCAAGAAACTCCCTCAGATATTGCGATCCTTGTGTTTGATCTACCAAGCCGGGCCGAGACCGCGTATCGTGTGCGCCGTCGGACAAGCCGGTTCCCGGGACCGACGACCGTTTCAAATCTGCGGAGACTTGGGAATGGCTAAGGGTATTGTGAAGTGGTTCAACCCGACCAAGGGTTATGGTTTCATCCAGCCGGCCGGAGGTGGCAAGGATGTATTCGTCCATATTTCAGCCGTGGAAAGAGCAGGTCTTTCAACGCTCAACGAAGGTCAGACGGTTGAGTTCGAGGAAGTTGCCAACCGAGGCAAGACTTCAGCCGAAAACCTGAAGGTTTGACGCGATAACGCGATCCTTCAGGCCGGATAAAAGCGCATCCTGGCAGGCGCGATCCATTCCGGGACGAACGACATAGGCTCCGCCGACGACATCAGGTATACGCGATCCGCGCGCAGACTGAAACCGCCGGCGATAGCGATTGGTGATCCTCGTGGCAAAGTCGCGCAGGATGCGTTGCTTTAGTCTTGCTTGATCCATTGATCCACGGGCATGACATCAGGTAATTGCGCAAACCCGCGCGTCCACATGTCAACGACCCACTCCACGCGCGTGGCGCGCTCCAGCAGCACTGCGGTGTTATGCGGAGTCTGCAAGACCAGCGTATTGCCGCGATAATGCGGACTCCCTACGGTGTGAAATTTGAGAAGTCCCCAGCCTTGCAGGACCAGCAACAGACTCGTCACGTTGCGCGTTGTGTCCCAGCAATCGAAGTTGTGCTTGTCATCGCCGGCGCGGAAATCGGCCCGCGCTACGCGCTTGTCGGTGCCGATGATCGACCCCATTCGGCGATCGAACCAGACCACCGCCTTCTGGATCGCCAGGCGTTCCGCAGCGGCCGATGAGCGACCGGCCGCCAGAATCCGCCTTAACGCGGCCCTGTCCGCAGACTTGAAGTCGAGAGTTTCGCGACGCCGGCAGACGAAGCCGTAACAGACCGTCATGGACTCCGCAGTCGGGGGATAGATCGAAACCGAGGTATAAAGCTGCGAGATTCCCGGACTGAGTTCTGCGGCTTCGGAAGGATAATCCACGACCTCAGTAATAAGCAGCATCGCACTCGCCGCAAGCAAACGAGACAGGCGACGCGCGGCGGCGCGGTCATGTTGTCGTTGTGGAAAGCCAGTCATCATTCCCTCGACAACCTAAGTCCCGATCAGGGATTGAGATTAGCCCGACCCGACTCGCAAGAGGGTCGCGCAGGCGCGATAGCGATCCTATGTATCGATGACGTGGGGCCGCTCACGTACTGCTACCAGAACCGGAAGGTTAGTGTGCGGAACGTTACCGAGATGAGGAAAGTGCCCAGCGATTTTCCTACCCGCTCCCGCTCCAAAATTGGGGAATCGATCACGTTCATGATTTTGTACCGATTCCATCCAGAATCATCGTGATCCGGAATCACCGATGCCGCCCAAGCTTCCACCGCCGTTCTCGGTTCCCTACGCTCCCGATGACCGGCCCATCGCGGAGCAACTGCTGGCCGAGGCCCGGCTGACGCCTGAACGGGAAACGCGGATCGATCGGACGGCGCGACGCCTGATCGATTCGATCAGGCAAAACGACGACCCGCTAGGCGGGGTCGAAGACATGCTGCGTGAGTTCGCATTGTCGACCAAGGAGGGCCTCGCGCTGATGGTGCTGGCCGAGGCGCTGCTGCGGGTGCCCGATGCCGAGACCGCGGACAGATTCATCGAGGACAGGCTCGGGCAGGGCGACTTCATCCATCACGAGACCAGATCCAGCGCTTTTCTCGTCAACGCGTCCGCCTGGGCGCTCGGATTGTCGACGCGGGTCATCCAGCCGGGCGAGACGCCGCAAGGAACCATCGGGCGGCTCGCCAAGCGGCTCGGCGTTCCCGCGATTCGCGCGGCGACCCGGCAGGCCATGCGGCTGATGGGCAGTCACTTCGTCCTGGGCGAGACCATCGAGGCCGCGCTCGAGCGGGCGCACGCCCATTCCGCGGGATGCGCCCGCTACTCTTTCGACATGCTCGGCGAGGGCGCGCGCACCGCCTCAGATGCGGACCGCTATTTCAATTCCTACGCCGCCGCCATCAAGGCGATCGGCCGCAGCGCAGCCGACAATCCGCTGCCCAATCGTCCCGGCATTTCAGTCAAGCTGTCGGCTTTGCATCCGCGCTTCGAGGCGGTGAGCCGAGCCCGGGTAATGACGGAATTGGTGCCACGCGCCATCGATCTGGCCAGGCGCGCCAAGGCGTTCGACCTCGCCTTCACGATCGATGCGGAGGAAGCCGACCGGCTGGAGCTTTCGCTCGATGTCATTGCCGCCGTTGCCGCCGACCGCTCGCTCGGCGGCTGGAGCGGCTTCGGCCTTGCCGTCCAGGCCTATCAGAAGCGGGCCGGCGCGGTGATCGATTACATCGACGACCTCGCACGAGCCCTGAACCGGCGGATGACAGTTCGTTTGGTGAAAGGCGCATACTGGGACACCGAGATCAAGCGCGCGCAGGAGCGCGGAATCAACGGCTATCCCGTATTCACCCGCAAGGCGATGACGGACCTGAACTACCTCGCCTGCGCGAAAAAGCTGCTTGCGCTGCGCCCGCGCCTGTTTCCGCAATTCGCGACCCACAACGCCCTCACCGTCGCAACGCTGCTCGAACTGACGGGCGGAGAGACCGGCTTTGAATTCCAACGCCTGCATGGCATGGGCGAAGCCCTCTACACCACGCTTTGCAAGGAGCACCCAGCGATCGCCTGCCGCATCTATGCGCCGGTCGGCAGTCACCGCGACCTGCTCGCCTATCTGGTGCGCCGCCTGATCGAGAACGGAGCCAACTCCTCCTTCGTTGCGACAGCCTCCGATCCCAATGTCCCGCTGGAGTCGCTGCTGCGCAGACCTGCCGATATCATCGGGAACGCCGACAACGCCGGGCACGCCAGGATTCCATTACCACGCGATCTTTTCCGGCCGGAGCGTATCAACTCGCGCGGAATCGAATTCGGCGAGCGCGCCGCCGTCAACCGGCTGGTCGCTGATGTCGCGGCTCAACACGTCTCAGCCGTCCCCGTAAACCATAGCGGGCCGGACGACGTGAACCGTGCCGTTGCCGCCGCGCGCAACGGGTTTTCATCATGGAGCCGCGCACCGGCGGCGGCCACGCGGGCAGCCGCCCTGGAGCGCGCCGCCGACTTGCTGGAGCAGCAATCGGCTCGTTTTATCGCGCTCTTGCAACGGGAAGGCGGCAAGACGCTGGACGATTCGGTGTCGGAGGTCCGCGAAGCCGCCGACTTCTGCCGCTATTACGCCGCGGAAGGGCGCAAGCTGTTCGGCGACGCGCAGCCGATGCCCGGACCGACGGGCGAACGCAATGCGCTGCGACTGCGCGGCCGCGGCGTCTTTGCCGCGATCTCGCCATGGAACTTTCCGCTGGCGATCTTCGTGGGCCAGGTGACGGCGGCGCTGATGGCCGGAAATGCCGTGATCGCGAAGCCAGCCGAGCAGACGCCGCAGATCGCGGCCGAGGCCGTAAGGCTGCTGCACGAGACCGGCGTCCCGGAAACGGCGCTCCACCTGATCCAGGGCGATGGACACGTCGGGGCAGCGCTCGTCGCGCATCGCGACATCGCGGGCGTGGTCTTCACCGGCTCGACGGAGGTGGCGCGGTCCATCAATCGCGCCCTCGCCGCCAAGGACGGTCCCATCGTGCCGCTGATCGCCGAGACCGGCGGCATCAATGCCATGATCGCCGACGCCACCGCGCTGCCCGAGCAGGTCGCCGACGATGTCGTGACCTCGGCGTTTCGCTCTGCCGGACAGCGTTGCTCCGCGCTGCGGCTTCTGTTCGTGCAGGAGGACGTGGCCGACCGCATGATCGAGATGATCGTCGGCGCTGCGGGCGAGCTGAAGATCGGTGACCCGTCCGATCCCGCCACGCATGTCGGCTGGGTGATCGACCGCGAGGCGAAGAAACGGCTCGATGCGCATATCGCGCGCATGATGCGCGAGGCGCGCGTCCATTTCGCGGGGCTTGCACCGTCATCGGGCAATTTCGTCGCGCCGCATGTTTTCGAACTGGACGACGCGCGGCAACTGACCGAAGAAGTGTTCGGACCGATCCTTCATGTCGTACGCTATAGCGCCTCCGATCTCGACCAGGTTTTGGCCTCCATCGCCGATACCGGCTATGGCCTGACGCTCGGCATCCATTCGCGCATTGACGATACGGTCGAGACCGTCGTCGATCGCCTTCAGGTCGGCAACATCTACGTCAACCGCAACATGATCGGCGCTGTGGTCGGGGTGCAGCCGTTCGGTGGCCATGGCCTGTCGGGAACCGGACCCAAAGCCGGCGGCCCCCACTATCTCACCCGGTTTGCCACCGAACAGACCGTAACGGTGAATACGGCTGCCGCCGGCGGCAATGCCGCATTGATGACCGAAGAAGGTTAGAGCATGATCCCGACCCGAAGGGCCGCGCCAGCGCAAAGTGGAAACCGGCTTTCGGAACAGATCATGCTCAAACAAAAAGATAAGCGACGAGTCTGATTCAATGCAGTTGAAATAAACTCTCGCGGCGCGGACAAGCCGCGTCGTGCGAAGCCTCAAACACGCAATAGCGCTCGAGCGGAGGCGTCGCCCGAACGCAAAACAACTTGGAAGCCACGCGCCCGAACCGCTGCAAAGCAAGCTCTCGGCCGAGAGGTGTCTGGTCAGGCCGCCAGCGTTGCGAGGCCCGCCACTTTCAAAAGCGCTGCGAGTTGCTTGCGGGCATAGAACATACGGGTCTTCACGGTGCTTGGCGGAATCCCGATGATCTCACCGGCTTCTTCGACCGTTTTCTCGTGATAGTAGACGAGATGAATGATCTCGCGATGAGCTGGAGACAGCTGGGCGATGCAGGTACGCAGAATTTCGCTGACGTTGCTGCGATCGAGCGACGTCTCGGGCGTATCGGCGCCATCGGCGATTTCCCGGACGCTCTCCTGGTCGATATCCTCATGGCGGCGCTGGCGCATCGCTGTCAGCGTCTTGAACCGGGCAATCGAAAGCAGCCACGTTGATACCCGCGAACGGCCTTCGAACTGGTCGGCAGTACGCCAGACGTCCAGGAATACCTGGCTGACAATATCTTCCGCCGCTGTCGCGTCGCGCAGACTGCGCAGCACGAAACGGTAGACCCGGACGTTATGCCGCAAATACAGGGTATGCATCGCCGCGCGGTCGCCGTGGGCAATCCGCTCCAGAAGCATCTGGTCTGTGGTTGCCTGGGCGGCAATAATCCCCTGGCAGGCGGCTGCGTTGATCGCGATGACGTTTTGCATGACAGCTCCCCTTATTGTTGGGTAGATTGTTAGCCGTCTCGCGTTTCAGAAAGCCTGCGCCCAAAGCGGAAAATGGTTTCGCGGAAGAGGCAATTGTTTCGTCCCCCGCCGGCGATGAAACGATCAGCGGACGAACTTGGTGCGTATTTCACAACGACCGGCACCCGGCCTCGGGACAAAAATACGCTCAAGCCGTTGAATAAACTGATTTTTATTGGCTTCGTTCACCGGGCCGGAAAAAGGCGCTGTGCGTTTAGACGCGGTCAGGGTCTATGGCATGTCCTGGGGCAGGTTTTGACCGAGATAGACATTTGCGGACCGTAGAGGTTTAGAACGCCATCACAATCGTTGCTAGCATATCGACTGGCAAAGATCAGCTTGACCATGCGGTTAAGACAGCAGGCGCATTGGCGCGCGGCGAGGAAGGATGCCTGCGGATCGGGCTGCATATGCCGCCCTTGGCCGGTTTCCTCGCTGACATGCTCACCCGCCACCACGCACGGCATCCGTGCATCGGTATCGAAGTGACGGAGGGCCGATCCGCTGACATCTTGCAATTGGTGTAGCAAGGTCAACTCGATATCACCTTCGTCCTCGGTGCGCCGAAGGCCGAGGACTGCCATTCCCGCTTGCTATGGTCGGAAGCGTTGATGGCCGTCATCCCGGCCAACCATCCCCTTGCGGATCGTCCAACGCTAACATGGGCGGACCTCACGGCCGAAACCTTCCTTGTGCGGTATGGCGGAACCGGCCCGCAGGCGCACGACCATGTGACGCGACGGCTTGCCGAGTTGGGCCACCACCCCCGGATTCTGCGGAAGTGGGCCGCGAGACGCTGTTTCACATGGTCGCTCAAGGCTGGGGCGTGACGATCACCACGGAGGCGACGGCATCCGTTCCTGTTTCCGGCCTTGTCTTCCGCTCTATTGCCGACGAGTTGGAACAGGCCGGGTTCCATGCCGTGTGGTCGCCTTACAATCGCAGCCAGGCGATTCGAGACTTGCTCGACCTTGCGGACAAGATGAAGCGCAGATCGAGCCAATGACCCGCCGAAAGCCACGAATTTGCAACATCTACGCTTGCGGAATTTCTCTCCTCCTCTTATTGTAGGCAATATAACTACTAAATGGGTGTTGCCATGGAAGAAGCCGTTTCCGCAGCGGATGCCAACCGCAAATTCTCCCTCATCCTACGCAGCGTGCGCGAGGGGCATAGTTACGTCGTGACGAGCCATGGACGGCCCGTTGCGCGCATCGTTCCCGCCGACAAGCACGAAAGCGTGGTGTCCGGCGCGCGCGCCGCGTTGCTGTCGCGCCTTGAGCGTCAGCCCATCGTCAATGCCGGGCGTTGGACACGCGACGAGCTTTATGAGGACGAGCAGTGAAGGTCGCGCTTGATACCAACATCCTTGCCTATGCGGAGGGCGTCAACGGCGTCGAGAAGCGCGACATCGTTCTCGAACTGGTGCGTAACCTGCCGCAAGAAGCGGCCATCGTCCCCGTTCAGGTGCTTGGCGAACTGTTCAATGTTCTCACGCGCAAGGCCGGAAGATCGCGGGCCGAAGCCCGCGAGGCTCTTCTGGGCTGGCGCGATACCTTCCCGGTTGTCGAAACCGCGCCCGAGGTGATGCTGACGGCAGCCGACCTCGCCACCGATCACCATTTAAGCATATGGGATGCGATTATCCTCTCCGTTGCCGCGCAGGCCGGTTGCCGGCTGCTCCTGTCCGAAGACCTACAGGACGGCTTTACATGGGGCGGCGTAACGGTCGTGAATCCCTTCGCCTTTCCACGCCATACGTTGCTGGAATCTCTGCTGGGAGGAAACGGTGCATAGGACAAACCCGTCCTATTTTCCGCCGACGCTACGCTATAGCCGCCCGGCCTTGTTTTTCCTTTCCGGTTCTTCGCTGGAACCTGCTTCATGCCTGTTTGAGTCCAACAATTCACAGGCGGTTGCATAGAAGACGACACCGAACCGGGGCCGGAGCAGTTCAGACCGGCCAACGACAACACCGGCCCGCAGGGCGAGTCAAGCGCCGAGACGTGGCGCAGGATCGACCATGTGGCCCTGACGCTGGCCCGCATCATCGGCCGCCGCATGGCGCGCGGGGATTTCGAGCGGCTGACCGCCGCAAACGACAACAGGCCCATTGCATCCGAGGGAACGGAGGATGGGGCCGGAAGCCGCCACGCGGGCCTATGCCGAGGAAACCAACCGCCTCAACCGCGAGCGCCGCGCCACCGTCGAAACCACCCGACGCGAGCTTGCCGATACCGCCAGAGCCATTGCCGAGATGGTGCGCGTCATCGAGCAAGGCGGCTGGCACACGCCCTGTCCGACCGCCTCACCGAACTGAGGCCAGAGAGGATGCGCTCATCGCGCGACTGTCGGAAACCCCGCAGGACGTCCCGACATTCACCCCAGCATCGCCGAAACCTACCGGCGCAGGATCGAGCGCCTGACCGCCGCGCTTGACCATCCCGACGATGCTCTTGAAGCGGCTGACGCCATCCGCGAAGTCATTGACCGCATTATCATTACCCCCGGCAAAAAGCAGGGCAACGACAGCATCACCCTGCAAGGCGAGCTTGGCACCAAGCCTCGACTGGATCGAGCGCAGCGGAAAACCCGGCTACAAGCCTATCCCCGACACCGCTTCATCCTGTTTGTCCATCCCGGTCAAAACAAGGGCCTGGCCCGAGGATGAGATCCGGTTTGCGCAGAATCGCGGCCGCCCCTCACTGCGGCTGGCGACGACTCAGGCCTTATCGCCTGGAGGTGAGAACAGATAACCGCCGCCCCGGATGGTCCGGATCACCGCCGGCTTTGCGGGGTCGGGCTCGATCTTGCGCCGGATTCGCATAATTCGCAGATCGATCGCCCGATCGAAGGCTTCGCTATCGCGCGCATTAGCCAGTTCCAGCAGCCGCTCGCGCGACAGAACCCGTTTCGGATTGGCGGCGAAGACCTTCAACAGACCAAACTCCGACGCTGTGAGCGGGTGTTCATTGCCTTCGTTATCACGCAGGGCCTGAGCGTCCAGATCGAGCCATTTCGTGCCGAAACGGACGAGTTGCTGACCTGCCGGCGTGGCGGCGGCGACATCGGGCGCGCCGTCCGTTTTCGGCGCACTCCGCCGCAGCACCGAGCGGATACGGGCCATCAGCTCGCGCAGCTCGCACGGTTTCGCCACGTAGTCGTCGGCGCCAAGTTCAAGGCCGACCACGCGATCGATCGGGCTGGCCGTCGCCGTCAGCATGATCACCGGGACGTTGGTGCGGCTCTTGAGATCGCGAATGATCGAAAGGCCGTCCTCTTCCGGCATGTTCAGATCGAGCACCACGAGATCCGGCGTTGTCCTGCCGATCGCCTCGCGCAAGCTTCGGCCGCCGTCGCATAGCGTAATGGCGAAGCCATGCATCTTGAGGTAGTCACCCACCATCTCGCGGGCAGGCGCCTCGTCGTCAACCACAATGATGTGCGGATTCCGATTCATGTCAGCTCGTCGTCGGCAGGATGATGGTGAAGGTTGATCCCTGTCCGGGGCCACTGCTATCGGCTTTGATCTGACCATCATGCATTTCGACGATCCGTTTCACGATCGACAGGCCAAGACCTGTGGAGCTTTCACCGGCGGTGGGTTTTGCGGACAATCGCTGGAAGCGGACGAACAGCCGCCCGAGATCCTCCGGCGACAGACCAGCGCCCTCATCCGTGACGCGGATGATAGTGTGGTTCGCGTCATGATCGACCAGCAGCGTGATCCTGCCTCCCACCGGGCTGTACTTGATGGCGTTGCTGACAAGATTGTCGATGGCTTCGCGCATCCGGTCCTGGTCGCACATCGTGACTTGTCCGGTGGGCGCCGACACAACGATGGTTTGCTGCTTGTTGGCCGCTGATAACTGATTGGCCTCGGACACCTCGGCGACCAGCGCCGCGACGTCGACCGGCTCGTGCTTTATAGTAATATCGAAGGCGTCGGCCATGGCGTCTGAAATCAGGTGATCGACCATCGCAATCAGACGCTTGGTGGCGTCGCGAATATGGTCGATCTGCAAGGTGACGGTGTCCCCGGACGAGCCGGCGCCGATGAGCTCGGCAAGCATTTCGGTCCGCCCCAAGATGACGCCGAGAGGATTCTTCAGGTCGTGCGCAACGGTACCGAGAATTTCATTCTTGAACCCGTTAGCCCGCTGCAACCGCAACCATTGCGCGGAAAGCCTGCGGTTGGCTTGCATCAACGCGCGTGTGCGCTGCGCGACCCGGTCTTCGAGCTGCGTGTTGGCGTCCTGCAGTTGCTGATAGAGGATCACGTTGTCGAATGCGATCGACAGCCGGCTGCCGAAGATTTCAACCAACGACCGGTCGGTATCGGACAGTTCGCATTCGGCCTGCAGCAATATCACAACCTCGCGGCCGCTGCCGGTGCGGATATAGAGAACCGAGCGGTGATCGACGAATTCGTGCTTGCGCCGCCTGAAGGCGTCTTCGACCGTCTGTTTGAGATCGGAATCAAGCGATGCCTGTCCCTCGACTCCGCTGAAACGGCTATAGCAGCCGGAACCCGCGAGCACTGAAAAGTCATTATCAACGGCGCCGCCGTCGCGCAGCACCAGAATGCCGGCACAGTCGACGTTCAAAAGCGACGCAAGCTGTGTCAGGACGCCCTCGGCGAGACGCTGCATTGACTTGAAATCGTAGAGCGTGGAGGCCGCGTCGATGATGATCTCAAGACCGCGACGGGTTTGCACCATCCGCTCAAGTTGCTGATTGCTGCGTAGCGCCGCAGTCAGCGAGGTGAACAGTTTGTCGGCGGTGAGTTCCGTTTTCGCCTTGTAATCGTTGATGTCGTAGTCGACGATAACGCGGCGCTCCGGCGCCTGTCCCGGCTGTCCGGTGCGCAGAATGATGCGCACGGTTTCGTTCCGCAGGTCGTTACGGATGAATTCGACGAGATCGAGGCCGGCTTCGTCGGTCTCCATGATCACATCGAGGAGCACCGCGGCGATGTCGGGGTGCGCGCGCATCAGTTCGCGCCCCTCGGCAGCCGAATAGGCCGATAGAATCTCCAGCGTCTGTCCGTTGAGGCTGTAATCGCTCAGCGCAAAGCGCGTACCTTCATGTACGGCTCGATCGTCGTCGATCACAGCAACCTTCCATTTGCGCACGGTCGACGCTTCAGGGCGATCAGCTCCAGAATCGTCGATCAGGTCGAGGAGATCATCCTGGTAGGCCATTGTACTGTCCCGCTGTCTGTTCACCCTTGCCCGCGCCGACGCCGGATCACGGCATGATAATGCGAAAAGTCGTTCCTTGTCCCGCCCCTGCTCCCACCGTCATCCGACCGCCGAGCGGCCGTTGTAACAGAACGCCTGACGCTGGACGTCCGGTGTCATTGTCAACAAAAATGATCTCGATGTCACCATGGGGAGGCTGTCTCGCCGCGATGGACCCCAGGCCGTCGGGAATTGGCGATATTTAGAAAAGATTAAGTCAAGATCCGCCTCTACAGGCCGGGACATCCGTAGACAATCAGACCTTTCCCGGACATCGAGCGAGGCTTCTCGGGCATTACTTCAGCACCGGAGGGAGGCTGGCGACGATCCGGTCGGTGACTTCGCAGATGCTCCGGTAGATGCCGAGAGGCTCGCTCGAGAAGTCCCGCGTTGACCCAGATGTCCGCTTCGGCCATTCGACGACATAGTAGCCGCGCCAAATCCATCGCGGCTCAGGTGTTCGTCGGCCAGTGCCGCTCATGAAACCAGGTGCGATACTTCGATGACATCTTCTCGCGTTGCGCCTGCGGCGCATGCCGCTTGCACGTGGACGACTCCTCGCTGCCTTCGGGCGCGCCCCACCTCACCTCGACGCAGTCGTTCGGATTATAGGCCATCTCGAAGTGGGTTGCACGGTCGACGACCTCCTTGAGCGAAAGCGTCCACTGCGAGCCGTCGCTGCGCGTGTAGGATATTTTTCGCGAAGCGAGCTCGGACGCCAGCACCCCTTGCAGTTCACTTTTAACGTCCTCGATGCTCTTATTATTCGGTATCGCGTAGCGCGGCGCGCGCCGAATGACCCGCTCGGGAAATCCGCGCACGACATCGATCGCTATCAACAAACGAAGATCTCGCGCCGGGGTGGAGTAATCCTCCCAGGCTCCGGTTGTGGCGAAGATTGAGGAGCCGTTGGGCATAGCCACCTCTCCTGCGTGCCTCTCATGATATTGTCGTCCGTTTTCGACCGCGGTAACACGCGTCTTGACCTGTTCATTCAGGCTTTCGATGGCGTCTTTCATCGATTTTACGGGATCGAGCGGCTCCGGCGACATCACGTCATCCATGCGATCGTAAAAGTCATCGGCGCTCATCTTTGATTGATCGAGCGAAAAATCGGCGTACTGGGGGTTGTTGGCAATTTCGGCATTGGTCAGCCGCCGCAACGCGCCGCCTTTGTTGCGCACGATGGGCCGGAAGTGCTTGAAGCCCGGGCTGCCCAGCGCAGGATCGTGCACGAACAGGAAATTGCCGCGCCAGAAACGCTTTCGTGTGATCGAGCCGTCCGGCTCAGCATCGACGGCGAGGAAGACGCCCGGCCTGCCGTTCATTTCCGGCACGCGATGCACGAGCATCAACACGTGGCCGTAGGGATCGGCGTACACCGTGCCCGGGCGAAGTGCTTCTTGGGTCAGCGACACGGTATAGAAGTCGGTGTTGTCGTCGCTCGCGGCGACGCGCACGCCGCCAGTATGCACGACGTCGCCGACGGTCCGCAGATATTCGCTGAACGTCGTCGGCCGCTTTGGCCGTGCCTTTGGCGGAACCGCAGGCGTCTCGACCGGCTGCTGGACCGACTGCGATTGGGCAAACAGGTTCAGACCCGCAGGTGTTTGCCCGGGCTGCATGGTGTTGGCGACCGTGGCCGCCGCAGTTTCCTGTTTGGGAGGGAGCGGCGGGCGCGTGACCTCGGGATGCTCCATATCGAACCACTGGTAGCACTTGGGCGCCTTGCCTCGGAAACCGCGGGAGCAATTGGAGTAGCCGAACGGTAGCCCCATCTTGTAGGCAAAATAGGCGCGCAGGAAGTACACGAAATCAGCGCAGTCGGGGCGAAGGCCTGCCCGCTTATTATCTTCACCGCGTCCCAGATGGTTGAACAGGAAATTGCGCGACCGGTCGTGCAGGACGTCATGCCAAACCTTCCAAGACAGATCCTGATCCGGGGGCGCGTCGAAAAGTCTCTCGATCCACGCCGAAAACAAGGATTCCGTCGCGTGACCCCAGTTGTCGTGAACCTTCCAGAACGCGCCGGATGGAACCGGCACGGGGGGCGGCTTGCGCGCGCTCACGGTGATATCGCGTGTAATCGTGCTGCAGCCCGCCGTTGCGTGGTCGAGCGTCAGGATGGCGCGCCACGTACCCGCGGCAGGCCGGGCGACCTCGGCGAACCAGGAGTACGGCGCACCGCCGCGCCGGTCAGACGATTTGGCCGCAACGCTTCCATCGGGCGCGACCAGCGAGATCACACCCCGGAGCGGCTTTTCGGTGACGATCATGACGCGCAGCGGCGTCCCCTTCCAAGGCGCAGACGGCGACGGCAAAATCGAGAATCCGGTCGTCTGCTCGCACGAGCCTGACGCCGCTTTGGCCGGCTGTTCGATCACCGCGAGACTGAAGACTGCGGCAGCAGCCGCAGCAAACCAGTTGGCGAGGCGCATCTTGCCGACCTTTCCAGAGGAACCGGGAACCGCACTCGGTCCTGCAGATCTCAGCTGTGAAGAGCGACCTTCAGGGCTCGTCATACTTAAAGCCTCCACAGTCATCGCTGCCCCGGTGAGGTTGGCTGAACCTTTCGGCGAAGCTTTCCAAGCAGACGGTCCAAGAACCGAGATCACGATTGTCAGGCAAATGCCGTAGATGTGGCAGAATTGATATCGGTTTACGCGATCATCACCTCTTTTTCTTCTCTTTCCAAGGGGAGCGGCCCCCTTTCGGATCAAATGACAATCGAATCGGCCTCAGAAGTTGAACGTTGTCGACAACATGTAAGTCCGTGGCTGACTGAGAGCGATAAATCCATTGGATCCGATCGTCAACTGGATGCGTTTATTCAACACCGACATCGTGTCCGCGATGCCGATACTCGACAGGTTTATCCTGAAAGATCGTTCGCATAAGACTTTCTGACATTATCTGTTGAACCTGATTGGGACGGCGAGGGTGATGGAGCCGCCGCCGATGTTGGGGGGTGGAGCCGGGACGGGGCTGGCGCGGCGCGGCAGCGACACCGCCTCGGCATCGAGCATACCATCTCCGGCGGAGCGCACCAGGCGCGCCGACAGCACCCGGCCGGAGCGGTCGATGGTGAACGCGACGGTGGCGACGCCGGCGCCGGCGCCGGAGGGGAAGCGCTTGTGGCGGTTGAGATGCGCCATCAAGGCGCCCTTCCACGAGGCCGGCGACATCGACGACGCCATGCCCGCGGCCGGCGCGGCCGCACGATCGGCGCGCTGCGCCTGCGAACTCTGCGGCGCGGTGGTGCGCGGCGCCTTCTTCTGCTTTTTCTTCTTCGGCTTCGGTTTCGGCTTGGGCTCGACCTTGGCCGGCAGCACCACCTCCGCCTTCTCCACCTTCGGGGTTTCCGGCAGCTTGACCTCGGCCTCCTTCACCTCCGGCGGCGTCGGATCGGGCTTTTCCTCGACCGGCTTGTCCGGTTCGTCAGGCTGCTCCTCGGCCTCCACCATCTGCGGCCCCGGCGCGATGTCCTGCTGCGGCGCCTCGGGCGCCACCGCCAGCGGCGCCAGCTCCATCATGATCGCGGCCGGCGGATCGCCCGGCGCCTCCGCCTGCGCCGGCCAGTGCAGCGCCAGCCAGATGCCGCCGGCATGCAGCGCGACCACCGCAAGCCCGGCCGCGGTCCAGCGCAGCGCCGCGGCCCTCGTCACCGCGCCCTCGGGCCGCCCGTCCGGATCGCGCCAGTCGATCCTCATGGCTGCGACGCCGCCGCCGGCACGCTGCTACCGGCGGCCACGCCACCCGCCTGCGCCTGTCCGGTGTCCTCAAGCCCGACCAGCGCGATCTTGAGATAGCCGGCCTCGCGCAACAGGTTCATCACCTTCATCAGCTCGCTGTAGGCCACCGTCCCGTCGGCGCGCAGGAACACCCGCTGCTCGCGGTCATTGCCGGTCTGCTGGTCCAGCGTCGCCTGAAGCGCGTTGCGCGGCACCTCCTCATTGCCGAGCGCCAGCCCCAGGTCCTGCTTCACCGTCAAAAACACCGGCTTGTCGGGACGCGGCTGCGGCTGCGCGTTCGACACCGGCAGGTCGACCGCGACGTCCACCGTCGACAACGGCGCCGCCACCATGAAGATGATCAGCAGCACCAGCATCACGTCGATGAACGGCGTGACGTTGATTTCGCTCAGCTCGTCGATGCCGCCGTCCTGCGGGTTCTTCAGCGATACCCCCATGGCGCATCACTCCGCGGCGGAGCGGCCGCGCGACAGCGGCACCACGGACGGGCCAAGCCCCCGCTCCTGGCGCTCGAGGTCGCGCGAGATGTGCTGAATGATCTCGCCGGAGGCGTCCGACAGCAGCGCCCGGTAGCTGGAAAGCGCCCGCGCGAACACGTTGTAGATAATCACCGCCGGGATCGCGGCGACCAGCCCGAGCGCGGTCGCAAGCAACGCCTCGGCGATGCCCGGCGCCACCACCGCAAGATTGGTGGTCTTGGAATGGGAGATGCCGATGAAGGCGTTCATGATGCCCCACACCGTGCCGAACAGCCCGACGAACGGCGCGGTCGCCCCGATGGTCGCCAGAAGTCCGGTGCCGCGGGCGATGTCGCGCCCCGCCTTGGCCTCGATCCGCGACAGCGCGATCGCCAGCCGCTCCTTGATGCCCTCGGAGGACAGATCGTTCGAACGCCTGCATTCGTTCTCCGCCGCCTCCATCAGATCCGACACCGGGCCCTTGCCGGTCCAGCCCTCGGCGATCTCGGCGCGCGCCGCCGCCAGAGTGCCGGCGCGCTCCAGCTTGCGCAGGCAGCTCTGCGCCCGCCGCCGCGACGCCGCAAGCTCCACGCCCCGCGCCAGCCAGATCGTCCACGTCACCAAGGATGCAAACGCCAGACCGATCATCACCGCCTTCACGATGATGTCGGCCTGCATGAACATCCCCCACGGCGACAGGTCTTGCGGAAGCGTGGAAGATGAAGCATTCGGCGCAGGCGACGGCGCGGCCGCCGGAGCGGACTGATCCAGAGGCGCGGCCGCATCCGAAGACGTGGCGGCAGCCGCATCCGATGAGGGCGGCGACGACGGCGAAGCTTCCCCGGACGCAGCTTCAGCCGCAGGCGGCGATGTCGCCGAAGCCGGGCCGGACGCTGACGGAACCGCCGGCGCAACCGAGGTTGGCGGCGATGCGGACGATGGCTTTGCGGACGGCTGCGCCGGCGTCGATGCCTGCGATGACGTTGCTTGTGAAGACGCCGGCACCGACGATGATGGCTGCGCCGGTGATGCCGCAGCCGGATGGCTCCCATGCTGCTGCGCAGCCGCCGGCGCAGCAATCGCCAGAACGGCGAGCGCGACGACAGGATCAAGCCGCGCCCCCCGAAACGCAGGCATGAAACCGAACAATGCTGATCACAGCTTCATCAGATGAAGCGATGCAGCCTTCATCAGGCGCTCGCGTCGCGCGCGATCTGCAACGCCGCATCGAGCAATCAACAATATCGGCCGATTTTCATCACAAAGCTCCAGGCTGCGCTGCTTTGCATCCTATACAACGCCATCGTTATATGTATACATATATATCCATACTTACAGCCTAGGAAGAGCAGATGCCGTCCGACCGTCGTCATAAGCGTGACCGCTTTCGCAGAATGCTTTCATTATCGATCCTGATGGGTCTGTGTGGAAACGCATCGGCTCAAGACATTCAACTCCCGACGATCGATGTGCAGGGTCACCCGGATAGCGATGCAAATGCCGACGTTACCCGCGATTACAAGGTCAATCGCGTCGAACTCGGCCCCCTGGGCAAGCGGCCGCTGATCGATACTCCGTTCTCGGTCAACACCGTATCAGAAGGCTTCGCCGAGAATCGGCAGATCCAAAGCGTGCGTGAAGCGTTCCGCTTCATCCCTTCCGTTCAGGGTGAAAACATTCGCCCGCAGACGCGCGGCCTTCAGGCGAGCGTCGTCCAAAACACCCGCATCGATGGATTGAATATTGCTGCAACGACTGACTATCCGATCGAACAATTTCAACGCATTGACGTGTTGAACGGGCTCGCTGGCGCGCTGTTCGGCCCAGCTCAACCGGGCGGAACCTTCAACTACATCATGAAGCGCCCGACCGCCGAACCATTGCAGCGTTTCACAGGAGGCTATCTTTCCCAAACCCAGTGGCTTGCGCACATGGACCTTGGCGGATACGCAGACCCGGAGCATCGCCTTGGCTATCGACTGAACCTTCTTGATCAGGATGGCACAAGCTACGTCGACAATGGACGACTGCGACGCCAGCTCGCCAGCTTCGGCGGTGATATTCGCTTGGGCCCCGATACGGTTCTTGAGACAAATGCGAGCATTTATCATTATTTGACAAAGGGGCTTCCAGGAACTTTTGCGGTTGCAAACAACGTCGTCTTTCCCGCCGCCGTCGATCCCACTCGCGTTGGTTACGGCCAACCGTGGGGAGGCGACGACAATGTGACAACGTTTCTGAGTGGCCGCATCAAGCACGACATCAACGAGAACTGGAGCTTCACTGTCGGCGTCTCACGCAACACGAGCGACCGCGCCTCCACCGTTCCGACGAATACGATCAGGAGCAACGCGGGAAATTACATAACGACCGCAGCGACGACGACCTTTAGTCTCGACACTGTCGATAGCAATCAGGCCGCCTTGAACGGCCGCTTCGAAACAGGTTCGATCAAGCACGATCTATTTCTCGCCACAAATGGCTTCCTTTGGAATCGCTACACGCCATTCAATAGAGGAGCGATCACGGTCGGAAGCGCCAGCCTCGGCAATCCCGTGGTCTTCAGCGAGCCGAACTTTCCGGACTTCAAGGACCGCTACCGATCGGTATATACTTTTCAGCAATCGGTTACGGTGGGCGATACCGTGGCGCTCAACGAGCAATGGTCGGTATTGGGTGCAGTGAGCAATAGCTGGATCGATACCTCCAACTACAATAGCGTTGGCAACTTCACAGGGGGATATAATGCCAGCGGATGGAGTCCGCTCGGCAGCATTATGTTCAAACCGCGTGAGAACGTAACCACCTATGTCACCTACGCGAACAGCTTGCAGCAAGGCGACAGCGCGCCGGCCGGAACAGTCAATCAGGGCGAAGCTCTCGCCCCCTTTCGAAGCAATCAGTATGAGCTCGGCGCCAAATTCGATTTCGGGCGTATCAGCCTGAATGCGGCGCTTTACAGGATCGAACGGCCTTACGCTTATACTGGACCAGATAACGTTTTCTCGGTGAAGGGCACGCAGATCAATCGTGGCGTCGAACTGATGGCATCTGGAGCCATCAATGATGAGTGGACGGTGTTCGGCGGAATGACGTTCATTGACCCGCGGCTTTACAATACAGGCTCGTCCCAAACCGAAGGCCGACGCATTTTGGGTCTGTCGCAATTCGTCATGAATTGTCTGGTCGAATATCATGTTCCCGCTGTTCAAGGACTGACATTCACCGCAAACCTCAACTATGGGACGAACCGTCCCACCGACTACGCGAACACATCCTTTGTCCCGGACTACACTGTGCTTAATCTCGGCATGCGTTACGCGCAGCTCATTGCCGGCAAGCCGGTCACATTCAGGTTTGACGTTCTCAACGTCACGGATCTGCACTATTGGGCCAACATCACGCCCGCCGCTCAGAATGGATATAACGCGACCGGTTCAGCAACCGGCATGCTGGGTGCGCCGCGGACCGTCCGTGCTTCGGTACAGGTTAAACTATGAGGACCCGATTTATCGTCGCCGCATGTGCGAGCGTTTTCACCCTAGCGTCAATGGGTACGGACCAGGCGAACGCGCAGGAACCAACGCCCCCCTTACGGGTGTTTGCAGCTGGAAGTACACGCGGAGTCCTCGCTGCGATCGCAGAAGATTATACCAAGGCGACAGGTCAGAGATTCGAACTCACATTCGGCCCTGCAGGTCTGCTTCTGAACAGAATCCGAAAGGAAGGTGGCGCGGATGTGTATGTTTCGGCGAACATAGAGCATCCGCAGCGGCTTTTCCGGGAAGGCTCCGGCACCCGCCCCGTCATCTTCGCCAGAAATCGACTATGCGTGACCGGCCGCTCGGAGCTTGGCCTCACGCAGGAGACTCTGCTCGATAAATTACTCGATCCATCCATAAAGATCGGCACGTCGACGCCCGGCGCAGATCCGGGGGGTGATTACGCTTGGGCATTTTTCGATCGAGCGGAGACCGTTCGCACCGGCGCGAAAGAGACGCTCATCAAGAATGCGCGGCAGCTCGTTGGCGGACCAAACAGTCCTAAATTGCCTGCGGGCGAGACAGCGATTCATTATTATTTCACACAGCACGTGGCGGACGTCTTTATTGGCTATTGCAGCTCACATACAAAGATCAGCGTTGGAACGGAAAAGCCGTCGGATGTTCCGGTCACACGGGTCGAAGTGCCTCAACCACTCGCCATGCCTATCAACTACGGGCTGACGATACCGGTGACGAGCGGCGATGCCAAACGCAAGGACGCCGCATATCGCTTCGCGCTTTATTTACTATCCCCGGATGCGCAACGGCGCCTTTCTGAATATGGCTTCCTTCCGGGCGGCGGCCTCTAGTCGGAGCCTGCTCGCTATTCCATCGTTTTGAAATTGCGGCGATGTTGACGTGATGCACGCGGTGCGTTTGGACATGAACACCAGAGCGGAAACATGGAGCGGCTCGCCCTCATGTTCGACACGCGCAAGATCCGCCGAAAGGCGGTCCTGAAGGGGAGTTGCCCGACTACTTCATGGATCGACACCATTCAACCAGATGTCGATCATGACGATGAGCGACATTAGGAGAGAGGCGCCAATTAAAAGGATGATCGTGTCCATCACCGTCCCACCCAGATGCGTCGACCCGTTTTATTCGCGTCGTGTGGCTTGCCGGACGTCGTTGCGGAACGAGATGGCTCGCAAGCGGGTACGCAGCGATTGTCGTTGGAGGGGCCATGCCCCGGTTACGTTAATCGCCCCTCTATTCCATACGGCCTGACATGTCCTGCATCGTTCATACCCCTCGTTGGCGAAGGGTGCGGTCGGCGGCGCCTGATGCGGGCTGCCGCCGATCCGACGCGAGGCGTCAGCTTTTGATCGCGATGCGCTTCACCTGTGACTGAGCCTTCGGGCTTTTGGGAAGTACGACGTTCAGCACGCCGTTCTTGAAGCGCGCCTCGATCTTGTCTTCCTCAACCTCAAGCCCGAGCGGGATGCGCCGCTCGAAGCGGCCATAGAAGCGCTCGGAGAACTGCTTCTCTTTGTCCTCGACCTCAGAACGCTTCTCGCCCTTCAGCGTCAGCACCCCATCGTTGAGCAGAACCTCGATGTCTTTTTCTTCGAGGCCGGGGATCTCGGCCGTTACCTTGATTTCCTGGTCGGTCTCGGAGATCTCGACATTCGGCCAGGCCGCGCTGAACGACGAAGGCGAGCCGAATGCCGGCAGGCGACTATCGAAGCCACGGAAGACATCGTCGAACAGCCGGTTCATCTCTCGATGCAGCGAGAGGAACGGGTTGCGATCGTCGTCGCGAAATACCGTAGGAATGTGATCATTGGAGCGGCCCCACGGAATCAGATCACGGACACTCATGATTAGCTCCTTTCTGTTGCTGTCGGTTTTGCGAAGCTCTCCCTTCCGTCGGGCACACGGTCCGACGCCTTGCGGAAACTCCGCCCATGGGGAGACCCTAGGCGGCCTGCTTCTCGGCCTCGATCTGCTTGGTCCCGGCCTTTGTCAGCGCCTCGCCCGCGGCGATGGCGATGCGGCGCGGCTTCATCTCCTCGGGAAGCTCACGCTTCAGCTCGATGGTGAGCAGCCCATTGACGAGGCTCGCGCCTACGACCTTCACGTGATCAGCAAGCTCGAAACGGCGCTGGAAGGCTCGTGCGGCAATTCCGCGATGCAGATACTGTCCGTTCGCTTGATCCTGGCCTGACTTCTGGCCCGCGACCAGGAGCATGTTCTGCTCTTGCGTGATCGTCAGGTCACTCTCGGCCAAGCCAGCCACCGCCATGCTGATGCGGTAGTCGTCCTCACTCGTCCTGACGATGTCGTAAGGTGGCCACGCGTCAATCGATGTCACGCGACTTGCGGACTCCAGCGTATCCAGCATGCGATCGAAACCGATGGTCGATCGGAACAGGGGAGCAAAGTCGAAGGTGTTTCTCATAGCCATATCCTCTTGTGAAGCAACATGGATACAAGGACGCCAAAGAGCTGACGCCCTTTGGAAAGCCATCCCTTCTTCAGCAGATGGCGATTTTGATTTGGGTGCGGCTCGACATCCGTCAAGAGGGGGCGAAATCGCGATAATCGAGCAGCGCCCGGTCCCTTGGAACGTTTATGAATTGGTCTCGTTCGTGATCAGCGGTCGGTGAAGGAATGGAGGTACAAGAATGGCTCTCACGCGCGACGACGTTCTTTCCGTTATCGGTCCCGCCGACGAGATTTTGGTGACCGAAATCATCGCGACCGAGGCGACCATCGAGGAACTGACCCAGGCCTGGGCCTGGCTAAACAACGATGAAGCGCTGATCAACGAAGGCCGGGCGCTGCCCAGCGGCCGGACCGCCGAACTGGTCGAACTTCTCACCCCACAAGACGACGAGGAGGAGCGAGCCTCATAGCGGCGCCGACATTCGCGCCATGCCGTACGAACCTTACTCAAGGGAACCCGGGTGCTATTGAGGCGCTAAAAATTTTTTACGGTGTCCTCTTGAAATCTACAGCGGTTTTTCTAAGTCGATTTTCGCCGCTGGAGAAGCGGTCTCGAGCGCCGGAAGGGCTCGAGGATTGAGACGGGCGCCGGGCCGGTGTCCGGCGTCCGCTCGTATCCATCTTGCTCCAAGGAGGATTTGGCTATGAGAGCTTATAATTTTGCACCTTTGTGGCGATCCACCATCGGATACGACCATCTTCTCGACCTCTTTGATGCGGCGCAACGCACCGAGGGCGAGGATCATTATCCGCCGTACAACATCGAACGGCAGTCTGAAGACCGCTACCAGATATCGCTGGCGCTGGCCGGTTTCTCGCCGGATGAAATTGCGGTGACGGCCGAACAGAACGTGCTTTCCATTGAAGGACGCAAGACGGAAGCCGCCAACAAGGATTACCTTTACCAAGGTATTTCGGCGCGCCAGTTCAAGCGGACCTTCAATCTCGCCGACTACGTCAAAGTCGAAGGGGCGACATTCGAGAATGGTCTGCTGCAGATCAAGCTCGTGAGGGAAATTCCCGAGGCGATGAAGCCTCGGCGCATTCCCATCAGCGTTGCTCCTGATCCGCAGGTCGAAAAGAAGCGCGCCGCTTAACCGCACCTGCATGCCGGGCTTGGGCGGCAACCAATCGCCGCCTGATGCCTGTCGGTTGATCCCCAATGAAAGAAGAAGGAGGGGAACCAGATGAATCGTATCGTTCATGATAATGTTGTATCGGTGCAGTTTCGTCCGGATGCGCATCACCGCTCCGTCCAAACGGTTCTCAAAGACCCAAAGCTCTCTTCGGACGAAAAGCGGGCCATCCTGTCGGCTTGGGCATCCGATATGTATGCGGTCGAATCCTCACCCATGCTGAGAATGATTCCGGGGCATACGACGCCGCTCCGGTTGAGCGAAATTCTCAGCGCTCTGCGTGGCCTGGACGACGATGATCCGCCACCCCGCGGTGGAACGGCAAAGCGAATCTCCGCCGGAAACATGGACACCGATGGTCATGCAGACGTCGCTTCAGCGGCATATCGCCTGGCGCGTCTGCGGCGAGAGGCAGACTTGAGAGCTGCGTCGATGCGGGCGCACCGGGACAACATCCGCCGCTACAAGCGGATCCTTAAGACCGATCTCACGGATCTGGAACGTCAGTTCGTTGTCCGGCGATTGGTTGAGGAACAGTCTGCGATCCGCAAATTGGCGCAGGCACAGACCTTGGGAGGTGCTGCGGATGCCGACTTCTCATTTGCCGCCAGCTGTTGAAATTCAGCCGGATCTGTCGATTAGCGTCACGCGACGGACACCGCCGGGCAGATGGTGCGCCAATCCGCAACGATTTCGGTGTCCTGGCATAACCATGTTGCTTCCAGGAGGATGTGGCTATGAAAGCCTTGCAGGTTCTTTCTGTACCTCACCAAGGTGCGATCATTAAGCGGACACTCAGCCGGCTGGGACGCTGGATGTCCGATGTATTCAAATGGAGCCCATCAGGTTCTCGGCTCGGGACAGGAAAACCCAAAGAGCGAGAGCGAACCACGCGCCGTATTCTCGCAATTCTCACTATGTTCGCGATCCTCTTCGGCACAAGCCAAGTCGCTGCCATGGAGAGGCCGCATTCAACGCGGCATCAAGCCGATCCTGCCGCAAAGGTTCGGGTGGTATCTCCAGACCAGTCGACGGCAAACCAGAAAGTGACCAGGCAGCGGGCATTCAGCATAACTTCGGATTTCCGTGCTGACGAGCTGATTCCTGATATCTGCAAGGGTTGCTCCTCCTGAGAGGCCCGGGTCCGAATAGACGTCTGAATCCATTGCGCGCTCGCGCGCCGCGCGATGGCCGCTCGCTCGCCAGTGAGTCCTGCATGTTGTGATCCTCTGAGAAAATTACCCGCTACGCGTACTGTGCAGGGCATTGCCGGGACCATCCTCCTCATAGCCATGTCAACCTGAAGCCGTCTGAGGGATTGCATGGAGTTCGAACTTGAACGTCAAATGGGTCTCATCCCCTAACAGACGATTATCATCTTCTCAGCGAAGACGCCGCCGGCGCACTCCTTGCAGCGGAGATCTCGACGACGACTGTGTGTAAAGCGCCCCTGCGGTCGAATGTCAGCTGCACGCGATCGCCAATACGGGCCAGTCCGATCTTATTGCGAAGTTGCGCCGCGCTACGAATGGGAACGCCATCCGCAGCGATGATGATATCGCCTCTGCGAATGCCGGCCGCCTCGGCCGAAGATCCTCGGAGGACACCGGCGATCAGAGCGCCCTGGCTCCTTCCGGTAGCTTGTGGTTCCGAACTGCCCGTGCTCAGATCCTGTACCGATACGCCGATACGGCCGCGCCGCACGACGCCGTATTCGACGATCTGCTCCATGACCTGCCGTGCCATATTGATCGGTACAGCAAAGCCGATTCCGATATTGCCGCCGCCCGGTGAAATGATCGCGGTGTTGATTCCGACGAGTTCGCCCTTCAAATTGATCAATGCTCCGCCAGAGTTGCCTGGATTGATTGGCGCGTCAGTTTGAATGAAGTCCTCGTAGCCATGCTTGCCAAGGCCGGTGCGACCCAGCGCGCTGACAAGGCCGGAGGTCACCGTCTGACCCAGGCCGAAGGGGTTGCCGACGGCTATCACGAAGTCGCCGACCTCCAGTTTGTCGCTGTCGCCCAACCGGATAGCCTTGAGATTGTTTCCGCGCTTGATCTGGAGCACCGCGATATCGGTTCCTGGATCGCGCCCGATCAGCCTGGCCGAGAATCTTCTGCCGTCTTTTGTCGTGATTTGAGCCGTCGATATTTGCGCCACGACATGGTTGGCGGTGAGGATATATCCGCGTTGCGCATCGACAATGACGCCCGATCCCGTGGCCTGGACCTCTCTCTCCAGTTGTCGCGGCAAGTCAAAAAATTCGCGAAAGAAAGGATCGCGATAAAGGGGATTGTCCTCCTTCACGCGGCCACGAACGGAGATATTCACAACCGCCGGCGTGACTTCGCGTACCAGCGGAGCAAGTGTCGGGACCCGCCCACTACCCAGATCGGGGATTTGAGCCGCGGCTGGACACCACGGCAGCAACGTTCCGATAATGATCAAGGTGAGAAGAATAGGCCGCAATGCTGCGGATGGACGTATCGTAATCATCACGTCGTTAGCCGGTCGGTGTAGATGGCGATTATGTTAGGTTGGGAGCAAATCGAGACGCAGGCGGTCACCCGGGAAGTGAGTTGCAGTTGTTTCTAAATCTGCGCGCTGGATTATCTTGGAATCACAATTTCGACTGCAAGCCCCGGATTCTGGATGTAGGGCTGCCGTGCACTCCTGGCGCTCATGAAACAATCGTTGGGCCAAAGACTTGGCCGGAACTCAGCAGTCTTGATCCGGCGCGGTAAAAATTTTGCGACGATCTCTTGAACTCGATTTTTCCGTTCCGAGGTGATTTTCGCATCCGCCGGCTGGGCAGATTTGTGTATGTCAATGTTCGCCTGACTTCGAAACGCGTAGCTGTGCGGCTCTATGAGAGGAACTCGGCTTTATCCATCTTTCCATTTGATCGAGCAGCCAAGAGATGGGTTTTGATCAGCCGGCGCCATACCGGTTCTCGCAATCGCGCGCATGGCCTCAACCAACTCTCGGGGCGCCTCCGCACGGGGCGGATCCTTGCGGCCTTCGTCGAGCCGGCCGCGGTACTTGAGCTTGCGGTCGGCGCTGTAACCGAAGAAGTCCGGCGTACACACCGCCCCATACGCCCGCGCGACTGCTTGGGTCTCGTCGTGCAGATAAGGAAACGGGAAACTGTGAGCCT
This sequence comes from Nitrobacter sp. Nb-311A, assembly GCF_000152905.1. Classification (GTDB taxonomy): domain Bacteria; phylum Pseudomonadota; class Alphaproteobacteria; order Rhizobiales; family Xanthobacteraceae; genus Nitrobacter. The sequence goes on from NZ_AAMY01000002.1 coordinate 63,472, forward strand.
TGGCGAAATGCTTCATGTTCTCAAATGAATCTTCGGGATAGTTCGCGCCATCGTTCGAGCAAATCGCCACAAAGCCAATGCCCTCCGACAGCAGCACCCGCGCGTCCGCAACCATGCGATCGATCACCGCTTTGACATAGGGGCAATGGTTGCAGATGAAGACGACGACCGTGCCCTTTCCGCCCGCAAGGTCGTCCAGTGAGTAAGTCTTTCCGTCGGTTGCCGGAAGCCGGAACTCCGGCGCAGGCGTGTCGAAAGTAACCTGGTCGGCTGTCATCGCCATGTCGCGTCTCCTTGTCGCCGAAAGAGAAATATGTGATCGGTTTCGAAGTTTGATTCCTTCGGCTTCCGGACGGTAACCCCCATCTCCCTGCCTTGTAGAAGGTCAGAAGGTCGCACCTGCTGATGCCGTGTTTGCATTAAAACGTCCTCATTCTGTGCTGCCGGCTCTACAAGGAAGACGCGCTACGCGGTTTTGCCGACGTGATGCTCAGCGGCGGAGTAGTCGTTGGCCCGGTGAAGGTCTCTCCGATCTTCTTACGCTAACGACAGACTTGGCGGCGCGGGTCGGCCCGGAGGAAGGTCCGGCCTGGCTAAGCTCATCGGAGGGCCTGACTGAACAAGAACGGACCACGTTGGATACTCCCGACAAGGAAGGCCCGGCGGAAGCCGAGCCTTTCTTCTCATCACCAGCCGTACCAGTACGGGTAAACCGGCGGATAGGTGCGGACCACCCGATACGGCGGACCATAATAATAGGGAGGCGGGCCATAGACCGGTGGCCTATAGTAGACTGGGGGTGCCGCTGCGGCGGCCAGTGTCCCCGCAACCAACCCAAAAGCAACTCCTGGAGCGATTCCAGGACCACCCCAGTAGTGATGACGCCAATGAGCCGATGCCGGTGCAACCGTCCCGATGAGGAGCATTGCTGCCGCGGCGATTCCAAGAGCAAGCTTTCTCATGTTCACTACCTCACTTACCTTCAAAGACGTCCGCAAAAGCGGGCGGCTGTATTCCCTTTCCAAGCTTCGTTTCGCCAAACCGCAGTCCGGCTAGAGGTTCAAGTTAGAACCGTAAGCGCCCACTTCAAGTCTTTCTCGCACGCTTCCGACGAACCAACATTCGGATCGTGCACCCGCGCTGCTTGATCTGCTGAGTCACCATCTGCTGGCGGGCGCGGCGAGAGCGGCGACGTCCGGTATGGCGAACTCGTCTATTTGGTCTGGTTGTGGGCGCCGCCGGGACGCGAGATGCCCGTCAGCGCTCCGCCTGCCGCACCGTCGTCTGAATTCACGGCAATGTCGCCCAGCGAGAGGATGCCTACCAATTGCTTGTCGCGATTGAGGACCGGCAGGCGGCGCACCTGAATGTCACCCATATTGTGCGTCACCTCATCGATATTCTGATCGTCGAAGCAGTATTTGACATCATCGGTCATGACCTCGCGCACTTTGGTTTGCGGCCCTTTGCCTTGGGCTACCGCGCGCATCGCAATGTCGCGGTCGGTGATCATCCCAACAAGGCGATTGTTTTCGCCGACGGGCAACGCGCCGGCATCGAGGTCAAACATGAGCCGCGCAGCTTGCTCGATGGTTTCATTGGCGTTGGCAACGCGCACATCGCGCGTCATAGCTTCCTGCACTTGCATTGCGGAACTCCTATTTCTGGATCGGCCTCGACGGAAATGCCGGACTCGGCATCAGGCGCTCCACCGATACCTTGGGAACGATTCGAGTACCCGAGGGTTCCTCATTCGCTGGCTTTTTGCGTCTGAACGATATGAGACCGTTTTAGTGCGGCGACGTGATCGGTGCCGATCTCAAGCTCATTACGAGGATGCGGACGTTCGGGAGCTACGCTTGGCATTCCATGAAATCAATTCGAGTATCTGAAGTGATCGAAATTCTACCAAGCCCAGACAATGTCTTTGCGATCCACGTGTCAGGAAGGCTGACCGGCGAGGACTATGATCGGATGCTGGCTGCGATCGAAGCAAAACTGAAAGCGCATGAGCGCATCTTCATGTTTGTTGACATGATAGGCTTCGACGACATGACGGCAGAGGCATTCCGCAAGGACATATCCTACAGTTTTGGGAAACTCGGCGAATGGCATCGGTTTGCTCGCAATGCGCTTGTCACCGACAAACAGTGGATGAAACTGCTCGCCAAGGCCGCGGCGCTGTTCTTGCCGCAGCTCCAGATTCAGACCTTCGAGCCTTCAGACCGTGATGCCGCGTGGGCCTGGCTGACCGGCGCTTCGTCAAGCAGACCGACTTCTGGATAGGAGATAGGCCAGCCGATTCGGCGACACAGCAGGCCGTAACCCGCACCGTCATGTCGCGTACCGTAGGATTTTCTCCATCTTCTTGCCCTGCGGATTGAATTCCTTTTCGGAGTGATCGGTATCCAATCGGGACCCCGGAACCAGGTCCACACGCATGACCGGTCGCGTAGGCAGATCCAACGCCGACTATGACGTGCCCAGCAATGTGCCTGGCGCAATGGCTTTGCTTGCCCCGGCGAGAATTTTTGTGGACCCTTTCCGTCTCATCCATCCCCCAGCGGCCGGTGCTGCTGGACGATCGACCTGGACGCCAAATCGATATCAAAGCGCATATGCGCGGCATGTGGGCAACACTTAGAGCCTGTTAGGAACTGATTGAATTTGCAATGAAACAATGGCGCACCCGACACGATTCGAACGTGTGACCTTTGCCTTCGGAGGGCAATGGTAGGCTTATTTCTGATGCTTACCCGAAATTGCTTGGAATTTCCGAGTGCTAGAAATACAATAAATACCGGACGATTTTGAAGGCAACGGTCTTTCCGGTGATTTCTCCGGTTTACCGTCTCCTGCTTACCCGCTGCTTACCCGGTATCAGATGGTCAAGATCACCAAACGCGTTGTCGACGCTGCCGAGGCATCGGGCGCGGACCGGTTTGTCTGGGATGACGAATTGCCCGGGTTTGGGCTCCGCGTGAAGAAAAGCGGGGCCAAGTCCTTCCTCGTTCAGTATCGCAACGCCAATGGCCGGAGCCGGCGGCTCACGGTGGGGCGATACGGTGTCCTGACAGTGGAGGAAGCCCGCAGGGCGGCGAAGATCAGCCTGGCTGATGTCTTGAAAGGCGTCGATCCGGCTGAAAACAAGAAACTCGATCGCGGGGCCATAACGATTGAGACGCTGTGTCGAGAATATCTCGACAAGGCCGAGCGCGGGCTGATCCTGACACGCCGGGGCGAAGCCAAACGCAGATCAACTATCTACACCGACAAGGGACGTGTTGAGCGCCATATCGTCCCGATCTTGGGCAAGCGGACCGTCAAGGATGTAACAACCGCAGATATCCGCCGCTTCCAACAGAGCGTGATCAGCGGCAAGACCGCCGCTGACATCAAGACCAAGAAGCGTGGCCGCGCCATTGTCACAGGTGGTAAAGGCACCGCCGCTCGCACGATGGGATTGCTGGGTGGAATTTTGAGCTACGCCGTGAATGAGGGCTATCGGCCGGACAATCCGGCACGAGGCATCATCCGGCCGAAGGACGAGACACGTGAGTGGCGTCTCGACGACGCCGGATATCGAGCCCTCGGGAAAAAGCTGACAGCAGCCGAAGCCAATGCCGTCAACTGGCAACCGATCCTGATCATGCGAGTCATCGCGCTCACTGGATGCCGCCGGGGTGAAATAGAGAGGTTGCTGAAAACCGAGATTGATTTTGCCCGCAGCGCCCTTCGGCTTGGCGACAGCAAGACGGGCAAGAGCATCCGGCCAATCGGATCGGCCGCTATCGCCGTTCTGAAACAGGCCTGTGAGAAATCCAAATCCAAATACGTCTTCTCGGCGCTGACGAATGAGAAAAAGCGTTACGTCGGATTGCCAAAGGCTCTCGCCAGCATTGTTGGCGATGCCGTGCCCGGCCTGACACCGCATGGCTTGCGTCATTCGTTCAGTTCGACGGCCGAGGATTTGGGCTTTTCGCTGCCGACGATCAAGGCGCTCTTGGGCCATGCTGGAGGCAGCGTGACTGAAGGATATATCCACAAAATCGACACTGCTCTGGTTGCGGCGGCGGATCGAATCGCGAGTCATATCGAAACAGCAATGACTGGGAAGAAGGCGGAGAAGGTTGTCCAGCTTCGGACGACCTAATGAACCGGCATGGCTAGGGTAGCTCCCGAAAAGCCAGTACCGCACTGGCCTGCCGCGTCGTCAACATGCGGATGCTCCGAGCGGAGGGGCGGTATGAATGACGAAATAAGCATGTACGCGCCAAAGTTTTTTGAGGCGTGGGAAAGAATGGTGGTGAGTATTGAAAACACATTCCGTTACGTCGGTGACAGTTCGGAGGAAGAGCGTCCGCGTGCTCTGCAACAGTCACGGTACGTCCTTGCTAGCTTAGCCGTGGCACAACTTTTTAAGGACCTCGACCAACGGGAGCTCGCTTCTCATTTTCATATTCTTGCGGAGGCGATGCAGGACTTAGTTGATGGTATCCCTCATCCGCTCTTCAAGGTTGAAACTCAACCCCGCCGCGGACGACACAATAATACAAGCGCTGTATGGCGCATTCAGTCGAGCCTCTGCGTCGGCATTCGCTTCATGATTGCCGGGGGAGTTACAGAAGATGAAGCTGTTTCTTTCGTTATGAAGAAGCACAAAAACTCCTTCAAGAAACTTCTGCGGCCGGGCGCCGGGTTACGTAGTTCGATCAATTCGTGGCTGAAAAAATTTGAGACAGAGGATGTAAGCAACGACATTGCGCTTAATGCCTATAAGATTGGCATTTCCCGCGTTCCAGAGGCGATGGATAAGTTTCCCGGCGAGCACCTCAGAGCGGCAGCTGAAAAGATGGTGGCCGATGCGGCTACTCGCGCAAATCAGCTTCCCTGAATCTAAATGCCTATTTAGGCGCGAGCTTTTCTTTCTAATCCTCTAATTTAGATTCCGGTACCCAGAGCCATCTTCCCCGCATCGCGGAATTGCTCCGCATTGCGAGGACACGATGGAAATTTCTCTTGAAGACAACCACGGCGCAGACCGCTTCCTGCGGCGGAAGGAAGCCGCTCAATATGTAACGGCGACTTACGGCTTTCCGTGCTCGCCGAACACGCTCGCCAAACTGGCCTGCGTCAGTTCTGACGGCCCGCCCTTTCGAATGGCTGGCCGCATTCCCCTTTATCCGCAAGACGGCCTGGATTCGTGGGCTCGCAGCAAGATCGGGCCTCTCGTTCGCTCGACCTCTGAGCACGCGCGCCACGCCGCGTAACCGACCTTGTCCTCAAATGACGAAGCCGGCTGCGCTACTCCCCTGGAAAGGTTCGCGCTCACCGGCTTCATGCATAGGAACTTCGCATGAAGATTGTACGCAAGCGGCCCTCTCGCCGCAACTCTCTAAGGGCCAGTCAGCCAGATTTGTTTTCTTGGCACTCGACTCCCATGCTTCACACCGCTCCGACCGCTGTCCGAAAGCTCGCGCAGCGCTACGGCATCACCGTCCCGCACGCCCTCGTCGTCGCGCGCCTCGCCGGTCTCGGTATTGAGACGGAGGCGAGGCAATGAGCAACAAAATCACCATCCGTTTGCCTGATGGTCGACGCCAGACGTTCGAAGGGCGGGAAGCGTGGACATTACGCCACCTCGTTAATGCCGGGCCTACTGGCATCACAACGCTGGAGCAACCCGCGCCGCGCTGGTCGCACTACGTGTTCAAGCTCCGGAAGGCCGGGCTCGTCATCAGCACCGATCGCGAATCTCATAGTGGTCCATACCCGGGCAGTCATGGCCGCTACCGCCTTGAAACTCCGGTGACCATCGTTTCGGAGGATGCGGCATGATTGGCATCCTCAATGTGTCAGTACCGCGTGAGCGCTTCACTCACGCGATCCAACATGGGCCGGAGCATCTTCGGCCCACCATGGGCGCGGCCCGGGATCACGGCGTAGGTGTTTGCGTCGTGCCTCAAGGTGCAGAGAGGTTCAATCCGCCGCGCAAGCGTCCGAACATCGTCATCGTCGGTGACGACATGCACGAGGCCAGAGGGCCGACCGCCTTTCATCGGAAATCGCTTGTTCGCTTCATCAAGCGGGCGAGTGGAGCAGTCATCGTGTCATGCGCGCCATTGACGGCCGCCTATGCCGCAGCCGCAACCAATGCAGCGTTGTTTCGGCAAGACATTCTGATTGTCGAGACCCGGCTGAAGTTTGAGCCGGCATGGAAAACCTTCGTTGAGGCCCATCATCCGGGCATTGCGCTGCTGCTCTGTACCGTCGAACCGCAGGGAGGCGTACAGTAATGGGCGCGGTCAATCAGGCTTTTGAACATAGCGGCCGGATCGATTTTGCGGCGGTCAGTCATGCCGCGCGGGTCGCCTTGACCAGCCTTGTGCAGGACTGGCTACCCGACGGCAGGAGAGAAGGCTCCGAATGGATCTCTCGCAATCCCACGCGTGGCAATACCCGTCCCGGGTCTTTCAAGATCAATCTGTCCACCGGGGTGTGGTCGGATTTCGCGACCGGCGAAGCTGGTGGCGACGCCATCGACCTGCTGGCGTACCTTAACCGTACATCAAAGCTTGATGCGGCACGCGAGATTGCGCAGCGGCTCGGTGTGACGGGCGGTACGGCGTCAATACCACGCACAGCGCAGGCGACGAAACCTACGCCGTCTCCGATCGATCTGAACGCGGCCCCAACCTTCCCGGCCCGCACCTCTCCGGACCAGGACGGCAAGCCCCGGTTTGTGATTGCCGGAGACGAGGGTCCGCGCATCCGGGACGATGAGAAGCGCCGTCACGTCTACCGCGTCGGTGGCGTGCCGGTCCGGATCAAGATCATGCGCAAGGACGGCAACGCGATGAACGTCTATCGCGTGACGGACACCGACGGCACAACAGGCTGGCAATACCGAAAACCAAAGGGCTTTGCCGCTGTCCCATACTTCACCGGCAGAAATCCGTTCGAGGGTGAGCAAGACCAATTCATCTACTGGCCCGAAGGTGAGAAGGATGTGGATACCCTTGCGAAGCTTGGCTTGCCTGCCTTCACGTTCGGCGGGTGTGGTGACGGGCTGCCGTCCGGCTGTGAGCAATACCTCACCGGCCGCAATGTCGTGATCCTCGCCGACAATGACGACGAGGGGCGCAATCATGCCGACAAAAAGGCCGCGCTTGCATTTCCAGTGGCAGTCAGCGTCCGCGTCGTTCACTTCGATGACGTTCCGAAGAAAGGTGACGTATCCGACTGGATCGAGGCGGGACACACGGCGGATGACTTGCGGGCTCGTGTTGACGCTGCGCCGCAATGGACACCGCCGGCTGATGAAGCTGGGTCGGAGTCTGGCACCACTGTGCTACCCTTCGGTTACAAGTTCACCGAACGGGGACTGATGTGGCTCAATCCAGACGATGACGAGAAGCCGCCAATGCAGATTGCCGGCCATTTCGACATCCTCGCGGAGACCCGGGACGGTGAAGGCGGCAGCTGGGGCTTGTTGCTCCATTGGAAGGACCATGATGGCCGCGAGCATCGCTATGCGTTGCCGCGTGCCATGCTGGCCGGCGATGGATCAGAAGCGCGGCGGGCCTTACTGGATGGTGGCATGTTCATTGCCCCAAGCGCTAAGGCTCGCACGCAGTTCAACTCGTTCCTGCTTCAAGTGCGATCCCCAAACCGGGCACGTGCAACCCAGCGGGTAGGATGGCACGGTAACTCGTTCGTTCTCCCGGACGACTGTTTCGGTGCCGATCAGCGCGACATGCTGCTGTTGCAAAGCGCGACGGCGCACGAGCATTCCTTCCGCCAGAAGGGCACGTTGCAGGACTGGCAGGACAATGTTGCGCGCTACGCGATCGGCAACAGCCGTCTGGTCGTGGCGCTCTCGGCAGCCTTCGCCGGCCCGTTGATCGGGCCCTGTTCGGCCGAGGGTGGGGGCCTGCATTTCCGTGGCGCGTCTTCCACTGGCAAGAGCACCGCGCTCCTGGTGGCTGGTAGCGTCTGGGGTGGTGGCGAGGTCACCGGGTTCGTCCGCTCCTGGCGCGCCACCGCCAACGGCCTCGAAGGCGTGGCACTCGGACATTCCGACACGCTGCTCTGCCTTGATGAGTTGTCGCAGCTTGCGGCCAAGGATGCAGGCGAAGCGGCCTACATGCTTGGTAACGGCTCAGGCAAAAGCCGGTCCTCCCGGGATGGTTCGGCGCGACGTGCCGCCAAGTGGCGTGTCATGTTCCTGTCCTCAGGCGAGATCAGTCTTGCCGACAAGGTCGCCGAGGACGGCCGTGGTCGTCGTCTGGCCGCCGGTCAGCAGGTGCGCATCGTCGACATTCCGGCCGATGCCGGCGCTGGCATGGGGCTGTTTGAGAACCTGCACGGCTTTGACTCTGCCGAGGCGTTGGCGCGTCACCTGCGCGCTGCCACGATGCAGAACTATGGCGTCGCTGCTCGCGAGTATCTGGCTGCGGTGGTCTCCAACATCGACGTTCTTCGCAAACAGGTCTCCGAGCTTGTCCGCGCCTTCTGCGAGCAGTTCGTGCCAGCCGGCGCTGATGGGCAGGTCGAACGGGTAGCCCAGCGGTTCGGGTTGGTCGCCGCCGGTGGCGAGATTGCCGTTCGTTGTGGGGTCGTTCCGTGGCAGCGTGGTGAAGCGACCTTAGCTGCCGGCCGCTGCTTCGAAGACTGGCTTGCCGTTCGCGGCGGGATCGAACCGGCAGAAGCCCGTGAGGGCATCGATCAGGTTCGCTCGTTTCTTCTCGCCAACGGCATGGCTCGGTTCATTCCCGCTTGGGAGGATGACCAGGACAAGCGCATTCAGCCGCGCGACGTAGCCGGCTATCGCCAGAAGGTCGGCGATGGCTGGGACTACTTCATCACCACCACCGCATGGAAGGAGGAAGTCTGTCGCGGGCTTGATGCGCGCCGGGTCGCGGCGACCCTAGAGCAGAAGGGCGGCCTGCTTTGCGACACAAAAACTCATCGGACCAACGTCTGTCGCGTGCCGGGCCACGGTCGCTTACGACTCTATCATGTGCCAGCGCGCTTCTTGGAGGCCGACCATGATGCATAGCTTCGATGGTCTTGCCGATGAGATTTCGGCTCTACTGAAAAATGCTGGTGACGGTGGTGACACTGGTGACAGAGCGAAAAACGTGAGTCCTATCAATAATGTAAGCGTCACCAAATTGCGCCGACATGTGTCACCAAACGAAATTGCTTTGGTGACACCCCTCGCAAATTTTGGTGACGGCAAACAGGCGTCATTTCAATCACTTAAATGCGGTGTCACCAATGTCACCAGTGTCACCAACAATTTTGAGCAGGGTCAGGCAGCAAGCGCTGCCGGCGCATCGGCCTCCGACTGGCATGCAATTCTTGCAGGGCTGAAAGGGCGACAGGGCCCCGACTGGATGATGCCGGATCGGTGGGAAATGCTGCTGCGTGACGCCGAGCGATTTCTCGACCGATGGTCATCGACCGGGCACGCAATGGGCTGGACCGCGCTCGATCTGTTTGGCGTCCATCCAACTCAGCCTGCTCGCCGGGTCGATGTCATGGGCCTGCTGCTTCTGCTGCAAGGCGGTGAGGTGATTGCGCTCACCGCGGAAGGTGCCTTGATCAGACGGCCTAGCGGGGCTGTACTACGCTTCCCACGTCCGGCCGCTGGCGGCGTCCTTCTGTCGGAGGCTGCCCATGTTTGAGGTCTGCATGACGCTCATCCCGTATGACAAGCGTGAAGGCATTCCGCTCAACGTGGCTGCCGAACGCGCCGGCAAATCGCCAGGCACGATCCGTAACTGGTCCATCGAACACGGTATTGGACGCCGCGTCGGTGGCGGTCAATGGATCGTCAGCAAGGTCGCGCTGGCGATGTTCCTGGACGGGGACCATGAGGCGCTTCGTCGGTACAAGAGCGGTGACCGGTCCAGCGACGGCGTTGTCGCTTACTTCAGGAGAGAAGGGCTGGAAGGGCTGTTAGGGAAATAGCGGGCCGCCTGCCCATGATGATTCCGTAATGATTACCCTGAAAGGGCGCTCCCGCTGCGAATCCCTCGCCTAAGGAGGCCCTGTTCCGTGAACGGTGATAGACGTAGTATGGAAAAGCCACGACGCGTTCGTCGTACCCTTGACTAGGCCCCCATGCTCAGACGGAACTAGGGATATGAGCACAAATAGACGGAATTTTATTTGGGCTTCGTTGCTTTCCGCTACTTATTTGGTTCCGCTCAGGCAAGTAAGAGGAGCTTCGTCAGGTAGTTTTGACGTAGAGGAAGAGCAACTAGCAACCTCTGGCAGCTTCGATGACGACTATGTCACGCTCGAGCCAGAACTGAAGACCAACCCGATCCCAACGCATCCGTCTCGCGTTGCGCTCGTAATTGGTAACTCGCGCTACAATTTCTTCCCCAAACTCGCAAACCCTGAACATGATGCGACAGACCTTGCGGCAATCCTTCGTTCAACGGGCTTCAAGGTTGTCTTTGGCACTAATTTGCCACGCATCACAATGGAGAACGCAATTGCGACATTTGTGAAGAACGCCAGAACAGCAAGCGCTTCGCTTGTATTTTTCGCAGGGCATGGACTGCAATACCAGGGGGTGAATTACCTTGCCCCCGTCGATGGGCAGCTTTCAGACGAGACAGACCTGAAAAAATTTATCCGCCTTCAGGATGTAATTGACGATCTACAAAACACCCCTGGCGTAAGGATACTCATCGTAGATGCATGCCGTGACAATGATGCGATTACACAGCTAGCGGCAAGTGCACCTACACCTAAATCAAGATCGATAGGTTTGCAGCGTGGCTTGGCAAAAGTAGAGGCTGATGGAATATTTGTAGCTTTCGCGAGTCAGGCGAACAAGGTTGCGTCAGATGGCAACGGCCGCAACAGCCCATTTACTGCATCCCTTTTGAAGCGGATCGTTGAACCTGGCGTGGAACTCAGGACAATTATGACGAGAGTTCGTGGAGACGTCGTGACTGCGACGCATAACGCTCAGCGGCCAGAAGCATGGGATAGCTTGATCGGGGAATTTACTTTCCGCTAAATCTCTCAGTCGGTAATGGAAGATCAGCTGAAAGGCTGTGAACGAATAGAATTTCACGTCCAGTACCGATCATATCCTGCAAATTCATCAGACTCATTTCATTCCTTCAGAACTGAGGTAGCAGGATTCCGCGCACATCGTACTGTGATCCGCATGACATCATCATGCGGATACGTCATGGAACATCACACCAAGCTTCTGCAGTTTCGCGCACCGGAGTCGCTCTCCGAAGCGATCGACGCGGCTGCGAAGCGCGAACTTCAAACCAAATCTGAATACGTGCGCCGGTCCGTGATTGATCGGCTGCGCGCTGATGGCATTGATCCGTCGTGCCTTGCAACGGTTTAAGTGAAACCCACCAATGGCTTTAAATCTCACACCTATGCCCATTCATCAGCTCCAACTCCCATCATCGCAGGCCATCACGCCGGATATTACGCCGCAGCTTTCGCAGCTCGTATCATCTATCAATAAAGGTCAGGAGCGGCAGACGCTTGCCGACCTGGGCAAGAAGGTGGCAAGCGGTGAGATTGATTATCGTGGCGCTGCCGGCACATTGGCCAGTCTTGGGGAGACGGGCGGCATGATGCAGATGTTGTCGCTTGCGGAAGCCAAGGACAAGCTGGCGCGCGAGACGGCGGCATCGCAGCAGTTCAATTCCGGCTTAGGCCGGATATTCGGCGCGGGTAATGCAACGGCGCAGCTATCCTCTGGCGATCCTCGTGGCATTCGCAACAACAATCCTCTAAATCTGAAAAATTCGCCTTTCACACAGAAGCAGCCAGGCTTTACTGGCTCGGATGGCCGGTTTGGCCGGTTCGGGTCGATGGATCAAGGGCTGGCGGCGGCAGACAACCTGCTGCAATCTTACGGTCAACGCGGGATAAACACTGTCTCCGGCATCATTAATCGGTGGGCACCAGCCAACGACGGGAATCCGGTCAGCGCATATGCTCAGTTTGTCGCGCGCAAGGCTGGCGTTGATCCGAACGCGCCGATCGACATGAACGACCCTGCGGTGCGCCACCGCGTCGTCGGGGCGATGGCGGAATTCGAGAATGGCCGACCGGTGCAGGTGGCATCCGCCGACAATTCGGTTCTCCCGGCCAACTCTCAACCAGCACAAGGCGGTGGGCAGCCCGGCCTCACCGCAGCCAATATCCCGATGCTGTTACAGGCTCGCTCGAATCCAAACCTGCCAGCGTCGCAGCGTGAATTTGCCGACAAGCTGCTCACCAGATGGCTGGATGAGAGCAAGACGCCGGACAAGATCAAGACACTTCAACAATTGAAGGCGGCCAGCGGATATCAAGGCTCCATTCTTGACCTTGAGAAGGAGTTGAAGGCGGCGGGAGCAATCAACATAGACCAGCGCGCGGAGAGTGGCGAGGCCAAGGCAGCCGGTGAAGCGGCTGGCAAGCGTCGGGCCGATATGTTTGCGGCGGCAGGATCGGCAGGCAAGACATTGACGAACCTGTCCCGGATGGAGGGGCTTCTCAATCAGGTTTCGCAGGGCAAGCTAGCGCCGGCCCGTATGAATATCTCTGCGTGGGCCAAGGCCATGGGCCTTAATGATCAGGTTGCCGAGAGCATCGGTCTGGACCCGAAGGGAGCCGGTAGCGCTCAGGCGTTGCAATCGCTTATCAATGAGAGCGTCGTCGGCAAGATCGGTGCTGGCGGTTTCCCGGCGAACAACTTCTCCGATGCCGACCGCGCATTTATCACGGACATTTTTGCCAAGTTGGGCAACGAACCGCGCGCGAACAAAATCATCATTGAAGGCGCTCGCCGGATGGTAAAGCTCGACGTTGAGCGGGCCAGAGCGTTTCAGGCATTCAAGCGCGACCCCTCCAACAAGGGTCGCGGGTTCGAGGACTTCGAACTCGATTGGGCTGAGAAGATGGCCCAGCGCGATGTGTTTGGCGATCTGCGGCGCGAAGCTGAATCCATCATCGGGCCGCAGCAATCAGCAGATCCGCCCGTTGAGGGCGCGCGTCAGGCCAGGGATGGCAACTTCTACGTGCCGGACCCGAACCGCCCCGGTAAGTATTTGCAGGTGCAGTAATGCCGACATTCACGCCTGTTGATTTTGATCCATTTGCAGACCCGCCTTCGGGCGGCGTGCAGACCGTTCCGGGTCAGAACGGTGTGCCCACGCGCGTCATTATGGATATGGGGCAGCCTTCATTCGGCCCTAAGCTCGTGCCGGTAGATCATGATCCTTTCGCAGAGCCAAGCATGGCGGCTGACATTGCAAAGTCTGCCGGTGTCGGTGCTGCCAAAGGCGCGCTTGGGATGGCGGGAATGGCTGGCGATGTCCGGACGATGCTTTCCAACGGTATCGACCTTGCGGCACAGAAACTCGGTATCGCCCCCGAAAGAGTCCAATCATTCAAGGATGCGATCTACGAAGTCATGACGCGCGCCAGCGTGCCGACTTCGATACTGGCAAATGCGCCGACGACGAGTGATTTGCAGGGACAGGTCGAGAAGGTAACCGGACCTTTCTATAAGCCGCAGACCACAGCCGGCGAATATGCGCAGACGACCGGCGAGTTCCTGCCCGCCGCTTTTGGCGGCGAAGCAAGTTGGTTATCGCGTGGCGCTCGCGTTCTTGCCCCGGCAACGGCAAGCGAAACCGCCGGGCAGGTGACAAAGGGAAGAGACATAGAGCCTGTTGCGCGTTTTCTCGGAGCGCTGGCAGGCGGTGGTATGGCTGCGGCGGCAGAAAGGCCGGGAAACGCTGCTCGATCAATATCGAACCAACTCCCCGAAGGCGTCACACCGAAGATGGTCGATCAGGCGGAAGCTCTGATGGCCCAGGCCCGGCAGCATGGCATTGACCTATCGTGGCCGGAAGCGTTGAGCCAGGTCGCCGGCCGTCCCGTGCTATCCAATACCATGCGCCACCTTGAGGCGTCGCCTCAGACCGAAGCGCAGATGGCAGAGTTCTTCGGTCGCAGGCCCCAACAGGTGGAACAGGCCGCCCGTGGGCGGTTCGATCAGTTCTCGCCTGTCAACCAGGCTCCGAGCACAATCGGTCCAGATGTCAGCAGCGTCGCGCAGCAGGTTATGCGCGGCTCGCCAGAGGCACAAATCCTCGATGACGTGCTTTGGCGGGCTGGCCCCCGCGTCACGCCGGAAGGCGCGGGCAATGTCATCCAAGGCGAACTTGATAATGTCTATCGCGGTCGGGAAGGGATGAGAGCGGCGCTCGCGGAGAAGGACTATGGAGCCGCCCGCAACGCGGAGGCCACGATCCCGCTCAATGGGGGGCATCGGATTGCCGATGTCACGAAGCACTATCTCGACCGCCCGAACATACCGATCATTCTTGATGACGCTGAACGAGCGGCGGCGCGGGCTCAATGGCTGGTAGACAATAATCCGACGAGCAAAATGCCGATCGTCGGGGAGCGGGCCACCGAGTTCGGACAGGTCGATGCGTCGGCGGTGCTCCGTCAGTTGGACGGCGCGCTGGACACGGCCAAGGGCGCGGTGCGTCAGGGGCTGAAAGCGGCTCGTTCTGCGCTGTTCAAGCCGGACGGCACACTGGATATGTCGGTTGCCGGGCTTCACAACTCGCGAGAGGCGATTAATGACCTGATCTCGCAGGCCAAGCAGGCCGGGGCAAATCATACTGTTTCGCGGTTGCAGGACACAAAGCGGGCGCTGGACCGGGCCCTTGAGCAGGTTCCTGCTTATGGTGATGCTCGGAGAAATTTTCAGGCCGCTTCCCGCCCTCTTGAGCCATTCGACCAGAGCCGAGTGCCCGGTAAGATCATCGAGCGCGACGAGTTCAACAGCCGCTTTGTAATGCCGCCTGAGCGCGTGCCGGGCGCGATCCAGAACAACGGACCATCGGCGGCGCGCGAGTTTAACGCGGTCGCATCACCAGCGGCGCGGGAGGCATTCGAGCAACATATCGTCACGCAGGTATTGGACCGGGCGACACGCGAAGGCGCTGATCTGTCGGCGGATGGTATTCGATCCGCTATCCGGCAGAACGAAGACTTGCTTCGCCAATACCCTGGCGTGCGCGACCGGTTGGAGAGTGTAGCAATCGCGCGTGACGGGCTGGCTAGGCTAGAAAACACGCCGGTCGGGAAGCTGGCGCAGCGCGACCTGACGACGAAGCAGGCGGTTGATGCCTTGTTCCCGAAGAACCCGCTCCCGCACAGCGAGATCGAAATAGCGGAGACGGTCGGGAAACTCGCGGAGCGTAAGCCCCGCGTAGCTGCTGATCTTGTCCGCGTGCATGTCGAGAGCACGTTCAACCAGGCGGCGAAGGATTTGCAGACCGGGGCAAACCAGGCTGGCGGTGCAAAATTTCGCGCTCAGTTGATTGCAAACCCTCAAGCCCGCGCGAATCTGCAAGCGGCCGTTGAAGCGCTGCCGAATGGCGCAGAGCGGTGGCAGGGGTTCAATCGTTTCCTTGACATCCTTGAGGCGACAGGAACGCGGCAGGGTATTGGTTCGCGCACCGCATACAACGACATGATCAATGAGATGCAGAAGGCCGGCGGGGTGGTGCAGACAGGGGCGAAGGTCGTCGCGCAGCCTCTTAGCTTTCTGAGGCCGCTTGCTGACAAATACGAACAGTGGAAGCTCGGCAAGAATTTGTCAGGGGCCGCTCGTATCCTGACTGATCCGAGATCAGCCAACATGCTACGTGCCTTGGTCAGAACGAGGGATGGGAGGCGGTCGGCTGCCCTGACCGTACGACTGCTCACGTATGCGGACGCGTCGCGTGTTCAGTAGGTCGATGATCTTGCCCAAACCGACCGTCGCGAGCAGCGCTGCGAGCATGGCGACAATGGCAGGAGCCAATCCTTCCCCGTGCAGCACGTTGGCACAGAAGTAAAACACCGGACCAGCAACGGCCATTTGGAAAATGATCCAACCGAACTTGTTCATTTGTCGTTCTGCTCAAGAGGTTTGAAGTAGAGAACACTGTGCACTGGACACGCATCCGACAGAGAGCGTTTTGTTTTCATAAAGGCAGTATAGCATGATCAGCTTTGAAAACGCATCCTTAGGGCTTCCGAGCTTCGTTCGTCCTCGCCCGGAGCCTTATCAATCTGACGGTCCCTTCGGGCAATTCGTCTTCTGGCTTCCGGGCAAGACAGGCAATGATGCATTGGACCATGCCTTGGGGCGGCAGCATTTTGAAACCGCCCTCACGTTCGCGCGCGCCATCCAGTCCAACACATTCTTGGCATTCGTATTCGGTGGCATTTGCCAGCATGGCGCTGGATCGATGGAGCGCGGATTCATCGAGGCTCTTTCCACCAGGGCGACTTTTGGCCGGCTGCCGGGCATGATCACGGAGGACGAGGCATTCGAACTCTTCAGCGCGACCGGGACGACCGAAGACGAGGTGAGGTTTGGTGAGACCGAGGCTCGGGACTATTTGACCCTGGCGCGGGAGACGCAATGCCCGGAGGTGATTGCCGCCTTGATGGAGTCGATTGTCCGTTGTGAAATGCGCCACGGCTCCCTGTCCTTTTTCTGGACCGTCTGCGGCGCGGCGTACCTGGGAGCGCTGAATTGATGGCTGGCGCTGATGATACAGTGGGAAAGCAGCGCGGGAGACCATTCGAAAAGGGGCAGTCTGGCAACCCTGCCGGGCGTCCGAAGGGATCGCGCAACGCGACCACGGTTGCGTTGGAAAGCCTGCTGGATGGTCAAGCCGAGGCGTTGACGAATAAAGCGGTGGAACTGGCGCTGGGTGGTGACATAGCCGCGCTGCGGCTATGCATGGACCGCATTCTCCCACCCCGAAAGGATCGCCCGGTGACGTTCGATCTGCCCGACATCAGGAGCGCCAGCGATGCCGCTGCTGTGACGTCGGCCATTCTGGCGGCCGTGGCGAACGGTGAGATCACGCCCGCCGATGCCGGCGAGATCGGGAAGCTCGTTGAAGCATACGTGAAGGCATTCGAAACGGCCGAGCTGGCGGAGCGTCTTGAGCGGCTGGAAAGGATGACTGCGCAATGAGCATCGGCTGCCACGAGCCTTGGGGATAATGACATGACCAGAAGCATTGACACTCGATTGAAGGATATCGAGGCCAGACTGTCGCCGGTAGCGTTCCGGACGTGTCATCGCGTCGTCGGCGACTCTGTGGTCGAGTGCGAGGCGGTGACGGCGGCTTTGATCGCCGATGGCCGGGCCTCGCCCTCAGACAGGTTCATTCATCGCGTGATGGTAATGCCATGACGACGCGCAGCATCACCACGCGCATTGAGAAGCTGGAAGCGCGTCGGCGCAACGACGATGAAATGCTGATGCTGTGGCGCAAGCCCGGCGCCGATATCGACGCGGCGGTGTCGTCAGCCAACAAGGCCGGGATGTTCGGTTCCGGCGATCTGGTGTTATGCGGTGAATGGCACGGCGAAGACGATCCGCCGGCGGCGCGCTGGGTCCAGCGCATTAAGAGCGATTTGACCGAGCCGGAGATGGGAAGCCTCTACAAGACGCTAAAGAAGATGGTTGTCGATCGATCCGATAATAGCGGTACCGAGGACATGCCCGCACCCTATCTCAGCCACTTGTCGGATGAGACATTGTGGCAGCTCGCTATAGGGGTTCGAACATGAAAGCGATTGAGAGACGACTTGCTGCGTTGGAACAGCGCGAATCAGTGAATGCCCGGCAGATGCACGTCATCAAGGCGATCGATCGTGATGACGGCATGCGTCAGATTTCCGAGTTGATGTCTGCCGGCGCTGTTGATCAGAACGACGGTTTCCTGTGCATTACCGGAAAACCGATAGTCCAATGATGGCTGCTGTGGCGGCGCCTGCAAGAACTGCTGCATTTGAAAGTGCAGGCCTTTATCAGAGGCCAGCTTGGCTTGGCTAAAGTACGATATCGGTTCGCTTCATCGTCGTTTCCTCTCTTTTAGTGTGTGCTCCAGCCGCGTCACGGCCATGATAATGGGCTTCAACTCTGCGGGGGCGCGGCTATAGCCACGGCCTTGCGGCCCATCGAGCATCGAAATGAGACCGCGGGGTATTAACTCCCAATTTGATGGATCGCTGTCAGCTCTGTCGCCCTTGCATTTCAGAAAGTACCCGGCAGGAATTGCGCCGTACTTCTGTTCCCATAAATATCGATGTTTTGGGACGAAGTGTTTCGGCGCAATGTAAATCGCTGTGTATCCATCTTTTGTCAGAAATTCGAATCCGATCTCTCGGATGCGTTTGAATTTATGCTTGGGAATGTTGCCGACCTTGAAGGCATTCGCCGGCCGATGCCCAACAGGAAATTTATATCTCGGTTTCCAACCCGGAGGAGGTCCCGTTCGGCCGGTGAGCCATCGGTTGCGCTTGCGTAACTCGTCCAAGTTACGGATGGAAATATCGCAGCGACCGAACCGCTTTACAAATTCAGCGTGCATATCTGATCTAAGCATCTGGCAATGCTGCTCAACAAAATCCAGTTCGTCCTTCGTGTATTTCACACGACTACGACGGGACCCGCTCATTTCGCGCTGACTACTTTTAGCGCTGGGAGATTGGAGCCCGGCTTTTCCATCATCGTAAGGTATGGGCGCGGATCAGCGCCATCGAAATCAGTCACCATCTTCGCGGTCTGTAACTGCACTGCTGCGGTCCGCAGAATTTGATCGGCAACACCAACCATTGCCTCAGCGCGTTTGTGCTCCTGGTCGATCTTCTCGGGAGTACTGTCCTCGTCGGCTAGTCGCTCGATCTGCGCAAACAGGTGGTCGTTGAGATCACAAAGACGGTTCTTGGTCATGATGCTGATTCTCCAATGCGATGAATGCATCAAGTAGTAAGGCATGGGTTCCCGATAGATCGAGCTAACGGGAACTCTCTGAATCCTCGATATCCCTCCACAGAACTTAAATAGGACGCGTGGTTGTCCGGCCGACCTAGCTACAAAAAGCTCCGGCTGTCGCGTCTTTTCCTCCGGCCAAGAGAATTTCAGATCATCGAATTGTCTTCTAAGAAGCGGCGATTTACGCCGTGGTGCGCGCCGCCATGTCGATCACGGCGTCACAAAGTTCTCGCATATGGAGATGAGCCAAATCTGCTGTATCGTGTGGCTCGTCCCAAAATTCAGATGCGTGGTATTTCGCTACACGCGCTTTGACGAGCAGTCCAGCCAGAGTCATCGTCGGGATCGCTAGGATTTTGCGACAGATGGGGTCCATTGCATCTGTGATCTCGTCAGGATCGCCATCTTTATATGCGTCGTTCAATCCGACTTCATCCCAAAGGCGATCATAGGCTTTGATGTCGTCTCCCGTTTTGAAGGGGTTTGCGGCCCTCCATCCGTCCATACGGCGCCTGTGCTCGTCCCAAAGTGGCCGCAACCTCGCTGTTTCAACCTCAAGCTTCTGAACCAGCTTATCGTGCTCGTGCCCGAGCCTGATCAACTCAGCATCCCGGTTCGATGTAGCCGTCACCGCAACGCCCGGCGCTACAACTGCACCCGCAGCAGCGAGAAATGAACGGCGCGTTGTATTGGCGGTATTACCCTGTGCCACGCTCTTAACCTCCTACCATTAGGGGTGACGTAGCCAACGTCCTCAGAAACTGGCCTGATGTGTCGGGAATGCACCCCTCGTCGTATTCCAGAAGCCACGCTACAGCGGCAGCAAGGCCGGCCATCGTGGTTGGGGCTGTAGATGTGAGCAGATCGGCAGCTTCTTCGTTCGCCTCGACCGCCGCATCCAGCCTATCTTCAGCCTCTTGTGTGGTCTCGCGCCCATCTCTCAGCGCCTTGACTTCGTCGGCGGCGAGCGATGCGGCCGCGAATTCTCTGAAAGCCGATCGATGGCGTTCAATGACCGCGAATATCGGATCAATCAGTTGCGGTGCTGCTGCGGCCGGCAGAACAGCGGCTGCAACCGCGCCAGATAGAAAGCCCCGTCTCGTCGTGGTAGGAATCGTCTCAGCTTGTGCCATGAGTGATAGTCTCCGATGCTAGAGCTGATTTGAAAGAAGGGCTATCTCCGCCCGAGCGGCGTTGACCGTCCGGGAAACGTCCGGCCAGCTTTCGCTGTACGAAGCCAATTCAATGGTGCGGTTAAGAACGGCGATGCGCGCCGCCTTGTCGACCGTCGGCATCGCGGCCAGACGAGCGACCTCGCGCGCCTCGGCCCACGCCTGTTTGAGCGCCCATCCGAAACATTTCCAGCCGATGCTGGAAAACTTGATGGCTGGATACTTGTAGGTCTCGCGGAAGATGGCCCACGCCCGCGCCATGATGGCCTTGCGGTTGAATTTGGGCATAGCTCCGCCGCTCACCGTAATGGTGCTTTTCGTGGTCATTGGTGATTGCCTTTGTCGACTTATCGTGCAATACCTGAGGTATTAAATTATCGGTGAGTCAATGTCAATACCTGAGGTATTAAATCCAACGAGCGAACAGATTCGTGCCGCGCGCGCGCTACTACGCTGGGAGCAGCGAGACCTGGCAGAAGCGTCAGGAATATCTTTGCCTAGCGTGAAACGCTTGGAGACGCAGCCCGGTCCATTGGCCGCACAAGAGCGCACAATCAGGCAATTGATTGCCGCCCTCGAAAAGGCTGGCGTCGAGTTCATCGCGGAGAATGGCGGTGGGGCGGGGGTTAGGATGAGGAAGCGCAGAAAACGCTGAGGTTTGCGGGCGGTCTGAGGCGGCTTCGAACTACCTAGGCGATTCACGAATTAATGAATGATCCAGTTGGATCGGCATTCGTTATTTGCCTGTCAAGGAAGTTTGTGCATATATGAGCGTGATTTCGGCCATGCTTGCAACCTACTGAAATTACTGATCATTATTCAGACAGCGACTCAAAGCGGAGTCAATTCAGCAGGTTAAGGGCTGGCGCGGGGGCGAAATTTTTGGAGCGCGCGACATGGGAAACGCACTGAAAACGATTTTTGATTCGGGCGTGCAGGTCCATGCTTCTTCTGAAAATCAGTCCATGACCGGCTTCGATTGGGACCTTTCTGATGAGGCGAAGAAGACCATCGATGAGATCGAATCCAACATTCGGTCTGCCGAGCAGATAGGTGGTCGTCTAGTAGCCGGCTAGTCGTCAAGGATGACGATCCGTGTCCTTGCACTCGATTCCCCAGAGCGTTGGACAGATCTAGAGGCGCTTCTTGGCACCGGACAAGGCAATCCTTTAATCACCGGGAATCTCGTTCGCCACCTCCGAGAGTTGGGCGCGCGCTCCGTGCTGATGGACGATGACTATATTGACCGGGATTTCAGCGAAGCATTCAGTGCTTACTACGCCAAAACATTCAAAAGACATTCTAAGGTTTGCAAGCGCATTCTCTTCTTCTCGTGCGAACTTGATTTCTTAGCTGCCGATCCAGTCGAGGAAGCAGCGCATCGCCTGGAAGGCGTCAACGCCGAATTCTTTCTAGGCTTTATCGTGCTTCGCCCAATCTCGAAGTCTCCGATCAGCCAGGCAATCCTTCGTCCGCCCGCAGCGCCGACAAACTACGAACGACATCTACTCGTCAGAGCGCGGTACACAGTCCATATCCTTGGGGCGGAGTTGTCGATCGAATCCGTACCCATGACCCAACAAGACTCCCGTGTTGGAGCATGCGCGCAA
Organism: Nitrobacter sp. Nb-311A; assembly: GCF_000152905.1. Classification (GTDB taxonomy): domain Bacteria; phylum Pseudomonadota; class Alphaproteobacteria; order Rhizobiales; family Xanthobacteraceae; genus Nitrobacter. Next base: position 85,107 of record NZ_AAMY01000002.1, read on the forward strand.
GCAAGCATCTGGGTCAGCGCTCGACACATTCATGCGAGACATCGCGGCCCCTGGCTCTCTACAGTCAATATTACTGACGCCGCGATTGCGCGCTCAGAATCGCAGGTAAACTCCACACTCCCCGCAGGATCGGAATTTCTCACTGTCAATAACACCGTCGCAGCGTTTCGAGCCGCAGGGCGCGAGCCGCTCATTTACGCCGCTGGCATGGACGCCAACGGGAAAACTCAATGGGGTAATCTTCGACCTCAAGAGATTATCAATCGGTATGTCGACTCGGGCATACCGGTGTCCGTGTGGGTGAAGTTTCCTCAATCGTCTATAGCGCACAGCATTGTCGTAACAGGGCAGGTATTGGCACCCAAAGCGCCGGCCACGCTGCCGCAGCGGCCGACGCGAGCTGAATACTGCTCAGCGTTTCTCATGAACGACGATCAGCAAGGGCCGAACCTTCGCCTTCCAGCAACATCTTCTTGTTCGATCGGCGATGTGCAGAACAACGTGCAGGACAGTACGATTGTTTTAATCATCCCCCTGCCCTCGAAGGTCTATTTACCAGCCGAAACTGCCGAAACACTGGCTTGGGCAATTTTGGACAACTACGTCTCAGACTGGTCCTCGCACAAAACCAGAAACGCTGACACTCTCGGCACATCTGAACGGCTGGGCGACGGTGTTGCGACGGCTCATGCGGCCAACAAGATTGTTGCGCGCACTTACCTCACTTATGGATGGAAATATAAGCACAGAGCAATTCGGAACGACCTAAACGCAAGTGTAAAACAGATCGTTCGAGACCTTGATGTTCCGCGATATGTTTACGTCACGGAGTTCTCGCTTACGTCCCAATTGGACGACAAAGAACTAGCAGCCCGGAGAGTGATTGCGCATGTGGTCGTGGACGCGACCGCCAAGCACCATGACTTTGAGTCCATACTTCTTTTTCACGCTCCGGGAATGTGCCTTTGGCACAGCCATGGTGTGAACAACACGTTCGACCGTTTTGTGATTGCAACACCGGAAGACGGCGAATACTTCCCAAAGACGCGCGGAGACATGGACTTTGCCGCTTTTTATGCGTCCAAGAGACAATAAGGTGCTTACCTCCTGCTTACCCGCAAGATTTTCTACTCTTTGATATATCCGCTAAGGTATTGAAATCGCTGGCGCACCCGACACGATTCGAACGTGTGACCTTTGCCTTCGGAGCACACACGCCGCCTAATTTCTTCAGCATATTCAATAGGTGCGCCGCTGAAACTGGTGCGAACAAACGGCGAAAAATGCCACGTTGCGCGGACGAATCGCGGACAGTCATGACAGAGCCTCCACGGCACTTCGAAGGTGATCGGGGTGATGGTGGCCGTAGACCCGCTGGAGGGTCTCCGGTGTCATATTCAGATATCCGGACGCTTCCCAGATCGGGACGCCTTTTTGCATGAGCCAGGTTGCACAGGTGTGCCGGAGAACATGCGGCGTCACGCCGGCGAGCTCGCCGCGATCGCAAGCAGTGGCGAAACTGCGCTTGATGTCCTTCAGTCGCCGGCCGTTCTCATGAATGACAAAACCTAATTCCGTGCCACGCTGGCAGGCCCGCTTCAGATGCGACAGTAAGCGCGCGGGAATCGGAATCCGGGATCTGCGCTTGTTGGTCCGACGTGCGCCAGGTTGATTGAAGTCAATTCGGCCATTGACGAGATCGATTTGCGGCCAGCGCAGCGAAAGAATCGCCTCTTTCCGCTGCCCGGTGTAGAGACCGATCACAATGAATAACGGCAGATGGAGTCGCACGCGCGGCTCCCTGAGAGCTGCTCGCAAGAGAGCCGCGGCCTCCTTACGTGTTAGCCAACGATCACGGGGCTCCGCACCATCCGGCAAATCAACGGCAACCACCCGCAGCAACCGGCCGCAACGGTGCGCGTGATTGATCGCGGCGCGCAGAACGCCAAGCTCGCGCCGGGCCGTACCAGGAGCTCGCGCTCGCGAGACGCCGTATTTCCGGCACGTCTCGCGTGTCACCTCGGCAACCGTTTTCCCCTGCCAGTAGGGCACCATCGCCTTGACCGCGGCAGCTATCCGCCATGGTGCCGCCGTTTCCGGCGCGTGCTCCTCCGTGTAGTCGGCAAGGACGTCGGTTATGAGGACTTCAGCGGGATCACGCGGGCCGGCGTCCCGCGTGCGGATGTGGAGGAAGTCAGCGAGGGCGGCTTCAGCGACTGCGCGGTCCGCAGAGCCCGTTGAGCGCTCGCGGCTGCGTCCACCTTCGGTCCAGACGATATAATAACATTGGCGCTTGTCGAGAAACCGGAGGCGCGGCCCGGAGTTTCTGCGCGGCATGGTGACACCGTGTTTTCAATGATGAACTGATCGAGCGCCTCACGCGGAATGAGGACGCGCGCTCCAACCGGAGTTCGAGCCATCTGGCCGGCCGCGACGAGCGAACGAACCTGCGATTCGGTGATGCCGAGATATTCGGCAGCTACTTTCACCGTTACTAGACGAGGAAGATCGGAAAGCGACAGAGCCGCCATGGTTCACCGTCCCTGCTTTCGCTTCGTCTTCTTGCGAGTTACGGGGCGCGCCTTTTTTGCCACCTTCACTCGTGGCACCTTATAAGTGATCGTTACTACGCGTTCGACCCGGTCCTCCTCCCAATCGATGAGATTTATCCAGTCATCAGGCAACAGATCTGAAAGAGTGATAATCAAAAAGAACGAAGGACCGACAACGCCCGAGAGGTCTTTTAGCGTCGTTTCACATGGGAGTCGGCGGAGATTGAATTTTCCCTGCTTGCCGACCTCCACCAATACATGTTGATCTTGGAACCATTGCCGGTCGCCAATGGACCGAGAACTGCAAAACTCCTCATAGACCGGCAGTACCAGCATTGCGATATCCACCGCAGCCTGGGCGGCATGACCTGCTTTCGTCAGATCAACAACTAGCTTGGTGACGGCGATATCCGATGCCGAATACCGATTCCATCCGCCCGACATCATAGTGTCGGGGAAAAGTCCGTTGCGCCTTCGCCATGCGCGAAGAGTCGCAGGCTCGCATCCTGCGACCTTGCATACGGCGGACGCCAGATACTCGCGCGGGTCGACCTCTTCATCTTCGCCATCACGGCCGATATATTGAACGCCCTTCGCCACGGCCATCTCCACAATTCGAAACAAGATTATCGATTCTGCTATTCGATGCAAGCGTTTCGTTTCTGCGCGAGCGCGCAAAGGTAGGCGACTGGGGAAATTCCCCAGTCGCTCACCATTCGGATCAGTTCAGATGTTTAGCCTCGCCGCCTCTCGGCACGTTGTCGACGAACTTCTTTCCGCTTTTAATCAGCGGAAGCTGCCCGATCGCGCCCTCGAGCATTTCGCGGGAGAGCACAAGCCGAACGACGATGAATCGTTCGTCATCATCGCCACCGATCGAGCGGTTTGCGTAGAATGTTAGGCGAACTACGTCGGCCCCGATGAAATCAACACCGGCAACCCCATCGCAGAAGACGTCTGGCACCCGATCCGGATCAAGATAATTATCGCGAGGGAAGCGCGTCATTCGAAGACCCTCCCTCTCTGGATACAGAGTACGCACCGTTGCTGCCGCAGGCGCGGCGGTCGACGTCGCAATTACCCGCCTCGTTGAGAAAAACAATTCCGTCATCGACGAATCGGCGCACAGCGGGGATCAGAGCGATGCCCGACGCGCCCATCAATATTTCGATCGATCGATTTAGTCGCTCGCAAGCATTGGAAAGGCGAATCGTGGCTCGTTCCCATGCAATGGCAACTTCTGGCGATTCGGTCGGGGAACGGCCAGAAAGAGCAACCCGTTCCGGAGCGGCACAGGCTGCTCCCCCAAGAATTGACGACTGCGGCGGCGGAGTAGCACTGCACTGGTCTACCTGTTCCGGTCGGGCAAAGGTAGAAACGGCGAATTTAGGCCGTTCCGTATTGGAATGGCCTAAATTCGACAGCCTTGAACCCGCCGAGCGGCGCAAATGAATCGTGCCTGCCGGGAACAATTCTTCGGCCAGGCCGCGCTGTGCGGGCCTAGCGCTGCGCGGAGACGGTATGCCAGCTTGCAGGTTGGCCGGCGCATCCAGCGCCCGCCTGTCGCGTTCTGTGGGGGATTTCATTGGTCGTGCTCTCGGTTTTGGCTTGCTAAGGCCACGCCGGTGGCGGACCGGCAGCCGGGAGTTAGCAACCAGCCGAGAGACTGGCGGCGGCGCTTTTAAGCCCGAAAGCTCTGGACATGGCGCAGCCCTCCCGGCCATATTGACCAGGTTGGAGCGCACGCCAATGCGCTACCTCATTCAGCCGCGGGTCACCTCCGACGCCAATCGGGGTGATATGCTGACCAAGCATGAAGCGACGATATCTCGGTCCGGGTTGCTAAGCCCACGGACGATAACACCTGCGTCGAAGAAAAAAGTCCAGTCCCCATTTAGGGCGCGCCGCGCTTCGGACGACCAAAAAACCCCCTAACGAACTGTTAGGGGTTTCCGAAACCCTCCGAAGTACTTGCAGCAAACTGGAACCAGCTGGCAACCTTGCGCCATACCGGAACGAAGTCATGTGTCCAATGCGCCTGCTACTCAAGACGAACGCGCTGACCGGTGAGCACGACGCGCGAGCCGCTTTTGCCAGTACTCCTGTCGTTCAACGTGAAACGGCCTCATATTGAGATAGATTTGCTGTGTGGCGTCTGCAAGCATGGACAATGTCCGGATTCGGTTGGTGCTGGAAAACTGCGCGTGCTTTCCCCCAAGCGTTTTCCATGTATGCGAAACACTGTAGTCCATTGTTAATTCGTGCGAGGTGAGCAGCAAGACGGGATTTGTCGGCTCGCCGAAGGCATTTACGCGTCTTCCCCACTTCACGAAGCCTTGCAAAATATTGGTTTCGGCTGGTGTAAAATGATCGCGGAGAACAGCGATCACAATCACCGCTTCAGGTAATTTTGCTGCGACGGACCTAAGCTTTGTCAACTCGCTCGGTTTTATAAGCTCGCCTTGGCCGAGCGATTTTGCTTCGCCAATCACCAGTTGGGGAGGACGCCGCGTTTCACGCAAGCCGTCGTCGCTGTGCCAGGCAATAAAATCGACCTCGCGTGTAACTCCGTCAAACGCCAGGTCCATCGCGGTAGCGAACGTCATCCGATCCATTGTATCGATGGCGCGGTTGACGACGCGAAGCGCAAGAAGAGCGCTATAGGAACCCCTGCCGAAATCTGGCACTGAGAAGGGGCCGACAACACGGTAACTCCAGTTGCCATTTTGATTGCGCAACGCGGCCTGCGGAAACTCATACGAATTTAGGCAGCGTTCACAGTTCAGTCGATAATCAACCGCTGTTAGCGAATTCCAGTTTGTAGTCTTACAAGTTGGACAGTCGATTTCCAAACCCAGACGTATGACATTCGCATCGGTGAATTGCTTCAAGTCTGGACTACGAAAAAGCTCGCGCTTTCTTTTGACGATGAGATCTCGCCAGGCCTTGACTGAGGCCGTGCGTAGCTCAAAACTCTCTTCAACGGCATCGTCCTTCAGGCGCCTGCGTCGCAGTCCGCCCGCCATCTTGTTCAATAGCTTGAGAGTGTTTATGTCGGCCAACATGCCGACTCTATTTAGTCCGCCCAAATGCTCTAGCATCTGTTTAGCAATATGTCCCGGCTCAGAAAGGCTCGCAGTAATTCCAATCTTTTTCAGCGAATCAATAATAGCTTCCTCAGACCTCAGCAAAGAAACGTACTGTTCCAGACTCGAAAACTGTTGCGAAAAGACCCAGCCCTCGCTTCCAATCGGTATATGTTCGCCGCCCATGCCAAGACGTGGCCACGAACGATCGAACGTATTAAAGGGCAGTATGGTGGCCGCGCTTTGGTCCCAAAAAGTAGACGGCTTAAGCACATTTACCCAACGGTGATCGCCCCCGCCGTAACGGCTCGAAAACTTGGGTACCAATGGTTGAAACGTCGTAGTCAAACGTTTCTCTTCGTCTTTAACGATTAGGTTCACACGCTTTTCCTCGGCGGTGACTAGTAGGCGCGTGGCGCGATGGACAAAGGGATTATGGTGATCGACCCAGATCGGCGTGCGCCATAGTTTCACTAAGAGTGCCCCAGCAGGGAGACCCGTTTTGAGCTTTCCTAACAGAGCCTCTGTGGTCGTTTTCTCTATCGAGCGGCTAAACTCGATTGTCGCGTTATGCATGACTCCGTTTGGATTACCGACAACCGGACGATGTTGAGATCTTACGAACTCAGATATGTCATCCGACAGTGCCTCGAACCAAGTTATCGGAATGGGCAGAACTGGACTGGGTTCGAGTTTCAAATTCCAAACATCGATAAGGTCGGTGGCCCTTGTCGGATCAAAAACGAACAAAACAGGATCGTGGTGCCAATATCGCTGCGCGTCGAGCCCGTAGCGCGTCGCGCGGAGTGGAGTCAGTGACCCGTTAGCAAAAACGCGACGCCAGGTTTCTGGCGAAGCTTCGGCCTGCTCAGGCTTGTACACGTCTACGTAAGCGGCCTGAGCATAGGTCAGATCGGTCGACGTGGGATACACCCCAAATATGCACTCGACCAGGCCGTCGCCCCGCTGAGGTTTGACCAATAAGCAATCACTCTTTTCGCGGAGAACAAACCTCTGCTCAGATTCATATACATGACGAAACACGTCAAGGATGTTCAGCCCGTATGCAGGCTCTGAATAGCTGCGACCGCCTTCTGATTCGAAGAATTGCTTAAGGGTAATGGCCGACGCTCGCGTCGCATGTTCCTGGCGAATGCTGCCAAGGCCTGCCTTCTCTAACAAACCCTCTTCTGCCTCGACATACACGTCTGGCTCAAAGAACCGGGCGTAACCCTTCGAAACAGATAACCCATTCAAACGTTCGTATGACTCTGCCTTCCATTCGGGAGGCGGTCTATTGAACACCGGAATGATCACATTATAAGACCCACCCCAAAGACACGTGCATGCACGCATAATCGAGCGCACTGATGCAAGGTCCGAAGGTCGAACGAGAAATCCGATCCGAGTCGGCCTGAGCCTAATTTCGGCCATGAGTTCGGACACGATGAGGAGCCTCCACCTACGCGTTTTCTTCACCCGTCGACGTTTTCGTCACCGCGGGGTGCCCCTAGATGCGCACCCGGTAACCCCTGACGAACCGTTAGGGGTTTTTGGCGAAAAGCTAAGTCTATATCACCCCAGGGCTGACGATGTGTTTTAGACCCACGCCCGGTCAAGGGTCCGACTGCCAACAGACGTTGCAGTTATTAGCAAAGCGGTAAGCTGCGCATAGGAGGCGAAGCTATGAAGCCAAATCACCTACTGATCGCGCTCGGAATCGTTTTCGTTATTTTTCTCGAAATTTGGGAGCCGGACGCGTCGAAAGCTTTGGTAAGAACGGCTGGACGCATTTTTGCCTTGTTGGTCTCGTGCGCCTTTCTTTATCAGGCCTATCAGGCTGGGATTTCGGCGCTAAAGGGCATCAACACCGAAGCATCCGCCCCCGTTCCCGATCCTGGGTCCGCATCCAACAGGTTTGCAGCGCTGTCCTGGTGCTTAATAGCATCTGCGCTTGCAGTGCTTGGAATTTCCTACGCTCTAGATCTTGATATTTTGGACCCTGTTTTCCGCGCGCTAGCGGGAAGTTCAAACTGAGGGACCATTTCGTTTCCACAATCGCAAGCGTCCCGAGAAAGGCCGCCTGCCCGGCTATTGCCCGTCATCATCTACCAGCGGCGATCCATCCACGGTCGCCGCTGGTTGAAGACAGCTTCAGCTTGCGCTGAACCTCAGAAGCTTCACGGCCTCACTGTTCTGCAGGCCACCGCCAACGCGGCGGTAGGCGTAGAAGATGACGTGAGGCTTCGCGGTATAAGGATCGCGCATCAGTCGCAGACCGGGTCGATCGACGACAATGTAGGTTTGTTCCAGGTCCCCAAAGGCGATCGACAGCGAGTCCTCTGCAATGTCGGGCATCTCTTCATCAAGCTCGACAGGAAAGCCGCAGAGCGAGGCAGGCTGCCCCTCGCGCGCGTCAGCCCAAACGAAGCGACCCTCGGCATCCTTGAGTTTTCGGACAACCCCCGCCGTCGATAGATTCATCAGCCAGCGTGCATTTGGACGATACGGTGCTCGAAGGCTGTAAACGACGTTGAATAGGGCGTCGCCTCCGTTCACCGATGTCGATGCCGCCGCGAACCCGCCGTCGACGCCGGTGATGATGTGCTGAATCGTTCCCCACGGACGTACGCCGTCCTTGTCCGTCGACGTGCTATAGGTCAAAAGCCCGCGCGGCTTTTTGATACCGTCACCGGTCACGTAACCTTTACCTTCCGTCCGCGCGAACTTATCCGCGATTTTTCCCTCGAGCCATTGGCCAACGTTGATTTCACTGTCGTCCAGCAACCGTTGCGTGATCGGTTGCGAGGTGTAGATCTCGTGAAGGGGCACGGACAGGTAACGCAACGACGATGTTGTGAGGGACGGCCGTTCTTCCCGTTCACCCACCCACTCAGCACCGATGTCAGAGGGATCGATCGGCTCCTCAAAAGAATCTCCCCGTTCGATAGTCACGCGCCGCGCCAGCCGGCCCAGTGGCGATACATCGAAAACCTTGCGCTGAATCTGCTTTGAGATGGTCGGCGTGACAAGGTAGCCACCCTCCGGATCGCTGTCGCTTGACATTCCCGCGACCGGCCTGGCCATGGCCTTAATACCTGCATCGCTGCCATTTTTGGCAAACAAGCCGACAGCCGACCGCTCCGTCGCAGCCGCGGAATTGTCAGGAACAAGGCTGCCGCCGCCGACCTTCAGCGCGGCAAGCGAGGAGTTGATCGCGTCGATATCCTTTTCGATTCCGTCGATTTTCCCGGCATTATTCTCCTTGAATGACCCAAACGCGTCGATCAGTTCGGTGAGAATCGCGGCTGGAGAATTGGCATCGGCGCGTGCTTGCGCCAATAATTTTTGTCCTCGCTGACGAAGGTGCTCACTCATGGCGGCACAGTCCTTTCATGATCGCGGGGCGCGTTGTCCATCTCGCCTCGCACCTCGGAAATCATCCTGCGGCGGACAGCCTTGCTATAGCCGGCTTCCGCGAGTAGGCGATCGATGACACGAGCGACGGGAATAATTTTTCGACCCGACGCGCGTGCCACCATTTCCGCTGCTTCGCGCGTTAACATTCGCGCACCCGCTTAGGGTGATGGTTGAGAAAATTTCTTCGCCAGCGCCTGACATGGCGGTTACGGCAGCGCCTGACATGCCGTCTATTCTTGAGCGATCTACAGGGATCGGCAGCGCATGGCGTGCCTTTCGGGACTGAGAATCGTCCAAGAACATCCGTAGCGGAACATGCATGCGGAGTTTCTGTCAAGACGAGCGACGAGCTACGCATGCCCGACACCCGTTCGCGAGCTCAAAATCTCCTTCGCGAGGCCCGCAAGAACGTAACCGACTTCATCGGGTTCGGAATCTTCAAGCAGGAGGTTGATCGCTTGGGCTAGCATCACCGGAGCGATCAGATTGCGCGGTAGATTGTGCTTTGACCACTCCTCGACGCACATGGCAACGAAGCGTTGAGGCAGCAGATTTGGACTGTTGGTCTCTGCAGATGTTTCGACTTTCATGAGAATACCCGAGTGGCTTTCTGTATTTAATTCCGAAATTTTGCGTACGAAGGGGGGCCGCCGGTCCCGGATCGAGCAGCCCTAAAGTTTTGACCCACCCCCTAGGGTGGCCGCGGTGAGCGCGCGCGGAAGGCGCACTGGCGGCATGCCGACGAACAAAAGCGGGCGTCGGATCGGGTGCTTCGAAAGGAGCCTCGACAGCGTTCGCAGGTGAGCGCTTTGACGCGTTTGCTTGCTCGCAAGTGGCGGGCATAACACCGCGCACAACGGCCCTTCACCGCATTGAGCGGAAAAGGTTTCAAACAGTCCGAGCAGCAGCTAACGGTTTTGAATATGGACATCACGTTACAGATTTCCGGAGTGCGCATTGCGAACCTCGCCGCTCCGTAACGTAGCGGCGAACCAAAGCAGATGGTCGACAGCTAGGGCGGCTGCGCCTCGCGCACCTCGAGCCGGACGCGTTCCAGCGTTTCAGTGTTCAGACGGCCAGCGCGTTCTTGTGCCGTGAGCTGATCGAGCCGGCCGACTGGCAGGTTGCCAAGAATCATCCAGCCGTCAGGGCCAAGGCGCTGCGCGATGCGGTTCTGAATTGTTTCAGGACGCTCGGATCTGACCGATGACCTGCTCGCAGGATGCATGGCTGATCGCTGCGTCGCTTCCTTCCCATTGCCAGACCGACTGAGGTTCTCCACAGGAGGCGGTGGTGAAGAGGGTAAGGGAGAAGTGATGGTTCTATGATGGTTCATAGATGTGCGATGAGTCGCACAATTCGATGTGCGATCGGCGCACATCAAAGCCTCGGATTGAGCACCGGTTTGATGTGCGTCCGTCGCACATCTATTCATGCATAGCTCGTAAGTATGGACCCTCTTTCGAAGACCGCCGGCGGCCCGAATCACCCTGATGAATCCGATCTCCTCGAGCGCCTTGACGTGGCGAAGTACGGTCTCGCGCCGGCATGATGCTTCGCGACCGATGGTCGCCATGGATGGCCAGCACCGCCCCGTGACGTGGTCGGCGTGGTTCGCGAGTGAGATCAGGACCAGCTTTGAGCGCGGGTCGTTGATGTGCTGTTCGAGCGCCCAGGCGACCGCTTGGATACTCATGCGCTCGACTCCCCGCACGCGGGAGCGAAAAGCTCTTCAAGAAACCGTTTGCGGACGTCCGGCGCGGCGGAGCGCCAGGCGTCGCGCAGCGGCTGTAGAGCATCCGCAACGCCGGCGGCTCGCGCCATGCCGTCGCGAATTCGCTGGCGCACCGCCGGGTCCGCCATGCGAATCTTCGTCTCTTCGCTGACCCTTGCCCGCTCGGCCGGATCAGCCCACCGTGCGCGGTTTCTTTCCGCGATTTTCGCCTTAGCCTCGGGCGAGTGCTTCCAGCCGCTGGGCTTCGTCATGGAAGCACCACGACGGAACGACGCGAGAACACGTTACGCGGACATTCAGCGGACGGGGATGGCTTGAAATGTAAGAAAGTGGCGCACCCGACACGATTCGAACGTGTGACCTTTGCCTTCGGAGGGCAACGCTCTATCCAGCTGAGCTACGGGTGCGAGGCATTCCATTTAGCCGATTGACGGGGCGGCGGCAATGTCCGCAGGCAGGCCGTTCTTCAAAATCGCGACGGCTCCCCCCGCGGAGACTGCCCGGATGATGGGCTACGCGCGCCCGGCGCGACAGGTCAACAACCCAGCGCCACGGGACGAAACGCCTGTAGCAAATGCTGATCGATCTTGTCGCCCATCTCTTCCATGGCCGCAAAGGATTTGGCGTGCGTAAAAGGAAGGCGATAGGCTCGCTTCTCGACCAGAGCGGCATGAATATCCACGATCGTGGTGAGGCGCACGATGTCGCTAATCTGCTCGCCACGCAGACCATCGGGATAGCCCGAGCCATCGAGCATCTCATGATGGTGCAGAACGACATCGAGCATCTCGGACGGAAAGCCACCCTGCTTCAGCAAGGCTTCGTAGCCAAGGCGCGCATGCCGGCGGATTTCATCCTTCTCGTCGTCATTAAGCCTGCCTGGCTTGTCGAGGATCGCGACGGGAATGAAAGCCTTGCCCACATCATGGAGCAAGGCGGCGCGGGCAAGCCGGCGCTGATCTTCCTCACGCATTCCGAGATGCTGCGCGAAGGCAGCGGCGAAGCCTGTGACGAACAGACAGTGGCGGTAGGTATGAGTATGGTGACGTCCGACAGTAGACAACCACTCACGCAGCGAGGTGAGCTTGATCGCCATCAGAATCTCTTGCTCCGCCTCCACGACATCGCTGAATGAGAGTGGAACGCCGGCCGGAAGACTCTCGAAGATCTTCACCAGTACAGCATGCGCAGCGGCAATACCCCGATTCAAAGCGTTGGCGTTGGCCACCGTGTCGCTGCCGTCGTCGTCCGGAAATGCGGAGCGGACACGTTGTAGAACGACTTGCGCGTCCAACGGACGCGAGATGGTGTCGGTGGCGCCGAGCGCCCACGCTTGCATCGATCCGTGATGAAGGGCGTCTGCAAGAACGAACAGCCGCGGCATCGATCGATAGGCCTCGGCGCACAACTTGCTGCGCACCTGCAGCACGCTTTCGGGAGAACGCAAATTAATGTCGACGACGATACCCGAAAATCGGCCTGCCGGCCGGTCCGGAATTTCCGAAGTCCGGGTGGTATCGACGTCGGCTGCGCATTGCAGAATAGCCCATAGATCGCTGCTGCGATCGGTCCGGTCGGACGCCAGGAGAAGGCGGCGCCTTGTGCGCGATCCGGTTGTGGGCGTCATTGGTCCTCATTGGTGGCAACTCGGCGCTTTCGTGAACTGTAGCCGATAAGTAGATTCGCGAAGATTAAGGGGTAGCGTTAACGCTTGTGTAAGCCGCACGCCGACAATTCAACGAAACAGACCGCGTCAGCCAGGATTTCCAGGCATCCAGCCCGCCGGCTGCCCGTGGCGAGAGGTGACCACGGTCATCTGCCGCCACTCGTGGAAACAAAATACGAATGTGTTAGAATTGCCATCGGGAGCTTTTCGCGAACCAAGACGTCATTGCGAGTCGTCCGGAACTCCAGACGATCTCCATTCTATCGTGCCAACGAGAGCCTTTCCGCCTCTGATTGAATCAGAAGCGGGGCTCTCAGATTTTGATTTGACGCGTTTTCTTCACGCGAACCGGTATCCACTTCGTTCGAAAACGCTGTAGGCGGCATCATGAAGCAGCGGACATTATGAAGCAGCGGACATTGTTTTTTGGGTCGACAGGCCTTGTTGCATTTTTCGCGGCCTGTATCCTTCCGGGCCACGCGCAACCGGCGATCCCGGGGCCGACATATTCGCCGCCATTCACGGCAACGTTATCGAACAATATCCCGTTGGCTTTCGGCATGAATGAGGTGACCGCCGCAGCTGCCCTCGGCGGACCCCTGAACTACATTGGAGGCTCGCCGGGCAACGAAGTATTTCTGGCGTTCCGAAGCTACAGCGGCAGCGGCTTTTTCGGCCGCAAAGACCGGCTCTACCTGCAATTCCGCAGAGGACTTCTGGTGGGCTGGAAGGACGATTGGGGCCATCACTGGATGTGGCGATAATGGAATCCATCGTCGAGAAAACAGTAAATGGTTCGCGCTCTGCCGTCGCGTCACTTGTCGCGGCCCATTGATCCTGCCGGTTCTGCGCTCGCCGATTAATCCCGTGAATAGCCGATCAGCGGCGGACGCGGCCGGAACAGCAGCATCAGAAGAAGGCCCGCAACCCCGAGCACGGCGAAGGCCGGCTGATTCAGAACCAGCTTGATGAAATGCCACGCCCAAGGCGCAGTGGCTTCGACCTGAATGCGAACCGTTTGTTGACTGACCTGATGAATTTCGTTCCAGAATTCGCCGAGTTTGGTCAGCCGCAGGGTCTGATCGGCAATTGACCGGGCGCCGTCATAGACCAGAAAGATGAAGCCGCCGGCAAGCAGCAGCAGTCCGATGAAACGAAAAATCGCACGGATCATGTCCGCACCTGCTCCTTGTCTGGCGGCGGTCGCAGTCGCCCTTAGAGCCCTTCCGCTTCTGATAGAATCAGAAGCGGGCTCTATGATTTTGATTTGACGCGTTTTCTTCACGCGAACCGGTGTCCGCTTCGCTCGAAAACGCTCTAGCCCTCGAGCGCGCGGAATTCAACCTCGTCAGCTTCTCTTTCGAACTCCTTGCGGCGGCCCTTCTTGCCCCACCCCACGGGGCGCCGCACCTGCCGGGAGACATTGACGCTCGAAAACAGGGGCTCTATAAGACCCCGCAATGGCGGCGGGGTGATCCTGCCGCCGCTGTTCTTTGAAAAACGCCCCTCGCGAATCGTGAGTTCCGCGGACGGCATTTTCAGGAACACCCGAAAAACATATTCAGGCTCATCCGCGCACCCGACGACCGGCCACCGGCTGGCCTCTCGCGGTGGGACACTGCCGAAGGATTCGTCGAGACCATGGCCAATACGACCTCCGCCAAGAAAGCGACACGCAAGATTGCCCGCCGAACCGCCATCAACAGGTCGCGGCGTACCCTGATGCGCGGCTCGGTCCGGATCGTCGAGGAAGCGATCGCGAAGGGCGATCGCGACACGGCGATCCAGGCGATGAAGCGCGCAGAGCCGGAATTGATGCGGGCTGGCCAGCAAAAGATCATTCATAAGAACAATGCAAGCCGCAAGATCTCCCGGTTGACGCATCGAATCGCCAAGCTTGCAAAATGAGCTGATCTTAAGACGTTATTCGTCAGCATTAAAAAGGCCCGGCCGATCGCCAGGCCTTTTTTTGTGTGGCCAAAGCGTTCCTCTACCAGATAGCGCGGTGACAGGCTACTTCAACACGTCCTACCGCATCGCCTTGCGACGGCATCACGCATCGATCGTCACGGCTATTTGATTCGCTTCACGTCGCACGATGCGAGCGAGGCGGCGAGACAACGCCACGATATGATTGATTGGATCTACCACAATAGCCATCCGGTTGAATTTGGCGTCCACTTCCATTCAGAGGCGGCGCTTTGGCCATGACTCCCATCCGATATATTCGGAAGGATATAGCCTGAAGTTTTGCAAGGCCGGTCCCATGAGCATATGGCCGGCGTGGGTTACCCGCAAAAACAGCCAGAAAAAAATGCGCCTAGCTAATCACTTATCTCCATAGTGTGATGAAGCACTTCCAAAACGACCTCGCGCTTCGCCCTGGTTTATCCTTTCTTAAAATATTTTAGACAGCGCGGCGGATTTGTAACACCTCACGAAACGCATCGAATCCGCGCGCAGATTCAAACCGTTGCTGATTGAATGCGCTGGAGATGGAGGACATCTCGCTTATTCATTCGATTTACGCGACGCAGCCGCGACGTGAAAGCCGTTGCGAGAATTGAGGCGTGGTGTATTTCTCTGGGGCTCGCGGCGCTCGCGGCTCTTCAGATCGTGCGGTTTTTGAGAGCCTTGGGCGGACGTGCATATCGGCGGCGATATTCTCGTTAAGTGAAGCTTTCCTTGTGATGGCGAATGGCAACTCATAGCAACATGAGAACGGATATTCCGTGCCGAAATTTCTCCACTGCGTCGTTTACCTCGAACGTTTGTCAGCAGGAGATACGCTTAGGCCATGCCGCATCTCCACCACAGGGAGCCGGCGAGTTGACTTGGTAAGTTAGAGTGCGAGCGTAGCGATCCGACAATCTGGCGTCGGGTTTGCGGATTGAATTGAAAATTGATGTGAGAGAACGTCTCGGCGCGATCCATCGCAGCGAGGAGGGGGTTTATGTCAAACAAAAACAACGCCACCAGATTTCATTCATGGGATTATCTTACGAACGTTTTCACGAACACGACGACATTTCTGCGTTCTTCCGTGCGGTATACAGGCGGCCCCTCTAGCCGCTGCTGACCTCTTCGTTTCGTTTTCAGCCATTTGAACCGCTTGCGGTGGTTTTGCCGAACGGTTGTTCATGGCCGAAACGAAGCGCTTCGGAGGATCACAGCAAATGCGTGACCTTCCGAAGAGGCCGCCGCATCCGAACATCATCCAACCAGAAAAGTCGTCACAAGAAATGTCAGACATAGAACAGGAGCGCTGGTCGCGTGTGAAGGGTCGATTGCGCTCGACCGTCGGAGAGGACATCTATTCAAGCTGGTTCGCGAGAATGGATCTGGAAAGCGTCCACGGAGAGAGCGTCCGCTTGTCGGTGCCGACGCGGTTCCTGAAAAGCTGGATCCAGGCGCATTATGCCGAACGTGTGCTGGCGTGCTGGCAAGCCGAACTGCCGGACGTTCACCGGATCGATCTCACCGTGCGCTCGGCCATGCGTTGCGCCGCGCCGGTCAGGGAAGCGCCCGCCCCCGATGTGCGCCGTCTCGAACGCGGCGAAGGCCGGGACGGCACTGAGCTGAAAACGGTCGCGACCGCGCCGGCGTCCGCCAACCACGACGCTCTCGGCGGTTCGCCTCTCGACCCGCGGCTGACGTTTCAAAGTTTCGTCACCGGTCGCTCCAACGCGCTTGCCCATGCGGCGGCGCGGCAGGTCGCCGAAGGCCGGCGCGGCGACAGCGTGATGTTCAATCCACTTTACATCCATGCCGGCGTGGGCCTTGGCAAAACCCACCTGCTGCAAGCCGTCACGTGGGCGGGCAATGCAGGCACGGAGCGCAGAGTCCTTTACCTGACGGCGGAGAAGTTCATGTATGGCTTCGTCGCCGCTCTCAAAACGCAGACGGCGCTTGCTTTCAAGGAAGCGCTCCGCGGCATCGATGTTCTGGTCATCGACGACTTGCAGTTCTTGCAAGGGAAATCGACACAGGCCGAATTCTGCCATACGTTGAATGCGCTCATCGATGCGGGTCGTCAGGTCGTCATCGCCGCCGACCGGCCGCCGTCAGATCTGGAAAGCCTCGATGATCGCGTACGATCCCGGCTGGCCGGCGGGCTCGTGGTGGAAATGGGTTCGCTCGGCGAGGAGCTCCGGCTCGGCATCCTGAGATCGCGTGTTGAAGCTGCGCGAGCACATCACGCCAGCTTCGACGTGCCGGAGCAGGTTTTGGATTATCTGGCGAAAACGATCACGCACAACGGGCGCGATCTCGAAGGAGCGATCAACCGGCTTCTGGCGCACAGCAAGCTCAACGCCCAGCCGGTCACTCTCGAAATGGCCGAGCGCGAGGTCCGCGACCTGGTCCGCCCCCAAGAACCGAGGCGCATCAAGATCGAGGACATCCAGCGGGTCGTTGCGCGGCAGTACAATGTGAGCCGCTCCGACCTTCTGTCGTCGCGCCGTACCGCCAACGTGGTGCGGCCGCGGCAGGTCGCAATGTATCTCGCCAAAACGCTGACCTTGCGTTCCCTGCCCGAGATCGGGCGCCGGTTCGGGGGCCGGGATCATACCACCGTGCTGCATGCCGTTCGCAAGATCGAGGCGTTGGTGTCGAAAGATGTGACGCTCTCCGACGAAGTCGAATTGCTGAAACGCCAGCTTCAGGAATAGCCGGAGCGCGGATCTATTATCGGTCAAAATGCCGGGAATTAACCCGGGCCAGTGTAAGCCAAGGCTTGCACCGGCCGCTCTTCCGCGCCACTTTGCGATCCCGTCGGGTTTGGGCAAAAATCAACCTGCGCTTCGGGATTTAAGATGCCGCGGTCCGCGCGGCATCTTCAGCACATGTCGTGAATTTGATCGGACGGATTTACAATGAAGGTCACCGTCGAACGCGCGCAACTGCTGAAATCGCTTAGCCACGTGCATCGCGTGGTGGAACGGCGGAACACGATCCCGATTTTGGGGAATGTGCTGGTTCGCGCCGAGAACGCCAAACTGTCGCTGAAGGCGACCGATCTCGATCTGGAAGTGACGGAAACTCTGTCGGCGGAAACCGGGACCATCGGCTCGACCTCGGTTCCGGCGCACATGTTCTACGACATTGTCCGCAAGCTGCCTGAAGGTGCCCAGATCCTGCTGGAAGGCGACGGCGACCGGTCGGTTTTGGCCATCCGGGCCGGACGCTCTCGCTTCACCCTGCAGACGCTGCCGGAGAACGATTTTCCCGATCTCGCAGCCGGCGAGATGACCCATGCCTTCACGCTGGCTGCCGCAGACCTGAAGCGGCTGATCGATCGCACCCAGTTCGCGATCTCGACCGAAGAGACCCGCTATTATCTCAACGGCATCTATCTGCACGGCGCGGGCAACGCAAAGAGCGCGACGCTGCGCGGTGTTGCGACCGACGGTCACCGTCTGGCGCAACTCGATCTCGCTTTGCCGAAGGGTGCCGAGGGAATGCCGGGCGTCATCATTCCGCGCAAGACCGTGGGCGAGGTGCAGCGGTTGATCGAGGACAGCGAGGCCGAGATCGGGATCGAGTTGTCACAGGGCAAGATCCGCTTCACCATCGGCAATGTCGTGCTGACCTCCAAGCTGATCGACGGCACCTTCCCGGACTACGGCCGCGTCATCCCGCAGAACAACGACAAGGAACTGGTCGTCGATAAAAAAGATTTCGAGGCTGCGGTCGATCGTGTCTCGACGATTTCCAGCGAGCGCGGCCGCGCCGTGAAGCTGGCGTTATCCGCGGGCAAGCTCGTTCTGTCCGTGACCAATCCCGACTCCGGCAGCGCCACCGAGGAGCTTGAGGTCGAATACGCCTCCGACGCACTCGATATCGGATTCAACTCACGCTATCTTCTGGACATCGCCGCGCAGATCGAGGGTGAGGCGGCGGTGCTGAAGCTGGCTGACCCCGGCTCGCCAACGCTGGTGCACGACAGGGATTCCAGGGGCGCGCTCTATGTCCTGATGCCGATGCGGGTGTGAGGAATTTCTCGGATCGCGTGGTATCCACCCTCCCCCTGTGGGAGAATTGCCCGAGTGAGACGAGGGCAGGTGAGGGTTCAAGCCACACAAGACCCGCACATAGGCACAAGTCGTCATTACCGGAAAACTTGGCTCGAAACCTGGGAGCTTGGCGTGTCACCTTCCCCTGTTACAATCCACGAATTATCGAGCCTCATTGATTGACCCCTCACCCGGCTCGGGTCATTCGACCCTTGCTACCCTCTCCCGCAAGGGCAGAGGGTCATATTGCCCGGCGTCATGATCGCCTCCCGCATCCTCCGCCTCAGTCTCAGCCAGTTTCGCAACTACAGCTCCGCGGCGTTGAAGACGCGCAGCAACATGGTCGTGCTGGCCGGACCGAACGGCGCCGGCAAGACCAACTGCCTCGAGGCGATATCGCTGCTGTCGCCGGGACGCGGATTGCGGCGCGCGACGCGCGACGACATCGCAGACAACAGGGGGGATGGCTCCTGGGCGGTGTCGGCCGAGGTGCAAGGCCCGCTCGGTCTTGCAACGCTCGGCACCGGCATCGACGCGCCGAACAATGAAACCGCCCCGGGCGGGCGGCGCTGCCGGATCGACCGCGAACCCGTCGCATCGGCAGCCGCGTTCGGCGACCATCTGCGCATGGTCTGGCTGACGCCTTCGATGGACGGCCTGTTCACCGGGCCGGCGTCGGACAGGCGGCGTTTCCTTGACCGCCTGGTGCTGGCGATCGACAGCGACCACTCCGGCCGCGTCTCGGCGCTGGAGCGCAGCCTGCGTTCGCGCAACCGCCTGCTCGAGATGCGCAATCACGACGACCTCTGGTGCGACGCCGTCGAACGCGAAACCGCCGAACTTGCCGTCGCGGTCGCGGCGATGCGCGCCCAAACTATAACACGCCTTTCCGTCGCACTGGAGGCTCGCGGCAGCACCTCGTCATTCCCTTCGGCAAGAATCGGCCTCGATGGCTGGATGGAAAACAAGCTGCTGACCGAGCCGGCCACAGCGGTGGAGGACCGATACCGCGAGATCCTGCGCGCCAGCCGCGCCCGCGACGCCGCCGCCGGCCGCACGCTCGAAGGTCCGCATCTCACCGATTTCGAGGTGATCTATGCGCCGAAGGACATGCCCGCGAAGGAGGCTTCCACCGGCGAGCAGAAGGCGCTCCTGATCGGCCTCGTGCTGGCCCACGCCCGGCTCGTGGCCGAGATGACGGGCATCATACCGCTGCTGCTGCTTGACGAAGTCGTGGCTCACCTTGATCCCCACCGCCGCGACGCGTTGTTCAGCGAACTTGCCGGTCTGGGCGCCCAGGTCTGGATGAGCGGAGCCGACCCGGCCGCCTTCGCAAATGTTGGCGCCGGCAGCGAGACCTTCAACGTGGATTCGGGCCGCATCGGCCGTGAACCACCCTCATAATAATGCCGTCGAAACCCGGCCGGACAAGTCAGGCTTCCGGTGTCCCGGTCAGAGCCCGAAGGTCTCGTGATTTTCGCCTCAACGCACCGGTTGCCCGGGTTGCGAATCACGATTTGGGAGGCTTCACGAATCGACTATTCCCGGCCTTGAAAAAACCGATAAAAACCACATATCTTCAAAGACTTGCATGGCATCACTTTGCGCTAGGCGCGGTGCCGCTTTCATGTCAGAAATAAGTTTCTCAACAATATTCGCCGCATCCGTCTCGGGACACTTCTGAAGGCCTTTCATGAACGAACCTGCCCGGCAGCAAATTGCCGATACTGAATCTGTCGCGCCCCTTGAGTACGGCGCGGAATCGATCAGGGTTCTCAAGGGCCTCGACGCCGTGCGCAAGCGGCCGGGCATGTATATCGGCGATACCGACGACGGCTCCGGCCTGCACCACATGGTCTATGAGGTCGTCGACAACGCCATCGACGAGGCGTTGGCGGGCCACGCCACCGCCGTTGAAGTTATCCTCAACGCGGACAACTCGGTCACGGTGCGCGACGACGGCCGCGGCATTCCCGTCGACATTCACAAGGGTGAAGGCATTTCGGCGGCCGAGGTCATCATGACGCAACTGCACGCCGGGGGAAAATTCGACCAGAATTCCTACAAAGTCTCCGGTGGACTGCACGGCGTCGGCGTCTCCGTCGTCAACGCGCTCTCAAGCAAGCTGATCCTGCGCATCTGGCGCAAGGACAAGGAACACCTGATCGAATTCGCCAACGGCGACGCGCTAGCGCCACTGAAAGTCGTCGGCGACGCCAACGGCAAGCGCGGCACTGAAGTCACCTTTCTCGCCTCGACCGAAACCTTCACCAGCGTCGAATATGATTTCGCCACGCTGGAGCATCGCCTGCGCGAACTCGCGTTTCTGAATTCGGGCGTCAACATTCTGCTCTCGGACATGCGTCACGCCGTCGAGCGGCGCGAGCAGATGATGTACGAAGGCGGCGTGGTCGAGTTCGTCAAATATCTCGACCGCAACAAGAAGGCGATGGTAGCGGATCCGATCATGATCCGCGCCGAGATGAACGGCATCAGTGTCGAGGCCGCGCTGTGGTGGAACGACAGCTACCACGAGAATGTCCTTTGCTTCACCAACAACATTCCCCAGCGCGACGGCGGCACCCATCTCGCCGGTTTTCGCGGCGCGCTGACCCGGCAGGTCAACGGCTATGCCGACGCCATGGCCAGGAAGGAAAGGATCGCGCTGACCGGCGACGACTGCCGCGAAGGCTTGACGGCGGTGCTTTCCGTGAAAGTGCCGGACCCGAAATTCTCGTCGCAGACCAAGGACAAGCTGGTGTCGTCGGAAGTGCGTCCCGTGGTCGAGAACGTCATCAACGAGGCGCTCGCCGCCTGGTTCGAGGAACATCCGACCGAGGCGAAGCTCATTGTCGGCAAGGTCGTCGAAGCCGCGGCCGCCCGCGAAGCCGCGCGGAAGGCGCGCGAACTGACACGGCGCAAGGGTGCGCTCGACGTCGCATCGCTTCCCGGCAAGCTCGCCGACTGCCAGGAACGCGATCCGGCGAAATCGGAGCTGTTCATCGTCGAGGGCGACTCGGCCGGAGGAAGCGCCAAGCAGGGCCGCAACCGCGAATTCCAGGCCGTGCTGCCGCTCCGCGGCAAGATCCTGAATGTCGAACGCGCGCGCTTCGACAAGATGCTGTCGTCCGAGCAGATCGGCACGCTGATCACCGCGCTCGGCACCGGAATCGGCCGCGAGGATTTCGACCTGTCGAAGCTGCGCTATCACAAGATCATCGTGATGACCGACGCCGACGTCGACGGCGCGCATATCCGAACGCTGCTCCTGACTTTCTTCTTCCGCCAGATGCCCGCGCTGATCGAGGCCGGGCATCTCTATATCGCGCAGCCGCCGCTCTACAAGGTAACCCGCGGCAAGTCCGAACGATATCTGAAGGATGAACGCGCGCTGGAGGATTACCTTATCGAGACCGGGCTCGACGACTGCGTGTTCAAGCTCGCCACCGGCGAGGACCGGGGCGGACGCGATCTGCTGGCTCTGGTGGAGGACGCCCGTGTGATCCGGAACGTGCTGCAGAATCTGCATAACCGCTATAACCGCAAGGTGATCGAGCAGGCAGCGATCGCGGGCGTGCTGAATCCGAGGGTCACCGAAAATCTTGCGACTGCCAACGCCGCCGCCGATTACATCGCAAAGCGGCTGGATGCGCTCGCCGATGAAGTCGAGCGCGGCTGGACCGGCCGCTTTGCGGAGGGGCAGGGCTTTTTCTTCGAGCGCACCGTGCGCGGCGTCAAGGAGGTCGCCATGATTGACGATGCGCTGCTTGGTTCCGCCGATGCCCGCAAGCTTGATGAATATGCTGCGAAGTTGCAGGAAGCCTATCCGCGGCCCGGCCTCTTGCGTCGCAAGGATACCGAAACCGCGATCCATGGTCCGGTCAGTCTGTTCGAAGCGGTGACCGACGCCGGGCGCAAGGGCGTCGCGCTGCAGCGCTACAAAGGCCTCGGCGAGATGAACCCGGACCAGCTCTGGGAGACCACGCTCGACGCCGGCGAGCGTTCGCTGCTGCAGGTGAAGATCAAGGAGGTCGACGAGGCCGACGACATCTTCACCAAGCTGATGGGCGATGTGGTCGAGCCGCGCCGCGAGTTCATCCAGGACAACTCGCTCAGCGCCAATGTCGACGTGTGAGTCGGCGTCCGCCTCAATAAGCGATTCGAATTCCGCTCGTCTGGTTGCGGCGTGGCTATGCGGCCCGAACTGACGGTCATGCCGGCACGGATCGCGATTGCGACAGCTACCGCACGACGCCGGACGTGAAGCCGGGCCTGCGATGCGGCGGCTTGATTTCCTTTTTCAGGAAACACCGCGCGGCTTTGCCGGCGTATCCCGGCCGCGCATAGGTCCAGGCCCGGCATTTGCTGTCGGCATCGCACGCATGACGGCAAATCTGATCGGCGTCGGCTCTGTCGTCTTTCCTGATTTCGAAGCTGCGATAGTCGCCGCCTGAGCGATCGGTGGAGCTTTCCACCGGCCCGATCCGCCGCTCGATCACACCCGCGCCGCGCACGCCGGACACGCAGCACCGATTCGCGATCCGCGGCGGCACGGCGTTCTTGAGCCAGCATACCGCGGTTTCCGACCGTTCGCTGGGATAACTGAAGCTCCAGGCGCGGCAGCGACGGTCGCGTTCGCACGCCAAACCGCAATCAGCCGGATCGCCGGAGCGCAGCGGCGCCCGGAGATAGTCCGCGCCGGGACGGTCGAAATTCACCTGAGCACAGGCCGGACGCACCGCCGGAACAGAGATCCACAACAGCGCAGCAGACAGCGTCAGGCCGACCTTCAGCGCGTAGACTTTCATCAGGTGCCGCAAAACGACGTATCCCGAACAAGGACGTGCGCGGATGGGGTTCATTAAATCGCGCCCTCAATGTACGTTGGATGAACAATCGCCGCGAAACAACCCGCTGACCCGATCATACCTCGATTCGGCGGAAGCCGATCGCTTCGAACCCGCGAAGCGACGGATGCGTCATTGTCAGCCGTTCCGCCGCGAGTTCATGATGCGAATCTCCTCTGGAGCGTTTTCGAACGAAGCGAATATCGGCTTCGCGTGAAACGCGTCAGAACACCAATCCCGAGCTTCGCCTCTCAGTCAAAAGCGAAAAGCTCTCTAGAAGGCATATTCGCTATATGCGGGTTCCACCGAACCACCCCACGCGCCGTTGAACTTTTCCAGCATCTCCTCGGCCGGAGAGCGGCCTGAATCCAGAATTTGATCGAGCGGCTCCAGATGCCGCGACTCATCGCGACCCAGATGGTCGAGACGGCCGCGCCGGCGCAGGCCCCCATGCGCCAGCACGAGGCACTCCTTGGCAATTTCGAACAGATAGTGACTTTTGATCCGGACCTTGAAGCCCAAGCGAGAGACGTCATCGCGCAACGCCTGGCGTTCCTGCGCGTTCCAACGCTTCGCGATGTCCCACGCGGCGTCAAGACTGGTGTCGTCGTAGAGCAATCCGACCCAGAACGCCGAAAGCGCCGGCAGACGCCCCCAAGGCACGCCGTCGGCGCCACGCATTTCCAGATACCGCTTGAGCCGCACCTCCGGAAAAATCGTCGACAGATGATTGGCCCAGTCCGAAAGGGTCGGCCGCTCGCCGGGGATGGCGCTGTTCCTGCCGTCTAGAAAGTCACGAAACGAGGAACCGGATACGTCGATATAATTTTCGCCGCGCTTGACGAAATACATGGGAACGTCGAGTGCGTAATCGACCCAGCGTTCGAAACCCATGCCGTCCTCGAACGCCCAGGGGATCATTCCGGCGCGGGCATTATCAGTGTCGCGCCAGATTTCCGAACGATACGACAGGAAGCCGTTCGGCTTGCCTTCGGTGAAAGGAGAATTTGCGAACAGCGCTGTCGCAACCGGTTGCAACGCCACCGAGACCCGCAGCTTCCTGACCATGTCGCTTTCGGACGAGAAGTCGAGATTGGTCTGCACGGTGCAGGTCCGGAACATCATGTCGAGGCCGTAGCGGCCGACCTTCGGCATGTAGTCGCGCATGATCCGGTAGCGGCCCTTGGGCATCATCGGAATCTGCGACAGCGACCAGGACGGAGTCATGCCGAGGCCCAGAAAGCCGATGCCGAGCGGCGTCGCGACCTCCTTGACCTGCGCCAGATGCGCCGCAAGCTCGGATTGGGTCTGATGCACGGTCTCCAACGGCGCGCCCGATAATTCGAACTGTCCTCCCGGCTCCAGCGAAATCGCACCGCCCCCGGTGACGTCATGAAGTCCGATGATGTTGCCCTGCTCCATGATCGGCTCCCAGCCGAGCAACAATTGCATACCTTCGAGCAAGGCGCCGATGCCGCGTGGTCCTTCGTAAGGCACGGGGTCATGCCCCTGAAGCGTGAACGGAGTTTTCTCGTGCTCGGTGCCGATGCGGAATTCGGATGCCGGCTTTATGCCGGCCTCCAGCCAGGCCACGAGTTCGTCGCGCGATTGCAGCAGCGTCATATCGATCTGGTCACGCGCCATAGAAGATTCCGATGCGGGGCGGTGCGATCGTACGCACGCGATGTCGGTTTAAGAATATCGAGCCGCCTGGCCCCAAATCGAGAAAGATGAAAGAGACATCATCGCGCGGACGGGCTGTCTCTCCCTGCAAGCGCCTGAGCCTCATTGCAGGAACAATCGGGCCGGTCAAGCAGCCCGCAAAGGATGGAGGCGTCAATCGCCGAGAGTTTGAGCCGGCCGCTCGACCGTGCGCCAGGATCGCGACGGCCTCGCGGTTCTTGGTCGCCGACCACATCTGTTTTGCGATGCGGAAGGTAAATTTTACGAGCCGACTTCACGCCCGCAATCTGATGGCTTTGGAAGGGCGCGCCGATCCATCGGCGCCGATCAGGGCGTCAGCAACCGAAGACAACCGTCGCGCAGCCCCGGCCGGATTACAATCATTGATTGAATCATGAGGAAAAATCTCCCTCAGGATGTAACCGATCCGGATAACTCCCCCTGTCAGCGTCTCAAAATGACACTTTTAGCAAGCGGAGACCCCGCTCCTTAACCGCTTGTTTACCGTAACACGAAAAGGTTGAGCCTCGAGGGCGAGACCCGCGCCGGTTTGAATCGTTCCTTATCAAGCAGGCGGGGGGAAACGCGAGGGCGCATTTGGGTGCGCGGTCGATACCGGACGAAAGCATGAATTCGCGTGGATCGTCGAGCGACGACGGAATCGAATCATCCGACGCTGCCGCGCGCCGCGCCGGCATAACCCCTCCCGACGGGCTCAGTTCCGGCGCCGGCAGCACCCTGGAGGATCCGGCCCAGCCCGAAGCCGCGAGCCAGGACATCCGCGACGTGGCGGATATTCATCAACGGCTGGATTCCATCACGCGCCAGATCGATCAGTTGTCAAACCCGGCCGCGGATAGCGGCGAACCTGCGGTCGCCCGCCAGCTCAACGATGCCATTTCGCGGCTCGATGCCCGGCTCGCCAGGGTCGCCGCCCAGACGGCCGGAGACGATCCGCAGCAACGTATGGCCGACCGGGGATTAACCGAGATCTACAATCGATCGCCATCGCCGGATTCCGTCACGCTCGAATCTGCGATCGCGGAGGTCGTCGCCCGCCAGCATGAACTCGATGAGGCTTCACGCGCGACGTTCTCAAACAGCTCGGCACCTTTAACCTCGGGGTTGAGAACACCGCGACCGGCGACGGATTTCTCCAGCCTCGAACGGCAACTCTTCAAGATCACGAGCCAGATCGAATCGTTGCAACGCCCGGAGGGAATCGAGCAGTCGATCGCCGCATTCCGCATTGAGCTTGCCGGTATCCGTCACGTTATTACCGAAGCAATGCCGCGCCGTGCGATCGAATCGATCGAAAACGAGATTCGCTCGCTGTCGCGGCGCATCGAGGAGGTCCGTCACAACGGCAGCGACGGTCAGGCGCTGGCGAGTATCGAACAGGCCCTCAATGAAATCCACGAGGCGCTGCGATCGCTGAAACCGGCGGAGCAGCTCGCAGGATTCGACGAGGCCATCCGCAATCTCGGCGGCAAGATAGATACGATCGTGCGGGACAGCGGCGATAGCGGCATGACGCAGCAGCTGGAGAACGCGATCGGCGCGCTTCGCAGCATCGTCTCGAACGTCGCCTCCAACGACGCGTTGGAGCGGCTCAGCAACGATCTCAGCATGCTGTCGTCTAAAGTCGATCAGCTTAATCGGCCCGAAAGCCACGGCGATTCTTTCTCCGCGCTCGAACAGCGCATGGCCGCGCTAACGGCGACCCTGGAGAACCGCGAAGGCCCGGCCCCCGGCGGCAGTTCCGAACAACTTGAAGAGGTGGTGCGGGCGCTGTCCGAGCGCCTCGACCGTCTGCCCGCCGGTCACGATTCGTCCTCTGCTCTGGCCCACCTCGAACAGCGAGTTTCACTGCTGCTCGAACGCCTGGAGACCGCGAGCGACCATTCAGGATCCCATCTCGGGCGCGTCGAGGAGGGGTTGCAGGACATCCTGCGTTGCCTGGAACGGCAGCAGGCCGGACTCGTGGCGATGTCCGAAAACGGTCCGCGTAGCGCCGCCCCAACCATGGACAGCGAGGTCGTCGAAGCGATCAAGCGCGAATTGTCCGAGATGCGCTTCTGCCAATCGGAAAACGACCGTCATACCCAGGACTCGCTCGAGGCCGTTCACAACACGCTGGAGCATGTGGTCGACCGGCTGGCGATGATCGAAAGCGACCTTCGCGCGGTTCGCGCCATGCCCACCCGGGCCGAGCCGTCCCGCGGCGGAATCCCAGAACGGGCAGCCGATCTGCCGCCCAAGCCGGAACTGCCGAACCCCGTTCTATCGCAGATGGCCACGCCGCCCGCTCCGACCCTCACCGCAAAAGCGGCGTCGACCCCGCACGCCAAGGCTGACGTCCTGATTCCGAGAGACACCTCCGATGCGGATCGCGTCGCGCCATCGGTGACCGCGCCCTCGCCGCGTCCGGCGATCGACCCGGCGCTGCCGCCCGATCATCCACTCGAGCCCGGCACCCGTCCGGCAGGACGCCCAGCATCGCCGCCGGAGCGAATCGCGGCCTCCGAAAGCGCGATCGGCGCCGTCGCCGAAGCCCCACGCGACCAGTCCGGCTCATCATTCATCGCCGCCGCTCGCCGCGCGGCGAAGGCGGCCGCCGCCGCTGGGGCATCGCCCGACAAATCCGGCCGAACCAAGGTCGCCATCGAACCGGCGCGTCCCGCCACAGGCGGATCGGACATCACCTCCAAAATCCGCTCACTGCTCGTTGCAGCGAGCGTGATCGTGATCGTTCTCAGCAGTTTCAAGTTCGCGATGACGCTGCTCGACAGTCCCCCGCGCGAGATCCTCAGCGAGAGCGGCCCGGCCGCTCCCGTGACGAAGCCGCCAGCCGAAGCCGAGCCCGGCGCCGAGATTCCGCCGTCGCCTTCGACGAACGCGCCCACACCGATCGACCGGCACTCGATGGTTACACCGCCGGCAGGCGACAGTGCGGCTCCGACCGAAGAGCCGTCAGATGTGCCGGCAAGCCAGCGGGCAACCACATCCGCCGACATCACGGGTACGATCCCTGACGAACACGTGCTCGAACCGGCGGCAACTTCGCCTTCCGAATCACTGCCCGACAGCATCGGCGGCGCGACACTGCGCACTGCCGCGCTGCAAGGCGACGCGGCGGCCGCATTCGAAGTCGGCGTTCGCTATGCCGAAGGCAAAGGCGTCGCCGTCAATTACAACGAGGCCGCGAAGTGGTACGAGCGGGCCGCGCATGCTGGCATCGTGCCGGCCATGTTCAGGCTTGGCACTCTGCATGAAAAGGGGCTCGGCGCGAGCAAGGACATCGATGCGGCGCGCCGCTATTATATGCTGGCGGCCGACCGGGGCAACGCCAAGGCGATGCATAACCTCGCCGTGCTCGATGCCGATGGCGGCGGCAAAGGCGCCGACTACACGAGCGCTGCGCAATGGTTTCGCAAGGCGGCTGAGCGGGGTATTGCCGACAGCCAGTTCAATCTCGGTATTCTTTACGCACGCGGCATTGGCGTCGAACAGAATCTCGCGAAATCCTACAAGTGGTTCAGCCTCGCCGCCGCCCAAGGCGACGTGGATTCAGGACGCAAGCGCGACGAAGTCGCCAAGCGACTTGATGCGCAGTCCCTGGCTGCGGCCAAGCTGGCGGTTCAAACGTTCGTGCCTACGCCCCAGCCTGACGATGCCGTCAAGGTTCCCAGTCCCGCCGGCGGATGGGACAGCGCGGCCGCAAAGCCCCACGCAAAAACCGCGCCGCGCAAGGCCGCGACGGCGAACCCGGCGACACGGCACACCGCACGTTAATCCAGATTCACCCACTTCGGACGTGATCGGCGGATCAGAAATGCCGGCCCGTCGCGAATTCTTTAACCCCCGCCGCCGATGATTTCGGCTATGCAGGGATGCGGCTCGCGGCCGTGCCGCGACTAGATCATGATCCGATCAAGTCGAATCGGATCATGCTCTGGAAACGATTGTCTGGTCGGATTTTCTTGCGACGAACCGGTATCCACTTCGCCGGAAAATGCTCCAAAGGTCCAAGCTGCGACAGGCGCCGGCCCGCCAGCAGCCAAATCCGAAAACGAACGCGCGTGCAGCTTTACCTTCCGATCGCCGATATTCCGGTCAACGTGTTCCTCATCCTGGCGATGGGGGCGGCCGTCGGGTTCGTATCGGGGATGTTCGGCATCGGGGGAGGCTTCCTTATGACGCCTCTGCTGATCTTTATCGGCATCGCCCCGGCGGTTGCCGTTGCAACGGTCACGAGCCACATCGCAGCCTCTTCGTTCTCGGGAGCGCTGTCCTACTGGCGCAAGCGCGCTGTCGATCCGATGCTCGCGGTGATTCTGCTGAGCGGCGGTATTATCGGAACCGTATTCGGGGTCTCGACCTTCACGCGTCTGCGCTCGCTGGGACAACTCGATCTCCTGATCGCGCTATCCTACCTCGTGCTGCTGTCCGGCGTCGGCGCGGCAATGTCCTGGGAGGGGCTGCGGGCGATGCTTCGGGCCCGGCAGGGCCGGACCGTGCCGCTGCGACGCTCGGGCGGCCATGGCTGGGTCCATGGCCTGCCGCTGAAAATCCGGTTCAAGCGTTCCAAGATTTACCTTTCGGCCATCCCGGTCATCGCCATCGGCCTCTTGATCGGTTTCATTGGTGCGATCATGGGCATCGGCGGGGGCTTCATTCTGGTGCCGCTGCTGATCTATCTGCTGCGCGTGCCGACGTCGACGGTGATCGGCACTTCCATGGTGCTCACGCTCATCACCATGACGTTCGCCACGGTGCTGCACGCCGCCACCAACCATCTCGTCGACGCCGTGCTGGCGTTGATCCTGATGACCGGCGGTGTGACCGGCGCGCAATTCGGGGCCCGCGCCGGCCAGCGTATCCGGGGCGAACATCTTCGGCTGCTGCTCGGATTGTTGATTTTGGCGGTCGGTACTCGGTTCGCGATCGAACTGGGCATCCGACCCGCCGATCTCTACACCGTTCACGACGCCACGGGCGGCACATGAGAATGCGCGCAACACGGTCGGCGGGATTCGCACTGCTGCTCGGGGCGATCCTCGGCGCCGGCGAGGCGCGCGCCGAGCACCTTATCGTTTCCGTATCGAACCATCGCGTCACCGTGACGCCGAACTATTCCGGCGAGGAACTGGTGCTGTTCGGCTCGATCGAGCGCGACGACCATACGCCGCTTCCACGCACCGGCTACGATCTCGTCGTAACTGTCAGCGGCCCGCCCGTCGACATGGTCACGCGTCGCAAGGAGCGTTGGTTCGGCATCTGGGTGAATGCCAATTCCCGGCAATTCCTCCAGGTCCCGACCTATCTTGCGGTGTTCGCCAACCGGCCGCTGGACAAGATCGCCGCGCCGGATCTTCTGCGCCGGCAACGACTCGGGCTGAACAACGTGCTGCTCACGCAGCGCGTCGGTTCCGACTACGCCGACGTGGTACCCAGCGATCCGTTCCGCCGCGCCTTCATCAGGCTACGAAGCGAACAAGGACTATACCGCGAGAACACTTCAGCGGTGACCTTCCTGACCCCGACCCTGTTCCGCACCGGCATCCCGCTCCCCGCGGAGGTGCCGACCGGCACTTTCACCATAGACATCAAGCTGCTTGCCGACGGAGCGCTGATTGCAAAGACCGATACGGCGTTCGAAATCGTCAAGGTCGGATTTGAGCAATTCGTGGCCACGGCCGCCAAGCAACACGGTCTGGCTTATGGCGTGGCGACGGCGCTTATGGCGTTGATGGCCGGCTGGATGGCGTCGATCGTTTTCCGCAGAGACTGAGTTCTTGACGTTCCTGGGGCGAGAGCAGCCACGCGGGGGCCGTGCGGAATCAGGTCAACCGCCATCAACAGCAACGCGAGGCCGCGATCGCGTGCAAACGGCTGTGTCCGAGCACATGCGCGGTGAAGTCGGCCGAGAAGATTCTGGCGAACGCCCTGTTTCGAATGCTCAAGCCTCCTGCATAGGCGCCGAACGCCGGCATCACCATGCGCGCGCCATCGCTGGCGAAACAACGCCGCTCCATCGAATGGCCCCGCGTCGAGACCCGCGCCTTGGGATGCAGATGACCTGCGATTTCGCCGAACGCGCCTGTCGGTTCATGACGAAACACGATCCCGCCCATCATCAACTCTGTTGCGACAATGCCACCGAGGCCGGAAGGCGGCTCCGGATCATGATTGCCCGAGATCCAGATCCAGTGGCGGCGCGCCTGCAAGGTCGACAGCGCCTCGCGATCCCGCGCGCTCAGACGTCCATGAGCGTCGCGATCGTGAAAACTGTCGCCGAGCGCGATCACCGTGCGCGGATCGAACCGCCGAATGACGGCGGCGAGCCGCATGAGCGTCGCAATCGTATCATAGGGCGGCAGCAGCACGCCGCGCATCGCGAAGCTCGATCCCTTTTCCAGATGAAGGTCGGAGACGACGAGCAGGCGCTCCCGTTCCCAGAACAGCGCGCCCGTGAGATCGGCAGCGAAGCCCGCGCCCGCGACGGTGACGGCGGCAACGCGGATCATCTGCTCTCCCTCTCCCTCGTGGGGAGGGGACGCGCCACGCGCGCGGCAATCCCAATTCGGCATCAGCTCACGTTCCCATCGCCTCGCGAACCAGTTGCGCGGCGGCTTCGGCCAGCAATTCGTCCGACGCTTCGCCATAGATCGCCTCGCGGCCGATCTCCAGCATCACGGGCACCGCGAGCGGCGAAATGCGGTCGAGCGGCTTGTGGGTAATCCGGCTCCTGATCCGCGCCAGCATATCGCTGAGGCGACGGATATCCAGCAGCCCGGCCGCGGCATCCGCCCGCGCCGCGCGCAACAGCACGTGGGCGGGCTGATGCTTGCGTAGCACGTCGTAGACGAGATCGGTGGAGAACAAAACCTGCCGCCGGCTTTTTTCCGTACCGGTGAAGCGGCGCGGAATCAGGCCGGAAATGATCGCGCAATTGCGGAAGGTGCGCTTCATCAACGCGGATTCCGCAAGCCACGCTTCCAGATCGTCGCCCAGCATGTCCGGGTCGAACAAGGCATCGAGATTCAGTCGCCGCTGCCGGATCATCGACGAGGGATCGCCGAGCATCCAGACCGCCAGCGCATACTCGTTGGCGACGAAGCCGAGCGGCCGCGCTCGCGCGCGCTCCAACCGCCGCGTCAGCAACATGCCGAGAGTCTGGTGCGCAAGCCGGCCCTCGAAAGGATAGCAGACCAGATAATGCTTGTCGGCGCGTGGAAAAGTTTCGACGATCATCTCACGCGCATGCGGTACGCGTGAAAAATGCGACTGTAGCATCAACCATTCGCGCACCTGATCCGGCAGGTCGCCCCATGCGCGCTTGTCATCGAGCAGATTGCGGACGCGTTCGGCTAGATAGGTCGAAAGCGGAAACTTGCCGCCCATGTAGGACGGCACCTTCGGGTTCTCGTCGTTGGCGCGTGAAACATAGACCTGATCCTCGACCAGCGCTTCAAAGCGCACGATCTCGCCGCCGAATACAAAGGTGTCGCCGGAAACCAGGCCTTCGATGAAATACTCCTCGATCTCACCCAATATCCGGCCGCTGCGTGCGATAGCACCGGTCGAACCGGAACCACCGTGCCGCGACCGTACCAGCCTCACCTTCAGCATCGCCTCCTCGACGATGGTGCCGACGTTGAGGCGGTAGCTTTGCCGCGCGCGCGGATGGGCGACGCGCCAGCGCCCCTCTTGATCCTGCCTGATGCGGGCGAAACGCTCGTAGCTCTTCAGCGCATAGCCGCCGGTGGCGACGAAATCGATCACGCCGTCGAAGTCGGCGCGCGTCAGCGCCGCATAGGGCGCTGCGGTCCGCACCTCGTCATAAAGCTCCTCGGCATGGAACGGCCCGCCGCAGGCGCAGCCCATCACATGCTGCGCAAGAACGTCGAGCGCGCCCGTGCGCAACGGCGGCGTGTCCTGCGCATTTTCGTTGACCGCATCGATGGCGGCGCGGCATTCCAGCACCTCGAATCGATTAGCCGGCACCAGAACCGCGCGCGAGGCTTCGTCAAGACGGTGGTTGGCGCGGCCGATCCGCTGCATCAGCCGCGAGGCGCCCTTGGGCGCGCCGATGTTGATGACGAGATCGACGTCGCCCCAATCGACGCCGAGATCGAGCGAGGAGGTACAGACCACTCCGCGCAGCCGGCCGGCCGTCATCGCCTGTTCCACCTTGCGGCGCTGCGCGACATCGAGCGAGCCGTGATGCAGCGCGATGGCGAGACCGTCGTCATTGATACGCCAGAGATCCTGGAACAACATCTCGGCCTGGCTCCGGGTGTTGACGAACACCAGCGTAGTCCTGTTGCGCCTGATGAGATCGTAGACCTCGGCCAGCGCATGGCGCGCCGAATGGCCCGCCCACGGCAGCCGTTCGCTTGTGTCCAGCATTTCGACAATCGGAGCGGCGGCGCCGCCGGCCTCGACGACGTCGGCCGAAACGGTCTTGCCGTCGGGCTGCGGCACCAGGAACCGCGCCAGCGAGTCCGGATCGGCCACCGTCGCCGACAGGCCGATCGTCCGCATTTGCGGCGCGAGACGCCACAGCCGGGCCAGCGCCAGCGACAACAGATCGCCTCGTTTCGAAGTCACCAGCGCATGCAGTTCATCGAGCACCACGCGCTGCAGCGACGCGAACAGGAAGGGCGCATCGTCCGATGCCAGCAAAAGCGCGATCTGTTCAGGAGTGGTCAGCAGGATGTCCGGCGGATAGCGCCGCTGCCGTTGCCGCCGTGACACCGGCGTGTCGCCGGTTCGGGTCTCGATCCGGATCGGCAGACCCATCTCCGTGATCGGGATTTCCAGATTGCGGGCGATATCGACCGCGAGCGCTTTCAGCGGAGAAATATAGAGCGTGTGAAGGTGTTTTCCCTTTCCCGCCCGGGGACAGGGAGACGAGATTTCCACCAGCGTCGGCAGGAACCCGGCCAGCGTCTTGCCCGCGCCGGTGGGCGCGATCAGCAGCGCCGAACGGCCGGCGCGAGCCTCTCGCAGCAACGCCAACTGGTGCGCGCGCGGCCACCATCGCCGCGCCGCGAACCAGCGCAGAAAGCGGTCGGGCAGCAAGGACTGTTTTTCGCGATCAGCGATTCCCACGCTGCCAGAGGTAGGCCGTCCCGCCTGTCCGGTCGAGTTCGGATGCAAGGCGCGCGGATCGAGGGCGAATCAGCGAATACCCGAACTCGTCGGGAGTTTAGCTTCAGTGAGGCCTTCAGACCGCGGACGAGCGGCGACCGGGTCTGGGATCGCCAAGCAAGGCTCTGATTTATGTAATATTTCCGCCGTCGCAGCATCATTCCCCGCAGGTGTGACTACCGAACCACAGACAAGTTTCCCTTCAAAGCGTACAGTCTCGGGGTTGTTTGCAGACGGGGACCATCAATAATGAAAAGAATTCTGCTCGGCGTTCTGCTGGCCAGCACCGCGATGAGCGCCCAGGCGGCGGATCTCGCACCGCGCCCTTACACCAAGGCGCCGCCGATGGCCCCGGTCTATGATTGGACGGGCCTTTACCTCGGCGTGAACGCCGGCCTGGGGGTCGGTCGCAATCGCGCCGTGCATGATTTCGGCCCGCTTGCAATTTCGACGCATCTACAGCCGCTCGGCGCAGTCGGCGGCGGCCAGATCGGCTATAACTGGCAGACCAATTCGTTCTTTGGCCCCATAGTGTTCGGCGTCGAAGCGGACCTCCAGGGCGCCGACATGACCGACAACCGGACCAACTTTATCGGCGCGCTCCAATACAACCAAAGACTCAACTGGTTCGGCACGGCGCGCGGCCGCGTCGGTCTGGTCAACGGTCCGATGATGACTTACCTAACCGGTGGTTGGGCTTACGGTAACGTTGGCACCACCGTCATTCAAGGCGGTGTGCCGTCAGCCTTCGGCGGCGGACGCAGCGGCTGGACCTGGGGCAGCGGCGTCGAAGCAGCGCTCGGCGGCAACTGGACCGGCAAGATCGAGTATCTTTATCTCGATCTCGGCAATCGCACCGACTTCATCGGCGGCCAGGCGCTGCATTCCGAGCTGCGCGAGAATATCTTCCGCGCCGGCCTGAACTATCGCATCGGCGGCCACAGCCCCTACGTACCGATGGTCACCGCAAACTGGAACGGCCTGTATCTCGGCGGCAATTTCGGCGGCGGCGTCGGTCGCAACCGCACCACCATCTCCAATCCGGCCGGCAATCTCGCCCAATTCAACCTCGCGCCCAACGGCTTCGTCGGAGGCGGCCAGATCGGCTACAACTGGCAGGCTGGCAACATCGTCTTTGGCCTCGAAACCGACTTCCAGGGTTCGACCTTGGAAGATAACAAGGCCTGCTTCTTCTGCGTGCCCGGAGCCTCGGTCGATTTCAATTCGAAGCTACAGTGGTTTGGCACCGTGCGTGGCCGTCTCGGCTACGCCGTCGGAAACTCGATGTTCTACGCCACCGGCGGTTTCGCCTATGGCAACGTCCAGACCGCGCTCAACACCCCGCTCAACAATTTCAGCTTCTCCAATACCCGCACCGGTTATGCCGTGGGCGGTGGCATCGAGACGCCGCTTCCCCTGGTGAACCTGTTCGGCGGGCCCCTATTCGGCCCGAACTGGACCTCAACGACGGAATATCTCTACGTCGACCTCGGCCGCTCGAGCTTCAATATCGGCGGCGGGCCGAACGTGCTGACGACAGGGGCGCAGGAGCATATCTTCCGCACCGGCCTGAACTATCACTTCAATATGCCGACGGTCGCGCACTACTGATCGTAACTGCCAGGTATTCCCAGCCCTGGTCTGGAAACCAAAGTTTGGGGGAGTGGGCAAGAAAGCCGCATCGCATCGCGATGCGGCTTTCTTCATCGATATGTGACCCACGCCCGGCGATGGCCGCGCAACACTGCCGGCGGAACCAGCGACGCAATGCGGGGCTGACCGGCTTCCCTCGGCCCGGCCCCGGATCCCAGCGGGATGATCTCGAAATTTCGTCGCCCGCGACGGGCCGTCGCACTTGCGCGCCCTGATCCGTCATTCCCATGTTCTGGATGTCGGCCATCTCTACAATCTTTCGAGGAAAGATGAATTATTTTCGCACTGCGATCCTGCTGGCGGGCCTCACGGGCCTGTTCATGGGCGTGGGTTATCTGATCGGCGGCGCCAGCGGCGCGATGATCGCCCTCGTCGTTGCCGCCGGGACCAATATCTTTGCTTATTGGAACTCCGACCGCATGGTATTGTCGATGTACGGCGCACATGAGGTCGATGCCGGCACCGCGCCCGACCTGCACCGGCTGGTAACCGAGCTGGCTGTGCGTGCCGGCCTACCGATGCCGCGGGTGTTCGTGATGGACAATCCGCAGCCTAACGCTTTCGCCACCGGCCGTAATCCGCAGAATGCCGCCGTGGCGGTGACGACGGGGCTGATGCAATCCTTGAGCCGCGAGGAACTGGCTGGCGTGATCGCGCACGAACTGGCGCACATCAAACATCACGACACGTTGCTGATGACCATTACCGCGACCATCGCCGGCGCGATCTCGATGCTGGCGCAGTTCGGCATGTTTTTCGGCGGTAACCGCGACAACAACGGGCCCGGCATCATCGGTTCGCTGGCGATGATGATCCTCGCGCCGATCGGAGCCATGCTGGTGCAGATGGCGATCAGCCGCACTCGCGAATACGCCGCCGACGAGATGGGCGCGCGCATCTGCGGTCAGCCGATGTGGCTTGCCTCGGCGCTGGCCAGGATCGACAATGCCGCGCATCAGATCCCGAACATGGAGGCGGAGCGCGCGCCCGCGACCGCGCACATGTTCATCATCAACCCGCTATCGGGCCAGGGCATGGATAATCTGTTTGCTACCCATCCCTCGACCGAAAACCGCATCGCGGCATTGCAGAAGCTCGCCGGGCAATCCGGCGGCGGCCTTGCGCCCGAGACAACGCCCGCGCCGCGCGGCCCGTGGAACCGCGGAGGGGCGCGCCGTGGTCCGTGGGGTTAAGCGGACCTCACGATCCTGACTGCGGGAAAAGCGTGAGGCGCGCCGACGCGCAGGATCGAACAGCCGCATTCACTCGCCAGCCCGCTCGAAACACCCTCGGAGTTGTCCGGGTAGCAGCGCATCGAGGACGAGAGCCTTTCCGCTTCTGATCGAACGAGAAGCGGGGACTATGATTTTGATTTGACACGCTTTCCTTCACGCAAACTGGTATCCATCCCCGGATCAAGCCCGAGGACGCGCTTCGCCGGAAAACGAAATTAGCAAATTGCAAATCGGCGTTTCGGGCCCGGATCATACCGGAGCTTGCCTCTCGTAAAAAATACTTGGAACCAAAGAGGGGACCAAGGCGTTTTATACCGATTGTGACCGGTATGCGGCGTCATTGGGATCACCCTTTCCCCCGACCGGCTACCCAACAACCTGTCCATTGATGCTCGAGAAGGAAAGTGTCAGGTCCGGAGCTTTTCTCGCCGGAGGCGGAGAAATGGGCGACCTGACGCGACGGTTTGATTGGGCCTCGACGTCAATCGGCGCTTCCGAAGCTTGGCCTCAAAGCCTGCGCACGGCGGTTCGGATCATGCTGAACACCAACCACCCGATGTTCATCTGGTGGGGGCCGGACCTGATACAGTTCTACAATGATGCTTATCGGCAAACCATGGGACCCGAGCGGCACCCTAGTGCGCTCGGTCAGAAAGGCAGGGAGTGCTGG
Source organism: Nitrobacter sp. Nb-311A (assembly GCF_000152905.1). GTDB lineage: Bacteria > Pseudomonadota > Alphaproteobacteria > Rhizobiales > Xanthobacteraceae > Nitrobacter. The sequence goes on from NZ_AAMY01000002.1 coordinate 122,827, forward strand.
AGCGAGATTTGGGACATCATCGGCCCGCAGATCGAGTACGTCATGGCCGGCCACGGCGCGACTTGGCATGAGGATCAGCTTGTTCCGGTCACGCGGCACGGCAGGCTGGAACAAGTCTATTGGACATATGGCTTCAGCCCCATCGATAATGATGAAGGTGTCGGGGGAGTGCTCGTCGTATGCCGCGATGTCACACGCGAACATTCCGCCAGATTGGCCTTGCAGGAGCGGGAGATCGAACTCGCGCGCGTGCAGGCCATTGGGCGGATCGGCGGCCTTGAAGTCGATCTGCGCACCGGGCATCGCAGTCGCAAGTCGCCCGAATATTTGAAGATACATGGACTTCCGCCCGAAGCTGTCCACGAGAGTCGCGAGGACTGGCTGCGCCGCGTTCATCCCGACGATCGCGCGATCGCCGAAGGACAGTTCATCGATGCGGTGCGGGGCGGTGATCGCGAATATGCGGTACGCTACCGTATCATCCGTCCGAGCGACGGCGAGACACGCTGGATTTCCGCCCGATCTGTGATCGAGCGGGACGCGGACGGGAAAGCGATTCGTCTGTTCGGCGCCCACATCGATGTCACCGATCAGGTGGAATCGGAACGCTCGATCCGCCAGCGCGAGGAGGAATTCCGCACGCTTGCAGAGGCGCTGCCGCATCACGTCTGGACCGCCACATCCGACGGCTCGTTCAACTGGTTCAACCGACGCTTTTACGACTATGTCGGTGCAAGGCCCGGCGAATTCAGCGGCAAGGACTGGAGCAAAATTGTCCATCCGGACGACGCATCGGCCACGGCCGATGCCAGGACCCGCGCGGTGACCAGCGGCGAGTCCTACGAGATCGAGTTCCGGCTGCGGAGGTCTGACGGCATCTATCATTGGTTTCTGTCCCGCGCGGTGCCGGCGCGCGATGAAGACGGTCGCATCATTCGGTGGATCGGCACCGACACCGACGTCCATGATCAGAAGCGGATCGCGGGAAAGCTCGCCGAGCTGAACGCGACACTCGCCGAGCGCGTCGAGGAAAAAACCCGCGAGCGCGACCGGATCTGGAATGTGTCCCAGGACTTGCTGCTGGTCATGGACCAGCACGGCATTTGGCGTTCGGTCAATCCCGCCTGGACCCGGACGCTCGGCTGGAGCGAGGCCGAACTGATGGAGCGCACCGCCGAATGGATCGAGCATCCCGAAGACATCGTTAAGACACGAGTTGAGGTCCGCCGCCTTGCGCGCGGCAAAGCTACCGTTCGGTTCGAAAACCGGCTCCGTCACAAGGACGGCTCATACCGATGGCTGTCCTGGACCGCGGTTCCGGACCAGGACCTGATCTACGCCGTGGCGCGCGACGTCACCACCGAAAAGGCCGCTGCCGAACGGTTGAGGGCGGCCGAAGAAGCGCTGCGTCAATCGCAGAAGATGGAAGCCGTCGGCCAGTTGACCGGCGGCATCGCCCACGACTTCAACAACCTGCTCACCGGAATCGTGGGCTCGCTGGATTTATTGCAGACGCGCCTCAATCAGGGGCGAACCGATCGCGCAGAACGCTACATCGAAGCCGCAATGGCCTCGGCCAATCGGGCCGCGGCGCTGACGCATCGCCTGCTGGCGTTCGCCCGCAGACAGCCCCTGGTGCCCAAGCCGGTTGATGCCAACCAGCTCATCCTCTCGCTGGAAGACTTGCTGCGCAGGACCATCGGCGAGACCATCGAGTTGAAAATCGCGCCATCGAAACAGCTCTGGCCGACGCTGTGTGATCCCAACCAGCTCGAAAGCGCGTTGCTCAATCTCGCCATCAATGCGCGGGACGCCATGCCCAACGGCGGCAGGCTTACGATCGCCACGGCGAACGTGAGCATCGACGCCACCGAGTCCGGTTCCTCCACCAGGCAGCCGGGCGACTATATCTGCATCACCGTCGCCGACACCGGAACAGGCATGCCCCCCGATGTCGCAGCGCGCGCGTTTGATCCATTCTTCACCACCAAGCCGATCGGCCAGGGCACCGGACTCGGCCTGTCGATGATCTACGGATTCGCTCGGCAATCGAACGGCCACATCGCCCTCGACACCGTGCCGGGACAGGGCACGTCGATCCGTCTGTCCTTGCCGCGCCATGATAGCATAGTTCAGACTGATCAGGTGTCTCCCACAAACAGGATCAGCGCTACCGGCGAAACCGTACTGGTTGTCGAGGATGAGCCGGTCGTGCGCGGCATCATTGTCGAGATGCTGCATGATCAGGGCTATGTGACGCGCGAGGCCGCGGACGGAGCGGCGGGCTTGCGGATCCTGCAACTGGACAAGCCTGTCGATCTCCTGCTCACCGACATCGGACTTCCGGGCATGAACGGACGCCAACTCGCGGATCAGGCGCGGGAAATCCGACCAGATCTGAAAATTCTCTTCATGACCGGCTACGCCGATAATGCCGCGAACGCCAAGGGTTTCCTTCGGCCCGGCATGGATATGATCACCAAGCCGTTCGACCTCTGCCATCTATCGCAGCGCATCCGCGACATCATCTCACGCTGATGTCGGCCGCGAAGGGGTTTGGTGCGATACATCCCATGAAGATCGCGGCCACGAAGATCGCGGTTTTGCGCGTGGCGTCGTCCGCTCCGTGCCGGGGCGGTGCGAGCGCTCTTGGCCTTAAACTTGGGAATGATCACACATTGCCGGTCAGGAACGGATTGCTTACACGCTCGCGGCCAATGGTCGACCCCGGGCCATGTCCGCATATGAAAGCAACGTCATCCCCGAGCGGCAAAAGCTTGTCGGTAATTGACTTGATCAGCATGGCATGGCTGCCGCCGGGCAAGTCGGTGCGGCCGACGGAACCATTGAACAACACGTCCCCGACATGCGCAAAGCGCATCTCCGGATTGAAAAAAACCACGCTTCCCGGCGAATGACCGGGACAATGAAGGACATCGAACGTAAGCTGGCCGAGTTCGATCCGGTCGCCTTCCTCGAGCCAGCGGTCGGGGGTAAAGTTGCGCATTCCGGTCATGCCGTAGTGGCGTCCGCTTTCGACGACATGGTCAAGCAGGAACTTGTCGGCGATATGCGGCCCCTCGATAGGGACCTTCAATGTGTCACGCAACTCCGCGGCGCCGCCCACATGATCAATATGGCCGTGCGTCAGCCAAATCCGTCCGACGCTCACATCGGCTTTCTTGATGGCGGCCATGACGAGCGGAATATCGCCTCCTGGATCGATGACCACCCCATTCTTAGTGGCTTCGCACCACAACAGGGTACAGTTCTGTCGAAACGGCGTCACCGGGATGACGGTGGCGCCGACTTTGGCGCTGGTCGGGTCGTCCTGGGTCATACCCGTACAATGCCGATTTTTACGACATCGCCAAGCGATTTGCGCGGCGTGACCGGTTTCACTTTCGAAAAACCCGAAACACGGCGCCAAAGCGCGCATGGTCGGCGTCCTCATCCTCGTTAGAGCGTTTCGAGCGAAGCATGTCCTCGGGTTTGACCCGGTTCGCGTGAAGAAAACGCGTCAAATCAAAATCTGAGAGCCCCGCTTTTGATTCAATCAGAAGCGGAAAGGCTCCCAGGGTTGTGGTGAACCACGGAATCGGACAGACCAAGCCCAATCGCATGAAAACGAACGCCGATCACATCACCCTCGTGGCCCCGCCGGATCGTCGCCAGTCAGGAACCGCGCTGGCGGTCGCGCGCGGGACCGGGAGACTTTTGCGATCGCTTGGGTTTGCCTGTCTCAGCGAATTGTCGCTGCCGTCCGGACGCCGCGCCGATCTCGTTGCTGTCAATGGACGCGGCGAAATCTGGATCGTCGAGATCAAATCATCGGTCGAGGATTTGCGCGCAGACAGAAAGTGGCAGGATTACCGGGAGCATTGCGATCGCCTGTTCTTCGCTTTCACGCGCGATCTGCCATGCGATATTTTCCCCGGCGACACGGGGCTGATCGTTGCCGACGCCTATGGCGCGCACTTGCATTGCGAGGCGCCGGAGCACCGCCTGTCGGCGCCGACGCGCAAGGCGATGATGCTGCGCTTTGGGCTGGCGGCGGCGCAACGCCTCAATCGCCTAGCCGATCCGCAGGGCCACGCCGACGGCGAGCTTTAGGCATGATCCCGAAAAGTGGAAACCGGCTTTCGGAAAAGATCATGCTCGACAAAAAAGATAAGCGACGCATCTGAGCTTCGAAAACGCTGCGCCTGATTAAAGCTGAAACGGCGGTCGTTCCTCCGCGGAACGCAGGATGACCCTTCAGTCTCAGCGAGGCGCGCGTTTTGCCAGAATACGTTGCAGCGTGCGGCGGTGCATGTTGAGCCTCCGGGCCGTTTCCGATACGTTACGATTGCACATCTCGTAAATGCGCTGAATGTGCTCCCAGCGCACGCGATCGGCCGACATTGGATTCGGCGGCACCTCGGATTTTTCCGTGCCGCTGGCAAGCAACGCCGCAACCACGTCGTCGGCATCGGCAGGCTTGGACAGGTAATCGATCGCTCCCATCTTCACCGCCGTCACAGCGGTCGCGATGTTGCCGTAACCGGTCAGCACGATCGCTCGAGCATCGGGCCGCTCGCGCTTGAGCGTTGACACAACATCGAGGCCGTTGCCGTCGCCCAGCCGCAGGTCGACCACGGCGAATGCCGGCGCGGACTTTCCGATGTGCGCAAGGCCATCAGAGACGCTGTCGCAGGAGGTCACTGTGAAGCCACGAGTTTCCATGGCACGCGACAGACGCTCCAGAAACGGTTTGTCATCCTCAACGATCAACAGCGAGCGGTCGGCCTGCGGAATAACGTCGGGATTGGCGTTCACAATGATACCTCGCGCTTGGTTGGTCCGAAATCATATGATCTCTGAACCCCGCACCGCAAGCCATTGTTGCCCAAAGCCGGGGCCTGGATACCTAGCCTATTGTCTCCGCAATCGTTTTTGCCGTTTCAAAACGGATACGTGGCCACACGATCCGGACTACCGCGCCATGCTCGGGAAAGATTCGGTTCTTGAAGGACACTTTGGCGCCGGTCCGCTCCAGCAGGGTTCGGGCGATAAAGATTCCAAGACCCAGCCCTGTGCGCCCGCCTTGTGCTTCGCCGGCGTTGCGACGGCGTGACAGGTAAGGCTCGCCGATCTTCTTCAGAATGTCGGGAACAATGCCCGGCCCGTCGTCCGCAATGACGATCTCAACGCTGTCTCTGTCCCACCACGCGTTCACTTCGACCGCGCTGCGGGCGAAGTCGACGGCGTTCTCCAGAATGTTGCCAACGCCGTAGAGGATCGCGGGGTTGCGTATGCCGACCGGTTCGGCGTCGCCCGCGGCCTCGATCCTGATCTTGATGTCGATGCCGAAGTCACGATGCGGCGCAACAGTTTCTTCAATCAGGGTCGACAGCGGCATGCGATCGAAGGGCGCGTCGGATGAGGACAGTTGCGCAATCTTGGCAAGAATATCGCGGCAACGCTGCGCCTGCTCCCGCACAGTCCTGAGATCGCCGGCGAGCCGTTGCGGATCCTGAGCGCTATTCTCCTGAAGGGCTTTTTCCAGTTCGCGTGAAATCAGAAAGATGGTTGAAAGCGGCGTTCCGAGTTCGTGGGCGGCCGCGGCGGCAAGACCGTCGATCTGGGTCAGATGCTGTTCACGGGTCAGCACCAGCTCGGTCGCCGCCAGGGCGTCGAACAGCTTGCGCGCCTGCTCCGTCACCTGGAATGTGTAGAGGCTCGTGACACCGATCGCCAGAACGATGGATAGCCAGACCCCTATGAGATAGATCGGCGGCAGGACCAGCGGATTGGATGCATCCCACGGCAGTGGCAAATGCGTAAAGCCCAGAACCGTCGCGCAGGCGACCGCGAAGCCACCGAGCGCCATGGTCATTCGCGTCGGCAAAGCGGTGGCCGAGATCAGGACCGGCGCCAGAAACAGATATGAGAACGGATTCTGCAAACCTCCGGTCAGGAACAGCAGGGCGGCCAGTTGAGCAATGTTCAGCGCAAGCAGCGCCGCGGCATGCCACGGCTCAAGCCGCTGCATCGGATTGAAGCTGATTTGTAAAGCAAGGTTGAGCAGCGCCGACAATCCGACGATCGTCAAGCAGGGTATGATCGGCAGATCGAACTCAAGTCCCTGCGCGACAACGAAGATCGCCGCGAGCTGCCCCAGGACCGCGAGCCACCGCAGCCGCAAAAGGGTGTCCAGCCGGACGTAGCGGCGGGGATGACGGAAATCGGAGGCAGCAACGTCGGTCATTCCCAAAGACTAGGTCATCGACTCATTAAATCGCAACCAGATGCGGATTGCGGCGAGTTTGATGCCAGCGAGGAAGTTGTCGTCACGCTTGTCGTAGCGGGTGGCGACGGCACGGTAATGCTTGATTTTATTGAAAAAGCGTTCGACCAGATTGCGCTTGCGATAGAGCCGCCTGTTGAAGCGCAGAGCCATGACGCGATTTGGCATCGGCTTCACGTTGGCTGTCGCGCCGCGCGCGGCCAGGGTCTGGCGCAGGGCGTTGGAATCATAGGCTCGATCGGCCAGCAGCACGTTGCCGCGCTCCACGGTGTCGATCATGTCCTGCGCGCTGCGTCCATCGTGGGCCTGGCCTTCGGTGATCTTGAGGTAGATCGGCAGGCCGCAGGCATCCACCAGCGCGTGGATCTTGGTTGTCAGCCCGCCGCGCGAGCGACCCATGCAACGGGATCTGGTCTGTTTTTTTGACCGTTGGCCGCATGCTGATGCACGCGGATCGACGAGGAGTCGATCATCTGGATGTCGCCATCATAAGCCTTTGAAACCGCCGACAGAATACGATCCCAAACGCCTGCCTTGCGCCACCGGTTGAAGCGGTTCACGCAGGTCGTATGCGGGCCGTAGCGCGCCGGAATATCCGCCCACGGCGCACCGGTACGCAGCCGCCAGAAGATCCCGTTCAGCACCCGCCGGTCATCCACCCGTGCAACGCCGCGCGATTTGTTCGGCAAAAGCGGCTGAATCACAGACCACTCGAAATCCGTCAGATCAAAACGAGCCATTCAATCCTCCTCCCTCCGGAGATTGAATCACGCCTCCCGTCCAAACGGAATCCCATTTATGGGTTCGTGACCTAGAGCATCATCCCTGAAAGGTGAGAACCGCTTTTCGGATATGAGACATCTTCAAGATATGAAACATCTCAAAATGAAACCGAAGCCCGGGATTTCGTTTTCCGGGACCAGAAATCGCTAGTGTCGAGGCAGAGACAAGCGTCACGAATGTCCGGGACCGACAACGCGGCACCATCACCATCTTGCGCCGCATAGCACGGCCTCGGAAAGAGACCGGCAGGGTTTTTTCCACCTGAGGTTCTCATAAGAGCTTCACCCTACTATATTTAGAGGAACGATGGATTGACGCCATGTATCGCAACCGCCACTATGTTGCGACGCAAAAGAAAGGGCACGCTAATGCCGATCGGTGAATTTGGACTGCCTCCGGAAATACCGGCGGAAGTCGGCCCGTCGATGACGGCACCGATGTACTGGATGTACGAAATGGCGCACGCGTCGCTCAACCCGGCTCGCGCCGTCACCGATGCGACTAGGATGCTGTTCCAGAACCCGCTCAATCCGTGGGCGCATACCGAGCTGGGCAAATCCGTCGCTGCGGGTTGCGAACTGTTCGAGCGCACCACCCGCCGTTACGGAAAGCCGGAATGGGGCCTTCACGAAACCAACGTCAACGGCGTCCGTACGCCGATCGAGATCCGCTCGGTTTGGGAAAGACCCTTTTGTCGTCTGCTCCACTTCGATCGAAAGCTCACGCGTCCACTGCGCGCGCCGCAGCCCCGGTTGCTGCTGGTGTCGCCGATGTCGGGTCACTACGCGACCTTGCTGCGCGGCAGTGTCGAAGCGTTCATGCCGACACATGAGGTCTATATTACAGACTGGTCCGATGCCCGAATGGTTCCGGTAGCAGACGGACGCTTCGATCTCGATGATTTCATCGACTACCTGATTGAAATGTTGCATGTGCTCGGCGGAAACGTCCACGTCATCGCTGTCTGCCAACCATCGGTCCCGGTGCTGGCAGCCGTATCGGCGATGGAGGCCGCGCGCGATCCGTATGTTCCGCTGTCGATGACATTGATGGGCGGGCCGATCGACACCCGCAAGAATCCGACCGCCGTCAACAATCTCGCCGCCGAAAGAGGCACCGACTGGTTCCGCAATAACGTCATCACCAAGGTGCCGTTTCCGCACCCCGGGGTGATGCGCGACGTCTATCCAGGCTTCTTGCAGCTTAACGGCTTCATCAGCATGAATTTCGATCGCCATGTGAACGCTCACAAGAGTCTGTTCGAGAATCTCGTCAAGGGCGACGGCGACCTGGTCGATAAGCACCGCGATTTCTATGACGAGTATCTCGCTGTGATGGACCTGACTGCGGAATTTTATTTGCAAACAGTGGACCTGGTGTTCGTCAAGCACGCTCTGCCAAAGGGCGAGATGACCCACCGCGGCCGGCTGGTCGATCCTTCGAAGATCACGCGCGTCGCGCTGATGACGGTCGAAGGCGAGAAGGACGACATTTCCGGTCTCGGCCAGACCGAAGCGGCGCACGCGTTATGCACATCGATCCCAAACAACCGGCGAACCCATTACGTGCAGAAAGGTGTCGGCCACTACGGCGTGTTTAACGGTTCGCGGTTCAGGTCGGAGATCGTCCCCCGCCTCAATGACTTCATGCAATCGAATGCTAGACATCCGGCACAAGCATCGCGCGCTGCGGCCGTGGAATGAATCGTACGTGATGCGAGATTCGAACCGGGGCGCGTGATCCGCGGGTCATTGAGGGCGTGCCGCAATCCCGTGACGACTGGCTTCGCTTTAGGAATGAATCTTCTTTCACCCTTTGAGGAAGATATTCAGGCGAATGAGCTCAAAATATTTTGTTCCGATCCCCTTTATATAGCGGAATCAGGAAGAGAAACCCCTGTATATTGGGCAAATGATTTGTTTTTGCGCCGAACGATTCGAGGGGCGGCGGATATGGCAGAATCCGGGCAATATTTCCCCTTCCGGATTTGCAGACATGGCCCGCGCACTCCTTTATCGACGTCCCGCCGAACCGTCCCGGCTTCTCATCAAGCACGGATCTCAGATCTATTCGGTCCGTTTGCGCAGGCATCGCCGCGCGCGCCGCTACACCTTGCGCATCCATCCGAGTGACCGCGAAGCGATCCTGACAATGCCGCCGCGGGGAACGCTCGCGGAGGCGAAAGACTTCGCGCAACGTCACGGCGGCTGGATCGCGGCGCGTCTCGGACGCCTGCCGAAGGCGGCGCCCTTCCATCACGGCGCCATCATTCCGCTGCGCGGCATTGCCCACCGGATCGTGCATCGCGCCGGCGAGCGCGGCACGGTGTGGACCGAGACGCGCGACAGCGGCGAACGCGTTCTTTGCGTCGCCGGCGGACTCGAATATGTCGATCGACGTATTCATGATTTTCTGAAACGTGAAGCACGGCGAGACTTGCAGAAAGCTTCGCAGCGCCATGCCGATACGCTTGGCGTCAAGGTCAAGCGCATTTCAATCCGCGACCAATCGAGCCGCTGGGGATCATGTACATCCTCCGGATCGCTGTCGTTCTCATGGCGGCTCATCCTGGCGCCGCCGTTCGTGCTCGATTATCTCGCCGCGCACGAGGTCGCCCACCTCGTTGAAATGAATCATTCGCCACGATTCTGGAAGGTGGTGGCCCGCATCTGCAATCATGTCGAGCGGGCCAAGAGGTGGCTCGACGTTGAAGGTAACGACCTCCATCGCTACGGAATTCAGGACTGACCGCCTCTTTCGGTGCGCGTGAAGAAAACGCGTCGAAGCGTATGAATAGAACCGGCTTCTGATTCCGTCAGGAAAAACAAGACTTGTTCCTTATCTTTATTGTTTGAGCATGATCTTTTCCGAAAACCGGCTTCCCCTTTTCGGGATCATGCTCTATCGCCCGCCGAACAGCCGGTCGGTCAGCCAGCCGTCCAGTCCCAGACCGCTCGCAGGTTCCGGCCGCGCATTCGCGTTGGTCCTCGCCGGCTGTGGCTGGCGCCCGAGAGCGGGCGAAGACGCCGGGACCGGTACGTCGACGGGCTGGCCAAACTGCGCGACTTCAGGCAGGAAGCCGCCCCGCTGGGCGCCGGGGATCGGTTCGGGCCGCGCACCCTGATGCGCCGCGCGCATGAAACGGGTCCATACCTCCACCGGCAGACCGCCGCCGGTCGCCTTGCGGGTCGGCGTATTGTCGTCGTTGCCGAGCCAAACCCCGGTCACAAGCCGCGCCGTGTAGCCGATGAACCATGCATCGCGAAAATCCTGGCTGGTGCCGGTCTTGCCGGCCGCTGTCCATCCAGGAACCCCGGCCTTGCGCGCTGTGCCGCTGATGAGCGTCTGCTCCATCATGGTGTTCATCATGGCGACGCCGCGCGGATCGATCACGCGATCGGTCGATTCCTTGCCGCGCGCATAGAGAAGCTTGTTGCCGCCGACGGTGCGGATACGCTCGACGACATGGGGACTCGCGGCATATCCGCCGTTGGCGAACGGGGCGTAGGCGCCGACCAGTTCCAGCGGCGACACCTCGGAGGTACCGAGCGCGATCGATGCGTTCGGCTCAAGTTTCGACGCGATGCCGAGCCGGTGCGCGGTTCGCACCACTTTTGCAGCGCCGACTTCCAGTCCGAGCCGGACGGCGACGGTATTGAGAGACATTGCAAGCGCCCGGGTCAGCGTCACCGCGCCGAAGTATTCGTGACTGTAGTTCTCCGGCCGCCAGCCTTTGACATCGAGCGGAGCGTCCTGCCGGACCGTCTCGGGCGTGAGGCCGGCCTCGATCGCGGCAAGATACACAAACGGCTTGAACGCGGAGCCAGGCTGGCGCTTCGCCATGGTCGCGCGATTGAACTGGCTGTCGGCGTAGTTGCGGCCGCCGACCAGAGCGCGGACGGCGCCGTCGGGCGTCATCGCCACCAATGCGCCCTGGCTGACATTGAACTTGACGCTTTTCGCAGCCAGTTCGTCAATCAAAGCGGTTTCCGCCGCGCTCTGCAATTTCGGATCGATGGTGGTTTCGACGACGATGTTCTGATCGACCTGGCCCACCAGATCATCGAGCACCTCGCCGACCCAGTCGGCAACGTAGTTGATGGTACCCGCGCCGGCAGGCTTCACGGCGTAGGAGGGTCTGGTGGCCGCGGCGCGCGCCTGTTGCGCGGTGATGAGATGAGCATCCGCCATTGCCGCGAGCACGATTTTTGCGCGGGCTTCGGCGCCCTCCGGGTTGCGATCCGGTGCGAGCCGCGACGGCGATTTGACGAGACCCGCCAGCATGGCGGCTTCCGCGAGCGTGACGTTCTTCGCGGGCTTTCCGAAATACTTCTGCGCCGCCGCCTCCACGCCATATGCGCCGGACCCGAAGTAGACGCGGTTGAGATAAAGTTCGAGAATCTGCGCCTTGGAGTGCTTGCGCTCCAGCCAGAGCGCGAGTTCGACTTCCTGGAGCTTCCGCTCAAGCGTGCGTTCCTGGGTCAGGAACAGATTTTTGGCGAGCTGCTGGGTCAGCGTCGAGCCGCCCTGCGATACGCTACGGTGCAGCACGTTGGCAATGGCTGCGCGCAGGATGCCGATCGGATCGACGCCGTAATGCGAATAAAATCGACGATCCTCGATCGCGATGAAGGCGTTCGGCAAATAGGCGGGAACGTCCTTGAGTGACACGTTGCTTCCGGCCATTTCGCCGCGCGTCGCCAGCACGCTGCCGTCCGCAGCAACGATCTGAATCGTCGGCGGTCGTTTTGGAATTTCCAGCGACTGGATCGGCGGCAGATGCGCGCCGATGTAGATCAGCAGGCCGACGACGGCAATAACCGCCCACAATGCGAGCACGGCGCCCCAATAGACCAGCCGCGAGAGGCTCGCACGCGTTCGCTTCTTTGCTCGGCCCTTACGGCCTCCCGGCGGCCGGCGCGGCCCGTCGCCACTCGGAGCGGCTGTCTTGCGCGGAGCTCGCCTGGCCGGCTTGTCGTCAGCAATCGTAATGCGATCGAGCGGATTGATGCGCAGCTCCGACAGCGAAGCCGCGAACCCGCTGAAGACCGGCTCCTTGCGCCCGCCACGCTTTTTTTGTCCCCACGCCATACGCAACAACGCTCACGCCAACCCTGCCGCACGCCAGAGCATGATCCCGAAAAGTGGAAACCGGTTTTCGGACAAGCTCGTGCTCGAGCAAAAAGTGTGTCGATTTCGAAATTCGCAAGTCCTTGCGGCAACCGTCGATGCGAACTTCAAAATCAAAGGGACCCTAGCGGCCGGGCTTTAAGGCGCGGTTACCTGAAAGTTAATGCAAAATTAGGCGGGGAACTCGATCCGCCGCCCAAGCTGAACCAGCCGCATCCAGGGCGGAGCCCGTAAACCGTCGTCGGCGACGGTGAATCATTTCGTCGTGTTGCCGCTGGCGAGCAGATGGACCAGCGCGCGCTTGATCGCGGTCTGCCGCGTGGGGGCGGTGATCCGGGCACCGAGCAGGTCGGTGACGTAGAACACATCGCGCGCGCGCTCGCCAAATGTCGCCACATGGGCCGAGGCGATGTTGAGGTTGAGCTTCGAGATCGCCGTGGTGAGCTGAAACAGAAGTCCGGGGCGATCCAACCCTGAAACCTCGATCATGGTGTGGCGGTCCGACCATTGATTGTTGATGGTGACCTTGGGTTCGACCACGAACGGCCGCAGCCTCTTTCCGCCGGCGCGGCTCGGCACCACGTCGGGCAGACGCAACCGGCCTTCGAGCACCTGTTCGATGATCTCGGCGATGCGGGTGGCGCGCCGGCCTTCGTCCTCGTCGTGCTCGTATTCGCGTGAGATCGCAATGGTATCGAGCGCCTGTCCGTCGGTGGTCGTATAAATCTGGGCATCGACGATGTTGGCGCCGGCCGACGCACACGCTCCGGCGATGATCGATAGCAGCCACGGGTGATCGGCGGCAAGGATCGTCAGCTCGGTGACGCCGCGCGCCTCATCGAAGCCGACATTGATGTTGAGCTTCTTGCCGCTTCGTTCGCTGGCGCGCAGGAAACGCGCATGCTTGATCTTGTGCTCGAGATCGACCTTGAGCCAGTAGGCTGGATAATGCCGGACAATGTAGGCATCGAGCTCATGGCTGGACCATTCGGTGAACGCGGCGCGGAACTCGGCCTCGGCCGCCGCCATGCGCTGCGCGCGATTGACCTCGGAGAAACCGCCGGTCAGCACGGGTTCTGTCTCATAATAAAGAGTGCGGAGCAGCTGGGCCTTCCAGCCGTTCCAGACGCCGGGGCCAACGCCGCGGATGTCGGCGGTCGTCAGGATAGTCAGGAGCTTCATCCGCTCGACCGACTGGACCACGGCCGCGAAATTCTCGATGGTCTTACGATCTGACAGGTCGCGGGACTGAGCCACTTTGGACATCGTCAGATGCTGTTCGATCAGCCATGCGACCAGTTCGGTGTCGGCTGCGCTGAAGCCGAGGCGCGGGCACAATCTGCGTGCCACCTTGGCGCCCGCGATCGAATGATCCTCGGGCCGACCCTTTGCGACGTCATGAAGCAGCGTGGTGATGTAGATGACGGGCCGGTGTTCGGGATGAATCTTGCACATGAGCTCACTGGCGAGAGCAACCTCGTCGTTCTCGCCACGCTCGATGTCTTGAAGGATGCCGATGCAGCGGATCAGATGCTCGTCCACCGTGTAGTGATGGTACATGTTGAACTGCATCATCGAAACGATCTTGCCGAAAGCGCGGATGAACTGACCTAGCACCCCGGTCTCGTTCATCCGGCGCAGCACGGTCTCCGCGTCGTTCGAGATCAGGATCTCCATGAACAGCCGGTTGGCTTCCGGATTTTCGCGAAGCTGCGCGTTGATCAGCCGACGCGACCGCGTCACCATCCGCAGGGCGTCCGGATGGAAAGCCAGGTTGTTCTTCTGCGCGAGGCGGAACAAGCGGATCAGGTTGACAGGATCGCGCTTGAAGAGGTCGGGCGCCGCCAGATTGATGCGGTTGTTGTCGATGATGAAGTCATCGTTGTGCGGAACCCGCCGAATCTCGGTGCTCCGCGGTCCCAGCATCAGGCGGCTGAGAACCGGCGCCGGCTTGGCCTGCTGATCCTCGAGCTTCGCGCATAGAATTGCGGTGAGGTCTCCGACGTCCTTGGCTGTCAGGAAGTAGTGCTTCATGAAGCGTTCGACATCCTGCATTCCCGGATGAGACGTATATCCGAGCCGGACCGCGATCTCGCGCTGCAAGTCGAACGACAGCCGCTCCTCCGCCCTTCCCGTCGCGAAATGCAGATTGCAGCGTACCGACCACAGAAAATCGGCGCAGCGGCGGAAGATTCGGTATTCGCGAACATCGAACACATTGCGCCGGAGCAACTCTTGGCTTTCACGCACCCGGTAGACATACTTCGCGATCCAGAACAACGTATGCAGGTCGCGCAATCCCCCCTTGCCGTCCTTGACGTTGGGCTCGACCAGATAGCGCGACTGGCCGGCGCGGTGATGGCGCTCCTCACGCTCGGCAAGTTTGGCGGCGACGAATTCCGCCGCTGTTCCCTGCACCACTTCGGTGTCGAAGCGGCTGACAAGTTCGTCGTAAAGCGCCCGGTCGCCGGTGAGGAAGCGGGCTTCCAGAATTCCGGTACGGACGGTCATGTCGCGCCGCGCCTGCCGGATCGATTCATTGACCGAGCGCGTCGCGTGACCGACGTTCAACCCCATGTCCCACAGGCAATACAAGATCGCCTCGGCGACCTGTTCGCCCCACGCGGTCTGCTTGTAGGGCAGAATGAACAGCAGATCGATATCGGACTCCGGCGCCATCAGCCCGCGGCCGTAGCCGCCTGTCGCCACCACAGCCATGCGTTCGCCGTCGGATGGAATCGGGGAATGATAGAGATGACGGGTCGCTGCCGAAAACGACAGGCGGATGATTTCGTCCTGGACGAAGCAAAGCCATTCGGCGCAGCGCCGCCCGTGGCGGTCGCGCAGCAGCTTCGCCTGCGCCGCATCGCGCACCCTGGCGAGCTCGGCCTTCAACAACTTGGACACCGCGGCGCGGAAAACGTCCTCATGTCCGGCATGCTTTTCAGCCAGCGCATCGATGTCGCCGGTAATCCGGGCGGTATCGAAATCGGCGCCGGCCTCAGTCGCGTCTTTTGTCGTTGCGAGGTCCATTGCTTATCCGGATAACGGAGGCTGGGCGCGCTGTCACCGCAGTTTGTGGATCGCCGGTACGGTTCCATGCTCAACGCCGTCAATCCTGAGCAGGATGTGCTCAGGCCGGCGTCTCCAAAGGTATCTATTTTTGCCGATGGATATTACTAGATGACTGAAATGAAATGCTTTTCTCTATCTGCGGCGCCGATATTCGCAGCCAGCCCGCGCACGGAGCTTTATATGCCGCCCCTCACTTCCAAGGGGTTTCGGTCCCGGCCGCCCGACCCCAGATAGAGCGGTATGACCTCACGAATCTCCGAGCCCGCCGCGTCGCGCGATCCCCCCGTTCGCGCGCCCTCATCAGTCCCGGTCGACGATGCCGTGATTCCGTTCGAGGTGAGCGCCCTCGACCTGCGCGGACGGCTGACCCGGCTAGGGCCGGCGCTCGACGAACTGCTGGTCCGGCACGACTATCCCGCACCGGTTGCCAAGCTGCTCGGCGAGGCGATCGTGCTGACGACGCTGCTCGGCTCATCGCTCAAATTCGAGGGCCGGTTCATCCTGCAAACCCAGACCGACGGACCGGTGTCGTTCCTGATTGTCGATTTTCGGGCGCCGGCCCGGCTGCGGGCCTATGCCCGTTTCGATCGGGCCCGGCTCCGCGATGCCTCCGACTCGGGCGCGCTGCTGGGGCGCGGCCATCTCGCCATGACCATCGATCAGGGCCCGGACATGAGCCGCTATCAGGGGCTTGTGGCACTGGAAGGCGGCAATCTCGAAGATGCGGCGCATGAATATTTCCTGCGCTCGGAGCAGATTCCGACGCGGGTCCGGCTCGCGGTCGGCGAGGAATGGCGCCGGGAGGGGGATGGGCCGAAGCGCGGCTGGCGGGGCGGCGGCATGCTGCTGCAATTCCTGCCCAAGGCGCCGGAGCGCGCCCGCCAGGCCGATCTCCATCCCGGAGATGCCCCCGACGGCGGCGCCGTGCATACGGTGACCGAGGACGATGCCTGGATCGAGGGTCAGTCGCTGATCGGCACCGTCGAGGACCTCGAACTGATCGATCCTGACCTATCCGGCGAACGTCTGCTTTATCGCCTGTTCCATGAGCGCGGGGTCAGGGTTTTTCCGCCGCAATCGCTGCAAGCACGGTGTTCATGCTCGCGCGATACCGTGGAAGCCATGCTGAAGAGCTTCACGCCGGAGGACCGCTCGGGCATGGTGCAGGATGGCAAGGTCGCCGTGACCTGCGAGTTCTGCAATTCGGTGTACGAATTCACCCCCCAGGAAGCCGGCGTGGAGTAAGCGCGATCGGACACGACATAATCGCGTTTCAAGCGCAGCCTATGCGCGGGACCGACCCGGGAAGGGCATTGGTTCACGCGAAGAAACGCATCAAATCAAAATTATAGAGCTGGCTTCTGATTCAATCAGAAGCGGAAAGGGTCTCAATCTGACCAAGCATGATCGATTCCGAAAGCCGGCTTCCACCTTGCGCCGGCGCGGCCCATCGCGCCGGGATCATGCTCAGTTCAGCACCCGCTTGCTGTCGGGACTGTCGAGCGAGAACGTCGGAACGTCTATTTCGAAGGGTTCGCCACTCCGGATCGAAATCATCTGGTAGCGGCCGCTCATGAACCCGGTGGCGGTCGGCAGCGGAACGCCACTCGTGTATTCGAAGCGCTCGCCGGGCGCAAGCACCGGCTGCTCGCCTACGACGCCCTCGCCGCGAACCTCCTGCTTTCGTCCCGAGGCGTCGGTAATAACCCAGTGCCGAGTGCGCAACTGCACGGTATCTGGGCCGGCGTTGGTGATAACCACCGTATAGGACCAGAAGAAATGGCCTCGCTCGGCGGACGATCTCTCCGGCATGAAATTCGGTTCGACGGTGACTTCGATCTGGCGGGTAACGGCACGGTACATCGCAAACTCTCTAATATCGGGCGATCATAGCCAAAACAAGCGAATGAACCAGCCCCACTTCGTTGTGATCGTGCGTCAGCCTGGTTCCGCACTGAGATCCCGGCGGCAATATTGCTTTTTTGCCACCGTTAGCGTGTAGCTGGCCTTCCGTAAATCCATCGATCGCGCAGGCGTTCGAGAGGCCTTATCGAAGCCTAGGGTATGCCGCCAGTTACCGATCAGGTTGTCGCAGCCCGCACGAGAGCGGCCCTCGCAAGCGTCACGCGCGAGGCGCCGGTCATTTTGATTCCGACCGTGCCGCGCGAGCGCGAGTTGCGCCTCGACCTGTTTCGCGGGCTCGCACTGTGGCTTATTTTCATTGACCACCTGCCGCCAAACCTCCTGAGCTGGCTCACGATCCGCAATTACGGCTTCAGTGACGCCACGGAGATTTTCATCTTTATCTCGGGCTATACCGCAGCCCTTGTTTACGGACGCGCCATGCGCGAGCGTGGATTTGTCATCGCCGCCGCACGTATTCTCAAGCGCGTCTGGCAAATCTACGTCGCGCATATCTTTCTGTTTACGATTTTCCTTGCGGAAGTTTCCTACGTCGCGAGCAGCTTCGAGAACCCACTTTACACCGAGGAGATGGGCATCCTCGATTTTCTCAAGCAGCCGGACGTCACGATCGTTCAGGCGCTGCTTCTGAAATTCCGCCCCGTCAACATGGACGTGCTGCCGCTCTACGTTGCGCTCATGCTTTTTTTCCCGCCGGTGCTGCTGGTGATGCAGCGCAAGGCTGATCTGGGGCTGGCGCTGTCGGTCGGCTTATATGCACTGACCCGATGGTTCGATCTGGCGCTGCCAGCCTACCCCAACGGGGTCTGGTTCTTCAATCCGTTCGCCTGGCAATTGCTGTTCGTGTTTGGCGCGTGGTGCGCGCTTGGAGGCGCAAAGCGCATGTCGCGCATCCTGTCTTCGTCCGCGACGCTTTGGATCTGCACCGCCTATCTGCTGTTCGCCTTCTACACCACACTGACCTGGCATGTGCCGCAGCTCAATCACCTCATGCCGCACATCGCCGAACAGTGGATGTATCCGATCGACAAGACCAATCTCGATCTGCTGCGCTTCATCCACTTCCTTGCACTCGCCGCACTGGCCGTCCGGTTCCTGCCCGGCAACTGGCCGGGACTGGCGTCGCCATGGCTGCGGCCGCTGATCCTGTGCGGCCAGCATTCGCTGCAGATCTTCTGCATCGGGGTCTTCCTGGCCTTCGCCGGACAGTTCATCCTCGCAGAATACTCCGGCGACACCACGACTCACTTCATTATCAGTGTTTGCGGAATCCTGATCATGTCCGCAGCCGCATGGGTGTTTTCGTGGTACAAGCGGGTCGCGGGCAAGGGCGGAAGCCGCGCCAAGCCCGCCGACAGCGATGCGGATCTTGCGGGAGGAGGCACATGAGGGCCGGCTTGGCGTCGGTCTTGATCGCGCTGGCGGCTTCATCTGCCGCCGTCTCCGCGCGTGCTGATGACCGGCCCAGAAGCTGCGACGTGTCGGCCTATCTACTGACCAGCGACAGTCCGCTGCCCCGGGTCGCTTCAGCGGTCAAGGCGGGCGGCCCGCTCAACATTCTGGTGGTAGGCGGCCGCTCCTCCACCATTTCCGGAGCCGAGAGCGAAGCCTATCCGGCGAAGTTGCAAGCCGCGCTTCGCGAAAAATTGCCGACCGTTCCCGTGAACGTATCCATGGAACTGACTCCGCGCAAGACCGCCGGCGATATCGCGCCCAGCCTCGGCAAACTCGCGGAGGCGAAAAAATCGACGCTTGTGGTGTGGCAGACCGGAGTTGTCGACGCCATCCGGTCCGTTGACGTCGACGACTTTCGCGAAGCCCTCGATCAAGGCGTGACCGCGCTGCAGAGGGCAGGGACCGACATCGTGCTGATGAACATGCAATACAGCCCGCGCACCGAAACCATGGTTTCAATGGCCTCTTACATCGACAACATGCGCATCGTCGCGCAGCAGCACGACGTGCCGGTGTTCGACCGCTTTACCATCATGAATCAGTGGAACGAGAGCGGTGAATTCGATCTGTTCAGCCCGGTGCATGGAGCGAGCCTCGCCAAACGCGTTCACAGTTGTCTCGGCCGCGCCTTGTCGACCTTCGTGATCAAGACCGCCCGCATCAACCCTGCCGAACTCGGGACCCGGCGCCGATAATCCCCAGCCGCTTCTTCGGAACCGCCGGCCCGGTTGTGCTGGCAACTCGGTGGATCAGGTCCAGGCTGGCGTCGGGCCACCGGCAGCCGCGACGGTCAATCGACCGTTGTGAGATTTTCCCTCTCCCCTTGCGGGAGAGGGTGGCGAGCATCGTCAGATGCGAGCCGGGTGAGGGGCTATAACCTCTCACGATCAAACAAGTCCCCTCACCCGCCCTCGATGCAAGCATCTCGGGCACCCTCTCCCGCAAGGGGAGAGGGAAAAAGCCTCACACCTTTTCCAGCGCGGCGACGAGATCCTCGATCAGGTCGTCCTTGTGCTCGAGCCCGACCGAATAACGGATGAAGCTTTCGCCGATACCGAGCCCGGCGCGAACCTCAGGGGCGAGCCGCTGATGGGTGGTGGTGGCCGGATGGGTGACGAGACTCTTGGCGTCGCCGAGGTTGTTCGAAATGCGGGCGATCTTCAGCGCGTTGAGACAGCGGAACGCGGCCGCCTTGCCGCCCTCGACCTCGAAGCCGATCAGCGTCGAGCCGGCGCGCATCTGCTTTTTCACCAGCGCCGCCTGCGGATGGTCAGCCCGGCCAGGATAGATGAGGCGAGACACTTTCGGGTGCGATGCCAGCGCCTCCGCGATCGCCGCGGCGCTCTCGGTCTGCTGGCGCACCCGGACGCCGAGCGTCTCCAGCCCTTTCAGGAGAACCCAGGCATTGAACGGCGAGATCGACGGCCCGGTCTGGCGTATGAAGGTCTGGAGATGATCCTGGACAAAATTGTTCGACGACAGGATGACGCCGCCGAGCGTACGTCCCTGACCGTCGATGTGCTTGGTGGCCGAATACACCACGACGTCGGCACCGAGCGCCAGCGGACTTTGCCAGATCGGCGTCGCGAACACGTTGTCGACGATCAGCCGCGCGCCGGCCTGATGCGCGATTTCGGCGATGCCGCCGATGTCGAGCACGTCGAGCGTCGGATTGGTCGGGCTTTCGATGAAGCAGGTTTTTGTGTTCGGACGCATGGCCTTGCGCCATTGATCCAGATCAAGGCCGTCGACCAGCGTCGACTCGATGCCGTAGCGCGGCAGCAGGTCTTCGACCACATAGCGGCAGGAGCCGAACAAGGCCTTTGCCGCCACCACATGATCGCCGGCCTTCAGCGGCGCAAGCATCGCGGTCGTCACCGCGGCCATGCCGGTCGCGAGCGCGCGCGCCGTTTCCGCGCCTTCGAGCGCGGCCATGCGCTGCTCGAACATCGCGACTGTCGGGTTGGAGTAGCGCGAATAGATGAAGCCGGGATCGTCGCCCTTGAACCGCGCCTCGCACTGTTCGGCGGTATCATAGACGTAGCCTTGAGTCAGGAACAGGGCTTCCGAGGTCTCGGCGAACTGCGAACGCAGCGTGCCCGAATGAACCAGCCGGGTTTCGGGGCGATAACGGGATGCGGACTTGGCCTCGGGCATATGACCTCCTGCGGGACCGCGGTGGAAAGCGGCCACAAAAAAACCGGCCTGGGAAAATTCCACAAGCCGGGATCGCGCTGTCCCCGGCCTGTTTAGCGACTTGTTTAACGTGGCTGCAAGCCGGCCGGCTCAAATCACCACGGAGCGCGTCATGCCTAGTCCCGCGTCTTCCGCCCGTCAAGCCAACCAATTGACATTCGCAACCGGCTGGCCGCAAATCCTGATACAAACGACAGCACCCTGCGTCTGACCACCGGAGAGTCCGTCCCAAAAAGCTCTCGTACTAAAATTACTCCTGTTTCGGGTCATTATCGCCCAGGCCGTAAAGACGACATCGTGTCATTCTCGCTCCCTCCCGACGCCAACGGCATTCTGCCCGACCGCATGATCGCGGCGATGGCCGACGCAGGCCTGATCCTGCCGGAATATCCGTTTGTCGAAAGCCAGATTCAGCCGGCAAGCCTCGATCTGCGGCTCGGCACCATGGCTTACCGGGTGCGCGCCAGCTTTTTGCCGGGGCCGGACGCGACCGTCGCTGAACGCATCGACGAACTGAAGCTGCATGAAGTCGATCTTACCGACGGCGCGGTGCTGGAAACCAACTGCGTCTACATCGTGCCGCTGCTGGAGAGTCTGGCCCTGCCGCCCGAAATCGTCGCCGCCGCCAATCCGAAAAGCTCGACCGGCCGGCTCGACGTGTTCACGCGCGTGATCGCCGACGGCACCCGGCGCTTCGACATGATCGGCGCCGGCTATCACGGCCCGCTCTATGCGGAGATCAGTCCCAAGACGTTCCCGGTGCTGCTGCGCGAGGGATCGCGGCTGTCGCAGGTCCGCTTCCGCACCGGCGACGCCGTTCTCGATGCCGACGAACTGGATGAACTGCATACACGGGAGCGGCTTGTCGATGCAGACGACGCCGATTTCGTCAACGGCGTGGCGCTCAGCGTCGATCTTTCAGGGGATCATGCCAACGGCTTCGTCGGCTATCGCGCCAAGCGCCATACCGGCGTCATTGATATCGATCGCCGCGGCGGCTATCCGGTCGGCGAGTTCTGGGAGCCGATCGCGGCGCGGCCGGACGCCAGCCTGATCCTCGATCCCGGCGAGTTTTATATTCTCGCCTCGAAGGAAGCGGTGCAGGTGCCGCCGGACTACGCGGCGGAAATGGTGCCGTTCGATCCGCTGGTCGGCGAGTTCCGCGTGCACTATGCCGGCTTCTTTGACCCGGGCTTCGGTTACGCCGGCGCGGGTGGAGAGGGTTCGCGCGCGGTGCTGGAAGTGCGCTCGCGCGAGGTGCCGTTCATTCTCGAGCATGGCCAGATCGTCGGCCGCCTCGTCTATGAAAAGATGCTGGCGCGGCCCGACGCGATGTACGGCCAGCGCATCGGCTCCAACTACCAGGCCCAGGGCCTCAAGCTGTCGAAGCATTTTCGGCTATAGGATCGCAAAGGTCCCGCTGCGCGTTCCGTCAGAGGCAAAGCCCTAGATTTTTGTTTGACGCGTTTTCTTCCCGCGAACCGGATTCCACTTCGCTTGAAAACGCCATACCTCATCTTTCGATCGAGCATGACCTCATCCGAAAACCGGCTTCCACTTTGCGCTGGCGCGACCCTTCGGGTCGGGATTATACTCTAGCATAAAGTGAAATCGATGGGGATGGAGTTCCCCGATACCCGCCGCAAGGCTGATGACTCCTACCGGGCGCTTCGCGTCGGTAGGAGCTGTATCCTCCCTCGTTGCGCCCGAGAAAGGGCGCATGATGACCAGACTTCCGAGTTCTCTGTCGGTTTCGTTGTGGGGCGTCGGCGTCTGCTGGGTGGCTGTGGCGATCGGCTACCTGATGGATTCCGCGACGCTTCCGGTGACTTCCCTGTTGATCTCTCTGGTCGTTCTTCTAGTGATCCCTTTGGTGGTCATCGGCGTCTTGGGCGGTAATGACTGAAGGGCCGCAGAAGGAGCAAAAGCATTGAAGTGGACGTTTATTCTGGCCGTTGCGGCCGGCGGGGCGCTGGGGTCGGCGGCCCGCTATCTCACGGCCATCGGTTTCGGCAAATTGCTAGGCACGAAGCTTCCGTGGGGAACGCTGTTCATCAATATCACGGGATCGCTCCTGATCGGAATACTCGCCGGCCTGTTCGCCGTCAGATGGAGTCTGCCTCAAGCCGTGCGCATATTTCTCATCGTCGGAGTCTGTGGCGGCTACACGACGTTCTCCACTTTTTCCCTTGATTCATTCTATCTGATGGAGCGCGGTGAAGTGGCTGCCGCCGCCGCTTACATGATCGCTTCCGTCGTGCTATCCGTTGGCGCGGTGATCGCGGGTATACAGATCGTGCGGGTGCTTTAGAACGATCCCCCCGGACATGCTCCACTCTTGGGGCGGCTTGCCGTCTTGACCATCTTGGCGGACCAGGCGCTCTCGGCTACATCAGGAGGACAAGAGGCTGGATAAGCGGGCGTAGTTCAATGGTAGAACGGCAGCTTCCCAAGCTGCATACGAGGGTTCGATTCCCTTCGCCCGCTCCAAGATTTAGCGAATTTGCCCGACAGTTCTGTCATCGCGGTTTTGCAGGGTTTGTTCATTCTTTGGCCTCCAGCTTCATGATGTGCGCCTTGATGGCGGCGGCCCGGCCGACATAGCGTCGGATGATCTTTTCGGCGCGCTCCTTTCCCACGCGAGCATTTCGCCCATCTCGCGCACGACGAAACCCGCCCACGTAAAACTTCGTCGCGGCGGTTCCTTGCAAGTCGTTGAAATGCGAATCCCGCTCCGACATGCCGCCGTCAATCTTGGCCGTGTCGAACGTGCTGCCGAACCACTCGGCGGTCCTTGGCCCCGGGGCGGTATATGGAGGTAACCGGCCATGAGGCCGAACGGATATGCTCCGGCAAGTGCAGTGAAGCATGTTGGCAACACTGAATTCGAATCTCATTTGAGCGATCAAGGCCATCTGGACAAAACGCCGGTCTCGCCAGAGGCTACGGACTTGGCGTCGCACATTGATCGCCGCCGATACGGCATGACACGGGGCAGATGATGAGGATCGTGACGGGATTGCTCGCAGCCGTGTTCGTCTTGGGATACGTTGCCGCGAGCCAAGCCGTGGTCCGGATTGGCGAAGATCGGGGCGGCCGAATCGGAACCTACATTGATAAATATGAGGCCGTTCGCAATTCCGGACAGTCCGTCGTCATCGATGGTCTGTGTGCATCGGCCTGCACGATCGTTCTCGGTACGGTCCCACATGACAAGATTTGCGTGACGTCCCACGCTGCTCTCGGATTTCATGCCGCCTGGGACCTCGGATCAAATGGTCGCGCCGTGACCAATTCCGAAGCGACCCATATGCTGTATTCGATGTACCCTTCCGCGATCCAGCGCTGGATCCAACAGCGCGGCGGTCTGACGCGGCGCATGATCTTCCTGCGCGGTCGCCAACTCTCGGGCATGTATCGTCCATGCTACCTTGACGCGCAGGCGTCGTCGGCGCGCTGACTGCGTTGAACCAGACTCTGACATTGCTCATTCATTACAACGTGATCGCACCCGGTTGCGCTTGCCTTAAGGGCGGGACTGGCCTTATCTGAAGCCCCGCCGTGTCGGCGGGGCGCCGTGCGCCGACCGGCAGAGTTCATTGTTTTTGCCATTTACCGGATTCGCTCTGGGCCTGTTCCACGAGCTCCGAAGGGTCGTTGCACGCAACGTTCGGAAACCGCGACACCGAGGATATCCGATGTCAGATAGATTTGCCCGTCCGCTGATCCTGTTTGCGGCCTTCGCCGGCAGTCTTGTCGTCGGACTCACGGCCGTGATGTGGCTGCTCGGCGGGCTCGCCAGCAAACCCCCTGCAGCGTCGATCGGCAGTGGTTCATTCAAACTGATCGACCAGACCGGTCAGACCGTCACCGAGAAGAACATGGTCGGCCGTCCGACAATTGTCTTCTTCGGCTATACCCATTGTCCCGACGTCTGCCCGACCTCGCTGTTCGAGATGTCGGAGGTGTTGCGGGCGATGGGGCCGGACGCCGGACGCATCAACGCCTATTTCGTCACGGTCGATCCGGAGCGCGATACGCAGGAAACGATGAAAAGCTATCTTTCCAGCTTCGATCCGCATCTGAAAGGCTTGACCGGCGATCCGGCGGCTATTCAGAAAGCCCTGTCCGTCTTTCGGGTCTACGCAAAAAAGGTCCCGCTGAAGGACGGCGACTATTCGATGGATCACACGGCGCTGATCTATCTGATGGATCGCAACGGCCACTTCGTCTCGCCGTTCGATCTCAAACGTTCGGCTGAAGCGGCCGCCGCCGATCTCAAGCGTTATCTGTAGCGCTGCTACAGTTGTGCGGCCGTTTCGGGGGCGACCGGCAACTGCGAGGCGGAGGCTGATCGGATTTGCGGGGAAAGGCCATGCTCGGTCTTTTCCCACCTATACGGTTCTCTCAGCAGTTGATGCAGCGCGCGCCACGCCGCGATCGAAAGACAGGCCCAGTAGATCGGCGTCAACGCCAGGATCCAGCCTTGCCGCAACTGCCCGCGCCGCGCCAGCCCCATCAGGCCGACCACGATCGTGGAGACGAACCCGGCGGCAATCGTGGTCAGATGCAGCGGCGTGACCGCGCCGGTGGCAAATCCGCCGCCGATGGCGCCGGAACCCGCCAGCAAGCGCAATGCCATGTCGATCACAAAGATCGGAAAGGTCAACGCCGTCAGCACGTTGCCCCCGATGATGGCATTCAGCGTGAAAAACCCCTTCGCCCCCGCGTCCCTCCATAGCCGCCCGGGACGGCGCATATGCACGCTCCAGGTCTGCATCCAGCCCTTCATCCAGCGCGAGCGCTGGCGCAGCCATCCGCCGAAACGCGCCGGCGCTTCCTCGAAAGTCGTCGACGCGAAGGTGGCCGACCGATAGCCGAAGCGCGCCAGCCGAAAGCCGAGGTCGGCATCCTCGGTAACATTGTAGGCGTCCCAGCCGCCCACCTCGCGAAGGACCGCCGAGCGGCAGCGGCACGCCGAAAGAGGCGAGCCCGGGAAGAAAGACATCGAACTGTCCGGCATATTCGGCGGCGAACATGCGCGAGAGCCAGCTGTCCGACCGGTTTTCAATACAGAGGCTGGCCTGCACGCAGGCGACATCGACGCCTTGAGTGCGGAAGGCATCGAGCGCGGCGCGCAGCTGGCCGGGATCAGGACGATCTTCGGCATCGAACACGGCGGTGAAGCTGCCGCGTGCGAACGGCAGCGCGCAGTTCAGCGCCTTCGGCTTGGTGCGCGGCCCTTCCGTCGGAGCGAGCAGGACCTGGACATGCGGCATCGGCCCAAGCCGTGCCAGAGCGGCGCGGGTTTCGAGATCATCAAGCTCGATCACGATGATGACGTCGAGCTTTTCGCGCGGATAGTCCAGGGCCTCAATGGCGCGTAACAGTGACGCGACCGACGAGGCTTCGCGATAAAGCGCCGCAATCACCGTATAGACCGGCAGACAGCTATCGGGAATGGGTGGCGCACACCGGGCCGAGCGCCGCGGTAGAAAGCTGGCCGCGAGCCGCAGGCCGATAAAGGCGAGAAACCACAGCGCCAGCACGCTGCTCCAGATGTCCGGGGCAACAACCGTCGGCGTCAGCGTCATCATAATGCTCAGCAGGACGGTCTGGGCAAGACGTCGCATGGCGCGTAGTCCGCGGGAAACATCGCCGCCGGCGGCCGGGGCGGCCGACAAAGCGGGGAATCGCCGGCCGAGCGCATTGGCGGCGGCCCGGCCGAGCACAACGCCCGCCTCCTGCCGCAGCAAAAACTGATGGAGGTTTCGCCTCGATGTCAGCAGGATCCGATTGCGCAAGGAGGGATAGCCGGCCGCCATCCGGCAGAGCCGCCGCGCCGTAAAACCGCGTGGTGCAACGACCCAGATCAATTGCCCGCGGTGGTGCAGCGGAAGCAGCCCGTTTTGCGCGGCGCTGGACAGGTAACGATCGGGCAGGAGGCAATCGGAGCGGGAAACCTCGGCGAAAGTCTCGATCGCAAGACCGGTCTGAAAGGAAAGAGCTTGCAGATAGGCTTCCTCGCCGATGACGCCCGACCGGATCAGCACCTGATCCGCGCCGGTATCCACCTCTCGGCCGCGCGCTTCGGCGGCGCTCAGCAGCGCAGGAGCAAGAATATGGCGCAGGCAGTCCAGTTCGATCGCCGGACCGGGTTCGGGTTCGCCCAGCCAATTGTCGTTGCTCGACCGGGGGATGCGGATGAAGCCGGGAGGAAATGCCGATCTCTCAGGCACGGCACGGCGCAGCACGCCGGCGCGGCCGCCATCCTCCACACGATTCCGCCCCGCCAAGTCACGCCCCCACGCAAACGATACTCGCGTCCCGTTCCGGATGGTCTATAAACCCTCCGTCCGAAAGCCCCTGTCCATGCAACCACAGATTAGTAATTCCGCCAACGAAAGATTGAGTCCCCGCAGCGCGGCAACGCTGGGATGTCTGCTGGCCGCCGGCTGGATGCTGGTTGCAGGAGCGGCGATCGACCCCGCGCGCGCGCAAGCGGCGGCAACGACCGCCGCCGCGGAGACCGCCATCGTCGCGCCGCAGGCCGTGCCGGGTTTTTGGGATCCGCGTCACCGGCCCGACCGGCCCGACCTGTCCCGCCTCACCGTGATTCGGTTTTTGACGGAAACCGACTATCCGCCCTTCAACTATACCGGTCCCGACGGCAAGCCGACCGGCTTCAATGTCGATCTGGCGCGCACCCTATGCGAGGAGATCAAGGTCACCTGCACCATTCAGATGCGGCGGTTCGAGACGCTGGTGGACGCGCTCTCCGGCAACCGCGGCGACGCCATCATCGCCTCCCTCGCGGTCACCCCCGAGCTACGCAAGCGTATCGATTTCACCGATCCTTACTATCGAACGCCGGCCCGGTTCGTATCGCGGCGCGGCACCGTCATGGCCGAGGTGCGCCCGGAATATCTGGAGGGCAAGAAGGTCGGTGTCATCGCGGGGTCCTCGCACGAGGCCTACCTCAAGGCTTTCTTCACCGATGCCGAACTGCACGGCTATCCGAACGCCGAGACGCTGCGGCAGGCGCTACGACGGAACGAGGTCGACTTCATTTTTGGTGACGCCATTTCACTGGCGTTCTGGATCAATGGCACCGATTCGGAAAGCTGCTGCGCGTTCAGCGGAGGCCCCTTTATCGAAAGCCGCTATTTCGGCGAGGGCATCGGCATTGCCGTAAGAAAAGGCAATGACGTGCTGCGCCAGGCGCTGAACTGGGCGCTCTTCCGAATCTGGGAAAAAGGCCGCTATACCGATCTGTGGCTGCGGTATTTTTCCGTCAGCCCGTTTTAGTAGGAGACTGGTGTGGCGCAGCCGATGGCGCCGCGCCATGGAGAGTAGAATGTCTGACGTCCCATCAGCGAGCGATTTGCGTGCGCTCGCCGAGCAATCCAATGCGTGGCCCTTCGAGCAAGCCAAGGCGATCGTCGCGCGTCTGAAGAAGGCGCCGAAGGACGAGGTGCTGTTCGAGACCGGCTACGGCCCTTCCGGCCTGCCGCATATCGGCACCTTCGGCGAGGTCGCGCGCACCACCATGGTGCGTCACGCCTTTCGGGTGCTGACCGAAGACAAAGTCAAAACGCGGCTGCTGGCGTTCTCCGACGACATGGACGGCCTGCGCAAGGTGCCGGACAATGTCCCCAACAAGGATCTGCTGGCGCGGGATCTCGGCAAGCCGCTGACGAAGGTCGCGGATCCCTTCGGCACCCATCCAAGCTTCGGCGAGCACAACAACGCCCGGCTGCGCGCGTTCCTCGACACCTTCGGGTTCGATTACGAATTCGCCAGTTCGACCGCCTATTACACCTCGGGCCGCTTCGACGCGACGCTTCTGAAGGTGCTCGAAAACATCGACAAGGTGATGGCGATCATGCTGCCGTCTTTGCGCGAGGAGCGCGCGGCGAGCTACTCGCCGTTCCTGCCCATTTGCCCGCGCACCGGCGTGGTGCTGCAGGTGCCGATAACGGCGCACGACGCCAAGGCCGGCACGGTCTCCTACGACGACCCCGAGACAAAAGAGCGCGTCACCGTGCCCGTCACCGGCGGGCATTGCAAATTGCAATGGAAGCCGGACTGGGCGATGCGCTGGACCGCGCTAGGCGTCGATTACGAGATGGCCGGCAAGGACCTGATCGATTCGGTCAAGCTGTCCGGTAAAATCTGTTCGGCGCTCGGCGGCACGCCGCCGGAAGGTTTCAACTACGAACTGTTCCTGGACGACAAGGGCCAGAAGATTTCCAAGTCGAAGGGCAACGGCCTGACCATCGACGAGTGGCTGCGCTACGCTTCGCCGGAATCGCTGTCGCTGTTCATGTACCGCGAGCCGAAGGCGGCGAAGCGGCTGTATTTCGACGTGATCCCGCGCAACGTCGACGACTATCAGCAGTTCCTCGAAGGTTATCCGCGCCAGGATGCGCGGCAGCAGCTTGCCAATCCGGTCTGGCACATTCATGCCGGCCATCCGCCCGCGGCCGACATGCCGGTCACGTTCCAGTTGCTGCTGACGCTGGTGTCGTCCTCGAACGCGGAAAATGCCGAAACCCTGTGGGGCTTTATCGGCCGCTACCGGCCGGGCGTCACGCCGCAGACCCATCCGAAGCTCGATGCGCTGGTCGGCTACGCCATCAACTATTACCGCGACTTCGTGGCGCCTGCGAAAACGTTCCGCGAGCCGACCGCGAGCGAGCGCGCCGCCTTGCAGGACCTGCGCGACGCGCTGTCGCAACTGCCCGCGGACGCTTCGGCCGAAGACATCCAGAACACGGTCTACGAGATCGGCCGCCGCGAACCTTTCCTCAACCACAAGAAGCTCGCCAAGGACGGTCGTCCCGGCGTCTCGCTCGACTGGTTCAACATGCTCTATCAGGTGCTGCTGGGTCAGGAGAAGGGACCGCGCTTCGGCTCCTTCGTCGCGGTCTACGGCGCGCAGAACGCCATCGCCATGATCGACGGCACATTGGCGCGCGCGAGTTAGAGCATGATCCCGAAAAGTGGAAACCGGTTTTCGGACAAGATCATGCTCGATCAAAAAGTTAAGGCTGGAGTCTGATTCAACGCAGTTGGAACCAGACTCCAGCCTCTTTCTCTCTCGGCTCATTGATGCAAACAGATTTGAAGCAGGAACTTTCGAAGCGAACCGGGAGCAAGAAATGTTGACGCGGGCTGCGGCGGTGTTGGCCGCCTTGTGGGGAGCGGGCTTGCTCGCGATCGTACCGGCCGAAGCGCGGCCTGATATGGTCCGCTATCAAGGGGACTACGCGCCCGGCACCATCGTCGTGAGAACCAACGAGCGCCGGCTGTATCTGATCATCGATTCGGGTCGCGCTCTGCGATATCCCGTTGGCGTCGGCAAGGCCGGCAAGCAATGGACAGGCACCGCGCGCATCGAGGGCAAATATCGCGACCCGGCATGGGCGCCGCCGGAGGATGTCAAACGCGACAATCCGAAAATCGCGAACGTGATCGCTGGCGGGTCACCGGCGAATCCGATGGGTGTTGCGGCGATGACGCTGTCCGGCGGCGGTCAATACGCCATTCACGGCACCAACCGGCCGGGGACGATCGGCCGCTTCGTGTCATACGGCTGCATCCGCATGTATAATGCCGACATTGACGATCTCTATCGGCGCGTGTCGGTCGGCACGCTGGTGGTGGTAACGCAACAATAGATCAAGACGGCGGAAAGATCGCGAGCTGACTCCGTCTCCCGCTGTTGCGCCGGCTTCGCTTGGTTGCCGGAACCGCTCGTGGCGCCGAAGGTACGCAATCGAGTCTTAATATGCTCGACATGGGGCCGGCTAGCTGAGGAATCATTGTCATGGCGACCGGTTGAGCGTATAGACCGACTCTCCTCCCGATAATATACCGATGGACACGATGGCCCCTCAATTCGCCACATCGACCGAGCCCGGAGCCGTGGCTGAAGACAATAATCTACGCCAAAGGGCTTTTGAGATTATCCAGACCCGATCGTTCGGCCGCGGCGACATCAAATTGTCGTCCGGGAAAAGCAGCACGTTTTACTTCGATATGAAGCCGACGATGTTGTCACCTGAAGGAGCCAACGTCCTGTCCGAACTCATTCTGGCTCGCCTGTTCGGCAGGGGCATAAATTATATCGGCGGGTTGGAAATGGGAGCGGTGCCGCTGATTTCGAGCGTTAGCCTTCTCAGCCACATCAAGAAACAGCCGCTTCCCGGCTTCTTCGTTCGGAAAGAAATCAAAAAACACGGAACCCAGAGGCTCATCGAAGGAATTCCCAACGGCAGCCTCTCCGGCAAGAAAGTCGTCATCCTGGAAGATGTGACCACAAGCGGCGAGTCGGCGATGATCGCGGTGGCGGCCGCCCAGGCTGCAGGCGCTCTGGTCGTAATGGTTTTATCGATCGTCGACAGGGGCGAGGGAGCCGTCGCTTTCTACAAAGAGAAAAACATTGAATTCGACTCCCTGTTTACGGCGGGCGAATTCCTGGATTCTTAAACCTCTTATTCTGGCTCCGTTCGTCGGGTGGTCACGACGCAGCCGCGCATCGTGACCGGTAAAGGCTCACGCGGCTTTTTCTTGAAGCGACAACTACCGGCCCGCACTTTCGCACCAGCTTCCGCGGCGACCGCCGTGATAGGCGCGGGCGTGACCGCTCGCCATCATCGCCGCCGAGACGTCCGGCGTTCGCGCGGTCGCGGCATCGGCGATGACGCGCCCGTTATATTTACCGGGGCCGATATTGGCGATGGTGACGCCGCCTTCGCCGAGCAGATGCCGCAACCGGGCGCCGGCGGCCTTGGCGAGTCGCAATTCCTCGGGGCATGAAGCCTTCATTTCCGCCGTGTCGATG
Source organism: Nitrobacter sp. Nb-311A (assembly GCF_000152905.1). Lineage (GTDB taxonomy): Bacteria > Pseudomonadota > Alphaproteobacteria > Rhizobiales > Xanthobacteraceae > Nitrobacter. The sequence continues at coordinate 154,527 of NZ_AAMY01000002.1, forward strand.
CCGCGCAGCCGCACCCGCGTCGTCATGTCGAGACCGGGCCACAAATGAACCAGCGCTTCGAAGGTATCGCCGTCGATCGTCCTGATCACGTCGACCTGATGCCGCCCCGCTGAACCAGCGGCGCGAGCCCAGATCGCCCGCGTCTCCGCAGGCGCTCGGGAGTTGGCGGTTTGCGGCCAGTCAATCCAGCTTCGGACCGGAAGCATGGTTCCGGCCACCACGCCCACGATAAAGATCCAGGGCAGAACCGGCGACAGCCGGTTGCGCCAGCGTGGCCCGGACAATGCATTTATTCTGGTGTATGGGTACATATTCCTATGTATAGAGCGAGTCGGGTCATCCGGCAAGCCCATGCCAGCGTCAAGCCGCAGGGAAAAGCGCGCCGCTCAGAGCATGATCCGATCAAATGGAATCGGACCCAACATTCCCGTCAGGTCGGATTTTCTTGCGGCGGGCAGGTCATCCATAAAACTCAAAAATCCGATGCGACGCCGTTGCGTTCCCAATCGCCGAACCGCGTCGGTTCGGGACCTTTTGGTCCCAAGATCTCCTTGGGCCGAGCAGACGCATCGGTCCGCGCGGCGCGGCGAGCCTCGGCTTCGGCAAGCGCGCGCTCAGCCGCCGGCGGAAGCCGCCTGCGCGCGTCCCTCGTCTCTCCGGCTGGCGGCAATACGGAAGGCTCGTCGGTCATGAATTTCCCCGATTGGCGAGACGAAGCGTCATCGCATGAAGCGTCTCCACAGATCATTGCGGAAATGCGTAAAGCCGGTGGCGATTCTTATATTTGGCTTATTCGCATGTCACGAATCTGGATATGCCACGGCGGACGTACAGCAGATGCGTCCGTCATCCCTGATCTCCTTGAGCGATGGCCCGCCTCATGCCGTCTACCAGATTCGCGCCGCCGACCGAGGCTCCTGGCCTGGCGACCCGGCGCACCGCAGCGGATATCCTCGACGGCATCCTGCACAAACGCCGCACACTCGATGAACAGCTCGAAGGCGCCACTGCGCATCCCGGCCTGAAAGCGCTGGCCGACCGCGACCGCGCCTTGATGCGGCGTCTGGTCGCGACGATCCTGCGCCGGCTCGGAACCCTCGGCCATTTGCTGTCGCGGCTTCTCGATCGCGGCATTCCGACAGATGCGCCGCGCGCGCAAAGCGCACTTTTGATCGGCGCGGCGCAGATTCTCTGGATGGACGTGCCGGATCATGCCGCCGTCGATCTGTCGGTACGGCTGGTGCAGTCCGATCGCCGCGCAGCGAAATATGCCGGACTTGTCAACGCGGTGCTGCGCCGCTGCGCGCGCGAAGGCCAGGCCCTGATCGAGGAGGTTCGCTCGGAGTCGCTTGATGTCCCGCCATGGCTGATGGCGCGCTGGAGCAGACATTACGGCGAGAACACCGCGAAAGCGATCGCCGCCGCGATCAACTACGAGCCCGCCCTCGATCTCACCGTCAAAGCCGACGCGGCCTACTGGGCGACGCGACTGCACGGCGAAGCCTTGCCGACCGGAACCGTTCGCACCTCGCTGCAAGGCTCGGTGACGATGCTGCCGGGATTCTCCGACGGGCAATGGTGGGTGCAGGACGCCGCCGCCGCACTGCCCGCGCGGCTGTTCGGCGATATTTCCGGCAGGCGGATCATCGACCTCTGCGCAGCGCCGGGGGGCAAGACTGCCCAACTCGCGCAGGCTGGCGCGGACGTGACCGCGATGGACCGATCGCCGAACCGGGTGGCGCGGCTACGCGAGAACCTTGGCCGTCTGTCGCTGACGGTACGATCGATCGTCGCCGATGCTATCGAATGGCAGAACGATGTCGGCGTCGACAGTTTCGACGGCGTGCTCGTCGATGCGCCCTGCTCCGCAACCGGCACCATCCGCCGTCATCCTGACGTGGCCTGGCTCAAGCAGGAATCGGATATCGGGGCGCTGACCGCCCTACAACAAAGGCTCCTGAAAAAGGCGATCACGCTTCTCAAGCCGGGCGGGACGCTGATCTACTGCACCTGCTCGTTGGAACCGGAGGAGGGTGAACAGGTCGTTGCCGCGCTGCTTGCATCCGAACCAGGCATCCGGCGCGTACCGGTCAGCGGCGCCGAAGTGGCCGGGCTGACGGATATCGTGACGCCCGCGGGCGATCTGCGCACTCTGCCCTGCCATCTGCCACACGATGATCCCACGCTGGGCGGACTAGATGGCTTCTATGCGGCACGATTGACCAAGTCCTGATAGGCGAGGCGAGGACGGGAGATTCGGGGCATTTCAAGATGGTGCGTTGCCGGGCTTTCCAGATTAAAAGGATTCGGTCCTCATCACCGTAAAGGGATTCGCGGCAATCCCCACACCGAAGGCGCGCGTGTCGGTCGCTCATCGAAGACGCATTTCAACTCTGATCGTCCGCCGTTTCGCTCGTCGGACGATTGCGCGCGCCGGCGACGGGCCTGCGGCGCTTTCGTGGCTATGGTCCGGCCGCTCCGACCGCCTGATGATCGCACCGCACGACCTTCGCACGGCCGACGCGACCCGCGCCGCCGAGATTTATGCAGGCCGCTTCGTATTCGCGGGCAAGATCGTCACCTGTCACTCCCGTTCCGTTTTCGATCTCGAACCGCCGTCCGAGGATTGGGAAGCCGCCCTGCTGGGTTTCGGCTGGCTGCGACATCTCCGCGCCGCCGACACCGCGATCACCCGCGCCAATGCACGATCGCTGATGGAGGACTGGATCTCAAATCCGGCGCGCAGGCGACTTGCGGGTCGGCGCGCCGACGTCATGTCGCGGCGCGTTATTTCGCTGCTGTCGCAGGCTCCGCTTGTTCTCGGCGATGCGGATGGAAAGTTCTATCGCCGCTATCTGCGCGCGCTTGCCCGTGACATCCGGCTGTTGCGTTTCGGCCTGCACGACGCGCCTGACGGCGTGTCACGGCTGCAGGTTGTGATCGCGTTGTGCTACGCCTCGCTGTGTCTTGCCAACCAGGCCCGCACCATCCACAGCGCGACCCGGAAGCTCTCAGAGGAATTACGCCGGCAGATCCTGCCCGACGGCGGCCATGTCTCGCGAAATCCGGGCGCCTTGATCGAACTGCTAATCGACCTGCTGCCGCTGCGGCAAACCTTCGCCGCGCGCAATATAGCGCCGCCGCCTGCGCTGCTGAACGCCATCGACCGCATGATGCCGATGCTGCGCTTCTTTCGTCACGGTGATGGCAGCTTTGCCCTGTTCAACGGCATGAGCAGCACACCGTCCGACCTTTTGGCGACGCTGCTAGCCTATGATGACACCCGCGGGATACCGATGGCCAGCATGCCGCACACAGGCTTCCAACGGATCGACGCCGGCACGACAATTCTGATCGCCGATGCCGGGCCGCCGCCGCCGCCACACCTCAGCGAGGAAGCGCATGCCGGCTGCCTGTCGTTCGAACTGTCTTCCGGGCTGAACCGGATCGTCACCAATTGCGGAATGTCCTCGACCAGCCGCGACACATGGCGCGTGTTCGCGCGCTCGACAGCCGCGCATTCCACGCTGGTCTGCCATCAGACATCCTCGTGCCAGTTCGTCGAACAATCGGCGATGAAGCGTCTGCTCCAGGGGGCGCCGATTGTCAGCGGTCCGGCCCGCGTCGAAATTCTTCGCGAAACCATCGACGGCGGCGAACGGCTGACGGCTTCGCATGACGGCTATCTCGCCCGCTTTGGCCTGATTCATCGCCGTGTGCTGACGATGGCGCATGACGGCTCGCGTCTGGAGGGCGAGGACATGCTGGAACCCGCCCCCGGCGGCCGCATCAAAGGGGGCCAGATTCGTTACGCATTGCGGTTTCACCTGCATCCGTCCGTCAAGGCCAACCGCCTCGATGATGCACATGGCGTGATGCTGGTCTTGCCGAACCGCGAGGTCTGGACGTTCGAGGCAGTCGACGATCGGGTCGAGCTTGAAGAGAGCGTTTTTCTCGCCGGCAACGACGGGCCGCGGCGCACCGCGCAGATCGTGATTCACCAGAATCCCCGGGACGTCTCCCGCGTGCGTTGGGGTTTGGTGCGTTCGTCCACCTCGGCCGCGGCCACCAACGCCCGCCGCAACGCGCGGCGCGAACCGGAATTGCCGCTGTAGGCGCCACGCATGCGGCCTCGCCGAAGCAGGTCGGTTTCATCACCCGCAGATTCATGCTAACCGGCTGCGTAGAAGCTGTTCGGCTCTGATAAAATCAAAACCGACATCGAGCTTTCGTTTTACCGCGTTTTCTTGACGCGAACCGACCCCTGCTCGCTCGAAAACGCTATGTTTTCCCAGGATCGACACTCATGACCGACCGACCGCGACGCGTGACCCGCGCATTGCTCTCCGTTTCCGACAAGACCGGCCTGACCGAATTCGCCAGCGCGCTTGCCGGCCTTGGCATCGACCTGGTGTCGACCGGCGGCACCGCCAAGGCGATCGCCGCGGCAGGACTGAAGGTCAGCGACGTCTCCGACCTGACGGGCTTTCCGGAAATGATGGACGGCCGGGTCAAGACGCTGCATCCGAAGGTGCATGGCGGCCTGCTCGCCATCCGCGACCATGCCGATCATGCGAAGGCCATGAAGGACCACGGCATCGCCCCGATCGACCTGCTGGTCGTCAATCTCTATCCGTTCGAGTCGACGGTCGACAAGGGCGCTGCCTACGAGGACTGCATCGAGAATATCGACATCGGTGGCCCCGCGATGATCCGGGCCGCCGCGAAAAATCATGATGACGTCGCGGTGGTGGTCGAACCGCAGGATTATCAGGCCGTGCTTGACGAACTCGAAGCCAACGCGGGCGCGACCACGCTCGGCCTGCGCAAGCGCCTTGCCGCGAAAGCCTACGCCCGGACCGCCGCCTATGACGCCGCGATCTCCAACTGGTTCGCGGTGCAGCTTGAGACCGATGCGCCCGACTATCGCGCCGTCGGCGGACGTCTCGCGCAGACGTTGCGCTACGGCGAGAATCCGCATCAGGCCGCCGCATTCTACCGCACGCCGGAGCGGCGCGCCGGCGTGGCCACCGCTCGACAGTTGCAGGGCAAGGAATTGTCCTACAACAACATCAACGATACCGACGCGGCGTATGAGTGCGTCGCCGAATTCGATGCGGCGCGAACCGCGGCCTGCGTCATCATCAAGCATGCCAACCCCTGCGGCGTCGCGGAGGGCTCAAGTCTCACCGAGGCCTATCGCAGGGCGCTCGCCTGCGACCAGACCTCGGCCTATGGCGGCATCATCGCCTTCAACCGCACCATCGACGCGGATGCCGCCAATGCGGTGGCCGGCATCTTCACCGAAGTCATCATCGCGCCGGATGCGACCGAGGAAGCGATCGCCATCATCGGCAAGCGCAAGAACCTGCGGCTTCTGCTGGCCGGCGGCCTGCCCGATCCGCGCGCGCGCGGCCTGACCGCGAAGACGGTGGCCGGCGGACTTCTGGTGCAGGGCCGCGACAATGCCGTCATCGATGATATGCCGCTGAAGGTGACGACGAAGCGCGCGCCGACCGAGGCCGAGATGCGTGACCTGCGCTTCGCCTTCCGCGTCGCCAAGCACGTCAAGTCGAACACCATCGTCTATGCCAGGGATCTCGCCACCGTCGGCATCGGCGCGGGGCAGATGAGCCGGGTCGATTCCGCGCGCATTGCCGCGCGCAAGGCGGAAGACGCCGCGCGCGATCTGAAGCTTGCCGCGCCCCTGACCAAAGGCTCGGTCGTGGCGTCGGATGCGTTCTTCCCCTTCGCCGACGGAATGCTCGCCTGCGTCGAGGCCGGCGCCACCGCAGTCATCCAGCCGGGCGGCTCGATGCGCGACGAGGAGGTGATCAAGGCCGCCGACGAACACGGCATCGCCATGGTATTCACCGGCGTCAGGCACTTCCGTCATTAGAGCCTCTCCGCTTCGGATTGAATCGGGAGCGAGGCTCTATGATTCTGATTTGACGCGTTTTCTTCACGCGAACCGGTGACCGCTTCGCTCGAAAACGCTATGGAGATGAATACGGGATCAAACAGATGAGATCTGTGATAGGCGGAGCGCTTCTGCTCCTGGGCGCGTCTTCGCTACCCACGCTCGCGGGCGATGGCAAAGGCATCAACAAGCCGCCAGGCAGAGCGGCATCCTGCACGCCATGTCACGGTCGGAACGGAGAGGGCCAGCCGATGCGAGGCATTCCACGCCTTGCCGGTCTCAATGCGGAATATTTTGAACGTCAGATCGAGGGTTTCAAGAACGGTACGCGCAGGAACCGGATCATGCTGATGATCGCGTCGGACCTGTCAGACGCCGAAAGCAAGGCGCTAGCCAGCTATTATGCGGGCATGACGACACTGAAGCCCGAAACCTCGCCCGCCGATCAAGCCGTGATCGCAGCCGGAGCCAAACTTGCCGCGACCGGCGACCCATCGAAAGACTTGCAGGGATGCGGACAGTGCCACGGTGCCGAGGGCCTCGGCGCGGGAGCGGACTTTCCCCGCCTCGCGGGACAATCAGCGCTTTATATCGAGAAAGCACTTCAATCATGGAAAGCCGGTGATCGCAAAAACGATCGCGATGGCGTGATGGCCGATGTCGCGAACAAGCTGACCGACGATCAGATCAAAAGCGTGGCGGCCTATTACGAGAGTTTGCCCATTGCCGCACCAGCCCCGAGTCCCGAAGCCAAGCCATGAGCCAGATGCGGGCGGCGGAGCCTTTCCGCTTCTGATTGAATCAGAAGCGGGGCTCTATAATATTGTTTTGACGCGTTTTCTTCACGCGAACCGGTATCCACTTCGCTCGAAAACGCTCTAATCGCGCACGCGCGACAGCAGCGCAAGCCCGGCGACGAAGAACAGCACCAGCACCGCCATGCCCGCCTTCTGGCTTGCCGTCACGGCGGTGATGAAGCCGATCAGCAGCGGACCGACGAACGACGTCACTTTTCCCGTCAGCGCGAACAATCCGAAGAACTGGGTGATGCGATCCTTCGGCGCCATCCTTATCAGCAACGTGCGCGAGGCCGCCTGCAACGGCCCGCCGGCGCCGCCGATCAGGCATCCGAGAATGAGATAGGCCTTCTCGGCCGGTGCGGCGAACAAGCCGCCGTCCGGCGAAGGCGGCGTCACGCTCACGAAAAGGATCGAATCCTTGTCCACCATCAGGATCGTGACGATCGACAACAACAAGACGGTCATGCTGGTGGCGATGACGGCCTTCGGCCCGACCCGGTCGTCGAGCTTGCCGCCGATCCACGCGCCGAGCGCGCCGGCGATCGCGAGCAGCATCCCGAAGGTTCCGATCTCGATGGTATGCCAGCCGAAGGTGCCTGCCGCATAGATCCCGCCGAACGCGAACAGCGACACCAGCCCGTCGGTGTAGATCATGTTGGCGAGCAGGAAGGTCGCCAGCGATCGACGTTGCGGCAATTCGCGCAGCGTATCGCGCAACTCGATCAGTCCTACCCGTAGCGCCGTTCGCACCGAGCGTTTCGCCGGAAGATCCGGCGTCAGCAGGAACATCGGCAGGACGAAGACGACGAACCAGAGGCCGGTCAGCGGACCGGTGATGCGATCGCCCTGGTGGGTGGCCGGATCGAGACCGAACAGCGGCGTCATGCCGAACAGCGTCCTGCCGGTCGTGGGATTGGCGGCGAGGAAACCCAGCACCAGGATCAGGCTGAGGATGCCGCCGACATAGCCGGTGGCCCATCCGGTCCCCGACAGGCGGCCGATCTTGTGCGGCGGCACCAGCGACGGCATCATCGCATTGTTGAACACGGTGGCGAATTCGACGCCGATGGTGGCGATGCCGTAGGCGGTCAACAGCGGCAGGATCACGCTGGCGTCGCCGGGTCTGCCGATCCACATCAGGCTGGAGCCGATCACCAATAGCGCGCCGAAAGCCGCGATCCACGGCTTGCGTCGGCCATTCGCGTCGGCGATGGCGCCCAGCACCGGCGAGGCGAACGCAATCACGAGGCCGGCCGCGCCGGTCGCAAATCCCCACAGCGATTGCCCTTCGGCCGGCGTCGCCGCCACGAAGGTCGCAAAGTACGGCGCGAACACGAAGGTGGTGATCAGCGTGAAATAGGGCTGCGCCGCCCAGTCGAACATGATCCAGCTGGCAATGGCGGCCCGAGAAGCATAGCGCTCTCGGAGATCAGCATTATCCGCCGGTAAGGCCGTCGTCACCGTCATGCCCGATATGTTGTGTCGAATCACCATGGGCGTCTGACCTCGCGCCTGAGTTCCTATAGCATCGTTGCCATTAACGAAAACGACTCCTCCAGATCGGGACCGAATGGATGATCCGTCGTAAGCCACGCCGGTACGTATTTTCCGTGATCGCCTTCTGCGTGATCATCGCATTGGCGCCCCTCTCCTCGCCCGCCCTCGCGCAGGATGCACGCGCCAAAGTCCCGGCCGCAACCTCGGCGCGATCCGTCCGGTCACCGCCAAACACGGCATGGTGGTGGCGCAGGAGCGGCTGGCGACCAAGATCGGCGCGGAGGTGCTCGCGCGGGGCGGCAACGCGGTCGATGCCGCGGTCGCGACCGGCTTCGCCCTCGCGGTCACCTATCCGCGCGCCGGGAACATCGGCGGCGGCGGGTTCATGCTGGTTCACCTGGCCGACCCCGGCCGCGACATCGCCATCGACTATCGCGAGACCGCGCCCGGTGCGATGGGGCGCGATACCTTCCTCGACGCCAGCGGCAGGCCCGACCCGGCGAAGTCGCGCGATTCGGCGCTCGGCATTGGCGTCCCCGGCACCGTCGCGGGGCTGGCGCTGGCGCTCGACAAATATGGCTCCGGCAAGTTCACCCTCGCCCGCCTTCTTCAGCCTGCGATCGCGCTGGCGCGCGACGGACTCGAAATCGCCGACGACAGCGCCGACACGTTGCCGCAGTCGCATGAACGTCTCACGCGATGGCCGTCCTCGATGAAGATTTTCGCGCATCCCGACGGCACTGCGCTGCGGGAGGGCGACCGGCTGGTCCAGGCTGATCTCGCCGAAACCCTGACCGCGATCGCCGAGCGCGGGACGCAAGGCTTCTATGAAGGGCCGGTGGCTTCGAAGCTGGTGAAGGCGATCGGCGCTGCCGGCGGGATCATGACGCTCGAAGACCTCAAGTCCTACCGGCCGCTGATCCGTGAGCCGGTACGTGGCAGGTATCGGGGCTATGAGGTCGTTTCGATGCCGTTGTCGTCGTCGGGCGGCACCGTGCTTCTCGAATCGCTGAATATCCTCGAAGGCTTCCCGATGCGCGATCTGCATCAGGGATCGCTGGATTCGCTGCATGTGCTGGTCGAGGCGATGAAGCGCGCCTATGCGGATCGCGCGCGCTATCTCGGCGATCCCGCTTTCGTCAACGCCCCCGTTAAAATCCTGCTTGCGAAAGACTACGCCGCGAAACAGCGCGCTTCGATCGACATGAGGCACGCGACGCCCGCAGCCACCGTGCTCGTGCCGCCGTCGCGCGAGGGAGACAACACCACGCATTTTTCCGTGGCCGACGCCTTCGGCAATGTCGTCAGCAACACCTACACGCTGAACTTCAGCTACGGCGTCGGACTGGTGGCGGAGGGCACCGGCGTCCTGCTCAACAACGAGCTTGACGACTTCACCGCCGCGCCGGGCGCGTCGAACGCCTTCGGGCTGGTCGGATTCGAAGCCAACCTGCCCGGTCCCGGCAAGCGGCCGCTCTCCTCGATGACGCCGACCATCGTTCTGAAGGACGGTAAACCGGTGCTGGCGACGGGATCGCCCGGCGGCAGCCGCATCGTCTCCACCGTGCTTCAGGTAATCGTCAACGTGCTCGATTACGATATGGACATTGCAGCCGCGGTCCAGGCCCCGCGGCTGCATCATCAATGGATGCCGGATGAGGTCCGCGCGGAACAAGGCTTCCCCGATGACATCATCGCGGGGTTGCGGGCGCGAGGCCACACTGTTGTCGTGCCGATGGGACAGACCTCGGCCAACTCCATCGCCATCACTCCCAACGGCTTGTTCGGTGCGCCGGACCCGCGGACCCGTGGGTCGCGTGCCGCGGGATATTGAGAGGTCAGGTTGTTGAGGCGATTACCTGCGACGAGGCACCGAGCTTCTGCCAAGGATTCGATCATGACCGCCACGCGACCATTGTCGTGGCGTACGTCTTTTTCCTGATGGCCGATGATGCAAACCGGTGACAAGAACAAGACGCGACCATGCAAGGAGCACACATCGATGCGCATTCTCATTGTCGGGGCCGGCGCCACTGGCGGCTATTTCGGCGGCAGGCTGCTACAGGCCGGTCAGGATGTGACGTTCCTGGTGCGCCCCAAACGCGCCGCCGAGCTGGCGAGCAATGGTCTTGTCGTCAGGAGCCCGCACGGCGACTTCACGCTCGATAATCCGCCGACAGTCCAGGCTGACGGCCTGAGCGGGACCTTCGACCTGATTCTGCTGAGCTGCAAGGCGTTTGACCTCGAAGACGCGATCGCATCGTTTGCGCGGGCGGCAGGGCCGCGGACAGCAATCATCCCGCTGCTCAACGGGATGCGGCACCTGCGGACGCTCGACGCTGTATTCGGCCGCGAGCGCGTGCTCGGGGGACTGTGTTCGCTCGCGGTCACGCTCAACGAGAAGCGCGAAGTCGTCCATCTCGCGCCGATGCAGTCGCTCCGTTTCGGCGAACGCGACGGCGGCATGAGCGAACGCGTCGGGGCGATCGCCGACGTCTTCGCCGGCGCCAGTTGCGGAGCACAGCCGTCCGAAACCATCATTCAGGACATGTGGGAGAAGTGGGCGTTTCTGGCGACGCTCGCCGGCGTGACCTGCGTGATGCGCGCATCCATCGGCCAGATCGTTGCCGCGCCTGGCGGACGCGACTTCATCCTCGCCTTGCTGGATGAAATCGCCGGTATCGCGACGGCGGCAGGCTACGCGCCGCGGGAAGAGTTCCTGAGCGGCGCTTCGACGATGCTGACGGCGAAAGATTCTCCGCTGACCGCATCCATGTTCCGCGATATCGAGGCCGGCGCGCGGATCGAGGCCGATCACATCGTCGGCGATCTCCTCACCCGCGCCGAGGCCGCGAAGCTGCCGGCACCGAGACTTCGCACCGGCCATACGCATTTGAAGGCATATGAGAACCGGCGGGGATGATTGCGGCGCGCGCGATGGCCGCCGTGTTCAGAAATCCAGGTCGACATAGGTGCGCGACGCCGGCACGCCCGCCAGCCATTCGCTCAGCAGCGGACGGAACGATGGCCGCGACTTGATCCGCGCATACCATGCCTTCGCCGCCTCGTCCTCGGCCCATGGCACGTCGCCGAGATAATCGATCGCAGACAGATGCGCCGCCGCGGCGAGATCGGCATAGGTCAGCCGATCGCCGGCCAGGTAATTCCGGGTTCGCGCCAGCCAGCCGATATAAGCCAGATGGTAGCGCACGTTGGTCCTGGCGGCGCGCATGACGTCGGTTTCCGGCGGACCGCCGCCGATGTCTTCCCCCATGAAGCGCTTGTAGATGCGTTCGGTCACGAGCGGACCGGAGGCCTCATCGAAGAATTTCTCATTGAACCAGGCCATCAGACGGCGCACCTCGATGCGCTCGGGCATCGACGTCGGCAGCAGCCGGCGCTCGCCGACGCGTTCGCCATAGGTCTCGTCGAGATAGTCCGCAATGATTGCGGCGCCGGGAACCGCCGGGATGCCTTCGGCGATCAGCACCGGTGTGGTGCCGGCCGGATTGAGTCTCAGGAAAGCTTCACGCCGCTCCCACACCCGCTCTTCCACCGGCCGGACATCGAGTCCATGCTCGCCGAGAACCAGGCGAATGAAGCGTGATTGCGGACAGAATGGATGATGAAGCAACGTGAACATGGGTCCTTGATAAGTTTGCGATGCTTAAGAAAGTATCTCTAAAGCGTTAACGGCAGAGCGTTAACGTCTCCCTCATCGCTGAGCTGGCACGTCGCGGGTGAAATCGCATTCGCCGCCATCTTCACTCGTCGCGAACGAAGCTCCCTGCAACGAAATCCGAATGAAAGTGGAGCCACGCGGGGCGCAGATTCATGGATTTTGGGCATTGCTGCCCTGCGGCGAATAAGCGAGAAGGACACCGTTCGCAGTCGACCAGAATTCAGAGCAGGCTATTCCCATGATTTCCGATGCGATCAGAGCCGTGATTCTCGGCGTCATTGAGGGCGTCACCGAATTCCTGCCGGTGTCCTCAACCGGCCATCTGCTGCTGGCGGAACGCTTCTTCGATCTCGGTTCAGGGAATTTCTGGGACACGTTCACAGTGCTGATCCAGCCCGGCGCGATTCTGGCGATTGTGGTGATCTATTTTGCCAAACTGTGGCAGGTCGCGCTCGGCATGTTCTCCAATCCCGCGGACCGGCGCTTCGTCATCGGTGTGCTCGCGGCCTTCCTGCCGGCGGTGATCGTCGGCCTGATCGCCGGCAAGTACATCAAGGAATTGCTGTTCAATCCGTGGGTGGTTTGCTTCTCGCTGATCGTCGGCGGCGCGGTGCTGATGTGGGTCGACCAGCTCGATCACCGGCCGCGTGAGCACGACGCCACGGCGTTTCCGCTGCCGATGTATGTCTGGATCGGAATCGCGCAATGCGTCGCGATGATTCCCGGCGTGTCGCGCTCCGGCGCCACCATTGTCTCTGCGATGCTGCTCGGCGCAGACAAGCGCGCGGCGGCCGAGTTTTCATTCTTCCTCGCGATCCCCACCATGACCGGCGCCTTCGCCTATGACTTCTACAAGAACCACGCCGACATGACGACCGACAATCTCGGGACCGTCGCGATCGGCTTCGTGGTGTCGTTCGTCACGGCGATCATCGTGGTCAAGGCTTTCCTGAGCTACGTCACGCGCAACGGTTTTACGTTCTTTGCGTGGTGGCGGGTAATCGTCGGCACGCTCGGTCTGATCGCGCTGGCGCTGGGGCGGTAACCTTCAACTCGATAGTGATCGCGACATCGACCGACGTACCGCCTGCTCTCTTGGTGAAGAGAGGCGTCGTAGATCACCGAGTCGGATTTTGCCCCTTCCCTTCCCCTCCCCCACAAGGAAATACTTAATGTCTCACGCCCCCTTCGGCGCGAACTGGCCGGCCTTGCGGAAGCGCCAGAGATATTGCGGCACCACGGCCTCCATCGAGTCCGGCGTGATCCCAAGTCCCTGTAGCGTCAGGCCTGCGGCGATCGCCGCGTTGGAAACGACGTTGTCGGTTTTGAGCAGCTCGACCTGATCCGGTGTCAGTTTCAGAGGCCCCGGCGCGAACTGTAGGAACATCGCTTTGAGGCGCGCAATTGCGAACGGCAACGGCACCAGCATCCGCTCGCGTTCGATCACGCGCAGGATGATCTGCATGATCTCGCGCATCGAGAGCACCTCGGGGCCGCCGAGCTCATAGACGGCGCCCGCTTTCGCCTTGCCGTCGACAGCGTCGGCCGCGGCGGTTGCGACGTCGCCGACATAGACCGGCTGCATCTGGGTCGCGCCGCCGCCGATCAGCGGCAGCACGGGCGACATCAGCGCCAGCGCGGCGAACCGGTTGGCGAACTGGTCCTCGGGACCGAACATCACCGACGGCCGCAGGATGGTCGCAGACGGCACCGCCGCCAGGACCGCCTTTTCTCCGGAGGCCTTGGCGCGGGCGTAAGCCGAGGCCGATGTCGGATCCGCGCCGATCGCCGAAACGTGCACCAGGCGCGCGCCGGCGGCCGCCGCCGTCTCCGCGACGGTGGCGGCGCCTTTGGCCACCACGGCGTCGAACGTCTGCCGGCCGCTCTTGGTCAGGATGCCGACCAGATTAACGGCCACGTGGGATCCCCGCATGGCCGCGCGGACCGACGCCGGATGGCGCAGATTGACCTGCACGGCATGGATCTGGCCGACCTTGCCGAGCGGCTGCAGATGCCCGGCCAGCTCAGGGCGCCGGACGCCGACCCGGATGCGGTAATCACGCTTGGCGAGCGCGCGCACCACATGCCGGCCGAGGAAGCCCGAGCCTCCGAAAACCGTGACGAGCGTGTCCGAATTCGATGCCATGATCTGGATCCTCAAAGGCGTTGGTCTCGCGTCGGCAGAAGGGATATGCCGCCGTTCAGACGCCCGTCAACCGGCGGACCGTCGAGCCGACCATTCGAGCGCCGCTTCAAGGATTTGACAAGCGCGCAGCCGATGCCTACTAACCCCGCCGGGCCCAGGTGGCGGAATTGGTAGACGCGCTGGCTTCAGGTGCCAGTGGCTGCAAGGCCGTGAAGGTTCGAGTCCTTTCCTGGGCACCATCTCCTGGGCACCATCGGTTCGTAGGTAACCGAGCACAAATCGGCCCTAAAACCACCCGAATGCAGCCCACATGGGCGGGACACATTGGCGCTCGGAATGGCCAGACCCGCGAAGCGGCAAAGATCGTCGCATCACCCATTCAGCAAGCGCGCGCCCGCCCGCCCGACATGTACCCCGTCATGAATTCGCCGGCGGCCGATGGCGGCGCGATCAAGACCATTCGGTCCGGGCGTGGTGTATCAGCGGGCGGCACCCGACATTCATTGGTGCGCACCGCCGTTTCATCTCCTCGCAAGATGTCTCGATTTCAGAGCTATGCCGCGATCGTATCGCAGCCATGCCGACTTTGCACTGCACAAATAAACCAAGTCCTGTTATCCGTTTGCCCGGCTTTCGTGGCAGAGGCCGATTCGTCCTGATCATCACGCGCCTGTGTTCGGCCGCCTTCGGACCGGTAACAGACAGTGCCAAACCGAGGTCTGCTATGCTATTCCCGACAGACAACAATTTTGCGAAGAGGAAGAGATCGAATAATAATCCGGCCGGCTGGGCTATGGCAGGCGCGGTTGTCGTGCTGATGGCCAGTCTCGTTTATTTCACGAACGGACGCAGCAGCCATGCGATGCCTCACGGGCACCAACAGCATGCCGCGGTTCACTTTCAACTTCACAACAGATGAGCTTGAGCCGCACACGGCGAAAGCCATCGGCCCTTGCGCAAAACCAGAGCCTGCCGAGTTCGGTTTGAGCCTTTAGGCATAAAGGCAAGCGCGGCCCCATAGCGACGGCCGTCGGTTCTTTGCAAAGCCCAAGCACAAATGGCTACGCATCGCCGCTCGCTATGCCTCGTCATGAGGGATAGACGAAAAGCTGATCTGAACCTTTGAGTAGGTTCGAGCGACTCATCGTTGCTGGGGATTTCAGGGCCCAGTGCGTATAAGCCAGCGCCGCCGGCGAGCATATTCCGCCGCGCGGCGCTGTGCGTTCGTGCCGGAAAACACTTGGCCTATAGCGTTTTCAAGCGAAGTGGTTCCCGGTTCGCGCGAGGGAAACGCGGCAAATCAAAATCTGAGAGTCCCGCTTCTGATTCTAAAATCTTATCCTTTCTACCCGATAGCATGCACAGTTTATCGGGAGTTCAGCACCGTCGACAAGATGGAGGGCGCCGCGGATTCTTTTCAATCTCCGTGCCGCTGAGGTCCGTCACAGCGGATGCCCTCACCATTAAAACAAAACATTGACAATTTCCACCTGAAGTGTTTCAGGCCCGACCATTGAAAACAGCTGTCGCCCTCCGCCGGTGTCGCGCGATACCAGCGGCGGGCCGCGAAGAGTCGTCGAGTCCAACGGAATGGCCGCTGGGAATGTTACCCTTGTTGTCTGGCGGCAATAGCAGATGCGCCCTTCCGGTATCGTTTCCGGGGAGTTCCATGTCGCACCGTGCTGGTCCCGATTGCGGATAACGCAGAAGAGTGCGCCGGAGGTCGTTCGGCGATGGCGCCCGAATACTTGGAGCGGCGGCTCCTCCACGGAAGTGAGAAGAAGCGTCGCACGGCTGAGTCATAAGCAGGAAACGCGATGGAAGCGATTTCGAAAGTTGCTCTCGCGGTCGAGAGAGGTGCAACGACGGTTCGTGGTATTATCGACGCGACCGGATTGTCCCGTCTGAAAGTCGAACGCGCATTGCATTCGCTTGAAAAACAGAAGCGGATTATTCGCGACAGTGAAGGCTTCAGGCTGCCCGTCATGCCGACGAAACCAAACGTCCGGCAATGCGGATCATGCAACTGCTGTTGCGATATCCTCGAGGTGACAGCGGTCGCCAAACCGGTGAATGAATTATGCAGGCATTGGGAGACCGGCAAAGGATGCACCATCTACAACGATCGTCCTCAGATGTGCCGATCGTTCACTTGCGCTTGGCTGCAAGGTCATTTCAACGATGACTGGTTTCCCGAGAAGGCCCGCCTGGTGATGCATTTCAGTGAGGGTGCGGTCAACGTTCAGGTCGATCCCAACCATCCCGACCGTTGGCGGCAGGAGCCTTACTTCAGCAAGCTGCGTGAGTTGTCACTCAACGGGATAAGGGCGAGAGGTGCCCCCGGCTATGCCACCCTGGTCTTCGTCGGTTCCGACAAATTTCTCCTGCTCGGGCAAACCGTCGTTCCCGATCCCACGCTCTTCGGCACGGCGTTCGTACCCATCGCGCCCGAAACGTTCCGCTATTGGAAGGCCCGGTCACAGGAGCATGCGCAACGCCTGAATGAACGCGCCGCTGAGATACAGCGGATACAGCAGGAATTCGGATATTGCGCGATCCCCGACGACGACGACCCCTATCCGCCTTATCGGCCTGCCCTTCTTCGATTGTCGAAACATCCTCACGCCGAATCAGAGTCATGCGATGGCTCAAGTTAACGACGGACTGACTCTTGTGTGAAAGCGCAGAGAGCTCCGATTGTCGAAGCGGCGATCGAGATTTGCCCAGAAGACGGACAAGGCCGCCCTCCGGCCGCGCAGCCCAGGCGTGGGCTTACGAAAACATCACATCGGCGATGACCGGCAAATGATCCGAGCGACCGCGGGCTTCCGGATCGGTCCATGCCCTGACAATATTCCCGGTCTGCACGGTGTAAATGCGATCAAGTCGAAGCACGGGACACCATGAGGGAAAGGTGCGCATTCTGGTCCGCACGGGACATCGCTGCGCCAGGATTCGCCTGACCGATTTGACCCAGAACCAGTCGTTGAAATCGCCGAGCACGACGGTTCTGGGTGCATCGATGAGATTGACGATTGCACGCGCCTGCTCATGGCGCTCGCGGATGCTTAGCCCGAGATGGGTGGCGATAACTGCGATCTCCCCGATCGGGGACTGAATACAGGCGGAAATCGCCCTGCGCGCCTCCCGTTCCCGGTATGAAACATCCACGATGGTCGGCGCTCGGATGAACCGCCATTTACTCAGCAGAACCTGCCCATAATCGCCATCCGCGGTGACGATCGATCTGGCATCGACGTTATGCGCGCCCACGACACCTGCAAGACGCTCGAAAGGATTGTCGTTGCGTCCGCGGGAGTCGATCTCCTGCAATCCGACGATATCGGGCGACCATCTCCGAATGATCGACGCGACCGCCTCGATATCAAAGCGCGGATTGAGATTGAATGTGCCGTGTACGTTCCACGTCATCACGCGGATTGTAAGCGTCATGCGTTCCGTCCGGCGAGCCAGGTGACGACGAACTGAGCCGCCAGGCAGATCGCGATCCAGATAACAATTGTCAAGCCAAGAAGAAACACATTCCCCCAGGATGCGTTCTTCGCAAAATCGGCAATCTGTGAACCCAGCGCAGCCATGACCGCGATACCCGGCATCATGCCAAGGATCGTACCCACCAGGAAGTCTCCCAGTTTCAACTGGCTCGCGCCCGCGACAACGTTGACGATCGAGAATGGGGCGAGCGGGACCATCCGGAGAATGGCGACCGCGATGATCCCCCTCCCGACCAGCCGCTCCTGAACGCGCAACGCGCGAGGCCCGAGAAGCTTTTGCAGCCGTTTGTGGCCAAGATAACGCCCTATCATAAAGAGCAGGGAGGCGCTCAGGATGACACCCGCCACAGCGGTCATCGCGCCGGTCCAGGGCCCCAATGCCGCGGCCGTCGCTGCGATCAGAACCACGACAGGAAATATGATCAAGCCGCCGAGCACAAAGCAGGCGATAGCGATGAGCACGGCAAATGGGGAATCATCCTGACTCATGAGGGCCGATAGAAAACCGATATCGGCATAGCTGCGCAGCGGCGTGTAACGCCAGAGTGCCGCCAGGGCCACAAGCATGAGCACGAGGCCCGCCATGCCCAGAATAGTTTTTGTCGTCCACATTCTGTTCGCGGCGCCTTCAAGGTTCAAGGGTACGCGAGGATCGGCGATGGGTTGGATGAAATCGTTGATCGCGCGAAACGGAATCTGCCCGACCTCGATCGGGTGCAGCGCCTTCGCTGCTCCTGCAACTGCATAGGAATCGAGGAACTGCAGCAGACGGAGTTCATTCTCGGCAATTTCTTCTTCGGCCACGCCGCAAAAATGACCGATGAGTCGCCGGCGCAGCCTGCGAATGAAGTCGCGGTGGGCCTCGGTTGTCGCCTCGTACACAAGGTCGCATTCGCTGTCCGCGCCCATTGAGCGGTTGTTGAGATTGGCCGACCCGATCCGAACGAGATCATCATCGACAATCATCAGCTTGCTATGAACCATGATTGGCTGGCCCGCCGAGGATGGATGAAGAATCCGCAATCGTTTCCTGACGCCGGCTTTCTTGAATGGATCGAGGAAGGAGTTGGAGCCGCTCTGCATCGCCCGCGACTCAAGCCATGACGAATGTAGTTTCGGAGCGATAATCAACACTTGAAGCGATGGAACGGCTGCCATTCGTTGGGCGAGAAGCTCGGCGATCTTCGTGGCGCTGATGAACTGGTTTTCGAGGTAGACAAACGTCTTCGCGACGCTAATCAACTTTTCGAACAGGAGTTCAACTTCGTGAACATCCCCGGATGAACGGCTTGCCACCTCTGTTCTGGCGATCCCGACAGTGACATCCCGCGCACCGATCGGTACGGATTTCGGCCACCGGTCGGCGGCGGCAGAATCGATCTTCTCAAAGATGCAACCCGCCGCTTGCCAGCGCCGCATCGCAAGCTCACCGAGAGCCGCCGCCGCATCGCCGTCGACAATGCACTGGACATCATGGAAGGGCGGATAAGGTTTTCCTTGCGGATCTTTTCGAAGTGGATGCTCGCGAAGATGGTCGCTGGTGTCCCAGCGCCGGATCGTCAGGTCGAGTCCTCCGACAAAAGCCAGCGAGTTGTCGACGACGACAAATTTCTGGTGCTGCGCCGAGCCAAGCGGAAGACACGAATCCCAGCAGAAACGAATTCTGTCGTCGGCCGCATCGGCGAACTTGGCAGCAGAATTGGCTTCGCGCTCGGCGGCGTACAGCGCCGCAAAGTCCCAAATGAGAATGTCGATTTTCAGTTTGGGCTTGAGCTTTAATAGCGCCTTGAGAAAAGGAGCAAGCAAAAGGGGCAAGTCGTCGTCGACGACCCCCGAGGGTCCGACCAGCGGGGTTTCGCTGTGAATATCCCACCCAACGATCTGTATCTGTGTTTCGGCCTGTAGAAGGGAGTCCCGCAACGCCGCAAAGTACTCGGCGGCGTCATTGAGAACCGCCATTCGTGGCGCCCGGGATTTGAACCACACGGTCGCTCCCGGAACGAGAATCGATGGATCCTTAAGCAGGTCGAATCTCCAAAGGACGCTACGCGCCAGAACCGATTGGTGAGTCAAACGATGCTTGACCCGCCGGGTTCCACATACTCAGCGCTAAGTTGCGCGCTTGCGGGATTTCGGCTCCTCCCAACTCAAAACAGCCCTGCCCTGGCGGCCCGCCCTGGGTGAAAAAGACGTTGGGCAATGGTGGTCATCCCGGTGTCGCCGAATTCGCGGCAAGAATCGCGACAAGAGTGAAAAGGCGCTGGGCCCCCGAAGCCCCCCCTGCCAAAGAGTACGAATTAGTGGCATAGGGTCTCCGGCTTTCTTGCTAAACTCACACGTGCGTCAGGAGTGCACCGTTCATGGCCGTGTCCGATATCATGCTGGCGGCGAGGCTAAACGATCAGGCCGAACTCTTCAAAGAAGAGGGACGTTATGACGAGGCCGAGCCGCTCTACAAGCAGGCGCTGGCGATCTTCGCGAAGGCGCGCGGGCCCGATCACCCCTCTGTCGCGCTGGCGCTGAACGATCTCGCCGAGCTCTACAGCGCCCAGGCTCGCTACCCCGAGGCCGAGCCGCTCTACAGGCGGGCGCTGGCCATCTGGAAGAAAGCCGTCGGGCCTGACCACCCCGAGATCGTGCAATCGCTCAACAGCCTGGCCAAGCTGTACAGCGTCCAGGGCCGCTATGCCGACGCCGAACCGCTCTACAAGCGAGCAATCATGGTGTTCGAGAAGTCGCTCGGCCCTAGCCATCCCTCGGTCGCGTCGGCGCTGGACAATCTGGCTTCGATCTACAAAGCGGAAGCGCGCTACGCCGATGCCGAATCGCTCTACAAGCGCGCGCTGGCGATCCGGGAGAAAGCGCTCGGCCCCGATAACCCCGATGTCGCGCGATCACGAGCCTATCTGGCCGACCTAGCGAGCACCCAGAAGGAGAGTTCCGGCGGTTCTTAGTTAGAACGTCTCGAGCGAAGTAAACCCCGGTTCGCGCAAGGAAAACGCGTCAAATCAAAAAGCCGGGGTCTTTTCAGCGTTTCCCTGAAGGGCGACAGACTCTAGAATCTGTTTCAACTGCGTTGAATCAAACTCGTCGGCTTATCTTTTTGTTTGAGCATGATCTTTTCCGAAACCGGTTTACACTTTCGGGATCATGCTTCTAGAGCCGCGTTTCTGCCGCCGTACTGGATGAGGGATGAGATGTCAGACTTGAGGCGTCGGACGGTGGGTTCTGCTTCTTCCGCAATTCCCACAGGACGATCAAGACCGGCGATAGAAAAACGAGCAGAAGCCCGAAGACCACGATTCCCAGAAGAATCGCCTTCACCGCCGACCAGACGGCCAGAAGGAGGTGCATCAATATCTTCAGGACGAGCACCACCTCGCCGTACACCATCGAGAAGTATCCGAGGGCGTACATCACCATGCCCGCCAGGATCGACAGGGCCAGCGCCGGCAACAACAGCGCCAGCAACCGGAAGTTGAGTAGAGAAAGCATCTGCTTCTTGACGTCCGCCTGCATCGCTGCTTTCGCCTCCGGCTAATCCATCACCTGAATCGTATCGCTGAGGGGCTCGCCTTGCAAGGATCAGGACGGCTTGAGATTCATGCTAGGAACTCAGCGAATCGGTAAGTCTCACGCGCTCCCTTAATCCCACCAAATGGTAAATATTCCTGCTATCGGACCGGAACAGCGTTGCGTTTCTTGCGTCCCTTCGCCCTGTCCAGTTGCATGTCGGGCGCGGACCGGGCGGTCAGCTGGCGAATGTGCATGCGCCCTCGTTTGTTAGCCGTTTCAACGATATTTTAGCGCGCCAATCGATTCGACGAGACCCGACATCATGAAGGCCAGGACATCATGACCATCCGCCTGCATCGCGGCGACCTGCCGGACCAGGATCTTGCGCGCTACACCGGTTCGGCGGCGATCGATACCGAGACCATGGGGCTCAAGCCGCACCGCGACCGCTTGTGCGTGGTGCAGATGTCGCCGGGCGACGGTTCGGCCGACGTGATCCAGATCGCGCGCGGGCAGCATGACGCGCCGAACCTGAAGAAGCTGCTCGGCGATCCGGCCATCGTCAAGATCTTCCACTTCGCACGTTTCGACCTCGCCGCGCTGCACAACGCATTCGGCGTGATGCCCCGGCCGGTCTATTGCACCAAGATCGCTTCGCGACTGACCCGCACCTATACCGACCGGCACGGCCTGAAGGACCTGGTGCGCGAGGCTCTCAGCATCGACCTGTCGAAGCAGCAGCAATCGAGCGATTGGGGATCGCTTGCGCTGAGCGACGCACAGCTCGCTTACGCCGCCTCTGACGTGCTGCATCTGCACGCTTTGCGCGACAAGCTCGACGCCATGCTGGCGCGCGAGGATCGCACCGGGTTGGCGCAAGCGTGTTTCGAGTTCCTGCCGGCGCGAGCGATGCTCGATCTGTCCGGCTGGGACGCAGAGGACATCTTCGCGCATTCGTGAGCCGCGCCCGATGATCGCCGTGACGCAGTCGGCCTTACAGCTTTCGCCCCTTTTCGGTCACACTCATCGTCCTCGGTGGCACGCCTTCGGCGGTTAAAAGCGGCAAGTGCAGCACGGTGTCCGGCTGCGAAGCCCCCCGTTTCGAGGTAGGATAACCAGGACAGACGCCTGGAGCAGCGGTGTATTCAGTTCACAATCCTATCTATCAAGCGGGAATGCAGGCCGGGCTGGAAGCCAGGTTCGCCCGCGCCGCCCGCCACAGCCGCATGGTCCGGGTACTACGGATCGCGGTGCCCGGGGCGGTCGGGCTGGCGATGGCCGCGCTAATCGGGATCGCGACCTTCAATCCGTTCCACGCGCTGGCGAACCTGCCGCTCGACATGGATAATCTCGTCGTCTCCGGCACCAAGATCACCATGGAATCGCCGCGCCTTGCCGGCTTCACGCCGGACAAGCGGCCCTACGAGATGCAGGCCACGACGGCGACGCAGGACGTCACCGATCCCGATCGCGTCGAACTGCATACCTTGCGAGCCAAGGTGCTTATGGAGGACGATTCCACGGTGACGCTGAATTCCCATACGGGGATGTTCAATACGAAAACGCAGATTCTCGACCTGCAAAAGGATATCTTCATGCGGTCTTCGACCGGATATGAGGCGCGGTTGACCCATGCGATGGTCGATATGGGCCGGGGCACGGTCACCTCTGACCAGCCCGTCGATGTCAAATTGCTGAACGGAACGCTGACCGCCGACACCATGCAGGTCACCGAAAAGGGCGACGTGGTGCGATTCGAGAACAATGTCGTCATGCATCTGGTGATGGACCGCCCTCCTGCAACTGACGGCGCGGGCGGCGATACCAAATGAATTCAATGGTGCAGTGTGTTCGCGGCTTGCCGCCGCCGCCCCGCTTGACCCTCCTGCTGCGGGCGGGATTGATCACCGCCGCCGTGATGGCGGCCGGAGAAGCGGCCGGGCAAAGCACCGTGCAGGGCGTACCCAACGCTATGCAGGGCTTTTCGCAGAATCGCGATCAGCCGATCCAGATCGAGGCCGCCGCGCTGGAGATGCGCGACAAGAAAAAGGAGGCGACCTTCTCCGGCAACGTCAAGGTGGTGCAGGGCGACACCACGATGACGTCAAAGACGCTCGTGGTCTATTATCAGAGCAGCGCCACGGCCAAGGGCGGCGCGCCGGCGAAGCTAAAACCTGCGGCGGCGCCGGCGCCGGCTGGCGCGTCCTCGATCAAGCGGCTGGAGGCCAGGGGCAACGTGGTTGTGACCCAGAAGGATCAGGTCGTCACAGGCGATACCGCCGTGTTCGATACCACGACCAATCTGATCACGATGAGGGGTAAAGTCGTGTTGAGCCAATGCAAGAATGTGTTGCGGGGGGACCGCCTTCTGGTCGATATGACCACAGGGGTCTCGCGCGTGGAATCCAATAGCGGCAGGGTCCAGGGTCTCTTCATTCAGAAAGACGAAAGCTGCGCTTCTTCCGGGCCGGCCATGCCGCCCCTTGCCCCCAAAAAAACCAAGTAACACCATGATGTTCGGCCGGCGAGCCGATCTCGGAGGTTGAAGCGGCGCATAACGCTCTGTATCTGGGTGGAGTGAATTCCGCAAAGTGGGGTACGGCATCAGAATACGCGCACGTTATTGATTGAGAGCATTTTCTTCGCGGGACCCGGATTCCACTTGGCCGGAAAATGCGCGAGCGGTCTATCTTCGAGAGCGGTCCTTCGATCCTGACATTCGCAAGAAGGTTCGTCGAAACGGGATGCGAATGCTAGAATCCGATCACAAGGCACGGCCGGTCACCTCCCGTCAAAGGTTTTGTCGGCACAATTTTCCGCCTCTCGCTGGGCAAGGTCGAGCCGCTCCGCCATGGTGACCCGACGAATCAGACCGGCTGGGGAACGCAGGCGAGCAACCGTGAGAGGCTGAGCAGGCGCCCATGGTGGATATCTTCAATGTATTCCGCAAACGGCCGCAAAAACGCGCCTCGCAAGCGTTTGCACGGACCCGGACGGACATCACGGCACTCGGCGATACCATCGGCGACATGCTGACCAGCCCGGTGCGCGAGGTTCCCCCTATCGCTCACAGGACGCGTCCCAGTGCTCCGCCGGCCCCGCCGGTTTCGCAATCCCGGATTCCTCCGCCCCCTAGGCGGGAAGCTCCCCGGCCGCGTGACGCCTCCAACGGGACTGCCGCGCCGCGGATGGCCGCGCGCCCCAGCTACCTTGCGGTACACGGGGTGGAAAAAAGTTTCGGTTCCCGTCAGGTCGTGCGGGGCGTCAGCATCTATGTCCGGCGGGGCGAGGCGGTCGGTCTGTTGGGTCCGAACGGCGCAGGCAAGACCACCGTATTCTACATGATCACCGGCCTGATCCCCGCGGATCGCGGCGCCATCGAACTCGATGGTCACGACGTGACCAGGCTGCCGATGTACCAGCGGGCGCGGCTCGGCATCGGCTATCTGCCGCAGGAAGCCTCGATCTTCCGCGGCCTCAGTGTCGAGCAGAACATTCGTGCCGTGCTTGAGGTCGTCGAGCCAAACAAGAAAAAACGCGAAGCCGAACTCGATGCATTGCTCGAGGAATTCAACATCACGCGCCTGCGCAAATCGCCATCTATCGCGCTGTCCGGCGGCGAGCGGCGGCGCGTGGAAATCGCGCGCGCGCTGGCGACGCGCCCGAACTACATGCTGCTGGATGAACCCTTCGCCGGCATCGACCCGATCGCGGTCGGTGATATTCAGGATCTCGTGCGCCATCTGACCAATCGCGGCATCGGCGTGCTCATCACCGACCACAACGTCCGCGAAACGCTCGGCCTGACCGACCGCGCCTACATCGTCTATGCGGGCGAAATCCTGACCGAGGGCAGCCCGGAGACCATCGTCAACGACCCCGACGTGCGGCGCCTGTATCTGGGCGAGGAGTTCCGGCTATAGAGCAGCCGAGCTTTCCCGGCTTGATCCCTGCTGCGCGACGCGCGATTCGAACCTTCACCAGAAACCGTCATCGATATCGACCTCAGCTGCCGGACCGTCGTCAAAGTTGCGATGGAAGCCGGTGCGCGGCACGCCATAGCGGGGCCGATAGTCGGAGCGCTCATACTCATAGACTTCATCGTCACCCTCGTCGTCCTGCCAGCGCTCGACGAAACGCTGCCCCTGGGCGCGATAGCAAGTCCCGTCCTCATGACAAACCATCTGCGGGGCCTCGTCCGTGTAGGAGAGGTCCGCGGCGGACGAGGGGAGCGCGAAAAGCAAACCGGCAGCGCAACAAATAAGGCTGGTCTTGAACATGTGGAGTGTCCTCCTGCGCTTTGCGCCGGGCGAGCCGACCAAAGCTTGCCGAAGCTGAACCGCGGCAGTGGCCAAATTGGGAGGTTCGGCAGGCGTATCGGCGGCGGGACGACCCCGGTCTCGCCGCATTCGTCAGTCTTTCTCGCCGACGAAACGGGGAGCATCAAATGAAGACGGTCCTTGCTATGGTGGCGGCGCTGGTGCTGCTCTCGTCGGGGGCGCTGGCGCAGGAACGTGCCGGCAGCGCCGCGCTCGGCGCGCTGTCCGGTGCGGTGGTGCTCGGTCCGGTCGGGGCGCTCGCGGGCGCGGTGGTCGGCTATACGGCTGGGCCGTCGATCGCGCATTCATGGGGGTTGCGCCATTCCTCGAACAGGTCGCGCCGGCGATCCTCCAAACGAAGGCATCGCGGGCAGACAACCGTGAGCGATAGCCGCCCCGCTCCTGATGCACCGCAGACGGCGCCGGCCAGCCGGAACGCACAACCGGCAGCGGCGAAGGCCGCCGAACCGCGCGCAATCCCTACAAAGCTGACGCTGCCTCCGGTGCAAGCCTTGGATTACTAGAGACTTTCCGCTTCTGATTGAATCAGAATCGGTGCTCCGTCCTCCCTCGGGTTCAAGCCCGAGGACATGCTTTGCTCAAAGGACTATAAGAGACCTCGCCGAAAGTCGGATTAAGGTCGGATTATCGTCGTAAAGTTGTACATCGGGCCGAAAAAAGCTAAGCAAGAATCGGACCATCTGGACCGCTCTTGGCATGGCACTAACGCAGAAACTCGAATTTCGACAGTCCCAGTCGCTGGTGATGACGCCGCAACTCATGCAGGCGATCAAGCTCCTGCAACTGTCGAATCTGGACCTTTCGGCGTTTGTCGAGGAGGAACTGGAGCGGAATCCGCTGCTGGAGCGCGCTGGCGAGGACGCCGACCCGCCGGCCGCCGAAGGGGCGGCCGCAAGGGACGCCGATTCAGAAGGCGACGAAGCGTCGGCGTTCGGGGATCGCGGCGCAAGCGAGCGCACCGTTAGCCAGGACTCAGAACCTGCCCCCGACGAATGGATGAACCGTGATCTCGGCAGCCGCGCCGAGATCGAGCAGACCTTCGACAGCGGCCTGGAGAACGTCTTTCCGGAAGAACCGGCCGAGGCCGCGGCGCGGACCGCACAGGATGCCGCGCCGGTCGCGTTCACCGAATGGGGGGGCGGCGCTTCGAGCGACGATAGCTACAATCTCGAAGCCTTCGTCGCGGCGGAGATAACGCTCGGCGAACATCTCGCCGAACAGCTTGCGGTGGCCGTCACGGCGCCGGCGCAACGCATGATCGGACGGTATCTGATCGATCTCGTCGACGAGGCTGGTTACCTGCCGGCCGACCTCGGCGATGCCGGCGACAAGCTCGGCGCCGGCGATAGCGATTTGGCGGCCGCTGTCACGGTGTTGCAGACTTTCGATCCGCCAGGCATCTGCGCCCGCAGTTTAAGCGAATGCCTTGCGATTCAGCTGCGCGACAAGAACCGCTACGACCCGGCGATGCAGGCGCTGGTCGAGCATCTCGAACTGCTGGCGAGGCGCGACTTCGCAGCCTTGCGCAGGATCTGCGGCGTCGACGATGAAGACCTCGCCGAGATGATCGGCGAAATCCGTCATCTCGATCCCAAGCCAGGCTTGAGGTTCGGCGCCGCACGCACGCAGACGGTGGCGCCGGACATATACGTGCGGCCCGGGCCGGACGGCGGCTGGCTTGTGGAACTCAACAGCGATACGCTTCCGCGTGTGCTGGTCAACCACACCTACTATGCCGAATTGTCGAAGACGATCCGCAAGGACGGCGACAAAACCTATTTCACGGACTGCCTGCAAAACGCGACCTGGCTGGTCCGCGCGCTCGATCAGCGCGCTCGTACCATTCTCAAGGTGGCGACCGAGATCGTGCGGCAGCAGGATGGTTTTTTCGCACACGGTATTGCACATCTGAGACCGCTCAATCTCAAGACCGTGGCAGATGCGATCCAGATGCACGAGTCCACCGTCTCTCGCGTTACCGCCAACAAATACATGGCGACAAATCGCGGCATCTTCGAGTTAAAGTATTTCTTCACGGCTTCGATCGCCGCGGCCGACGGCGGTTCCGCCCATTCGGCGGAGTCGGTCCGCCACCACATCAGGCAACTGGTCGATGCGGAAGATCCATCGGCAGTTCTGTCCGATGACACCATCGTGGAACGGCTGCGCGAAGCCGGAATAGATATCGCCCGGCGCACCGTCGCGAAGTATCGTGAAGCGCTGCGCATTCCTTCCTCGGTGCAACGCCGCCGCGAAAAGCAGAACCTGCTCGGGAGCGCGCGCACGGCGCCGCCGAACCGCTCGCGCGACGCTGCACCGGCTTGATTGCGCACCCGCAACGCCCGATAATCTTTTCCCACTCATGATCGATGAGGCTTGTCATGACACTTCGAATCTCGGGCAAGAGCATCAATGTCGGCGACGCACTGCGCGGACGGCTCAACAGTCGCACCGACGAAGTTCTCCGAAAGTATTTTGACGGAAAGTATTCGGGCCACATCACGCTGAGCAAGGACGGTTTTGGATTCCGCACCGACTGCGCGCTGCATCTGGATTCCGGAGTAACGCTCGAAGCCGAATCCAATGCCGCGGATGCCTATGCAAGCGCCGATCAGGCGCTGTTGCAGATCGAAAAACGTTTGCGCCGCTACAAGAGCCGCCTCAAGGATCGCTCGGCGCGCAAGGCGCACGCCGCCGCGGAAGCGATCGCCGAACTCGACGCGCCGAGCTACGTGATCGAAGCGCCAGCTGTGGACGGCGAGGACGAGGTCACCGCATTCAATCCGGTGATCATCGCAGAAACCATCACCTCCCTGAGGCGGCTTTCTGTCAGCGAAGCGGTGATGGAACTCGATTTCACCGGCGCGCCGGTGCTGGTGTTCCAGCACGGCTCCAGCGGGCGCGTAAACATGATCTACCGCAGACCTGATGGCAATGTGGGATGGATCGACCCGCCGTCCGTCAACGGTTCGGCCTGACTTGCTGGCATTGACGCTTGGAACGGCGGTCCATATGGTCTGCGGCCTTCGCAATCGGTCTACACCGGCCCCGACAAAAGTTCGGGAATTGGCATCGGGCTCGCGTTAGACTATAAGGCCGGTCATCCTGGCCGGAGGGCCGCGAACCGCTTACCGTGTGCGTTCGCCCGTATGTGGGCTCACGTTTGTGCTGCTTGTCTGACGTGTCTTTCGCAACCTGACGGCAAACCTCACCTCGGAACGTCATATGATGATTACCGACCTGGTCGCACCCGAGGCGATCATTCCTGCATTGAAGGTCAACAGCAAGAAGCAAGCGCTGCAGGAGCTGGCCGCGCGTGCCGCTGAATTGACGGAACAAAACGACCGCGCGATTTTCGAGGTGCTGTTGCGGCGCGAGAAACTCGGAACCACGGCTGTCGGTTACGGTGTCGCGATCCCGCATGGCAAGCTGCAGAAACTCGACAAGATATTCGGTCTTTTCGCGCGACTGGACCGTCCGATCGATTTCGAAGCGATGGATGGACAACCGGTGGATCTGATCTTTTTGCTGCTCGCCCCCGAGGGCGCGGGCGCGGATCATCTGAAAGCACTGGCGCGAATCGCACGCCTGCTGCGCGATCAGGACATTGCCAACAAGCTGCGCGCCTCGCGCGATGCGCAGGCGATCTATTCCGTCCTGGCGCTGCCGCCGGCGACGGTCCCCTGAACCGCGGCGAATCGTCCTGGCGTAAGCGGGATGAACGAAAAAGCGGATAGCAGTTTGCAAGCCGCATCTTCGCTCCAGCCATTGAAATAGATCCCCTTCATGATTCGGGATCCCGAAGGCGGCGCCGATTTTGAGCGATTCTTATGTTGATGGAGCAGATGATCGAAGCATTGCGAGCTGACAGAAAGCCGCAATGCTGATCGAAAACGCCGTACCGGCCCACGCCAATCGTCGATGATGCGGCGGTTCCGAGCATGGTCCGTGCGCCGGTTGCTCATCCCTCCTCGCGTCAAGCCCGAGGACATGCTTCACGCGAAAACGCTCTCGCAACGGGATGCGCTCAGTCCTTCACCACGCGCACGGCGCCGAGCGCGGCGCTGGTGGTGTGCGCAGCATAGGCTTTCAGCGCCATGGTAATGCGGCGCGTCCGCGGAGCGGCCGGCTTCCACGCCTTGTCGCCTTTCGCCTCCATCGCCGCGCGACGTCGCTCGATTTCGGCATCGCTGACATCGAGATGCACCTTGCGATTCGGAATATCGAACGTGATGATGTCGCCTTCCTCGACGAGACCGATCGCGCCACCCTCCGCTGCTTCCGGCGAGACGTGGCCGATCGACAGACCCGACGAGCCGCCGGAGAAGCGGCCGTCGGTAATCAGCGCGCACTGCTTGCCCAACCCCTTCGATTTCAGATAGCTGGTCGGATACAGCATCTCCTGCATACCCGGGCCGCCGCGCGGTCCCTCATAGCGAATCAGCACCACATCGCCCGGCTTGATCCGGTTGCCGAGGATGGCGTCCACCGCAGCATCCTGGCTTTCGAACACCCGCGCGGAGCCCGAGAAGGTCAGGATGCTGTCGTCGACACCGGCCGTCTTCACGATGCAGCCGTCGCGCGCGATGTTGCCGTAAAGCACGGCGAGACCGCCGTCCTTCGAGAAGGCGTGTTCGGCGTCGCGGATGCAGCCTTTGGCGCGGTCAGCGTCGAGCTCCTCGAAGCGCTTGTCCTGGCTGAATGCGAGTTCGGTGCGCACGCCGCCCGGCGCAGCCATGTAGAAGGTGCGCACGCTCTCGCTTTTCGTCCGCTTGATGTCCCAGCGTTCCAGCGCATCCTTCAGGGACGCGCTGTGAACCGTCGGCAGGCTGGCGTCGATCAGGCCGGCGCGATCGAGTTCGCCGAGAATGCCCATGATGCCGCCGGCGCGATGCACGTCTTCCAGATGCACGTCCGGCACGGAAGGCGCGACCTTGCACAGCACCGGCACGCGGCGCGAGAGCCGGTCGATATCCGCCATCGTGAACGGCACCTCGCCTTCGTAAGCCGCGGCGAGCAGGTGCAGCACGGTGTTGGTGGAGCCGCCCATTGAGATGTCGAGCGTCATCGCGTTCTCGAACGCCTTGAAGCTCGCAACCGAACGCGGCAGCACACGCTCGTCGTCCTGCTCGTAGTAGCGCCGCGCCATGTCGACGATGAGATGTCCGGCCTCGACGAACAGGCTCTTGCGGTCGGCGTGGGTGGCGAGCACCGAGCCGTTGCCGGGCAAGGCAAGGCCGAGCGCCTCGGTCAGGCAGTTCATCGAATTGGCGGTGAACATGCCAGAGCACGAGCCGCAGGTCGGACATGCCGAACGTTCGATCACCTCCACATCGGCATCGCTCACGCTGTCATCGGCGGCGGCGATCATGGCATCGATCAGGTCCACGGACTTGACCTTGCCGTTGAGCGTGACCTTGCCCGATTCCATCGGACCTCCGGAGACGAACACCGATGGAATGTTGAGGCGCAGCGACGCCATCAGCATGCCGGGCGTGATTTTGTCGCAGTTGGAGATGCAGACCATGGCGTCGGCGCAATGCGCGTTGACCATGTATTCGACGCTGTCGGCGATGACCTCGCGCGAGGGCAGGCTGTAGAGCATGCCGTCATGGCCCATCGCGATTCCGTCATCCACCGCGATCGTGTTGAATTCCTTGGCGACACCGCCGGCCTTCTCGATCTCCCGCGCCACGAGCTGGCCCAGATCCTTGAGATGAACGTGGCCGGGCACAAACTGGGTGAAGGAGTTCACCACCGCAATGATCGGCTTGCCGAAGTCCTCGTTCTTCATGCCGGTGGCGCGCCACAGGCCGCGGGCGCCGGCCATGTTGCGGCCGTGGGTGGAAGTGCGGGAGCGATAGGCGGGCATGAGGTTTTTCCCGAAGGTTCAGTGGTTTGGCGGGACCATACAGCCCCGCCGCCGACGGCCGCAAACAGAAAAGCGGCAGCGCTGGATGCGCCGCCGCTTCCTGCTAAACTGATGTCGCGCGCGGCGGCGTGCCTCAATGCACGCTGACGGCCTGCAACTCGTTGCTCCAGGCGCTCGCGACCGCGGCTTCGCGCGAATCGGTGAGCATGATGGGCGTGCCGTCGGCGGCATGCAGTGCAAACAGCATGAGACCGGGCGCGATTTTCGGAGCCTGCGGAAACAAATCCGGCACGTCCTCTGAACGAACCTGCTTCACATAGGCAATGTGGCCTTCACCGAGCTGCGCCAGCGCCTCGGTCGAGACGCTTTCAGGTCGGAACGTGGAAATCACTTCACTCATGGTCTCGACTCCTTTTTACAGACTAAGCGGTCGAGTCCGCTACTCGTTGCACCCGAAAGCTTTCTTGCCGGCTTACCGGCCGTTTTTCGGGTCGTGCATTATTCGTGTTCATTGATCGCGATTGTCTTAACGACCCTTTCAGGTTCCGGCCTGGCCAGATCAATAGACAATAGCCCGTTTTTCAGGTCCGCGCCCAGCACCAACATCCCTTCCGCCAGCACGAAGGTACGCTGGAAGTGGCGCGCGGCAATGCCGCGATGGATATACTGCCGGGCTTTATCCTCCTGCTGCCGGCCTCGGATCACAAGCTGATTTTCCTCAATGGTCACATCGAGTTGGTCGCGGGTAAACCCAGCCACCGCCAACGTGATCCGCAGGCGTTCGGGCTCTCCGCTGTCACGGTCGCACCGCTCGATGTTGTAGGGAGGATAGCCGTCGGCGCCTTTGACGACGCGGTCGAGCGCTCGCTCGATCTCGTCGAAGCCCAGAAGGAACGGACTGGATAACGAAGGAACACGAGACATTACAAAGTCCTCTCGAAGCGACTTTGACTCGCGCGGCCCACAAAATGTTTCCTGGTTAGGCATCCGGTCGCGCGCCGGAGCTGATGGCGCGTGTTCCATTGGCCGAACCGCCGCATTTTGGCGGATCGCGCAGGGGCCCTTGCGGCACCCCGTCGGCCGTCTGGTGATCCCGGACGGTTAGATCAAATATGGCATGATCTGCACGCCATTCAAGATGTGCGGCATACCCTTCGACGCTTTGAAATCAGTTCAGGATCGCGTCATTTTGCGATCGCAGCGCCGGCACGGATGCAGCTTGTCCGGCATCCGGCAACCATCGCCCGTACTGGATGACGGCGGCAGATGGTGGAGCCAGGCGGGATCGAACCGCCGACCTCTTGCATGCCATGCAAGCGCTCTCCCAGCTGAGCTATGGCCCCAGGATCACGATAATTCCGGATCGGTTCGATCCAGAATCATCATGATCGATTCCAATATTCCAGAGCGGGATGCGGGCGGAAAACCGCACCGCACTTTTCCTCATCCCGCTCTTGACCGGTCCGCGCCCAATCGGGGCGGCGCGATCTGCAAAGACCCTGAACCACAGTTCAGGGCCGATCTCAAGTCTCCTCGTCATCTCCCACGTCACCGATGATATCGGTGACGTCCTCGTCGCCCTCTTCCTCGTCGGCGATGAAGGTGGAGTCATCATCCTCGTCGTCATCGAGGCTGTCGTCGATCTCGATATCATCCTCCGACTCCGGGACGACGGCCTTCTTGACCTTTCCGGTGTTCTCCTCGGCGTCGGCTTCCTCCAGCGAAACCATTTCCTCGGCCTCGGCGGGCTCCGGCGTCGCATCGGCCCCTGACGCTGCGGCGGCGCGGGCGGCCTCGCCGCGGCCCCGCACCGGCGCCACCACGATTGGCACGACCTCGCCGGTATAGGGCGAGATCACCGGATTCTTGTTCAGATCGTAGAACTTCTTGCCAGTCGTCGGGCAAATGCGCTTGGTTCCGAGCTCGGATTTGGCCACGTGTGGAATCCCGGGAGTTCTTGGAAAAACGGTGCTTCACTTGGCTAGTTGCGGCGGCCCTGTCAATAGCGCTTTGCAGACCGGCTCGCGAGGCGTGACGCGCCGTCGTCGCTGTGATACCAGCCGCCACAACGGGGACGTGCAGATTGACCCTTTCCGGCCAGACCATGCCGCTTGAAGCGCGAAAATGCCAGTCATTGACCGGGCGCGTCAGGGTGCCCGGGGACAAATCGATCTCCCACCGGGCGCTGATTCTGGGGGCGCTGGCGGTCGGCGAAACCCGAATATCCGGCCTTCTCGAGGGCGAGGACGTTCTCAACACCGCCAAGGCGATGCAGGCGCTGGGAGCAAAGGTCGAACGGCGGGCCGATGATACCGGCGGGATCGCCTGGTCGGTGCGCGGCGTCGGCACCGGCGGATTCGCGACGCCGGAAGCTCCGCTCGATTTCGGCAATTCAGGCACCGGATGCCGCCTGGTGATGGGCGCGGTGGCCGGCTGCCCCATCCGCGCCGCCTTCGATGGCGATGGCTCGCTGCGCTCGCGGCCGATGCGCCGGATTCTCGATCCGCTGGAATTGATGGGCGCGCGGGTGATCTCGCAAAGCGACGGCGGCCGCCTGCCGCTGACGCTCGAAGGCGCGCGCGATCCGCTGCCGATCGTGTACCGCACGCCGGTGGCCTCGGCGCAGATCAAGTCGGCGGTGCTGCTCGCGGGACTGTCCGCACCGGGAGTCACCACCGTCATCGAGCGCGAAGCCAGCCGCGACCACACCGAGCTGATGCTGAAACATTTTGGCGCCGACGTCATCTCCGTGGCCGACGGCGCACACGGGCGCAAAATCTCGCTGACCGGACAGCCCGAACTGCACGGCGCAGCCGTCACGGTGCCGGCCGATCCGTCGTCGGCGGCGTTTCCGATCGTTGCCGCGCTGATCACGGAAGGCTCCGACATCGTGCTGAGCGACGTGATGACAAACCCGTTGCGAACCGGCCTGTTCGTGACGCTGCGTGAAATGGGCGCGTCGATCGAGGAGAGCGAAACACGCCGTGACGCCGGCGAGCCGATGGCGCAACTGCGCGTGCGCGCATCCAAGCTGCGCGGGATCGAAGTGCCGCCCGAACGCGCGCCCTCGATGATCGACGAATATCTGGTGCTCGCGGTCGCCGCGGCCTTTGCCGAAGGCACCACCGTGATGCGCGGCCTGCACGAATTGCGCGTCAAGGAATCCGATCGCCTCGAGGCCGCCGCAGCGATGCTGCGCGCGGGCGGCGTCGCAGTCGAGATCGCCGGCGACGACCTGATCGTCGAAGGCCGCGGCCATGTGCCCGGGGGCGGTCTCGTCACCACTCACATGGATCACCGCATCGCGATGTCGGCATTGGTGATGGGCTGCGCCTCGGACGCGCCGGTCAAGGTCGACGACATCGCCTTCATCGCCACGAGCTTCCCCGATTTCGTTCCGATGATGCAGCGGCTAGGAGCTGATTTCGCATGATTATCGCTATCGACGGACCCGCCGCTTCAGGAAAAGGCACTCTCGGCAAGCGCCTTGCCGCCCACTATCACTTTCGTCATCTCGACACCGGCGTGATCTATCGCGCGGTCGCCAAAGCCTTGCTCGACGCCGGTGCGGATCCTGCTGATGAAGAACGTGCGATCGCCGCCGCGCTTGAACTCGACCCGGAAAAATTCGGTCATCCGCTTCTCAAAACCCGACCGATCGGCGAGGCCGCGTCGGTCGTCTCGACATTTCCCAAGGTTCGCGAGGCGCTTCTGACCTTTCAGCGGCAGTTCGCATCCGAGCCGCCCGGCGCTGTGCTCGACGGCCGCGACATCGGAACCGTGATCTGCCCGCACGCCGACGTGAAGATTTTCGTCGAGGCCGATCCTGTCGTGCGGGCCCGGCGGCGCACGCTGGAGGCGCGGGCCCGGGGCGAGGAGGCTGATGAGGCGGTGGTTCTGGCTGATATCCTCAAGCGTGACGAACGCGACCGTAACCGGCCCGTTGCACCACTGAAAGCCGCCGCTGACGCTCATGTCCTGGATAACTCCCATCTCGACATCGAGGCTGGTTTGAAAGCCGCCATCGCGATCGTCGAGGCTGCGAGGCTCCGTCCAGACCGCGCATGATCGGCTCGGCAGGTCCGGGAGACTGACATGAATGCACGGTTCATGTGGCGTGCGCTGAAAGCACGGTGGCGGGATCAGCGCGCCGAGCTTTCCATCATCGGCGGCCATGTCAGGCCTGGCGATACCGTGTGCGACGTGGGCGCTCACAAGGGCAGCTATATTTACTGGCTATCACGGTGGGTTGGAAGCGCCGGACGAGTCTTCGCATTCGAGCCGCAGCCCTCCCTTGCAGCCTATCTGCGTCAGGTCGCGCCAAGGCATAACGTCGTCATTGAGCAGAAGGCGTTATGGTCCGGCAGCGGCGTACTCGGCCTCTCGATCCCGGCGATCAATTCGCCCGGCGCCTCGCTGGTCACGCACGCACCCGGCGGCACGCGGCTGCAAGTTCCCGTCGTCGCGCTCGACGACTATTTTCCGCGGGAACAGCACGTCTCGTTGATCAAGATCGACGCAGAGGGGGCGGAACTGGAGATTTTCCGAGGCGCCCGGCGTATCCTATCGGAGAAGCGGCCCTGGCTCGTTTTCGAATGTGAGACGAGGCACCTCGCGGAAACGACGGTCGAGGATGTCTTCCGGTTTCTCGATCGGCTGGGATATGACGGGTTCTTCTTCAAGCGAGGTTCGCTGCATCCTGTGTCCGCATTTGATCCGGCGATCCACCAGAGGCAGTCAGGTCCGCGATTCTGGGACCACCCGGACTACTGCAATAACTTCCTGTTCAAACCGCGCGGTTAAAAGCATTTTCGAGCGAAGTGGAAACCGGTTCGCGTGAAGAAAACGCGTCAAAACAATAATCCGGAGCTTCGTTTCTGATTCAATCAAGGGAGATCCGGGCGTGTTTTACAAAAGCCTTGTTCGCTTGCGGCTTTGACGGTATATCCACGGCGTCCGGACCATCGTCGAAGTGTCGAGGCTGTCCGAGCGGACCGGCCGGAGTTTCAAGCTCCCGCCGCCATTGGAGGAACGTCCCGCTCAGTCTCCATGTCGACCGTTCTGCGGTCGATCGCTTGTGAAAGACTCCGGGCCACACCATCGTTTCGAACGTCAAGGCTTGCTGCCGGCCCGTCATTGCATGTTCCGCACGACGGTCGTCAGGGCTGCGGACCCCTGACCCTTCCCGCGCGAAACGCACATCAACCCGAACTGCCGGTCGCCGCATTGGAGAACACATGGCTTCGACTGATACCCTCAATCCGTCCCGTGACGATTTCGCCGCGATGCTCGATGAGTCCTTCGCTGGCGGCAGCCTTCAGGAAAGCTCCGTTATCAAGGGCAAAGTGGTTGCGATCGAGAAGGACATGGCCGTCATCGATGTCGGCCTCAAGACCGAAGGCCGCGTGGCGCTGCGTGAATTCTCCGGACCCGGTCGCGAGAGCACGCTGAAGGTCGGCGACGAGGTTGAGGTGTTTCTTGATCGCATCGAGAACGCGCTCGGCGAAGCCGTGCTGTCGCGCGACAAGGCGCGCCGCGAGGAGAGTTGGGGCAAGCTCGAAAAGGCCTTCCAGAATAACGAGAAGGTGCACGGCGTTATCTTCAACCAGGTCAAGGGCGGCTTCACCGTCGATCTGGACGGCGCCGTCGCCTTCCTGCCACGCTCGCAGGTGGACATCCGTCCCATTCGCGACGTCGGTCCGCTGATGAACAACACCCAGCCGTTCCAGATCCTCAAGATGGATCGCCGGCGCGGCAACATCGTCGTCTCCCGCCGCACCGTGCTGGAGGAGACCCGCGCCGAACAGCGGCAGGAACTGGTGCAGAACCTCGAAGAAGGTCAGGTGATCGACGGCGTGGTCAAGAACATCACCGACTACGGTGCGTTCGTCGATCTCGGAGGCATCGACGGCCTGCTGCACGTCACCGACATCGCCTGGCGCCGCGTCAACCATCCGACCGAAGTGCTGGCGATCGGCCAGACCGTGAAGGTCAAGATCATCAAGATCAACCACGAGACCCACCGCATCTCGCTCGGCATGAAGCAACTCCTTGACGATCCGTGGCAGGGCATCGAGGCCAAGTATCCGCTGGGCGCCCGCTTCACCGGCCGCGTCACCAACATCACCGACTACGGCGCCTTCGTGGAGCTTGAGCCGGGCATCGAGGGCCTGATCCACGTCTCGGAAATGTCCTGGACCAAGAAGAACATGCATCCGGGCAAGATCGTCTCGACCTCGCAGGAAGTCGAGGTGCAGGTGCTGGAGGTCGACAGCGTCAAGCGCCGCATCTCGCTCGGCCTCAAGCAGACCATGCGCAATCCCTGGGAGGCGTTCATCGAGAAGCACCCGGTCGGCTCGACCGTGGAGGGCGAGGTCAAGAACAAGACCGAGTTCGGCCTGTTCCTGGGCCTGGAGGGCGATGTCGACGGCATGGTCCATCTCTCCGACCTCGACTGGAAGCAGCCGGGCGAGCAGGTCATCGACAACTTCAAGCGCGGCGACATGGTCAAGGCCGTCGTGCTCGACGTCGATGTCGAGAAAGAGCGCATCTCGCTCGGCGTCAAGCAGCTGGAGGGCGACCCCTTCGCCGAACCGGGCGACGTCAAGAAGGGCGCGGTCGTCACCTGCGAGGTGCTCGAGGTCAAGGACGGCGGCATCGAGGTGCAGATCGCCGGCACCGAGTTCCAGACCTTCATCAAGCGCTCGGAACTGGCGCGGGACCGCAACGACCAGCGCAGTGAGCGTTTCGCCGTCGGCGAGAAGGTCGATGCCCGCGTCATCCAGTTCGACAAGAAAGCCCGCAAGGTGCAGGTCTCGATCAAGGCGCTCGAAGTGGCCGAAGAAAAGGAAGCCATTGCGCAATATGGCTCTTCAGACTCCGGCGCGACGCTGGGCGACATCCTCGGCACCGCCCTGAAACAGCGCACCGACAACAAGTAAGCGCAGTAAAAAAAAGCCACGTCGCCTCAAGGGCCCCGGTCTCGCCGGGGCCTTTTCGTTTTTGCGGACCCGTGGCTGGTCGACCGGATTTCACGGGAACATAATGCTGCGTACCCCGTTACAGTTAGAACACAGGTGTCCTTGAAAAACAGGACAATTATGACCGCGTGCCCTCTGTGCTCTTTTCGGGCCAACGGCACAGGTCGTTGATCAGACACACCTTGCAGCGCGGCGATCGCGCAAGACAAGTGTAGCGTCCGTGCAGGATCAGCCAGTGATGCGCATGAAGCATGAATTGGTTTGGGATGACGCGCTCGAGCCCAAGCTCGACTTCGAGCGGCGTCTTGCCCGGCGCCATGCCGGTGCGGTTAGCAACGCGGAAAACGTGAGTGTCAACCGCCATGGTGCGCTCCCCGAAGGCCATGTTGAGCACGACATTGGCGGTCTTGCGTCCCGCGCCGGGCAACGATTCGATCCCCGCCCGGCTGTGCGGGACCTCGCCATCGAACTCCGCAAGCAGTTTTGCCGAGAGCGCGATGATGTTCCTCGCTTTGGTGCGATAGAGGCCCACGGTCTTGATATAGTCGCGGACCTTTTCCTCCCCGAGCGCCAGCATCCTCGCAGGCGTGTCGGCGACGGCGAACAAGGCGCGAGTGGCCTTGTTGACGCCGGCGTCGGTCGCCTGAGCCGACAGCACCACCGCCACCAGCAATGTGTAAGGGTTGAGGTGCTCGAGTTCACCCTTTGGCTCGGGATTGGCTCTGCGGAAACGAGCAAAGGCTTCGCAGACCTCGGCCGGTGTCCAGGGTGTGAGAGGTGGCGGGAGCGCCGGGGACCGACGCGTCGGCTTGGCCCGCTGCTTCGTCCCGGAAACCGGCCGCGTCTGGAGCGTCGCCGGCTTCCCGGTTTTCTTTTTCTTCGCCGCCCGGGGTCGGCCCAATTTCGCCGCAGCGGGTTTTTGCTGCCGAGAGTTCGTCGCAGGACCTTGCCGGGATGGTTTGTCAGTCCCGTCGCCAGCGGGCTTCGGCCTTGCAAAGGTGCGGCGGGTGTTTTTAGACATGATCATGGTATAGTGGATTTCCGATGACATTAGACCATAACCAGGGCGGTCCGAAGCTATCCGAACAGACGCTTTTCTCGGCGCTGCTGACGCCGCACCGTTCATTAAATCACGCCAGTTTCATGGTGCTGATGGCGGTATTGGCGCTGGCGAGTTTCGCCACCGGAATGGTCTTCCTGATGATGGGAGCCTGGCCGGTATTCGGCTTTCTCGGCCTCGATGTTCTCGCCATTTACTGGGCTTTCCGCATCAATTTCCAACGCGCGCTTGCGACCGAGGAAATTTCCATCACCCATTCCGAACTCAGGGTGCGCCGCACCAGTCACCGCGGCCACATCATCGAGTGGGTTTCGAATCCGCTGTGGGTGCATGTCGACCAGAGAGTCCACGAGGAGTACGGCATCGAGCGGCTTTATCTGGTGTCGCGCGGCCGCCGGATATCGATCGCGAATTTCCTTGGACCTGACGAGAAGCTGAGTTTCGTCAAAGCCTTGTCCTCTGCGCTCCAGCTCGCAAAGCGCGGGCCGATCTACAATCCGGTGACCTGAAGGCCGTGGGTAAATCGGGTGGCCGCGAGACACAGCCGTTCTACACCCTGGGTCATGATCACGCTCGCGAAACATCCTGTTCCGACGGATTCGTGCATCACGCCGCCGGCTTCGCCGGAGGCCGCGTTGCGCGACTACGACGTGGTCCGGCGAGCTATCGCCTTCATCTCGGAAAACTGGCGCTCGCAGCCCTCCATCGCAGCGATGGCTGACTCCGCCGGCGTGACGCCCGACGAACTGCATCTTCTGTTCCGGCGTTGGGCAGGCTTGACCCCGAAATTGTTCATGCAGGCGTTGACTCTTGACCACGCCAAGAGGCTTTTGCGCAAATCCGCGAGCGTGCTCGACGCAGCCCTCGATTCCGGCCTCTCGGGCCCGGGACGCCTCCATGACCTGTTCGTCACGCATGAAGCGATGTCCCCGGGTGAATGGAAGAATGGCGGTTTCGGCATGAAGCTCGCTTTCGGCTTTCATCCCTCACCCTTCGGCATCGCGATCGTGATCGCCAGCGACCGGGGCCTCGCAGGACTGGCTTTCGCCGACGTCGGCGAGGAGCGGGCCGCGCTCGCCGATATGAAGCGGCGGTGGCCTAATGCAATCTATGTTGAAAACACCGGTCGCACCGGTGCGCTCGCTCAACGCGTGTTCGACACGAGGCTGTGGCGAACAGATCAGCCGCTGCGCGTGATTCTGATCGGGACGGATTTCGAGGTTCGCGTCTGGCAGACTTTGCTCAGGATTCCCATAGGAAAAGTCACGACCTACTCAAGCATCGCTGCTGATGTCGATCGTCCGAACGCCTCGCGCGCCGTAGGCGCCGCCGTTGGCAAGAATCCGGTGTCATTCGTCGTGCCCTGCCACCGCGTGCTCGGCAAAAGTGGCGCACTGACGGGATATCACTGGGGAATCACCCGCAAGCAGGCGATGCTAGGGTGGGAAGCCGGGCAGATTGGCCTATAGAGTTTTCGAGCGGAAGCATGTTTTCGGGATTGACCGGGGGTGGATACCGGTTCGCGCAAAGACAACGCGTCAACTCGAAAAGCCAGAGCCTTCCACCGCTTCTGGAAGCGGCGAAAGACTCAAGAATGCAGTTTGTCAGGCCGCGAGATCAAGTTTTGAGGCCACCGTCGCATCGGGGTTGAGCCGATAGATCAAGGGCGCGCCGGTTGCAAGTTCACGCGCGAGAATCTGTTCCGGCGACAGTTTTTCCAGCACCATGACAAGCGCGCGCAGCGAGTTGCCGTGCGCCGCCACGAGCGTGGATTCGCCGCGGAGGACGCACGGCAGGATTTCCTGCATGAAGTACGGCAGTGCGCGCGCCAGCGTATCCTTCAGGCTCTCGCCGCCGGGCGGCGGCACGTCATACGACCGGCGCCAGATCTGAACCTGTTCGGCGCCCCATTTCTTGCGAGCCTCGTCCTTGTTGAGCCCCGACAGATCGCCATAGTCCCGTTCGTTCAGCGCCTGATCTTTCCTGACCGGAATTCCGGTCTGGCCCAACTCCTTGAGGACAAGATCAAGCGTATGCTGGGCACGGATCAACGTCGAGGTAAAGGCAATGTCGAAAACAAAGCCCTGCGCCTTCAGCTTGCGTCCTGCATCCTTCGCTTCACTCACGCCCAGCTCAGTCAGCTCCGGATCCTTCCAGCCTGTGAACAGGTTTTTCAGGTTCCATTCGCTCTGGCCGTGACGCACGAGCACCAGAAGACGTTCGCTCATTCGCCTGCTCCGTTTCGTAAGTTCTAAACGCCCAGCCCAAGCACGTCTGCCATTGAATAAAGCCCGGGCGGCTTGCCGCGCGCCCACGTCGCGGCCTTCAATGCACCATGGGCGAAGATCATTCGGTCTTCGGCGTGATGCGACAATGTTATACGCTCATACGGAC
This sequence comes from Nitrobacter sp. Nb-311A, assembly GCF_000152905.1. Classification (GTDB taxonomy): domain Bacteria; phylum Pseudomonadota; class Alphaproteobacteria; order Rhizobiales; family Xanthobacteraceae; genus Nitrobacter. The sequence continues at coordinate 196,249 of NZ_AAMY01000002.1, forward strand.
CCGCGAAGATGACGCTGTGATCTCCGGACACGGAGCCGCCGCGGAGCGAGGCAAAACCAATGTCGCCCGCCCTGCGGGCGCCGGTAAGGCCATCCCGCCCGCGTACCGCGCGCTGGTCCAGCCTGACCTTGCGGCCCTCAGCCGCCGCCTGTCCCAGCATCAACGCGGTGCCCGAAGGCGCATCGATCTTGGCCCTGTGATGCATCTCGAGAATCTCAATATCGAAACTCTCGTCGAGTGATTGCGCCATCCGCTTCACCAGCGCGGCGAGCAGATTTACGCCGAGACTCATATTGCCCGACTGCACAACCACCGTGCGCGAGGTCACGCTCCGGATCACCGCCATATCCGACGCTGAAAGGCCGGTTGTACCGATGACATGGACCAGGCCCCGCTCGGCGGCGATGGCAACATTCGCGATGGTGGCGGCCGGAACCGTAAAGTCCAGGATACCGTCAGCATTCGCCGACAATGACCAGAGATCCGCGGACACTCCGATTCCGCTGGCGGGAAGGCCGGCCAGAATGCCGGCGTCCTTCCCGATCAGTTCGGATCCCGGCGCCTCAAGCGCGCCAGCCAGCACCGCGTTCTCGGTTTCCGCGATCGCGCGCACCAAAGCGCGGCCCATTCGGCCGCCTGCTCCTGCAACGATCAAACGCATGTCAGCCACGACCGAGTCCTTCAAATGCTCTGCGGGTATAGCGGGGGCCGCGTTTCGCGGCAACCGATCAGGTTCTGCATCAGCACAATGCCGCTCCCATCGAGTCCGATCTCACCGCATATTGCCGGCGACGGCGATCAACTGGCGTACCATCTTTTTAAGCGCATCGGCGTCCGCCGAACGCTTCAGCCGTTCCATGTCGTCGTAGGCGTCACCAGCGAACGACAGCGCGAGTTGACGAGGAATCACCATCGCCCCACAAGCCGTCAGTATGAGGCGCAACTGAGCCAGACATCGTGCGCCGCCAAACCGGCCAGCAGAGGCCGACGCGATCGCAAATGCGCGCTCATGGAAAACCTGTCCGCGTGCTTCATGCGGACTCTGTACGCATGATATCCAGTCGATCGCATTCTTGAGCAATGGCGGCAACGAGGCGTTGTATTCGGGCGTCACGATGAGGATCCCATCATGCGCTCCGATCGTCTGCTTGAGATTGATGGCGCTCGCGGGCACGCCGGAATTTGCCTGCAGATCGGCGTCGTAGATCGGCAGCGGGAAGTCGCCAAGCGAAATTCGGGTGACCTCGACATCGGCTCGAACGAATTCCTCAGCCACCACGGCGGCAAGCCTTGCATTCTGCGAGCCGGTGCGAAGCGAGCCGGGAATGATGAGGATTTTCGGTGCAAACAGACCTGTCGATCGCATTGCGGGAACACCAGCCGCTGGCGCCCTGAATCTGAAGGTCGCCTCATAGTGCGGCGTCCTCCGGAGCGGGTTTCAGATTCGAAAGGGCGCGAGCAAATTTATAATTTTAGAGCCTTGCCGCTTCTGACTGAATCAGAAGCGGGCTCTCAGATTTCGATTTGACGCGTTGTCTTCACGCGAACCGGCCCCCATTCGCTCGAAAAGACCATAGTCCCTCAGCGCTTGCGATACACCCAGACGCGGGCAGGAGGCAGGTTCATCCAGATCCGCTCCGACGCTTCGGTCGAAATACCCGGGAGAGATTTGGGGATGGGAGGAACGACCGAATAGGTGAACTGCACGAACGGGGCGCCGGGGGCGAGCGTCGCGAAGGCATCCCGTATCAGCTTGAGGCGGGTCAACATCGGCTTGGTGACAAGCGGCAGGCCGGATACGATCGCCGAGGCGCGAGCGCTCAGCACATTCCACAGCGAATCCCGTAACGTATAGGCATCGCCCTGCACAACCGTTGCCTGCGGGTAGCGGTCGCGAAGCAGCGCGCAAAAACCGGGATCGTATTCAACCAGAACCAGACGCTTCTGATCGACGCCGTGTTCGATCAGCGCGTTGGTAATCGCACCGGTTCCTGGTCCCAGTTCGATGACTGGATCGGTCGATCCGACGTCAACATACTGCGCCATCGTGCGTGCCAAAATACGTCCAGAGGGCATGACCGCACCCATATGGAGCGGCTTTTCAATCCACGAGCGGAGAAACCGTACCTCATCGTCAAGACGAAGGGGTTTCTTCGACGCACGCGCGGACAATTGCAAAGACATTTCGCACCCAGGTGGGTCACTGCTGGCAGGGAGACGGACTTAAAGTTATACACAGGTACAACCGAGAACCGACCCGGTCAAGCAAAACGGTTATTACGAGGCCGCGCGGGTGCCAAAGAAGTCCTTGACCTTAGTGAAGAAACCCGCCGCCTCGGGTTGAGTATCACCCGACGATAGCTTTTCGAACTCAGCCAAAAGATCCTGTTGCTTCTTGGTCAGATTTTGCGGCGTTTCAACCACGACCTGCACATACATGTCGCCGGTCTGGCGGGAACGCAGCACCGGCATGCCTTTTGTTGCAATGCGGAAACGACGGCCTGACTGGGTCCCCGACGGCACCTTCACTTTAGTCTTGCTCTTGTCGATTGTCGGAACCTCAAGTTCTCCGCCCAGCGCGGCAGTGACCATGGAAATCGGAACACGGCAATGCAGATCGGCCCCGTCGCGTTGGAAAAACTCATGCGGCGCCAGCGAGAGGAAAATATAGAGGTCGCCAGGCGGGCCGCCGCGAATTCCCGCCTCACCCTCTCCGGCCAGGCGAATGCGGGTGCCATCCTCGACGCCAGCCGGAATATTGACCGATAGCGAGCGTTCCCGGTTGACGCGACCCGACCCGCCGCAGGACGGACAGGGGTCCTCGATCATCTGGCCTCGCCCCTGACAGCCAGGACAGGTGCGTTCCAGCGTGAAGAAGCCCTGGGCTTGCCGAATCCGGCCAGCGCCGCCGCACATCGCGCAGTTCTTCGGCTTGGTCCCGGCCTTGGCGCCGGTGCCCGAGCAGGATTCACAGGTCACCGAAACCGGAATTTCGACCTGGGCCGTCTTGCCCTGAAAAGCCTCCTCAAGCGTGATTTCCATGTTGTATCGAAGATCACCGCCACGTTCGCGACCGCCGGTCCGACCGCGCTGCCCGGCCATTCCGAACAGGTCCTCGAAGATGTCAGAGAACGACGAAGCGAAGCCGGCTCCGAATCCGGCCGCACCGCCACCCATGCCACCATGCTCAAACGCAGCATGGCCAAAACGGTCGTAAGCCGCGCGCTTGTTGCCGTCCTTTAGAACTTCATAGGCCTCGTTGATTTCCTTGAAACGCATCTCGCTGGACGCGTCGCCCGGATTCCTGTCCGGGTGCCATTTCATCGCCAGCTTGCGGAAGGCCGCCTTGAGTTTGGTGTCGTCCGCGTTCCGATCGACCTCAAGGGTTTCGTAGTAACAGCGCTTGGTCGACATCAGTCCATTCCGCCCGAACGTCGCTTCATCCCGGAAGACAAGTAAGAGATTCGCTCGTCGCTGGATGTAGCGTCCCGCTTAAACAAGCTATGACCCCGCGCCCTCCGAGACGCGCTACGCACTCTTTGAGGGCCGGGGCCATGGTCATCCCTGCCGTTTAAGCAGACTTTTTGTTCTTGTCGTCGTCGACCTCGGTAAACTCCGCATCGACGACATTATCCTTCGCGGCGTCCTTGGCCGCATCGGCCTCCGCCTGCTGTTTGTACATGGCCTCGCCGAGTTTCATAGATACCTGCGCCAACGTGTTGGTCTTGGCCTTGATGGCTTCGGCATCGTCGCCCTTCAGCGCCTCCTTCAGATCGCTGACGGCATCCTCGATCGCGCGGCGTTCGCTTTCCTCGATCTTCGACCCATGTTCGGCGAGAGCTTTTTCGGTCGAGTGCACCAAGCCGTCGGCTTGATTCTTGGCCTCCACGGCCTCGCGGCGCTTCTTGTCCTCGGCGGCGTTGGTTTCCGCGTCCTTGACCATCTTCTCGATGTCGGCCTCCGACAACCCTCCCGAGGCCTGGATGCGAATCTGCTGTTCCTTGCCGGTCGCCTTGTCCTTCGCCGAGACGTTGACGATGCCGTTGGCGTCGATGTCGAACGTCACCTCGATCTGCGGCATCCCGCGCGGGGCCGGCGGAATGCCCATCAGATCGAACTGGCCGAGAACCTTGTTGTCGGCCGCCATCTCCCGCTCGCCTTGAAAGACGCGGATGGTGACGGCGTTCTGGTTGTCCTCGGCGGTCGAGAACACCTGGCTCTTCTTGGTCGGGATCGTGGTATTGCGATCGATGATGCGGGTGAACACTCCGCCCAGCGTCTCGATGCCCAGCGACAGCGGGGTGACGTCGAGCAGCAAGACGTCCTTGACATCGCCCTGCAACACACCGGCCTGGATCGCCGCGCCGATCGCAACAACCTCGTCCGGGTTGACGCCCTTGTGCGGCTCCTTGCCGAACAACTGCTTGACGACTTCCTGAACCTTCGGCATGCGCGTCATGCCACCGACCAGCACCACTTCGCCGATCTCACCTGCCGTCAAGCCGGCATCCTTCAGCGCCTTGCGGCACGGCTCGATCGTCTTCTGAACCAGATCATCGACCAGCGCCTCGAACTTGGCGCGCGTGAGCTTCATCGTCAGATGCTTCGGGCCGGATTGGTCGGCCGTGATGAATGGCAGATTGATTTCGGTCTGCGTGGTTGACGACAGTTCGATCTTCGCTTTCTCGGAGGCTTCCTTCAGCCGTTGCAAAGCGAGCTTGTCGTTACGCAGGTTGATGCCCTGCTCCTTCTGGAACTCGTCCGCGAGATAATTGACCAGGCGCATGTCGAAATCTTCGCCGCCAAGGAACGTATCGCCGTTGGTCGACTTCACCTCGAATACGCCGTCGCCGATCTCCAGGATCGACACGTCGAACGTGCCGCCGCCAAGATCATACACGGCGATGGTGCCGCTCTTCGCCTTGTCGAGACCATAGGCGAGCGCGGCCGCGGTCGGCTCGTTGATGATGCGCAGCACTTCGAGACCCGCGATCTTGCCGGCATCCTTAGTCGCCTGACGTTGCGCATCGTTGAAATAGGCAGGAACTGTAATGACAGCCTGATCGACCTTCTGACCGAGATGAGCCTCGGCGGTCTCCTTCATTTTCTGAAGCGTGAAGGCCGAAATCTGCGATGGCGAATAGGTCTTGCCGTCGACCTCGACCCAGGCGTCGCCGTTGCCGGCTTTCGAAATCTTGTAAGGGACAAGCTTCTTGTCCTTTTCGACCGTCGGGTCGTCGTAGCGCCGGCCGATCAAACGCTTGACGGCAAAAATGGTCCGCTCGGGATTGGTCACAGCCTGGCGCTTGGCCGGCTGCCCAACGAGACGCTCGCCATCATCGCTAAAGGCGACGATGGACGGCGTGGTCCGCATCCCTTCCGCGTTTTCAATGACTTTCGGCGTCTTGCCGTCCATTACCGCCACGCACGAATTCGTGGTGCCGAGGTCGATCCCAATGACCTTTCCCATGGTCCTCATATCCTTCTTGTTGCGGCAGTCCGGCCAGGCCCTGACGGCACCCTCCTCCAGACCCCCAGATATCAAATACTCGCGATATAGCGACGGTGAGCCTCATATAGGAGGGGGGGTGGGGGCTGCAAGGACCAGACCTCTCCCCGCCGGATGAAAACCCAATTCTTTTGCGTCCCCGGACAGCCAGGGGCAGTCTGAATAAGCAGATCATTAACCCAGCCGGACCCGCCGCCTTGCCCCATGATCAAGACAGGCGCGGGCGCCGCATCAAGGGCCGACGAGAGATTTGGCCCGTCTCCAACGATTCATGCGCTTGAGCCGGCAGTCAGATTTCATAGAATGCATCCTTTGAATCGCCTTCCAGAACCGCCGGCCTGACGATCATTGAACGGCCTCAATGCAAATCCAATAAATCCGCATGAGACATCTTCTGCACCTGTTGACCGCTCTTTACATATTGAGCGGCGCAAATCCGGCCCTCGCCGACGACGTGATCTATGCGCCGGGCAGTCGGATCGGGCTGGTTCCGCTGATAGGTCTGACCCCGGCAAAGACATTTCCGGGTTTTGAGACCGCGGATCATCGGGTCAAGGTCGTCGTCGCCGAACTCCCTGTCGCCGCCTTCAGAGACGTGGAAAACGTTGCCAAATCGAACGTGGCCGGCCATCGAGGCCCGAAGCCACAAGGCCTGGAGACCGCGAGCGGACAGGGCTATTTCATCGTCGAAACAGCCAAGAACGGCGACGACAATGTTCGGCGCTATTCAATGGTGATATCAGGCGGAACATTTTCCGGATACGTCGCAGCGCAGGTGCCAGAGAACGTCAGGAAAATCTATTCCGATGAGGCCGTGCAAAAGATGTTCGCAACCGTCGCCCTGCGCAAGGAAGTGCCGGTCGAGGAGCAACTCGGCCTGCTGCCATTCAAGCTGAGCGAATTGAGCTCCTTCAAATTGATTCGCACGCTGGCACCGGGAGCCGTCATCCTGCTTTCCGACGCAGTAACAGAAAAGGACATCGACAGCAGAGCCTTTATGATCATCAGCCCGATCGGTTCGGTCCCTGAACGACCCGACGATCGGAGCCGGTTTGCGCGGGATATCGCAGCCACGATCCCGAACCTGCGGGAGGGACATATCACCATGTCGGAGCCGATCCGGATCAACGGATCGCCCGGTTTTGAAACGCGGATCGACGGCACCAACACACGAACGAATAAGCCAGTGACGGTCGTGCAGTGGCTGGTGTTCGGCAGCGGAAAAACGGCAATGCGCCTGATCGGGAGCACGCCGCGGGATGGATGGTCTGAAGTTTTTCCGCGCTTCCGCGCGGTTCGTGACGGTATCCGGCCACGTTGAAACTTTTTCGCGCGGAAAGCCCGGAAATTTGATGGCACATGATCATGCGCTCGAAGCCCCTTTCCGCCGTCACTCTCCCATTTTTTGCAGCTTTCTGTCTGGAGACACTCCGACGCGCTTTTTCATGCGAACCGGTCATCCATTCCTCGGGTCAATCCCGAGGATATGCTTCGCGCGAAAACAATAATACAGAACGCGGGTGAGACCGCTGCCGGATGACCCGCTCGCGAGGCCTCACCGGCGTGAGCACGACCGCGTCAGCCGCGATCGTCCAGCACCCCCGCAAAGACGCGCCACCTTCATTCCGGCACGGCTGCCTTGGCTCCGCCCTTCGCAACACCCACCAGCGCCGGCCGCAGCACCCGCTCGCCGATCATGTAGCCGGCCTGAATGACCTGTGCGACCGTGCCAACGGGGATGGACGGATCGGGAACTTCGTACATTGCCTGATGGACGTTGGGATCGAACTTCTCGCCAGCGGGATCGAACTTTTTCACGCCGTGCTTTTCCAAAGCGTTGTGCAACGAGCGTTCGGTCAACTCCACGCCCTCGATCAAGGCTTTCAAGCCAGGATCGGCCGCTGCGCGCGCCTCGGCGGACACCGCATCGAGCGCGCGCTGCAAATTGTCGGCGATCTCCAGAACGTCGCGCGCGAAGCCCGAAATGCCGTACGTTCGCGCGTCCGATACTTCCCGCGCCGTGCGCCTGCGCAGATTTTCCATCTCCGCCAGCGTGCGCAAGGTCCGGTCTTTCGCCTCCGCAAGTTCTTTGCTCAGTACATCAAGCGTACCTTCCTCGGGATCGTCGGGCATGACGTACGGCTTGGATACCACCGGCTCGACCTCCGCAGCCGGATCGCCGGAATTGTCTGTTTTGCCGTCGGAATCGGTCATTACGCAGCCTTCTCGCAATTGTCTCGAATGAAACCGGATGGTCGTGCGGGATATCGTGCTTCAGACGTAAAAATCAAGCGGACCCTGCTCACCCCCCGAGCATCTGGCTGACAATGCGCGCCGCGTAATCCACCGTCGGAATGACGCGCGCGTAATTCAGCCGGGTCGGTCCGATCACTCCGAGAATACCGACGATATGGCCGGCGCCATCGCTGTAGGGTGCGATGATCGTCGAGGATCCGGACAGCGAGAACAGCTTGTTCTCCGAACCGATAAAGATCCGTACGCCGTCGGCACGTTCTGCGCGGCCAAGCAGATCGATCACGCCGCGCTTGGTTTCGAGGTCGTCGAACAGCAGCCGCACACGCTCGAGGTCCTCCATCGCATGCAAATCTCCGAGCAGGTTGGCATGGCCGCGCACGATCAATTGCCGATCGTCGCTGTCGCCGCCAGACCAGCTCGCAATTCCGGCCGCGATGATCTTTTGCGTGAGCTGATCGAGTTCTGCCTTGCTCTGCGTCAACGCGGTCTCAAGCTCGAGCCGTGCCTCGGCGAGCGTGCGCCCGCGAATTCGGGCATTCAGGAAGTTTGACGCCTCCGTCAGCACTGAGGCCGGAACGCCGGAGGGGAGCGTCAGCACGCGGTTTTCGACCTGCCCGTCTTCGGCGACCAGCACCACAAGCGCCTTGTCGGGCTCCAGTCTGACGAACTCGATGTGCTTCAGGCGCATATTGGATTTGGCCGTCAGAACCACAGCCGCCGCCCGGGTCAATCCGGACAACCGTGTCAACGCTTTATCCAGCGCGGCCTCGACCGACTGCGCCTTACCGACCGACGCGAGCTGGTTCTGGATCGACTGGCGCTCCGGCTCGGTGAGATCTCCAACCTGCATCAGAGCATCGACAAAAAACCGCAGGCCGAGTTCGGTCGGCAAGCGGCCGGCCGAAGTATGCGGTGCATAGATCAGCCCGAGCTGTTCAAGATCCGACATCACATTGCGGACCGACGCCGGCGAGAGCGGCAGCGCGATCAGGCGGGAAACGTTGCGGGAGCCCACAGGCTCGCCCGTTGCAAGATAGCTTTCGACGATCTGGCGGAAAATCTCGCGCGACCGCTCGTTCAACTGGGCAAGCCCGGCGTTCGGTGCAATCAAACCTATCGGATCGTGGTGGGCCAACGATATCATCTCCCGCGTATAATGACTGTCGTGCCTGAGACCGGACCTAATTTGTCTCTCCGGCGCACCAGTTACAAGCAGGCTTTGGGCAATCGCGGTTCTGACCCTTGCCGGTGCGGCTCCCCACCCCTAAAAGCACGGCACGATGATTTTCATGGAATAGCTGGAGGGTTCCCATGCGGCCTAGCCGTCGTGCACCGGATGAATTGCGCGCCGTGTCGCTGGAAAGAGGCGTGGTCAAATACGCCGAGGGCTCCTGCATGGTGAAATTCGGCGATACCCATGTGCTGGTCACCGCGACACTGGAGGAGCGGCTGCCGCCCTGGCTCAAGGGCCAGGGGCGGGGCTGGGTGACGGCCGAATACGGAATGCTGCCGCGCGCCACACTGGAGCGGACCCGGCGCGAGGCCTCCGCCGGCAAGCAGGGCGGCCGCACTGTCGAAATCCAGCGCCTGATCGGCCGCTCCTTGCGCGCCGCAATCGACCTCGAGGCACTCGGCGAGCGCCAGATCACAGTCGATTGCGACGTCATTCAGGCCGATGGCGGCACGCGCACCGCATCGATCACCGGCGCATGGGTCGCGTTGGCCGACTGCGTCAACTGGATGAAAGCCCGCGACATGCTCAAGGCCAGCGTGCTGAGAGGCAATGTCGCAGCGATCTCATGCGGTATCTACAATGGCACGCCTGTCCTCGATCTGGACTATGCGGAAGATTCGGAGGCCGACACCGATGCAAACTTCGTGATGACGGGCGAAGGACGCATCATCGAGGTCCAGGGAACCGCCGAGAAGGTACCTTTTTCCGATGACGAGTTTCTTGCGCTAATGGCGCTCGCAAAAAAAGGGGTCGCCCGGCTGGTGGATTTGCAGAAAATGGCGGTGGCGTGATTCGCCGTTCGCGCGCTCCGTTCGCAGGACTTTCGCAGGATCGGCCATGAACCGTCGGATCGCCGGCAAGCTCGTGATCGCCACCCACAATCCCGGCAAGCTTGTCGAGATGCGCGAGCTGCTTGCGCCGTATGGCGTCGAAGCGATCTCCGCAGGCGAGCTCGGTCTCAGCGAACCTGAGGAAACAGGCGAGGATTTCCGCGCCAATGCCCGGATCAAGGCTACCTCGGCGGCCCGAAGCGCAAAGCTTCCGGCCTTTGCCGATGATTCCGGCCTGGTCGTCGATGCGCTCGACGGCGCGCCGGGCATCCACTCCGCGCGATGGGCCGGCAAACCTGCGGATTTTTCCGCAGCGATGACGCGGATCGAGCGCCTGCTGCAGGAGCGCGGCGCGACCGGCGCGGACAAGCGCAAGGCTCATTTCGTTTCGGCGCTCTGCGTCGCGTGGCCGGACGGCCATCTCCAGGAAGTCGAAGGACGCGTGGACGGCACGCTGGTCTGGCCGCCGCGGGGCACGGCCGGTTTCGGTTATGATCCGGTGTTTCTGCCGGACGGGCACAGGCGCACCTTCGGCGAGATGGCCGGCATCGAGAAGCATGGGCTTCCGCCGCGCGGTCTCGGCCTGTCGCATCGCGCCCGCGCGTTCGTGAAACTGGCGGAGATTGCTCTTGAGCGGCGCTGATCCGGCCACTGCGTTCGGCGTTTACGTCCACTGGCCATTTTGCCTGTCGAAATGTCCGTATTGCGATTTCAACAGTCACGTGCGTCACGCGCCGATCGATGAAGAGCGCTTCGCGCGGGCTTTTGCGCGCGAGATCGAGACCACCGCGGCCCGCTCGCGCGGACGCACGGTGTCTTCGATTTTCCTCGGCGGCGGCACGCCATCCTTGATGCAGCCGCAGACCGTCGGCGCCATTCTCGACGCAATCGGAAAACATTGGGGCGTTGGCGGCGACGTCGAGGTCACGCTGGAAGCTAACCCGACCAGCGTCGAGGCCACCCGATTCCGCGGCTATCGCGCGGCGGGGGTCAATCGCGTTTCCCTCGGCGTGCAGGCGCTCGACGATCCCTCGCTCAAAGCGCTCGGCCGGCTGCACACCGCGCGCGAGGCGCTGGATGCGGTCGCGATCGCGCGCTCGGTCTTCGGTCGCTATTCCTTCGATCTGATTTATGCGCGCCCCGACCAGACGCCAGTCATGTGGGCCGAGGAACTGCAGCGCGCGATCTCGGAAGCGGTGGAGCATCTGTCGCTCTATCAGTTGACCATCGAGGAAGGTACGCCGTTTTTCGGCCTGCATACAGCAGGCAAACTGAAGACCCCCAATGAGGCGATCGCGCGCGCTTTGTATGACGTCACGCAGGAGATCTGCACGCGTCATGGCCTGCCCGCTTATGAGGTCTCGAATCATGCACGGCCGGGCGCGGAATGCCGGCATAACCTGGTTTACTGGCGCGGCGAGGAATATGCTGGCATCGGCCCCGGAGCGCACGGACGTCTCGACATCGACGGCATCAGGCACGCCATCGCCACCGAAAAGCGGCCTGAGGCTTGGCTGATGCGGGTCGAGGCGACCGGCGATGGCGTCGTTGCCGACGATCTGCTGAACAGCGAAGAGCGCGCCGACGAATTCCTGCTCATGGGACTGCGCTTGCGCGAGGGCATCGATCCGCAGCGCTACGCGGCGCTGTCGGGCCGCTCTCTTGATCCGCGCCGAATCGCAATCCTCCGCGACGAAGGTGCGATCACGATCAGCACCGATGGCCGCCTGCGCGTTACGCAGGACGGCTTCCCCGTCCTCGATGCCGTGGTGGCCGATCTCGCTGCATAGAGCATGATCCCGAAAAGTGGAAACCGGTTTTCGGGTAAGATCATGCTCAATCGAAAGTTAAGGCTATAGCGTCTTCGGGCGAAGTGGAAACCGGGTTCGCGTGAAGAAAACGCGTCAAACAACAACCCAGATCAGGCGCCAAAACTTTTTGGCGAACCTGCCGCCGGCTGGCCGCCGCCGGACGCGACTCGCATAACGGCGAGGCCCCGCTGGTTGGTGCCGTCGGAACGGAACCGAAACAGACCGTCGATGCCGGCGAAGCCAGACGCATTGGTCAGCGTCTCCGGCGCAAAGCGCTGCGCGCCCTGGGTGCGGGCGAGAGCCGCCACCAGCGCGACGGCGTCATAGGCAAGGGTAGCCGTACGCACCGGATCGCCGCCATATTTCGCACGGTAGCGACCTGCGAAGCTTCGGAAACCGGACGGATCAGGGGCGGCATAGAGAGCGCCCTGCAGCGCTGCGCTCGCGAATACGCGAGGATTGTCCCACAGCCCGGTGCCAAGAAGCTGGACCTTGCGCACATTCGCACCCGCCGCGGCGAGCGCGTCGACGACCGAAACCACCGCATCGCCGTCATCGGCGATCAGCAGGGCATCCGCCGAGCGGAGCGACTGCGCCACCTTCCGTGCCGCACTGGCGCGATCGGCGCCATATTTTTCGAATGCGACGATACGCCCGCCGCGATGGCCAACCGTTTGTTTGAAGGCAGCTTCGACGACATTGCCATAGGCATTTTCGGGTACCATAGCAGCGAAAGAGCGTTTTCCGGTGCTCGTGGCATATTCGACGATCCGGTTGACATCCGATTCAGGGAGAAAACTCAGAAGGTAGACGCCCCGGCCCGCAACGCTTGAATCGGTCGAGAACGCGATCACCGAGGTCCCGCGTGTCCGCGCCGCTTGAGCCACCGCCGGAACGGACATCGCGAAGAGCGGACCCAGAATAATTTCGGCTCCTTCATCAAGCGCTTGCTGCGCTCCCTGTTGCGCACCCTGCGCGGTGCCCGTTGCGTCCTTGACCAACAACTGGACGTTTGGATTCTGAAATTCCGACAGCGCCATTTCGGCCGCGTTCCGCATCGAACGCGCCGCAACGCTCGCATTGCCTGCGGCCGACAACGGAAGGATCAAACCGACCTTGACCTGACCCGTACCGATTGTAGCTGCCTGCTGCGGCGGACCGGCCTGTTCCGGCTGCGGAGAAGAACCGGGAGGACTGGAACTGTTGGTCAGCGCTTGCTGAATGCCTGAGCAGGCGCCAAGCAGGGGCGCGCCCATGACAAGACCCAGCGCGGCTCGGCGAGTCGCTCCCTGACGCTCAGGTTTCGGTTCGAGGGGGTCCTTCATCATTATCCTTGCAGTGCGCCCATTCCGACAGGTCCGAGCACAATCCCCGAGGAATCAGCCATATTGCCGATGCACCAGTTAACCAAAACAAATGGATCGTGTCCGCCCCGAATTTGGCTCCATACCCAACCTTGGGAGCCGCGGAACACCAAAAAGCACCGACGGAGCCGTTCGCCCAATCCCGGGGTTATCCGGCCTCCATACCATGATGCTTCTTGACACGCGCCGACGCACATTTTTCAAAAACACTATAGAATGTCGCAACATGCGCACAAAATCCGCCTTTTTGAAATCGGACATCGAAACTCACCGGACCCGAACCTTTTCCATAGCGGGTCACCAACTGGTTGCCCCGACGGCCGCGCCCGGTCTTTATTTGGTCGCCACGCCGATCGGTCATCTGGGAGACATCACCGTGCGGGCGCTTGAGACTCTCGCGGGCGTCGACATCATAGCCTGCGAAGACACCCGCATCACCCGCCGCCTCACCGAACGCTATGCGATCACGTGCGCGCTCAAGCCTTACCACGAACATAATGCCGCGACAGCGCGGCCGAAAATCCTGGCGCAGCTGGCGCAAGGCGCCTCGATCGCTCTGGTCTCCGATGCAGGCACACCGCTGATTTCCGATCCCGGTTTCAAACTGGTTCGTGAAGCGTGTGCTGCCGGTCATCGGGTGATCGCGCTTCCGGGGCCATCTTCAGTGCTGACGGCGCTGTCCGTGGCAGCGCTGCCGACGGACCGGTTCTTCTTCGAGGGATTTCTGCCGTCGAAAGAGGGCGCGCGCCGCACGCGCATTGCTGAACTCGCGAGGATCGACGCTACCCTTGTGCTGTTCGAATCCGGCAGTCGCATCCGCAGCGCCTTGCGCGATCTCGCAGCCGGCCTCGGAAATCGCGGCGTTGCGATCTGTCGTGAACTGACCAAGCTGCACGAGGATATCCGCCGCGCGTCCCTCGCGGAGTTCGCGGAAACCGCCGCAACACTGGAAACGCGGGGCGAATTCGTGCTGGTGGTCGGGCCGCCAACGGCGGATGCGGGCACAATGTCCTCCGACGACCTGGACGAACTGTTGCTAACATTGTTGAAGGAAGGCAGCGTCAAGGACAGTGTGGCTCGCGCGGTCGAAGTCTCGGGCCGTCCCCGACGTGAGGTCTATGCTCGCGCGCTCGTGCTCGCCCGACAGATGAGGAACAGTGACGACAATGGCAGCAGGTAAGCACCGCTCCGGAAACGGCCCGGAGGCAGCTGCGCCTGAGCGGATCGCGGCGTTTCGCACCGGTCTGTCAGCGGAAAGTCGCGCTGCGGCCTGTCTGATCGCCAAAGGCTACCGGATTCTGGCGCGTCGGTTTCGCACGCCTCATGGCGAGATCGATATCGTGGCCCGCCGGCGACAACTTCTCGCTTTCGTCGAAGTCAAGGCCCGTCGGAGCCTCGACGATGCCGCCTATGCAGTGACGCAGAGGCAGCAACGGCGGATCATCAACGCAGCTCAGGCCTGGCTGATGTCGCATCCCGAACATGCGACCTTCGAGTTCCGCTTTGACGCCATGCTGATTGCGCCCCGGCGTCTGCCGCGCCATCTGCCAAGCGCATTCGACGCCAGCACATAGCGTGAGGCACATTCAAGTGTCTTCAGCTGAAATCACCGGACCAGCAAGATGAAATTGAAAGTCGCCGTTCAGATGGACCCGATCGCGCGCATCAATGTCCGCGGCGATTCGACCTTCGCGCTCCTGCTGGAGGCCCAGCGACGCGGCCACGAAGTCGCGTACTACACGCCAGACAGGCTATCGCTTCGCGGCAAGGACGTGGTCGCGTCGGTCCAGCCGCTGACGGTTCGAGATCAGGAAGGCAATCATTTCACGCTCGGTGAAACAACGCGCGTCTACCTGGAATCCTTCGACGTCGTATTGTTGCGCCAGGACCCTCCGTTCGACCTCGCCTACATTACGACAACTCACTTGCTCGAGCGCATCCATCCGAAAACTCTGGTGGTCAACGATCCAGCGAACGTCCGCAATGCGCCGGAAAAGCTGTTCGTGATGGATTTCCCCGATCTGATGCCGCCGACATTGATCTCACGCGATCTCGACGAGATCAATTCGTTTCGTGCGGAGCACGGCGCGGTCGTGATGAAACCGCTGCATGGTCACGGCGGAGCCGCGGTCTTTCGGATAATGCCGCAAGACATGAATTTCGGATCGTTATTCGACATGTTCTCGGTGACGTTTCGCGAGCCGTGGGTCATCCAGCGCTTTTTGCCCGAGATCAAACAAGGCGACAAGCGCATCATTCTCGTCGAAGGCGAGTTCGCCGGCGCCGTCAATCGCGTACCTGCTGCGGACGACTTGCGCTCCAACATGGTGCGAGGCGGAGCCGCGCGGGCTACCGATCTGACGCCTCGCGAGAGCGATATCTGCAAGCGCATCGGTCCGGCGTTGCGCGAGCGCGGGCTGTTGTTTGTCGGCATCGACGTCATCGACGGTCTGCTCACCGAAATCAACGTCACCTCGCCTACCGGAATTCGGGCAATCGCCGCGTTCGGCGGTCCGGACATCGCCGCAAGAATCTGGGACCGGATCGAGGCGAAGCGTTCTTAACGCTGGAAAAAAGGAGAAATCCCCCGATGTATGTTCCCTTAATGTTCTTGTGCTCGGGAGGCGATTATGCACTTTGCAAACCCTACGCGATTCACTTAGGTTGATGGAACTTGATCCCTCAACCGGAGATTCTGATGAGCGTTTATTTGATCGCGTATGACTTGGTCGAAGAGAAGAAGAACGCACAAATAGATTATCAAAGACTGTGGGACGAACTTCGGCGGCTCGGCGCACACCGAACGCAGCTCTCGACGTGGTTGATCAACGTCACAAATACCCCGCAGGAACTAGTCGAACATTTTCGAGACTTTGTTGACCACAATGACCGCATATGGGTCACAAAAGTATTCCGTGGCGAGCGCTGGTTCGTCAACGCGATGGCGGGCACAAACAAATGGCTGGAAGCTAATCCTCCGGAGCCTCGTTAGGGCCGCCTAGAACGGGCGGAAATTGCCCGCTCCATTTTGGATTTGCGCCGGGTTTTCGCCGAGCGATCTTCTCTAACTTCTCATTGAAGCGATCTTCGTCGTTGTCCGTTTCGAGCTCGCGGGCGGCTTGTTTGAATTTTTCGATTTGAGTCTGCACTTTTGCCATGTCCACACCCCGTTATGATTACATCGCCTACATTGATGAGTCCGGCGACGACGGCCTTAAGGCGGTAAAACCGCTTCACTTTCCAGGTTCTAGCGAATGGCTAATGCTGTCTGCCGTAGTGGTTCGTGCCACCAACGAGTCCAAAGTCGCCGAATGGGTGACAGATATTCGTTCCGGCTTCCGTAGCAAGCAAGCAAAGGCATTACATTTCGCCGATCTGTCCCATCCCAATAAGGTCGCCGTCTGCAGGAAAATTTCAGAAATGGAACTTCGCTGTTTCGTGGTGGCTTCCAATAAGAAGAACATGGAAGGCTATACGAACCCTGATGCAGCGAAGATTCCATCGCAGTGCTGGTTTTATTGTTGGATGACTCGCGTTCTATTGGAGCGCGTTACACGGTTCGTCTTATATCGCTCTATGCTGGACTTTGGCGAACCTCGATATCTTCGCGTTGAGTACAGCGCGCGTGGTGGACTCCGATATGATCAGATGCACGCATACTATGAATGGCTTCGAATGAAGCGGAACAAGCCTTTTCTACCTTGGGGTAAATTGTGCTTCGAAGTGCTGCATATGAACTTACTTCGCGTCTATCCGCATTTGGAGCGGGAAGGGTTGCAGCTCGCCGACGTGGTAGCTGCATCGTTTTTCAAGGCTTGCGACAAATACGACACCAGCGGTTGCGCTCCCGAATACGCAAAACTGCTGCGCCCTCGCATGGCAAGGGAATCTGATAAGATATCTGGCTATGGAGTTAAGCTATTGCCCAGCTTCTCTAAAGCGAAGCTAGACTCGGATCAGGCGGAAATCTTCCGATACTACGGATACCCCACACAATGGTGGGACCCGGAGGCGTTTTCCGGATGATCAATAGCCCAGCTTCTAGTGGTGCCAAGCGTACCATCCAGCGCCGCGAGATAAATCTCGCGACCCCCCTTCCGGAGTCCCGCTATTTTATATATGATTCTGCAAGTTGAATCAATGTGTTACATAACTCATTGACCGCGAATCACTTTTCTCTCCGGGGGAACCCGAATTCTAGCTGCTCACCTCTTGCACTGATTCGCGCCGCCTTCCTCTCCCATCTACCGGGCCGCCGCGCTGTCAGTGACCCGATATGTTAGGCGCTTGCCTACCATTCCCCTTATGGCCTCGTCCGCCCTATCCTGATCGTCCACGCCCAGTGCAATGCGGTTGCTATACCGGAAGTCGAACTCTGCTAGATAACGGTGCAGATGCTTCTCCGAGCAGTGCTGATAGACACCCTTCATGCCGCGCTTGAAGATGCTGTAATAGCCCTCAACTGTATTGGTTGAGACGTTGCCGCGAACGTATTCCTCTTCTTTGTGGTTCACACTGTCGTGGCTGGCAAACTCTTTACCAACGCTGATGTAGTGGCGAGCCTCATCGGTCATCAGACTGCTTTCGCGGCGAATATTGGCTCGCACGATCGGCACAATATCCGCAACGCGCGTACCATCGACATGGAAGCTTCGGGCTATACCGCCCCGTTCCACGAGCGTTAGAACCACGTTTTTATGAGCCCAACCGCCTTTTTTATTCTTGGGCTGGCCGGCCAGACGGCCCGTGAAAGTTTCGTCCGCCTCGATGATTTTGCCTTCGCCGCCCATCGGCGCGAGCTTGCCATCGCGCATCGCTTCACGGATGCGGTGCGCCAAAAACCACGCCGACTTGTACTGAATTTCAAGAATGCGATGCAGTTGATGGGACGAAACACCCTTCTTGCTCGACACCATGAGGTGCACAGCCTGCAAGCACTTATGCAGGGGAATATGCGCCGACTCGAAAACCGTACCGACGCGCACCGTGAACTGTTTCCGGCAGCCGTAGCACTTCCAAAGACCCAGACGAGCCTTGCCGTTCTTGCCCCTCACGCCCTCCAGCCTACCCGCGCGATCAACCTCACCGCATTTCGGGCAAATAACCCCATTGCCCCACAGCAATTTCTCTAGATGGCGGAATGCGGCTGCTTCATCGTGGAAATACTTCTTGGAAAGAACGGACATATGACAAACCTAGTGTTTTCAGTAAGTAAGTTGATACTACCACGATTTCTGGGTTTGTAAACTACACAATCGCCGCTCGGGAGAGTTGTAAGCTAGTCTCGCGATGGCAGAGGGGGCGGCCATGGTTCAGCGGGTATCCACCGTCGCATTTGAAGGCATTGAGGCGCGGGCGGTCGACGTTCAGGTGCAGGTCGCTCCCGGCCTGCCCGCCTTCAGCATTGTGGGTTTGCCGGACAAAGCCGTATCCGAGGCTCGGGAGCGGGTGCGGGCCGCCCTGATCGCTTCAGGTCTTGCGCTGCCGGCGAGACGAATCACCGTCAACCTGGCGCCGGCGGATCTGCCCAAGGAAGGCAGTCACTACGATCTCCCCATTGCGCTCGGCCTGATGGCGGCGATCGGAGCCATTCCCTCCGACGCGTTATCGGGATTTACGGTGCTCGGCGAACTCGGCCTCGACGGATCGATCGCGGCCGTGGCCGGGGTTCTTCCGGCTGCGATCGGCGCCAATGCGCGCGAGGAGGGATTGATTTGCCCTTCGACTTGCGGCGCGGAAGCCGCCTGGGCGAGCCCCGACATCCAGATCATCGCCGCCAGTTCGCTCATTCAGATCGCAAATCATTTCAAGGGAACCCAGGTTCTGTCCCGGCCCCAGCCCCGGATTCGTGAAACCCAGGGCAGCGCTCTCGACCTTCGCGACATCAAGGGGCAGGAGAGCGCCAAGCGTGCGCTCGAGATCGCAGCCGCCGGCGGACATCATCTGCTGATGGTCGGCTCTCCCGGCAGCGGCAAATCAATGCTCGCGGCGCGCCTGCCTTCGATTCTCCCGCCGCTGTCGCCGGCCGAACTGCTGGAAGTATCGATGATCGCGTCGGTAGCCGGCGAAATCGACGGAGGGGCGCTTACCTCGCAGCGGCCGTTTCGCGCCCCGCATCATTCCGCCAGCATGGCCGCGCTGACGGGCGGCGGCACGCGCGCCAGACCCGGTGAAATCTCGCTGGCACATAACGGCGTCCTGTTTCTCGACGAGTTGCGGGAGTTCGATCCGCGCGTGCTGGATTCGCTCAGGCAGCCGCTTGAGAACGGCGAGATCGCTGTGTCCCGCGCCAATCATCGCGTGACCTACCCCGCGCGCTTCATGCTGGTGGCGGCAATGAATCCATGCCGCTGCGGCCACGCCTTTGAGCCCGGCTACGCTTGTAAGCGCGGCCGCATCGATCGATGCACCGCTGATTATCAAATGCGTATCTCGGGACCTCTGCTGGACCGGATCGATCTTCGCATCGAAGTGCCGGCCGTGACCGCCTCCGATCTCATTCTGCCGCCTCCGTCGGAAGGCTCGGCCGAAGTCGGCGCTCGTGTCGCCGCGGCACGCGACATTCAGGCGGCGCGGTATGCCGCTCTCGGTCTTTCGAATGTCCGGACCAATGCCGAAGCGCCCGCGGCCGCGCTGGAAGACATCGCGCAACCGGACGCACAGGGGCTGAAGCTGCTCCGCGACGCCGCGGAAAGCATGCGTTTGTCGGCGCGCGGCTATCACCGGGTGCTGCGCGTCGCCCGCACGCTCGCTGACCTCGATGGCGCCGTCAAGATCGGCCGGCTGCATCTCGCCGAAGCTTTGTCCTATCGCGCGCTCGCCGACGACATCAAGCGCGCAGCATGACCGTAGCTTGCCTCCGTCCAAGACGGATCACCAAAGTTGCCGCAGAGATCTGCTTGACGGCACCCTCCCTGATGTCTCGATAAGATTTTGTTAACCTTGTTCGCATCCAACCGGTTTCCGGCGCGGCGCTCAAGGACTCCGCAACATCATGTCTTCATGCTGACAGCGACGCATCCACTGCGCGTCCCTTCGTTGGCAACCCGCCTTCCGATGGACCTTGCAGTGTTCGGGGAGGTCGATGGCGGCGCGATTATTCTGGATGAGGGCACGCCTGCGCGGGCTGATCCGGCAACATCCCCGGCTGAATCTGGCCCTTCGGACCTTCGTGACTTTTTCAATCGCGTTCGGAGGCGCCTACGGTTTCATTGCCGGAAGCCGAAGCGCCGAGTATGACCCTCACGCGTTCGCAATCGGCATCAGTTTCCTGTTTGCGCTCGCTTGTGTCGCGCTGGCGATCCTGAGCATGCGCTTGCGTGGGATGCGCAAAAAGATGCGCAAGATTGCTCTCCACAATGAAGCGCTCGCTGATCGCAACTGGGAACTGAAGGAAGCGGAGGAGCGGTCGCGTTGCCTTTTCGAGTCGCAGGGCGATCTGATCGTGCTGCGCGACGGGAACGGCATCATCACCTCGGTGAATGACGCCTATTGCATCCTGGCTCAGCGATCACGGGCGGACCTGCTTGGCATCCGCTTCGCGCTTCCCGTGCTCGAGCAGGGCGAAAGCGTGATCGAAGCGAACGGCACGCGCGTTTACGATCAGCGCGTCGAAACCGCACTGGGTCCGCGCTGGATTGCATGGCGCGAGGCCTTGATGCGGATCGACGCCAACCACCCGGCAGAACTGCAATGCGTCGGACGCGACGTCACCGATCGAACCGAAGCCAAGCGCGCGCTCGGTGAAGCGCGGGATCACGCAAACGCAGCCAACCAGGCCAAGTCACGTTTCCTGGCGATGACGTCGCACGAGTTTCGCACACCACTCAACGGCATTATCGGCATGAGCGGACTGCTGCTGGAAACCGCGCTCACGCCCGAACAAACGACATATGTCAAGGCAGTGAAGGCATCCGGCGATGCATTGTTGTCGCTGATCGAGGAGTTGCTCGACTATTCCAGGATCGAGGCCGGAAAAATCGACCTCGAACATCGCCCTTTCATCCTGTCCGATCTGATCGAGGACATCACCGAATTGCTGGCGCCGCGTGCGCAGGCGAGGCAGCTTGCAATCGCCTCCTACATCGATGAGACGCTGCCGACCGAAGTGATCGGAGACGCCGCACGCTTGCGCCAGGTGCTGCTCAATCTTGCAGGCAACGCGATAAAATTTACCTCAACCGGCGGCGTTGCGCTGATCGTCACCCCCGGCGTCGGGCGGAACGACATCCGTTTCATGGTCCGTGACACTGGAATTGGCATTGCGCCGGATGCGCAAGCCCGGATTTTCCGCGATTTCGAGCAGGCCGACGGCCAGATTGCGCGCAATTACGGCGGATCGGGGCTGGGTTTAAGTATCAGTGATCGCATCGTCAAACGAATGGGCGGGCATATCACGCTGCAGAGCGAGCCGGGCTCTGGTTCGACCTTCGAGGTCTCGGTCCCTCTTCCGGCTCACGATCGCGCGCCGGCGCAAAAGCGCTTTGCCGCGCCGGATCTGACAGGACACCCGGTCATGCTTGTGGCGCCTCAAACCGTCGAGACATCGCTGCTCGCCCGGCGCCTGGAGCGCTGGGGGGCCGAGACCTGCACGACATCCGATCTCGCGGTTGCGCGCGCTCTGCTTCTGGAGCGCGCGTGGCACACTGTCCTTGTCGATCATGCGATGGGCTGGGATGAGATCTGGCGGTTCGGTCAGGCTGCCCGCGGTCATGCGGCGCGACGGATCGTCATGGTCACGCCATCCACAAGGCAGAACCTTCAGGCCGCCGGCGCCGCAGCGTTTACGGGCTATCTTGTCAAGCCTTTGCGAACGGCGTCGATCGCAGCAAGATTGTCTGCGCCGGCAGACGATTCGACCCTCCTTCGGACCGCCAGCGGCCAGCCTGATCGCGACAGTCGTGAGGAATCCAAGACACCGGCCACGACGTCAGCACCAAGCCTTTCAATTCTCGTCGCGGAGGACAATGAGATCAATGCGCTATTGACGCGCTCGCTCCTGACCCGTCTCGGACACGCCGTTATCGTCACCGCAAATGGAGAGGAAGCTCTTAAATCGTGGGACGCCGCCCTGGCCGCGGGCGCACCCTACGATCTCGTCCTGATGGATATCCAGATGCCGAACCTCGACGGCATCGAGGCCACCAGGAAAATTCGAGAACGGGAAGCCACCCGGTTCGGCCACCGCACGACGGTTCTGGCGTTGACCGCCAACGCGCTGACTGACGATCGTCATGCCTGCTTCGAGGCCGGCATGGATGGCTTTCTGGTCAAGCCGCTCGATCGCGAAAGATTGGCCGACGCGCTTGCGGGATTGATGTCCGCCCGTCACGTCCCGGCGTGACAGAAACCTCCAGAGCATGATCCCGAACAGTGCAAACCGGTTTTCAGACAAGATCATGCTCAAGAAAAGATAGGCGACGGGCCTGATTCAACGCAATTGAACCAGACTCTAAAGCCGCCTTAGCGCGACCTGCTCCACGACATGATCGGCCCCCTTCTTGAGGATCAGGTTCGCGCGTGGCCGCGTCGGCAGAATGTTGTCCTCCAGGTTGGCGCGGTTGGTACGTTCCCAGATTGCAATAGCCGTTGCGGTCGCTTCGTCGTCCGACAGCAGCGCGTAACGGTGAAAGTAGGATCGTGGGTCCTGAAAGGCCGAATCCCGCAAAGCGAGGAAGCGGGTCACGTACCATTCGCGCAGCACCGGCTCTTCGGCATCGAGATAGACGGAGAAGTCGAAGAAATCGGACACGACCGGAACAGCCCTGCCGTCGCGCGGCAGCGGACCGGTCTGCAGAACATTGACGCCCTCGACGATCAGAATATCGGGCTGACTGACTTCGATCCAGCTGTCCGGGACGATGTCGTAAGTCAGATGCGAATACACCGGCGCGCGCACGGGCGCGCGGCCCGCCTTGATGTCACTGAGAAACGACAGCAAAACCGGCAGGTCGTAACTCTCCGGGAAACCTTTTTTCTGCAGCAGGCCGCGGCGCTCGAGCACGGCGTTGGGAAACAGAAATCCGTCAGTGGTGACGAGTTCGACTTTGGGGCGCGGCGACCATCGTGCGAGCAGCGCCTGCAGCACACGCGCCGTCGTTGATTTTCCAACCGCGACCGACCCGGCCACACCGATGATATAAGGCACCTTGCGATCATGGATGCCGAGAAACTGACGCTGGGCAACAAAGAGACGCTGCATCGCGGCCACATAGATCGATAGTAGCCTGGATAAAGGCAGATAAATTTCCTCGACCTCCACCAGATCGAGTCGATCATGCATCGACCGCAACGCCGCGATTTCATTCGCAGCCAGCGTCATCGGCATATCGTGGCGAAGCTTCGCCCATTCGGCGCGAGCGAAAATTCGATACGGATTGTACTGCTGCTGTTCCGCCCGCGAATTCATGAAGCCTGCCTCGGGGCTGGAGCAAAATCCCGGTTCCGGAGGGCCGCGCCAGCGCAAAGTGGAAGCCGGCTTTCGGAGAAGATTACGCTCGATCGAACAATAGAACAAAATCCGATTCACCGACGTTAAATCGGAATCTAGTCGCGATGGCGCGCGGCTTTCTCTTCGAGTCCTGATCGCGCCGTACGCTGCGCCAAAACAGCTTCAACGTCTTCCAGCTTCACGCCTCCGGCCTTTAACAGCACAAGGAAATGAAACATGAGATCGGCGCCTTCTGCGATCAGGTGTTGCCGGTCATTCTCGACCGCGGCGATGACCGTCTCGACGGCTTCCTCGCCGAGCTTCCGGGCGCAATGCGCAGAGCCCTTGTCCAGCAGCTTTCGCGTGTAGGACGCATCACCTCCGGATGCAGCCCGCGCGTCAATGATGGCGGCAAGATCATGGATCGTAAAACGCGGCATAATCCGTCTACCCGTCCGCTTGCACCTCAAGGTGCCCGACAATTCCTGAGTGTCTAGCACTCCTGCAATCCGGAGTCGTCAGGGATCGAGCCGCATGGCGAGCCCGGCGCGAACCATATGCTCCTTGGCTTCGCGAATGGTAAACTCCCCGAAATGAAATATCGATGCCGCCAGGACCGCGGTGGCATGGCCTTCGCGAATTCCGTCGACCAGATGATCGAGATTGCCGACGCCGCCCGACGCGATCACGGGTACGGAAACGCTATCGGCCACCCGCCGGGTCAGCGACAGATCGAAGCCTTGACGAGTGCCGTCGCGATCCATCGACGTCAGGAGAATCTCGCCGGCGCCGAGCGACACCACTTCCTGCGCATATTCGATGGCGTCGATGCCGGTGGATTTGCGCCCGCCATGCGTGAAGATTTCCCAGCGGTCCCCGCCGCCGGACCTTGAGACCCGTTTGGCATCGATAGCGACCACGATGCACTGGTCGCCAAACTTTTCCGCAGCCTCCTTGACGAACGCGCGCCGGCTCACCGCCGCGCTGTTGATCGAGACCTTGTCGGCGCCGGAGCGTAACAATGTGCGGATATCCTCGATGGTGCGGACGCCGCCGCCGACGGTGACCGGCATGAAACAGGCTTCCGCGGTGCGCCGAACCACATCCAGCATGATGCCGCGATTCTCGTGCGTCGCGGTAATGTCGAGAAAGGTAAGCTCGTCGGCACCGGCGGCATCGTATGCAACCGCCGCTTCCACGGGGTCGCCGGCATCCCGCAGGTTCACGAAGTTGACGCCCTTGACGACCCGTCCATCCTTGACGTCAAGGCAGGGTATGACACGGACCTTGAACATCGCCGCCGCCCGATCCTTTCAAGCCGCCGCGCGCGCGGCATGGATCAGCTTCAGCGCCTCAACCGGATCGAGCCGGCCGTCGTAAAGCGCGCGTCCGGCGATGGCGCCCGCGAGCTTTTTCGCGCGCGGCGCGAGCAGCGCCTTCACATCCGCGATGGAGGCCAGGCCGCCCGAGGCGATCACCGGAATTGAAATGCTGCCGGCGAGCGCAATGGTGGCGTCGAGGTTCAGACCCTTCAGCAAGCCGTCCCTGGCGATGTCAGTGAAGATGATCGCCGCGATGCCGGCGTCCTCGAACCGCCGCGCGATGTCGAGCGCCGCGACCTCCGACGTCTCGGCCCAGCCCTCGACCGCGACCTTGCCGTTGCGCGCATCAAGGCCGACGGCAACGCGCCCCGGAAACGCTTTGGCGGCGTCCTTGACCAGAACGGGATCGCGCACCGCGGCCGTGCCGATGATGACGCGCGCAACGCCTTTGCCGAGCCAGGCTTCGACCGTTTTCAGGTCTCGAATGCCGCCGCCGAGCTGCATCGGCAGGGCGACGTTCTTCAGGACCCGCTCCACCGCATCCGCATTCACCGGCTTGCCGGCGAACGCGCCGTCGAGATCGACGACATGGAGATACTCGAAGCCTTGCGCGGCGAATGCGCGCGCCTGATCCACGGGATCCCGATTGAATACGGTCGCACGCGCCATATCGCCCTGCTCGAGGCGAACGCACTGACCGTTTTTGAGATCGATGGCAGGGAAAAGGATCACGGTGTCCATCTCAGGAAATTGGCGATCAGGGCCAGTCCGAATCGCTGGCTCTTTTCGGGATGGAATTGAGTGCCGATCGCGGTGTCCTTGCCGACGATCGCCGTCACCGGACCACCATAGTCGGCGCGCGCGAGCACATCGGTCTCATTCGCAGCGTTCAGGTGATAAGAGTGCACGAAATAGGCGTGACGACCTTTCGGTCCCAATGCCAGTCCTTCAAGGACCGGATGTTCCCGCACCGGATCGAGCGTATTCCAACCCATATGCGGAATCTTCAATCTTTCGTCACGCGGCGAGATTTTCTCGACATCGCCCGCGATCCAGCCGAGGCCGTCCGTCGTGACGTGCTCCCTGCCGCGCGTCGCCATCAGCTGCATCCCGACGCAGATGCCCAGGAAGGGCCGCGCCTTGTCGCGCACCACCTCCGTCAGCGCCTGAACCATGCCGTCGAGCGCCTGGAGCCCGCGGCGGCAATCGGCGAATGCGCCGACGCCGGGCAGCACCACGCGATCGGCCCGGAACACCGCGTCGGGATCGCGCGTCACCACGATCTTTTGCAAATCTCCGATGCCGCGCGCCGCGCATTCAAATGCCTTTGCCGCCGAATGAAGATTACCGGAACCATAGTCGATGATCGTGGCCGTCACCGCCGAAACCCGGGTTGCGGGAACAGGCCGAGGATATCGCCGCGCAGCGTCGACGGCGGAAGGGGTTGGTCCGGAGCGCCCCGCGTCGGTGGCGGCGCGCCGCGATCGATCGCCAACGGATCGACGTCCGCGTCCCGCATTGCTCGCCAGCGATCGAAAAAGCGCCGTTCAGCCGCTTCCTCATCGTCCGCGACAACGACGTCGAGCGGACGCCACTTTTGCCGCGACAGCGTCCAGCGCCGCAAACTCGCCGCCTCCAGACCCATCAGCACGGCGATCACCGCCATCACCGCAATGCGCGTTCCCCAGCCGACGCGTAGCAGCGTCATTGCGGCTTCCACCGCGACCGACAGAACCAGATACCCAGCGAGCACCAGCCAAAGTCGTTGATAAAGCAGCCATACCGGACCGAACAAAAAAGCCCCAAACGAAAAGCCATCGCGAACGAACACGAAGTTGTCCGTGGCACCGCGCGCGTCTGGCCCGTCGACCGGTGGCGCATGGACTGTATAGACCGACATTGCACTCTCCGCCGACAACAGGACGGTCAGCCGCCGAGCTGACCCTTAGTTGATGGCACTTCGTCCGCAGCGCGCGGATCGATCGCCGCCGCTGCCCGAAGCGCACGCGCCAGACCCTTGAAGCAGGATTCGGCGATATGATGGCTGTTCTCGCCATATAGCGTCTCCACGTGCAAAGTCACGCCCGCATTGACGGCAAAGGCGTTGAACCATTCGCGCACCAGCTCGGTGTCGAACTCACCGATCTTGTCGCGGGGGAACTCAACCTTGAACACGAGCGCCGGCCGGCCGGAGATATCGATCACGACACGGGACAGCGTTTCGTCCATTGGCATATAGACGCTGGCATAGCGGCTGATGCCAACCATCGAGCCGAGCGCCTGCTTCACAGCCTGGCCCAACGCGATGCCGACATCTTCCGTCGTGTGGTGGTAATCGACGTGGAGGTCGCCATCGGCTTTGACCGTGATGTCGATACGCGAATGGCGGGCGAGCAGATCCAGCATATGGTCAAAAAAGCCAATGCCGGTCGCAACCTTGGAGACACCGGAGCCGTCGAGGTTGACCACGACCTCGATGTCCGTTTCCTTGGTCTTGCGCTTGATGCTCGCCGTACGCATGAAAGGCTCTCTACGCCGCGCATGATCCGTCTCCGCCATACTCAAAGCGGTTTGACGACAAGATCGCGCGCCATTCAACGATTATGAACGCGTCGGAGGCAAAATCGGCGTACCCGCTCTTGCTGACCGCGCTCCGATAGAACGCGGCTCTTTTAACAGGCTCAGGTCCTCTTCGCTACTGCGGGATGTTGCATTTCAGCGGTGTTCTTCGATCATGGTGACTGGCGGAGTGGATTTGACATTCGCCACCCACCTGCCGCGGCCCCGGGATGCGAATGTTAGAGTCGGACCACTAGAATCCATGGAATCGGACGCCGATTGCAACGCCGCGCCGCAATGCCTAAAACTGACCTGATCATGAAGGGGTTCAGATGCAAGCATTACAGCCGGAGATGTGGCACGGCACCACGATCCTGACCGTCCGCAAGGGCGGGAAAGTGGTCATTGGCGGCGATGGTCAGGTCTCGATCGGACAGACGGTCATCAAATCCAACGCGAAGAAGGTCAGGAGGCTCGGAAAAGGCGACGTCATCGGCGGCTTCGCCGGCGCCACCGCGGATGCCTTTACACTGTTCGAGCGACTGGAAAGCAAGCTCGAACAATATCCGGGCCAACTCACCCGCGCCGCCGTCGAACTCGCCAAGGACTGGCGAACCGACCGTTATCTGCGGCGGCTGGAAGCCATGATGCTTGTTGCGGACAAAGACGTGTCGCTGGTGCTGACCGGGACTGGAGACGTTCTGGAGCCCGAAGCGGGCGTCATGGCGATCGGCTCGGGCGGGAATTACGCACTTGCCGCCGCGAGGGCCCTGATCGACTCCGACAACGAGGCCGAATCCATTGTCCGCCGTTCTCTCGACATCGCCGCCGACATTTGTGTTTATACCAATCGAAACCTGACGATCGAGGCGTTGGCTACAAGTTGAGACTGCTTTCCCTCTCCCCATTTGGGAGAGGGTGGCGAGATCGCGTGCAACGAGATCGCGCCGGGTGAGGGGAAAATTCTCTCACCATCCCCTCACCCGGTTTCTCGCTCACGCTCGAAACCACCCTCCCCCACAAGGGGGAGAGGGAAAAGAAGATAAAATCCATGACGCATTTCTCTCCCCGCGAAATCGTTTCCGAACTCGACCGTTTCATTGTCGGCCAGACTGACGCCAAGCGAGCCGTTTCCATCGCATTGCGCAATCGCTGGCGGCGCCAGCAATTGACCGGATCGCTGCGCGAGGAAGTGCTGCCGAAGAACATCCTGATGATCGGACCGACCGGCGTCGGCAAGACGGAGATCGCGCGACGGCTGGCGAAGCTTGCCAACGCACCCTTCCTCAAGGTCGAAGCCACAAAGTTCACCGAAGTGGGATACGTCGGACGCGACGTCGAACAGATCGTTCGTGATCTCGTGGAGGTCGCGATCGGCCAGACCCGCGAGCGCAAGCGTAAGGAGGTTCAGGCACGCGCGCAGCTTGCCGCCGAAGAGCGCGTTCTGGACGCCCTGGTCGGCGCCAATTCGAGCGCCGCAACGCGCGATTCATTTCGAAAGAGGTTGCGCGCCGGCGAACTCAACGACAAGGAAATCGAGATCGAAACGCAATCATCCGGCGGCGCACCGATGTTCGAGATTCCCGGCATGCCGGGGGCCCAGGTCGGCGCGATTTCAATCGGCGATATCTTCGGCAAGATGGGCGGGCGCACCAAGACCCGCCGGCTGACCGTTTCCGACTCCCATGAAATCCTGATCAACGAGGAATCCGACAAGCTGCTCGATAGCGATCAACTCACGCTGGAAGCGATCGCCGCGGTTGAAAATGACGGTATCGTGTTTCTCGACGAGATCGACAAGATCTGCGTGCGTGACGGCCGCAGCGGCGGCGACGTCTCGCGCGAAGGCGTGCAGCGCGATCTGCTGCCGCTGATCGAAGGAACGACGGTCTCGACCAAGCATGGCGCGGTGAAGACCGACCATATTCTGTTCATCGCGTCAGGCGCGTTTCATATTGCCAAGCCTTCCGATTTGCTCCCCGAATTGCAGGGCCGGCTGCCGATCCGGGTCGAACTGGACGCCCTGACGCGGAATGACATGCGGCGCATTTTGACCGAGCCAGAGGCCTCGCTCATCAAACAGTACATCGCATTGATGCACACCGAAGGGGTCACGCTCGACATCACCGATGATGCCGTCGACGCGCTCGCGGATATCGCGGTCGCGGTGAATTCGACGGTGGAGAACATCGGCGCGAGGCGATTGCAGACCGTCATGGAGCGAGTGCTCGACGACATCTCGTTCACGGCCCCAGACCGCAAGGGCGAGACGGTCCGCATCGACTCCGGATATGTCCAGAAGCACATCGGCGATCTGGCCAAGAATGCCGATCTGAGCAGGTTCATCCTCTGAAGGCTGATCCCGGTCGCGTTAAATCAGACCAGCGCTTTTTGATCGAGCATGATCTCGTTTTTCGAGAACCGGTTCACGTTCGGGGATCACACTCTGACCCTGCGTCGCAGGCGCACGTAAAGCGCGCCCTCGCCGCCATGACCGGAATGCGCCTCGTCGAAACCGACGACCAGCGATCGAAACTCCTGGAGGCCAAGCCATTGCGGGACCTGCCGGCGCAATACGCCCCGCTCGGCGTCCTGCCCGCTCGCGCCGCGGCCCTTGCCGGTAATGACAAGCACGAAAGTGAAGCCGTCGCCCGACGCGTTTTGCAAGAATCGCAGAAGAGCCCGATAGGCCCGCGCCTGCGTCATGCCATGCAGGTCGATCCGGGCATCGATGTCTTTCAGCCCCCGGGACAATCGCGATCGCTCGCGTCGGGTGAGCGCCGACGGCTGCGGGCTATTATGTTTGGCCGCTCTTCCGATTGAGTCCGATTCGGACCACGTCGCAGACTTCGCAATCCTGGCGGGTTTCCCCTCAAGCCGAGGTTGGACTGGATCGGGCCGAGGTCGTTTGCGCAATGGCTTGGCTTGCGCTGCAACGCTTTCCCACAATCGACGCTCCTCGTCCGTAAGGGCGCGCGTTCGGCGCGGCCGAACGGATGCGTCGGGCGACACGCGTTTCATCGCGCCCGGCGATGCCAGCGGCGGCGATAATGGGTGCGATGCCGCGGCTTGTGAGCGGATCCAACCTCGGACCGTTCCGGCGGCAACGGGGTGATTTCCGATGACGCCGCTTTCGCCGCCGGCACGGAAGCAGCCCCGGTCTGCTCATCCGCAGGAAGGGAAGAGGGCGCGGAGGCTTGCGGGGCATTGGCGGGCTTCCGGTCGTTGGGCGGAAACAGCCTTGCGATTTTTGCCGAGGGCCGTGTTTCCGGAAGCGGCATGGTTTTGGCGCGAGCTATCGGATCAAGGCTGTTCGGGACGAGCATGACGAAGTGCATATTGTGCCGAAGACGGCCCGACACGCGTCCGGCCTCCGAGCCTGCGCCAAGGTAAAGGTCCGCACGGGCAGGGCCGACAATGGCAGAGCCCGTATCCTGCGCAATCATCAGCCGATGAAACGGTGTTTTCGCCTGTTCGGATTGGATCGGCAACTCGCCTTCGATGAAGAAGGGCGTGCCATAGACATGCAGCGTTTTATCGACCGCAATCGACCTACCCGGCGTCAAAGGCAGACCCTGCGCTCCGATCGCCTCGTCATTGTCCGAGAGCTTCACCTCGCGAAAAAAAACGTAAGAGCGGTTCTGCCGGCGCAATTCCCTGGCGCCATCGGGATTGTCGGTCATCCACTGCCTGATGCGTTGCATCGACATCTGCTCTTTCGGGATGATGTTGCGTTCGATCAGGATCCGACCGACCGCAGTGTACGGATATCCGTTATAGGAATCATAATTGATGCGTATGGTCGAGCCGTCTTCGAGACGAACCCGCGCTGAGCCCTGGATTTGCGTGAAGAGCAGATCGGTCTGACTCTTGAGCCAGCAGATTTCGAGGCCGCGGCCTGCGATCGCGCCATCCTCGATTTCGGCGCGATCGTAATAGGGAACCAGCTTTCGGCGACCGATTTTGCGATACACCGGCCCGTTGTTGGGCAGGCTTGGCGCGCTTTGCGAGAATCCCCGGACGAAAAGGTTCGAGGGGCGCCGATAGACCGGAACGGTATAGACATCCGTCCTGGTGCGCGACCCGTCGATAATGGGCTCGTAATAGCCCGTGACGAAGCCATCCGTTTCGCCGAGACGCGAAATGCGCACCGCCCGGAAACGGTTTTCGAAGAACGCTTTCGCTTTGGCATCGTCCGAGATGTTCGCCGCTTTCGCGGCGCGGCACGGCTCCCGCAACGATACGCCGAGCGCCTTCCGACTGACGGCCGATCGACGCCGGCCGGTTACCGCGCGGCAACTGGCGCGAAAAGCCTTGAATGCGTCAAGATGATTGTCGTTGTTCCAGCCAGCAATATCAGCCCACACAACCGGGGAGTATTGGCCGCCGGAGATTTCGAGCGGTGCAGCCGAACGATGACGGCTATCGTGAGCCCGGACAGCGGCAGGCCCCATCACGGCGGCGATGCACAGCCCGACCGCGCACCTTCTTAACCAATAAAGGTCAGCCGGCGCTTCCGGTGCCAACCAATTTCCAGTTCGGATCGCGCGAAGAGATCTCGCGGGCAAAGGTCCAAACATCGGTAATATCGGAAATCCTCTCGGGGTTTCCGTCGACGATCGCTCCGGTCTTGTCGCGGGTGACGGAAATCATCTGTGAAATGAAGCGAACCGTCAGTTGCTCGGCCCCGTCCCGCAGTTCCGCGCCGATCAACTCAACCTTATCTATTGATACAAATCGCGTTTCAGTTTTCTGCTCAAGTCTCTCTCTGTCCTTGATAGCCGCATCGAAGCTTTCATAGACATCCGACGACAGCAGATCCTTCAAAGTCCTGCGATCCCCATTGGCGAATGCCAGTACGATCATCTCATAGGCGCTCCGTGCGCCACTAAGGAAATGTCCAGGATCAAAGGAGGAATCCTGAGCCGCGATGGCGTCGAGCCCCAAAGCGAGAGCCGTGCCCGGTTCCGTCAGATCTTTCCAGCGATCCGCGGACGGCCCCACATCGGCCGTGGGCGTCGCGGAGGACTGATTGATCACGGTTCCCGGCACCGGGACGACATTCTTGTCCTGGGCGCCGCGCAGGATTTCCCGCGTCGCACCGTCGTAGGGCGGACGCTCACTTCCCGTCCGCTGTCCGAGAACACTGCGCAGACGCAGAAAAATAAAGACCGCCAGCGCCAGGAAAATGATGGTGTAAATATCCACGTCGTCGTCACTTTCTGATCGGTCTAGATCACGGCCTGCGAACAAACGTCCGGCTGTGGACGCAGGTTCGCATCGGATGGCCAGATTTATTTAGGGATGAAACGCAGTCCGGCCAAGGGCGCATTTTAGCATAACGAGCGGACCAGGGAGGGCCTCCTTTGCCATGTTCGCCAAACATAGCGCGTTTCCTATCAAAGGGGAAAGTCAGATTGCAGGCAGACGGCGCATTCCCGCACCTGTTTGAGCCTCCAGGCGAGGCCGGCCTGTGGCGGCGGAAGCACGCCCGGATTCGCCGGCGCGCGCGGCATCCTTGTGGACAGCCGCAGGCTTATGTTAGCCACTCGCCCCGAGGCGGACCTTCGCCCTTCAGGCAGGCGCATCTTCCGACAAGTCGGCTTGAAGTTTCAGGAGAAAGATATGACCAACGGCAACGGCGCGCCTCCCGAGGCAGCCTCTTCACCCCAGCTGAACGTGCTGGCTCAATACACCAAGGACTTCTCTTTCGAGAATCCCAACGCACCAGCCTCCCTCGCGCCGCAGCAACAGCCTCCGTCGATCAACGTCCAGATCAATGTCGGCGCCAGCAACGTGGCCGAGCACGACTATGAGGTGGTGCTTAAAGTCGAAGGCAAGGCTGAACACACCGGCAAGCTGATGTTCAGTTTCGAGCTCGCCTATGCTGGCGTATTTCGCATCGTCAACGTTCCCCAGGAAAATCTTCATCCCCTGGTTATGATCGAATGTCCGCGACTGTTGTTCCCGTTCGCTCGCGAGATCGTTGCCACGGCCGTCCGCGACGGCGGATTTCCGCCCCTGATGCTCGACCCAATCGATTTTGTAAGCCTGTATCGACAGAACATGGAACGTCAGGCCGCAGCGCAACAAAAACCAAGCTAATGGCCTGATTTCAACGGCGCTGAATCAGACTCTGGCCTTTTGATCGAGCATGATCTTATCCGAAAACCGGTTTCCACTTTTCGGGATCATGCTCTAATCAGCGCAGGTGGGATCGTTTCCATTTAGGCTTGGATGAATTCAGATACCGGTCTGTTCGACGACCGGTTTCAGCTTTTCGGATTATTGGGCCAGAAATTCCGTCCAGATCGCCTTCTCGCCGAGCGTAGCGACGAAATTTCGATGCGCAATGCGATCGGCTTCTGTCACGCGCGAGGCCAGCGGCACCGTTCGCTGACGTCTTGGCAGTTCCAAAGTTCCGCCGAGCTGGCGGGACGTGGTCTCAGTCAGGATCAATTGCGACTGGCGCGCGCCAATGAGATCGATATAGACTTCCGCAAGCAGTTCGGCGTCCAGCAATGCGCCGTGTTTGGTCCGACGGCTATTGTCGATGGCGTAGCGCGAGCACAGGTCGTCCAGCCGGTTCGAGACGCCGGGATGTTTCCGGCGCGCTATCAACAACGTATCGACCAACCGCTCGCGGCCGATCACCTGCCTTTTGAGACGCTCGAGTTCCGCATTGATGAAGCTGATATCGAACGATGCGTTGTGAATGATCAGAGGCGCATCGCCGATAAATTCCAGAAACTCATCGACAACCTGCGCAAACAGCGGTTTATCGGCAAGAAATTCACTCGACAGACCATGGACCGCGAACGCCTCCTGCGGCATATCGCGTTCCGGGTTGATGTAGCAGTGGAACGTTTGCCCCGTCGGCATGCGGTTGAATATCTCAACGCAACCGAGCTCAACCAGACGATCGCCCCGCACGGGATCAAGGCCGGTGGTTTCGGTATCGAGAACGATCTCGCGCATGAACTTCCGTGAAATGTATCGTTTTCCGGCGAACGAACGCCTCTGGAGCCGGCTCTGATTCCGTCAGGGCGGGAAACGGCTCGATCGAATCAGGACGATCTCTGCGGCATCTTAGCAGCGGCTGCAAGAATTTCCCGGATTTGCGCGCGCACGTGGTCAAGACCGTGCGAGGTATCCACTACGAAATCCGCCCGCTTGCGCTTTTCGTCATCCGGCAACTGCCGGGCAAGGAGTGCCTGCAGCTTCTCGCGCGTCATGTTGCCGCGGGCCAGAATACGTTCATGCTGAACATCAGGCGTTGTCGTGACGACGACGACCGCATCGACAGAGCGCTCGCCGCCGGTTTCAAACAGCAGCGGCACGTCAACCACCGCTACCGCTGCGCCCGAACGCTCGGCCTGCTCGAGAAACGCTTGACGATAGGCGTACAACATGGGGTGTACGATCTGCTCGAGCCGCTTCATGGCCGCAGTATCATGCACGACCTTCGCCGACAATTTCTCGCGGTCGACTTTGCCGTCGACAGTTGTTCCGGGAAACGCAGCCTCAATCACGGAAGCCGCCTCTCCTTCATAGATTGCATGAACGGTCGCGTCCGCATCGTAGACCGGAACCCCCGCTTCCGAAAAAAGTCGGGCGGTGGTCGATTTACCCATTCCGATCGAGCCGGTCAGCCCAAGCACCACCATATCCGAACATCCGCTGTCATAGCGATAGCAGCCTTTGAGCACGCAAAAAAGCAAGCAGCGGCAACAACGGCAAGCCCAGAATGGTGAAGTGATCTCCCTCGATCCGGCTGAACAGATGGATGCCAAGGCTTTCGAGTTGATAGGCGCCCACGCTCGCGGTTGCCGCATCGCCAGCCGCGTCCAGATACGCCTTGATCGTATCCTCGTTCAATTCCCGCATCGTCATGCGCGCGACTGATACATGTTCGAACAGCGGCGTGTCGTCGCGCATCACCGAGACGCCGGCGTGCAACGCATGGGTCCGCCCCGAAAGCGCACGTAGATGTGCGACCGCTCGCTCACGGCTTCGCGGCTTGTTGAACAGGCGGCCGTCGCATTCGAGCGTTTGATCCGCGCCGACGACATAGCGGCCAGGTGAACGCAGCGAAACCTGACGAGCTTTTTCACGGGCCAGCCGGACCGCGACCTCGCCAGCGGTTGTGAGGCCGGAACTTCGCTGGATCGCCCGCTCATCGATCGCGGCAGGGATTGCCTCGCATGACAGACCGGCATTGGCGAGCAATAGCTGTCGCACCCGGCTTTGCGACGCCAGTATCAAGGGTCTTGATTCGCGCCATATCGCCATTGCCGGCCTACTCCGGACGCTGCCGGCGCCTGTCGGCAAACAGTTTCATGATCGCCGCGGCTGTCTCCTCGATCGACCGGCGCGTCACATCCAATTGAGCCCAGTCGTGTTTCACACTCAGGCGGCGGGCGTAGATCACTTCGTCGGTAACAGATTGGCGATCGATATAGGCCTCGTTGCCGGGCCCCGCTCCGATGCTCAACAATCGGTTCTGCCGGACCTGAATCAAGCGCTCGGGTGCTGCATGAAGACTGACAACCAGAGGATCCTTCAACGATTCCAGTTGACGCGGAATCGCGATACCCGGCACCAGCGGAACGTTCGCAGTGCGGATACCGCGATTGGCAAGGTAGACCGACGTTGGCGTCTTTGAGGTGCGGGACACACCGACCAGAACGACGTCAGCCTCCTCCAGACCTTCGACATGCTGCCCATCGTCATGCATCATCGTGTAGTTCAAGGCGTCGATGCGCTTGAAATAATCCGCGTTCAGGCTGTGCTGGGCACCAACGCGACCCGTGGTGTCAGCGCCGAGATAAGCCTGAAACAGCTGCATGACCGGGCCGATAATCGAAAGGCTCGGGCAGTTGATTTCCTGGCACCTGGCCTCGAGCCGGACCGCGAGATCATTTTCAAGCAGTGTGAACAGGACTATTCCCGGCGCTTCCCCGATTTCCGCAAGAACGCGGTCGAGCTGCTTCCGGCTGCGAACCAAGGGGTAGACGTGTTCAATAGGCGTGACATCAGCATATTGGGCAACCACCGCGCGTGAAACGGTGATCAGCGTCTCGCCGGTCGAATCAGACACAAGATGAAGATGAAAGTCGCGGCTGCTCACGGGTGCCTGCCCTGCATACCCTGTGTATCGGTGTGGAGACCAAGCCGCAATTCCGCCGATCCTGCGACGGCTACGGGATAACCTCGATTTTTCTTCACAGGTCTCCTGAGGGTAAAAACTCCATCACCCTCGCTCATGATAGTGGGGCTATGTGGACTTGTCTCTTGATAATAACACGCGAATGCAGGGTAAGTATCTGGCTCCGCGATGATCTTCTGTTTGGTCCTGAATGACCTGGATTCTCGTGCCACTGTGGGCATTGATGCGGAAAAGAACGGGACGACATTGCATTCGACCTATTCACCGTCACTAAAACTCAAACTTAAGAATTCAAAAATTTTCTTTAGCAAAGAGTCGCTTGCAGATATCGCACCTATTCTGGCACCTATCTGCCACGTTGCAGCAGATCGTAAGATCGAAATACCCCTGAACGAGATGATCGATGTACGAGTGGATCAAGGCTTTTCATGTGATTGCGATCATTTCCTGGATGGCGGGAATGCTTTATCTGCCGCGGCTGTTTATCTATCACTGCGATGCCGAGATCGGCTCGAAGCAATCCGAAACGTTCAAGATCATGGAGCGAAGGCTGTTCAAGGCCATCATCAATCCTGCGATGATGGTGGCCTGGGGACTCGGGCTTTACATGATGTGGGAGCGTCAGTGGTATGCGGTCGGCTGGTTTCAGGGCAAGTTGGTCCTCGTCATCCTGATGTCCGCCGTTCACGGCTATTTTGCCCGCCGCGTACGCGATTTCGCCGCCGACCGCAATGTGATGAGTCAAAAATTCTATCGCATTATCAATGAGGTTGTAACCGCCCTCATGATAGGCATCGTTATTTTGGTCATCGTCAAGCCATCCTAGGCCAGAGAAACGATCGGCAGGAAGGTCCGCCAGCATCTGCTTGCGCGGAGGCGATCAATTTTCTATATAGGGGCCATCCCACCCTACGCAGGCGGATGTGGTCGCGGTCCGGTTTCTAAATCGAACCGGTCGCCACGTCAGGTTTGAAGCCTTTCGGTGCCCTTCCTCGCTTGAGGTTTTTCCCGGTACGGGCAGGACTGCGGACTTTCCTTTCGGTGCGTTGTCCGCATCTTCACGAAACCACCTGGCCGTCCTCCTCAAGCATTCCACAGGACTCTCCCAATGCGGGAAATGAAACTTCAAGACCTCAAGGCCAAGACTCCAGCCGAACTCGTTTCGTTTGCGGAAGAGCTGGGAGTCGAAAATGCCAGCACCATGCGTAAACAGGAGCTGATGTTCGCCATTCTGAAGCAGCTAGCCATTCAGGAAACCGATATCATTGGTGAAGGTGTCGTCGAGGTGCTCTCGGACGGCTTCGGATTCCTACGCTCGCCGGATGCCAACTATCTGCCGGGTCCGGACGATATCTACGTTTCGCCATCACAGATCCGCCGCTTCGGCCTGCGAACCGGGGACACCATTGAAGGACACATCCGCAGCCCCAAAGAGGGCGAGCGCTACTTTGCGTTGCTGAAAGTCAATACCCTCAATTTTGAGGATCCTGAGAAGTCAAAGCACAAGGTCAACTTCGACAACCTGACGCCCCTGTTCCCCGATCAGCGGTTCCGGCTCGAGCTGGAAGATCCCACGCGTAAAGATCTGTCGGCGCGGGTCATCGACATCGTTGCTCCGATCGGCAAGGGCCAGCGCGCGTTGATCGTGGCGCCGCCGCGCACCGGCAAGACGGTGCTGATGCAGAACATCGCCCACTCCATCACCGCCAATCATCCGGAGTGCTATCTGATCGTTCTTCTGATCGACGAACGTCCTGAGGAAGTCACCGACATGCAGCGGTCGGTGAAAGGCGAAGTCGTGTCCTCCACATTCGATGAACCGGCGGTGCGCCACGTCCAGGTCGCCGAGATGGTGATCGAAAAGGCCAAGCGCCTGGTCGAACACGGCCGCGATGTCGTGATCCTGCTTGATTCGATTACGCGTCTTGGCCGAGCCTACAATACCGTGGTGCCCTCCTCCGGCAAGGTGTTGACCGGCGGCGTCGATGCCAACGCCTTACAGCGGCCGAAGCGCTTCTTCGGTGCGGCTCGCAATATTGAGGAAGGTGGCTCGCTGACCATCATTGCCACCGCGCTGGTCGATACCGGAAGCCGCATGGACGAGGTGATTTTTGAGGAGTTCAAAGGCACCGGCAATTCGGAATTGATTCTCGACCGCAAGGTCGCCGACAAGCGCACTTTCCCCGCGATCGACATCGCCCGCTCCGGAACGCGCAAGGAAGAGCTAATCACCGATCCGCAACTGCTCAAGAAGATGTATGTGCTGCGGCGCATTCTCAACCCGATGGGCACCATGGATGCGATCGAGTTCCTGCTCGACAAGCTGCGCAATACCAAGAACAACGGCGAGTTCTTCGAGTCGATGAATACGTGATGCCAACAGGCGGAAGGCACCGAAACATGAGGCCGGTGAGTAATCGCAGGTCTTTTCGTTTCTGGAATGCTGTGCGCCGAACTTTTTTCCGGAAGTCGCGACTTATTATTGGTCTTATCAGGAAGATGAGGGCTGATGTTTGCGGCGCTCCTTTATGCTCTGCCCTACATTGTCGGCGGCGCGATGTGTCTGTTGGTGCTGATCGGCTTTTGGCGCGGTTTGAGTTTACGTCCGCACAAGGACGGTTACGGTTCTCGCCGCGGTATTCATTGGTGGTACGGCCCGCGCGATTGATGATGTCCCACTATAGCTTCGCGACGAGTTCGATCAGCGTTTTAGGTATGGACACTGGCAATGAGCATCTTTGCTGACGGCAGACAAAGGCCGCCGCGCCCCGCACGGAACGGGCTTTTGCTTGCGCCGGATGATCAGCCGCCAGCGCCTCGGCATGTGGAGCGTGCAGCACGATGCTTGTCGCGTGCGGCAGTTTTCGTGCGGCGTTGAGCAGCGCGCCGGCTTGCGCGTCCTCGCCGACCACGACGATCTCCGCGCCGGTGAGGCGGAGATCGAGCGCATTCATGAGCGATAGCTGGCCAAAGCCCTTCTCGGTCGCGCTCGGTAGCAACGCGGTGAAGAGGCCGTCGATCCGGGCGCGCCATTTCGTATCGCCGGTCAGCGCCGCGAGGCGCACCAGGTTCTGCGCGATCAGTCCGTCGTGGTTGGGGGTGGCGTCGTCGTCGCTCGAATGCGGCCGCACGATCAGCCCTTCCGCGTCGGCGGCGGTCAGATAATAGCCGCCATGCTCGACGTCGGCGTAGTGCGTGTCCAGTGTGGATTGCCAGCGTAACGCCTGCACGAGACAGTCGTTGTCGCCGGTCGCCTCGAACAGAGCGAGTGCGGCGCGCCCCATCGCGGCGTAGTCGGATGCGAGCGCCGGCACCAGCAGCCTGCCTTCGCGCCACGAATGTCCAAGCCGTCCATCGCGGGTCATGGTGGTTCGAACGAAGTCGTACACCGCGCGCGCGATCTGCAGCCAGTCAGGCCTGTCGAAAACGCACGCCGCATGAACGAGGGCGGCAATCATCAAGCCGTTCCAGTCAGCGAGGATCTTGTCATCAAGTCCCGGACGGACCCGGCTTTCACGGCGCGCCAGCAGCTTCTCGCGCAGCGCCCGCATGTGAGCGCTGTCGTCGCTGGCCACCTCAATGCTTCTGAGACGATTGGGAATGTTGCGCCCCTCGAAGTTGCCATTGGCGGTGATGTCGTATCGAGCGGCGAAATCGGCGGCGTCGGTCGTCCCGAGCACCTCTTCGATTTCTTTCAGCGACCAGATATAGAACCTGCCCTCCTCGCCTTCGGAGTCCGCATCGAGTGAAGAGGCAAAGCCGCCCGCCGGCGTCAGCATCTCCCGGCGCAGCCAATCGACCGTCTCGGTCGCGCGTTCGCGGTACAAAGGATTTTTGCTGCGCGCATGGTCGAGCGCGAGTAGATCAAGGATCTGTGCGTTGTCGTAAAGCATCTTCTCGAAGTGCGGCACCAGCCATTTGTCGTCGACCGAATAGCGCGCGTAACCGCCGCCGAGGTGGTCGTAGATGCCGCCCTGGCTCATCCGGGTCATCGTCAGCGTGACGGCTGCGAAGAAGTGGTCGTCGTGGGTACGTGCGCCGGCGCGCCAGAGGAATTCCAGCACGGAGCATTGAGGAAACTTCGGCGCGCCACGCAGGCCGCCGTGGACCGGATCGGTTGATTGCGCGATCAAGGCCGCAGCGTTGTCGAGTTCGGCGAGGCCGATATTCGCAGGGTTATCCGCGCGAGCGCGTTCGGAGAGTCGTGCGATCAACGCGTCGCGATGACGCGCGATTTTGTCGGGCTGCTCGCGAAAAACCCGCGCCACCGATTGCAGAACATCGGTAAATGCCGGACGGCCGAAGTCCGGCAGCTTCGGGAAGTACGTGCCGCCCCAGAACGGCGATCCATCGGGGAACAGGAACATCGTCAGCGGCCAGCCTCCCTGCTCGCCGAGATGGTGCAGCGCGTTCATGTAGATCTGATCGATATCGGGCCGCTCCTCGCGGTCGACCTTGATGCAGACGAACAGTTCGTTCATCACTGCCGCGACGTCCTCATCCTCAAAGCTTTCGTGCGCCATGACGTGGCACCAGTGGCAGGCCGCGTAACCGATCGACAACAGGATTGGACGGTTGCTGCGCTGCGCCTCGGCGAGCGCCTCCGGTACCCACGGCCACCAGTTGACGGGATTATGCTTGTGCTGCAGCAGATAGGGACTGGTTTCCGCGGCCAGACGATTCGCAGGATGGCCTGAGCCCTTGGCGGCGTGATTCATGTCGAGGCGTCCTTGCGCGATTCTGCGATAACGGAAAACGTCCGGCGTGTTCGTTGCAACGACTTCGAAGTTCAAGGCATCGAAGCAATCCAAGACATAGGTCATGCATCCGCGAGAGCAAACGATCTTCGCCCTGTCGTCGGGTCGGCCGCCGTCGGCGATCGCTGTCGTGCGCGTGTCGGGTCCGCAGGCCGGCGCCGCGCTTCGTGAACTTGCAGGTGCGATTCCGGTTGCGCGCATGGCGAGGCGCGTATTGCTGCGCGACCGTATCGGTGAAGCGATTGATGATGCTGTTGTTTTGTGGTTCCCCGCGCCTGCCAGCGCAACCGGTGAAGATGTCGCGGAGTTTCACATTCACGGTGGCCGCGCCGTGCTGAACGCCTTGTTCGCGGCGCTGTCGTCGATCGACAATACGCGAGCCGCGGAACCGGGAGAGTTTACAAGGCGGGCGTTCGAGAACGGCAAGATCGATCTCACTGAAGCCGAGGGTCTCGATGACTTGATTCATGCCGACACCGATCGGCAGCGCCGTCAGGCTCTGCGCCAGTTGCAGGGTCTGCTCGGCGATCGCGCGCGCGGCTGGCGCAAGGAGCTGATCGAGGCTTCCGCTTTGATCGAAGCCGGAATCGATTTCGTCGATGAAGGCGATGTGCCGGAAGATCTGCTGAAACCGGCGATGGAAAAGATCGCGCAGCTCCGTCGCGAGATCGAACAAACCCTTGCGGCACCGGCACAAAGCGAACGCCTGCGCGACGGTTTGATGATCGCGATTACTGGTCCGCCGAATGCCGGGAAGTCGACGCTGCTCAATCGCCTTGTCCGCCGCGAAGCAGCGATTGTGTCACCGCACGCGGGAACTACGCGTGACATCATCGAAGCGTATCTCGATCTCGACGGTTATCCGGTGACGCTCATCGATACGGCCGGCATTCGCGAGACTGACGATCCTGTCGAGCAGGAGGGCATGCGGCGCGCGCGCGATCGCGCGGCGTCGGCGGACCTGGTACTGTGGCTTTCGGATGGGGAGATGGCCGACCTGGACCCAACGATTCGCGTGGGGGATTGTTCACTCTGGCTGGTCCGGAACAAGATCGACCTTTCAGGTCCGGAGAATGATGAGGCGAACCCAAGGCAGCGTGAGACGACAACGGCGCGGGGATCGCGGGTGCGGCGGTTCCGGGTTTCCGCCCGCCGTGGCGATGGCCTTGATGATCTTGTCGCGGCGCTGACCGTTTTCGCGGGCGACCGGCTTGGTTCCAGTGAGGCGGGCGTGATCACCCGCTTGCGGCAGCGCAACATATTGCGGGATGCTGCAGGATCGCTGGCAAGGGCGGAAGCGCTC
Organism: Nitrobacter sp. Nb-311A; assembly: GCF_000152905.1. GTDB lineage: Bacteria > Pseudomonadota > Alphaproteobacteria > Rhizobiales > Xanthobacteraceae > Nitrobacter. Next base: position 238,792 of record NZ_AAMY01000002.1, read on the forward strand.
GCGGGACGGGGTGACGAACTGATCGCCGAGGAACTACGAATAGCGATTCATCTTATGGGACGGCTCCTGGGCCGCGTCGATATTGATGATATTCTTGATTCACTGTTTAAGGAATTTTGCATTGGTAAATAGTGATTATAAATTCATTTCTTTATTGAGGGTCCGGGCTGTGAGGTTATGCAGGCCCGCTCGATGTGGGGATGTTTCACGTGAAACATTCCATGCTTGTGCCAGAAATCCAAACTTTCCGATCGCCCCCGTCTGCGTTAGAAGTCGCGCCGGATATGGCGAGAAGCTTATGGCAGCAACATTCGACGTCATTGTAATCGGCGGTGGCCACGCCGGCTGCGAGGCCGCGGCGGCGTCCGCGCGAATCGGCGCACGAACGGCGCTGGTCACCCATCGGTTCGCTACCGTCGGCGCGATGTCGTGTAATCCGGCCATCGGCGGACTCGGCAAGGGCCATCTGGTCCGCGAGGTCGATGCCCTCGATGGTCTGATGGGACGCATGGCCGATGCCGCAGGAATCCAGTTCCGGATGCTCAATCGCCGCAAGGGTCCGGCGGTCCGCGGCCCACGCGCGCAGGAAGACCGCAAGCTCTATGCCGCCGCGATGCAAGTTGCGATTCGCGAAACCGCGAACCTCGAGGTGATCGTAGGTGAGGCGGATGATCTGATTATCTCTGATGGCAGAATCGGCGGCATTCGCCTGATCGATGGCCGCCAGTTCAGGTCTGCCGCGGTGGTCGTCACCACCGGCACCTTTCTGCGCGGTTTGATCCATCTCGGCGAAAAGAGCTGGCCGGCAGGGCGGGTCGATGAAGCGCCGGCGCTCGGGTTGTCGAGGTCATTCGAGCGGATCGGCTTCACGCTTGGCCGGCTCAAGACCGGAACCCCGCCGCGGCTTGATGGCGCGACCATCGGCTGGGCCGCAGTCGAGATGCAGCCCGGCGACGATCCGCCGGAGCCGTTTTCGGTGATGACCGGACGAATTACAACGCCGCAGATCGAATGCGGCATCACCCGCACCACGCCGGCGACGCACGAGGTGATTCGCGTCAACGTGCGTCGTTCGCCGATCTATTCCGGCCAGATCACCAGCTCCGGCCCGCGCTATTGCCCTTCGATCGAGGACAAGGTGGTCCGCTTCGGCGATCGCGACGGGCATCAGATTTTTCTGGAGCCGGAGGGTCTCGACGACCCCACGGTCTATCCCAACGGGATTTCGACCTCGCTTCCCGAAGACGTGCAGCTTGCGATACTTGCGACCATTCCCGGCCTCGAGAAAGTCAGGATGACCCGGCCGGGCTATGCCATCGAATACGATCATGTCGATCCGCGCGAACTCGATCCGACCTTGCAGACCCGGCGGATGCCTGGGTTGTTCCTGGCCGGACAGATCAACGGCACCACCGGTTACGAGGAGGCGGCGGCGCAGGGCCTCGTTGCGGGGCTGAATGCGGCATTGGGCGCGGGTGGCGGCGATCCGATCGTGTTCGACCGCGCCGACGGCTATCTCGGCGTCATGATCGACGACCTCGTGACACGCGGGATCACCGAACCTTATCGGATGTTCACCTCCCGCGCGGAATACCGCCTGACGCTGCGGGCCGACAATGCCGACCAGCGGTTGACGGACAAGGGAATTGCCCTCGGGTGCGTCGGGGCAGGGCGCGCGGCTCATCATCGGGCCAAAATCGCGGCCTTGCGCGCGGCCAAGGCGTTGGCGATGTCGCTGTCGGTGACACCGAACGAGGCTGCGTGCCACGGGCTCTCGCTCAATCGCGATGGCCATCGGCGGTCCGCGTTCGAGTTATTGTCCTATCCGGATATCGGCTGGCGTGAGGTGGCCGCGATCTGGCCCGAACTGTCGGCCGTTGATCCCAAGATTGCCGTGCATCTGGAGATCGATGCCAAATACGATGTTTATCTAAAGCGGCAGACCGCCGATGTCGAAGCGTTCCGCCGTGACGAGGGGCTGGTTCTCACCGGAATCGACTATAGCGTGGTGCCGGGCCTCTCCAATGAGGCTAGAGGCCGGCTGGAAAAGGCCCAGCCCCGCACCATAGGGCAGGCGGGCCGTCTCGACGGAATTACTCCGGCTGCGCTTGGTATTCTGGCGGCCTATCTGCGTCGGGAGACGCGCAAGGGAACGGCCGCTTCCGCGTGATGATTTAGCTCGGGCCGGCTTGAATGTTTCACGTGAAACAATTCCGGCCTGTGAGCCAATGGTCGACCGACGATTCGAACCGCGGCTCGCCAAACATCTGGTCAGGAATCAGAGGCGAGTCTATGTTCGCCAAGATGCCCATGATCAAACAAGAGCGCTCCCTATGTTCGACGACCGACAAGTCGGCCGCGCTGGCGTTGACTCCTGTTTCCCCTCAGACCGAAGCGCGGCTGGATGCCTTCGTCGGTCTGCTGGGCCAATGGCAGACAAAGACCAATCTGGTCGCGCCATCGACGCTGCCTCGGCTCTGGACCCGTCACATCGCGGATTCGCTTCAGCTTCTGGCGCTCGCCCCGCATGCAAAACGCTGGGCCGATCTCGGCAGCGGCGGCGGCTTTCCCGGTGTCGTGCTGGCCTGCGCCCTTGCGGGCATCGAAGGCGCGCGTGTCGATCTGATTGAGCGCAATGCCAAGAAGGCGGCATTTCTCCGCGAGGCCGTGCGGATCACCGCGTCGCCGGGCATCGTTCACTTGACGGATATCGGGGATTATGTGGACAGATTGGAGGACCGGATCGATTGCGTAACCGCGCGCGCGCTGGCGCCTCTACAAGTGCTGCTCGGCTTCGCAGAACCCTTGGTTAAAAAAGGCGCTACGGCTATGTTTCTCAAGGGTCAAGATGTAGAAGTTGAATTGACCGAAGCTACTAAATATTGGAATATTAAGCCCCGGATTCATTCAAGCTGTACCGGCGGACAGGGCTGGATCGTCGAGCTCGATCATATCGGGCGGCACGATGAGCGTCCTCAGGCACAACAGGCATGGCGTCGTGTATGACGGTAATTGACCAAGTCTACCAACGGGATGACGAAGGTGAGTTCCATGTCCGCCATCCCCGGATTATTTCGCTCGCCAATCAGAAGGGCGGTGTCGGCAAAACCACGACAGCGATCAATCTCGGCACAGCTCTGGCCGCAATCGGCGAACGCGTCCTGATCGTCGATCTCGATCCGCAAGGCAACGCCTCCACGGGTCTCGGCATCGACCGGCGCGATCGCAACGTCTCCACTTATGATGTGTTGATCGGCGAAGCTCCGCTACGTGACGCCGTGGTGCCGACCGCGGTGCCGCGCCTGCACATCGCCGCCTCGACCATGGATCTTTCCGGTCTGGAACTCGAGCTTGGAGCCACGAAGGATCGCGCCTTCCGTTTGCGTGATGCAATCATCGCGCTCAACGGCAATGCGGCCGATACCGCCGATTACACCTATGTGCTGATCGATTGTCCGCCGTCGCTCAATCTTCTCACTGTCAACGCGATGGCGGCGTCGGATGCGATCCTTGTGCCGTTGCAATGCGAGTTCTTCGCCCTCGAAGGTCTGTCGCAGCTGTTGCAGACCGTCGAGCAGGTGCGCTCCACGCTCAATCCGAATCTGTCGATCCACGGCATCGTGCTCACCATGTTCGACTCGCGTAACAACCTGTCGAACCAGGTGGTCGCCGATGTGCGCCAGTTCATGGGCTCGAAAGTCTACGACACCATGATCCCGCGCAACGTGCGCATTTCGGAAGCGCCGTCCTACGGCAAGCCGGTGCTGGTCTATGATCTCAAATGTAGCGGCAGCGAGGCCTATCTGAAACTCGCGACCGAGGTGATTCAACGCGAGCGTGAGCTGCGCGCGACACATTGAGGATCGAAGCCGGTCGTGGTGCGCGTGAACAAATCGATGGGTGTCGCCACGATATGCAAACTGCTCTCGCTGTGGGGGAGAGAGATTTGGCGAGCAAAAGCACTTGCGGCTTGCTCACCTTCCCGCCGTCTCCCACAAGGGGAAGCCGAAAAGAAACAGGCGACGCCGTCGTTCTGACGAGCAATGGCAAAATCAATTCGTTAATTCGGAGTACGTTGCGTGAATCCAAGGGAGCTGGCGATGGCCGACGAAGCGCGTTCGCGATTGGGGCGCGGTCTTGCAAGTCTGATCGGCGACGTCGGCGGCGAGGCTGCCCACGCTGAGCGCCCGCGCGTACAGCGCAAGGTGCCGATCGAATTTTTGAAACCCAATCCGCGCAATCCACGCCGTGCGTTTTCGGATATCGAACTCAATGAGCTTTCCGACTCCATCAAACAGCACGGCGTCATCCAGCCGATCGTGGTGCGGCCGGTAAAGGGGATGCAGGATCGCTTTGAGATCATCGCAGGCGAGCGTCGCTGGCGCGCGGCGCAATCCGCTGGGCTGCATGAGATCCCGATCGTACCGGTCGATGTCAGCGACCATGTCGCGCTCGAGATCGCGATCGTCGAGAACGTGCAGCGCGAGGATCTCAACGCGATGGAAGAGGCGCAGGGCTATCATGCGCTCGCCAATGAATTCAAACGCACCCAGGACGAGATTGCGAAGATCGTCGGCAAGAGCCGCAGCCATGTCGCCAACATGATGCGGCTGACGAAACTGCCGGACGATGTGCAAGCGCTGATTGCCTCCGGCGAGCTATCGGCGGGCCATGCGCGCGCGCTGATCGGCGTGCCAGATCCTTCCGCGGCGGCGAAGCGCATCGTCGCGGAAGGTCTTAACGTGCGGCAGGCCGAGGCGCTCGCGCATCAGGAAGGCGTGCCGGAGCGCAAGCCGCCGAAGGCGCGCGTGGACAAGCCGCAGAAGGATCCGGATACGTTGGCGCTGGAAAGGCGAGTCAGCGACGCGCTCGGACTCGCCGTGACGGTGGACCACAGGAATCCCGGCGGCGTCGTGCAGATCCGTTATCGCGATCTCGAACAGCTTGACGAGATTTTGAAAAGGCTGGATTCGAAAGGATCTTAACCGTTCCACCGGTCATTGCTTTGCTGGCAATGACGGTCGTCATCCCCTTCGCCGTGCATTCACCGCGATCGACATCAGGGCGCGCTGCGCAATCGCGGACGCCAGCGTCGCCCGCTTGCGGGTTTCCAACGCCGCGCCGGCAAGCTGATCCATCACCTGTATCAGCCGCGAGGCGCTGAAATTATTCAACGCCGTTTCCACCGCCGCTTTGCGCGAAAAATGCAATCGCGGAAATCCGCTCTCGGCGGCCGATGAGGGGGACGCGCCGCTTTCCATCAAAAGCGCAGCCTTGTGCAGGGCGGCGACCTGTCGCTGCGCGGCCGATATGACAAGGCCCGGGTAGATGCCGGCGATCATGGCCTTGGCGAATTCGGCTTCCACCACCGCCGGCTGTCCGGCGAACGCAGCGTCGATGACGGGATCGAGTTTGAAATCGGATGCGTCGGAGACGACGGCCATGACATCGACGAGCGTGATCTCGCCTTGCCCATGAGTGTAGAGCGCGATCTTGCGCAGTTCGTTGCGCGAGGCCTGGCGGTCACCGCCCAGCAGCGATATCAGCGCCGCGCGGGCGTCGGGCGCGGTCTTCAGCTTGGAGGCGCGAAACTCCTCGTCGATCAGCCGCGCCAGATCGCGTTCGGTGTCGGGATAGCAGGCGATCGCCACCGCGTTCTTCGCGCGTTCGCACGCCTTGCGCAGCGGTGATTCCGGCTTCAGCTCGCCGGCTTCGATCACGATCCGGCAATCCTGGATCGTGGAGTCCGCCAGCGCATCGACGCCGCTCGCGAAGCTGCGAGACCCCGCCTTGATTCGAATGGCGCGCCGACCGCCGAACAGCGGCACCGTCATCGCCTCATCGACGAGACGCGACGGCTCGGCGGAAAGGTCGTCGCCGTCGAGCCGGACCAGGGAGAACGGATCGTTCGGATCGTCGACGGCCGAGCTCATCAGGGCGTTGGCGCGCTCGCGTATCAGGCCGGCGTCGGGACCGTAGAGCAGGATGATCGGGCGGGCCGGATCGGGCCGGGCGAGAAAGCTGTCGATGTCTTTTCCGCGCAGCGCCACCATTCGCGGGCGATCAGGTGCCGGCGTAAAAGAACGCCGCCAGCCGGGTGTTGATGTTCTCGGCGATTTGCTGCGCGGCGCGGTCTTCCGCGTCGCGGTAGGCGCGGGCACGGGCGAAACGCTGGAACTGGCCGGGAATGTCATAGGAGGTGCGAGCGAATGTGGTTGCGTTCACGACGGTTTTGCCGGTGGCGACCTCGATCAGTTGATAGCTCGCATTGATACCGTATTGCTCGTTGGAGGGCAGGGCGGTGTTTGGGTCGAGCATCAGCGACGAGCGGCTGGTTGAGAAGCGGATCTTGAGCTGGTGCGTCGGCGGCGCGCCGGTGGCGTTGCCGTAAAGCTTGAACGCGAGCGCGTTGCGAATGGCGACCCCGATCCGCGCATCCGGCGACGCGTTGGGCTTGTCGATCGGCAGCACCTCGACGCCCATCAGCCTGTCGCGAAGGGCCGGACCGCCGTCGGCCTGTTCGGCATACATCGGACGGAAGCAGCCGGCCGTCAGCGCGGCCAGCACCGCGACGACGCCGATTCGGAGCGCGATGCGCGAACCGGCCCATTCTCCGTTCCGGCGCGCCGGCAATCTACCCCACCACATTCACGATCCTCTGCGGGACGATAATGATCTTTCGAGCCTGCTTGCCGCCCAACGCCTGCTTTACCGCATCGAGCGCCAAAACGGCAGCCTCAATTTCCGGATTTCCGGCGCCGGACGCCACCGTCACCTCGCCCCGCTTCTTGCCGTTCACCTGCACCGGCAGCGTGATGCTGTCTTCAACCAGCAAATCGGGCTCGATTTGTGGCCAGCGCGCTTCCGAGACCAGCCCGGTCTGACCGAGCGCCCGCCAGCACTCCTCGGCCAGATGCGGCATCATCGGGCTGAATACCTGTACCAGAATGGTGGCGGCCTCGCGCAGGCTCCAGCTCAAATCCGGCGCCGGGGCGGACCCGCTGGCGCGGGAGCGGGCGAGGGCGTCGGCCAGCTCGTTGGCGAATTCGCGGATGTTGGCGAGGCAGACGTTGAAGTGCAGCCGCTCGATCCCGGTGGAGACCCTGTCGAGCGCGCCATGCGCCGCCTTGCGCAAGCCGCTCGCCTCCGCGCCGAACGTCGCGGGCCGGTCTTGCGGCGCGGACTTGCCGGCATCAGCCGCTTCGTTGACCAGCCGCCACAGCCGCTGCATGAAGCGCGCCGCGCCCTGCACGCCTTCCTCGCTCCAGATCACGTCGCGGTCCGGCGGCGAATCGGACAGCATGAACCAGCGCGCGGTGTCGGCGCCGTAGCTGCCGATGATGTCGTCGGGATCGACGGTGTTGCGCTTCGACTTCGACATCTTCTCGACCGCGCCGATCCCGACCGGCTCGCCGGTGGCGATCAACGTTGCGCGGCGGTTGTTGCCATCGACCTCGATTTTGACTTCGTCCGGCGAGGCCCAGCCGCCGTCGGGTTTGCGATAGGTCTCATGCACCACCATGCCTTGCGTGAACATGCCCTTGAACGGTTCGTCCATGCCGAGGTGGCCGGTGGCTTTCATCGCGCGGGTGAAGAAGCGCGAATAGAGCAGATGCAGGATCGCGTGCTCGACGCCGCCGATATACTGGTCCACCGGCAGCATCCGGTCGGCGACCGCGCGCGTGGTCGGCGCGTTCTCGTTCCAGGGATCGGTGAAGCGGGCGAAGTACCACGACGAATCGACGAAAGTGTCCATGGTGTCGGTTTCGCGGGTGGCCTTGCTGCCGCACTTTGGGCAAACGACGTGCTTCCAGGTCGGATGATGGTCGAGCGCGTTGCCCGGCCTGTCGAAGCTGACATCCTCCGGCAGCGTCACCGGCAGGTCCTGCTCCGGCACCGGCACCACATCGCAGTTGGGGCAATGGATCACCGGGATCGGACAACCCCAATAGCGCTGGCGCGAGATGCCCCAGTCGCGCAGGCGAAAATTCACCTTGCGCTCGGCGACCGGCATGTCGCCGCGCGTTTCGCCTTCCAGGCGCTTCGCCACCTCTTCCTTCGCCGCATCAGCGCTCATGCCGTCAAGGAAGCGCGAATTGATCAGGCGGCCGTCGCCGTCATAAGCGGTGTCGGTGATGACGAAGCTTAAAGGATCCTGTCCCTCGGGACAGACCACCGGCGTGTTGCCAAGTCCGTACTTGTTGACAAAGTCGAGGTCGCGCTGGTCGTGCGCCGGGCAGCCAAAGATGGCGCCGGTGCCGTATTCCATCAGGATGAAGTTGGCGACATAAACCGGCAGCTTCCAGTCTGCATCGAACGGATGGATCGCGCGGATGCCGGTGTCGAAGCCCATCTTCTCCGCGGTGTCGATCTCGGCCTGCGCGGTGCCGCGCTGCTTGCACTCGGCGATGAATCCGCCGAGCGCGGGATTGTCTTTCGCCGCCGCTTGCGCCAGCGGATGATCCGGCGCAATCGCCATGAACTTCGCGCCGAACAGCGTGTCGGGCCGCGTGGTGAAGATTTTAAGCTCGCTCTCATTGTCCGGCGCCGTCGCCGCGTCGAGCGCGAAGCGGATCAGGAGGCCCTCGCTGCGGCCGATCCAGTTGCGCTGCATCAGCCGCACCTTGTCGGGCCAGCGGTCCAGCGTGTCGAGCGCCTCCAGCAGCTCCTGCGCATATTTCGTGATCTTGAAGACCCACTGGTTCATCTCGCGCTGCTCGACCACCGCGCCGGAGCGCCAGCCGCGCCCGTCGATCACCTGCTCGTTGGCGAGCACGGTCATGTCGACCGGATCCCAGTTGATCTTGCGCTTCTCGCGCTCGGCGAGACCGGCGCGCAGGAAGTCCAGGAACATCTTCTGCTGGTGCTTGTAGTAAGCGGGATCGCAGGTCGCGATCTCCCTCGACCAGTCGAGCGACAGCCCGATCGAGCGGAGCTGCTTCTTCATCGCCTCGATGTTGTCGTAGGTCCACGCCTTGGGCGCGATCTTGCGCTCGATCGCGGCGTTCTCGGCCGGCAGGCCGAAGGCGTCCCAGCCCATCGGATGCAGCACGTTGTAGCCCCTGGCGCGCTTGTAGCGCGCGATCACATCGCCAAGGGTGTAGTTGCGGACATGGCCGATGTGGATGCGCCCGGACGGATAGGGGAACATCTCCAGCACGTAGTATTTTTCGCGCGGGTCATCGTTTTGGGTGGCGAAGATCGCCTGCCTGTCCCACTCGGCTTGCCAGCGCGGTTCGGCGTCACGGGCGTTGTAACGTTCTGGCATATTCGGTCGGATGCGAAAGCTGTCTAACTTTGCATGAAGTGCTTTGGCTTTCGCGTGAACTTCAGAGATTTCGTCTGCTACAAGCCGTTCAAGCGGCGTAGGGCTATCAGATTTCGCTATTCCAAGGTTTTCGACCACGAATTTAATTCCACGCATCGTGTCATCGTATCGTTTGTGTAAAACAGGCTCGTGATGCGCTAATCGATTCCTTGATTGGTAAATCTGCTCCAAATGACGAGCGACGTCACCTCTCTTAATTTTCTTATTTGGGAAGACTCTCTTCAACGTCGTTAGCCATAGAGCTTTCTCGTAATCTGGACCGAACAGACCCTTCCAAAAATAGAGTGTCAGTTCGGCAATTACCTTTCCTTCTGAGACCGTGATTTGCTTTCGTCTCTCTTGGGCGCGGGCTAAATGGGAAAGGTGAGCAGGACGCCCTTTTGGAAAAGCCAAATCGTCGAGTTTGTGTTTTTCCGCCTGCGGAAGCTTCGCATATTCAGCACGCCGCGCACTATCCAGCGCGGCACTGATTTTTTTTGTCTCCCGCTCTCGCCAAGCAAAAGGGGCAGGCGGTTGTTGTAGCCAACGAGGGGTGGCAAAATGTCCACTAAGGTTCTCGCAGATCGAGTTTCTCAAGGCGATCTCGATTATCGCTGTCACGGTCATTAGAGATGCGCCGAGACTTAGCGTTTCTTGGTGAAGTTCGATTGCCGCCCTCGTAGAGCCAGTGAGTTGCACCAGCCCGCCAAGACGCTCAGGGGACAGGAGTGTGGTTAAAGTTCCAATATCTTCATCACGAATTTTCATTGACTCTATTCCATGGAGGCCGTATCTTTACAGCCGAAAAGTCGAGATCAGATTGGCAGTTGCCTTCGGGCGGACGAATCCTCGACTTCCCATTTTAAAGGCCTCCTCTTGTGGGAGGCCTTTTTCGTTCCTCCATGGAGAGACTAGGAGAAGATAAGCGAGGCAACTCGCCCGAGTACATGCAGCGCCGTGATCGAAGATCGAAACGTCGGATCGTAAAGATCGTCTGCCTGTCCCACTCGGCTTGCCAGCGCGGTTCGGCGTCACGGGCGTTGTAACGTTCTGAGGTCATGGAATCGCAGTGTTTTTCGTGATTTGCAGGCATTCGACTAGGCCATGAAAGCGGAGCGGGGGTCAACGGGTTCCGGAGAATGCTCCAGGCAGTTTGCAAGCGGTGTGGTTTTGCGGTGTAAGCGGGGGGACATTTCCCTCCGTCCGAAGTGACCCGATGGCCGACCTCTCCGCTTTTTCGATCACCCGCCGCTGGCCGGCGGCCTGCCCGGAGCATCTGCAGCTCTATTCGGTGCCGACGCCCAACGGGGTGAAGGTCTCCATCATGCTGGAGGAAACCGGGCTACCCTATGAGCCGCATTTCGTCGATTTCGGCAGGGACGAACAGAAGAGCCGTGAGTTCCTCTCGCTCAATCCCAACGGCAAGATTCCCACGATCCTCGATCCCGATGGACCCGGCGGCGAGCCGCTCGTTTTGTTCGAGTCGGGCGCCATTCTGCAATATCTCGCCGAGAAGACCGGACAGTTTCTGCCCGCCGATCCGGCGCGGCGCTGGCAGACCCTGCAATGGCTGCACTTCCAGATGGGCGGCGTCGGGCCGATGTTCGGGCAGGTGGGATTCTTCCATAAGTTCGCCGGCAGGGATTTCCAGGACAAGCGGCCGCGCGACCGCTATGTGACGGAATCGACGCGGCTGCTCGGCGTGATGGACACGCATCTGGCGACGCATCGGTGGTTTGCGGGCGACGATTACACCATCGCGGATGTTTCGATGCTCGGCTGGGTGCGCAACCTGATCGGGTTCTATGATGCGCGCGATCTCGTCGGGTTCGATCGTTTTCGCCATGTCGGGGGCTGGCTGCAGCGGGGTCTGGCGCGGCCGGCGGTGCAGCGCGGCCTCGCCATTCCGGCGCGACAATGACCACTGCTGAAGCAGCGCCGATCAAAGGTCTTGCGTCCGTGGAAGCCGCGATCGTCCGCGCCTGCCGGGACGCGCGGCGCGACCGCTCCTCGGTGACGCTGGTGGCGGTGTCGAAAACCTTCGACGCGGAGGCGATCACCCCGGTCATTGCAGCCGGGCAACGGGTTTTCGGCGAGAACCGCGTGCAGGAGGCGCAGCGAAAGTGGCCCGAGCTGATCGCGGCGCACCCCGGCATCGTGCTGCATCTGATCGGCCCGCTGCAGTCCAACAAGGCGAAGGATGCCGTCGCTTTGTTCGACGCCATCCATTCAGTCGATCGCGTGAGCCTTTGTGAAGCGCTGGCCAAGGAAATCGACAGGCAGAACCGCCGACCGGCGCTGTTCGTGCAAATCAACACCGGCGAGGAGCCGCAGAAGGCCGGCGTCGTTCCGGCGGATGCCGACGACTTCATCGCGCGATGCCGCGATACCTATGGCCTGACGATCTCAGGCCTGATGTGCATTCCGCCTGTGGACGAGGCGCCGGCCCCGCATTTCGCGCTCACCGCGAAAATTGCACGGCGCAACGGGCTCGAACAACTGTCGATGGGAATGAGCGCGGATTTCGCCGTCGCGATCGCTTTGGGCGCGACCCATGTGCGGGTCGGCTCGGCGATTTTCGGGACGCGGTAGTTCATCCTTCTCCCGCAAGGGGAGGGAAGGGTGCGCGGCGCCGCTTTCCGATTCCATGCCAAAGACGTCACCCGATCTCGATACGCGTCTGGGGGCCGATCCGCCGTAACAGCCGCAGCATGGCGGGTCGCGTCATCGCCACGCATCCGGCGGTCGGGCCAAAATTGTCGCGCGCCAGATGCAGGAACACGGCGCTGCCGCGCCCCGCGACGCGGGGGCGGGTGTTGTGATCGATCTCGATGATGAAGTCGTAGAGATGGTCATCGCGCATCAGCCGGTCGCCGGTCATACGAGACGCCAATCGGATCGGCCGGTTGTAGCGCCGGTCGGCGGGGTCCTCGCACCAGGCGTCAGTGGATGTAATCGCGCGCACAGGCAGAAAGGTCCGTGGCCGCGGATGCCGGTCGGGCCGCCACCACAACCGGAGGGGCCGGAAGATCCCCCTTGGGGTGCCGCCGTCGCCCTCGCATTTGTTGGCCAGGATGCCGCCGCGGCCGAGCGCTACCGCAATCGCGTGTCCTTCCGCGATCAGCCAGCCTCGCTGCCGCCGGCCCGCGGCGGCCCGAATGCGGATCGCCGCAAGCGGCCGATCACGGGAATGTGTCGTGCAAGGCATTGAAAAGTCTTGGTTTTGTATGGAATGAGGAAGCTCCGCGCACGCTCTCAGCCGAAACGACGATCCCGCATGTTATGACAGGGACATTCAATTTTCCCCAGTCTGGAGTAGACTCTGCTTGGATCATGAATCGCTGCAAATTCATGCGTCCGACGAATCGGGATTTAACCTGATGACGGTAGCTGGGCGCCCGCCGGGTGTCTCCAGCCGCCAGGAGGATTGCATAGATGGCCAACGCCCGCAAAATTCTGATCGTGGACGACGATAACGATTTGCGCGATACGCTGGTCGAGCAACTGTCGCTGCATGAGGAATTCGAGGCGTCCGCCGTTGATACCGGCGCGAAAGGCGCCAGCGCGGCCAAAGCCTGCTCGCCCGATCTCGTACTGATGGACGTCGGCCTGCCTGACACGGACGGCCGCGAAGTGGTGCGCAGCCTGCGCAAGGGCGGCTTCAAGGCCCCGATCATCATGCTCACCGGTCACGATACCGATTCGGACACGATTCTGGGCCTTGAGTCCGGCGCCAATGACTATATCGCCAAACCGTTCCGCTTTGCGGTGTTGCTGGCGCGCATCCGCGCACAGTTGCGTCAGCACGAGGCCAGCGAGGATGCGGTATTTTCGGTCGGACCCTATAGTTTCCGGCCCGGCGCCAAAATGCTCACGATCGCCAATGGCAAGAAGGTGCGGCTGACCGAGAAGGAAACGGCGATTTTGCGCTTCCTTTACCGGGCAGGGCAAATTCCGGTGTCGCGCGAGACCCTGCTTCAAGAGGTCTGGGGATACAACTCGGGCGTCACCACGCACACCCTGGAAACTCACATTTACCGGTTGCGGCAGAAGATCGAGACTGACGCCGCCAATCCGGAAATTCTGGTGACCGAAGCCGGCGGCTACAAGCTGGTGCCGTGATACTTCGGCGTGTGCTGCGCGAAAGCGGGATCTAACGGGTGCAAATTGCTGGAATCGGACCGCTAGAGCCGTTCCGCGGAAGCGGGACTCTATATTTCGACGCGTTTTCTTTCCGCGAACCGGTATCCACTCCGCTCAAAAACGCTATAGGTTGACGACTCGTATCAGCTCCCGCCAAAACAGTCCTTCGGGGGATCCGGGGCCGAACCGGTTTTGCATGTCGATCGATGATGACGTTGTCCTGCTTGAGCGCGTCACAACCCTGCGCCTGCTGGGCGCCGAGGCGTTGCGCGTGCTTGCCATCGGGGCCGAACAGCAGCAGTTCGCCAGCGGCTCAATCCTGTTTCGCGCCGGTGACGAGGCGGACGGAGGATATGTCGTTCAGGACGGCAGCTTTCGTATCCACGTCCCGGACGGCCGCGATCGGGAAGTCATCGTCGAGCGCGGCACGCTGATCGGCGAGCTGGCCTTGATCGTCCCGATATCGCGGCAGGCCACCGCGATCGCGCGGGAATATTCGATGGTGATCCGCATTTCCCGCGCCCTGTTTCTGCGCGTGCTCGACAGCTATCCCGCCGCCGCCCGCCGCCTTCGCGACGAACTCGCCAATCGCACCCGGCAAACCACCAGCGACATCCTCATAGCGTCGGCGAAACTGAGTAGTTGAAGCATTGAGCCCGACCCGAAAGGGCCGCGCCCGCGCAAAGTGAAGACCGGCTTCATTTTTCGGGATCATGCTCCGATTCAATCAGTCGCGAAAATAGCGTCGGCACTCACACGTCGATGACCGCCGTCACCGGCACATGATCGGATGGACGCTGCCAGCCGCGGGCGTCGCGGGTGATGCGGAAGTCCCGGATTCCGCTGCGCAGCGCCTCGGAAACCCAGATATGATCGAGTCTGCGGCCGCGGTCGGAGGCGATCCAGTCGGCGGCGCGATAGCTCCACCACGTATAGATTTTCTCCGACATCGGAATCCGCGCGCGTGCGATGTCGACCCAATTGCCGTGTTTCTGCACGCCGAGCAACTTCTCGCATTCGATCGGCGTATGCGAGACGATTTTCAGGAGCTGCCTGTGCGACCAGACGTCGTTCTCATGTGGCGCGACATTAAGATCGCCGACCAGCACATGCCGGTCGCCGTTGCCCGGATGCAGCGGCGCACAGGCTTTCATCTCGTCGAGAAATTGCAGCTTATGGGCGAACTTCGGATTCATTGCGGGATCGGGAATGTCGCCGCCCGCTGGCACGTAGAAGTTGTGCAGCACCAGCGGTGCGGCGAGACCCGCCTGGCCGCCGAAGATCACGCTGACGTGGCGGGAATCGATCTTGTCGCAGAACGTGCGGATGTTGCTGGCGTCGAATGGCAGCTTCGAGACCACCGCTACCCCGTGATATCCCTTTTGCCCGTTGAGCGCGACGTGGTCATAGCCGAGCTGGCGGAAGCGTTTCAGCGGAAAGGCATCATCGGGGCATTTGGTCTCCTGCAGGCACAACACGTCCGGCCGCTGCGCTTTCAGAAACTTGGCGACCAGATCGATGCGCAGCCGCACCGAATTGATATTCCAGGTGGTGAAGGTGAGACGCATGGATTCCGGGTGAGGACGTCGACAAATCAATGTGCCGTCATACGCGGGCCTAATCCGCGTATCCGGTGACGACTCTGTGGGCGTGGTCGCGCCTCAGTTGTTCATCGGGGTCGGATAATTGGTATAATCGATTTTGAATAAGGCGGGATCGAGCTTCGCCGTGGAGTTCAGATTGTAGATCGCCACCGTGGTGTCGTAGCCTTGCGGATCGGTTACGGTCCACTGCTTGAGCTTGCCATCCTTGACTCCGACCATCAGCATGAGGCGGGAGGTGCCGACCAGCGCCTGCTTCTCTTCGATGATGACGCTGATGTAGAGATCGTCCGACGTCACGGCGACGACGTTGGTGTCCTTCATCAGATCGAGACGGTCCGACAACAGATAGCGCAGCGGCGTTTGCGACAGCGGGTACACATCCTGGGTCGCGAGTCTGGTGTCGCGAACCACAAGCGACGAACCGTCGGAAATCATCGCGATCGGCGACGGAGGATCGTATTCGAACCGTACTTTGCCCGGTTTCTGGATATAAAATTCGCCGGTCGAGCGGCTGCCGTCGGGGCCGACCTGCACGAAATTTCCGGCGAGGGTTCGCAGCGACGATAGATAGGCACTGACTCGCGCCGCCGCTGCCTTCTGATCCGCGCTGAAAGTTGCAAAAAAATTGGCCGGCACGTTGCGGCGCGGGTCGGGAATCACCGGGTCCGGCGGCCGCGTGGTTCCGGTAACCTCCGTCTGGGCCGTCTGCAATACTGGCGCCGCCGGCGCCCTGTTGCGGTTGTGGGGCGCAGGTTGCGGGATCGGAACGGCTTCGGCGAGGGCAGGCGGAACAAAAGACCCCACGGTCAGTGCCGCCATGAGGCAGACCACGCCGAGGCGCGCGCGGATCGGACGGCTGGCCGCGGATAAATGTGTCACGTCTCTGATCAATGATTCGTCCTGTCCGCCGGAGGCGTTCCTTTTACAGTGCTTCGCGGCGCTGGATATCGCTTTTTTCCCCGAGCGGATCCAGCGGATGGCCGGCGCGCGGGAGTTCACCTCGATTGCGCTGAACCCGATACCAGCCGGATCCCTTTGATCGACCGCGACCTTGTCCGAAAACCGGCTTCCCCTTTCAACGATCATGAGCGGATGGAAAGCTGCCGCCTGGATAGTCCGGTTTGGACCGGCTCCTGGAAGCGGAATGAGGAAAAGTGGGTGGCGGCTTTCCGCCCGCAGTCCGCTTCTCATACTATTGGAATTGACGTTCATGATTTGGGATCGATTCGATCCGGGATCGTCGCGATCTAGCTTGGCGCTGTGGCGATTTCGCGGCTCCGAAAATTCGATCATCGTCATGCCGCCCTGGATCAGAAGTGGCTTTCTTCTTCCTCGATCAGGATTTCGCGCTTTCCTGCGTGATTGGCCTGCCCGACGATGCCTTCGAGCTCCATGCGCTCCATCAGCGAGGCGGCGCGGTTGTATCCGATCTGAAGGCGGCGCTGGATATAGCTGGTTGAAGCCTTGCGGTCGCGCTTCACGATCGCCACCGCCTGCGCGAACAGATCGCCGCCGCCGTCGCTGCCCATGCTGGTGCCGTCGAACACCGCGCCGTCGTCGCCCTCGGCGGGGTCCTCGGCCGTGACCGCCTCGAGATATTCGGGCGCGCCTTGCGTCTTGAGATGGCGGACCACCTTCTCGACTTCTTCATCCGATGCAAACGGCCCGTGCACGCGCGAGATGCGTCCGCCGCCCGCCATGTAGAGCATGTCGCCCTGGCCGAGCAGTTGCTCGGCGCCCATTTCGCCGAGGATGGTGCGGCTGTCGATCTTCGACGTCACCTGAAAGGCGATGCGGGTCGGGAAGTTGGCCTTGATGGTGCCGGTGATGACATCGACCGACGGACGCTGGGTCGCGAGGATGACGTGAAGGCCGGCGGCGCGCGCCATCTGCGCCAGACGCTGGACCGCGCCCTCGATGTCCTTGCCCGCGACCATCATCAGGTCGGCCATTTCATCCACGATGATGACGATGAAAGGCAGCGGCTCGAATTCGAGCTTCTCTTCCTCGTAGATCGCCTTGCCGGTTTCCTTGTCGAAACCGGTATGCACCGTGCGCGTCAGCTCCTCGCCCTTGGCCTTGGCCTCGACGAGGCGGGTATTGTAGCCGTCGATATTGCGCACGCCGAGCTTGGCCATCTTCTTGTAGCGCTCTTCCATCTCGCGCACGGCCCATTTCAGCGCGACGACCGCCTTCTTCGGGTCGGTGACGACCGGCGTCAGCAGATGCGGGATGCCGTCATAGACCGAGAGTTCGAGCATCTTCGGATCGACCATGATGAGACGGCACTGATCGGGCCGCAGCCGGTACAGCAGGCTGAGAATCATGGTGTTGATCGCGACCGACTTGCCCGAGCCGGTGGTGCCGGCGATCAGCATGTGCGGGGTGCGCGCGAGATCGATGATGACCGGATCGCCGCCGATGGTCTTGCCGAGGCAGAGCGGCAGCTTGGCGACCGAGTCGGTCGCCTCCTTGGCGGTGAGCAGTTCCCGCAAATACACCTTTTCGCGGTGCGCGTTCGGCAGCTCGATGCCGATGGCGTTACGGCCGGGGACGACGGCGACGCGGGCCGACAAGGCGCTCATCGAACGCGCGATATCGTCGGCGAGGCCGATGACGCGCGCCGACTTGATGCCGGGCGCGGGCTCCAGTTCATACAGCGTCACCACCGGTCCGGGATTGGCCTTCACGATTTCGCCGCGCACGCCGAAGTCCTGCAGCACGCCTTCCAGCGCCCGCGAATTGGCTTCCAGTTCCGACTTGCTGAGCGGCTGGCGGTCGGAGGCGCGCGGCGTGCTCAGAACGTTGACCGAGGGCAGTTCGAACTTGCCGGCTTTCTTCGCCGGCTGACGGGGCGCGGCCTTCCGGCGCGGCGCGCTGACAACCGGCGCTTCATCGCATTCTTCCTCGTCCGCTTCGTCCTCGAGATCGTCGTCAACGTCGTCGTCATGACCGCCGCGAGCCGGCGCCAGGGAGGGAGCGACGGGTCCGCCGCCGAGATTCGGCTCCTGACGCTCGAACGCCAGCGCACCGGAATTCCGTGGCGCGCTCGACACCAGCGACTTGTAGGCCAGCGCCAGCAGCGCGCCGATCTTCAGCCGCTTGAGCCGCGCCTTCGCACTCATCAGCGCGTGAACCGCCCAGCCCAGCGAGACCGAGGCGTGGTCCCTGCCGTCATCAAACGGCGCGTCGTCCTCGATTTCGAGCGACTCTTCGGCGGGCCGCGATCTCATTCCGCTGGCCCAAAGGAACGTCGCGGCCATGACCATGAGCATGATCGCGCCCAGCACGATGTTCTGCAATAGGCCTGGCGGGCCGAACACGATCGCGGGCGCCCGCACCAGCGCGTCGCCGACCACGCCGCCGAGACCGGTGGGCAGCGGCCATGCGCCATTGTGAGGCCAGCAACCGGCGAAGCCGGCGGCGGCGATGGTGCAAAGAATCCAGCAGGCGAGACGCGTGGCCTGGCGGTCGAACGGGCGATGGGTCAGCATCCGCCATCCCCAGATCGCCACCGGCAGGATCAGCATGATCGCGCCGAGGCCGAGAATCTGCATCAGAAGATCCGCGCCGATCGCGCCGGGATAGCCGAGGACGTTGTGGATCGGGCGCGAGGTGGCGTGGCTGAGGCTCGGGTCCTGCACCGACCACGTCATCAGCGCGGCCGCAGCAGCGCCGGACAATCCGATCAGCCCGAGCCCGGTCAGTTCGCGCAAGCGCCGGGCCAGAGGCTCCCGGATCGACGGCGGTATGTGATCGACGATGGGAAGAAGACGTTCGATCGCTGCCATGCTCATGGTGCCCCGCGACTAAAGCGTTTTCGAGCGAAGTGGATGACCTGTTCGCGTGACGAAAACGCGTCAGAAAAACAATCTAGAGCTTCGCTTCCGATCCAGTCAGAAGCGAAGCTCTAGCCGAGAGTTTTCACCAGCCGATGCAATGCCTCGGCCGTCGTTTCGATGTCCGGCACCAGCGCCAGGCGGATGTAGCCCGCGCCGGGATTTAAGCCGTCGGCTTGCGGACGCGCCAGATAGCTTCCGGGCACGACGCGAACACCGGCCTCCTTGTAGAGGAGGACGGCTGCGGCCTCGTCGCCGCCATAAGCGGAGACATCCAGCCAGAGGCAGAAGCCGCCGGCGGGCCTCGCATAGCCGTAGCGGCAGCCGAGGATCCGGTCGGCGAGATCGAATTTGGTTCGATAAAGCCTTTGGTTCTCCTTGACATGCGCCTCGTCGTCATAGGCCGCCACCGCGACATGCTGCAGCGGCACCGGCACCTGGGGCGCCGCCACGTTGCGCAGTTCATGAAACGCGGCGAGAAAATTCCGGTCTCCGGCGACGAAGCCGACGCGCAGGCCCGGCAGATTCGAGCGTTTCGACAGCGACTGAAACGCGACCACGTTGGCATAGTCGGGGCCTGCGCTTTCCAGCGCGCTGCCGGGTGCGTTTTGCGTATAGATTTCCGAATAGCATTCGTCCGAGAACACGAGGAAGCCGTGACGGCGCGCCAGCGCGATCAGCCGCGCGAAATAGTCGGGTGAGGCGACTGCGCCTTGCGGGTTGGCGGGCGAAGCGAGATAGATCGCGACGGTGCGCGCCAGCGTGGCCTCATCGAGCGCATCAAGGTCGGGCAGGAAACCGTTGGCGCGCGTGGCCGGCAGCAAGATCGTCTCGCAATTCGCGGCGCGCGCGCCCGCGCCATAGGCCGGATAGAACGGGTTCGGCATCAGGATCGCCGGCGTACCCTTGCGGGGCGTGACGTAGCGGGCGGCGGCGATCGCGGCAAAAAACAGTCCCTCGCGGCTGCCGTTCAGCACCAGAATCTCG
The DNA here is from genome assembly GCF_000152905.1 of Nitrobacter sp. Nb-311A. Taxonomy (GTDB): domain Bacteria; phylum Pseudomonadota; class Alphaproteobacteria; order Rhizobiales; family Xanthobacteraceae; genus Nitrobacter. The sequence continues at coordinate 258,672 of NZ_AAMY01000002.1, forward strand.
GTCTCGGGATCGATGGCGCGCGGCAGCGCGAACCGCCTCGATAGCCAGTTCGCGGCGGCGTGGCGGAACGGCTCGATTCCCCGCGCCATCGGGTATCGCCTGAACTCGTTGATATATTGAGACAATATCGGGTCGACGAAATCGGGCGGCGGGTGCTGCGGCTCGCCCAGCGACAGCGTGATCAGGGACTGTGCCGGTTCGTAGGGCGCAAGCAGCTCCGCCGTCCGCGCGAAGGGCGACCGCTCGCCGGGCGCGGTTGACGCGGCCGGGCGGGCGGAGGACTGGGACGCGCTGGCGTCACCTTGCGCCGCGCGCGATGAAGCGGAGGTTGCCATCGGTTAAGCGTCAATACTTTCAAGACGTTCGGCCGCGCCCTGAGCCCGGACGAAAGATAGACGATGAGCATAGCTACGGCGGGGTTAAGACGCGATTAACCATCGGCGGGAGGATAGATTTTCCCTTGGTAGTTCTCTGTGGTTGAGGGAACTTCCGGTTTCTACCGAGCTGCCGACGCTGTATTCATGTGGAATGGGAATCAAATATCCGGTCGGTGTCGGGCAGGGCCTTTTCGTTTTAGGGCCGTTTTCTCCGCCTTTAATTAATGAATGCGCAGCGACTTCGTTGCGATCGGATTTTACGACAGCCTCCTACAATGCCTCGCCCTTGAGCAGCCGCGGCACCTCGCCGGTCAGTCCCGCCGCCTGCCGGATGAACGCGTTCTTCAGCGGCGGCATGCGGTCGACCAGTCCGAGGCCGATGTCGCGCACGCTGCGCAACAGCGTCGATTCGTTGGAGAACAGCACGTTGAGCGTGTTGGTGGCGAAGCCCATCGCCATGGTGTCGAAGCGCCGCCAGCGCTGATAGCGCTCCAGCACGTCGGCCTGCCCCGGATCGATGCCGAGCCTGACCGCATCGACCACGACCTCGGCCAGCGCCGCGACGTCCTTCAGTCCGAGGTTGAGGCCCTGGCCCGCGATCGGGTGGATCACATGCGCCGCGTCGCCCACCAGCGCCAGCCGTTCGGCGATGAACGAGCGCGCGACGAAGTACTGAAGCGGAAACGCGCGCGGCCTGTCGAGCGCCTTGATCTCGCCGAGGTGAAGGCCGAAGCGCTGCTCCAGCTCGGCGTGAAATTCCGCTTCCGCAAGCGCGACGATGCGCGCCGCCTCCGCCCGCTTCTCGGTCCATACCAGCGACGAGCGCCGGCCCGTCAGCGGCAGGATCGCGAAAGGCCCGGCGGGAAGAAAATGTTCTTCGGCGCGGCCCTGGTGATCGCGTTCGTGGCCGACGGTGACGACGATGCCGGACTGATCATACTCCCAGCCATGGGTGGCGATCCCGGCGCGCTCGCGCAGCTTCGAGCGCGCGCCGTCGGCTGCGACCAGAAGGCTGGCCTCGATCGTCGAGCCGTCGGCCAGCGAGACGGCCACGCCTCCCGGTCGCGTCTCATTTTCTGTTACCGCCGTGGCGCGCAGATCGACGCCCTCGGCTTCGGCGCGCGATGCCAGCGCCTCGATCAGATAGCGGTTCTCGACCATGTGCGCGAACGGCTCGCCGGGCTCGACATTGCCGGCGAAGGTCAGGAACACCGGACGGGTGGCGTCCTCGAGCTTCGAATCGGTGACCACCATGTCGAGGATCGGCTGCGCGGTGCCGGCCACCTCGTCCCAGACCCCGAGCGCCTCGAACAGCCGGCGGCACGCCGCCACGATGGCGGTGGCGCGCGGGTCGCGGCTCGGCCGGTTCGCCAGCATGGGATCGGCGACCACGATCGGAATTTCGGCGCCCAGCCCCTGTCGCAGCGCCAGCGCCAGCGCCAGACCGGCGAATGCGCCGCCGCAGATGACAATGCCCTGTTGTGTGGTCATGGTACGCCTTGCTTCCGTGCCGCCGCAGTATAGCCGGGCGAAACGGGTTTCCAAATGTTGCCCTGATGTAACCGTCCGACCGGCCGTTCCGGGCGTTGAAGGCTGCGAACCCTGAATAACGGTGTTAAAGGGCGTGAGTTCATCGTGAAAGCGTCTTGATGTCCAAAAGTCTGATCGACCTGATCTCGATCCTCGATCTGGAGCCGATCGAGGAAAACCTGTTTCGCGGCAACAGCTCGAAGACCGGCTGGCAGCGGGTGTTCGGCGGGCAGGTGATCGGGCAGGCGATGGTGGCGGCCTGCCGCACCGTCGAAGGCCGCCTGCCGCATTCGCTGCATTGCTATTTCATCCTGCCGGGCGATCCCGCGATCCCGATCATCTATCAGGTGGAGCGGCTGCGCGACGGCAAGAGCTATTCGACACGGCGCGTCACCGCGATCCAGCACGGCCGCGCCATTTTTTCGCTCATGGTGTCGTTCCATGTGGAAGAAGAGGGCGCCTTCGATCATCAGGAGAAGATGCCGGACGTGCCGCCGCCCGCGCAGCTTTCGCCGGAGGAATTCATCAAGCAGCCGATGTTCAGGGAGATGCCGGAGTTCATCCGCCGCTATTACGAGTCGGATCGGCCGATCGAACTGCGCCCGGTCGAACTCAACCGCTACATCGGCGAGAGGATCGAGGACGGCCGCGTCCATGTCTGGATCCGCACCGCATCGAACCTGCCCGACGACCCGGCGCTGCACATGTGTGCGCTGGCCTATGCGTCGGATTTCGCGCTGCTGGATGCGGTGATGGCGCGCTACGGCCGCACCCTGTTCGACAGGCACATGATGGCGGCATCGCTCGATCACGCCATGTGGTTTCACCGTCCGTTTCGCGCCGACGAATGGCTGCTCTACGCGCAGGATTCGCCGAGCGCGCAGAGCGGCCGAGGCCTCGCGCGTGGTCTGATCTTCAGGCAGGATGGCACGCTGGTCGCCTCCGTGGCGCAAGAGGGCTCGGTCCGCGAGCGGCGCTAGGTCACGAACCCATAAATGGGATTCCGTTTGGACGGGAGGCGTGATTCAATCTCCGGAGGGAGGAGGATTGAATGGCTCGTTTTGATCTGACGGATTTCGAGTGGTCTGTGATTCAGCCGCTTTTGCCGAACAAATCGCGCGGCGTTGCACGGGTGGATGACCGGCGGGTGCTGAACGGGATCTTCTGGCGGCTGCGTACCGGTGCGCCGTGGGCGGATATTCCGGCGCGCTACGGCCCGCATACGACCTGCGTGAACCGCTTCAACCGGTGGCGCAAGGCAGGCGTTTGGGATCGTATTCTGTCGGCGGTTTCAAAGGCTTATGATGGCGACATCCAGATGATCGACTCCTCGTCGATCCGCGTGCATCAGCATGCGGCCAACGGTCAAAAAAACAGACCAGATCCCGTTGCATGGGTCGCTCGCGCGGCGGGCTGACAACCAAGATCCACGCGCTGGTGGATGCCTGCGGCCTGCCGATCTGCCTCAAGATCACCGAAGGCCAGGCCCATGACGGGCGCAGTGCGCAGGACATGATCGACACCGTCGAGCGCGGCGACGTGCTGCTGGCCGATCGAGCCTATGATTCCAACGCCCTGCGCCAGACCCTGGCCGCGCGCGGCGCGACGGCCAATGTGAAGCCGATGCCAAATCGCGTCGTCGCCCTGCGCTTCAACAGGCAGCTCTATCGCAAGCGCAACCTGGTCGAACGGTTCTTCAACAAAATCAAGCATTATCGAGCCGTCGCCACCCGCTACGACAAACGTGACGACAACTTCCTCGCTGCCATCAAGCTCGCCGCAATCCGCATCTGGTTGCGATTTAATGAGTCGATGACCTAGAGTCAGATTCAACAGCGTTGGATCAGGCTCGTCGCTTACTTTGTTGTTCGAGCATGATCCCGAAAACCGGTTTCCACTTTGCGCTGGCGCGGCCCTGCGGGTCGGGATCATGCTTTAGGTTGTCCGCGCCGCCAGCGCGACTTGCGAGACATACCAGCGCGCGAACCAGCGGAGCACCCACGGGATCGGAATGATCAATATGCAGCCGATCGCAACCACCACCGTTCGCCACAATACTTCAAGGCCGCTGGCATTGAAGATGATCTCGCGCCGGGTGCCGTCGATGTTGCGGAAGATCCAGCGCGTCATCGCCGTCGTGACCCATGCCCAGCCGATGATGGTGATGAAGGAGACATTGAGCAGCACGAACCAGCCGACGTAATGCATCGCCTCGCCCCGGAAAGAAAGCTGAAGCGGCTGCCCGTGGGCGCTGATATTCGCCACGATCCATTTGACGGTCATCCACGACAGCCAGGCCTGCACCGGAATCAAAATGATTCCGATATAAGGTATCTCGGTCAGGCCGGAGTAGGCGCACAGCGCGAGCAGCACGAACACCCACCAGATGTCCATCGGCTGGCCGGTAAAGCTCAGGCCGGGCCGCTGCGGCACCCGGACCCGGGAGATGAACCATCCGTAGAAGCCGGTGGCCACCCACGGCGCCGGAACGATCAGCAGGAAGCCGATCACGAAGATCAGGGCGCGTCCGAGCAGCGCCCAGATGTTGAGATCCACGGACAGCGGAACGCCGGCGGGGCCGTCACGGCCGGTCAGCGCCTCGCCCTCACGCGCGGCCGCCGCCGGCATGGGCGCAGCGGCCGAGCCGCTGGACAGGAGGCCCGGAATATCGCCCGCCCTTTGCCAGGCGGACATGCCCTCGGTCCAGACGTGCGTGTCGGCGTTTATCACGCCGCGGGCGATGAAATCCCGTAACTTGTCTTCGGAATACGGGCCTTGCTGGGTATTTCCCGAGGCAAAAAACCACAAACGGTTCGGCATGAAATTTCCCCAAGGCGCTCCGGCCCTTGCCGGCGGCACGTCCGTTAGTCGGAATGCGGCGAACCTGGTTCAGGGAAAAACCGGCCCGTCTGTATCGAGGTCTCCACGCTGTATCCTGCGCATGTTTTCGTGCCCATGTTTTTCGTCCGAGCTGCAAGTTTTTTGTGCGGTTTGCACGGAAAGATGTCAGACTCGCTCGAGTGAACTCGGCTAAACCTATTGTCATTGAGCGGATGCGCCATCATGAAACTCGTCGTCGCCGTTATCAAACCCTTCAAGCTCGACGAGGTCCGCCAAGCGCTGACCGCGATCGGGGTGCATGGCATGACCGTGACCGAGGTCAAAGGCTACGGCCGCCAGAAGGGGCATACCGAGATTTATCGTGGCGCTGAATATGTCGTGAATTTTTTGCCCAAGCTGCGGATCGAGGTCGCGGTGACGTCGGAGCTTGCGGACAAGGCCGTCGAAGTCATCACCGCGGCCGCGCGCACCGGCCAAATCGGCGACGGCAAGATTTTCGTGGTGCCGATCGATCACGCCTTGCGCATCCGCACCGGCGAGACCGACAGCGACGCGCTGTGACGATGTTGAATATGCGCCCCGCTTGGCGAAGCAGCGCGAAGACCGCTGCGCCACGGCGGTGAGACAGGCGATATAAGAGAAGCGAAGGTCGGGGAACGACGATGGGGGCACTTTTGCGTTGGGTGGCAGGCGCTGCGACGACGGTCCTTGCAATCGCAATTTTCGTAACGACAGGTGCGCCGGCCTTTGCGGCCAGCGCCGTTTCAACGGTGAGCGCCGCCGATACCGCATGGATGATCGTCGCCACGGCCTTCGTGCTGATGATGACGATCCCGGGGCTGGCGCTGTTCTATTCGGGGATGGTGCGCAAGAAGAACGTGCTGGCGACGATGGCGCAAAGTCTTGCAGCGGTTGCGATGATCTCGATTCTGTGGGTGGCATTCGGCTATTCGCTGACGTTCACGGGCGACGGCCTGTTGTTGGGGTCGCTTGGCCGCATGTTTCTCGCCGGTATGAGCATGGACGCCGTCAATCCCGCGGCGAAGACCATCCCCGAAGCGCTGTTCATGCTTTACCAGATGACCTTCGCGATCATCACCGTGGCGCTGGTCGCAGGCTCGGTGGCCGACCGGATGCGCTTTTCGGCCTATCTGTTGTTCTCGATCGGCTGGTTTATCTTTGTCTACATTCCGCTCGCGCATTGGGTGTGGGGCGGGGGGTTCCTCGGCGCGGCCGGAGTACAGGATTTCGCCGGCGGGCTCGTGGTGCATCTCAGCGCCGGCGTGGGGGGACTGGTCGCGGCGAAAGTTCTCGGCAGCCGCCACGGCTATGGTTCGGAGAATTTGTCGCCCTATGATTTGTCCCTCGCGGTTATGGGCACGGGACTATTGTGGGTGGGTTGGTTCGGATTCAACGGCGGCTCGGCGCTGGCCGCGAATTCGCGCGCGGTGATGGCGATCATCGCCACGCATCTCGCCGCCTGCGCTGGCGCGCTGACATGGGGCGCCATCGAATGGTCCACGCGGGGCAAACCCTCCGTGCTCGGCATGATCTCGGGCGCGGTCGCGGGTCTTGGCACGATCACGCCGGCCTCCGGCTTCGTCACGCCCCTGCAAGGCATCGTCATCGGGATCGTTGCCGGACTGGTCTGCTACTGGGCCTGCACAAGCCTCAAGCATCGCTTCCGATATGACGATTCGCTCGATGTGTTCGGCGTCCACGGCATCGGCGGCTTGACCGGGACCCTGCTGCTCGGGGTGTTCGCGACGACGTCGATCGGCGGCGTGCCCGGCCTGATCGAAGGCAATCCGCGCCAGTTGCTGCTACAGCTCTATGGCGTGGCCGTCACCCTGCTCTGGTCTGGCGCGGTGACCTACGGTCTCCTCAAGCTGGTCGGGGTCTTCGTGTCCCTGCGGGTCTCCCGCGAGAGCGAGCTGGAAGGTCTCGACATTTCCCAGCATGGCGAGGCGCTGCAGTAACGCAAAAGGCACGGTTGCTGTGGAATCGCGGAGCGCGCGCAATCAGGGGTGACGGTTCCTTTGGTGAAAGAGGAGCCTGTCAGCACTCCCCCCGATTGAAACGCCGCCAACGTGTCTCGTCTCATTCGATTTTTCTTGCCTCTTCCGGCAGCATGATCGGAATGCCGTCGCGGATCGGGTAGGCTAGTCTCGCCGAGCGAGAAATGAGTTCCTGCCGCCGGCCATCGAATTCCAGCGGTCCCTTGGTGACCGGACAGACCAGAATCTCCAGCAGCTTTGGATCGACGGTATCTTCGGGACGATCGGAGGGGGGTGGCGTCATGCGGGTCTCTTCGAAAGATCGAATCGGGCGGATGGGTTCATAGCGGTTGTCTGACGTTGGCTTGCCGATTTGCCGCAAGCGTCGGTGGCGACTGTCGGTCACTCACACCAGTTGCGACGCTTCGTAACCTACTGCAAGCCTGGATCGCCGCTGGTGCGCTTTTTTGCGAGGTCCATTTCGGTCACCGCGATCAGAATTTCCGCGCGCGTTTTCAGGTCAGTTGCCTCCAGCATCGCCTGCTTCTCGGGCGGACCATAGGGTGACATCATCGCCAGCGCGTTGACCAGCGCCTCATTCGGGGCGTTCTCGATGCCGCTCCAGTCCACTTTCAGGTTGTTGACCTTGAGAAAATCGGTCAGCACCTCGAGCAGCCGTTTGCGATCGACGGCGTCCTCGCCTTTTCGTGCGGTCAGGTCATCGGCGTAAGTGAAGAAATCGACCTTGCACTGGCGATAGGGAGTCAACACCGTCAACTCTTCCACGACCTTGAAACGCGAGACGCCGGTAAGCTCCAGGATATAGCGGCCGTCGCCGGATTCGGCGAACTGAGTGATACGTCCGGCGCAGCCGACATGAAACAGCTCCGGCTTGTCCTCGCTCGCAGAATGGGCGAGGTCGGGCTGGATCATGCCGATCAGACGATGACCGTCCCGCAGCGCGTCGTCGACCATTGCCAGATAGCGCATCTCGAAGATATTGAGCGGCATCTGCCCGCGCGGCAGCAGCAGTGCGCCGGGCAACGGAAACACCGGTATCACTTCGGGAAGGTCGCCGGGTCCGCGGTAGTCGGCATTGATGGGCATGAACGAGTCCGATGCTAGCGCATATTCCGCAAAAATAGATACCAGTTCGCGTGAGAAAACGCGTCAAATCAAAATCATGGAGCCCGGCTTCCGATTCAGTCGGAGCGGAAAGGCTTTAGGAAAACAGGAGCGTCGACAGCCGTTTGCGTCCCTCGACGGTGGCTTCGTCGGCGGCACCCCACGCTTCGAAAAACTGCACGAGCTGCTTGCGGGCGGCATCGTCGTTCCATTTGCGGTCGCGCTTGACGATTTCCAGCAGGTGATCGGTGGCCTCGCTGCGTTCGCCGCCGGCGTTCAGCGCGGTGGCCAAGTCGAATCGCGCCTGATGATCGAGCGGGTTAGCCGCAACCTTCTGCCGGAGCTCGGCGACCGGACCCAGTGAACTCGCCTGTTCGGCGAGGTCGATCATGGCCTGTACAGTTGTCACGGCGGCGTCGCCGCGCTTTGATTCCGGCACCAGCGCAAGCGTTTGCTTGGCTTTGTCGATCGCGCCGGTCGCTGCATAGCAGCGCGCAAGTCCGGCGAGCGCGGGAAGATTGGCAGCGTCGATACCGAGAACCTCGGCATAGACCGTGGCCGCCGTGGTAGGATCGCCTGCGGCGAGTGCGGCTTCCGCTTCTCGCAGGATTTCCTCGGTGTTCGGAGCGCCGGGCGCCGCCGCGCCCTGCGTCAGCTTGTCGATGAGGTCCTTGACCTTACTTTCAGGCACGACGCCCATGAAGTAGTCGACCGGCCGCCCGCCAGCGAAGGCGAACACAGCCGGAATAGACTGGCTGCCGATCTGCGCCGCGAGCTGCTGAAAGATGGCGGGATGCTGGTCGATATTCATCTTCGCCAGCTTGACCTTGCCGCCCGCCGCACGCACCGCCTTTTCCAGGATCGGGGTCAGTTGGCGGCACGGACCGCACCACGGCGCCCAGAAATCGACCAGCACCGGCTGGCGCATCGATTCCTCGATGACATCCTTCATGAAGGTCTGGGTCGTCGTCTCGTTGATCAGATCCGACGCCTGTAGGGGCGGCGCGCTGCCGTGCTCGACTATGGTCACGTGATCCTCGCCTGATGTCTCCCGGAATGGGCGGTCCGGTGCCGTTTTTTCGAAGTTCGCCTGTCGTTGCAGCCCCCTTTGATGCGAACCTCGAAATCAAAGGGACACTCTTGCGCTTTCGAGCGACGCGGATACCGCTTCGCGTGAAGAAAACGCGTCAGATCAAAATCATAGACCGCACCTCCGATGCCTCGGAAGCGGGACGGCTCCAGCAATCCGAATTAAGTCCGGAGCGGGGTCAGAAGTTCGCTTTGCGGACTCGCCGGGATTAAGGGACAGCCTGCAAACCACGCTAGCATGTTCCGAACCCATAATTGGTCCCTGCGCGGAAATATTGCAATTGGCGGGGCGAGGCGTCGTTCCGGACCTCTTTGCAACGACATTGCGATGACCAGGGATCGAATTGCCCCGCCTGGGGCGAGATGACGTCCTATCTGGCTGTTGCATTCGCGCGCCGCATTTGGCATAGCTCTGCCCCTCGGTGGCCGGCGATCGGCCGCCTGCTTGCGGACGCGGGTGTAGCTCAGGGGTAGAGCACGACCTTGCCAAGGTCGGGGTCGAGGGTTCGAATCCCTTCGCCCGCTCCAAGTTTCCGGTGTGTACGACCCGGAGACATGGGTAACAGCTTGTACCTAAGACATGGGTGACAGTCTCGGGCCGCTTACCGTGTCCGCGCTACCCGTGCCGTTCCGGCGACAGGGTTAATGGAACATTCCAGACTTCAGGTGAAAATCCCGTGCGGGAAGCTTGTCCGGCATGGTGTGACGACCGGATTCGAGGCAGGCCGATGCCGCAACGGGCGGCCTGCCACGAGGCGGTCGTTCTTAAGGAACGCCATCGCTGCCGTCGCGGCGCAAGAGAAGGCGGATAACCTCCGCCGGTTGCTTCGTAGCCATGCCTGGGGGCGTTAGCCATTGATAAGGCTATGAAAACGTCAATGTTGGGCCGCTGGCGAGGTTCTATGATACCGAGGCGTTTCGGGTATGCCTCAAGCATTTTAGACGAATTAACCTCGTTTTAACCGATTCCATTCATGGTCAATATACCAAGCTTCGCCCGCGAGTCGTGAGCTTGGTGTTCTTGGATCTAACTCCTGGGGAGGATCAATGTTTTTCTTCAAAAAATGGTCGATCGCAAAAGAAAATGCCGCGAAAGCCGCAGCGATCAGCAAGTCTCAGGCCGTCATCGAACTGGGGCTTGATGGAACGGTCATCACGGCTAACGAGAAATTTCTCAGCATACTCGGTTACACGCTGGCGGAGGTCCGCGGCAAGCACCATGGCATGTTCGTGGAGGCCGACGAACGATCCGGCGCCGCATACCGGGACTTCTGGGCCAGGCTGAATAAGGGCGAGACGCAATCGGCCGAGTACAAGCGGGTCGACAACCACGGCGAGGAGGTCTGGGTTCAGGCTTCCTATATTCCGGTGTTGGATGTGAGGGGGAATCCGACGAAGGTTATCGCGCTTGTGTCCGACATCACCGCGAAAAGGATCAAGAATCTGGAAAACGCGGGTCAGGTTTCCGCCATCGAACGCGCGCAGGGGGTCGTCGAATTCAAACTGGATGGCACGATCATTACCGCCAACAGAAACTTCCTTAACGCGATGGGCTTCGCCCTTGGCGAAGTGCAGGGGAAGCATGATGGCATGTTCGTGGAGCTGTCGGAGCGATCAGGTGCGGCCTATCGCGAATTCTGGGCCAAGCTCAATCGCGGCGAGACCCAATCGGCCGAATGCAGGCGGTTTGGTAAAGGCGGGAAAGAGGTCTGGCTTCGCGTAACTTACAATCCGATCGTGGACGAGAACGGGAAGCCGTTCAAGGTTGTCGCGTTCACGACCGACGTCACCAGCCAGAAGCTGAAGGCGGTTGAGCTGGAAGGCCAGGTCGCGGCCATCGGAAAGTCGCAGGCCGTCGCCGAGTTCGGAATGGATGGAAAGATCCTTACCGCGAACGATAATTTCCTGAAAGCGTTTGGCTACTCTCTCCTCAACGAGATTCAGGGCAAGCACCACAACATGTTCGTGGAAGCCGGCGAACGATCCAGCGCCGCTTATCGCGACTTCTGGGCCAGGCTCAATCGCGGCGAGTCGCAGTCAGCCGAGTACCAGCGTATCGGCAAGGACGGCAAGACGGTCTGGTTGCAGGCTTCTTATAATCCGGTGCTGGATTCGAGGGGCAAACCCGCCAAGGTTATTGAATTCGCGATCGACATCACCGCCAGGAAACTCGAGGCGCTGGAAAATGCGGATCAGCTTGCCGCCATCGAACGCGCGCAGGCAGTGGCTGCATTCAAGCCGGACGGTACGATTATCGCCGCCAACGACAAGTTTCTGAAGGCGATGGGTTACACCCTCGGCGAAGTTCGTGGCAAGCATGACGGCATCTTCGTGGATGCTACGGAGCGTGCAGGTTCTGCCTATCGCGAATTCTGGGCCAAGCTCAATCGCGGCGAGGCTCAGTCCGCCGAATACAAGCGCATCGGCAAGGACGGCAAGGACGTCTCGATCCGGGCCTCGTACATTCCGGTCCTCGACGCAAAGGGCAAGGTGCTCAAGGTCGTCCAATACGCCACGGTGATCGAACCGAACGCTGCCGCTAGCGAAGAGATGAGTGTCTCCATCCTGGAAGCACCCGTATCGACGGCCGATCAGGCCGAAGAGCAGAGCTTGAGCATGAAGCGGCTGGAGAACCGTCGCAAGAGCGCGAACGCCGGGCCGTCGCCCCTCTCGCAGTTTCTCACCAACCTTCGTGAGGGATTTAGCTCCGCGGTGGCGTCCTCGACGAGAGCTGTTGCGAACTTCTTGTGACGACCATGCCGGTCAGGTGACGGGATGGAGGGAAGCCGACTTGGCGATGACCTCGATCCCGCCGCTGAAATATCTCCCCAAGGACGAGTTATGGCGACGGTGTCGAGCCGTCGCCACTTTTTTGTCTCGGCCAGCCAAATTTTGCCACGATCAAGGTGCGCTGATGTTGGCGTGAACGGCGCCCGCTATTGGCGTCGTTTGTTTTTGAGTGAAAAGTATTTTCAATAAGAGACGAATTAACGTCCTGCGGCATCATTTCCGGGGGGCTGGCATGGGCCGGAAAATTGTTCTGCTGTCCGATGGCACCGGAAATTCCGCGGCGAAGGTCTGGCGCACCAATGTCTGGCGCACGTTCGAGGCGCTCGACGTTTCGGGGTCGGATCAGGTCGCGTTCTACGACGACGGCGTCGGGACGTCGTCGTTCAAGCCGCTGGCGCTGCTCGGCGGCGCTTTCGGCTTCGGGCTGAAACGCAACGTCATCGATATCTACAAGTTCGCCTGCCGCAACTGGCGAGACGATAGCGACGAGATCTTCGGTTTCGGCTTCAGCCGGGGCGCCTTCACCATTCGCGTGGTGATGGGGTTGATCCTCAATCAGGGACTGATTGCCGCCGCCACCGAGAAAGAACTCGACCGCAAGGCGCGCGCAGCCTATCGCGCCTATCGCCGCGAACGCTATCATACGGTCTGGCGCATCGAGCAATTGTTCCGGGCCTTGCGCGATCTGGTCTGGCGCGACCATTACGACAAGGCGGACAATCGCGTGATCCAGCGCATCCGCTTCATCGGCGTGTGGGACACGGTCGCCGCCTATGGGCTGCCGATCGACGAGATGACGCGAGGTGTCAGCCGTTTCCTCTGGCCGCTGCAATTTCCCGACCACAGACTCGATCTCACGCGGGTGATGCGGGCCTGCCAGGCGCTGTCGATCGACGAGGAGCGAACCACGTTCCATCCCGAATTGTGGGACGAGCGCGGAGCAAGGTCCGCCTCGCCGCGGAGGGACGGCGAGCGCTATCTTGCCGACGAGCAGGTGAGTCAGGTCTGGTTTCCCGGCGTTCACTCCAATGTCGGCGGCGGCTATCCCGACGATTCGCTGGCTTATATCCCGCTGGTCTGGATGCTGCGGGAGGCGGAGGCCTGCGGCTTGCGTTTCAAGTCGGATCAGGGGACCCCGCCGGCCGATCCCGACACCTTCAAGCATGCCATCGTCAACTGCGACAAGGACGGCCGGCTCTATGATCCGCGCAAGGGTATCGGCGGCTACTATCGTTACGGGCCGCGCAAGCTCGAACTTCTCTCTAACTACACCTACGCAAAACGGGACGTGGTGTCGGTGGCGCGGCCGAAGATTCACGAGAGCGCGTTGTGCCGCATCGCGAGCCGCGCCCATGCCTATGCGCCCGCGGGCCTGCCCGCAGTGTACGATGTCGCGACGTATGACGGGCGGATCGTCACGCCCGATACGTTCGGCCTTGAAACCTCGGATCAGGCGGCGACGCGCGCCGAGGCGCAGGAGCATGTCTGGAACGACGTGTGGAAGCGCCGCATCGTCTATTTCCTCACCGTCGGCGTTTCGCTCTGGCTCGTGCTCTATCCGCTGTTGCGCAAGCTGCCCGCCAAGGACGAATATCTCAGCCCGGTCCGCTGGATCTCGGACATCATCCGCCTGGTCGGCGGCTTCCTGCCGGGATTCGCGCAGACCTGGATCGACGGCTACGCCCGTAGCCCCGTGCAGTTTTCGCTGCTGCTTTTCGCCGTGATCGTTTTGATCGGCTGGAGCCGATGGCTCGCAGCCGGCATCTCGGACAAGATGGGCGCGATCTGGCGGCGCGCTCCGTCCGCGCCCACCGCGCGGCCGACAAACTGGATTTATCGGCTGCGCACCAGCCGCATCTACATCGCTTTTCACAACTGGCTGAAGCGGCGCGGCGCGCCGGCGTTCTTCGCGCTCCTGTTTGTCTATCTCGGCGTCACATTGACGAGCCACCTTCTTTACAACGTTCAGGACATTGCGGGCTTCACCTGTCGGGAGGACCCCAACGCGGAAAGGCTGGCTCGCGGCGAGGAGGCCAGCGTGACCTTCGCCACATCCGGCCTGTGCAACAACAGCGGCATTTTTGTCGAAGGCAACGGCGCGCGCTACCTGGTCAAGGTCGAGACCGCCGAGCCGTTCCGGGACGGCGGCATTCCGTCTCCGCTCGGCGGATTCTACTCGACCGATGCGCCGAACTGGCATCAGCAGCTCGCGCTGGTGCTCGGCGTTCCCCTGCGCCGCGAACTGACGCGGCCGTGGTTTCGCGTGGTGCTGCGCTACGGCGCGGTCGGCGGCGAGGAGGTGTTTCTCGATCCCGATCCGGAAGACGGCACCATCGAGGCGGTGGTCCGGCCGACGCGCAGTGGCGAGTTGCTTGTGTTCGTCAACGATGCGGTGGTCGGCATCCCCGGACTCTACGACGCATTCTATCGTAACAATGAAGGCTCCGCCAAACTCATCGTCAAGCGCAGATGAAGCGTACGGGATCAACGGTTTGAACGGCCGCCCGGTTCGGAAACGCGCTCCGGCGGCCGGCTCCGGAGCATGATCCGATCATGTTGAATCGGATCATGCTCCGGAAATTATTGTCTGGTCGCATTTTCTTCCGGCGAGCCGGTATCCGCTTCGCCGGAGAATGCTCTAAAATTCCTCCACCGCCGCGAGGATGCGCGCGATGTCCTGGGGACGTGACAGCCGGTGGTCGCCATCCTGAATCATCGTCAGCACCACGTCGTCGCTCGGCAGCCGTTCGGTCAGCTTTAAGGCGTGACGCCATGGCACGTCCAGATCCTGCGCGCCCTGCAGGATACGCACCGGACAGCCCGCCGAGATGCTGCCGCCCAGCAGCAGATGATTCCGCCCGTCCTCGATCAGTTTGCGCGTGATCGGATAAGGGTCGCCGTAATCGGACGGCTGCAACCACACGCCACGTGTTTCGATGGCATGCCTGGCCTCCGGCGGAAAGGTCTTCCACATCAGTTCCTCGGTGAAATCGGGCGCCGGCGCGATCAGCACCAGGCCTGCGAGCGTGGCGCGGGAGGAGGCTCGTCGCGCGACCTCGCGCGCCAGCAGGAGCGCGATCCAGCCGCCCATCGACGAGCCGATCACCACCTGCGGCCCCTCGCAAAAGCCATCGAACACCGCGAGGCTTTCCTCGAGCCAGCGGCTGATGGTGCCGTCGGTGAACTCGCCGCCGCTTTCCCCGTGACCGGAGTAGTCGAACCGCACGCAGGCCCGGCCGTGGTCCGCCGCCCATGCATCGAGCGCGAGCGCCTTGGTGCCCGCCATATCGGATTTGAACCCCCCCAGCCAGAACAGGCCGGCCGCGCCGCCGCTCCGCGCCCGCACGGCGATCCGGCGCGCGGCGTCGTTGCCTCCGACCTCGATGAACTGCGCTGCCGTCCCGCTCGTCATGGTGTCCGCCCCTGTCTTGCGTGGTGTCCTGCGGTTTGCCGGGAACAGCCGGCTCCGGGATGTCCCGGAATTGGTCGGCGTGGCCAAAATACCTCGCGTTCGATGTTTTGCCCCGTGTTGAATCCCGCCGCTTGCCCGCCGCCGCTTATTCCTTCAAAGTAGACGCTCCTTTCACAATATTGGAGAGCCACCCATTCGCCGTCCCAGTAGAGCGCCAATGCCCGTCGCGAAAGACGGACCGCGCACCAATGATGAAATCCGCAATGCTCAAGTTCAACTGATCGACCAGGACGGTACCAACAAAGGTACTGTGGAAACGATCGCCGCGATCAAGATGGCCATGGAAGCCGGCATGGACCTCGTGGAGATCGCGCCGAACAGCAGTCCTCCCGTCTGCAAGATCATGGACTACGGGAAATACAAGTTTCAGGCCCAGAAGAAAGCCGCCGAAGCCCGCAAACGCCAGAAGATCGTCGAGATCAAGGAGATCAAGCTCCGTCCGATGATCGACGATCACGACTACGACGTGAAAATGAAGGCGATGCAGCGGTTTTTCGAAGAAGGCGACAAGGTCAAGATCACCTTGCGGTATCGCGGCCGCGAGATGGCGCATCAGGAGATCGGCACCAAGCTGCTCGACAAGGTGAAGGCCGACGTCGCCGCCTTCGCCAAGGTTGAACAGGACGCCAGGTTCGAGGGCCGCCAGGTCGTCATGGTGCTGGCTCCGCGCTGATCGCCGGAAGTCTCGACGATCGCACGTCATTGCCGGACTTGATCCGGCATCCATCCTGCTCAAAATCGATGGATGCCCGGGTCAAGCCCGGGCCTTTGTCCCTGCTTTCGCGGAGGCGGCTCTCGGAAACGGTTTGCGAGATCATATCGCGCCCGGACCCGGGTTCTCCGTTGCTTTTCGCGGCATCCTCTGCCATAAGCCCCATCTTCGCCGCCCGGCTGATTCAAGGGCTGCCGTGGCGACGACCGTGCCGGGATTTCGTTAGAAATTGCCGGGCACTTTCAGCGCTCTAAGGCATGATCCAAGCGGGAACCGGTTTTCGGATAAGATCATGCTCAATAGCGATCATTTCAGCCACCGTACCGCCCTATCCGGGCGGGTTTCGTCGTGGTGACAGGAGAGCCAAATGCCCAAGCTGAAGACCAAATCGGGCGCGAAAAAGCGCTTCAAGATCACGGCCACCGGGAAGGTCAAGCATGCCCAGCGCGGCAAGCGCCATGGCATGATCAAGCGGACCAAGAAGCAGATTCGTCAGCTCCGCGGCACCCGCGTTCTGTTCAAGACCGACGGCGACAACATCAAGAAATACTTCTTGCCCAACGCCTGACGTCGCTCGCCGCGGCCGACGCGGCAACCCGTATTTAACCCGTTGATTTTGAGAGGAGTTCAGTCATGGCTCGCGTCAAGCGCGGTGTGACGGCTCATGCCAAGCACAAGAAAGTCTACAAGGTCACCAAGGGGTTTTCCGGCCGCCGGAAGAACACCATCCGCGCCGCCAAGGCGGCCGCCGACAAGGCCGGGCAGTACGCCTTCCGCGACCGCAAGCGCAAGAAGCGCACCTTCCGCGCGCTGTGGATCCAGCGCCTCAACGCCGCCGTGCGGCCGTTCGGCATGACTTACAGCCGCTTCATCGACGGGCTGTCGAAGTCGGGCATCACGGTCGACCGCAAGGTGCTGTCGGATCTCGCCATCAACGAGCCCGCCGCGTTCCAGGCGATCGCCGAGAAGGCCAAGGCCGCGCTCGCGGCCTGATCGTATATTACCCTCCCCTGGAGGGGGAGGGTCGGCGCCGCATGACGACGCTATGCGTCGTCGTGAGGCGTCGGGGTGGGGTGTCCTGCCAACCTGCACGCGCCCCGCATTCCGATTCACCCCCACCCGATCTGCTGTGCAGATCGACCTCCCCCCTCCAGGGGGAGGTGGGAGTACGGGGCGCCGTCCATGCCGAATCTCACTGATCTCCAATCCAACATTCTTGCCGACATCGCGAACGCCTCCGACGAGGCCGCCCTGGAGGCGGTGCGCGTCGCGGCGCTCGGCAAGAAAGGCTCGATCTCGGCGCTGCTCTCCACTCTCGGCAAGATGTCGCCGGACGAACGCAAGACCGAAGGCGCGAAGATCAACCTCGCCAGGGACGCGGTGACGCGGGCGCTGGCCGCGCGCCGCGAGGTGCTGAAGGCGCGCGCGCTCGACGCCCGCCTTGCGTCGGAAACCATCGACGTCACGCTTGCCTTGCGCGAGACGCCCGCGGAAGCCGGCCGCATCCATCCGCTGAGCCAGGTGTGGGACGAGGTCACCACGATCTTCGCCGACATGGGGTTCGCGGTCGCCGAGGGCCCGGATATCGAGACCGACGACTACAATTTCACGCGGCTGAATTTCCCGGAGGGTCATCCGGCGCGGGAGATGCACGACACCTTCTACTTCAATCCGAAAGACGACGGCTCGCGCCTCCTGCTCCGCACTCACACCTCGCCGGTGCAGGTGCGCACCATGCTGAGCCAGCAGCCGCCGATCCGTGTCATCTGTCCCGGCCGCACCTATCGCAGCGACTCGGACCAGACCCACACGCCGATGTTCCATCAGGTCGAGGGCCTGGTGATCGACAAGTCGTCGCATCTCGGCCACCTCAAATGGATCCTGCACGAATTCTGCAAGGCGTTCTTCGAGGTCGACAACGTCAACATGCGCTTCCGTCCGTCGTTTTTCCCGTTCACCGAGCCGTCGCTGGAAGTCGACATCCAGTGCCGCCGCGACAAGCACGAGATTCGCTTCGGCGAAGGCGAGGACTGGCTGGAGATTCTCGGCTGCGGCATGGTGCATCCGAACGTCTTGAAGCTGTGCGGACTCGATCCCGAAACCTATCAGGGCTTCGCCTGGGGCATGGGCATCGACCGCATCGCGATGCTGAAATACGGCATCGCCGACCTGCGGCAGTTGTTCGAGGGCGACGTGCGCTGGCTCAATCACTACGGCTTCAAGCCGCTCGAGATCCCGACGCTGGCGGGGGGATTGAGTTCGTGACTGTTGCCTGCGCCTGCGCCGCCGCGCGCTTGCTTTCTGTTCCCTCCCCCCTTGTGGGGGAGGGTCAGGAAGGGGGGTAAAGCAGAATGCCGCATGCCGCAGTCAGTACGCTTCAACGCAGTCGCGCGAAGCAATTGCGTCGGACGATGACGCCCGCTGAAACGCTGCTCTGGCGTCATTTGAAGGCCAATCGGACTGACGGATTGAGCTTTCGCGGACAAGCCCCGTTCGGACGGTACATCGTGGATTTTGTCTGTCTGTCGGCAAAGTTGATCGTCGAGCTTGACGGCTATTCACACGACTTCGGTGTGCAGCAAAAGGATGACAAAGTCCGCGACGCATTCTTCGTCGCGGAAGGCTTTCGCGTGCTGCGCTTCAGCAATCACGATGTGACATCGAATCTGGAAGGTGTTGTGGAAACGATTCGCCTCACAGCTTCGGCGTGTGCGAGTTGCTCACCCCCCTCCCTGCCCCTCCCCCACAAGGGGGGAGGGAACAGAAAAAGCGCGTGTCAAACCTCGGCTTCCTCGTCCGTATCCGATCAAACATCTTCCGAAATCGCCGCTACATCAATCCGAGGTCCTCAGCCATGAAATTCACTCTCTCCTGGCTGAAAGAACATCTCGACACCGATGAGCCGCTGGAAAAACTCGCCGACAAGCTCACCATGATCGGGCTCGAGGTCGAGCATATCGCGGACAAGTCGAAGACGTTCGCGCCCTTCACCATCGCGCGGGTGGTCTCCGCCGTGCAGCATCCGAACGCCGATCGTCTCAGGGTGTGCATGGTCGATACCGGCGAGACCAGCGACAAGGGCGAGCCCGCTCATATCCAGGTGGTGTGTGGCGCGCCGAATGCGCGCGAGGGCCTGATCAGCGTGTTCGCGCCGCCGGGCACTCACATTCCGGGAAAGAACATCACGCTCGGCGTCGGCACCATCCGCGGCGTCGAGAGCCGCGGCATGTTGTGCTCGGCCGCCGAGCTTGAAATCTCCGAGGATCACGACGGCATCATCGAACTGCCCGCCGGCGCGCCGGTCGGCGTTGGCTATGCGGAATGGGCCGGGCTCGGTGATCCCGTGATCGAGATCAACCTGACGCCGAACCGGCAGGACTGCACCGGCGTGCACGGCATCGCGCGCGATCTGTCCGCCGCCGACATGGGCCGCTTCAGGGATCCGACCATCAAGCCGGTCAAGGGCGAATTCCCCTGTCCGGTGCAGGTCACGGTGGAGGACGCTTCGCTGTGCCCCGGCTTCGCGCTGAGAATGGTGCGCGGGGTGAAGAACGGTCCGTCGCCGGAGTGGCTGCAAAGGCGCCTGACCTCGATCGGGTTGCGCCCGATCAATGCGCTGGTCGACATCACCAACTTCATGACCTACGACCGCGGTCGCCCGCTGCATGTGTTCGACGCGAAGAAGGTGCACGGCCATCTCACGATACGCCGCGCCCGCGACGGTGAGACGCTTAAGGCGCTCGACGGCCGCACCTATACGCTCGATCCGAACGTCTGCGTCATCGCCGACGACAAGGGCGTCGAATCGCTTGCCGGCATCATGGGCGGCGAGGAAACCGGCTGCGATGAGACCACAACCGACGTGCTGATCGAATCAGCGCTGTGGAGCGAGATCAATATCGCCCAGACCGGCCGCAGGCTCGGCATCAATTCGGACGCACGCTATCGCTTCGAGCGCGGCGTCGATCCCGCCTTCATGGTGCCGGGGCTTGAGATGGCGACGCGGTTGGTGACGGAATTGTGCGGCGGCACGCCGTCCGAAAACGTTGTGGTTGGTCAGGCGCTGCCCGACGATAAGGTGATCGATTTCCCCTTGAGCGAAATCAGGCGGCTTGCGGCCATCGACGTGCCTCTGGCCGAAGTGCGGCGCATTCTCGGCCATCTCGGCTTCATGGTTGCCGGCAATGGCCCTGTGGTGAAGGTCGCCATTCCCACCTGGCGCACCGACGTTCAGGGCAAGGCCGACATCGTCGAGGAAATCGTGCGCATCGTCGGCGTCGACAAGGTGCCGATGACGCCGTTCGATCGCGGCGACGCTCAGCGCAAGCCTGTGCTGACGCCGATCCAGTCGCGCACGCGACGGGCGCGGCGCGCGCTGGCGGCGCGCGGCATGGTCGAAGCCGTCAACTGGTCGTTCATCGCAAAATCGCAGGCCGAGCTGTTCGGCGGGGGCTCGAGTGAACTGGCGCTCGCCAATCCGATTGCCTCCGATCTGTCCGACATGCGGCCGAGCCTGCTGCCGGGTCTCGTCGCGATCGCGCAGGCCAATGCCGACCGCGGCTTTCCCGATGTTGCGCTGTTCGAGGTCGGTCAGATTTTCAAAGGCGATCGTCCGCAGGATCAGTTCACGGCGGCCGCCGGCGTTCGCCGCGGCATTGCTTCGTCGAAAGGAGCGGGACGGCACTGGTCCGGCTCCGCGACCGCCGATGCGCTCGACGCCAAGGCCGATGCGCTTGCGGTGCTTGCCGCAGCCGGCGCTCCGGTGCAGGCGATACAGGTCGCAGGCAGTGGTGATTCGAAAAGCCTTCCGGCATGGCTGCATCCCGGACGTTCGGCTGCGATCCAGATCGGACCGCAGAACGTGCTCGGCTATTTCGGCGAACTGCATCCGCGCGTGCTTGAGGCGTTGAAGGCCGACGGTCAGGTGATGGCGTTCGAGGTGATCCTCGACCGTGTTCCGGAAGCAAAGCAGAAAGCGACGCGCGCCAAGCCGGTGCTGGAACTGCCGGCCTTTCAGCCGGTGTCGCGCGATTTCGCCTTCATCGTCGATCGCGGCGTGAATGCCGCCGACATCGTGCGCGCTGCGCAGAACGTGGACAGGAAACTGATCGCCGGCGTCACTGTGTTCGATCTCTACGAAGGCAAGGGCATCGATGCGAACAAGAAATCGGTCGCCATCGCGGTGACGCTGCAGCCGCGTGACAAGACACTCACCGATCAGGAGATCGACGCGGTCGCGGCGAAAGTTGTCGCCGAGGTCGGGAAAAGGACCGGCGGGAGCCTGCGCGGATAGCATGCGCGGCGGTCTCGCGCCCTCTCGACGCTGGCGAAAAATATTTTGAAGACTCCAGCAGCACCGGCAGAATGTCGTGTTACGCAAGCACGAGATCGCAATAGGCAAACCCGTCGCGCTCGACGATGTCGCCGCATGTGACCTCGATCCGTTGCGAAAATATCGGCGCCGCGAAAACGAAAGTGTGAAACTCGCCGTTCTCTCCGCACGGATCGATTCCGGCCGGAAGGTCCTCCAGCAACCGCTTATCGAAGGCGCGGCCGGCAAACGAACGGTCAAGCTTCGCCCGGTCGATCGAGGCCAGACGGGCTTCCAGCCCGCTTGCGATCATCTCCCGCGCAAGCACCGAGGTCGGCCGGTCCCACAATGGAAACACCGGCGCGATACCGGTGCCCGCAAGTTTCTGTTCGCGATAGGCGCGGATGTCCGCGAGAAACAGATCGCCGAAGATGATATGCGTGATGCCGGCCTGCTTTGCATCCGCCATCGCCCGCTTCATCCGCGCTTCATAGGCATCGTTCGGGCACGGATTGGGAAGCGGCACGATGCGCGGCGGCAGTCCCGCGGCGGTGAGTTGAGCGTCCAAGAGCTTCTGACGCACGCCGTGGATCGAGACGCGGTCGAAGCTCTCGTTCACCGTGGTCAGCGCGCCGACGACGTCGAACGCGCCCTCGCGGCGGATCTGATGCAGCGCGAAGGCGCTGTCTTTGCCGGACGACCATGAAATCAGCGCGTTCGGTCGCGTCATCGGGGCAGCGGAAAGCCGAAGGCGTCGTTCGCGGACTGCGCCGGCGTTCGTCTGCGGCGTCGGACGGGCTTATGCTTCGACGCTGAGGGCGGCGCCGGTTGCTTGCTCGCGCCGATTTTCCGCAGCGCGGCGTCCGCCGCTCGCTCGCCGCTCTCCCATGCGCCGTTGACGGTACCCCACAGCGTATCGTGTGCGGCTTCACCGGCGAGAAACAGGTTGCCCAGCGGCTCCATCAGAATTCTCCGCGCCGGATGTCCGCCGGGTTCTGCCGCCGACATCGCCCCGAGCGCATGAGGGTCGGCGTTCCATCGGGTCGTGACGGACTGCTTCACCCCGGCCGCGGCATCGCTGCCGAACAGCCTGGCCAACCAGTCCGTGGCGAAGGCCGTCATCGCGCTCGCTCCTTGCGCCGACAGATCGCGGCCGAAGCTGCCTGCGACGTCAACCGTGCACAGCGACGATCCGTTCGCGTTCGCCACGAGGAGCGCGGTCTTTCCGTCGCTGCTCTGCTCGATCAAGGTCTCGCCGGATTCGAAGCCGAGCGGATTATCGGGCAACCACAGCGCGATGCGATCGTAGCTGCCGAGCGACAATTTCGCAGCCGCATCAAGTTGACGCTTCGGTAATTCGGGCGTGAAGCGGATGTTGCCCGCGGTCAGCACATTGACGGACGCGGTAACGATGACGGCCCGTGCATCGATACGACCTGCGGGCGTCTCGACTCCAATGGCGCGGCCGGCCCACGTTACCCGGCTGACAGGCGTCGACAAACTTATGGGGACGGCTTGGCCGAGCGTCGCGAGCAACATGCCGAGGCCCTGCTTGCAGCCGATCGCGGAATTACGCTCCGGCGCGCTCGCCCGATCCATTACCGAGAGATTTTTCAGATCCTTTCCAGTGGCGCTGGCGCCGAGTACGAAATCGATCGTCCCAGCCCAGACGTCGAGATCGCCGGGCAGCACCGAGGCGCAGGCGACGTCGATCTTTTTTCGCGCTGCCTCGCCGATGGCCCGCCTTGCGCGCATCAGCGCCGCGAGAAACTGCTCGGTTTCGCCGGCACGCGCGTTACGCCGCCCGATGCGGATTTTCTGGCCGAGCGAAACCGGAAACAGATCCGTTCCCGCGCTTCGCGCCAGCCTGAGGATCGGGTTGGTGTCGGGTTCAAACAGCCAGCGCGCGCCGCGATCGAACGGCGTTTCGAAACTCCTGGTATCGGTATGACAGCGTCCGCCGATCCTGTCCGCCGCTTCGACCACGAGCACGGTGCGATTCGCGGCCTGAATCCGCCGCGCCGCCGCGATGCCTGCGGCGCCTGCGCCGATCACAACGATGTCGGCCTCGCGCGGCAGCGTCGCGGCCCGCGCGCGGCCGATGCTCACTCCTGCCGCGCAGGCGGCGGTAGCCGACAGGAAATCACGGCGCGTCATTCTCATGGCATGGTTTCCAAGATTTGAATGCGGGAATGACCGGCGTTTGGCGGATCCGAAGGTCGCAGGCAAACTTCGGATCCGGGACACAGTCAATTTGCCGCATCGATGAGCCTGCGGCAACCGTCATGGTGAATCCATGATAATGCCGCGATCGCAGCCATGAACCAAATTGCAACGGGTTCTGACCATGGTAAGGAGGGAAAACCGGTCAGGCGCGAAACGCGGAGAGAGACTGCCATGGGTCTCGTACTCGATACGGTCGGAAAATGGATCGCGGCGTATCTCCAGAAGGAGCTGCCGGGATACGAGCCGTTCACGCCCAGTGATCCGGAACGGTTGCGCGGCCTGATTCAGGAAGGCGACGTTCTTTTGGTCGAAGGCAATAGCCGCATCTCCGGAATGATCAAGTATCTGACGCAATCGACGTGGTCGCATGCCGCGCTATATGTCGGCCCGATCAGCCGCGCCTGTGAAGCCGATGGCGAGCCGCATGTTTTGATCGAGGCCAATGTCGGCGAGGGCGTCATCTCGGCGCCGCTGTCGAAGTATTTTCCTTATCACAGCCGGTTGTGCCGTCCGGTCGGCCTGTCTTACGAGGACCGCATCACGGTATGCCGCTATGCCATCAACCGGATCGGCTTCGGCTACGATACCAAGAACATCGTCGATCTGATGCGTTATCTGATTCCGCTGCCCGTGCCGCAGCGCTGGCGGCGGCGCATGATCGCGATCGGCTCCGGCGATCCGACGAAGATCATCTGTTCGGCGCTGATCGCGCAGGCGTTCGGCGCCGTGCGCTACCCGGTCCTGCCGAAGATTACGCGCGCGGGCAGCCGTCGCGCACGGCGCGAGATTCTGCACATTCGGGATTCCTCGCTCTATATGCCGCGAGATTTCGACATCTCCCCCTATTTCGAAATCGTCAAACCCACGATCGCGCGGGGGTTCGACTACAGGTCCCTTCATTGGGCCGATAAGCCGAAGTCGCCTTCTGAAGCTGAGCGTGTATCGGACCCTTTTCGGGTCGGGGCGGGCGCTCCGCCGTTTTTTCCTGCGCCGATTGACTCGTCCTCGCCGGTTGAAGAGGTGATCGCCCACGAAAACTCCCCGTCGCGGCCGCAATCTGAAGCTGGCGATGCTGCATATGTCCGCAGCGCGCGCGCGTGACGGCAGTGTTGCGCGCCCGCTGCAAGGTCAACCAGCCCTGACGCGACGTCCCGCCGCAAGCGCAGGCCCCGGCAATGAGCGAACATTGCATCGCCGGATCTGGCCGTTATCATGATTCATCCGACCGAGAGATCGTGCGGTAAAACCGGGCCGTAAATGGCCTCGCGAGGCAATCCCATGACCGACGCCGAAGTCACCGCTCCCGAACTCGCCGTGTCGCAATGGTTCAACACAGCCGAGCCCATGACGCTGGCCGCGCTGCGCGGCCGCCCGGTACTGCTCCATGCCTTCCAGATGCTATGTCCCGGCTGTGTCGCGCATGGTACGCCGCAGACCCAGCGCGCCTATGAATTGTTCAAGGCGACCGATCTTCAGGTGATCGGTCTGCACACGGTGTTCGAACATCATGCTGCAATGACACCGATTTCGCTTCAAGCCTTCATTCACGAATACCGGTTGACGTTTCCGATCGGCGTCGATGCCGCGGGCGATGGCACCCCGCTGCCCGTCACCATGGGCCGCTACGGAATGCAGGGCACACCGACCAGCGTTTTGATCGGCCGCAACGGACGCATTGTACATCACGGTTTCGGCCAACAGAGCGACATGGCGCTTGGCGCCATGATCGCGGCTGAACTTGCGGGCGCGCAAACCTACGCCGCCTGAAGCCTTTCCGCTTCCGACGGAAATCAGAAGCGCGGCTCCACGATTCTTAATCTGACGCGTTTTCTCGACGCGAAGCCGGCATCCATCCTGGAGTCAAGCCCGAGGTCGTCCGTGCTCTTGCCGGCGCGGGTTGCGGCGTTTATTTGAGCGCAGGATTCTCTGGGGAACGCACCCTCATGATCGGCGCCGCTGTCAATGCCCTTACGCAGATTCTTTCGCCGCCGATGCGGGCTATCCTGTGGCGCGTGATCGGGCTGGCGCTGGTGCTGATCGTCGTCGCCGCGGTCGGATTGCAGCGGCTTTTGAGCTGGCTTACCGGATCGGGCGAACTCTGGGCGGAGACCATGCTGGGGCCGGCCTTCCACACGCCGCTCAATATCCTCGCCTGGATTCTTTCAATTGCCGCAGGCTTGGGCATCGTGTTCGGCGCGGTATTCCTGATGCCTGCGATCACCTCGCTGGTGGCTGGTGTTTTTGTCGACGATGTCGCGGAGATCGTCGAGCACCAGCATTATCCGGCCGACCGGCCGGGCGCGGCGCTGCCGATTGGCGTCGCGATGACAGAGAGCATCAAGACGGCGCTGCTGACGCTGCTCGTCTATCTGATAGCGTTGCCGTTCGTGTTCGTGGCCGGCGCGGGCGTGATCGCGTTTTTCATCGCAACGGCGTGGCTGCTCGGCCGGGAATATTTCGAACTTGCGGCGATGCGGTTCCGTTCACCGGCGGAGGCCAAGGCGATGCGCCGCGATAACGCCTCCACGGTGTTTCTGGCCGGCCTCGTCGTCGCAGCGTTCGTGACGATTCCGATTGTCAATCTGGCGACGCCGCTGTTCGGAATGGCCTTCATGGTCCACTTGCACAAGCGGCTGTCGGGGCCGCGATCCGAACTGATCACGCCGGATCGGCGCAGCCGATAGACGGATGAGTCCGAATCACAAAACCGGCGGGCTTTCGCAGTCTGGCGTATGGTTGGGAACCGGCCATGCTTTCTTCATATTGCGCGGCAATTGGTGTATTTGACTGGTGTCCCGATTCCGACGTTCGCATATGCTTGCAGCAATTTTTGATGCGACCTTCGGAATCGAAGCACTCGCAACTTTAGAATTCTAGTGTGGTTTAGGTTCAGGAGCTCGCCTGGCAGACTCGCTGGACATTGAAAGCAAACTTCTGAACCATCACGCTAGCCCTGAATATGATGCACCGGCGACGGTGTGATCGACCGCAATAATCCTTGAGGAGAAATGCCGATGTCGATGGAATCCGACGTGATCGTCGATCGCCGCAGGTTGCGCCGCAAGCTTACTTTCTGGCGCGTGGCGTCGGCTTTGATCGTGATCGGCGCGGTCATCGCAGTCGGCGCTTACGCTACGCCTTGGGGCGGTAAGCTGACCGGCGCCTCCGCAATCCAACGTGTCAGCATCAACGGTCTGATTCGCAGCGACCAAAAGCGAGTCGAGGCACTGGAGCGACTCGGGAAGTCGAGCGCACCCGCAGTCATCGTCCACATCAACTCGCCCGGCGGCACCACCGCCGGGTCCGAGGAGCTTTATGACGCCCTGACCCGCCTGAAGGCCAAGAAGCCGATGGTCGTGGTGGTGGAAGGGCTCGGCGCGTCGGGCGGATATATCGCCGCGCTCGCCTCCGATCACATCGTCGCGCAGCAAACTGCGCTGGTCGGCTCGATCGGCGTGCTGTTTCAGTATCCCAATTTTACCGAACTTTTGAAAACGGTCGGGGTTCAAATGGAGGCAATGAAATCATCGCCGCTGAAAGCGGCCCCGAACGGATATGAACCGACCAGTCCGGAGGCGCGGGCCGCGATTGATGCCCTGGTGAAGGATTCTTTCGACTGGTTTCGCGGTCTGGTGCGGGATCGGCGCGGTATGGACGACGCGCAACTCGAGAAGGTCGCCGATGGACGCGTTTTCACCGGACGGCAGGCGGTGAACCTTAAGTTGATCGATCAGCTCGGCGACGAGAAGGTCGCGATCGCGTGGCTTGTGGCGGAAAAGAAAGTCGCGCCCGACCTTCCCGTGCGCGATTTCAAATTGTCGCCGCGCTTCACCGACCTGACGTTTCTTCGCACCGCCGCTTCCGTGGCCTTTGACGCGCTGGGACTGAACAGCATCGCTCGACAGGTTGAGCAGACCGGGTTTGTGGGAGCGGCAGATCGCCTTGGCCTCAACGGAATGCTGGCGTTATGGCAGCCCGCACCGTCGAACTGAGGTCGGAACCGGTCGTGAGCGGGCATTTTTGCATTGCGAGGAACTCTGATGCTGCAACGCAAGCCTTCGCGGTTGAAAGACTCTATCTTTTTGATTTGACCCGATTTCTTCACGCGAACCGGATTCAACCCCGCTCGAAAATGCGATAACGACTCGAATCGCATTTAGCGTCTTGACAGTCCTGACCATTTCCAAGGAAATGGGCTTCCCACGCATGGGCCTTAGTCTCGATGATCAAATCCGAACTCGTTCAGCGCATCGCCGAACACAACCCGCACCTCTACCAGCGGGACGTGGAGAACATCGTGAACGCGATTCTCGATGAGATTGTCGCCGCTCTCGCGCGGGGCGATCGCGTCGAATTGCGTGGTTTTGGTGCGTTTTCTGTTAAACATCGTCCTGCCCGCGCGGGCCGGAATCCGCGTACGGGAGAACACGTCCCGGTCGATCAGAAAAGCGTTCCGTTTTTCAAGACCGGCAAGGAGATGCGTGAGCGGCTCAATCGCGAGAATGCGACGAGCGAAGCAAGCGCGTAGGAAATTTCAGGGGAGCGGCCCCATCAATCGGCGAGTGAACCCGTCAGCAGTAAGTGCCGATTGACGCTGCGTCGCGAGAGAGATCATGCGCAAATTCCTGACCGGCCTGATCCTGATTCCGCTTGGTGTCCTTTTCATCGTGTTCGCGTTCGCCAATCGCCATTTGGTGACGGTGACGTTCGATCCCTTCGGTGGAAACGACCCAGGGACCGGCGTCACGCTGCCGCTGTTCATTCTCATTATCGCGGTCGCGATTTTCGGTGTGGTCGCCGGGAGCATGGCGACCTGGTTCGGGCAGCGCCGCTGGCGGCATACGGCACGCCAGTTTGAGACGGATGCGCGAGAAGCGCGCGTGGAACTGGCCGATCTGCGATCCCGCTACGAATCGCGGGAGACGTCGCGACTGCCGGATCTGACCCGGCGCGCCGGATAGCGGCCTTAGAGCAGCAGGGCGAGGAAAAGTGTGGGGGAAGGAAACGTTCTCACGCGGGCGAGACAAGCCCCTTGCGACGTTGTAGAACCCGCCCATCGCGCTTGACAGCCGCGCCCGGCCGGGCTGCCGGTTGCCGGCTTGCGCCCGGATATCATTCGAGACCATGTCCCTGACCGTCAAGATATGCGGCCTGTCCACCCCTTCGGCGCTCGATGTGGCGTTACAGGCCGGCGCCGATATGGTGGGCTTCGTCTTCTTTCCACCGTCGCCGCGGCATCTTGAGCTTTCGCGTGCGCGCGAACTCGGCCCGCTGGTGCGAGGCCGGGCGGACAAGGTCGCGCTGACCGTGGACGCCGACGACGCGACGTTGAGGGGAATCATCGAGGCTCTGCGGCCGGATTTGCTGCAACTGCACGGCAAGGAAACCGCAGCCCGTATCCGCGAGATCAAGCGGCTCTTCGGCCTGCCCGTGATGAAGGCGATCGGGGTTGAGACCGCCGCCGATCTTGCGGATCTGCCCGATTATGCTGCCGCCGCCGACCGCCTGCTGTTCGATGCGCGTCCGCCAAAGGATGCGACCCGGCCGGGCGGCCTCGGCGTGCCCTTCGACTGGCGTGTTCTGGAAAATCTGTCCGTTGATATTCCATTCATGCTGTCGGGAGGTCTGGCCCCAGGCAATATTCACGACGCAATATGCATCACCCGCCCCGGCGGGGTCGATGTCTCGTCAGGCGTGGAAAGCTCGCCGGGGGTCAAGGATTCCCGAATGATCCGGGATTTTATTCGGGCTGCGCGAGCGGCGGAAACCAGTTTGCGCGAAGCGACCTCGCATGTGCAGTAATCCCGGAGTATTACGGCAGCCGTCATGCCCGCGTAGAGCAGGCGCAGATTGCGTAACCATGTCTGCGCCGTGGGCATCGATCTCCGCCGAAATTCACAGCACGCAAGACGTGGATGGGTGGAACACATCCGGCCATGACGAAGGGTGAAAATGAATTCTCTCCCCAACTCCTTCCGGTCCGGCCCCGACGAGCGCGGGCACTTCGGAATGTTCGGCGGCCGCTTTGTTGCGGAAACGCTGATGCCGTTGGTCCTCGATCTTGAGAAGGCCTATGCCGACGCCAGGGTCGATCCCGCATTCCAGCGTGACATGGCGCGCTATCGCAAGGATTACATCGGCCGGCCGTCGCCGTTGTATTTCGCCGAGCGTCTGACCGAGCACCTTCGGGCGATTGCCGCGGCCTCGGGCCGCGCGGGCGGCGCAAAAATCTACCTGAAGCGCGAGGAACTCAACCACACCGGCTCGCACAAGGTGAATAATGTGCTCGGCCAGATTCTGGTGGCGCGGCGCATGGGCAAGAAGCGCATCATCGCCGAGACCGGCGCCGGTCAGCACGGCGTCGCCACAGCAACGCTGTGCGCGCGTTTCGGCCTCGACTGCGTGGTCTATATGGGCGCGGTGGATGTGGCGCGGCAGGAGCCGAACGTCATCCGCATGGAAATGCTGGGGGCGAAAGTGGTGCCGGTGCAGTCCGGCACCCGCACGCTGAAGGACGCGCTGAACGAGGCGCTGCGCGACTGGGTGACCAATGTGCACGACACCTTCTATTGCATCGGCACGGTGGCTGGGCCGCATCCTTATCCGATGATGGTGCGTGACTTCCAGGCGATCATCGGCGACGAAACCCGCCAGCAGATGCAGGAGGCGGAGGGGCGTCTGCCGGATTCGCTGATCGCCTGCATCGGCGGCGGCTCCAACGCGATGGGACTTTTCCACCCTTTCCTCGACGAATCCTCGGTGGAGATTTTCGGCGTCGAGGCCGCTGGACATGGCCTCGACAAGCTGCATGCGGCCTCGCTCACCGGCGGACGGCCGGGCGTGCTGCATGGCAACCGCACCTATCTCCTGATGGATGACGACGGCCAGATCCAGGACGCGCATTCCATTTCCGCGGGGCTGGATTATCCCGGCATCGGTCCTGAGCATTCATGGCTACACGAGACCGGCCGCGTCACCTATCTCTCCGCGACCGACGAGGAGGCTTTGGCGGCGTTTCAGTTGCTCACGCGGCTGGAAGGCATCATCCCGGCGCTGGAATCGGCGCATGCGATCGCGCGCGTCATCGAACTCGCGCCGGAGCGGCCGAAGGATCACCTGATGGTGGTCAACCTCTCTGGCCGCGGCGACAAGGACGTGCCGCAGGTCGGCGACATTCTGAAGGGCAGGAAGACGTGACCACCCGTATCGACACGCGCTTTGCCGAGTTGCGGAAGCAGGAACGCTCGGCCTTCGTCACCTTTCTGATGGCCGGCGATCCTGACCCCGTGACCTCGCTCGCCATCATCAAGGCGTTGCCCAAGGCCGGCGCAGACATCATCGAGATCGGAATGCCCTTCACCGATCCGATGGCGGATGGTCCGGTGATCCAGGCGGCCGGGCGGCGCGCGCTCAACGCGGGCATGACCCTGACCAAGACGTTGCGGATGATCCGCGATTTCCGCAAAGACGACGATTCGACGCCGATCGTGCTGATGGGTTACTACAATCCGATCTATATCTACGGCGTCGAGACGTTTCTTGACGATGCGAAGGCGGCCGGCATCGACGGTCTGATCGTCGTCGATCTGCCGCCGGAGGAAGACTCTGAGTTGTGCATCCCGGCGATGAAAGCCGGATTGAACTTCATTCGCCTCGCAACGCCAACAACGGACGAC
The DNA here is from genome assembly GCF_000152905.1 of Nitrobacter sp. Nb-311A. Lineage (GTDB taxonomy): Bacteria > Pseudomonadota > Alphaproteobacteria > Rhizobiales > Xanthobacteraceae > Nitrobacter. The sequence continues at coordinate 289,818 of NZ_AAMY01000002.1, forward strand.
AAGCGGCTGCCGGCGGTGCTCGCGAATACGTCCGGCTTTGTGTACTACGTCTCGATCACGGGGATCACCGGCAGCGCTGCGGCGAATTCGGCGGCCGTCGGCGAGGCGGTCGGGCGCATCAAGCGCCATACAAGCCTGCCGGTCTGCGTCGGCTTCGGCATCCGCACCCCGGATGCGGCGCGCGGCATCGCCGAGCGCTCCGACGGCGCGGTGGTCGGCTCGGCGCTGGTCGATGTGCTCAGCGGCAGCCTTGACGCCGACGGCAAGGCGACGGCCGAAACTGTCAACATGGTCGCCGATCTCGCGGCGTCGCTGGCCGAAGGCGTACGGTCGGCCAAAGGCGGGGTGAAGACAAGCGGGTAGCGGTTTTTGGCGCTGCCCTTTTTCCAGAGGAATGGCGGGCCCCGGAAATAGCGGTTTCAATACGCCCTTGTGGAAGAGGGCGCCGAGCCGCATCTATGCGCGGAGAAGGGTTCGCGGGGTCCCTTTTCAAGGTTATTTGAGCTATAGCGTTTTCGAGCGAAGTGGATACCGGTTCGCGTCAAGAAAACGCGTCAAAACAAAAAGCTGGAGCCCGGCTTTGATTCCGTCAAAGCCGGAATAGCTCTAGAAAACCCCGGCGGAATGCCTCGCTGCGTTGCGCGGGCAACTGCGCAGGGGTTGATCGCTGCTCGGTTATGGAGCGTCTTCGATGAATTGGTTGACTAACGTCGTCCGGCCGAAAATCCGCAACATCCTCAAGCGGGAAACGCCGGATAATCTCTGGATCAAGTGTCCCGACACCGGACAGCTGGTGTTCTACAAGGACGTCGAGAGCAACCAGTTCGTCATCCCCGGATCGAACTATCACATGCGCATGAGCGCCGACGCGCGGCTGAGCTCGATCTTCGATAACGAGACATGGTACGATGTGGCATTGCCGGAGGTGCCTGCCGATCCGCTGAAATTCCGCGATGAGCGCAAGTATGTCGACCGCATCAAGGACGCGCGCGCCAAGACCGGACTCCATGATTCCGTGAAGGTCGGGTTCGGCAAGCTGGAAGGCTCCGCCGTCGTCATCGCGGTGCAGGACTTCGATTTCATGGGCGGCTCGCTCGGCATGGCGGCGGGTGAGGCCATTGTGCGAGGCCTCGAACTCGCGGTCGAAAAACAATGTCCCTTCATCGTGTTCGCGGCGTCGGGCGGCGCGCGGATGCAGGAGGGCGTGCTATCGCTGATGCAGCTGCCTCGCACCACGGTCGCGGTGCAGATGCTGCGCGAGGCAAGCCTGCCCTACATCGTGGTGCTGACGAATCCGACCACCGGCGGCGTCACGGCCTCCTATGCGATGCTCGGGGATGTTCAGATCGCGGAGCCCGGTGCGTTGATCGGCTTCGCCGGAGCCCGCGTCATCGAGCAGACTATCCGCGAGAAACTGCCGGACGGTTTTCAGCGCGCCGAATATTTGCGAGACCACGGCATGATCGACATGGTGGTGCATCGTCACGAGTTGCGGCCGACGCTGGCGCGGTTGTGCCGATTGCTGACCAAGGCGCCGGAAACGATCGAGGCGGAACCGGAACTCTCTTCTCCCGTCCCTCCGGACGAGCCGGCCGAACCGGCTGCCGCTGCGGAGGCGCCGCCGGCGGCGCCAGCCGCACCTCCGGCGTGAGCGCTGTTCCGCAAACGCCGCTCGACGACGTTGTTGCGCGGATCTCGCAGCTGCATCCGAAGAGGATCGATCTCACGCTCGGCCGGATGTGGCGCATCCTGGAGCGGCTCGATCATCCCGAACGCAAGTTGCCGCCGGTCATTCATGTCGCCGGCACCAACGGCAAGGGATCGACCGTCGCCTATCTGCGCGCGATCCTCGAGGCCGCCGGCTTGCGCGTGCATGTCTTTACCTCGCCCTATCTGGTGAGGATCAACGAATGCGTGCGGCTTGCGGGAGCGCTGGTTGCCGACGATGCCTTGCGCGCTGCGCTGCTCGACTGCGAGCGCGCCAATGGCGGCGATCCGCTCACGCTTTTCGAAATAAAGACCGCTGCGGCCTTCCTGCTGTTTGCCGAGAATCCTGCCGACGTGTTGCTGCTCGAGGTCGGCCTCGGCGGCCGGCTCGACAGCACCAACGTGGTCGAGGCGCCGCTGGCGAGCGTCATCACGCCAGTCGGCATCGATCATGTCGAGTTTCTGGGCGGCTCGCTGATGCAGATTGCCGGCGAGAAGGCGGGCATCATCAAGCCTGGGGTGCCTGTCATCTCCGCGGAACAGCCGCCGGAGGCGCAGGCGGTGATCGAGCAGCGGGCGAAACGGATGCGCAGCCCGCTGCATGTGGCCGGTGAGCAGTGGCACGTCCACGTCGAACACGGGCGACTGGTCTATCAGGACGAATGCGGTCTGCTCGACCTCGCCGCGCCCCGGCTGTTCGGCCGGCACCAGTTCGACAATGCGGGTCTTGCGATCGCGACGCTGCGGGCGCAGGACCGTTTCAGCATCGAGGCGCCGGCGTTCGAGCGCGGCGTGACCGGCGCGGAATGGCCGGCGCGGATGCAGCGGCTGACAGCCGGCCGGATCGTGGATCAGGCGCCGCGAGACGCAGAGATCTGGCTCGACGGCGGGCACAATGCCGATGGCGGGCGGGTCGCGGCGGCGGCGCTCGGCGATCTCGAGGAGCGGGTGTCGCGGCCGCTGGTGGTGATTGCGGGCATGATGGGTAACAAGGACGCGCGGAGCTTTCTCGCTAACTTCGCCGGCCTGACGCGCCATGTCATTGCCGTGCCGATTCCGGAGATGGAGAACGCGATGCCTTCGGAGGTCCTGGCGAAAGAGGTGCGCGCGCTCGACATGCGCGCCGAAACCGCGCTGAGCGTCGCCGCCGCGCTGCAATCGGTGGCGCGTCTTGCCTACGAAATTCCGCCGCGCATTCTGATCACCGGATCATTGTATCTCGCCGGTCACGTGCTCGCGGAGAACGGCACGCCGCCGACCTGACGCTCTTCCGTCGCGAAAGCCGGGACGTGCAAAGCTCGCTCTTGGGTGCTCTCGATGCATCGGGGACGGTGAGCGGCAATAACAATGTTTGTGGCTCGCTTATCCGCCTTCGCCGCGCGAAAGTACCTTCTCCCGCCAGGGGAGAAGGGCAAACATGACGTCTGCCCTGCCAAACAAAACGGCCGGCGAATTGATCACCGGCCGTCTTAAACAAATTCAATGGCAAGGATCAGACCGTGGCGGTGATCCACTGCTCCAGTTTTTGCTTCGGCGCCGCGCCGACCTGACGTGAGGCCAGCTCGCCGCCCTTGAAGATCATCAGGGTGGGGATCGACATCACGCCGTATTTCGAGGCCGTTCTCGGGCTCTCGTCGACGTTGAGCTTCACGATCTTGACCTTGCTGCCCATCGCGCTGGAGATTTCGTCGAGCACCGGGCCGATCATGCGGCAGGGGCCGCACCATTCCGCCCAGAAATCAACCACGACCGGGCCAGTCGCCTTGAGCACTTCCGCTTCGAAATTGGCGTCCGAAACCTTGCCAACAGCCATGGAATACCTCGTTGTGTCGATGAGATCGTGCGCTACGAAAGAATGCACGGGAAACTGCGGATCAAGGTAAGAAGGCGATCTTCCCGGGTCAAGGTTTCTCACACCGAGATGATGGCGTCCAGCCCGGCGTCAAGCGTCGGGGCTGAAATCTCCATCATCTCAAGCGCCTCGGTCCAGAGCAGCGCCGCCTTGACGGGCAGTTTCGGGTACAGGCTTGCGAGGATCGCGCGATAGAGCGCGAGCTGGCGGATATGGGCCTGGGGAACGTCGGCAAGGTTCCGGGGCGGTGCGCGGCTGGTCTTGTAGTCGACGACCAGAACCTCGTCGGGGGTTACCACGAGGCGGTCGATCTGGCCGGAAACCAGCAGGGTGTCGCCTCGCCGCGTCGTCAGCCGCCCGGCAATCGCGACCTCGGCCCGGCTGCCTTCCGCGAACACCGGCGCAAACCTCGCGTCGTCCAGCACCGCCATCACCCGCGTCACCAGCGCATCGCGTTCGGCTGCGCTCCAGTCGTTCGCATTGCGCGCGAGATAGGACAGCGCCGCGTCGCGGCGGCGCTCGCGCGGCGCCTCGGGCAGGGATTGCAGCAGGCGATGCGCCAGCGTGCCGCGCAGTCGCGCGCGGCGGTGCTGATCCGCGGGCTCGCCGGCCGGCGAGCGGGCGGCCTCGTCGGTATCCGATGGCTGCAGCGATCGGGTTGCGGGTGCTTCCGGCGCGGCCATGCGATGCAGCCAGGACGGTAACGTGATCCCGGCGGCGGCGGCAGGTCCCGCCGGACCTGCGGCATCCGATGCGGCTTCTCCCGGCCGGGTGAAGCGCTTGACCTTGCCGTTTGAGGTTTCGATCTCCTGCATCGCAAGGCCGGAATTGCCCAGCCCTTTCTCGATCAGGTGGTACCAGGAAAACTCCCGGATGTCCTTGCGGTTGGCCGGCTTGCAGCCGCCGACGATCAGGCGGTCCGCCGCGCGCGTCATCGCGACATAAAGCAGGCGGCGATATTCGTGTTCGGTTTCCGCGGTCATGGACGCGCGGGCCAGCGCCACGCAAGGCGGATCTTCGACCTTGCTGCCGGCCCAGATCGTCACGCCCCCACCGCCTGCGGGCGCATTGCCGCGCGCCATGCGGATCAGGCTGAGGCGCTCGGTGTCGGCTGGCGATGTCGAGGTGTCGGCGAGAAACACCACGGAGGCCTCCAGCCCCTTCGCGCCATGCACGGTCATCACGCGGACCTCATTGCGCGTGATCTCCATGTCGCGCTTCACCTCGGTATCGGCGGCGCGCAACCACGCCATGAAGCCTTGCAGCGACGCGGGGGCCTTGCGTTCATAGGTCAGCGCCAGTTCAAGGAACTCGTCGAGCGCATCATTTGCTTCATGGCCAAGCCGGCGCAGGATTCGCCGCCGTCCGCCCTCGCTTCCTCCCTGGCCGCCCAGAAGCCACGCAAAGAACGCGAACGGCGTCTCGCGCGCCGCGCGACTTTCGCACCGCTTCAGGCGTTCGAACGCGTCGCGGAATTTATCGTCGGTTGGCGCGTGCCCGGCGAGCGCATCGCGCAGCGAGCCCTTGCGCTGCCACGCCAGCTTGAACAGGTCATCGTCGTCGAGGCCGAACAGCGGGCTTTTCAGCGCCACCGCCAGCGCCAGATCGTCCCGCGGCAGCAGCAGCGCATCCGCAAGGCTCATCAGGTCGATGATCGCGACATGCTCGGTGAGTTTAAGACGATCCGCGCCGGCCACGGGAATGCCGGACTGCTTCAGCGCCTGAATGACGGCGTCGAACGCATTGCCGCGCCGCCGCACCAGCACCAGAATGTCGCCGTAGCCGAGCGGGCGACGGTTGCCGAGGTGCCCGGTCATGACGCCTTGCGCGATCAGCGCTTTGATCTCGTTGCGGATGCGCCGTGCGAGTTTGACCTCGGGGCTGGTTGCGGTGACGTTATCGAACGGCGCGGGCCAGCCCTCGATCTCTTCATGTTTTTCCCGTTCCTCCAGGCTCCAGAGATCGACGATGCCCGGCGCGGCGTCCGCCAGCGATTCATGCACGGGGTGGGCGCCGACCGCATGGATGCTGGCATAGATCTCCGGATCGCGGAACACATGGTCGACCGATTCGAGGATCGTTTTGCCGGACCGGAATGAGTAGATGAAATCTTCCTTGCAAAATGGAAGCTTTGCATCGGCAAACTTTCTTTCCAGCTTGCGCCGGCGCTCGTCGAATTCACGCGGCGCCGCGCCCTGGAACGAGAAGATCGACTGCTTCTCGTCGCCGACCGCGAACACGGTTCGCTTGACGCCTTCGCGCGCGCCTTCGCCGGTGGTGAAGTCCGCGATGATGCGCTCGACGATATCCCATTGCTTTGGACTCGTGTCCTGCGCCTCGTCGATCAGCACGTGATCGACGCCGCGATCGAGCTTGTAGTGCACCCATCCGGGCGAGGTGTGCTCCAGCATCCGAAGCGTCTTGTCGATCAGGTCGTCATAATCAAGAAGGCCGCGCTCGTGCTTATCGCGCTGGTAGTTGGCTGCGACAGCGGCTGCGATGACGAGCAGGGATTGCGTTCGGTCGCGAATGTTGATCGCGCGGCGGCGTTCGAGCAGCGCGACCACGCGTTGGCATTCATCGGCGAGCATTTCAGCGATGTCGGGCCTGACATCGCTGATCTTCCTGGTGACGAAGGATTTGCGCGGGCTGCCATCCGCGGTCAGGAAGACGTCGAGATAGCGATCTGCCCGCGCGGCGTCACCCACTTCCGCATGGGCGGCGCGCAGCCGCTCAGCCTGTTTGATGTCGTTCGAACTGCCTGTTGCGATCAGCGCCGCCGTATCGAGCCATATGCTTCGCGGCAGGTTCGGCCCCTCGATGATCTCACGCTCGACGGCCTCGACGCGCTCGTCCGGATCGACGCCGAGCGCATCGGCGGCGTCACGGATCGCTCGCTCAGTGCCGCGATCCTCGGTCCACGCCAAGGCGTGATCGCGGCCGAGACAGGCCTGACTGATGACATCGCGCAGCGTCGAATCGGCGGCCGCGCCCATCGCGTATCGCAGCGCGCGGCCGGCCGGACTGTCCGGATTCCGCGAGGCATCAAGCATGACCTTGAGGCTGGCGCGCTCCATCATTTCGGTCTGGTCGCGCTCGTCGAGCACGGCGAAGCGCGCCGGCACCTCGGCTTCGAACGGAAACTGTTGCAGCAGTCGCGTACACAGTGCGTGGATGGTTTGCACCTTCAGCCCGCCCGGCGTTTCCAGCGCGGATGCAAACAGCTTGCGCGCCCGCTCGCGCCATCTCGCGTCGGGTTGCGCAATGCCGACATCGCGCAGTGCCGCGTTCAATGTGCCGTCGTCGAGCGTGATCCAGTGACCCAGCGTCGAGAACACCCGCTCCGCCATGTTCGCGGCGGCGGCCTTGGTGAAGGTGATGCAGAGGATGCGCGCGGGGGGGACATCATTGAGCAACAGGCGGATCACGCGTTGCACCAAAACATGCGTCTTGCCGGACCCGGCATTGGCCGACACAAACACCGATGTGGCCGGATCGGACGCACGCTGCTGGCGCGCACTGGCGTCGGGATGAACAGGACGGGGCGCTTTCATCATTCCTCCGACCCCAGCCCGCCCGCCGCCGACCATTCCTTGATCCGCGCGAGATCGTCATAGACGCCGTAGCGTGTTTTCCACATCGGCAGGTCGAGCGATGGATAGCCCTGTTGCTCGTCATCGAAAGCGCGGATCAGCGCGGTCAGTTCTTCGAGAGCGCGATCGGCCGCCTCGTCCGGCGACTGTTTGTCGGTCTTGCCGTTGTTGAGATTGACCAGACACGCCTCGCCGGGCTGGCTGTTGCCGCTGAGCCGGACATACACCAGCTCGTTGACCGATGCGCCGGCCGGAATTCCCGCGAAGCCACCCTTGCGCAGAATCGCGGATTCCAATGTGAGCTGCGGCGACAGGCCGATCCGCACCTGCTTGCTGCTCGGAGGACGGCCGGTTTTGTAGTCGAGAATGGCGAAGCGACCGCCGCCGAGATGCTCGATGCGGTCGGCGCGCGCCGACAGCATGAACTTGCGATCGCCGTCGATCGGGATCTCGATTTTTCCGCTGACCTCGGCGTCGATCCTGACCAGATGCGCCCGGCGCGTCCGCTCCCATTCCGCGAACCATGCCGCGATGCGCTGGAAGCGCGGCCACCACAGCGCGCGCGCTTCCGGCCGCTGCATCAGCGGCGCGAAATGGCGTTCGCCGATGGCGCGCATCACGTCTTCCGGATCGTCGGGCAGGTTTGCCGGATACAGTTTTGTGAAATCACCGAGCGCATCGTGAATCGCTGAACCGCGATCGGCTGCCGACAGCGGCATGTCCACGGCATCGAGCGGCAAGAGCTTCAGAATATATTTGGCGTAGATGGTGTAGGGATCGCGCAGCCAGTCCTCGATTGCGGTCACGGACAAGTGCGCCGGCCGCGCCGCGCGTGGCGGCTTCGGCTCGGGCTTTGTGACCGGCGTGACCTGGTCGGGCCGGTCGAGCGCTTCGGCGTACCGAATGTATCGCGCGCCTGCTTGTATCGCAGCGGTCCAGCGTGTCGCGCCCGCGACGGCTTCGAGCCGGTGCAGGAAACGGGACGCCACCGCAGGCGACCCCCCGGCCTTGGCGGCATGGCTGAGGATGACATCCTCGGCGCCGAGCAGTTGGGTGAAATCGTGCGCGGAAAGTCCGATGCGCCGTTCCGGAAGATCGAGCCCGAGGTCGTGCCGCATCGGCCGGCTGAGCCAGGGATCGGTGGGCGGCGCGGGCGGCCAGACGCCTTCATTGAGGCCGCCGAGGATGACGCGGTCGCATTGGGTCAGACGCGCCTCGAGCGGGCCGTAGATGCGCAGGCTTGCCGTTGTCGTTTGCGGCCGGCGCACGACGCGGTCGCCGAACGCGGCCTCGAACGTGTCCGGGTAGTCCGCGATCCTGACCGTCAGGCCGCTGCGTTCGCCCGTCTCGCGCAAATCGTCAAAGGCGTCGGCGAGCGCACGGCCATGCTGGCCGTCGAATGCGACGGCAACGCCTTCGTCGTCATGCGACAACGCGTCGATCGTCTGGCGGTGCTGGGCGGCGAGGACGCTGAAGTCCGCCGATCTTGAAGCGCCATCGCCCTCGAGCGGCGCGAGCGCGTCCCGCAGGGCCGCGATCAGGTGGCGGGCTTCGTCAAGATGATGCGGCTTCAGCGCCGCGCGCGGCTCGCTGCGATGCAGAGATGAATTCTCGCCGCGATCGAGCTTGTCGCGTTCGCCGCAAAATCGCGCAAACTCGTCCGCGAGTCCCTTGCTGCCCGGCGGCGGGCGGGTGCCGCGCAGGACCGCAAGCTCCAGCGTCGCGACCGCTCGCGACCAGCCGCCGGCCGCGCGGCCGAGCCGGCACAGCGGATGCTTCAGCAAGGCCAGCAAAGCGGGGGGCTCCAGACCGTTGCACGCGGTCTCGGCGGCCAGCCGTGCGAAGATTCCGGCAGGCGTGTCCATCAGCGGGTCGCCGCCCGAATCGTCGAAGGAGAGATTCCAGCGGCCGAGCGCCGCCATCACCCGTCGCGCCAGTGCCCGATCGAACGTCACCAGCGCCGCGGTCTTGTTCAATTCGCGCGCCTCGCGCATGGCGACGGCGATGCCGAGTGCTTCTATTTCCGGATTGGCGGCGGCGATCACGGCGAGGTTTTGCAATCCGGCTGCGATCTTCTCCGCGACCTCGGGCTTTGCAAGCCGGGTGTGCCATTGCGCGGTCGCCTCCGACGGCCGCATCGCCTCCGACGCCAGCAGCTCGCGGCCGTATGGCGCAGGAGCGCCGAGCGGTTTCACCTCGCGCCGCGTGATGCCGAAACGGGTGAGCAGGCCGTGCAGCGCGAACTGCGGATGGCCGGCGGCGGGCAGCGTGATGAACGCGCCGCTTTTGTCCTTGTGGCCGCCGATCAGTTGCCACGCGTCCTCATCGAGGTCGGTGTCGAGCCCCGGCAGCACGACGGCGCCCTGCGGCAGCGTGGCGATGACATGCAGCAGCTTCGCCGTCGACGGCATCGAGCCGGTGGAGCCCGCCGCGATCACCGGTCCCGCATGGGTGACGAGACGCGCGGCCTCGGCTTCGATCAGGCGATCGCGCCGCACCCCGGGTTCGACCCGGCCCGTTTCCTGAAGGTGAATCGGCCAGTGGTCCCGCGCGATCTTCAGGAAATCGAGCGTGAGCTGCCAGTAACGGTCGAGCGCCTCGGGCACCAGCCCGTCGAGCGCGCGCCAGTCCACGCCGCGCGTCGCCATGTCGTCCATCAGTCGCGCGAGGTCCTCTGCAAGCGCGAGCGTCGATGCCGGGCCGCCGAGAACCAGCGGCGCCTGCGACGGCTCACCGGGCTTCAGCCGACGAGCCCATGCGTCGATAAGCCGCGCGAGCGCGAGGCGGCGCGCGAGCCCCTCGAGCGCCGGCGGTAATTCGAGCGCCTCCGGCGACAGCGAGACGGCCTGCGCAAAGGCCAGCTCGTCCTCGTCGATCCCGCCGAGCGCGACGATGCGCGGCAGGATGACGGCGTCGTTATCCAGCACGTCGAGGAAGATGTCGCGCGCCATGCGGCCGGCGCGGCGGGTCGGCAGATAGAGCGTCACCTCGGCAAGCCGTTCGGGCTGCGCGCGCGGACGGAATCCCTCGATCAGCGCACCATCCACCAGTGCGGTGATGACGGTGCGCAGAAACGGAACTGACGTGGGAACGTTACGGACGCGCATGAAGGATCCTGATTCGAAGGTCAGGCATATCATGACACGGGCGGGATATAGCGTTTTCGAGCGAAGTGGAATCCGGTTCGCGTGAAGAAAACGCGTTAAACAACAATCCAGAGCTTCGCTTCTGATTCAATCAGAAGTGAAATGCTCCAGGAGCGGCGACCGGTTGAAAGGCGGGCGTCAGATGACGCCCGCGAGGAGGGCTTTCTCGGCAGCCTGGACGGCATCGGGCGTTCCGACGTGCATCCAGACGCCGTCGAGCCGGAGCCCGAACAGCCGGTCCCGCGCGCCGGCCCGGTCGAATATGGCCGTCAGGGGAAACTCGCCTTCCGGCGCGCCGTCGAACAGCGCGGGCGATAGGATGGCGGCACCGGCATAGACGAACGGCACGACCTGATTTTCTTTCCGTTTGCGAAGCACCCCGTCGGGGAGCATGGCGTAGTCGCCGCTGCCGCTGTAACCGATGCTGTTCGCGGTCGGCGCCATCAGCAGTAGAATGTCCATGCGCGCGGGATCGAAGGCCTCGGTCAACCGCATCAGGTTGGGGCGCGCGCCGTCGATCCACATCGTGTCGGCATTGAGATGGAAAAACGGCGCCTCGCCGAGCAGCGACAGGGCCTTGACCACGGCGCCGCCGGTGCCCAGCACCTGATTGCGCTCATCGGAAATGATGATTCGCGGCCTTGCGCGGTGCGCGACATGATCGATGATCTGATCAGGCAGATAGCGCACGTTGACGACCGCTTCTCCGACGCCCGTCTCCGCCAACTTGTCCAGCACGTGATCGAGCAGCGGCTTGCCGGCCACCGGCACCATGGGCTTGGGCATCCGCTCGGTCAGCGGCCGCATGCGCAGGCCGAGGCCGGCGGCGAGCACCATGGCTTTGGTGGGAGTGATCGGCATGTCCTGGCTCACGCGGGTCGTCGATTCGGCGAACTATAGCGTTTTCGAGCGAGGATCACGACCCGTTGCGAATCGCATCGATGACATCGGCAATACACGCCTGCCATGATGACGCCATGACATCCATCACCTGAAAGGGTTACCGGATCGATGATATGGAAGCGAGGTGCGGATCACGCGTCTGCCGTGGCGCTGTTTTGCCGGCCTGTCTTTCGTTTTTTGTCGTTCTGCTTCAGGAAGTTGACGCCGATCTGGTCGCCGTTGACCCAGGCCAGTTCGCAGCGGCGATAGGCGAGGCCCGTGGATGACAGCAGCAGGAAGAACTCCTTCAGATGCAGGCCTTCGATGGAACCTTCGACGGTCAGCTTGGCGCCGATTTCCGATACGTCCTCAAGGGTGCACTCGCGGCGCCAGGTGCCGTCGATGCCCATCATCTGTGCGCTGTAGCCGCGCTCGAAGGTGACGCGCTCACCTTTGTGCCGTTCCATACCCATGATGTGCTCCACCTTTGGACAGTGCTGCGATCCGAAGGATAGGTCCAGGCTCGCGAAGCTACAGCCGCGATTTCTAAAAAGGCGTAAAATAAAATGGTTCAACCTGCAGGCGACGGAACGTGATTCCGATACCATGCTCGGGCCGCCGATAATGCCGGGTGGGCCAGCGAGCGGGTGAGATAGGTCCAGATCCGGGGCTGATGGCGCAGATAGTGCGGTTTGCCGTCGCGCCGATTGAGTCGCGCGAACGTACCGAGCAGCCGGGTGTTGCGCTGTGCCGAGATGATGGCATACAGCTCGGCGAAACCGGCCGGATCGAACCGCGCTTCCGATTCCAGCCGCGCCTTCACGTAGCGGGTGAACAGCGCAATCTCGAGCGATTCCGGCACGTCCACGCGGGCATCCTGCAACAGCGAGACCAGGTCGTAGGTGGCGGGGCCGAGAACGGTGTCCTGAAAGTCGATGAGGCCGACCTTTCCGATATCTTGCCGCTGCTCCAGCCAGATCAAATTGGGGGAGTGGAAATCACGCAACACCCAGGTTTTGGACGCAGCATCCGGCTTCGCCAGCAAGGCGCGCCATATCGCCATGAATTCCGCGCGCAGGTCTTCGCCCGGTTCAATGCCGCGGTCGATCAGATACCACTCCAGCAACAGGCCGACCTCGATCAGCATCGCCTCAAGGTCGAATACGGGAATGGTGTAGGTCGTATCCGCCGTCACCGGAAGCGTGTCGGGCAGCGTCCGGCCATGCAGCGCGGCCAGCAGGTCGGCCGCCGCCTGATAGCGCTCGATGATCGGCGCAGGCGGCGTGCCTTCGACAAAGCCCGTGCTGCCGAAATCCTCGGTGATCAGGAATCCCGACTCCAGATCGGCGTGATGGATCGCCGGCGCGGAAAAGCCGTGGTCGCGCAGGCCGCGGCCGATCGCGACGAAGGGCTTGACGTCTTCGGCGAGGTGCACCGCCGCGCTGTAGGATTTGCCGCCGTGGATCGCGGGTCCGTCGGGCCGCTTCGGCGCGTTCATCAGGATGAAGCTGGTGTCGCCGCGGATCAGCCGGGCGTAGGAGCGCGTCGAGGCGTCCCCGGCCATGCGGCGCCGTTCCGCGTGCAGATATCCGGCGTCGTCAAGAAACCGCCGCAGCGCCGCCAGCCGCGCGACCTGCGCCGCGGCCTTGCCGTAGCCGGTGATCTCGGCGGCGCGCGCCCCTGATCCGAGCGCCGGGCGGTGGCTGATGGCGATGTCGATGCGGTCCGCAGGCAAGCCGCCGGCGGCGCGCTCCGGCCATTCGATCAGCACCACCGTTCCCTCCGGCATCGGCGCAAGGCCGATCTCCTCGAGTTCGCCGGGGCCGCTGATGCGATAGAGATCGGCATGCAGCAACGGATAGGACGGCAGATCGTAATGCTGCGCCAACGTGAAGGTCGGGCTCGGCACCTCGATCGTGTCGTCGCCCGCCAGATACCGGATCATGGCGCGGGCGGCGGAGGTCTTGCCTGCGCCGAGATCGCCCGACAGCGTGATGACGTCCCCGGCACCGACCAGGAGTGCGAGGTCGGCCATCAGATGCGCGGTCGCAGTCTCGTTGGGGAGCGCGGTCGCGAATCTCGACGGTTCGCTCATTCGGCGGCGTTTCGGTGGGCGGTTTGGTCGAGCGGAAAATCGCAAACCACCCGGGTGCCGCTCGTGATGGTGGAATCGAAATGCACCCGCCCGCCATGGAGTTCCACGAAGGAGCGCACCAGCGACAGGCCCAGGCCCGCGCCGCGATGGCGCGACCCGTTCGCGTGGCTTTCGAACCAGTCGAACACCTTGTCCTTGACGTCGGGCGGAATGCCCGGACCTTCATCCATCACGGCAAATCTCACGCTGTGCTCGGTGCGCCGGGCGCTCACCGTGATCACGGCGTTTGGCGGCGAAAAGTTGGCGGCATTGGCAAGCAGGTTATAGAGAACCTGAACGATGCGGCGCTCGTCGCCGATGAAGTTGCCGATGTCCGGATCGACGTCGACATTCAGCACGATGTGATCGCGGGCGAGGCGGTCCTGAATGCCTTCCGCGGCCGCCGCGATGGTCTTGCGGACGTCGACCGGCCCGAGTTCAAGCGTCATGGCGCCGGCATCGATGGTGGCGAGGTCGAGAATGTTGTTGGTCAAAGCCAGCAGCGCGTCGGTCGACGAGGTGATGTAGTTGACATACTCGGCCTGCTTCTCGGTGAGCGGCCCGGTACCGGGATCGTTCATGAGATGCGCGAAGCCGATGATGGTCGTCAGGGGCGAGCGCAGTTCGTATGAGACGTGGTGGACGAAATCGACCTTCATCTGGTCGGCGGTCTCGAGCGCATCGTTACGCTCGCGCAACGCGCGTTCCACGTTCTCGCTATCCGTGATGTCATGGAAGGTCAGCATGGTGGCGCCGTCGGGAAGCGGCATGGTCATGCAGTCCAGCACGCTGCCGTCCTTGCGTTCGAGCTTGAGCGGCACTGCGGTGCGATTGTCGATGCCGGTGACGGCCTTGTGGATCGTCCGCCATGCGTCATTGTCGTCGAACAACGGCTTGCACCACGCCTCGACCGTATCGATATGCGGCTGCTGCGCGAGCGCCTCGGCCGAAAGCTTCCACATCCGCGCGAAGGCCGGATTGAAAAGCTGTGCGCGGCCATTGCTGCCGAACACCGCGACCGCTTCGGTCAGGCTGTCGAGGGTCTCGCGCTGGACGGTGATGAGCCGGTCGTATCGCCGTGCCAGATCCAGGCTTTCGGTGACATCGTCGAACAGGTAGGTGACGCCGCCTTCCGGATTCGGCGTGGTGACGATGCTGAGCGCGCGCCCGTCCGGCAGATACCAGACGTCCTTGACGGCCTCGTTGGCGCGATAGGCTTCGTGCAGGCGTGCCTTCCAGGCGCGGAAGTCCGGCTGCTCCGGCAATTTGCGAGCGGCGCGTAGCCTATCGAGCACGCTGGAATCGTCGGGATTGCCGTCGAGGAAAGCGCGATCGAGGTCCCATAGCCGGCGGTAGGAATCGTTGTAGAACGCCAGCCGCCGCCGGCCGTCGAACACCGCAACACCGGATGACAACTGGTCGAGGGTCCGGCGATGCGCGTCCGCCATCCGCTCCAGCGTTTGGCGCAGCGTGACGGCCTCGCTGGCGTCGAGCGCGATGCCGGCGCTTCCGCCGGCGGCGCGAAGCGCATGCACGTCATACATGCGCCGCTCGCCGCCGATCACGATCGGCAGTCGCGCGCTAAACGCGGCATGATCGTCCAGCGCCCGTGCCATCGCGATCCGGTCCTCGCTGTCGAGCAATTCGAGATTGCGCTGGATTGCGTCAGCCGCGCCAGCGGCTTCGGTGGCGCGCGCATAGGCCGCGTTGGCGTAGGACAGATTGCCGTCTTCGCTTCTCGCCCACAGCGGCCACGGCGCAGCGCCCGCGAAGGTTCGCAGCATCTCCGTTTCCGCCAGAAGATTGTTGTGTCGCAGCGTCATTTCGGCGAGGTCGCGCCGCAATCCGCCTAGATCGCGGATGCGCACGATGGCCTGGCCGCCGATAGCGCGGCCCATCGCTTCCACGGTGCGACCGGCGGATGTGACAAGATTGAGCAGGAAGCCTTCTCCCTCATTACGCAGCGCATCGACTGCATGATCCATCTGCAACGCCGGCTCAGGCGGAAGCCAGGTTCCGAACGCCAGAATCCGCAGCGGCTGTTTTGCATCCTGCGGCAGCAGCAGCGCGATATCGCCGCTGATCTGGGGACGGTCCTCGCCCGCGCCCCATGAAATCAAAATCTGCGGTTCGACGAACAGAAGGGCGCGAAAGCGATCGGCCTCCGATTGAAGTTCGCGGATTTCGGCGCGCAGCCGCTGCTCGTTTGCGGCGGCGCGGATACGCGTGCGCATCAGCAGGATCGCGGCGACCACCGAGAAACTCAGCACGCCGAGCGCCATCGCCAGCGCCGTCAGATCCTGCCGGCTGAGATTCATGAAAGTGTGAAGCAACCGTTCGGTCAGCGCCGGTTCGGCGGCCCAGGCAGGTGAGGTGTCGATGAGGCTGACCGCGCCGGCGCCGGCGAGGCCGCCCGGCACCATCGAGGTGCATGACAGCAAGGTCCGACGCATCACCCCGATTACGCCTGACATCTTTGCCCCAAAAACCGCGCGATGATATTCGACCGGCAATCCGTTCGCCGTTCACGAATCGACCACCATTATGCTTAAGCGGATTCGAGGGGATAGAGTCCAGACCGTGAACGGGAATCGGGCAGCGGAAAAATGCGCAACCGCGACATTTACCAAACGATTGTTGTAAAATTGAATCGATTTTCGCGGGCGAATGGGGCGTGCCCCGGTGCGTGATCGATCTCGGCATGCATCACGCTTTTTTCTCATCCTGTTCTAGCGCCCGGTGGAACCAAATCCTCCGCTGCCGCGTGTCGTGGCCCGCAGCGATTCGGCGCGCGCAAGTTCCACACGCGTCACCGGCGCCACGATCATCTGCGCGATGCGCTCGCCGCGGCGGATCGTGAAGGCCTCGCTGCCGAGGTTCACAAGAAGCACGTTGATCTCGCCGCGATAGTCGGCGTCCACGGTGCCGGGCGAATTCAGCACGGTGACGCCGTGCCTGGCCGCGAGGCCGGAGCGCGGCCGCACCTGCGCTTCGTAACCGTCGGGCAATGCAATGACGAGCCCGGTCGGCACCATGGCGTGCCGGCCTGCCGCGAGAACCAGCGGCGCGTGTTCGGAAATCGCGGCGATGAGGTCGAGACCGGCCGCCTGGCTGCTTTGGTAGGACGGGAGCGCAAGGCCCTCGGCATGGGGCAGTTGCCGGACCTCGACCTTGATCGGATCGCTCATGCCGTCGAACCTGGCAGAGCCGAGATGATGCGTTCGATCAGCATGGCGGCCACCTCTTCCTTGGTCATGACAGAGAAGGACTCGGTCCTGATCTCGCCGCCTTCGCCGCGCGTCAGCAGATGGACGGTGTTGCGGTCGCCGCCCATCACGCCGGTTTCCGGAGATACGTCATTGGCGACGATCCAGTCGCAGCCCTTGCGCGTGAATTTCGCCCTGGCATTGTCAAGGAGATGCTCGGTTTCGGCGGCGAAGCCGATCACGAGCGGCGGACGTTTGTCGCGCAGATTCGAGATGGTTGCGAGGATGTCCGGATTTTCTATCAGTTGCAGCGGCGGAACTCCGGCTTCGGTTTTTTTCAATTTCTGCGCGCCATGATGCGCGACGCGCCAGTCGGCGACCGCAGCCGTAAAAACCGCGATGTCGGCAGGCAGCGCCGCCTCGACAGCCGCCAGCATCTCGCGCGCGGATTCGACATGCTCCACGGTGACGCCGGCGGGGTGGTCGAGATCCACGGGGCCGGAAATCAGCGTCACCTCGGCCCCGGCTGCCCGCGCCGCCGCGGCGACGGCAAAACCCTGCTTGCCCGAGGAGCGGTTGGCGATGTAGCGCACCGGATCGATCGGCTCCAGGGTCGGTCCGGCGGTGATCAACACGCGGCGGCCCTTCAGGGGTTGGGCTTGCGGCGGCCTGAGCATCCGCTCGGCGGCGGCTGCGATCTCCAAAGGCTCGGCCATGCGGCCGACGCCGGCCTCACCCGCTTCCGCCATCTCGCCGGCGGCGGGGCCGATCATGGCGACGCCGTCGCGCGCGAGTTGCGCCACATTGCGGCGCGTCGCCGGGTTGTTCCACATCAGCGGGTTCATCGCCGGCGCCAGCAGAATGGGCTTATCGGCCGCGAGCAAGATCGCGCTCGCCAGATCGTCTGCATGACCGTGCGCCATCTTTGCCATCAGGTCAGCGGTGGCCGGCGCAACCACGATCAGGTCGCAATCGCGTGCGAGCCGGATATGCCCCGCGTCGAATTCGCTGCCGGGATCGAACAGGTCGGTGTGGACGCGGGTGTGGGACAATGCGCTGGCGCTAAGCGGGGTGACGAATTGCTGCGCAGCATTTGTCATGATGCAATGCACAATAAAGCCGCGATCCTTCAGCCGCCGAATCAGGTCCAGCGCCTTGTAGGCGGCGATACCCCCGCCGATAATGAGCGTTACACTGTACAACGCATTGGAATTGCCTGGTTTATGGCCTCGGCCAATTATTGTTGCGTTGCGGGATAACCGAGTGTCCGCGATGGCGTCAGTGGAGGAAGCGTCCGCCGCCGCTCTGAGGATAACGCGGACCTCGTCCTCGACCGAACGGCCGTTGCGGGCGGCGCGCATCCGCAACCCGGCCTTGATGGGGTCGTCGAGCTTGCGGATGGTCAGGCTGGCCATGACTCTCCTGTAGTCAGGTATGATAGCATTGATATCAATCAATTGATTGCACTGCAATCAGCTCGGTCACTGCGCGGCCCAGAGCAGGGCCACAAGCGCCGCGGCGATGACCCAGAGCGCCAGAATACTCCAGCGGTTCTGCCGGGCCCGCGCGCGGGCCAGCGCTGCGACCGTCTCGGGCGCGAGCACCAATCCCTCGCGGGTCATGATCTCCAGTCGCTCCAGCACCGCCATTGAGCGTGAGGCGATCGCGGGCAGCCCCGCGAGCACGCGGCCCAGCTCTCCGGCTCCGGCAATCGCGCCCTGCATCCGCCCCATCGGGCCGAGGTTCTCCGTGATCCATTCACGCACGACCGGATCGGCCACCGTCCAGATGTCCAGTTTCGGGTCGAAGCTGCGCGCCACGCCTTCGACCACCACCATGGTTTTTTGCAGCAGGATCAATTCGGGGCGCGTCTGCATGTCGAACAGGCCGGTGACCTCGAGCAGCAGCGTCAAGAGCTTGGCCATCGAGATTTCCTCGGCGGTGCGATTGTGGATCGGCTCGCCGATGGCGCGGATGGCTTGCGCGAAATTCTCCACCGAGTGATGGCCCGGCACGTAGCCGGCCTCGAAATGGACCTCGGCGACGCGGCGGTAGTCGCGGATGATGAAGCCGAGCAGGATTTCGGCGAGGAAACGCCGCTCTTTCAGGCCCAGCCGTCCCATGATGCCGAAGTCGACCGCGACCAGGCGGCCCGAACCGTCGAGGAACAGGTTGCCCGGATGCATGTCGGCGTGAAAGAAGCCGTCGCGCAGCGCGTGGCGCAGAAAGCTCTGGATCACCTTGCGGCCGAGTTCGGGCAGGTCGGCTTTCGATTGCGCAAGGCGCGCATGATCGTTCAGCGCGATGCCGTCGATCCACTCCATCGTCAGCACGTTGTGCGTGGTGCGGTCCCAGTCCACCTCGGGCACGCGGAAGTCGGGATCGTCGCGGGTGTTCTCCGCCATCTCCGACAAGGCGGCCGCTTCCAGCCGCAAGTCCATTTCCATCGCTACTGATCGCGACATGGTGTTGATGACTTCGATCAGGCGCAGCCGCCGCGCTTCGGCCGAATGCGCCTCCGCCTTGTTGGCGACGAAAAAGAAATCGGAGAGGTCGCGCCGGAAGCGTGCGGCGACGTTGGGCCGCAGGACTTTGATCGCGACCTGCCTGCGGACGCCGTCCTTCTCGACCTCGCCGCGATGAACCTGCGCGATCGATGCCGCCGCCACCGAGGGTCCGAAACTTGCGAAGGCGTTTGCCACAGGTTTTTCCAGCGCCGCCGCCACCACCGCTTCGGCTTCCGCTTGCGAAAACGGCGGCAGGCGGTCCTGCAGGCTTTCCAGATCGCGCGCCATCGCGACGCCGATGACATCGGGACGCGTGGCCAGGAATTGTCCGAGCTTGAGATAGGCCGGTCCCAGCCGTGTCAGCGCGCGCGTCAACCGCGATCCGGATTTCGCACCGCGGCGCTCGATCAGCCGCGCCATGCGCAGCGCGAGCTGGCCGGGAGCCGGCACCAGGGAGGGATCGACCACGCCGAACACGCCCTCGCGCGCGAACACGAACGCGGCGCGGGCCAGCCGCGCGACATGAGCCAGCGCGGAGATCACAAACGCCAGCCCGAATGCAACGCGACGATGCCGCCGGAGAGCGCCTGCCAGGTCACGCGGGCGAAGCCGGCGTCACGGATCATATCGGCGAAGGCGTTCGGCTTGGGAAACTTGCGGATCGATTCGACCAGATACCGGTAGGAATCAGCGTCGCCGGTGACGGCGCGGCCGAGCGGCGGGATCACCTTGAAGGAAAACAGGTCGTAGATTTTGTCGAGTCCGGGCACATCGACCGTCGAGAATTCGAGGCAGAGGAACCGGCTGCCCGGCTTCAGCACCCGAAACGCCTCGCGTAGCGCAGCATCAATGCGCGGCACGTTGCGGATGCCGAAAGCGATGGTGTAGGCGTCGAAACTGCGGTCTGCGAACCCCAGAGTCTCGGCGTTGCCTTCGACGAACGACACCCGATCATCGAGATGCTGCTTGATCGCGCGCTCGCGGCCAACCGCGAGCATGTCGGGATTGATGTCGCACACGGTGGCCCGAAATCCGCGGCCCGCGGCTTTCGCCGCGCGGAAGGCGATGTCCCCGGTGCCGCCGGCGACGTCGAGCAGCAAAAACGGCGTATCATTGCGCGGCGGGTTCAGCGCCGTCATCATCGCGTCCTTCCAGACGCGGTGCAGTCCTGCGGACATCAGATCGTTCATCAGGTCGTAGCGTCGCGCCACGCTGCGGAAGACGTCGTTCACCAGCGTCTGCTTGTCCGCCACGGGGACGTCCCTGAAGCCGAAATGCGTCGTCTGGTCCTCTCGATCCATGTCCGTTGTCTCCATGTCCGGACCATAGCCTGCCATGCTGCGCTGCGCTACAAGCGAGGCCGATCCGAGACCGGATGGGCCGTCCACCGTGGTTAACCGGTGACATCAGGAGGAACGCGTCCATGTCCTCACAATTCACCAGGATAATCCCCACACCCTGGCCGGGCTGCTCGCCAAGCGTTACGGCTATGCGCGGCCGGGATTGGAGCGCCAGCCCTGGGGCGCGACCACCATGACGGTGACCGATCTGTTCTATAATTGTCTGGTCTTCAGCGAAGAGCGAAGAAGGTGAAACTCCAGCTTAATAATCCCACGAAACGAGCGAAGCGTTGCCTGAACTTCCGGAAGTCGAAACCGTACGCCGCGGCTTACAGCCGGCCATGGAAGGCGCGACCATCATCCGTGCCGAGATCCGGCGCAAGGACCTGCGGTTTCCGTTCCAGACCGATTTCGTCGCCCGGCTGGAGGGCCAGACCGTCATCGGGATCGGGCGGCGGGCAAAGTACCTGCTGGTGGACCTTGCATCGGGCGACGTGCTGTTGATGCATCTGGGCATGTCCGGATCATTTCGCGTGATCGACGCGGCGGGAGTTGCGGCTCCGGGCGATTTTCACCAACGGCGCAACGAGGCTCGCGCCCACGACCATGTGCGCTTTACGATGTCCTCCGGCGCGGAGATCGTGTTCAACGATCCGCGCCGTTTCGGCTACATGAAGGTCGTCGCACGCGCGGCGCTCGGCGACGAACCATTGCTGAAAGGACTTGGGCCCGAGCCGCTCGGCAATGAATTCGACGCGGCGATGCTGGCGCAGTCGTGCCGCAACAAGAAGACCAGTCTGAAGGCCGCGCTGCTCGATCAGCGCGTGGTCGCGGGGCTCGGCAACATCTATGTTTGCGAGGCGCTGTTTCGCGCGCGGCTGTCACCGCGCCGTCTCGCCGCAACGCTCGCCTTGAAAACGGGCGCGCCGTCGGAGCGCGCCGAACGACTGGTCGCGGCCATACACGACGTGCTCAATCAGGCGATCAAGGCGGGAGGCTCCTCGCTTCGCGATCATCGTCGGACCACCGGTGAACTTGGTTACTTTCAGCACTCGTTTCAGGTCTATGACCGCGAGGGCGACACGTGCCGGATGCCGGCATGCAAGGGCACCGTGAGGCGCTTCACCCAGAACGGACGCTCGACGTTCTGGTGTCCGGGTTGTCAGACGTAACGGCCCGCCGACGCTATAGCAGAGCGGACGTGCTGACTTATCGCCGCACGCAGATGACCCGAACCACGGCGGCTTCCGCATCGAACGTTCCGTCGAGCGTCACATCGTTCGCTTTCAGAAAATCGCGGACGGCTTCCACGGGGGCAAGCACGGCCTGCGCGGCCGGCGCCGCTCCCGAAAGCCCGGCGATATCCGCAGGCTTCAGCAGCGCCAGCCCCGCGAGCTTTCCATTTGCATCGAGCGCCGCCGCACCGGAAAAACCGGATGCGGGCGGTGGCGTCAGCATCAACTCACTGTCGCCGGCCTGTCCCACCGAGGCTTTGGCGCGACTGATGGCGGAGCCGCCGCCCTGGTTCTGCGGATCGGCGATGCCGATCAGATCGACGCCGCCTTTGGCCGCGCCGCGGCCGGGCGCGACCGGCTGCAATCCGTGCGCGCCGTAGACGCGCAACAGCGCGAGGCCGTGATCCTTGTCGCCGGCGATCCTGTCAGCACGGCCGTGGCCCGTGACGACGATCGACCGGCATCCGTCGGTCGCGTCGTAGCCGGTGATGACCGCGCCGTCGCTGCTCACGGTCACGCCGCTCGCATATTCCACCATCTTGCGCGGCGGCGGCCCATTGGCCGGAAACGCCTCGAACGCGCTCGACATTGCGATCACCACCGGCTCCATGACGCCTTCGGTGGCCTGATCGTAGAGAATGGTCAGGATGCGGGCCTCGCCATCGCGGAGTTGGCCGCGCATGTAGAATTTCTTCAGACCCTGCGTGCCCGAGAGCACGAAGACATCCGGTTTGACGGCGCTGTAGGTGATCTTGCGGCCGGGCGGCTGCTTGCGTTCGTGATCGGCAAGCCTGGCGGTCGTGAGGCCGGTTTCCTTGCGGCGCGTCACGACGATCCGGATCGTGCCGGTTGAAGAACTCCATGTCGTGCCGTCGGCTGCGCTCGATGGCTGCGGCGCCAGCCTCATGGGCAGGCCCAGCCGGACGCCGGTCGCGGCGTCGGCGGCGATCTTCCAGCCGACATTCGCCCGCGCTTTCCGGGCGGCAGCAGTGAGAACGCTGCGTTCCTTCGGGTTGAGCACACCGGTCGGCTTGTTGCCCTGATCCTTCTGAAATGCCTTGATCGCAGCGATCAACCGGTCGCTGACCTCGCCATTGACGAGGCCGTTGTAGTGACCGGTCCACGCCAGGTCCGACTGAAGCGCCTGCCGCGCCGCGAGCGCCATTGCCCTCACGGTGTCGGCGGGAGTTTGAGCCGGCGGGTGAGCGGCTTCGGCTGCCGGTTTACTCTTCGCGCGTCCGACGGTGCCGCTGGGCTGTCCCTGCGCGTACATCGTGGTGGCCACGGTCATCAATGCCGCGGCGATCGTGGCTCGCATGGCAGCTTTCGTCTCCGTTGAAACAGCGCTATTGAAACACATCTGCTTGGCCGGTAACAGCGGTTGCCTAAAGCGTTTTCGAGCGAAGCATGTCCTCGGGCTTGACCCGCGGATGGATACCGGCTTCGCGTGAAGAGAACGCGTTAAAACAACAACCCAGAGCTTCGCTTCTGATTCAACCGGAAGCGAACGTGCTCTAGGCTCCAGCCTGCGTGCGACGGCTGACTGACGGAGAGAGCGGCGGAACGATGCTGAGCGCCGACGAACTTGAACGCTATTCCCGACACATCGT
Source organism: Nitrobacter sp. Nb-311A (assembly GCF_000152905.1). GTDB lineage: Bacteria > Pseudomonadota > Alphaproteobacteria > Rhizobiales > Xanthobacteraceae > Nitrobacter. The sequence continues at coordinate 313,030 of NZ_AAMY01000002.1, forward strand.
GATGCGCGAGGTCGGCGGCCCCGGCCAGAACGCGCTGCGCAATGCGCGCGTGCTGATGATCGGAGCGGGAGGTCTCGGCGCGCCGGCGCTGATGTATCTGGCGGCCGCAGGCGTGGGAACGCTCGGCGTGATCGACGACGACGTCGTGACGCTGTCGAACCTGCAGCGCCAGATCATTCACGCGACGCCGGATATCGGCAGTCCCAAGGTCGAGAGCGCCGCGGATAAAATCCGCGCGCTCAACCCGCACGTCGCGTTCCGCGCGCATCACATGCGGCTGGATGCGGCGAACGCGTTGTCGTTGTTTGCGGACTATGACGTCGTCGCCGACGGCTCGGATAATTTCACCACGCGCTATCTGGTCGCGGATGCCTGCTTTCTGGCGAAGAAGCCGCTGGTGACCGCCGCGCTCGGAGTCTTCGATGGATCGCTGACGACGATTCGCGCGCACGAGAAAAACGCCGATGGCGAGTTCAACCCGACCTACCGTTGCCTGTTTCCCGAGCCGCCGCCGGAGGGCACGGTGCCGAGCTGCCAGCAGGCCGGCATTCTCGGTGCGCTGGCCGGCGTGCTCGGTTCGATGACGGCATTGGAAGTGATCCGCGAGATTGTCGGGTTCGGCGAGGGACTGGTCGGGCGTTTACTGATGGTGGACGCGCGCGCGATGCGTTTCGAGACGCTGAATTACAGACGCGATCCGTCGAATCCGCTCAATGGCGATCATCCGACCATCAGGGATCTAAGCGGCTATCGCTGATGACGACTTCTTCCTACCCTCTCCCCTTGCGGGAGAGGGTGGTTTCGAACGCAGTGAGAAACCGGGTGAGGGGTACCTTGACAAGGTCGACCCCTCACCCGGCTCAATCTCGTTTCACTCGATTTCGTCACCCTAAGAGCGAGCTTTGCTCGTCTTGGCTCCCGCAAGGGGAGAAGGAAGGCACGCCGTCACAACATGCTCGGCAGCACGCGGTCCGGCGGCTTGTGAGCGTCAAGGAAGGCGCGGATGTTGATGATGACCTTCTCGCCCATCTCGACGCGACCCTCGATGGTGGCGGAGCCCATATGCGGCAGCAGCACCACCTTGCCGGCCTTGGCGAGGCGGACCAGGCGCGGATTGACCGCCGGTTCATGCTCGAACACGTCGAGCGCCGCGCCCGCGATCTCGCCGGCCTCGATCAGCTTCGTCAGCGTGTCCTCGTCGATGACGGTGCCGCGCGCGGTGTTGACGATATAGGCGTCCTTGCGGATCAGCTTAAGCCTGCGCGCCGACAGCAGGTGGAAAGTGGCGGGGGTATGCGGACAGTTCACCGAGATGATGTCCATCCGCGCCAGCATCTGGTCGAGCGAATCCCAGTAGGTGGCGCCAAGCTCGTCGGCGATCTTCGGCGCCACCGGCTTGCGGTTATGGTAGTGGATCTGCAGGCCGAACGCATGGGCGCGGCGCGCCACCGCCTGGCCGATGCGGCCCATGCCGATGATGCCGAGCCGTTTGCCGCCAAGCCGCCGGCCGAGCATCCAGGTCGGCGACCATCCCGGCCAGTCGCCGCCCGCCGTCAGCAGCGCCGCGCCCTCGATGAAACGGCGCGGCACGGCGAGAATCAGCGCCATGGTCATGTCGGCGGTGTCTTCGGTAAGGACGTTCGGCGTGTTTGTAACGGTTATGCCGTGCTCGTGCGCCGCGACGACGTCAATGTTGTCGACGCCGTTGCCGAACTGCGCGATCAGCTTCAGCTTGAGGTCCGGCTGTTTCAGCACGGTCCCGTTGATATCGTCGGTGACCGTCGTGACCAGGATGTCGACGGTGCGGACGGCGTCCATGAGTTGTTCGGCCGTCATCGGCCGGTCGTCGAGATTGAGCCGTGCATCGAATAGTTCGCGCATTCGGGTTTCGACCGAGTCGGGCAGCTTGCGCGTGACAACAACCAGAGGCTTCTTCTTGATCGGCATTTGGCGCTCTCTAGTTTTCGATTTTCGACATTCGCCTGCCCCTGCGGCAACCTTCGGTGAGACATCGAAGCGGTGCGGTTACACCACGCGTTCGAATTCGGAAACCTGTCTGTGGCGACCCCGCAATTCAGGCGAATCAGGTTCTGCGGACATAGAGCCACTCTTCTGAGGAAATCAGAAGCGTGCTCCACATTGATTTAACGCGCCTTCTTCGCGCGACCGGTATCCATCCTCGGGTCAAGCCCAGGGATGCTTCGCTCGAAAACGCTATAGCATTCAGTCCATGTTAACCCACACGTTCGAAACTGCAGTCGCTGACCGATATCGGCAGTCTCCCTGGTCTCCCGGGCCTCTCACATCTTCCGTGCGGTTTTCCGAGCTTTCCCGGTCATTCCGGGTTTGGTCCTCTCTAGCAGAAGGTCGTGCCAAGGCAAGACGGATCCGGAAGACGGGTCGGCCGGTTCGGGTGGCAAGGTGGGCGTTTCGGGGGCAGGTTATGACGGTGAAATGGCGTGCTATTTCCATGGTGTTTTCAGCAGCGATGCTGAGTGCGATTGGGATCGAAACGACCGCAGCCGCCAAGGACTCCGCGCTGTCCACGAGCGGCCTGCCGATTCCGCGTTATGTGAGCCTGAAGTCCGACCATGTGAACGTCCGCGCCGGTCCGACCAAGGATAACGACGTCGCTTGGGTCTATACCAAGGCCGGTCTCCCCGTCGAAATCACTGCGGAATTCGAGAACTGGCGTCGCATCCGGGATTCCGAAGGGGCCGAGGGCTGGGTCTATCACTCGCTGCTGTCAGGCCGCCGCACCGCGGTGGTCACGATGAAGATAAAGGGCGACTTCGCGGTGTTGTATGATCGCGCCGATGTCCAAGGTAACGTGGCTGCCCGCCTGCAGGCCGGCGTCGTGACGCAGGTCAAGCATTGCGCGGCGGGATGGTGCCACGTTGCGGGTGACGGCTTCGACGGCTGGATCGAGCAGCGGCGGCTCTGGGGCGTCTACGCCGACGAGAAAATCAACTGATCATGGTCCCGGCTGTTCGCCGGATGTCGGACGAGAGCGTGAATCCCGACCCGAAGGGCCGCGACCACGCAAAGTGGAAACCGTTTTCGGACGAGATCAAGCTCAGACAAAAAGGTAAGCGACGAGTCTGATTCAACGCGGTTGAAATGGACTCAATCGATTCCTCCTATAAAAACGAATGCCCGGCGCAGGCCGGGCAGCGTGAACATCGATTGAAATCGCGAAGTGGATCAGCGCTTCTTGCGCAGGCGCACAACCATATCGATACGGCTGATCTCGTAACCTTCCGGCACGTTCGGCATCTTCTGCAACACCAGGTGCGGATCGGGAATATCGACCAGTTCGTGATTATTCTCGAGATAGAAGTGGTGGTGGGCGGTGACGTTGGTGTCGAAATACGTCTTGGTGCCGTCGACGCTGACCTGGCGCAACAGTCCCGCGTCGGTCAACTGATTGAGCGTGTTGTAGACGGTGGCAAGCGAAACCGGAACCTTGGCGAGGGTTGCTTCTTCATAAAGCATTTCCGCCGTGAGGTGGCGCGCACCCTTGCCGAAGAGCAGCCAGCCGAGCGCCATACGCTGCCGCGTCGGCCGCAGCCCGACCGATTGCAGCATTTCGTTGACGTCATGCCAAGGGCAGCCCGTCAGCGTCGGCTGCCGCCCGTGACCGATCGCTGCTATATCACGATCTTCCTCGGTCACAACTACGATGTTCTCGCCTGTACTCACGCCATGCATCCGAAAAAACTTACAATCCAACGGTTCAACCGCCCCCCAAAGGGGACGTGTTATTTTCAACTATAGGAAAAAAGGCTTGTAGATGCAAGTTTTTCGCAACTAGAACGGCTCAAAACTGGCGCCGCAATCCCTGATCCGCCGTGGGCCTGACGGGTGATGAGCGGAAATTAGCTATTTACAGCAATAGATTACATCCTGACAGCCGGATCGTAAGCTGGGCTACGGTTGTGCGGTTCTTTAATCCCCTGCTTCGGGCGGTTCAGCAATCCGGGCGCGAATCACAGATTGCCGGCTTTCTCTGGGATTCCTCGCTTGCATCGCGGAGGATCGCGGCCGCTCATGTGCAACGGGCGGTCTTTGCCCCCTCCAAACCCTGTGTTAGAGACCCACGAGGGCGCTGATCTTTGAGGATCGGTGTCCGTCTCAGGTGAAAGCCACACGTCTGGTGCGGCCTTTTCCAATCATCATTGCTTCAAGAGAGAGAAAGGCCACGCAGTATGCAGGACCGGCGCAGCAGCTATGATTACGAGGGTTTGCTGGCTTGCGGCCGGGGGGAACTGTTCGGACCGGGAAATGCCCAGTTGCCGTTGCCGCCGATGCTGATGTTCGATCGTATTACGGAAATCACTGAAGATGGCGGGGAATTCGGAAAGGGATTGATCCGCGCCGAACTCGACGTCAAACCCGACCTCTGGTTCTTCGGCTGCCACTTCAAAGGCGATCCGGTGATGCCCGGTTGCCTTGGCCTCGATGCGCTATGGCAGATGGTCGGATTTTTTTTGGGCTGGACCGGCGGCGCAGGCCGTGGCCGTGCGCTCGGTATCGGCGACCTGAAATTCACCGGTCAGGTGCTGCCGCAGATTCGCAAGGTCGTATACAATGTCGACGTCAAGCGGGTGATGCGCTCGAAGCTGGTGCTCGGGATCGCGGACGGGTGGCTTTCCGCCGACGATGATATTATCTACCGCGCGAAAGACCTGAAGGTCGGACTGTTCAAGCAGGATGCAGGACCGGGGACGTGACGGCTGAGGCCGCCGGATGGCGCAGGTTGCGGTTTTTGACGAGGGCGCTTCATGAGACGACGTGACTTTGATGTGAGGAGATCATGAGGCGGGTGGTCGTCACGGGGATGGGCATCGTCTCGTCGATCGGAAACAACACGCAGGAAGTGCTCTCCAGTCTCTTCGAGGCCAAGTCCGGCATCACGCGCGCGGAGAAGTATGCGGAGCTTGGTTTCCGCTCCCAGGTGCAGGGTGCGCCGACGTTGAATCCGGCCGACGTGATCGATCGTCGCGCGATGCGTTTCCTGGCCGAGGGCGCGGCGTGGAATCACGTCGCGATGGAACAGGCGATTCGCGATTCGGGTCTGGAGCCGAGCGATATCTCCAACGAGCGCACCGGGATCATCATGGGATCCGGCGGTCCGTCCGCGCGTACGATCGTGGAAGCGGCCGATATCACCCGAAGCAAGGGGCCCAAGCGCGTCGGTCCTTTTGCGGTGCCCAAGGCGATGTCGTCCACCGCATCGGCGACGCTCGCCACCTGGTTCAAGATCAAGGGGGTCAACTACACGATTTCGTCGGCCTGCGCGACCTCCAACCACTGTATCGGTAATGCCTATGAGACCATTCAGATCGGCAAGCAGGACATCATTTTCGCTGGAGGCTGTGAGGAGCTCGACTGGTCGCTCTCGGTTCTGTTCGACGCCATGGGCGCGATGTCCTCGAAATATAACGATACGCCGGCGACAGCCTCGCGTGCCTATGATGTCAGCCGCGACGGTTTCGTGATCGCCGGCGGCGCGGGCGTGGTGGTGTTGGAAGAACTCGAACACGCGAAAGCCCGCGGCGCGCGCATTTACGGCGAAATTGTCGGCTATGGCGCGACGTCGGACGGCTATGACATGGTCGCGCCATCGGGCGAAGGCGCTGAGCGCTGCATGAGGATGGCGATGTCGACGGTGAAAACCAAAGTCGACTACATCAACCCGCACGCGACCTCGACGCCGGCAGGGGATCCACCGGAAATCGAGGCGATCCGCAAGGTGTTCGGCACCGGCGACAAGTGCCCGCCGATTTCCGCCACCAAATCATTGACGGGGCATTCGCTCGGCGCGACCGGTGTACAGGAAGCGATCTATTCGCTTCTCATGATGAATAACGGCTTCATTTGCGAAAGCGCCAATATCACGGAACTCGATCCGGTGTTCGCGGATATGCCGATCGTGCGCAAGCGTATCGACGACGCCAGAATCGGCACGGTGATGTCGAATTCGTTCGGCTTCGGCGGAACCAATGCCACGCTGGTTTTCAAACGACTGGATGCCTGATTTGTAGCGGCCGCTCGCAAGACTGGTGGCGGTCACAGTACCGATTTTGTCAAGACTGGGCTGAACGCGAAAGCATGTCTTGCGCGGGTGGTCCGGCTATCCAAATCTTCTAACCTGTCCACGTCGCAATGGCGTGGATGCCCGGCTTGGGGCGGGCATGACGGAGTTTCGCATGACACACCTGATGCAAGGCAAGCGCGGCCTGATCATGGGGGTCGCCAACGACCACTCGATCGCCTGGGGTATCGCCAAGACACTGGCCGCGCATGGCGCGGAACTGGCCTTCACCTATCAGGGTGAGGCACTGGCCAAGCGGGTCAGGCCGCTTGCCGAATCTGTTGGCAGCGGGTTGGTGCTGCCGTGCGATGTCGAGGACATCGCCTCGGTCGACAAGGTGTTCGCCGATATCGGCAAGGCCTGGGGCAAGATGGATTTCCTGGTCCACGCCATCGCGTTCTCCGACAAGAGCGAGCTGAATGGCCGCTACGCCGACACGACGCGCGGGAATTTCGTGCGCACAATGGTGATCTCCTGCTTCGCCTTCACCGAGGCTGCCAAACGCGCGGCCGCCTTGATGCCCGACGGCGGCAGCATGCTCACGCTGACTTATAATGGCGGCGACCGAGCGATGCCGAACTACAATGTGATGGGCGTGGCCAAGGCGGGGCTGGAAGCATCGGTGCGCTACTTGGCGGTCGATTTCGGCGCGCAGAACATTCGCGTCAATGCCATTTCAGCCGGCCCGATCCGCACGCTGGCCGGCGCCGGCATCGGAGATGCGCGCTTCATGTTCGCCTTCCAGCAGAAACATTCACCGCGGCGGCGCGGCGTCAGTCTCGAGGAGCTCGGCGGCGCCGGACTTTATCTGTTGTCGGATCTGTCCGGCGGGGTCACCGGCGAGATTCATTTCGTTGATTCCGGCTACAACATCATCGCGATGCCGCAGCCCGACGCGTTGCGCAGCGAAGGCATGAGCAACGGCGCGCCGAACGACGCGGCGAAGTAGGCCTTTCTCTGAGGCGGAGCGTCGGCGGAATCTCCGCTCACCAGAACATGATCTTTTCCGAAAGCCGGTTTCCGCTTTTCGGGATCATGCTCAATATCGTGATCTCATGAAAAGCCCCTGCGGGAAATCGCAGGGGCTTCGGCGTTGAAGTATGTTTGTCGCGATCAGGCCTTGAGATCGAAGCGATCGGCATTCATGACCTTGGCCCATGCGGCGGCGAAGTCGTTTGCGAACTTCTCCCCGGAGTCGGCGCACGCATAGACCTCCGCGAACGCGCGGAGCTGGGAGTGCGAGCCGAAGATCAGATCGGCGCGCGTGCCCGTCCACTTCAGCGTACCGGTCTTGCGGTCGCGGCCTTCATACACGCCGTCCTGGCCGGCAAGCGGTTGCCATTCTGTATCCATGGTAAGCAGGTTGACAAAGAAGTCGTTCGTCAGCTTGCCCGGCTTTGTGGTGAAGACGCCGTGCTTGGAGTCTCCGGCATTGGCGCCCAGCACCCGCAGGCCGCCGACGAGAGCCGTCATCTCCGGTCCGGTCAGGGTCAGCAGTTGCGCGCGGTCCACCAGCGCTTCCTCGGGCGCCATGAACTGGTGCTTGTTATTGACATAGTTGCGGAAGCCATCCGCGCGCGGCTCAAGTGGCGCGAAGGATTCCACGTCGGTCTGGTCCTGCGATGCATCCATGCGGCCGGGCGCGAACGGCACCTTCAAGTCGATCCCGGCATCCTTGGCCGCCTTCTCGACCGCGGCCGATCCGCCGAGCACGATCAGGTCGGCGAGCGAGACCTTTTTGCCGCCCGTCTGCGCGCCGTTGAATTCGGCCTGGATCGCTTCGAGTTTCGCCAGCACCGCTTTCAGCTGGGCCGGTTGGTTGACCTCCCAGTCCTTCTGCGGCGCGAGACGGATGCGCGCGCCGTTGGCGCCGCCGCGTTTGTCAGAGCCGCGGAAGGTGGAGGCCGAGGCCCAGGCGGTCGAAACCAGCTGCGCAACGGTGCAGCCGGATGCGAGGATTTTCGCTTTCAGGTCGGCGATATCGTTGCCGTCGATCAGTTCATGGTCGATGGCCGGGATCGGATCCTGCCAGATCAGCTCTTCCTTCGGCACCAGCGGGCCGAGATAGCGGGCGCGCGGTCCCATGTCGCGGTGGGTGAGCTTGAACCAGGCGCGGGCGAAGGCGTCGGCAAACTGGTCCGGATTTTCGTGGAAGCGCTTCGAGATCTCTCCGTAGACGGGATCGAAGCGCAGCGAGAGGTCCGTGGTCAGCATGGTCGGCACATGCTTTTTCGAACTGTCGAAGGCATCGGGCGTGATGGCGGGTGCGTCTTTCGCGCGCCATTGATGAGCGCCGGCCGGGCTCTTGGTCAGCTCCCATTCGAACCTGAACAGTGTATCGAAAAAGTTGTTGTCCCACTTCGTCGGCGTCTGGGTCCAGGTCACTTCGAGGCCGCTGCCGATTGCGTCAGCCCCCTTGCCCGTGCCGAACCGGCTCTTCCAGCCGAGCCCTTGATCCTCGATCGGAGCGGAGTCCGGCACCGGTCCGACCAGCGACGCATCGCCGGCGCCGTGGGTCTTGCCGAAGGTGTGGCCGCCCGCGATCAGCGCGACGGTTTCCTCGTCGTTCATCGCCATGCGGCGAAACGTTTCGCGGATGTCCTTGGCGGCTGCGATCGGGTCCGGCTTGCCGTTCGGTCCTTCCGGGTTGACGTAGATCAGGCCCATCTGCACGGCTGCGAGCGGTTCGGCAAGCTGACGTTCGCCGCTGTAGCGCTCGTCTCCGAGCCACGTCCCTTCGGGACCCCAGAACAATTCCTGCGGCTCCCATTCGTCGACACGGCCGCCGGCGAAACCGAAGGTTTTGAAACCCATCGATTCCAGCGCGGCATTGCCCGCGAGGACATAAAGGTCGGCCCAGGAAATCTTGCGGCCGTATTTCTGCTTGATCGGCCACAACAGGCGGCGCGCCCGGTCGAGCAGCACGTTGTCCGGCCAGGAGTTCAGCGGCGCGAAACGCTGCTGACCGCCGCCGGCGCCGCCGCGGCCGTCGGTGATGCGATAGGTGCCCGCGCTATGCCATGCCATGCGGATCATCAGTCCGCCGTAGTGGCCGAAATCGGCCGGCCACCAGTCCTGCGAGTCCGTCATCAGCGCTTTGAGATCCGCGATGACGGCGTTCAGGTCCAGGCTTGCAAACTCCCTGGCGTAGTTGAAATCTCTGCCCATCGGGTCCGACAGGTTCGATTTCTGATGAAGGACCTGAACATCCAGCTGCTCCGGCCACCAGTCGCGATTTTTGTATCCGTGACCGCCCATGACCGGGCACTTGCCTGCGCCTTTGTCGTCCGTTTTTGCGTCCATGATTGTCTCCAATGCTGTGCTGTCGCATTGCCGAATGGCCGTCTTGAGCAACTCAGAAGCCACGGTCATTCCCGATAGGGACGTCAACGCGGAACCATGTTTGCCCGTTCGACGCGCCGGCGCTGATGCTGGACAAAGATGAGGCCGGACATGCTGCAGTCCTCCGGCAACACGAGGATGAGCGGAGTTTGGGAGAAATCCTTAATAAGGTCCAGTCGATTTGCTTTCACGTCACGATAAGCTTATCTGATCGGAAATGGTCACGCTCAGACAACTCCGCTACCTCGCCGCGCTCGCGCGCCACGGCCATTTCGGACGCGCCGCGGAGGCCTGCGCCGTCACTCAACCGGCGCTGTCGATGCAGATTCGCGAGCTCGAGCAATTTCTCGGCGTCACTCTGGTGGAGCGGCGGCCGGGCGAAGTGATGCTCACGGAAATCGGCCGGGAGATTTCCCGCCGCGCCGAAGACGTGCTGGCCTCAGTGCGCGATCTTGTCGACTTCGCCCGGCACCGCGCGCGGCCGCTGACCGGGCGGCTGACGCTCGGCATCATTCCGTCGCTTGCGCCATACCTGTTGCCGCGCATTCTGCCGGCGTTGCAATCGCGGTTTCCCGATCTGCAACTTGAGTTGCGGGAGACGCAGACGCGGCCCCTGGTCGAGGAAGTCAAGAGCGGCGCGCTCGATGCCGCCATGCTGGCCTTGCCGCTCGGCGAGCCCGACATCGACACCATGCAACTGTTCGACGATCTGTTTCTGCTGGCGGTTCCGGCGAGCGATCCGCGGCCAGCCAAACGCCGCGTTGCCACGCGCGAGATCGATCAGTCGCGCCTGATCCTGCTCGAGGACGGCCACTGCCTGCGCGATCAGGCTCTCGCCTTCTGCGCCACGATCCCGCGCGGACCGACGCCGGGCGCAACCGGCATGACGTTCGGCGCATCCAGCCTCGCCACTGTCATGCAGATGGTGGCCGGCGGTTATGGCCTGACGCTGATCCCGCAGATCGCCGCCGATGTCGAGGCGCGCGACAGCCGGGTGAAATTTCTGCGGTTGGAGGAGCCGCAACCTGGCCGCAGCATCGGACTGGCGTTCCGCAAAACGTCGCCGCGCAAGGCCGATTTCGAGGCCCTGGGCGAGGTGGTGAAGGCGTGTGTGAACGTCAAGTCTCACCAAGCAACACGATAAGGCAGGCTGTCAGCCCCGAAACAAAAAGGACGGCTCGAAGCCGCCCTTTCGTAACTTTGACTGCGCCTGACGGCGTCTACTCGCCCGCGGCCTCTTGCGCCGGCGCCGCCTCGGCCTTCTGTTTGGCCTCAATGTCCTCGCCGGTCTCTTGATCGACCACCTTCATCGACAGCCTCGTCTTGCCGCGATCATCGAAGCCGAGCAGCTTGACCTTGACCTTGTCGCCTTCCTTGACGACGTCGGAGGTCTTCTGCACGCGGCCAACGGCGAGTTGGCTGATGTGGACGAGGCCGTCCTTGGCGCCGAAGAAGTTCACGAAGGCGCCGAACTCCATGACCTTGACCACGGTGCCCTCGTAGACCTGGCCGACCTCCGGATCGGAGGCGATCGACTTGATCCACTTGATCGCCGCCTTCATCGCTTCGCCGTCGTTGGAGGCGACCTTCACGGTGCCGTCGTCCTCGATATTGACCTTGGCGCCGGTCTTCTCGACGATCTCGCGGATCACCTTGCCGCCGGTGCCGATCACTTCGCGGATCTTGTCGGTCGGAATCTTGAAGGTCTCGATGCGCGGCGCGTATTCGCCGAGCTCGGCGCGGGCATTGGTAAGGGCTTTCGCCATTTCGCCGAGGATGTGGATGCGCCCATCCTTGGCCTGGGCGAGCGCGACCTTCATGATCTCCTCGGTGATCCCGGCGATCTTGATATCCATCTGAAGCGAGGTGATGCCGCTTTCGGTGCCGGCGACCTTGAAGTCCATGTCGCCGAGATGATCCTCATCGCCGAGAATGTCCGACAATACCGCATAGCGGCTGCCTTCGAGAATGAGGCCCATGGCGATGCCCGCGGTCGGCCGCTTCAGGGGAACGCCCGCATCCATCAGCGCCAGCGATGAGCCGCATACGGTCGCCATCGACGACGAGCCGTTGGATTCGGTGATCTCCGAAACCACGCGGATGGTGTAGGGGAATTCGTGATGCGGCGGCAACACCGGATGGATTGCGCGCCACGCCAGCTTGCCGTGGCCGATCTCGCGGCGTTTGGTGCCTCCGAGACGGCCGGTCTCGCCGACCGAATAGGGCGGGAAGTTGTAGTGCAGCAGGAACGTCTCCTTGTACGTTCCCGACAACGAATCGATGTACTGCTCGTCCTCGCCGGTGCCGAGCGTGGTCACGACCATCGCCTGCGTTTCGCCGCGGGTGAACAGCGCCGAGCCGTGGGCGCGGGGCAGCACGCCGACTTCGGCGACGATAGCGCGCACCGTCTTGACGTCGCGGCCGTCGATGCGCTTGCCGGTGTCGAGAATGTTCCAGCGCACGATCTTGGCCTCGAGCTCCTTGAACACTTCGGCCACGCGGAGCTTGTCGTATTTCGGTTCGGCGCCTTCAGGGAAGTAGTGCGCCAGCACCTTTTCCTTGGCCTTGCCGACAGCAGCGTAGCGGTCCTGCTTGACCGGAATCGCGTAAGCCGCGCGCAGATCCTGCTCGATCAGCGCCAGCATCTCCTTTTCCAGCGCGCTGTTGTCGATGGCGGCAACCTCGCGGGGCTCTTTCGCGGCCTTTTCGGCGAGCTCGATGATGGCGTTGATGACCGGCTGGAAGTGACGGTGGCCGAACATCACGGCACCGAGCATGATGTCCTCGCTCAGCTCCTTGGCCTCGGATTCCACCATCAGCACGGCGTCGGCGGTGCCGGCCACGACCAGTTCGAGCCGGGTATCGACCATTTCGTCGAGCGTCGGGTTGAGCACGTATTCGTCGTTCATGAAGCCGACGCGCGCCGCGCCGATCGGCCCCTTGAAAGGCACGCCGGAAAGCGTCAACGCCGCCGACGCGGCCACCATTGCGAGGACATCGGGATCGTTCTCCATGTCGTGGGAGAGCACGGTGACGATGACCTGGGTCTCGTTGCGCCAGCCATCGGCGAACAGCGGACGGATCGGCCGGTCGATCAGGCGGGAAACCAGCGTCTCCTTTTCGGTCGGCCGGCCTTCGCGCTTGAAATAGCCGCCGGGAATGCGGCCCGCGGCGTAGGTCTTCTCCTGATAATCGACTGTGAGCGGGAGGAAATCGACGCCTTCGCGCGGCGTCTTGGCCGCGACGACGGTGGCGAGCACGACGGTTTCGCCGTAGCTGGCGATCACGGCGCCATCGGCCTGACGGGCGATCTTGCCGGTTTCGAGTTTGAGCGGACGCCCGCCCCAGTCGATCTCGACCGAATGCTTATGGAACATTGTGATGTCTTTCATCGGTTCTCGAAAGAATGGAGGCCGCAACGCAAAAACCATGCGCAAGATTGCGGGACTCCGGCCGCAACGGTCGTCGCGGCACCGGAGTCCGGCGATCCTGCCATGGTTTTCAAGTCTTGGATGGCGTCCATCCTTCCGATGGTACGGGCATTTGACCCGTCATCGCCCAGCCGCCGGATTGCTGCTGGACACGCTCTCTTTTGAGCACGATCCTAAAACCAGGTGCCGGTTTTCACGGATCGCGCCTGGCGCGGACATTCACGTCCGCGCGTCGCAGCGCGCGGGGATGCGCGCGGATTTCGATCAGCGGCGGATGCCGTGCTTTTCGAGCAGAGCCTTGTAACGCGCCTCGTCCTTCTTCTTGATGTAGTCGAGGAGAGAACGACGCGTGGAGACGAGCTTCAGGAGGCCACGGCGGGAGTGATTGTCCTTGGTGTGGCTCTTGAAATGGTTGGTCAGGTTGGCGATCCGCTCCGACAGAATCGCGATCTGGACCTCCGGCGAACCGGTATCGCCCGACTTGCGGGCGCTGGACTTGATGATTTCCGCTTTGCGTTCGGCGGTCACCGACATCGTCAGCCTCTTTCGTTTTCGTTGCGGCCGGAACTGGCTGTCAGCCCGGTCAGGTTGAAGACGCGCTTGGGGATGAGTTCGCCGTGACCCAGTTCGGCGAGAGCCAGCAACCGGCCCGCCACCGTGACATAAACAATGCCGCTACTCTGGGGCGCATCCCGTCCGCGCAACAAGACGGCTTGGCCCCGATGGAGCCTTGCCGCATCAGCCCGAGTGACGGCCAGCGCCGGGATGTCGTCCAGCGCGGTCTCAACGGGCAGAAGAGCGTCCGCGAGGTTTCCCTCGCCGGACGCAGCTCTATTGCATAAAGCTTCCAGTTCTTCCAGCGGAATCATGTCCGCCTCGTCGAACGGGCCGACCAACGTCCGCCGTAGCGAGCTGATGTGCCCGTAACAGCCGAGAATCCGTCCCATATCGCGGGCCAGCGCCCGCACATAGGTGCCCTTGCCGCACTCCGCCTCGAACCCGGACCGGCCGTCCTCGGCGTGTTCCACAAGGGTCAGTTGGTGAATTTCGACCTGTCGTGGCTGCAAAGCGACGGTCTCGCCGTCGCGGGCGAGGTCGTAGGCCCGTTCGCCCTGAATCTTGATGGCGGAATATTGCGGCGGGGTCTGCTCGATCACGCCGGTGAAGCGCGGCAGCAGCGCCCGGACCGCGTCCGCATCGGGGCGGCTTGCGCTGGTCGCCGTAATCCGCCCCTCGCTGTCGTCGGTGTCGCGCTCTTCGCCCCATTGCACCGTGAATCGGTAGCGCTTGCGACCGTCCATGACGAAAGGAACGGTTTTGGTGGCTTCGCCAAGGGCGATCGGCAGACCGCCCGAGGCCAGCGGATCGAGCGTGCCGGCGTGCCCGGCGCGCTTGGCCGAAAACAGCCGCTTCACCACGGCCACCGCGTGGGTTGAGGTCATTCCGATAGGCTTGTCGAGAACCACCCAGCCATGCACGTCGCGCTTGTCGCGGCGCGGCTGGTTGTTCTGGCGGTGCTTGCCGCCGCGCGAACTCGGAGAGGTCTCGCTCTGTTGCGTGCCTTCCTCCCGACGCTGCGCGTCGGCCTTCTTCACGGAAGGGGAGGCAACCGAAACACCGGCACGGGGCTCATTGCCTTCTTGCTCCCTCCCTCTTCGTGGGGAGAGGGGAGCAGCCAACGAGTCAGCCGGGCCGGATTTTTCCATGCCATGCGCAAGTGAATTATTTTCGTGCGACTCGTCCATCTGTGAACCAAGCGAGCGCGTCGGCATCGTCACGGCCATTACTCTTTGTCCGATTCTGTCTTGAGGTCTCTCTGCACCGCAGGTGTTCTCAATAATTTCTCGATACGTTCCGCTTCGTCGAATCGCTCGTCGACGCGGAAGCGGATGTCAGGTGCAAATTTCAGGTTAACGCGTCGCGCGATTTCGCCGCGCAGAAACTTCCTGTTGTGATCGAGCGCATCGATCACCTCGGCGGTGTCGCGGCCGCCGAGCGGCATGACGTAGATCGTCGCGAGCTTGAGGTCGGCGGACATGCGGACTTCCGGTACGGTGACAAGGCGCCCTTCAAGCACGGGATCATGAACCTGACCCTGTGCCAGGATATCGGCGATCGCGTGACGCACGGATTCCGCGACGCGCAACTGCCGGTGCGAGCCACCGGGATGTTTCGCTGAGTGATGATGGCGGGGCATGAACGGTTCTCCAAACGGGCGTCATGCCCGCGCTTGCCGCGGGCACCCACGTCTTTCTCCGGAGATCTGGTTTAAGGCGTGGCCGGAACAAGTCGGGCCATGACGCGTATCCAATTCACTCAGTTCTCCTGTGAGAATCGAACTCACAGCGAACGCTGAATGGTCTCCACGCGATAGCACTCGATAACGTCGCCGACGCGCATGTCGCCGTAGTTCTCGAACGCCATGCCGCACTCCTGGCCCGACTGGACTTCCTTCACTTCGTCCTTGAAACGCTTCAGGGTCGAGAGCTTGCCTTCGTGCACCACGACATTGTCGCGGATCAGACGAACGTTGGCGCCGCGTTCCACGTTGCCGTCGGTCACGCGGCAGCCGGCCACCTTGCCGACCTTGGAAATGTTGAACACCTCCAGGATCTCGGCGTTGCCCAGCATGGTTTCGCGCAGCGTCGGCGCGAGCAATCCGCTCATCGCCTTCTTCACGTCGTCCACGAGGTCGTAGATGATGTTGTAGTAGCGGATCTCGATGCCGTTGCGCTTGGCGGCGGCCGCGGCCTCCTTGTTGGCGCGGACGCTGAAGCCGATGATCGCGGCGTTGAAGCCTTCGGCCAGCGTGACGTCGGATTCGCTGATGCCGCCGACGCCCGCATGGAGGATGCGCGCGGCGACTTCCTCGGTGCCGAGCTTTTCCAGCGAGCCGAGAATGGCTTCCAGCGAGCCCTGCACGTCGGCCTTGACGATCAGCGGAAAATCCTTGCGGCCCGCGGTCTTGAGCTGCGACATCATCTGCTCGAGCGATCCGCGCATGCCGGAGGCGCTGGCGGCCGCGTTCTCGCGCTTCTGGTGGGCGCGGTAGCTCGTGACCTGACGGGCGCGGGCTTCGTTCTCGACCACGGCAAGGCGGTCGCCGGCTTCCGGCGGTCCATTGAAGCCCAGCACCTCGACCGGCACCGAAGGACCGGCTTCGTCGACGGTTTCGCCCTGATCCGAGATCAGAGCGCGGACCCGGCCCATTTCGGCGCCTGCGACGATGATGTCGCCGACCCGCAGCGTGCCGCGCTGGACCAGCACGGTGGCGACGGGCCCGCGTCCGCGATCCAGCTTGGCCTCGATCACGGTGCCTTCCGCAGGGCGCATGGCATTGGTCTTGAGATCAAGCAGGTCGGCCTGCAGGGAGATCATTTCCAGCAGCTTGTCGAGGTTGATCTTGTTTTTGGCGGATACTTCGACGTCGACGACCTGGCCGCCCATCGATTCGACCTGCACCTCATGCTGCAACAGCTCGGTGCGCACGCGCTCCGGCTTGGCCTCCGGCTTGTCGATCTTGTTGATCGCGATGATCATGGGCACCTTCGCGGCCTTGGCATGATTGATGGCTTCAATGGTCTGCGGCATCACCCCATCGTCCGCAGCGACCACGAGAATGACGATGTCGGTGACCTTGGCGCCGCGGGCGCGCATCGCGGTGAACGCCGCATGGCCCGGGGTGTCGATGAAGGTGATCTTCTTGCCATCCGGCGAGGCGACCTGATAGGCGCCGATGTGCTGGGTGATGCCGCCTGCCTCGCCAGACACCACGTTGGCGTGGCGCACGGCATCGAGCAGTGAAGTCTTACCGTGATCGACGTGACCCATGACGGTGACGACAGGCGAGCGCGGTTCGACGTCGCTGGAATCATCGGCCGTATCGAACAAGCCTTCCTCGACGTCGCTCGCGGCGACGCGCTTGACGGTATGGCCCAGTTCCTCAGCGATGAGTTGCGCGGTATCGGCATCGATCACGTCGGTGATCTTGTGCATCGCGCCCTGCTTCATCAGCATCCGGATCACGTCGACCGCGCGCTCGGCCATGCGGTTGGCGAGCTCCTGGATGGTGATCGCTTCCGGCACGATGACTTCCCGAACCAGCTTTTCCTTCGGCTCGTTCGAGGCGTGACCTTTCAGGCGCTGGGTGCGGCGGCGGAACGAGGCAATCGATCGTTCGCGAACATCGTCGGCGTCAAGCGCGGTGACCACGGTGAGGCGGCCCCGCTGTTTCTGCGGCCCGAGCTTTGCGGCCGGCTTCGGTGCGATCACGGGACGGGCGGCGCCGCCCGGCCCGCGCCGGATCTGGCGCGGAGCTTCGTCTTCGTCGCTGGCGTCGGCGGCGACAGCGGCCGGCCGCGCCGTCGTGGGCGCCGCGCGCGTGGTCGTGGTCTTGGCCGGTGCGGGCTTGGACTCGGTTTCTCCGAAACGGCGTTTGGCTTCGAGTTCGGCCTTGCGCTTGGCTTCTTCTTCCTGACGGTGACGCTCTTCCTCGGCCTTGCGGCGCGCTTCGGCGGCCTCGCGCTCGGCTTGCTCGATGCCTTCCTTGCTGTTGCGCCGTGCAGCTTCGGCTTCCGCGATGCGGCGCTCTTCCTCGGCGCGCACCTTGGCTTCCGCCAGCGCGCTCGCCCGTGCGCTGCGCTCGTCCTCGGTCAGCTTCCGCAACACGACGCCTGAACCCGCGCGCGGAGCAGCGGGCGCCGCGGCGCGAGCCGGCTGAGGCTTGGCCGCCGGTGTCCTGGCGGCAGCCGGCTCCGAGGCTCCCGCCGGTTCCGCGCCGGGAGAGTCGCCGCCGATCCGGCGCTTGCCGCGTTTTTCGACCACCACCTGCTTGGTACGGCCGTGGCTGAAGCTCTGGCGCACGGTGCCCTGCTCGACGCGTGGCCTGAGCGTCAAGGTCTTGGTCGGGCTGACGCTCAGAGTCTTGTCGCCAGGATTTTTCGTATCAACCATTCAGCAGTCCCAATCTTGTTGCGCTGTACGCGTTCGCACAGAGGTGGTGTCGTTAGAATTCTTGCCGTATCAGCTGCCTTGCCGCTGCCCGCCATCCTGGTATCGGACCAGGGTCTGGCTGCGCTGCAGGAAAGTCTTGCCCGCCGGGCCTGCAAGCAGGGCTGCATGTATCACATTTGCCCGGCCAAGTGCCAAATCCAATTCTGCCGACGTCAGGATAGTGATAACCGGAATTTCCCGCATTTGACCCGACTGGACGGCTATTTTCTTAACGGTAGCATCCAATTTCCGGATTCCGTCTGCGGCGCCGTCTGCGGCGTGCAGCAGGGCAACCGCCTGATGACGAAGCAGCGCGTCTTCCACTTTTGCAAAACCGGCGACGACCTGGCCGGCCTTCGCGGCTATGGCCAGCGCATCGATTGCGCTGCTGACCATCAACTGCCGGATTTTCTCCACCAGGGCCGCCGGGACGCAAACGTCCCGCTTAAAGCCCCTGCTAAACTGGTGGCGGCGGACCGCCTCGGCAACAGCCGTATGCGAGGCTGAAATCCAGAGGCCCCGGCCGGGAAGCTTGCGTTTCAGATCCACGATGACCTCGCCCGAGGGCGATACCACGAACCGGATCAGTTCACCGATGGGACGCACCTGCCGCGTGACCGCGCACATCCGCATCGTCGCGGACTTGTTGGTCCGCGGTCCCTCGTCCAGATCTGCAGGGTTGGCGATCGCGAGCATGTCGTGAACATTTCCCCGTCATTGGCGGCGAGGTCTTCGCGCAAAGCCGGGTCTGCTTTTGCGGAAGGGGTCCTGGCGTGGGTTCCGCAAAGGCGGTGACCGCAAGCTCCTGATTGTGGGCATATTCTTCACGCTAACCAAACTTGGCCGGAAAATGTTCAGGAGTGTGAATCCACTGCATGACGATCGAAACCGGCTGCTACTTTCCTTTCGGGATCATGCTCTACGCCGGCTGATCTTCAGTGGCGACAGCCTCCGCCGGTTTCGCCAGGTCAGCTTCGGTGATCCAGCCGGCAATCAGGCGGGCCTGCATGATGATGGCCTCCGCGTCCTCGCGCGAAATCTCGATGCCGTCGAAATAACCCGCGTGCTTGACCGCTTCGCCCTCCTTGCGTTCGGTCCAGCCGATCAGATCATCGGTGGCGCAGCCGGCAAGGTCCTCAACGGTCCTCACGTCGTTTTCGCCAAGTTTGACCAGCATTTTCGAGGTCACCCCGGGAACCGTCTTCATTGCATCATCCACGCCAAGCTCCTTGCGCCTGTTTTCCAGTTCGGCTTCGAGCTGTTCCAGATACTCTCGGGCCCGGTTCTGCAATTCGTTCGCGGTTTCGTCGTCGAATCCCTCGATACCGGCGATTTCCCGCGCATCGACAAGCGTCAGTTCCTCAACCGAGGTGAAACCTTCCGACGCCAGCAATTGTCCGACGACCTCGTCGACGTTGAGCGCTTCCATGAACATGCGGGTCGCATTCTCGAAATCCGCCTGACGTCGCTCCGATTCCTCCTGCTCGGTCAGGATGTCGATGTCCCAGCCGGTCAGTTGCGAGGCGAGCCGCACATTCTGTCCGCGCCGTCCGATCGCGAGCGACAGCTGGTTGTTGGTATCGGGGACCACGACCTCGATCCGCTCGCGGTCTTCGTCGATCACGACCTTCGCGACCTCCGCCGGCGCCAGCGCGTTGACCACGAACGTCGCGATATCGGGCGACCAGGGGATGATGTCGATCTTTTCGCCCTGCAACTCGTTGACGACGGCCTGGACGCGCGATCCGCGCATTCCGACGCAGGCGCCGACCGGATCGACCGAGGAATCCCTCGACACCACGCCGATCTTGGCGCGTGAACCGGGGTCGCGCGCCACCGCCTTGATCTCGACAATGCCGTCGTAAATTTCCGGCACCTCCTGCGCGAACAGCTTCACCATGAACTGCGGATGGGTGCGCGACAGGAAGATCTGCGGGCCGCGGGTTTCGCGACGCACGTCGAAGATATAGGCCCGGACGCGGTCTCCGTTGCGGAAGACCTCGCGCGGCAGCATCTCGTCACGGCGTATGACGGCCTCGCCGCGGCCGAGGTCAACGATCACGCTGCCATATTCGACACGCTTGACGATGCCGTTGACGATATCGCCGATGCGATCCTTGAACTCCTGGTATTGCCGATCGCGCTCGGCCTCGCGCACCTTCTGCACAATCACCTGTTTGGCGGACTGCGCGGAGATGCGGCCATATTCCAGCGGCGGTAGCGTATCGGCGATGGTGTCGCCGACCTGTGCGCCCGGATTGGCTCGCTGGGCGTCCTTCAGCGAGATCTGGTTCGCGGCGTTCTCGACCTGATCGACCACCAGCATGTGACGGGTGAGCTGGAGCTGCCCGGTCTTCGGATGAATCTCCGCGTGAACGTCAGTCTCGCTGCCGTAGCGTGCCCGCGCCGCCTTGGCGATCGCGTCTTCCATAGCGGCGATCACGATGCTGCGGTCGATGGATTTTTCTCGCGCCACTGCATCCGCGATCTGCAGCAATTCGAGTTTATTGGCGCTGACAGCGGCCATCACTTAGTCTCCTTCGATGGGATCGATGTCGCCGCGCCGCAGTCCTTCTGCGGTCAGGCGATGTTCCTTGGTGTTCTTCGACAGCTTTTTCCCGAGGGCTTTTGAGCCGTTTTTGAGTTTCCGTTTCGGCGCGCCACGTTTCGGAGAATCGTTTTTTGCGTGCGGCGGAGGCGGAGGCAGAATGCCGAGGTTCCGTTTCATCTCGCGTTCGGCGATCTTGCCACGCCGCATCGATTCCGCGATCAACTCGTCGGTCAGAACCAGCCGCGCATCAGCGATGTCTTCCATGATCAGCAGGACGTCGGCATCGTTGTCCTGTTGGACGTCGTCCCGATGCAGGCGCACCGCGTTGTCCTCGACGCCCCGAAGAATGCCGCGGAACCGCTTGCGACCCTGATGGGCGACCGCCATCTCGACCTTCGCGAGGTGACCGGCGTAGCGTTCGAAGTCGGATCGGCGCACCAGCGGCCGGTCGATGCCGGGCGACGAGATTTCCAGCCGATAGGCCCTGTCGATCGGATCGGCGACATCGAGCACTGGCGACAGCATCTTCGAGATCGTCTCGCAATCCTCGATCTGCATCGATCCGTCCGGCCGCTCGGCCATGATCTGGAGGGTGCAGCCGGCTTCGCCTGACACCTTGATGCGGACCAGCCGATATCCCATGCCCTGCAGCACCGGCGCGGCGATGGTCGCAACCCGCGCCGCAACGCCGGGCTCGAGCACCAGACGCGGCTCGTCGAGCAACTCGTGGTCCGGGATCTGGGCAGCAGGATCGATCATATTCAGGGTCAAGGGTCGGTCTGCAAGAATGGGTCTGGCTGTTCCAGGCTTCGCCGACCTATGTGGTCCGGTCGGCGGTTTTGACTGAAGGAACCCGGATGCGCCGCAGCAGCCGAGGTCCGTTCAGGTAACAATCCGTTTAGGTAACAAAAAAGAGCGGGTCCCGACGGGCCCACCCTCGATACGCACTCGTATGAGAAAGTTTCCACCAACATAGCTGTTTTTGTGCTCCTCGGCAAGGCCGGAGGGGAGAGTTCGGCGGTTCCATTGTTTCAGCGGGCTGCATCGGGAACCAGCGCCATGTGGCGAGTCATGATGTCGGACAGTGGCCGATCATGAGGCGTCGGCGTTCCGTCGAAACCGCAGATACGTCGCGCGGCGGCCTTCGCGCATCGCTTTGCGGCCGTAGCGCGTCATGGTGTAGCCCGGCCATGGGTTGCGCCAGTCGTCGGCGCGTTCGGCCAGCCACAGGAAGTCCGGCGAGCGGGCGAAATGTGACAGCGTCCACGCGCCATAGTCGTCGATGTCGCTGACGAAGCGGAATTCGCCGCCCGGCCGAAGCACGCGCGCCATCTCCGCGATGGTCGCATCCTGAACGAAACGGCGCTTCCAATGGCGGCGCTTGGGCCACGGGTCAGGATGGATAAGATCGATCCGCGCCAGCGACGCTTGCGGCAGCCACGCCAGAAGGTCCGCTGCGTCGCCGGCGAACAGGCGGATGTTGTTGATATCATGCGCCTCGATCGGCGACAGGATCTTGGCCATGCCGTTGACGTAGGGTTCGCAGCCGATGAAGCCGGTACGCGGACGTGCCAGCGCTTCGGCGACAAGATGCTCGCCGCCCCCGAAGCCGATCTCAATGCGTATTTCGTCAACCGGCGGGCCGAACAGCGCGGCCGGGTCGGATCTCCTGGCGGGATCGAAACTAAGGCGCGGCAGCAGATGCGCCATCAGGTCGCTCTGATGTGGCCGCAGCCTGTGTCCCTTGCGGCGCCCAAAAAAAGAACCTTGGCCGGACTTGCGGCGAGGCGATGCGTCGTCGGCGGCAGGACGAGGTTCATGAGGATCGGAACCGGCAGCCGTCATCGCAACGCTCGGTGACGGCG
The DNA here is from genome assembly GCF_000152905.1 of Nitrobacter sp. Nb-311A. Lineage (GTDB taxonomy): Bacteria > Pseudomonadota > Alphaproteobacteria > Rhizobiales > Xanthobacteraceae > Nitrobacter. The sequence goes on from NZ_AAMY01000002.1 coordinate 335,308, forward strand.
GCTAGCGCTGGTCGGACGGTTCCCGGGCCGCGATCTGTTCGACCATGTCGACGATGCTGCGACGGAGTTTCGCATCGGTGATCCGGGTGAAGGCGCGGGTCAGTGCAAGACCTTCGGATGTCGCAAGAAAATCGGAGACGTAAGCAGGTGAGGGCGCCTCGCTCAGACCATCGATTCTGGAGACGCCGGTGCCGGGGCTGCCCTCGAACAGAAACGAGACCGGCACCTGAAGGATCTCGGAAATCTGCTGGATGCGACTGGCGCCGACGCGATTGGTGCCTTTCTCGTATTTCTGAACCTGCTGGAACGTCAGTCCCAGGGCTTCCCCGAGTTTTTCCTGACTCATGCCGAGCATGATGCGGCGCATGCGCACACGGCTGCCGACATGTTTGTCAACAGGATTGGGCGCCTTAGTCGACATCTCCTAGGTCTCCTCGGAAGGGGTCGCGATCCGTGGATACGCTCCCGGTGCCACTTATCGTTAAACTCAGCTCAAAATCACGTCATAAAATTCATCGTTAAATCTTAGCCGGCCGTATTATATCACTCGTGCAAATTGTTACACGGATTATATTGATCGTGCGAATGGAAGAGCTTTAGAGAATTCCGCATCACGATTAATATGCACGCGCCGCTGCTAGTGCTGGCGGCGGCGCCGAATCACCAAAACAAGCGCGATGGTCACCATGATTGCGGCGGGAATATCACCGGCGCGTGCGTAGGGCGTTGACGTGAGGGCAACCGGCAGGCGGGAATCCAGCACGCCTTCCACGCCGAGATCGAGCCGTGCGACAATACGCCCTAGGGGATCTGTGACCACCGAAATACCGGTATTTGCCGCTCGCACAAGAGGCAGTCCTTGTTCGATCGCCCGCAACCGCGCCTGCTGAAGATGTTGGTGAGGGCCCGTGCTGATACCGAACCAGCCGTCGTTGGTGAGGTTGACGATCCAGCCCGGCCGGCCGCCTCTTGGTGCAATGTCACCCGGAAAGATTGCCTCATAGCAGATCAGCGGAAGCACGCTCGGCGCGTTTGGCAGTTCAATGGTCCGCCGGCTGGTTCCCGAGATGAAACCGCCCTGGACCTTGGTGAGTTGAACGAAACCAAGCTTTTCCATCAGTCCCTGGAACGGCAGGAATTCGCCGAACGGCACCAGATGGAGCTTGTCGTAAATGGACAGGATACCGCCGTCATCGCCGATCACATAGATCGAGTTGTAGGCCCTTGTGATCCTGGCGTCCGGCGGCAGGTCGGGCGCGCGGACCGAACCGGTAATCAGGATCGTTCCTTTCGGCAGGAGATCGGCGATCTCCGCCATCGCGTCGGCTTCGCGGGTGAGAAAAAACGGGAATGCCGATTCCGGCCAGATCAGGACGGTCGCGCCGCTGACGCCGGTTGACCGCGGTCCGGTGGCGCGATCCGAGAGGGTCAGGTATTTCTGCATCACCGCCTGCTTGGCGGTATAGTTGAACCGCACGTCCTGCGCGACATTGGGCTGCATGATGCGCAGTCTGACGTTATTCGTGAATTCCGTCGGATGCCGCGATAGTCTGACCGAACCGTAGATGCTTATGGCGACGAGGAGCACGAGGGCGCTGAGCGGGACCAGCCAGGGTCTGCCGCCGCGGCGGCCGTCGATCAGTACGGCGGGGCTCGCGAAGATGGCGACGCTAAGGAATGTCAAACCCCACAATCCGATCAGCGAGGCGGTTTGCGCCAGCGCCAGCGGCTCCGTCAGCGCATAGCCGAAGGCATTCCACGGGAACCCGGTCAGAGCGTGTCCGCGGAGCCATTCACTGATCGTCAGCGCGGCGGCGAGCGCGAGAATACGCGAGGCGTCCCTGGTCCAGATCAAGCGGGCCAGGGCGAAACCGAGCGATGTAAAGAGCGCGAGATACGCCGGCAGACCGAGGACGGCGAACGGCATCAGCCACGCGAAGGTCTGCGCATCAACCAGGAAGGCATTCCCGATCCAGTACAGTCCGGGAACGAAATAGCCGAACCCGAACAGCCAGCCGGCGAGCGCCGCGGAGGGCAGGCCGCGCAGACGGCCGGCGGCGGATCCGTCGATCAGCCAGGTTGCGACCGGAAGGGTTATGAACAGCACCGGCCAGACATTGAAGGGTTCCATCGCCAGCGAAGAGGCGGCGCCGGAGGCAAGCGCAACGAGAGCGCGCTTCCAACCCCATGACAACGTGATGGCAAGGCCCGCGGTCCTGGCGCTGCCTGCGATGCTCATGCTCACGGGGTTTCCTCTCCGTCGCCCGGCGGCGAAAGAGAAGCCGGGTCGCCCTGCGGTTGAGAAGCCGTATCCGGCGCGCTCTCTCGCCGCCGCCCGTCGCGCGGTCGAACGGGAGGGCGTTCCTTGCGCAGGCCGATCCGCAGTCGCTTGACGCGGCGAGGGTCGGCGTCGAGCACTTCGATCTCGAACGGTCCCGGCCCTAGAATGACCTCTCCGCGCACCGGCAGGCGGCCGACATAAGAGACGAGAAAGCCTCCCAGCGTGTCGACCTCCTCGCCTGCCTCACCGGTCTCGAACGCCTCGCCGATCATGTCGCAGACGTCCTCGAGGCTGGCGCGGGCATCGGCAATGAAGGAATTCTCGGTCTGGCGCACGATCGATGGCGGTTCATCGCCATCGTGCTCGTCATCGATTTCGCCGACGACCTGCTCGACGATATCCTCGATCGATACTAGGCCGTCGGTGCCGCCATATTCATCGACGACGAGCGCCAGATGGATTCGCGAGGCTTGCATCTGCGCGAGCAAGTCGATCGCAGGCATGGATGGCGGCACGTAGAGCAGCTTGCGGATGATGTTGGCTTCGCTCAGCGGCAGCGCCAGATCAATGGCGCGCAGATCGAGACCGGCCGGCGGCGCTTTCTTGCGTTTCGCCGTAGATGGCATTGCGGTGCGCGCCCGCTGAGCCATGAAAGCCAGCAGGTCGCGGATGTGGACCATGCCTTCGGGATCGTCGAGGTTTTCGTTGTAGACGACGAGACGGGAATGCGCTGCGCTTTCGAAGAGGTTGATCAGTTCGCCGAGCGGAATGTCGCGCTTGACCGCGACGATATCGGCGCGGTGGACCATCACATCGGCGATGCGTCGTTCGTGCAGGCTGAGGATGTTGCGCAGCATGGTGCGCTCGATGGCGGTGAAACTGGTCTCGTCCGGCGTCGAGGCGTCAAGCACCACCTGAAGGTCGGCTCGGACCGATCCCGCCTTCCATCCAAACAGCGAGCGGATCGCCCGCATCAGCCAGCGCTCGGGGGCCGGGCGCAGCACCTCGCCATTATGCACGGGGACCGGCAGGTTGCGGTTGTCCTGCGCCGGCCGGCTATCGCTGGGTTGGTCCTCCGAAGACACTCAGATCGTCCGTTCTTGAGGCGTGTAAGGATCGGGGATCCCTAGTTGCGCCAGGATTTTCCGCTCAAGGTTTTCCATTTCCACGGCGTCCGCATCGGTTTCGTGGTCATAACCGATCAGATGCAAAAACCCATGGATCGCGAGATGGCTGAGATGATGGCTGAACGGTTTGTGTTCGTTATCGGCCTCACGGCGCAGGGTTTCATAGGCGATCGCAATGTCCCCGAGCATCCGCGGCGGATCGCCGGGCAAGGACGGACCCGTCGGCTGCAATGCCGGGAACGACAGGACATTGGTCGGCTTGTCGATGCCGCGCCAGTTCGCATTGAGCGTATGGATGCCGGCGTCGTCGGTCAGCATGATCGCGAGCTCGGCATCGCCAGTGTCTTCATCGACCATTCCGGCAGCGGTCTCGATGGCGTGATGAATGATCGCCTCGGCATCGGCCTCCGCCCGCCAGCAATCGGCGACAACGAGAATTTCAGTCACGGGAGAAGCGGAGCAGATCATTATATGTTCTTCGCCGCCAGCGCCTTGCGCAGACCAGCCCTTTTTTACGCTCATGTCCGGCATCAGGGCTTTCCGGTGGCCGGCCGCTGCGGCCGCCCCTCATAGGCGGCGACGATCCGCGCGACCAGTTCATGACGGATAACGTCCTCGGCCGTGAATATCACCTGTGCCACGCCCTCGACACCATCGAGCAGTCGCGTCGCTTCCGCTAGGCCCGATGTCTGGCCGTTCGGCAGATCGACCTGCGAGGGATCGCCCGTGACGATCATGCGGCTGTTTTCGCCCAGTCGTGTCAGAAACATCTTCATTTGCATCGAGGTGGTGTTTTGCGCCTCATCGAGGATGATCGCTGCATTGGTCAGGGTGCGGCCGCGCATGAAGGCGAGGGGGGCGATCTCGATCTCGCCGCTTTGCAGCGCGCGTTCAACGGCGCGGGAGTCCATCAGATCATATAGTGCGTCGTAGATCGGTCGCAGGTATGGATCCACTTTTTCGCGCAGGTCTCCGGGCAGGAAGCCGAGCCGTTCGCCCGCCTCGACCGCGGGACGCGTCAGGATGATGCGATCGACCTCCTTGCGCTCGAAGAGTTGGGCGGCCTGCGCCACTGCGAGCCAGGTCTTGCCGGTGCCGGCGGGACCGATGCCGAACACCAGTTCATGGCGTTTCAACGCGCGAATGTAGAGGTCCTGCGCAGCGGTGCGTGCCCGCACCGGACGCTTGCGCAGGTTGATGGCTTCGAACCCTGAGCGCGGCGCCTTGGCGTCGTCTTCGAACAGTGAGCCCTGTGCGATCGCGGCGCGGATCGCGCCCTCGACCTCGCCCTGCGAGAGATCATGGCCCTGCGCCGCCTGGGCGTAGAGCGTCTCCAGCACGCGCCTCCCCGCGTCGCAGCCGTCGCGCGATCCGGCGATGGTGATGTGGTTGCCGCGCGAATCGACGACCACGCCGAGCCGTCGTTCAAGTTGCGAGAGATTCTGTCCATAAGGACCGACCAGTGCAGATACCGCACGATTGTCCTCGAAATCGATGACGACCTGCGTTTGGGGCGGGCCTTGCAGGTCTGGTTTCCGGCTGGGGGCAAGAGGAGGGGAATCCGATGCGCTCTTGGGCAAGGGTTCAGACTCCGGCGGTCGTCTGGAACTGCGCCTCGCCCGGCGCCAAAGGGGCGGGGGATGCCGGTATGGACGCCAGCGTTCCGAACAGGCTGTAACGTTCCAGGCTCGCCACCGTTACCGGTAGCACCTGTCCGATGATGGCATCGGACGCTTCTACATGGGCGGGCTGCAGATAGGGGGTGCGGCCGGCGATCTGGCCTGGCTTGCGTCCGGCACGTTCGAACAGCACATCGATTGTCCTGCCCAGCGCGGTCCGGTTGAAGGCGGATTGCTGGCTGTCGATCAGTTTCTGAAGCCGCTCCAGTCGCGCGTCCATGTCGGCCGTTGATACCGCCTCCCGCAGCTCCGCCGCCGGAGTTCCCGGCCGCGGCGAGTATTTGAACGAATAGGCGGCAGCGTATCCGATTTGACCCACGAGCGCGAGGGTGGCGGCGAAATCTTCCTCGGTTTCGCCCGGGAAGCCGACTATGAAGTCCGACGAGAATGCGATGTCCTGCCGGGCATGACGAAACCGGTCGATCACGCGGCGGTAATCGCTCGCGCTGTGTCTGCGGTTCATGGCGGCGAGGATTCGGTCGGAGCCGGACTGCACCGGCAGATGCACGAACGGCATCAACGCATCGAGATGGCGGTGGGCGTCGATCAGCGAGTCCTCGACGTCGCGCGGATGGCTGGTCGAGTAGCGCAGCCGGACGATGCCCGGAATTTCGGCGAGACGATACAGTAGCTTGCCGAACGGCCAAGGCCGTCCGTCCGGGCCTTCGCCGTGATAGGCGTTGACGTTCTGTCCGATCAGCGTGATCTCGCGCACACCGTTATCCGCCAAGCGCTGGACGTCCTCGGCGATCTTCGCCACCGGGCGCGACACCTCGGCGCCGCGCGTATAGGGCACGACGCAAAACGTACAAAATTTGTCGCAGCCTTCCTGCACCGTCACGAACGCTGATATACCGCGAGCACGAATCGCCTGCCGCGACGGTTGCGGCAGGAAGCCGAACTTGTCCGCGACCGGAAACTCGGTCTCAAGCGCGCGGCCGGCGGCCTTCGCGCGCGCGAGCAGCTCGGGCAGGTGATGATAGCTCTGCGGACCCACCACCACATCGACCACGGGCGCGCGCCGAATGATCTCCTCGCCTTCGGCCTGCGCGACGCAACCGGCGACGACAACGCTCATGCCGCGTCCATCACGCGCCGCCTGATCCTTGGCGGCACGCAGCCGGCCGAGTTCGGAATAGACCTTCTCGGATGCCTTCTCGCGGATGTGACAGGTGTTGAGAATGACAAGGTCGGCATCCTCGGCGCTGGCGGTCTCGACATATCCTTCCGGCGCCAGCGCGTCCGCCATCCGCTGGGCGTCGTAGACGTTCATCTGGCAACCGTAGGATTTGATGTGCAGCTTGCGCGGCGGCATGCGGCTTTCCGGCATTTCGATCAGCACTCAGGACTTGTCGTCGTCCATCGGAACGCAATAGAGCTCGAGCCGATGATCGACCAGCCTGTAGCCGAGCTTGCGCGCCACCTCAGCTTGCAGCTCCTCGATTTCGTCCGACGTAAATTCGATGACCGTGCCGTCGCGCAGATTAATCAAATGATCGTGGTGACTGTCGCGCATCGTCTCATAGCGCGCGCGCCCCTCGCGAAAATCGTGCCGCTCGATGATGCCGGCATCTTCAAACAGCTTCACCGTGCGATAGACTGTCGAGATCGAAATCTTGTCATCCACCGCAACGCAGCGTCGATAGAGCTCCTCGACGTCCGGATGATCGGACGCCTCCGCTAGCACACGCGCGATAACACGGCGCTGTTCTGTCATACGCATTCCCGTGGCCGCGCAACGCGCCTCGATATTGGGGGGGGTCTGCACAGACGTCGATTTAAGAGCCGTCATTAAGGTGTCCGGTTCCAATGGCGCATGATCCGCTCACAGATGCGTAAGATAATGCGCGCGAACGATATAAGGGAGTGCGGCCGGACGAAAAAACCGGTTGCACCGTTGCCGATCGTTGTCCTGGTGCCTTTTGCCACCGCTTGGAGATTACGACAAGTTGCGGCGCATCACCAATGCGTTCAGCTCCTGGCCGCCCGCTTCGCGATAGTAGCGTTCGCGGCGTCCTGCAACGGTGAAGCCGGCGCGGTCATAAAGGCGCCGAGCCGGCTGATTATTTTCCTCGACTTCAAGAAAAACGGTCCGCACGCCGCGCCCGGCGAGGTGGCCAAGGTGCGTGAACAGCAGGTCGGACGAAAATCCCTGGCCGCGATAGCCGGAGTCGATTGCGATCGACAGGATTTCAGCCTCATCCGCGGCGATGCGTGACACCGCAAAGCCGATCACGTTCGATCGCAGCCGCAGACGCTGAACCAGCGTGTTGCGCTCGGCGATCATGGTCTCGAATTCGCTTTCGCCCCAACCGCGATGAAACGATGCGCCGTGAATCGCCGCAAGGCGCGCCGCGTCGTTGGGACGTGCGGGCTCGACAATCGGAGCTGCGCGCTCCTTGCCCTGGAACCATGCCATCATGATGCGACCAGCTTTTGTGTTCCAGGCAAGGAATCGGCGGTCGGCTTCGCGTCGGGCGCCCGCAGGTAGTACGGGCGCGGCGGCGCGGCATTCGGACTGATGTCTGCTCCGAGCCATGCCACCCAGGCGATATGGGGTGCTGCCTGTGGATCGACCGCGACCGGGGGCGCGAGGTGCGCCGGCCAACGGTCGGCGAGAAGCTTCGCGGCGTTGCCGACCAGATGCGGCGCGCCGAAGCGCGATGCGGCAAGCGCCTCCTCGACCGGCGCGACCCGCGGCGGGACCAGCGTGGCGCCGTTGCCACTTGTCGCCTGAAAATAAACCTGATCATGCCGGGCATCGATCGCGGAAATCACCGGCGGCTCGCGGTTCTCACCAAGAACCGGGGCGGCAAAGGCTGCGAGGGTGGTCACGCCGACCACCGGTTTGTCGGCGGCAAGCGCGATGCCGCGCGCGGCCGATAGCCCCACCCGCAGGCCGGTGAAGCTGCCGGGGCCGGTGGTTGCGGCGATGCGGTCCAGCGCCGAAAAGGCGATTCCGGCGGATTCAATGACTCTGGCGATCAGCGGCATCAGGGCTTCTGCGTGGCCGCGCTTCATCGGCAGCGTTTCCTGGGCGATCAGGCGACCGGCATCGGTATCCAGCACGCCGGCGGCGCAGGCATCGAGTGCGGTGTCGATCGCAAGAATGAGCATGGGAGCAGATTAGCACCCTTGCCCGGGGAATACCTGCGATTTGGACAGAGGAATCCCGGTTTTAGACACCAGATTGCCGTGATCCGGCTGTTTACCTCGTGGTCATGGGGTCCGACTCAAATTTAATCCGCATTTAACTAAAAGTCGCCTTAATGGCGATTAGCAAGTCTGTGACGGCTCCGCCGGAACTTGGGGTTAGCGAATCAGCTATGCGCGGTTTTGATCCGCATATGCCGGCGGCGTGGGAGCGCCGCCGGCAGCGATCGGAAGCAGAGTGACTCGGGGCGTGGGGCGAATGACGTATGTTACGGGCAGACGTTACTATGATGTGGCGGCTTATTCCGCCGACCTGCCCGGCAAGGCGGTTCCTCAAAATATTCTAGGCGCCGCCGCGCTTGCCTGTATCGGGGCGGCCTGCGCCTGGATACTCTACGCCAATGTTTCCGGCGGACCTTCGGAGTTGGTCACGGCCTCGTTACCGCCGCTGGCGCCGAGGCTTTCGGTGGAGCCGGTTCGCCGCATCGCGGCCGCGTATGAGGCCTTGGGAGAAATCCCCGCGCCGCGCGCCGTGGGGACGCCGACCGGAACGCCTGCGGCAGCCAGGGTCCGGGGCCAGGATCCTGAAGCACTGGCCCGCACCGCATTACTCTACGGTCCGCGCTTCCTCGGGCCGACGCCAGGCACCTTTAAGCCGGCTCAGTTTGCCCCGCAGACGATCGCCTCGATACCCGTCGAGACCGCACCGGAAATCCTGCCGCTTCCGCGCAGACCGCAAATGGCCGCGATTGTTCCGATGCCGGCTTCGCGTCCGTCCGAACTGCGTCAGCTTCAGGCTGCCGCCACCCCACCCCGCAGCGAGGTTGCGCAGGCCCCCACCGCTGCGGAGCCGGAGCCGAAAAAGCCATCGATCTTCGAGAAACTGTTCGGCAGGCCCGCGCCCAGCCTGAAACTGGCGTTCGCCGCGCCTGACGGCGGGATAAGCAGCGACGGCGAGAGCCTGACGCTCGGCCGGATCCCGGAATACGATCAGTTCACCGCCGTTTATGATATTTCCGGGCGTAAGGTTTACCTGCCGGACGGCAGCATACTCGAGGCGCATTCCGGGCTAGGCAACATGATGGACGATCCGCGCTCTGCCGGCAGGAAAATGCGCGGCGTGACGCCGCCGCACGTCTACGACCTGTCATTGCGCGAACGACCGTTCCACGGCGTGGAGGCGATCAGGCTGAAACCGATCGGCGGCGAGGATAAGATATACGGGCGCACCGGACTGTTGGCGCACACTTATATGCTCGGGCCGACCGGCGCCTCCAATGGCTGCGTCTCGTTCAAGAACTACGGCGCATTTCTGCGCGCCTATAAGAGCGGCAGAATCAAGCGACTGGTTGTCGTTGCAAAGCTCTGAACGATATAGCGTTTTCGAGCGAGATGATATCGCTTCGCATGAAGAGAAAAGCGGTCAAATGGAAGCCCGCTTCTCGGCCCCAGCAGAAGCGGAAAGGTCCAGATTCTTGCGAAAAGCCGCGCGCTTCTACACCGGCCGCACTTCGACGACCTCCGGCACGAAATGTTTCAGAAGGTTCTGAATGCCGTTCCGCAAGGTTACCGTCGATGACGGGCATCCGGAACATGCACCCTTCATGTTCACGTAGACGACCCCGTCCTTGAAGCCGCGGAAGGTGATGTCGCCGCCGTCATCGGCAACCCCGGGCCGTACCCGCGTCTCGATCAGGTCCTTGATCAGGGTCACAGTCTCCGCATCCGCTTCATCGAAAAATTCGACGTCGTTTTCTGCGTTCGGTTCAGTGTTGCCCCCGTCGTCCGCCAACAGCGGCGCACCCGACATGTAATGTTCCATGATCACGCCGAGGATGGCCGGCTTGAGATGCTGCCAGTCGCTGGCGTCGTCCTTCGTCACCGTGATGAAATCCGAGCCATAGAACACGCCGGTGACGCCGTGCACGGCGAACAGCTTTACGGCGAGCGGCGAGCGGGCGGTGGTGCTGGCGCTGGTGAATTCCATGGTGTCCTTGCCGAGCACGGTGCGGCCGGGCAGGAACTTCAAGGTGGCTGGATTGGGGGTGATTTCGGTCTGAATGAACATTGGTCTCTCCGTCGCCGCCGGTTCAAGGCCGGCGCGTGGGTTCCTCTAGCAGATAGCGACCACAAAGGCACGATCAAGGCCGCAGGCTGCCGTCCAATCCACGTCTCGGCATACACGCCGGGGCGGATAGCGTTTTCGAGCGAAGCATGCCCTCGAGCCTGACACGGGGATGGAATTGAGTCGCGCGAAGGAACCGCGTCAGATCAAATCATGGAGCCTTGCTTATAAATCTCATTGGAAGGGGAGGCTCTAATGATCCCGAAAAGGGGAAACCGGTTTTCGGAAAAGATCACGCTTAAACAGAAAGATAAGCGACGAGTCTGGTTCAATGCAATTGAACCAGACTCTAGGACAGGGCGTCAATCGCATCGTCCGTCAGGGTGCCCGGAACGATCGTCACTGGAATCGGAAAGTTCCCGGCGGTCTTGGCCAGCGTCGTGATGATCGGGCCGGGACCTTCGGGACCGCCGCTGGCGGCGAGCACCAGCATCGAAATATCCACGTCCTTCTCAATGATATCCAGAATTTGTTCGAGCGGATCGCCCTCGCGAATGATCCGTTCCGGCGTGATCGCGGCGATCCCGTTGGCCCGGCCGGAGGCGCGATCAAGCGCCGCATCCGCACCTTCATAGGCCTCGGCCCGCATCACCTCGGCGACGCCGAGCCATTCCTGATTGCGGTCTTCCGGCTCCACCACCCGCAACATCACGATGCCTCCGCCGACGCGAATGGCGCGGCGGCTTGCATAGTAGACGGCGCGATCCCATTCCGCGCTGTCATCGACCACGACCAGATATTTCGGCTTGTGACCGCTCTCGTAGCTTCGGCGTTGTGCGCTCATGCATGTCCCGGTGCTGAACCAGCCGCCGCCATGCTGACACGGCAGGGGTGCCCCGACAAGCAGGTTCCGGAGCGTGACAGCTTAGCGTTTGCGGATAAAACCGACGATGTCCTTCACCGCGTCCATGGTCTGCGATGCGATCGCGCTGGCGCGGTCGGCGCCCTCGATCAGAATCCGGTCGACATGGGCCGGATCGTCGGTGAGCCGTTTCATCTCGCGAGCGATCGGCGACAGCTTTGCGACCGCGAGATCGACGAGGCTGGATTTGAAGCCCGAGAATTGCGCGCCGCCGAACTCCGCGAGCAGCGCGGACTTGGGCTTCCCCGACAGCGCCGCATAGATGCCGACCAGGTTGTCGGCCTCGGGTCGGTTTTCCAGCCCCTTTTCCTCCGACGGCAGCGGCTCCGGATCGGTCTTGGCCTTGCGGATCTTTTGCGCGATGGTATCGGCGTCGTCGGTCAGATTGATGCGCGAATAATCGGACGGATCCGACTTCGACATCTTCTTGGTGCCGTCGCGCAGGCTCATCACCCGCGTCGCGGGTCCCGTGATCACGGGCTCCGGCAGCGGAAAGAACGTGTCGCCATGGCCGTTGGCGGCGATGGATTCGGAGAAGTCGTTGTTGAATTTCTGCGCGATGTCGCGGCTGAGTTCGAGGTGCTGTTTCTGGTCCTCGCCGACCGGAACGTGCGTGGCGCGATAGACCAGGATATCCGACGCCATCAGCACCGGGTAATCGTAAAGACCCACGGAAGCGTTCTCGCGATCCTTGCCGGCCTTTTCCTTGAACTGGGTCATGCGGTTGAGCCAGCCGAGCCGCGCCACGCAGTTGAGCACCCATGCCAATTCGGCGTGTCCGGCCACCTGACTCTGGTTGAAGATGATGTGTCGCTTCGGATCGATGCCGCTCGCGATAAAGGCAGCTGTCACTTCGCGAGTGGCGCGGCGCAGCTCGTCGGGTCCGCCCCAGACGGCGACGGGCACGGTGATGGCATGCAGATCAACCACGCAATAGAGACACTCGTGATCAGCCTGCAATTTTACGAAGTTAACGATGGCGCCGAGGTAATTGCCGAGATGCAGGTTGCCGGTCGGCTGAACGCCTGAAAAAACCCGTGTCGTCATCGTTGAGTTCCCGTTTGCCCGCGCGCGATTGATCGGCATGTTCGCGACACGCGGGCCCATGTCTTCGTCCAGCGCGCCGTCCATTGTCACGCGCGGCTTTAGAGCATTTTCCGGCTAAGTGGAATCCGGTTAGCGTGAAGAAAATGCTCTCAATCATTAACTTGCGCGTATTCTGATCGCAAAACCGGTGTCCGCTTTTGCGGAATACGCGCTAGGCGCGCAAGTCGCCGGATCGCGACCGTATAAGCGCGCCTTGTATGTCGTTCCGATCGATGACCCGAAGCATCCACAGCAGCAGGCCGTAGATCGCGACGCCTGCGGCGATCAGGACGGCGAGCGTGGCCGCCTGGAGCAATCCGTTTGCGCCGGAGACCGGGCCGGCCAATCGCACGGCGAGCCATAAAACACCGCCCATGACGAATGCTGCCAGTCCTATGCGCGGCAGGCGGCGGCGCGCTTCGGCGTCAATGGAAAATCCAAAGGTCGCGGCAATACTGCGGATGAGGCTTACCGCGCTGCTCCATGCTCCGAGCGCGACGGCGACAGCGATGCCTGCGACTCCGAACGGCCGCTCCAATACGAGTGCGAGAACCATCGCGACAGCGATTCCCTTCAGCGTGGCCATGAGCGGCGTCATTGTATTGCCGCGCGCGAAAAACGCAGGCGATAGCGCCTTGATCACGACATAGGCGGGCAGGCCAAAGCCGAGACAGCCCAGCGTGAGCGCCGTCGCACGCGTGTCGGCCGCGGTGAACGCGCCGTGTTCGAACAGGACGCGCACGATGGGTTCGCTGAGGACGATCAGGCCGATCGCCGCGGGCAAGGCGAGCGCTGCCGCCAGTTCGATTCCGCGTGATTCGGCGTTTACCATGGCCGCTCTGTCGCCTTTGGTGAGGGCACGGGTGATTTCCGGCACCAGTACGGTGCCGATGGCGACGCCGACCATGCCCAGCGGCAGCTCGATCAGGCGGTTCGCGAAGTAAAGCCATGATACGGCCGAGGGCGATGTCGATGCCAGGATCGCCCCGGCGACGATCAGCAGTTGCGGCCCTGAATTCGCGACCATGCCGGGGACGGCCTTGCCGGCAAAATCGCGCATCCCGGAAGCGAATGATATCCGCAAAGGAGTTGCGAGCTCGTGGCGGCGGGTCAGCAGCGCAAGCACCACCAGTTGCAGCAATCCGGCGGCGCCCACGGTTGCCGCCATCATCAGTGCGGCAAAATGCGGCTCTTGCTGTAACGACAACAGCAGCACGGCGACGAGAACCAATGCGCCATTGAACAGCAGCGGCAAAAAGGCGGGGATCGCGAAGCGGTGTCGGGCGTTCAGCAGGCCCATGATGACGGCCGTGGGCCCCGCGAAAGCGAGATAGGGCAGCATCAGTCGTAAGTCGGTGATGGCGAGTTGCATGCTCTCGCTACCGGCAAAACCCGGCGCGAGCGCCCTCATGAGAAGCGGCATCGCCGCGCTGGCGATCACAGTCACCACGATCAGCGTCGCGCTCACGGTTGCGAGCACGTTGCCGGCGAAAGCCAATGCCGCGGCAAGGCCGCTGGTCTCGCGCAACCGCATCCATGCCGGCACCAGCGCCGCGTTCAGAGCCCCTTCAGCGAGCATCCGGCGGACCACGCTGATGAGCTGAAACGCCATCAGAAAAGCGTCGGCGACCGGGCCAGCGCCTAGCAGCGCCGCGGTCAGCGCATCGCGCCCGAATCCGAGCAGCCGTGAGGCGAGGTTGCCCGAGGAGACGGTGAGGACGGAGCGGATCATGGCGAGGCTGGAGCACCGTGCTTGATGGCTGAGAGGCACCGTGATAGGCGGCACCTTCACCGACCAGGAGTCTGACCGGATTCCGCGCCCCACCGCAATTGCCACGACAGGATATTCTTAATGGCTGCAGCGAAATACGACGTTCTAGCGATCGGCAATGCGATTTTCGACGTCCTGGTGCGAACCGACGAAGGTTTTCTCGCCGCTCACGGCATGGCCAAGGGCGGCATGGCGCTGATCGACGAGGCGCGCGCCGCCTCGATCTATGCCGACATGGGACCTGCGACCGAGATGTCGGGCGGTTCGGCGGCAAATACCATCGTCGGTCTCGCCGGGTTCGGTGCTCGCACCGCCTATGTCGGCAAGGTGAAGGACGACCAGATCGGCCGTCTCTATGCCCATGATATTCGCGCCGCCAAGGTGGCTTTCGAAACGCCGCCAGCATGTGACGGCCCTGCCACCGGCTGTTCCTACATACTGGTGACGCCGGACGGCGAGCGCACCATGAATACTTATCTCGGTGCGGCCCAGGATCTGTCGCCGGCGGATATTGATGGGGACGCCGTCGCCGCCGCGTCGATCCTCTATCTCGAAGGCTATCTGTGGGACCCAAAAGCCGCCAAGGAGGCGTTCCTCAAGGCATCGCAAATCGCGCATGACGCCGGGCGGCAAGTCGCGCTGACCTTGTCGGATGCGTTTTGCGTCGATCGCTACCGGGACGAGTTTCTGCAGCTGATGCGAAGCGGCGCGGTCGATCTCATCTTCGCCAACGAGACGGAGCTGCATTCGCTCTACCAGACATCCGATTTTGGCACCGCGCTAGGACAGTTGCGCAAGGACGTCGCGCTCGGTGTCGTCACTCGCAGCGAGAAGGGTTGCGTGGTTGCGACGACGGACGAAACGACGACGGTGCCGGCGTGCGCGATCGACACGCTGGTCGATACCACGGGAGCGGGCGATCTGTTCGCCGCCGGCTTTCTGTTCGGGCTGGTGCGCGGCGCGAGCCATGAAGACGCAGGAAGGCTCGGCGCGCTCGCCGCGGCCGAGGTGATTCAGCACATCGGCGCACGGCCGCAGGTGTCGCTGAAAGAACTCGCGCAGGCAAACGGGCTGCCGGTGTAAGCTGCATCAGCTTTCCGGCAGCGGAATGAATTCGTGCTCATTCGGGACGGGTGCGAAGCGGCCGGTTTTCCAGTCATCTTTCGCCTGCTCGATGCGCTCCTTGCTGGAGGAGACGAAATTCCACCAGATATGACGCGGCCCTTCCAGCGCGTCGCCGCCGAGGAACATCATCCGCGTCGGCGTGGTCGCGCGCACCGTGATGCGGTCGCCGGGGCGGAAAACCAGAAGCTGCGGCGCTTCGTGACGGTCGCCCGCGATCTCGATCGCGCCGTCGACGAGATAGATCGCGCGCTCTTCGTGGTCCGCGTCAAGCGGCGCGCTCATGCCGGTATCGAGAGCGACCTCGACATAGAACCACGGCGACACCATCTCGACCGGCGAACTCGCGCCGAACGACCGGCCGGCGATGACGCGGGCGCGCACTCCCTTGTCCTGTACGGTCGGCAAGCTGGCGGCGCCGTAGTGCTGGAAGGTCGGCGCGATTTCCTCCTTGCCCTCCGGCAGCGCGATCCAGCTTTGCAGGCCGAGCATCAACTGGCCATTTGCGCGTTGCGCGTCGGGGGTGCGTTCGGAATGGGCGATGCCGCGCCCCGCGGTCATCAGGTTCATGGCGCCGGGCCGGATTTCCTGGATGTTGCCCTCGCTGTCGCGGTGCATGATGCTGCCGTCGAACAGGTAGGTGACGGTGGCGAGACCGATGTGCGGATGCGGCCGCACGTCCATGCCCTTGCCGGAGACGAACTGCACCGGACCGAAATGATCGAAGAAGATGAACGGGCCGACCATCTGCCGCCTGCCGTGCGGCAGCGCGCGGCGCACGGCGAATCCGTCGCCAAGGTCACGGGTGCGCGGTACGATGACAAGTTCGAGCGCGTCGCAGGATTTGGCGTCGCCGAGCGCGGGATCGGTTGAAGGAAGCCAGCTCATGTCGCCTCCGTCAGGCAATGACGATTGAACCCAGAAGTATCGTGCGCGGGCTGTCGGTTGGCAACCGCGCGGGGAAGAATGGATTTTAGTTCCGGCTTCACCAAGCCGTTGTTCACGGGATCCAACCGTGTTCTCGTCCATTGTTGAGCGTGATCTTGTCCGAAGATTCGGTCATTCGGGATGCGCGCTGGACGATCGCGCCATGGAACGAGAGACGCTCGCGACCTATCCGCCGCTCGACACGCTCAAACGCGTTGCCGACGACGTCTGGATTGTCGATGGTCCGACGATCTCCTTCGGCCCGCCTTTGCTGAAATTGCCGTTCCCGACCCGCATGACGGTCATTCGTGTCGGTTGTGACTTGTTTATCCATTCACCGACGCGGCTAACGCCCCAACTCAAGGGGAGCGTCGAAGGACTCGGTCGGCCGCGCTGGGTCATCGGGCCCAACCGGATCCACTACTGGTGGATTGCCGACTGGCACAACGCCTTTCCTGATGCCGAGGTCTTTCTCGCGCCGCGCATCCGCGAGCAGGCGGGCAGCCGTATCGACTTTGATTGCGAGGAGCTTGATCGGTGTCGGGGTTACCCTTGGGACGAGGACCTCGCGACCCTTCCGGTCAAGGGCAGCTACATGACGGAAGTCGTCTTCTTTCACCGCCTGAGCCGGACGTTAGTGGTGACCGATCTGATCGAAAATTTCGAGCCTCACAAGATAACCTCAGTTGTCATGCGCTGGCTGACGCGGCTCGGCTGCGCACAGGATCCGAACGGATCGATGCCGCGCGACATGCGCGCATCCTATCGGGACAAAGAGCAGTTGAGGTTTGCCGTTAAAACCATGATCGGCTGGAATCCGGAGCGGATTATTCTCGCCCATGGCCGTTGTTACGATCGCAATGGCGCTGATGAATTACGCCGCGCCTTCCAGTGGCTATTATGATAACAGCGGCCCTTGCGGGGCGCGGCCGGTCTCGCTCAGTCGAACAGTCCGAACGGGTCCCACGCGGCGTTGCGAGCGTAGCGCGAGCGCTCGATCTCCGACGCCATCCTTGCGGAGCGGGCATGGGCGACATGCTTGCGCGTCGTGGTCTTCGCAGCCACCTTGGGCCGTTCCGCAATGGGCTCCTTCGGCATTTCCGCCCGCGCTTCGTAAACGTGGTCCGCCGGCAGGTAACGGAGCTGGCGTTCCCACTGCAGGCGATCCGGGGTGGGCGCCAGTGTCACGACATTCGGATAGACCACAGGACGGAGATGTTGCTTCGCGCGCTCGAAACGTTGCTCCGAGCGGCGCCAGTTTTCTATGGAACTGAGAACCGCCTGTTCTCCCGATGCCCGGCTCGCAGATCGGGGCTCCGCCGATGTCGCTCCCGCGACAGTCATAGCGGCGCGCGCCGTGGCGCGATGATCACCGGCCATGTGGTCACCAGACCATAACAAGTCGGCGGCGAAAAGCAGGCCCACCAGGCAGCAACCCATCACCACGAAATATCGGAAGACCAACATCATGCTCACCGACGCCTACTCGAAACAAAACGCGACCCGTAAGATTAGGTTCCTGATGACGGGTTCGGGTTCAAGCGAATCTCGGAAATATGGTTCACACGCGCGTGTTTGGAGTAGATCCTCGTGGGTACTCGTGAAGCCGGTACATGAAGATGTGACCGCAAATCGCTCGTTTGTCGAAGCGGCCGCGGAGGTCGTTCTTA
Source organism: Nitrobacter sp. Nb-311A (assembly GCF_000152905.1). Taxonomy (GTDB): domain Bacteria; phylum Pseudomonadota; class Alphaproteobacteria; order Rhizobiales; family Xanthobacteraceae; genus Nitrobacter. The sequence continues at coordinate 353,111 of NZ_AAMY01000002.1, forward strand.
ACGTCTGCTGCTCGGGGCCGTGCGGACGGGACGGTCGTGCCGCAGAGGAGCGTCTACCCCTCGCTCATATTCGCGGGCGGCTCGAGTCCTTCACCGCTTCACGGAAACGGTGAATGACGCAAGCGTCCTGGTCTGACGCGTCTTCTTTACGCGAACTTGCATCCATCTCCGGGTCAAGTTCGAGGACGTGCTTCGCCCGAAAGCGCTATAGTTGATCGGCGCCGCGGGAAGTTGCGGCTGATGCGGGGAGGTGTCCGCGTTTATCCGCCCGTCCCTCCGACCGTTATCCGCTCCATTCGCAAGGTGGGCTGGCCGACGCCAACCGGCACGCCTTGACCGTTTTTGCCGCAGGTGCCGACACCATCGTCCAGCGCGACATCGTTGCCGACCATGGTGATGCGGTGAAGATCGGTCGGCCCGTTGCCGATCAGCATCGCGCCTTTCAGCGGCGCGCCGATCTTGCCGTTCTCGATTCGGTAGGCCTCGGTGCACTGGAACACGTATTTGCCCGAGGTGATGTCGACCTGGCCGCCGCCGAAATTGACGGCATAGACGCCATTCTTCACCGAGGCGAGAATCTCCGCCGGATCACGATCGCCCGCCGGCATATAGGTATTGGTCATCCGCGGCATCGGGACATGGGCATAGTCCTGGCGGCGTCCGTTGCCGGTCGGCTTCATTCCCATCAGCCGCGCGTTCTGTCGGTCCTGCATATAGCCGACCAGGATGCCGTCCTCGATCAGCACGGTTCGGCTGGTCGGCGTGCCCTCGTCATCGATGGAAAGCGAGCCGCGCCGCGCGGATAGGGTGCCGTCGTCGACCACGGTGACGCCCCTGGCCGCGACCTGCTGCCCCATCAGTCCTGCGAAAGCCGAGGTCTTTTTGCGGTTGAAGTCGCCCTCGAGGCCGTGCCCCACCGCTTCATGCAGCATCACGCCGGGCCAGCCCGGGCCGAGCACCACATCCATCTCGCCGGCCGGCGCGGGGATTGATTCGAGGTTGATCAGGACCTGGCGGATCGCACCGTCCGCGGCCTCGCGCCACGCTTGAGTTTCCACGAAGCGTGCATAGCCCTCGCGGCCGCCATAGCCCTTGCTGCCGGTTTCCTGCCGGTCGCCCTGTCCGGCGACGACGGAGATATTCACCCGCACCAGCGGGCGAACATCGCGATAGCTTTCACCGTCCGGCCGCATGATTTCGACGACCTGCCACGACGCACCGAGGCTGACGGAGACCTGACGTACCCGCGGATCCTTGTCGCGCACATAGGCGTCGATCTCGGCGAGCAGCTTGACCTTGGTCTCGAAGCCCAGCCCGTCGAGGGGATTGTCATCGCCGTAAAGCCGCACGTTGGTATGGCCGGGAGCGGCCGCGAAGGTGCCCTGATAGCCGCCGCGCACGGCGCCGACAGCATCGGCGGCGCGGATCAGGGCAGGCAGCGAAACGTCGGACGAATGGGCGTAGCCGACGGCGTCGTCCTTGACCGCGCGAAGGCCGAAGCCTTGCGAGGTGTCATAGGTCGCCTGCTTGAGCCGGCCGTTGTCGAACATCAGTGCTTCGCTCTGGTTGTATTCAAGAAACAGTTCGCCGTCGTCCGCGCCTTTGAGGCCCCGCGCAACTTCGTTGCGTACGGAAGTGCGGTCGAGATTCGCGCGGTCGAGCAGAGAAGTGGCAGTGGGGCTGGTCATGCGAACTCCGGGTGCAATTGCCCGTCAAGCGGACAGACGTTCAAGAACAGACGTTCAAGATAGGTATGATTGGTGCGGGATGGGAGGTTTTTTCTGCCGAACTTCATTCGCGCGGCGGCACCGCTCGCAAAACCGGCATCCACTTTTGCGGGAGTGGAAACCGGTTTTCGGATAAGATCGTGCTCAAACAAAAAGATAGGCGACGAGCCGGTTCAACGAGTTGATGCAGACCCTGGAGCGATTTCGAGCGAAGTGGGATCCGGTTCGCGGTCAAGAAAGCGCATCGAAGCGCAAAGTCTCTAGGGCAGCTTGTCGTAACCTTCGCCGAGTCCGTTCAGGCTGAGCGGAAAGCCGATGCCTTCCTCGGGGGTTTCGAAGATGATGAATGTCGCCGTCTTCGCGCTGCGCAATTGCCCAAGCAGCTTGTCATCCAGGACCACTTCAGCCACGCAGCCGTTTGGCAGGCAGCGCACGAAGCCGGCGCGGCCAACATCGACATTATCGAGCTTTAGCCCGAGGCCGGAGGGCAGCAGCACCCCGAGCGGCGCCACCACGCGCATCAACGGGCTTTTTTGGTCGGCGGTCTTGAGCACGATCACGGTCAGGCCGGCGTTGGAGCGATCTTCCGCCACCACGCTCTGGATCAAGGCGCATTGCTCGGCCTTCGCTCCGGGAGGAGTATCACAGCGGATCTGCCAATCGCCGTGAACAGACTTGACGGCCCCCTGTCCCTCCGCCGCGCCGGCAAAGCTAACCACGAGAAGTGCGGCGGCGAGGCCCGCCGAGGCGCGGAGTGGCCGCGCCGCCATGCGCGCGAATGCATATCTAATATGCGATTTGAAAGGCTCCATCCGGGTCGATTCCCCTCGTTTCGACCATGCCTTGCCCGCCTCGGTCGATGACGGTGCCTTGAAGGCGGTCCGGCCCGGATCAGCCCGAACCACGGCCGAATCTGCGAAGCGGCCGCGCCTGTGCCTACATCGGACAATCCGCCTGTCAAGCGGTGTCCTGCTGTGAAACGCTGTATTATGCCCTGCTCCGTCAAGCCAGATGGGTTTATCTGCACCCGCGCCGCGCCGGCAGTTTTGAAGCATCGCTCAACTCGCTGTCCTTGGTCCTTGCGAGGCGCGGCAAATTATGGTTTGAGAGAGGCGGCTTTGGACGCATTCTAGCAAAACGGCGCGCAGGCTATTTGTGGAAGCGTCATATGAGCGGCAGGCTCGTCTTCGGCGGGGACCTGCTTAGGGGGTTGTTTAGGGTTTATTTATGACAAGGAGCGCGAGCGGCATGAAGATGTCGATGGGCCAGATTGGCCGCCGGTTTGGCCGCCGGTTTCTGGGATTGGCGTTTGGAGTGGCGGCGCTTGCCGCTGGAGGTACGGTTTCTGCGGAGGAGCTGGGTCAGCCGCATGCGTGGGCGCTTGGTCTTCAGGCGGGCGTGACGCCTGTGATGGAGAGCATTGCGAGCATGCATAGCGGACTTCTGGTTGTGATCACGCTGATCACGCTGTTTGTGACGGCGCTTTTGATTGTGGCGATGTTGCGGTTCAACGCGCGGTCCAATCCGGTTCCGTCGAAGACGACGCACAACACGATGATCGAGGTTGCGTGGACGATTATTCCGGTTTTGATCCTGGTTGGCATAGCGGTGCCTTCGTTCCGGCTTTTGTTTCAGCAGCTTGACCTTCCGAAGGCCGATCTGACGGTGAAGGCGGTCGGCAAGCAGTGGTACTGGAGCTACGCTTATCCGGACAACGGCAAGTTTGAGTATGACTCGCTGATGTCGCATGACAAGCAGCCGCGGATGCTTGCGGTGGACAACGAGCTGGTTGTTCCTGTGAACAAGGTGGTCCGGGTTCAGGTGACCGGGGCGGATGTCATTCATTCCTTTGGAGTTCCGGCGTTTGGCATCAAGGTGGACGCGATTCCGGGCCGTCTCAACGAGACCTGGTTCAAGGCCACGAAGACAGGGGATGTTTTACGGTCAGTGCTCTGAGTTGTGCGGCCGGGATCACGCCTTCATGCCGATTGCGGTTCGGGTGGTGAGCGATCAGGATTTTGCGGCGTGGGTTGAAGCCGCGAAGAAGAAGTTTGCCTCGAACCCGGCGAACGCGGTGGCGTCGGCTGCCGACGTGATGCGCTAGGCGTCGCGTCGGGCGATTTCGGCGAGGGCGGCAACCATCGAAGGTCGTCGCCCGGGAGCCGCCCGCCCAGGTTCGTTCGCTCAAGGACTTCAAGGGACGAAAGACAGGATCAGACAATGGCAACAACCGCAGCACATGCTCACGACCACGACCATGACGACCATGCGCACCACCCGACAGGGTGGCGGCGCTTTGCGTATTCGACCAATCACAAGGACATCGGGACCATGTACCTGGTGTTCGCCATCGTTGCGGGGATCATCGGCGGCCTGATGTCGATGGGGATCCGGGCGGAGCTGATGTATCCCGGGGTGCAGGTTTTTGATCCTGCGCATACCTACAACGTCTTTGTGACCTCGCACGGCCTGATCATGATCTTCTTCATGGTGATGCCTGCGATGATCGGCGGCTTTGGCAACTGGTTCGTGCCGCTGATGATCGGCGCGCCGGACATGGCGTTTCCGCGCATGAACAACATCTCGTTCTGGCTGTTGCCGGCGGCGTTTGCGCTGCTGCTGACCTCCACGTTTGTGGAGGGCGAGCCGGGCGCGAGCGGTGCGGGCACGGGCTGGACGCTGTACGCGCCGCTGTCGACGAGCGGCCATCCCGGACCGTCGGTGGATTTCGTGATCCTCTCGGTGCATCTGGCCGGCGCGTCCTCGATTTTGGGCGCGATCAACTTCATCACCACGATCTTCAACATGCGCGCCCCCGGCATGACGATGCACAAGATGCCGCTGTTCGTGTGGTCGATCCTGGTCACGGTGTTCCTGCTGCTGCTGTCGCTGCCGGTTCTGGCGGGCGCGATCACGATGCTCCTGACCGACCGTAACTTCGGCACCACGTTCTTCGCCGCCGACGGCGGCGGCGATCCGGTGCTGTTCCAGCATCTGTTCTGGTTCTTCGGTCATCCCGAGGTGTACATCCTGATTCTGCCGGGCTTTGGCATGATCAGCCATGTGATCTCGACGTTTTCGAAGAAGCCGATCTTTGGCTATCTCGGCATGGCCTATGCGATGGTGGCGATCGGCGGCATCGGCTTTGTGGTGTGGGCGCATCACATGTACACGGTCGGCATGGTGTCGACGGCGCAGGCCTATTTCGTCGCCGCCACGATGGTGATCGCGGTGCCGACCGGCGTGAAGGTGTTCTCGTGGATCGCCACGATGTGGGGCGGCTCGATCGAGTTCAGGGCGCCGATGCTGTTTGCGATCGGCTTCATCTTCCTGTTCACGGTCGGCGGCGTGACCGGCGTGGTGCTGGCCAATGCGGGCGTCGATCGTGTGATGCAGGAGACCTACTACGTCATCGCGCACTTCCACTACGTGATGGGCATTGCCGCGGTGTTCTCGATCTTCGCGGGCTGGTACTACTGGTTCCCGAAGATGTCCGGCTACATGTACAACGAGACCATCGCCAAGCTGCACTTCTGGCTGATGTTCATCGGCGCCAACGTCCTGTTCTTCCCGCAGCACTTCCTGGGACTGCAGGGCATGATGCGGCGCTCGGTCGACTATCCGGATGCGTTTGCGGGCTGGAACGAGATCTCGTCCTACGGCGCCTTTATCGCGGGTTTCGGCGCGGTGGTCTTCATCTACGGCCTGATCGACGCCTTCGCGCGCAAGCAGCAGGCGGCCGACAATCCGTGGGGTGAAGGCGCGACCACGCTGGAATGGACGCTGTCGTCACCGCCGCCGTTCCACCAGTTCGCCACCCTTCCGAAGGTGCAGTAAGTCAATGTGAATGTGCGCGGCGCGCGTGACGCGCCGCGCACCCAACAAGCGGGTTGTGTCGTGTCGGTTGTCGATCAAAAAGCCGTTGAACTGCCGCCCCGGATCTCGGAGGCGAGTGTCGCCGATTACTTCGCGCTGCTGAAGCCACGGGTGATGTCGCTCGTGATCTTCACCGCGCTGGTCGGGCTGATGATCGCGCCGGGCCATGTTCACCCGGTGCTGGGATTCATCTCGATCCTCTGCATCGCGGTCGGAGCCGGCGCTTCCGGCGCGCTGAACATGGCGCTGGAAGGCGATATCGACGTGCTGATGTCGCGGACGGCCAACCGGCCGATCCCGCGCGGCCGCATCACCCGCGGCGAGGCGATGGGGTTCGGCCTCACGCTGTCGTTCTTCTCGGTGATGACGCTCGGCGCCCTGGTCAACTGGTATGCGGGAGGGCTGCTCGCCTTCACGATCTTCTTTTACGTTGTGATCTATACGATGGGACTGAAGCGGCGGACCGCGCAGAACATCGTGATCGGCGGCGCCGCCGGCGCGCTGCCGCCGGTGGTGGCGTGGGCGGCGGCGACGGGATCGCTGTCGATGGAGCCGCTGCTTCTGTTCTTGATCATCTTCTTCTGGACGCCGCCGCATTTTTGGGCGCTTGCGCTGTTCCGTTCCGACGATTACGCGCGCGCCGGGGTGCCGATGCTGCCGGTGGTCGCCGGTCCGGACGCGACGCGGCTGCAGATCCTGCTCTACACCATCGTGCTGGTGGCGATCGCCGCCGCGCCCTGGCCGTTGGGCTACTTCGATTGGGTTTATGGCGTCACCTCGCTGATCCTGGGCGCCGGCATGCTGGTGCTCGCGATCCAGGTCTATCGCCATCGCACCGGAAGCCAGGCGCTGCGCGCCACGCGGCGGCTGTTCGCCTTTTCGATCCTCTATCTGTTCGCGCTGTTTGCCGTTCTGCTGCTCGATGTGGTTGCGAAGGCCCTCGCGCCGTTGATCTGGTAGAGGGCGTATGGTCCGATGGACAGCGAAAACAAGCCGGACGGAGACGGAATCGTTCTCACCGAGGCCCAGAAGAAGCGGCGGCGCGAGCGGTCGATCGCGATCGCCTGGGCGCTTGGGGTCCTGGTCCTGCTGTTTTTCGCGGTCACCTTCATCAAGGGGCCGGGCGTTCTCGTCCGTCCGATGTGATTTGAGATGACGGACGCGCCGCACCATCCGCAGCAACCCGCCACCGCAGCCCCGGCGCCGCCGAAGGCTGCGCCGCGCGTCGGCCGCGACGTGAAGATCGGCGCCGCCTGCGGCCTGCTGGTCGCGCTGATGGTCGGCGCCGCCTATGCGGCGGTGCCGTTTTACAACTGGTTCTGCCGCGTCACCGGCTTCAACGGAACGACGCAGGTGGCGGCGACGGCGCCGCGGGCCGCGCCGCTGGCGCGAACGGTGGCGGTGCGCTTCGACTCCAACGTCTCCGGCGGGCTGCCCTGGAAGTTCGAGCCGGAACAGACCGAGATAAAGGTCCGGATCGGCGAGGTCACCACCGTGCATTACGCCATCACCAACGAGTCGGCGGCGACCACGATGGGACAGGCGGCCTATAACGTCACGCCGCTGACGGTCGGATCCTATTTCACCAAGATCAACTGCTTCTGTTTCACCGAGCAAACCCTGGCGCCCGGTGAGAAGCGGGAGATGGACGTCGTCTTCTATGTCGATCAGGCCTTCGCCGCCGACAGCGAGAACGACGGCGTCAACACCATCACCCTGTCCTACACCTTCTTTCCGGTGAAGAATGCCACGCCCAAGCCGGTGGCGGCAAACGAGCCGGACAGGTCAGGGGGAAGCATCTGACCTTCGAGGGCCGACGCGTTTCGTTACCGCGCGTCTTGTTTTGAGATCAATAGGTGCCCAATACCGCCGGCACCGCTAAGGGAGAGAGACCGCAATGGCTACGGCGCAAGTCAAGCACGATTACCACCTGGTCGACCCGAGTCCGTGGCCGATCGTAGGCGCGACCGCGGCTTTCATCATGGCCGTCGGCGCGATCCTGTGGATGCATCATATGACCGCGGCCGCGCCGATCATTTTCGGCATCGGCGTGGTCGGCGTGCTCTACACCATGGCGAGCTGGTGGGCGGATGTGATCCGCGAAGCCGAGCATAAGGGCGATCACACCCGCGTGGTGCAGATCAGCCACCGCTACGGCATGATCCTGTTCATCACCTCCGAGGTGATGTTCTTCGTCGCCTGGTTCTGGGCCTTCTTCAACTCCGCGCTGTTCCCGGGCGATCCCGTGCATGTGACGCGCGAGGCGCTGTTCGGCGGCGTCTGGCCGCCCAAGGGCATCCAGACCTTCGATCCCTGGCACCTGCCGCTGCTCAACACCCTGATCCTGCTGACCTCGGGCACCACCGTGACCTGGGCCCACCATGCCCTGCTCAATGGCGACCGCAAGGGGCTGAAGTGGGGGTTGATCCTGACCATCGCGCTCGGCGCCATCTTCACCTGCGTGCAGGCCTATGAGTATCATCACGCCGCCTTCAGCTTCGCCGGCAACGTCTACGGCGCCACCTTCTTCATGGCGACCGGATTCCACGGCTTCCACGTGCTGGTCGGCACCATCTTCCTGATCGTCTGCCTGTTCCGCGCCAATGCCGGACACTTCACGCCCTCCCAGCACCTCGGCTTCGAGTTCGCCGCCTGGTACTGGCATTTCGTCGACGTGGTGTGGCTGTTCCTGTTCGTCTGCATCTATGTCTGGGGCAACGGCGCCGCGGCCATGGCGCACGCCGCGCACTGACCGGGACCCGCACGATCAACACCATCACCAACAAGGGCGGCCGCCGGGCCGCCCTTTCTCTTTCGGACAACGTCTCTTTCGGACAACGTCTCTTTCGGAGAATACCAATGTCCAGCTTCCATGCCCGGCCAACACTCTCCCAGACAATCCTGCGCGGAATCGC